>CAYQMX010000032.1:0-61057 GCA_964418745.1 uncultured Vitreoscilla sp.
CGCCGCGGCATGGCCACCGGCATGGCCATCATGGGCTTCGGCGGCGGCGCGATGATCGGCTCCCCGCTGGCCACCAAGCTGATGGCCAACTTCAGCGCCGACGGCGGCACCGGCGTCCTGCAGACGCTGCTGGTCATGGCCGCGGTCTACTTCGTCTTCATGATGGGCGGCGCGTTCGGCTACCGCATTCCCGCCACCGGCTGGAAGCCCGAAGGCTGGACGCCGCCGGCGGCCGACCACGGCAACGTGATGATCACCCGCGGCCACGTTCACGTGAAGCGCATCTGGGGCATCCCGCAGTTCTGGCTGGTCTGGCTGGTGCTGACGATGAACGTGTCGGCCGGCATCGGCGTGATCGGCCTGGCCAGCCCGATGCTGCAGGAGATCTTCGGCGGCCACCTGATCGGCCTGGACAAGAAGTTCGGCGAGCTCGCCAAGCCCGAGCTGGCGCAGATCGCCGCGGTGGCGGCCGGCTTCGCAGCGCTGCTGAGCCTGTTCAACATCGGCGGCCGTTTCTTCTGGGCCAGCATCTCCGACAAGATCGGCCGCAAGGCGACCTACGTGGTGTTCTTCGTGCTCGGCGGACTGCTGTACGCCAGCCTGCCCAGCAGTGCGGCCGCCGGCTCGAAGCTGGCGTTCGTCGGCGCGGCCTGCATCATCCTGTCGATGTACGGCGGCGGCTTCGCCACGGTGCCGGCCTACCTGTCCGACCTGTTCGGCACGCAGATGGTGGGCGCCATCCACGGCCGCCTGCTCACCGCCTGGGCCACCGCCGGCATCCTGGGCCCGGTCGTCGTCAACTACATGCGCGACTACCAGCTCGGCCTGGGCATCCCGCGCGAGCAGGTGTACAACCAGACGATGTACATCCTGGTCGGCTTCCTCGCGGTGGGCCTGCTCGCCAACCTGCTGATCCGGCCGGTCGCGGCCAAGTACTTCATGACCGACGAGGAACTGGCCGAGGAGCGTCGCCTCGCCCATGAGCGTGCCGTGGCCAGCGCGGTCACCGGCACCGGCGTGGCGGCGAGCGCGGCGGCGAGCAGCCCGGTCACCGTGGCGCTGGCCTGGGCCGCCGTCGGCCTTCCGCTTGCATGGGGCGTCTGGATGACGCTGGCCAGTGTCTCGAAATTCTTCAACTGACGACCTGCGGGGCATGCCCCGCGGCCCCGCACCGCGCGGGCCTTCGGGCCCCGCGGCGTCGGAGCAGGAGCGCGCGCTGTTGGCGCAGGCCCTCGCGCTCCACCTGCCGGACACGCCGGCCGACGTGCCGGCCGGCAGCGCGAGCGCCCTGCTGCCCGTCCTCCACCACCTCCAGGACGCGCTGGGCTTCGTGCCGCCGCCGCTCGTCCCCGAGATCGCCAGTGCGCTGAACCTGTCGCGCGCCGAGGTGCACGGCGTCATCACCTACTACCACCACTTCCGCAGCGCCCCCGCGGGCCGCCACGTGGTGCAGATCTGCCAGGCCGAGGCCTGCCGGGCCAACGGCGCGGTCGCCGTGATGGCCCACGCCAGCGCCCGGCTCGCCTGTGCCGCCGGGCAGACGCGCGCCGACGGCGCGGTCACGCTGGAACCCACCTACTGCCTGGGGCTGTGCGCCACCGGGCCCGCTGCCCTGGTCGACGATCGCCTGTGCGCGCGGGTGTCCGCCGCCACGGTCGACGACTGGACGGCCCGTTTCGGAAGCGCCGCCTCATGAGCTCCCCCACCGTCTGGATCCCGCGCGACGCCGCCGCCCTGGCCGCCGGCGCCGACGAGGCCGCTGCCGCCCTGGCCGCGCTCGCGGCCGAGCGCGGCCGCCCGCTGGCGCTGGTGCGCAACGGCTCGCGCGGCATGCTGTGGCTGGAGCCGCTGCTGGAGGTGGCGACGCCGGCCGGCCGCGTCGCGTTCGGGCCGGTGCAGGCGAGCGACGTCGCCGAACTGGTCGCGCGCGGACTCCTCGACGACGCGACGGCCCAGTCGGGCCTGCCTGCGGCGCTCGCCGCGCATGCGCTCCACCTGGGCCCGACCGAGGCGCTGCCGTGGCTGGCCCGGCAGGAACGCGTCACCTTCGCGCGCGTCGGCCTGGCCGATCCGCTGTCGCTGGACGACTACGCCGCGCACGGCGGCTGGGCCGGCCTGGACAAGGCCCTGGCGATGACGCCCGGCGCGGTCGTCGGCGAGGTCATCGAGTCGGGCCTGCGCGGGCGCGGCGGCGCCGCGTTCCCTGCGGGCATCAAGTGGAAGACGGTCGCCGCCGCCGAAGGCGCGCGCAAGGCCGTGGTCTGCAACGCCGACGAGGGCGACTCCGGCACCTTCTCCGACCGCATGCTGCTCGAGGGCGACCCGTACACGCTGATCGAGGGCATGGCCATCGCCGCGTTCGCGGTCGGCGCCACCTACGGCGTGGTCTACATCCGCTCCGAATACCCGCACGGCGAGGCCGCGTTGCGCGAGGCCGTGGCCCGCGCGACGGCGGCCGGCCACATCGGCGCCGCGCTGCGCGGCCACGGGCCGGCGTTCCGGCTCGACGTGCGCCGCGGCGCCGGGTCCTACGTCTGCGGCGAGGAGACCGCGATGCTCGAGAGCATCGAGGGCCGGCGCGGCATCGTGCGCGCCAAGCCGCCGCTGCCCGCCCTGCACGGCCTGTTCGGCTGGCCGACGGTCATCAACAACCTCATCACGCTGGCCAGCGTGCCGCGCATCCTGTCCGACGGCGCGCAGGCCTACCACGCGTTCGGCGCCGGCCGCTCGCGCGGCACGCTGCCGTTCCAGCTGGCCGGCAACATCCGCCAGGGCGGCCTGGTGGAGGTGCCATTCGGCATCACGCTGCGCGAACTGCTCCACGACTTCGGCGGCGGCTCGCGTTCGGGCCGTCCCATCAAGGCGGTGCAGATGGGCGGCCCGCTGGGCGCCTACGTGCCCGAGTCGCAGTGGGACCTGGCCATCGACTACGAGGCCTACGCGGCCGTCGGCGCCACGGTGGGTCACGGCGGCATCGTCGTGCACGACGACACCGCCGACCTGGCCGGGCTGGCGCGCTACGCGTTCGAGTTCTGCGCGTTCGAGTCCTGCGGCAAGTGCACGCCGTGCCGCATCGGCTCCACGCGTGGCGCGGAGGTGGTGGAACGCCTGGTGGCGGCGCCGGTCTCGCTCAAGGGTGCCCAGGAGCAGCTGCTGCGCGACCTGTGCGACACGATGGTGGCCGGCAGCCTGTGCGCGATGGGCGGCATGACCCCGTTCCCGGTGTTGTCTGCCCTGGATCATTACCCTGAAGACTTCGGCTTGCCGCGCAGGCGCGCGGCGGGAGAGCCCTGATGCTGAGCCTGAACGACCCCTTCCCCGACGTGGACCGCGGCACGCCCGCCAGCGAGTCGACGCAGGCGGTCACGCTGACCATCGACGGCATCGAGGTCAGCGCCCCGGCCGGCACCTCGGTCATGCGCGCCGCCATCGACGCCGGCATCCAGGTGCCCAAGCTGTGCGCCACCGACAGCCTCGAGCCGTTCGGCTCGTGCCGGCTGTGCCTGGTCGAGATCGACGGTCGCCGCGGTACGCCCGCGTCGTGCACCACGCCGGTGGAGGCGGGCATGTCGGTGCGCACGCAGAGCCCGAAGCTGGCCAAGCTGCGCAAGGGCGTGATGGAGCTCTACATCTCCGACCACCCGCTGGACTGCCTGACCTGCAGCGCCAACGGCGACTGCGAGCTGCAGGACATGGCCGGCGCGGTCGGCCTGCGCGAGGTGCGCTACGGCTACCGGGGCGCCAACCACCTCGACGCGAAGAAGGACGAGTCCAACCCGTACTTCACCTACGACGCCAGCAAGTGCATCGTCTGCAACCGCTGCGTGCGCGCCTGCGAGGAGACGCAGGGCACCTTCGCGCTCACGATCTCGGGTCGCGGCTTCGACTCGCGGGTGTCGGCCGGCATGGACGAGCCGTTCATGGAGAGCGAATGCGTCAGCTGCGGGGCCTGCGTCAACGCCTGCCCCACCGCCACGCTGCAGGAAAAGACCGTCATCGCGATGGGCATGCCTACCAAGAGCGTGACCACCACCTGCGCCTACTGCGGCGTGGGCTGCGGCTTCAAGGCCGAGGTCAAGGGCACCGAGGTCATCCGCATGACCCCGTGGAAGGACGGCAAGGCCAACGAGGGGCACTCGTGCGTCAAGGGCCGCTTCGCCTGGGGCTACGCCACGCACAAGGATCGCGTCACGAAGCCCATGATCCGGGCGAAGATCACCGACCCGTGGCGCGAGGTGTCGTGGGACGAGGCCATCGGCCACGCGGCGTCCGAGTTCAAGCGCCTGCAGGCCACCCATGGCCGCGACTCCATCGGCGGCATCACGTCCTCGCGCTGCACCAACGAGGAGACCTACCTCGTGCAGAAGCTGGTGCGCGCGGCGTTCGGCAACAACAACGTCGACACCTGCGCCCGCGTCTGTCACTCGCCCACCGGCTACGGCCTGGGCCAGACCTACGGCACCTCGGCCGGCACGCAGACCTTCAAGTCGGTGGCCCAGGCCGACGTCATCATGGTGATCGGCGCCAACCCGAGCGAGGCGCACCCCGTGTTCGCGTCGCGCATGAAGCGCCGCCTGCGCCAGGGTGCGAAGCTCATCGTCGTCGACCCGCGCCGCATCGACCTGGTGGCCGGCGCGCACGTCAAGGCGGACTTCCACCTGCAGCTGCGCCCGGGCACCAACGTGGCCGTGGTCACGTCGCTGGCGCACGTGATCGTCACCGAGGGCCTGGACGACGCGGCCTACGTGGCCGAGCGCTGCGACGACCGGAGCGTGGCGCAATGGCGCGACTTCGTCGCCCGCCCCGAGAACTCGCCCGAGGCGTTCGAGCGCGAGACCGGCGTGCCCGCCGCGCTCGTGCGCGCGGCCGCGCGCCTGTACGCCACCGGCTCGGGCGCCGGCACGGCGCAGTCGCTCGCCGATGCGCTGGCCGCCGGCGGCCGGCGCCCGAACGGCGCCATCTACTACGGCCTGGGCGTGACCGAACACGCGCAGGGCTCGACCACGGTGATGGCCATTGCCAACCTGGCCATGGTCACCGGCAACGTCGGCCGCGAGGGCGTGGGCGTGAACCCGCTGCGCGGCCAGAACAACGTGCAGGGCTCGTGCGACATGGGCTCGTTCCCGCACGAGCTGCCCGGCTACCGCCACGTGGGCGGCGCCGAGGTACGCGAGCTGTTCGGCAAGGCCTGGGGCGTGACGATCCAGCCCGAGCCCGGCCTGCGCATCCCCAACATGTTCGACGCCGCGCTGGGCGGCCAGTTCAAGGGCCTGTACTGCCAGGGCGAGGACATCGTGCAGTCCGACCCCGACACCCAGCACGTCTCGAGCGCGCTGCAGGCGATGGAATGCGTCGTCGTGCAGGACATCTTCCTCAACGAGACGGCCAAGTACGCGCACGTGTTCCTGCCCGGCTCGTCGTTCCTCGAGAAGGACGGCACCTTCACCAACGCCGAGCGCCGCATCTCGCGCGTGCGCAAGGTGATGCCGCCGCTGTCGGGCGTGGGCGACTGGGAGGCCACCGTCAAGCTGTCCAACGCGCTCGGCTACCCGATGGCCTATACCCATCCCGAGCAGGTCATGCAGGAGATCGCGGCGCTGACGCCCACGTTCGCGGGCGTCAGCTACGAGAAGATCGACCGCCTGGGCAGCGTGCAGTGGCCGTGCAACGACTCGACCGCCGAGGCCGGGACCGACATCATGCACGTCGACCACTTCGTGCGCGGGAAGGGCCGCTTCGTGATCACGCAGTACGTGCCCAGCGACGAGAAGGTCACGCGCAAGTTCCCGCTGCTGCTGACCACCGGCCGCATCCTGTCGCAGTACAACGTGGGCGCGCAGACCCGGCGCACGGCCAACTCGCAGTGGCACGCCGAGGATCGGCTCGAGATCCACCCGCAGGACGCGCTCGATCGCGGCGTCAAGGACGGCGACTGGGTGGGCATCACCAGCCGCTCGGGCGAGACCGTGCTGCGCGCGACCATCACCGAACGCGTGCAGCCGGGCGTCGTCTACACCACCTTCCACTTCCCCGAGTCGGGCGCCAACGTCATCACCACCGACAGCTCCGACTGGGCCACCAACTGCCCCGAGTACAAGGTGACCGCGGTGCAGGTGATGCCCGTGGCCCAGCCGTCGTCGTGGCAGCGCGCCTACAAGGACTTCAACGAGGACCAGGAACGCTTCCTCGCCGACGCGCGACTCGGCGCCGGCGTGACGGCCGGCGGCAAATGATCACCGAGACGCTGCCGGGCGACGCGCCCGACGACGTCGCAGACGCCGGCGCGTTGCGCGTGGACGTGCGCGTGCGCCGCGACGGCGCCGTCACCGACGCGACGGACTGGCTGGCCGACGAGGTGCCGGTCGCGCTGGTCTTCAACGGCATCTCGCACGCGGTGATGCTGGCGACGCCGCTGGACCTGGCGGACTTCGCGCTCGGCTTCGGCCTGACCGAAGGCCTGCTCGAACGCGCCGACGAGCTCTACGGCGTGGAGGTGCTGCCCGATCCGGCCGGCGTGCGCGTCGAGATGGACGTCTCCGGCGCCTGCTTCGCGCGCCTGAAGGGCCGGCGCCGCTCGATGGCCGGGCGCACCGGTTGCGGCCTGTGCGGTACCGAGAGCCTGGACCAGGTGGAGCCCGCCCTGGCCGCGCTGGCGCCGTGCACGACGCCGCTGGCGCCGCAGGCCATCGCCGCGGCGTTGCGGGCGATTCCCGCGCACCAGGCGCTGCAGCAGCGCACCGGTGCCACGCACGCCGCCGCCTGGTGTTCGATCGACGGCCGGGTGCGGCTCGTGCGCGAGGACGTCGGCCGCCACAACGCGCTCGACAAGCTCGTCGGCGCGATGGTGGGCGCCGGCATCGACGCGCGCGACGGCTTCTGCTGCATCACCAGCCGCGCCAGCGTCGAGATGGTTCGCAAGGCCGTCGCCGCCGGCATCACCGCGCTGGTGGCGGTCTCGGCGCCGACCGCGCGCGCGGTCGCCACCGCCCGTCGCACGGGACTGGCGCTCGCGGGCTTCGCACGCCGCGACGACCTGGTGCTCTACGCCCACGCCGACCGGTTCGACCTCGCCACCGCACACTGACATGGAACTGCACAACCTGATCGTCATGGCCAACCGCATCGGCCAGTTCTTCGCGGCGCAGCCCGATCGCGACGAGGCGCTGGCCGGCATCGCCGACCACCTCAAGAAGTTCTGGGTGCCCGCGATGCGGGCGCAGATCCTCGCCGCGGTGGGCACCGAGGCCGGTGCCGGCCTCAGCGAGATCGTCAGCGCGGCGCTGGTCGCCCACCGCGCGCTGCTGCAGCCGGGCTGAACCGGCCGGGTCGACGCGCCCGCGCGAGGCGGGCGTCGGCAGGCGCGGCCGCGCGGACGCTCAGGCGATGACCACCTTGACCGCGGCGCTGCCGGTGGCACCCTTGTTGTCGTGCACGGTGACCGTCATGGTGTAGCTGCCCTTGACCGGCGCGACCCAGTACAGGAAGCCGGAAGCGGACAGGTTCATGCCGGCCGGCGCGCCGGTGAAGGTGTAGGTCAGGGAGCCGCCGTCGGCGTCATGGCCGGTGAGCATGGTGGAGAAGGTGGCGCCGGCCGTTCCGGACAAGGTCGCCGATGCGAGCGTGGGCGCGTGATTGCCTGTCGTGGCAGCGGCCACCGTCAGCGTTTGCGCCTGGGTCGAGGAATAGCCGTAGCCGTCCGTGACCTTCGCCGTGAACGCGAAGGTTCCCGCCGTCGGCGCGGCCCAGCTCAGTGCGCCGGCGCTGCTGACCGCCAGGCCGGCGGGCGCGCCGGAGATGCTGTAGGACAGCGTCGCGGTGTTCGGATTGGACGCGCTGAGCGTCCCCGCGAACGCCGTGCCGGCCGTGCCGCTGAACCTGCCGCTGCTCGTGAACGCCGGCGCCGTGCCGGGCGTCACCTTCAGGGCGTACAGCGCGCTCGCCGACTTGCCGGCGCTCGTGGTGGCCGTGGCCGTGATCGAGTAGGTCCCGGCCAGCGGTGCTGCCCACTTCAGTGCGCCCGCGGCGTCGACCGTGAGTCCGCTCGGCGCGCCGGACAAGGCGTAGCGGAGGGTGGCGCCCGTGGGCGCCGTGACGCCCAGCGGGAGATAGAGCGACGTGCCCGCCCTGACGGTGTACGAGCCGCCCGGCACCGTGGGTGCCGCGGTCGTGGCCGTCGGGCCGGTCGATACGCCCGCCAGCGCCGCGGAGAGCGCCGTCGCGTTGGGGGTGCCCCAGCCGGTGGCCTGGTCGAAACCGGTGCCGGCGCGGCAGGTGGCACAGGTGCCGTTGGTGCCCTGGGTCACGTCGCCCAACGCCGCGGCGTAGATGCCGGGCACGGCCGCGACCGTCTTGTAGAGCAGCGTGTGGAGGTCGCCCAGCATCGACTTCGAATTGGCGATGCGGATCGCGTTGGCGACGGCGACGACGCCGGCCCATTGGGGCGCAGCGATGCTGGTGCCGCCGTAGGCGTTCCACACCGTGGCCGCGCCCGGCAGGGTCAGCGCGACGTACTCGCCCGTCAACGGGTTGGCGTTGAAGGCGACGTCGGGAACGGCACGCCGCGACAGCGCGTAGCCGCCGGCCGGGGTGATGCCGCTCTGGTACGCCGGCAACGGTTCGTAGGCGCTCATGCCCCCGCCGGTATGCGCCCAGGCCACTTCGGCGCGGGTCGCACCCGTCCAGTTCATCCCGGTGCCGCCGACGGCCAGCACATTGGACGAGACCGCGGGCCAGATGACCTGCGCGCCGGAGTCCCCCGCAGCGGCGACGAAGGTCATTCCGGCGCCGGCGAAATAGGAGTCGACCGTCGGAGCCCAGGCGGCCTCGGCCGAGCCGAAGCTCATCGACACGACGCCGGGGCCGAGCTTGGTGGCGAGCAGGTTCGCGCCGAGGATGCTGGTGGATGTCGCGTTGGCCATCTCGATCAGCACGATGCGCGCGAGCGGCGCGATCGCGTGCGCCCATTGCACGTCGAGCTTGCTTTCGGGCGCCCAGGTGGCGTTGTATGCCGGCACGGTCGACGTCATCGTGCCGCTCGTGGTCGCATGGACCTGCGAGAAGGTGCAGTTCGACGGCGGCGCCGCCAGCTTGGCGGTCGTCGTCGCGATCGCCACGCCGGCACAGGTCGGCAGGCCGAACTTGGCCGAGAAGGCGTTCAGGTCGGACAGCGCGGTGGCATCGTGGAAGGCGTCGACCAGGTAGATCGTCTGCCCGGCGCCCAGGGCGGCCGCCTGGGTCGCGGTCAGCGCGGCGCCGGATGCCGGCAACGTGGCCAGGCCGTAGGCGGCGCGGATCTGGGCGGGCGTGAAGACCGCACCGGAGAGCGTGGTCGTCAGCGGAGCCGTGGCGTCGCCGGCGACCGACGCGGTGCGTGCCTTCGCCAGCTCGCCGATGCGCCGGCTCACGTCCTGGCGGGTGAGTCGCCCGGTCGGCAGGTCGGCCAGGGCGGCGTCGACCTCGAACGTCTTGGGCGCGACGCGTGCCGAGTTGCTGGTGCCGCCGACATCGGCCTCGCCGGGTTCGTCGAGGAGGACCGGCGCCATGTGATAGGCGGGCAGCACCTCGGTGGCGGCCATCGCGGCGACGACGCTGCTGTCCAGCGCGGTGGTGTCCGCGGGCGGCGAACTTGCCGCGAACTCCGTGGCGCTGGCTGCGGCCGACTGGACGGTGGCGTCAACAGGGGAAGAGCCGCCTCCACAGGCTGCCAGGGTGGCCAGGACGATGGCGGACAGGGCCAGGGCGGCGGGTGCCTTGCGAGCGAGGGGAGACTGATTCAAGACCGATCCTTCGATGAGCTGGGTTCGTCGGCGGTCGGCGGATGGCGCGGCGATCCAGGCGCCGCGAGGCATCATGGAACAGCACGCCGACACGCCAGACACACCGGGTGTGGACAAGCAGCGCGGAACCTGGGGGACCAGCTGCCAGGCGCTGTCCAAAAATGGCCTGACGGGTTTTCGACCGCCGGCCAGTTTCGAAACAGCGAGTGCGCCACGTTCGAACCGATGAGTATCGAACGCGACAGATTGGGTGTCGTCTTGCAACGGCAGGCGGAGATTACCGCAGTATCTACTCGACCATTGCCGGATGTGCAACAAGGTGCAGCTCTTCAATAAAGTAAGCGCACGTTGGCCAATGTCACGTCATGGTTGAGTGAATTCCGGTCATATTTCGGGGCAGCGCCGGCCAAAAATATTACTGGGAGGGCGACCCAGGAAATCTGAAACAGGCCCCGAATTGGGGCGGCCGAACCGTGCCGTCCGGTGTGCGATCAATATCTGCGGCAGGCACGATATTTCACGATCAAGCGGATTGCATCGAGTCATCCCGCACGCGGTGCCGCGCACCAAGCTGGACGCTGCTGCCCAGTGTGGCGAGATCGCATCGGACTTCGATCGGCGTTTGCCGGAATTCCAAATTCGCTCTTCCGGGGCAAATGGATAAATTGCACATACCCCAATATCGATACTCGCAGCTGGCGCCGCAGTTATTGCGGTGGAGCTGCAGCAGCCACCGCCCTTGCGGGCGTGAAAGAAATAGTCACGATCGCCGACGCGACTAACCGGGAACTCCAGCGAAAATTTGGGCCATGGATGAGCAGGAACTCACCGAATTGCAGCGATTCAGCCCACAAAGCGCCCCCAAAACCGGGTAAGGGTAAACGATAGGTCATTGTCGAGCAATAGCGGGAATGGGGGTTGCAAAGGGTTACACGCAATTGAGACCCACCCAAGTCCTTATCCCCCAACACGCTAGGAGAAGATTTCCATGAAACTGAACACCACTCTCGTCGCGGTCGCACTCGCCCTGGTCGGCGGCGCCGCTTCGGCGGCGACGGTCGGCACGCTCTACGATGCCGCGACCGACGTTGCACTGCCCAACAATCCGTCGCTCGGCCCGCAGCTGTATGCGGTCTTCGAGCAGGACGGCCCGGCCAACACCACGCCGACGTTCGACTACGTGTACAACTTCCAGCTCGCCGCCACGTCCGACTTCGAGGTGAACGGCAACACGTACAGTGGTCCGACGGTCGGCGCCTCGACGGCCGATTTCGCGCTCTACACCGGCACGTCGACGGGCGAATCGGGCACGGCGGCCAACATGGTGGGTGGAGCGTTCTCCTTCGCGGGCCAGGCTGCCCAGAACAAGACCTACACCAACCTGGGCGCCGGCAGCTACTTCTTCGAGATCCTCGGCAGCATCGGCGCTCCCCTGGGCACCAGCTACAACGTCACGATCCAGGCGCCGTCCGAAACGACGCCGCTGCCGTCCATCCCCGAGCCTGCCAACATGGCCCTGCTGCTTGCCGGCATCGGCCTGATGGGCATCGTGGCCAAGCGCCGCTCGCGCCAATAAGGCGAACGGCCCGGCGCCGCGGCGCCGTCGAATCGGAAAAGCAGCGCTCGCGCTGCTTTTTTCATGTCCGCCTCACTTGCCTAGGGGCGCGAGGGCCTGGGCCACCGCCTTGGCGCTGAGATCGTCGGCCTGCATCGGATGCATGGCGCGCAGCACGTCCGCGCGCCGCGACGGGTCGCCCAGCACCGGCCAGTTCTCGGCCAGCGCGTGCAGCAACTGGTCCGTGAGCCGGTCCAGCTTCGGGCGCGTGACCGTGGCGAGGTCGGGCGCCTCGGGGAACTGGCCGCGGCGGAACACGTCCCAGCCCTGGAACAACTCGTTCTGCGCGGTCTTCGACGCCTCGATCTGGGCCCGGAAGAAGGCTTCCGCCCAGGCCGTGGACACGCCCAGCTCGGCCGCCTGGTGGCCCAGCGCCGCGATGACCTGCGCCTCGCGCGGCAGGTCCTCGATCGGCAGGTGATGGTTCCACTTGTACTGGGCCACGTCGGGCGCGAGCATCAGTCGCGCGTCGATCAGCGCCCGCAGCGATTCGATGCCCCACGGATAGGCCAGCCACTGCTCGTTGGCGCGGGCGAAGGCGCCGCTCTCGAGGGCCTGGTGCAGCCACTGGTCGACGTAGGCCTTGAGCGCGACGTCGCGCGGCAGCAGCACCGCCTTCTCGGAGAAATCGAACGGCGCGTCCGGATGGATCGCGCACAGCCGGGGGCGCAGGCGCTGCTGCAGGCGCGCCTCGATGACGTCGGTGATCATCACGTCGGCCTCGCCGGCGACGATGCGGTCGAAGATCGTCACGTTGTCGGCGAACACGGTCAGCTTGGCGTGCGGGGCCTGGGCGCGCGCGAAGCGTTCGTTGGTGCCGCCGGGGTTGACGATCAGGCGCACGTCGGGGCGGTCGATGTCGGCCAGCGTCTGGTACTTGCGGGCGTCGTCGCAGCGGGCGATCGGGGTCTTGCCGTCGCGCAGGTAGGGAATCGAGAACCAGGCCTTCTTCTGGCGCTCCAGCGACACGGAGATGCCGCCCATGGCCAGGTCGAAGCGATCGTCGCCGAGGTCGCCCATCAGCGTGCCCCAGGTGGTGGGCACGACTTCCAGCTTCACGCCCAGGGTCTTCGCCAGATCGGCGGCCAGCGCGATGTCCAGCCCGATGAAGGCGGCCCCGTTGGCGACCCGGTAGCTGAACGGCTTGTAGTCGCCAGTGCTGCCCACGCGCAGCACGCCGCGCGCCAGGATCTCGTCCAGCCGGCTCGCGGCCGCGGCGGGCTTCAGGCCCGGCAAGGCCTCGGCGGCCCGGACGGCCGCGGGCCCGGCGGTCGCGCCGATGGCGATCGCGAGGGCGGCGAGCAGGGCGGGCAGGCGACGGAAAGCGGTCACGGGGGGACTCCGATGGCGACGACGCCGCCGCAGTCTATGCAAGGACGCTGCGCCGCCGGCGGCCAGCTCGACCGTGGGCGCGCGAATGTCTCCCCGGGTCAAGGCAATGGCCGGATGGGACAGCAAAGTTTTTAACTATCGATGACTTAACCAGGATGAATTGGCGCAATGACCTCGAAGAGGCCACAGTCAAGCCCTGTCCCCGTTGTCCCGACACGGGCTTGCTTGCACGACGCGCATCGCGGCTTCGGCACCGGACCCCCGGCCGCCCCGGCACGCGGACGCCAACCCTCCAGGAGATCACGATGTCCGAAGAAACCAGGTGCCCGTTCGCGGGCGCCACCCGTCCGCCCGCCGGCCTCGGCAGGAACGCCGACTGGTGGCCCAACCGGTTGAACCTCGACGTTCTGCACCAGCAATCCGCCAAGTCCGACCCGATGGGCGAGTCGTTCGACTACGCCCAGGCCTTCGCCGAACTCGACCTCGACGCCGTCGTCGCCGACCTGCGCGCGCTGATGACGGACTCGCAGGACTGGTGGCCAGCCGACTACGGCCACTACGGTCCGCTGTTCATCCGCATGGCCTGGCACGCCGCGGGCACCTACCGCATCGCCGACGGCCGCGGCGGCGCCGGCACCGGCGCGCAGCGCTTCGCGCCGCTCAACAGCTGGCCCGACAACGGCAACCTCGACAAGGCGCGGCGGCTGCTGTGGCCGATCAAGCAGAAGTACGGCCGCAACCTGTCGTGGGCCGACCTGATCGTGCTGACCGGCAACGTCGCCCTGGAGTCCATGGGCTTCGCCACCTTCGGCTTCGCCGGCGGGCGGCCGGACATCTGGGAGCCGCACCAGGAAATCTTCTGGGGCCCCGAGGACAAGTGGCTGGGCGACGCGCGCTACAGCGGGGACCGCCAGCTCGCCAACCCGCTCGCCGCCGTGCAGATGGGCCTGATCTACGTGAACCCGGAAGGCCCGAACGGCCAGCCCGATCCGCTCGGATCGGCACGCGACGTGCGCGAGACCTTCGCCCGCATGGCCATGGACGACGAGGAGACCGTGGCGCTGGTTGCGGGCGGCCACACCTTCGGCAAGGCGCACGGCGCCGGCCCGGCCAGCCACGTCGGCGCCGAGCCCGAGGGCGCCAGCCTGGAGGAGCAGGGCCTGGGCTGGGCCAACAGCTTCGGCAGCGGCCGCGGCTTCCACACGATCACCAGCGGCATCGAGGGCGCCTGGACGCCCACGCCCGTCACATGGGACATGAGCTACTTCGAGACGCTGTTCGGCTACGAATGGGAGCTCACGACGAGCCCGGCCGGCGCGCACCAGTGGAAGCCCGTCGGCAATACAGGGGCGGGTATCGTGCCCGACACCCACGATCCGACGGTCCGCCACGCGCCGATGATGACCACGGCCGACATGGCGCTGCGGCTCGACCCGGCCTACGAGAAGATCTCGCGCCGCTTCATGGCCGACCCGCAGGCTTTCGCCGACGCCTTCGCGCGCGCCTGGTTCAAGCTGACGCACCGCGACATGGGCCCGCGCGCGCGCTACCTCGGCAAGCTCGTGCCCGCGGAAGCGCTGATCTGGCAGGACCCGGTGCCCGCGGTCGACCACCCGCTGGTCGACGACCGGGACGTGGCGGCGCTGAAGGCCCAGGTGCTGGCCGCGGGCCTGACGACGGCGGAGCTGGTGGCCACGGCCTGGGCCTCGGCGTCCACGTTCCGCGGCGGCGACAAGCGCGGCGGCGCCAACGGCGCACGCATCCGGCTGGCGCCGCAAAAGGACTGGGAGGCGAACCAGCCGGCCCAGCTCGCCCGCGTGCTGCAGGTGCTGGACAGCATCCGCGCGGCCTTCGACGCGGCACAGGCCGGCGGCAAGAGGATCTCGCAGGCCGACCTGATCGTGCTCGCCGGCGATGCCGCCGTCGAGGACGCCGCGCGCAAGGCGGGCCATCCCGTCACGGTGCCGTTCGCGCCCGGCCGCACCGATGCCACGGCGGCGCAGACCGACGTCGCCTCGTTCGCGCCGCTGGAGCCGGCGGCCGACGGCTTCCGCAACTACGCACGCCCCGGTCTCGAAGGCCACGTCGCCGAGCTGCTGGTCGACAAGGCGCAGCTGCTGACGTTGACCGCCCCCGAGATGACGGTGCTGGTCGGCGGCCTGCGCGTGCTCGACGCCAACGTCGGCCACGCGGCCCACGGCGTGTTCACGCACCGGCCCGGCACGCTGTCGAACGACTTCTTCGTCAACCTGCTGGACATGCGCACCCGCTGGGCCAGGTCGGCCACCGAAGGTGTCCTCGAAGGGCGCGACCGGCAGACCGGCGACCTGAAGTGGACCGGCACCGTCGCCGACCTCGTGTTCGGCTCGAACTCGCAGCTGCGTGCCATCGCCGAGGTCTACGGCGCCCGCGACGGGCAGGGCAAGTTCGTGCAGGACTTCGTCGCCGCATGGACCAAGGTGATGAACCTGGACCGGTTCGACCTCGCCTGAGTGGCCGGGTGCGCGCGCAGGCAATGCCCCTGCGCGCGCGCCGGGGCGGCCGGGCTGCTCCAATGGCGGCCCATGCTGAAGTCGCGCGCCTCCGTCCTCGTCGCCTGCCTGGTGGTGGTCTACATCGTCTGGGGATCGACCTACCTGGCGATCCGCATCGCGCTCGAAGGGCTGCCGCCGCTGCTGATGGCGGCGCTGCGCAACCTGGCCGCCGGCCCGCTGGTGCTGGGCTGGCTGGCCTGGCGCGGCACCGCCTGGCCGACCGCGCGCCAGCTGCGCAACGGGGTGCTCATGGGCATCATGATGATGGGCCTGGGCAACGGTTGCGTGTGCCTGGCCGAGCAGGTGGTGCCTTCGGGCATCGCGGCGCTGTTCGTCGGCGGAGCACCCGTCTTCGCGATCCTGTTCGGCCTGGGATTCGGGGCCCGGCCGCGGTTGTCCGAATGGCTGGGCGTCCTGCTGGGGCTGGCGGGCATGTTCGTGCTGAACTTCGACGCGCGGGCGGCGGCGAGCCCGGCCGGCATCGTGCTGCTGGTTGTCGCCACCGCGAGCTGGTCGCTGGCCACGGTGCTGCAGCCCCGGCTGGACATGCCCAAGGGGGCCCTGTCGGCGGGCGTGCAGATGCTGGGAGGCGGGGTGTTCCTGCTGGCCATGTCCCTGTTGCGCGGCGAGCGCCTGGTCGTCCCGGTGCCGCCGCAGGCGATCTGCGCGCTGCTGTACCTGATCGTGTTCGGCTCGATCCTGGCCTATACCGCGTTCGTCTACGTGATCAACCACTCGCGGCCGGCGTTGGCAACGAGCTACGCCTACGTCAATCCCGTCGTGGCAGTCGGCCTGGGCGCGCTGTTCGCGGCCGAGCGCATCACGGTGCCGCAGCTGTCGGGGATGGCGGTGATCCTGGCGGGCGTGGCGCTGGTGGTGATCGGGCATGCGCGCCGGCGCGACTGAATCCGCACGGGGAGCGGGCCTGCCGCGACTCGGTTAAGGTGGATGCCCGCCCCCGCCCGCAGAGTGCCCCGCATGGACGATCCATCCCCCTACACGCCGCCCGCCGTCTGGACCTGGAACAAGGACAACGGCGGCCGCTTCGCCAACATCAACCGGCCGGTCGCCGGGCCGACCCACGAGAAGGAATTGCCGGTGGGACGCCACCCGCTGCAGCTCTACTCGCTGGCCACGCCCAACGGCGTCAAGGTGACGGTGATGCTGGAGGAACTGCTGGCCGCCGGGCACGCCGGCGCCGAGTACGACGCCTGGCTGATCCGCATCAACGAGGGCGAGCAGTTCGGCAGCGGCTTCGTCGCCGTCAACCCGAACTCCAAGATCCCGGCGCTGCTCGATCGCAGCGGGCCCGAGCCGGTGCGCGTGTTCGAGTCCGGCGCGATCCTGCTGCACCTGGCCGAGAAGTTCGGCGCCTTCCTGCCGGTGGGCGGCAGCGCGCGCGCCGAGTGCCTGTCGTGGCTGTTCTGGCAGATGGGCAGCGCGCCGTTCCTCGGCGGCGGCTTCGGCCACTTCTACGCCTACGCGCCCGCCAAGATCGAGTACGCCATCGACCGCTACGCGATGGAGGTCAAGCGCCAGCTCGACGTGCTCGACCGGCACCTGGCCGATCGCGCCTGGCTGGCGGGCGACGACTACACGATCGCCGACATGGCGATCTGGCCCTGGTACGGCAACCTCGTCAAGGGCCTGCTCTACGACGCGGGCGAATTCCTGCAGGTGCGCGACTACACGAACGTGCTGCGCTGGACCGACGCGATCGCGCAGCGCCCGGCGGTGCGGCGCGGGCGCATGGTCAACCGCACCTTCGGCGACCCGGCCAGCCAGCTGCACGAGCGCCACGACGCCGGCGATTTCGACACCCGCACCCAGGACAAGCTTGGAGCCGCGACATGATCACGCTCTACGACTGCGCCACCGCCCCCAGCCCGCGCCGCGCCCGCATCCTGCTCGCCGAGAAGGGCGTGGCCCACGCCACGGTGCAGGTCGACCTGAAGACGGGCGAACAGCTGGGTGAGGCCTACCGGCGGATCAACCCGCAGTGCACCGTGCCGGCGCTGCGCACGGACGACGGCGCGCTGCTGACCGACAACGCCGCGATCGCCGCCTGGCTGGAGGCCCTCTTTCCCGAGCCGCCGCTGCTGGGCGCCACGCCGCTGGAAAAGGCCGAGGTCGCGAGCTGGAACTGGCGGGTCGAGTTCGAGGGCCTGCAGGCGATCGCCGAGGCGCTGCGCAACGGCTCGCCGGCGATGGTCGACCGGGCGCTGCCCGGTCCGGTGGACTACGCGCAGATCCCCGCGCTGGCCGAGCGCGGCCGGGCGCGCGTGCAGCAGTTCTTCGACATGCTGGACCAGCGCCTGGCGGGGCGCGACTTCATCGCCACCGACCGCTTCAGCATCGCCGACATCACGGCGGTGGTGGCCGTCGACTTCGCCCGCGCGGTGCGGCTCAGGCCCGGCGACCAGCACGCCCATCTGCAGCGCTGGCGGCTGGCGATGGGCCAGCGGGCCTCGATGGCGCGGTAGGGCGGGGGCCTACTTGCCCGTGAGCTGCTTGCGCAGCGCCACGCCCACGCCCTGGTTGACGAACTGCGTCGTCGCCACCTTGGCCAGGTCGACGTCGCCGGCCTTGTAGAGTCCGGCGCGCACCATCTTGTCGTAGAAGTCCTTGATGCGCTCGGGCTTCATCGCGCCGATGCCCAGCGTCTGCGCGTCGCCGGAGTCGACGATGCCCATCTGCTTCATCAGCGCCAGGCTCTGGGCGATGAGGTCGTCGGTCATCTCGGGGTTGTCCTGGCGGATCAGCGCGTCGGCCGCCTTGCGGTCGCCGTACAGGTAGTTGTTCCAGCCGACGATGGAGGCCTCGACGAAGCGCTTGACGAGGTCGGGCCGGTTCTTGACGGTGTCGGTTCGCGCCTCGATGGTGGTGCTGTAGGTGCTGTAGCCGTGGTCGGCCAGCAGGAACACCGCGGGCTTGAAGCCGCCTTCCTTGGCGATGGTGATCGGCTCCTCGACCGCGTAGCCCTGCTGCAGGCTGCGCTTGTCGGCCAGGAACGGGCCGACGTTGTAGTTGTACGGGCGCAGCGCCTCGTCCCGGAACGCGTAGTCGGCCTTGAGCCATTGCCACCAGGAGAACTGCGCGTCCTTGGCGATGAAGGCCACCGGCGCCCGGGCCAGGTCCTCGAACTTCGCGTAGCCGCCGTCCGGGTGCGCGATCAGCGCCTGCGGATCCTTCTGGAACATCGAGGCGACGGCGATCACCGGCACGCCGTTCTTGACGTTGTCGAAGCTGTGCAGCAGGTTGCCCGTCATCAGGAAGTCGATGCGGCCGGCCGGCAGCAGCGGACGGTTGTTCACCTGCGGGCCGCCCTGGCGGATCTCGACCTCCAGCCCATAGCGCTTGTAGGTGCCGTCGGCCACCGCCTGGTAGAAGCCGCCGTGCGCGGCCTGGGCCTTCCAGTTGGTGGCGAACACGACCTTGTCGAGGGCGTGCGCGGCCACGCTGGCGGCCAGCAGCGTGGCGAAGAGGGCGAACTTGCCGTGCATGTCGATTCCTTCTGGCGGCGGGATGGCGGGCCATCATACGAGGGCGGCCCGCCGGCCGGAAGACCTCGCGCGCGCCCCGAGCGGCCCGGGTGGCCGACAATGCGGGGATGACCCGTTCCGCGATCGCCGCCAGCCCCGACACCGACATCACGACCCTGCCCAACGGCGTGCGCGTCGTCACCATCCGCATGCCCTGGCTGGCCAGCGCCAGCGCCAGCGTGTTCGTGCGCACCGGCTCGGGGCACGAGAGCGCGCGCCTGTCGGGCATCAGCCACGTCGTCGAGCACATGGCGTTCAAGGGCACCGCCACCCGCGACGCGGCGCGCATCAACATCGACGCCGAGCGCCTGGGCGCCGAGGTCAACGCGCACACCGACAAGGACCACACGGCCTACCACCTGAGCGGCATGGCCCGCGACGCCGTCGAATTCGTGCGCATGCTGGGCGACATCGTGCGCCGGCCCACCTTCCCGGCCGCCGAGCTCGAGCGCGAGCGCCAGGTGATCCTGCAGGAGTACCTGGAGGACGAGGAAGACCCGATGTCGGCCGCGTTCCGCCAGTTCGACAAGCTGTGCTACGGCGCGCACCCGATGGCGCAGGCCGTGATCGGCACGCGCCGCAACATCGAGCGCTTCACGCGCGACGAGCTGCTGGCCTACGTCGAGCGCCAGTACAGCGGCGCCAACGTGGTGGTGGGCGTGGCCGGCAACGTGGACCACGAGGCGATCGTGCGCGAGGCCGAGGCCGCCTTCGGCGACATGCCGGCCGGCACGCTGCACGAGATGGACGCGCCGGCCTGGCTGGGCGGCATCAAGGCCGCGCGCCTGGCCGGCTGCAGCCAGAGCCATGTCGTGCTCGGCTACCCCATCGCCTCGCTCAAGGACGACGAACCGGCCGCCAGCGTGGCCGCCGCGCTGTTCGGCGAGGGCATGAGCTCGCCGCTGATGAACGAGATCCGCGAACGCCGCGGCCTCGTCTACTACGCCGCCTGTTCGGCCGACATCCTGGAGGCCTGCGGCCAGTTCGTCATCGAGGCGTCCACCACGCCCGACAAGGTCGACGAGCTGCTGCGCGAGACGCAGCGCCTGCTGCACGGGCACGCCGCCTCCGTCGACGCGCTCGACCTCGAGCGCGCCCGCAACCAGATCGCGGTGCGCCGCCTGCGCGCCCAGGAGCGCCCGGTCCGCCGCGTCGAGGACGCCGCGCTGGACCTGTTCGTGCACGGCCGCGTGCGCTCGCCCGAGGAACTGCGGGCGCGCGTCGAGGGCGTGTCGGCCGACCAGGTGCGCGAGACCTTTGCGCGCATGCTCGCGGCGCCGCCCACGCTGGCGCTGGCGGGCAAGCTGGGCGCGCTCACCGGCGAACGCCTGCGCGAGCTGGTGTCGGCGCCCGAATCGCGCGGACGGGCGTTGGCCCACGCGCGCCGAGCCACGACAATGCACTGAACACCTCCTGCCGACCCTGCCATGTTCACCGTATCACCCGAATCCCTGCAACGCACCATTTCCCTGCTCGGGGAAGGCGAACGCCGCGAGATGGAGATCGAGATCGCGGTCGCCCGCTTCGCCGACGACAAGCTGACCGCGCGCCGCCTGATCGACTGGACGCCGGAGGCGTTCGGCTACGTGCTGCTGCCGCACGTCGCCGACATGACGCTGCCCACCACCTTCACGGCGAAGACCCGGGACGGCGAATGGAAGGCGTTCGCCTTCGACCGCGAGCCGCTGTTCGCCGACGCGGTGCGCGTGGCCACCGAGATGTACCGCGACGGTCCGCGCGGGGTCTTTTCGGCCATCGCCAAGCGCAGCTCGATGGTCGCCGCCGTGAACAAGGCGCTCAGCGACGGCCAGTCGCTCACCGGCGCCACGCTGCCCGGCCCGGCCATGGCCGGCATCCCGGCCGAGTTCTACGATCCGAAGGCCAAGCCGGCGCCCTCGTTCTGGCGCAAGCTGGTGGGCTGACGCGCCCCCCCGCCGGCGCAGCGTCGCCGCGGACGCCGCGCCGCGCTCGGCGCGTCAGGCCGAGCGTTCGCTCTCGTGCCAGCGTCCCAGCAAGGCGCGGCTGAGTGCGCCGGTGCCCAGGTACAGCGCCACGCCGGTCAGCGCCACCAGCGTCAGCGCGGCGAACATCTTCGGGATCTCGGTGCGGAACGCCGACTCGAGGATGCGCGAGGCCAGGCCGGTGTCGCGGCCCGCGGCGCCGGCGGCGAACTCGCCGCCCACCTCGCCGATCAGGGCCAGGCCGCCGGCGATGCGCAGGCCGGTCAGGAACGACGGCAGCGCGCTGGGCACCAGCAGGTGGCGCAGGGTCTGCCAGCGGCTGGCGCGCTGCAGCGTGAACAGGTCGCGCAGGTTGGCGTCCACGCTGCGCAGCCCGGTGAGCGTGTTGGCGAGGATGGGGAAGAACGCGACCAGCCACGCGCACACGATCACGGTGGCCAGCGGGCTGTCGGTCAGGATCATGATCAGCGGTGCGATGGACACGATGGGCGTGACCTGCAGCACCACGGCGAACGGGGCCAGCGCGCGCTCGGCGTTGCGCGAAAGCGCGAACAGCGCGGCGATCAGCACGCCGCCGCCGGTGGCCAGCGCCAGTGCGATCAGCGTGATGCGCACGGTGAACCACCAGCTGGCCGCCAGCGAGGCGAAGTTGGCGGCCAGCGTGGCGGCGACCAGCGTGGGCGCCGGCAGCAGGTAGGCCGGGATGTGCAGGGCACGCACGCCGCCTTCCCAGGCTGCCAGGAACACCGCCACCGACAGCGTGGGCACCCCCAGGCGCGCCAACCCGCGCGCCGGCCTCATGCGGGCGCCCCCGCGACGCTGGCGCGTTGCAGCGCCTGCGACACCTGGGCGCACAGCGACGCGAACTGCGGCGTGGTGCGGAAGGCGGCGTCGCGGGGGTAGGGCGCGGGCACGCGCACCTCGTCGACGACGCGGCCCGGCCGCGCCATCACGACTACGCGCTGGCTGAGGAAGACGGCCTCGTAGACGCTGTGGGTGACGAATACCGTCGTGGCGGGCGCGCCGCCGTCCGCGGGCTGGCACAGCGACAGCAGCGTCTGGTTCAGCGCGAAGCGCGTGATCTCGTCGAGCGCGCCGAAGGGCTCGTCGAGCAGCCACAGCCGCGGCGCGGTGACCAGCGCGCGCGCCAGCGAGGCTCGCATCTTCATGCCGCCCGAGAGCTCGCGCGGCATCGCCGCGGCCGAATCGGCCAGGCCCACCGCGCGCAGCGCGTCGTCGACGCGGGCGCGGATCGCGGCGCCATCCTGGCCGCGCAGCATCAGCGGCAGTTCGACGTTGCGGCGCACGCTGGCCCAGGGCATCAGGGCCGCGTCCTGGAACACGTAGCCGGGGACGGCGTCGTCGGCCAGGCCGCGCGAGATCGTGCCCGAGGTCGGCATGTCGAGGCCACCGAGCAGGCGCAGCACCGTGCTCTTGCCGCAGCCGGAAGGCCCCAGCAGGCTGACGAACTCGCCAGTGGCGATGCGCAGGCTGACATCGGCGAGCGCCAGGCGGCTGCCGGGATAGACGCGTCGGACCTGCGAGAGAGAAAGGGCAGCAGAAGCGGTTGGAGAGCTCACGGGCTGACTGTAGCGTGCTCCCGAACCGGCACGGTCGCCCAGGCCGCGAAGAGGCTCGACGCGGCGAAACCGGAACGGCGCGCCAAGCCCGGTCGCCCCGTCGGTGATGCCGCTTGCCCCACAAGCGCCTGACAGGCGTTCGGATTTGACGCCTGACATCCGAGCGATCCGCGCGTTCTCTTGCCTCGCAATCCGTGAGTCGCGCAGGGAACAAGCAACGAGACTTTGCCTGTGCCGCAAATCCGAGGGTCACCCTGCCTGAGGGTGTCGTGAGAGACCGATCGGCACGCTCCAGGCCGCTGGCAATCGCGGTGCAAGAGGGGCGGTGGCCAACGTGTATGGCCGTCTCCACCGTGCAACGTGCCGATGGCGAACGCAACTCCACTGAGAACACGACTCCACATGAACACGAACCATCATCGCGCCCCCGTTCGAGCCCTTGGCCTGTGCGTCGCGCTCGGCGCCGCCTTTGCGGGCACCGTTCACGCCGAAGGCATCACGCTGTATGGCGTCGCCGACATCTACGCCGAAGTCGGCAAGGGAGACCGCCACGAGGTCTCGCTGAACTCCGGCGGCGTCTCGGGCTCGCGCCTGGGCTTCGATGCGAGCAAGGATCTGGGTGACGGGCTGAAGGCCGTCGCCAAGCTCGAAGCCGGCTTCGCGCTCGATCACGGCACATCCACTCAAGGCGGGATCCTGTTCGGCCGCCAGGCCTATGCGGGTCTTTCCGGCAACTTCGGCACGCTGACGGCGGGGCGCCAGTACACGCCCCAGTTCCTCGCCCTCGACGCGAACGACCCGTTCGACACTGGCGCGGGCAGCGCGGTGTCCAGCGGCATCGTGAGCATGTTCGCGAGCCGGGCCAACAATTCCGTCGTCTGGTCGGCGCCCACCAGCGGGGGCTTCGCGGTGACGGCGATGGTGGCGCTCGGGGAGTCGAGCACCGGTTCGCAGACGAACTCGTCCCTGGCCTCCGTCGACGTGCACTACGGCAGCGGCGGCTCCGGCGTCAACCTCACCTTGACCGGGCTGAAGAAGTCGGACGACACCGGGGTGAACGCCGCGGCGATCACGCTCGGCGGCACCTACGACCTCGGTACGCTTAAAGTGATGGGCGGCGTGCAACTCGTGAACAACGCCAAGGGCACCGCCAACACCGCGGACAACCGGCGCGAGTTCTTCGCCGGCGTGAATGTGCCATTCGGCGCCGACACCTTGTGGCTGGGAGCCGGTATGGGCAAGACCGAGCACGTGGCGGGCTCGAAGGCGAGCCAGTTCAGCGTCGGATACATCCACTCGGTGGCCAAGGGTGTCGATGTCTACGGCGTGCTGACCGACATCAAGAACGGTTCGGCCACCGCCTATTCGGACGATACAGCCACCGGCGCGGGCCCGGCGGTGTCTGCTGGCAAGTCGGCGAGCGCGGCGCAAGTCGGCTTCCGCTACCGCTTCTGAGCCAGCGGTCCGGCCCGGGCAGCAAGCCCGGCCTCGAGGACATGGGAGACAGATGAGGGTTCGGAGCGCGGACGGAACCTGCGCTCCGCTTCTTGACGTTCGTCCGGTGCGTGCGCAGGCCGCGCGGGTGGAATCACTCATGCTATCTTCGAGCACCGTGCCGATCGCTTCCAGACTGATCCTTGCCCTCCTGTGTGCCGCCGTGGCGACCACCGCCGCGGCGCAGGAGTCGACCACCCTCAGCAAGATTCGTGAGTCGGGCATCATCACGCTGGGCTACCGCGACTCACAGTTCCCGTTTTCCTACCTGGACGACGCGCAGCGGCCCATCGGTTACACCATGGACATCTGCGACCGCATCGTCGATGCGGTGCAGGCGCGGTTGAGCCTGCGCGACCTGGAGCGGCGCTACGTCCAGGTGACGTCCGCCACGCGCATTCCCATGGTGTCCAACGGCACCGTCGACCTCGAGTGCGGCGTCACCACGAACACCGTCGAGCGCGAGCGTCAAGTGGCGTTCACGATCACCACCTTCGTTGCCGAAAGCCGGCTTCTTTCCAAGAAGGCTTCACCGGTCTGGCGGCTGGACGACCTGCGCGGCAAGGTCGTCACCTCGACGGTGGGCACGACCAGCCTCGCCCATTTGCAGGAGCTGTACGCCAATCACGGCGTGGACATGACCATCCTCGCGTCCAAGGACGACCCCGAGGCGTTTCGCCTGGTGGCTACCGATCGCGCCGCGGCCTACGCGATGGACGATGCATTGTTGCGTGGCACGATCGCGCGCTCGGCCCAGCCCGACGACTACGTCATCTCGAGCGAGCGGCTGGCGGTCGAGCCCTACGGCATCATGCTGGTCAAAGGCGACCCGGAGTTCAAGCGACTCGCCGACCAGGTGATCATCGGTCTGTTCAAGAGCGGCGAGATCCTGCGGCTGTACAGGCACTGGTTCCAATCGCCGACGCCGCCGCGGGGCATCAACCTGGCGTTCCCGATCTTTCCGTCGATGCTGCGTCTGGTGGCGAAACCCACCGATTCGCCGGACCCGGCGAACTATCCCTAGGGCCGCTCGCCGGCCGAGCCGCGGTAGTCGCTCACGTCGATGTGCAGGCGGGCAATCTTGTCGTAGAGCGTCTTGCGCGCGATGCCCAGCGCCTCGCAGGTCACGCCCATGCGACCGTGATGGCGCTTGAGCGCCCGCTCGATCAGCACCTTCTCCACCTGGTCCATCTGCTGCGCGAGGGTCAGTGCCTGCGTCTCGCCGGCGGTCAGGAGACTGTCGTCGGCCAGGCCGAGCACGAAGCGTTCGGCCACGTTGCGCAATTCGCGCACGTTGCCCGGCCAGTCGTGCGACATCAGTTGCTGCGACATCGCCTCGCTCAGCGGTTCGGGTTCGCGCGCATGGCGCGCGGAGGACTCCAGGACGAAGTGCTCGAAGAGCAGCGGGATGTCCTCGCGGCGTTCGCGCAGCGGTGGCAGCCGCAGCACCGCGACGTTCAGCCGGTAATGCAGGTCGCTGCGAAACAGCTGCTGCTCGCTCAACAGGCGCAGATCGGACTTGGTCGCGGCGATCACGCGCACGTCGACTGCAATCTCGTCGTTGGAGCCCAGGCGCTCGACCTTGCGTTCCTGCAACACGCGCAGCAGCTTCACCTGGAAGCTCATGGGCATGCTCTCGATCTCGTCGAGCAGCAGGGTGCCGCCGTCGGCATGTTCGAACTTGCCGATCCGCTTCTTCGATGCGTTGGTGAAGGCGCCGATCTCGTGACCGAACAGCTCGCTCTCGAGCAACGCCTCGGGCAGGCCGCCGCAGTTGATCGCTACGAAGTGGCGCTCGCGCCGCGTGCTGTGATCGTGCAGGCAGCGCGCGACGAGCTCCTTGCCGGTGCCGGTCTCGCCGATGATCATCACGTCGGCCGTGGTGGCGGCCAGTTGTTGCACCTGGCGCTGCAGCAGTTGCACGGCCGCGGAGCGGCCGAGGAGCGTGGCCTCGATGCCGCGCTTGGCCGCGAGCTGGCGTCTAAGGGACAGCACCTCGGCGCTCAGGGCGCGCTTTTCCATGGCGCGCGTGGCCACTTCCACCAGACGTTCAGGCGCGAACGGCTTCTCGAGGAAGTCGTAGGCGCCCGCGCGCATCGCCTCGACGGCAAGGTGCACGTCGCCGTGGGCCGTGATGAGAATCACCGGGATCGCTCGATCGATCAGCAGCGCGCGCTTCATCAGCGCCATGCCGTCCATGTTGGGCAGTCGAACGTCGGTGATCACGATGCCGAGGAAGCCGGCCCCCAGCGTCGCCAGCCCCTCCTCGGCCGACGCCAGCGCGGTCACCTCGAAGCCGGCCAACCCCAGCGTCTGCGCGAGGCTGCGACGCACTGCGGAGTCGTCATCGATCAGGGCAACCTTGTATCCATCGAACATGTCTATCCTCGTGCGACGTCGAATTCGAACACGGCACCCGACGTCGACGGCACCGCGCGCAGCGTGCCCCCGAATTCGCGCACGATCTGGGAGGAGATCACCAGGCCCAGTCCCAGGCCTTCGCCCGGAGCCTTGGTCGTGAAGAAGGGCTCGAACAGATGCTCGTTCAGTTCGAGTGGAATGCCCGGGCCGCTGTCGCTCACGCGCACGACCGCCCGGTCGGCACTGACTGCGGCAGCGATGGTCAGCAGGCGCGTCCTGGAGGCGCGCATCGCGTCCATGGCGTTGGCCATCAGGTTCACGAGAACCTGCTCCAGGCGGTAGGTGTCGCAGCGTACCGCAAGGCCCGGGGGGATCTCCGTGGCCAGCGCGACGCCCTCGGCGCTGAAGCGTGCGGCGAGGACCTGGCGCGCGTTGTCGACCGCCCCGACGATGGGCAGGGAGCGCACCTCGGACGGCGCCTTGCGCGCCACGGACTTCAACTGCGACGTGATGCGACCCATGCGCTCGGCCAGGCCCAGGATTTCCTTGAAGTTGTCACGCGCCTGCAGCGGCCGATCGCGTTCCAGCAGCAGGCAGCCGTTCTGCGCGAGCGCCCGCAAGGCCGTCAGCGGTTGGCCGAGCTCGTGCGAGATGCCGGCGGACAATTGGCCCAGCAAGGCCAGCTTGCCCGCTTGCACGAGCTCTTCCTGTGCCTGGCGCAGCACCTGCTCCGCGTGCTCGCGCACCAGCACTTCGCGACGCAACGAAACGTTGGAGGCTTCCAGCTGTGCGGTGCGCTGCAGCACCTTGGTCTCGAGCTCGTCGTGCGCTCGTTGCAGGGCTGCGCGCGCAGCCACCTTCTGTACCGCGACGCGGCGGCGCAGCAGCAGCAGCAGCAGCAGCAATCCCAGCGACGCCGCGATCGCGCCGGCACTCCATGCCGCGGTCCGGGCCTCGCGCCAGACGTCCTTGGCGTTGGTCAGGATCATCAATCGCCATCCCAGGCGCGGCAAGGGTCGTTCGTGCACGACTTGCATCTCCATGCCGGCGGCCTTGAGGGCCGGCACGCGCACCAGTTCCACGTCGCTGCCGGCCTGGACCTGCGCCTGCGTCAGCGCGCTAAGTGCTTTTTGCTTCCATGCGGGCACCGACGACAGGATCACGATGCCGCGCGAATCAACGATCAGCGGCTTCTCGCTTTCGGCACGGAAGGCGGAATCGATCCACGTGGCCTCGATCGGCTGCAGGCTGATCCGCACGATCACGACGCCCACGGTCGATCCGTTGCGGCGCACCGGCCGCGCGAAGCAGACTTCCGGGGCACCGGTGTCGAGGTTCGGCGAGAACCGCTGCGCCGGTTGGCCGCCGCCCAGTCCCTCGACGACGCAGGGCTCTGGCGGGGTCTTGCGCTCACTGTGCGTGTCGGAGCGATACCAGTTGCTGCTGGCCAGCGCGCTTCCTTGGGCGTCGACGATGCTGGCGCTCAGCGCGCCGGAGCGCGCGACGAAGCGCGTCAGCCGGCGGTTCAGGGCCGAGCGCAGTCCTGGGCTGTCGGGCGAATCGAGCAGCGCGACGGTTTGCTCGTCCTGGTCGAGAAGGCCCGGGAGGTCGGCCTGGTTGCCCAGTTCCTGTTCCAGGACCGCGGCGTAGAGGTCGAGCTGATGCGCGACGCCGTCGTCCAGTCGCACGAAGGCGCGCTTTTCCGCCCAGGCATAGGCCACGCTCGCTGAAAGCGCCACCAGGGCAAGAGTGCTCAACCCGATCAGAAACGGCGCAGCACGCCGGATCGCCTTCATTCGCTTCGAATCCAAACCAGTCCCCGCATTAGTCGGCAGGCGGATCCCCTGACGAGTTGAGCCGCTCATCTTCGACCAGGAGCCGGCGTCCGGTCAAGCCGATGTTGAGTGTGGGTAGGACGCGATACATCCGCCGGACGCGGAATGGGTGGAACTCCATACGCCGCGGGTTGCTGGCCAGTCGTGCCGAGCGGCTCGTCTCGCAGGTGGCAGGGCTCGCGATCGGGGCGACCGACCGAGCTGGCACGACAGGTGCATGGAGAGGGGCTGTCTTTCGATCGGGACTCCTCATTCTTCCACTTCGAAACATGCACATCCATGCTCCACAGCGCGTCAGGCGCAGCTTCAACGACAAGATCGACCACCGCATCCTGAACGTTCTGCAGAAGGACGGCCGGATCTCGAATCTTCAGCTCGCCGAGCGGGTCCACCTGTCGCCTTCGGCGGTGTTCGAGCGCGTCAAGCGCCTGCAGCGCGAAGGGTACATCCTGGGCTACCAGGCGCGGCTGAGCCACGAGAAGCTGGGCATGGAGGTGGTGGCCTTCGTCGAGGTACAGCTCGAGCGGATGAATCCCGACGTGATGCAGCGCTTCGAGGAGGCGGTGCGGCAGCGCACGTCCATTCTCGAGTGCTACATGATCGCAGGGACGTTCGACTACCTGTTGAAGGTGCTCGTCTGCGACATGCATGCGTGCCGTGAACTCGTGGCCTCCGAGATCAGCAAGCTGCCGGGCGTGCGCGAGGCACGCGCGCATGCCGGAGTCGAACAGGCCGAATCCATTGCGGCGCCCGGTTCCGCCGCCGATCCGCCCATCGACAGCGTCGACGCCGACCTGCTTCGCCTGCTGCAGGCCGACGGCCGGCGCAGCACCGCGCGCCTGGCCGAGGAGCTGGACCTCACGGCAGCGTTGGTGCGCGAGCGCCTCGCATGGCTGTGCCGCGAGGGCTTCATCCTCGGCTACACCGCGGTGCTCAACGAGGCCAAGTTGAAATCGGGGTTGCAGGTCTTCGCTGCGATCCGCACGACGGCGGCGGCGACCGGGATCGCCCGCGCGTTGAAAGCCGCGGCTCTCAGCCACGACGAGATCGTCGAGTGCCACGACGTCACGGGCAACTTCGACCACCTGCTGAAGATGCGCGTGCCCCACATGCGCCGCCACAACGAGTTGATGGAGTCGGCCGTCTGGACGCTGCCCGGCGTGCGCGAAGTGCGCACGTATGCCGTCATCGACGAGATCAAGAACACGACGCGGATTCCCCTGTGATGCACTCTTCTCGTTTCGCGCGCGCCGCCGCGCTGGCCGGCATCGCCGGCCTCCTCGCCGTGGCGGGGTGCAGCCGCACGCCCGACGTTGTCAGGATCGGCGTGGCCCAACCGCTCTCCAACGGGCTCGCGCCGCTGGGCCAGGATATGGTCAACGGCGCGCGTATGGCCGTCGATGAGATCAACGCCGCCGACGGCGTGAACGTGCGCGGAAAGCGCGTGCGGCTCGCGCTCGTGGTGGCTGACGACAAGGGCAGCGACGACGCCGGCGACGCGGCGGCTCGGCAGCTGGTGGACGAGGACGTCGAAGTGGCGATCGCCGACCTGAACTCCGGGGTCAGCATCCATGCGGCGCCGATCTACGCCGCCGCCCGCATACCGCAACTCGCGATCTCGACGAAGCCCGAGTTCACTCGGCTGGGCCTGCCCACGACGCTGCGCCTGGTGGCCAGCGACGACCTGCAATCCAAGGCACTCGGCTCGTACGCCGCGCAGGTGCCGGGCGCGGCGCATTACGCCGTGGTCGACGACGGCACGCCCTACGGCAAGGGACTGGCGGACTCCGCCGCCAAGGTCATCGCCGACCTGGGCAGGAAGGTCGACGTACGGGAGTCGCTTGACGACAAGACGGTCGATTTCGACAAGCTGGTGGCCAGGTTCAGCTCCAACGGGACGGATCTCCTGGTGACGACGCTCAGCGACTTTCAGGTCGACGCGCTGATGACGCAGCTCGCCAAGGCCGGCTTGACCCGCATGACCATCGTCGGCGGCGACACGATCAAGACGGACAAGCTGCTGCAGAAGGCGATCCCGATCAAGGCCGTCTACGCGACGTCGTCGATCGTCGAGCCCAGGGAGTTTCCGGGCGGCAAGGTCTTTCTCGAGAAGTTCCGCGCGAAATTCAAGGCCGAGCCGGTCTACGGCGCTCACTACGCCTACGACGCGGTGTACCTGGTGGCCGACGCGCTCACGCGCAATCGGGACACCGACAAGGTGGCGCTGCTGAAGACGCTGAAGGAGTTCGACGGCAACTGCCCGATGACCAGCTCGATGCGCTTCGGCGCGGACGGCGAGCAGCGCTACGGCGCGGTCGCGGTATACCAGTTGCATGTCGGCGCGTGGGAACCCCTCATGCGCTCGGATCGGTGGTGAGTTCGCGTTCAGGCAGGCCGCGCCGCGCCCCACGAGAGCGCGTTGCGCCGCGCCGGCCCTTCCGACGACTTGCGGTTCGACCCTGACGCAGATCCCGCCACGCCCTCAGGGGAGCTTCGCGCCGGCCCGGTCGTGTGTGCGCCAGGCGCCCAGCAGCGTGTCCCGTTTCGCACGCGCTTTCGCCAGGTGGCGCTCCTTCACGTGACCGTAGCCGCGGATGTCCTCCGGCAGCGACGCCAGGGCCACGGCGTCGGCCAGGCGGTCGGCCGACAGCGAGGCCAGCAGTTCGTCGACCAGCGCCCGGTACTCGACGATCAGCGCGCGTTCCGTCCTGCGCTCCGCGGTGTGGCCGAACACGTCGAACGCGGTGCCACGCAGGCCCTTGAACTTCGCGAGCACGCCGAACGCGCCCCTCATCCAGCCGCCATAGGTCTTCTTGACGAGCTCGCCCTTGGCGTTCTTCGCGGCCAGCAGCGGCGGCGCCAGGTGGTACTTCAACTTGAAGCCGTCCTCGAACTGATCGGCCAGCCTGGCCAGGAAGGCGGGGTCCGCGTGCAGGCGCGCGACCTCGTACTCGTCCTTGTAGGCCATCAGCTTGAACAGGTTGCGCGCGACGGCGTCCGTCAGCCGCGTGCCGCCCAGCGGGGCCTCGGCAGCCTTGACGCGGTCGACGACGGCCGCATAGCCGGCCGCATAGGCCGCGTCCTGGTAGGCGGTGAGGAAGTCGACGCGGCGCTGGATCGTCTCGACCAGCGACGGCTTCTTCACGAACTCGATGACCTTGGCGGCAGCGAACAGCGCCTGCACCGACGCGAGGTCGTGCGCGCAGCGCCGGCCCCACTCGAACGCCTGCTTGTTCTTGTCGACCTGCACGCCGTTGAGCTCGATCGAGCGCATCAGCGCGGCATGGCCCACCGGGATGCGGCCCTTCTGCCAGGCGTAGCCCAGCATCAGGGGGTTGGTGAAGATCGAGTCGCCGAGCAGCTGCACCGCCACCTTGTCGGCGTCGAACGCGCCCAGCAGGTCCTTGCCGACGGCGTGCTCGATGGCCGTCTCGCACTGGCCGCCCGGGAACTGCCAGTCGGGGTTGGTGACGAAGCCCGCCGTGGGCGAGCGGTGCGTGTTCAGCGCCACGTAGGTGCGGCCCTCGCGCATCACCGACAGCGTCACCGGGTTGGCGGCGACGATGGCCTCGCAGCCGATGACCACGTCGGCCTTGGCGGCGTCCACCTTGGTGGTGAGGATGGCGTCCTGCGTGTCGGCGATCTGGATGTGGCTCCAGGTGGCGCCGCCCTTCTGCGCGAGGCCGGCCGCGTCCTGCGTGATCACGCCCTTGCCCTCGAGGTGGGCCGCCATGCCCAGCAGCTGGCCGATGGTGATCACGCCGGTGCCGCCGATGCCGGCCACGACGATGCCCCAGGCCGACGCCGCATCCGGCAGCGTCGGCTGCGGGATCTCCGGCAGCGCCGCGGCGTTCCCGGCCCTGGCGGGCGCGGGCTTGCGCAGCTGGCCCTCGACGGACACGAAGCTCGGGCAGAAGCCGTTGGCGCAGGAGAAGTCCTGGTTGCAGGTGTTCTGGTTGATGCGGCGCTTGCGGCCGAACTCGGTCTCCACCGGCTCGACCGACAGGCAGTTGCTCTGCACCGAGCAGTCGCCGCAGCCTTCGCAGACGGCCTCGTTGACGACCACGCGGCGCGGGCTCGCGGCCAGCGTGCCGCGCTTGCGGCGGCGGCGCTTCTCGGTGGCGCAGGTCTGGTCGTAGACGATGACCGTGACGCCCGGCAGTTCGCGCAGCTCGCGCTGGACGGCGTCGAGCTCGTCGCGGTGGTGCACCGTGGTGCCTTCGGCGAGTCGCAGCCCCGGGTTGTAGCGCTCCGGCTCGTCGCTGACCACGGCGATGCGGCGCACGCCCTCGGCCTCCAGCTCGCGCGTGGTCGAGGCGACGTCGATCTGCCCGTCCACCGGCTGGCCACCGGTCATCGCGACCGCGCCGTTGAACAGGATCTTGTAGGTGATGTTGACCCGGGACGCCAGCGACTGGCGGATCGCCAGCAGACCCGAGTGGTAGTAGGTGCCGTCGCCGAGGTTGGCGAAGATGTGCTTCTCGGTGGTGAACGGCGCCTGGCCGACCCAGGGCACGCCCTCGCCGCCCATCTGCGTGAAGGTGGCGGTGGAGCGATCCATCCAGTTGACCATGTAGTGGCAGCCGATGCCCGCGACCGCGCGCGAACCCTCGGGCACCTTGGTGCTGGTGTTGTGCGGGCAGCCCGAGCAGAACCAGGGCGTGCGGTCGCCGACGGCGCCGGCGGTGTCGGCCTTCAGCACGGCCAGCGCGCGGTCCTTGGCCTCGATGACGGCGATGCGCTCGTCCATGCGGCGCACGATGTCGGCCGGCACGCCCAGCTTCTTCAGGCGCTTCGCGACGGCCTTGGCGATGATGGCCGGCGTGAGGTCGGCCTTGGGGCGCAGCAGCCAGTTGTCGCCCGGGTTCGGGTCGGACCACTCGCCGCCGGACAGGTCGCCCTCCTGCTCGTCGAACTTGCCCAGCACCGTGGGGCGCACGTCGTTGCGCCAGTTGTACAGCTGCTCCTTGAGCTGGTACTCGATCATCTGGCGCTTTTCCTCGACGACCAGGATCTCCTTGAGACCCTGCGCGAAGTCGCGCGTGATCGTCGCCTCCAGCGGCCACACCACGTTGACCTTGTGGATGCGGATGCCCAGCGTGCGGCAGGTGGCGTCGTCCAGGCCGAGGTCGGCCAGCGCCTGGCGCAGGTCGTTGTAGGCCTTGCCGCTGGCGATCAGGCCGAAGCGGTCGGCGGGCGTGGCCACGACGTTGTGGTTGAGCCGGTTGGCGCGCACGTAGGCGAGCGCGGCGTACCACTTGAAATCCATCAGCCGGGCCTCCTGCTCCAGCGGCGGATCGGGCCAGCGAATGTGCAGGCCGCCGGCGGGCATCACGAAGTCCTGCGGCAGCACGATGTTCACGCGGTGCGGGTCGACGTCCACCGTGGACGACGACTCGACCACTTCCTGGATCGTCTTCATCGAGGTCCACACGCCGGAGAAGCGGCTCATCGCGAACGCGTGCAGGCCCATGTCGAGGATGTCCTGCACCGACGACGGGAAGAACACCGGCATGCCGCAGGCCTTGAAGATATGGTCGCTCTGGTGCGCCGCGGTGGAGCTCTTGGAGACGTGGTCGTCGCCGGCGATGGCGATCACGCCGCCGTGCGCCGCGGTGCCGGCCATGTTGGCGTGCTTGAACACGTCGGCCGTGCGGTCGACGCCGGGGCCCTTGCCGTACCAGAGGCCGAACACGCCCTCGAACTTGTTGGTCTGCGGATAGAGCGCCAGCTGCTGCGTGCCCCACACCGCGGTGGCGCCGAGCTCCTCGTTGACGCCCGGCTGGAACACGATGTTCTGTGCCGCAAGGTGCTTCTTGGCGCTCCACAGCGCCTGGTCGTAGCCGCCCAGGGGCGAGCCGCGATAGCCGCTGATGAAACCGGCGGTGTTCAGTCCGGCCAGCGCGTCGCGCGTGCGTTGGAGCATCGGCAGGCGCACCAGCGCCTGCACGCCGCTCATGAAGGCGCGGCCGGTGTCCAGCGCGTACTTGTCGTCGAGCGACACCGTCTCGAGGGCCTGGCGGATGCTGTCGGGCAAAGGGGCGTTCATGGTCGCGGCTCCGGGGGGCGGTGCGTCAAGGGACAGGGACGGGTGTTCGCGGCGGGCGACGGCGCCTGGAGGCGTCCCGGTGCGGCTCGTGACCGGTGGGGACGGGTGCGGCGAACGGTGTCCAGTGTAGGGAAAAGGCACAGCGAAGTGCTTGCTTTGTGCTTGTCCCTGGCGGCCTCTTGCGAAACAATGATGCTGCAGAAGTCGAATTGGAGAACCAGCGTTGCCAAGAAGCGAGAAGTCGGGAAAAGCGAGCGCCAAGCCGGCCCGGGCGCCGTCGCCCCCGCGCGACCCGGACGCACGCGAGGCGCGCGACGCGGGCGGCCTCGACCGCTACGACATCGCCCTGCTGGGCGAACTGCAGCGCGACGCGCGCCAGTCCAACGCCGACCTGGCCGCACGCATCGGCCTGTCGCCCGCGCCCACCTGGCGCCGGGTGCGCCGGCTCGAGGAGCTGGGCATCATCACCGGCTACCGCGCCGAGATCGACCGCCGCAAGATCGGCCTGGGCGTGCTGGCCTTCGTGCGCGTGGACGCCGAGCGCGACAACGCCGACGCCACGCGCGCGCTGGAAGAGGCCATCCGCGGGCTGCCCGAGGTCATCTCCTGCCACTACATCAGCGGCGCGGGCACCTTCGAGCTGCAGGTGCTGGTGACCGACCTCGACGCCTACGCGCGCTGGACGATGGAAACCCTGTTCCGCCTGCCCAACGTGAAGGACCTGCACACCAGCTTCTCGCTGGGCGAGATCAAGGCCAGTGCGGCGCTGCCACTGGGCCACCTGGGCGGTGGCCGATGAGAAGCACTGTGGACGGACGGGTTATTCCGGGTCACGGCAGAGCCGTTTGCGGTGAGCATGTCATCCAGGGATCCTACGAACCGGCCCGGCGCCATCGCGACGATGGTGGCGGCGTGCCCGGTCTGCCATTCGGGTTGGGCAAGCATTGAATCGTCGTGACGTCATCGTCCGGATGGGAACGGCCCTGGCAGGCCTGGCGGGCGCCGCCGTGGCCGACCCGGCCGCGGCCGTGCCCGACACCCTGCTCACCGCCGAGGAGCAGGGCTGGGTCGCCAGGCATCCGGTGCTGCTGTTCGCGCCCGAACGCGACTTCCCGCCGTTCAGCTTCGTCGACAGCCAGGGCCAGCATCGCGGCCTGTCGGCCGACGTGCTCGAACTGGTGCAGGCGCACACCGGGCTGAAGTTCCAGGCCGTCGCCGCCGGCGACCGCGCCACCAACCTCGACCGCCTCAAGCGGCGCGAGATCGACCTGCTCACCTCGCTGCGGCCGACGCCCGAGCGCGAGCAGTTCATCTCGTTCACCAGCGCCTACGTGAGTTCGCCCGCGGTGGTGCTGCGCCGCCACGGCGACCGCCGCGCCGGCGACCTCGCGCGGATGGCCGGCGAGCGGCTGGCGGTCGATCGCAACTCGGCCGTCGAGAACTTCGTCCGCGTCACCTATCCGGAGGTCACGCTGGTGCAGGTGGACGTCGCCGCGCAGGGGCTGCGCGACCTCGTGTTCGGCGAGGTCGACGCCTGCGCCGTCAACCTGGCCACCGCGTCGTACGTCATCGAGCGCGACCGCCTGGGTGGCCTGCGGGTGGCCGGCGAGACCGGCTACTTCTCCACGCTGACGCTGGGTTACCGCAAGGACTGGCCGATGCTCGGGCGCGTGCTGGAGAAGGGCCTGGCGCAGATCAGCGAGACCGAGCGGGCGACCATGATCGCGCGCTGGATCCCGCTGTCGGACATCGCCTGGTGGCAACGCCCCGAGGTGCAGCGCGTGCTGGGCGCCGCGTCGATCGGCACGGGCCTGCTCATGGGCGGCCTGCTGCTGTGGAACCGCGCGCTGCGCCGCGCCGTGGCCCAGCGCACCGACGCGCTGCAGAAGGAACTGGCGGAGCGCCAGCGCCTGGAGACGCGGCTGCGCACGCTGGCCGAGCACGACCCGCTCACCGGCCTGATGAACCGCGCCGCGCTGACCGAGGCCCTGCGGCGCTCGCTGGCGCTGGCCGCGCGCCAGAAGTGGTCGGTGGCGGTCGTCTTCATCGACCTCGACAAGTTCAAGGGCGTCAACGACTCGCTGGGCCACGCGGCCGGCGACGAACTGCTGCGCCAGATCGCCTCGCGCCTGCAGGGCTGCCTGCGCGAGAGCGACCTGCTGGGCCGGCTCGGCGGCGACGAGTTCATCGTGGTGGCCGAGGCGCTGCACGACGGCCCGCGCAACGCGATCGAACTCACCGACAAGCTGCTGATGCAGATGAAGCGCCCGTTCCAGGTCGAGGGCCAGCCGCTGCTGGTGGGCTTCAGCGCGGGCATCGCGATCTTTCCCGGCGACGGCGACACGCCCGAGTCGCTGATCGCCAACGCGGACGCCGCCATGTACCAGGCCAAGGAGCAGGGGCGCTTCCGCGCCACGCTGTTCAAGCTCGACAAGGCCGCCCCGGCTGCCGACGAGGAGCCGCGATGAGACGCGCCCTGTCGTCGGCCGCGTTGCTGCTCGCGCTCGTGCCGCCGGCCGGCGCCGCGGAGTCGGTGACCGCCGGCTTCCACGCGGCCGCACCGGCGTCGGGCGCGCCGCCCGTGCACCGGCCCGCGCGCGCCGCCGAACCGGTGGCCAACTTCGTCGTCGAGTGGCGCGTGCAGCCGGCCGACGCCCGGCCCGCGCCGCACGGCGACATCGTGATCACCTCCGGCAGCGCGGCCACGGGCAGCAGCGGCTTCGGCGCCGGTGCCGTCGTGGTGGGCACCGCCCGCCCCGCCGCGCCGCAGGCGCTGCGCGTGGCCAACGGCAAGGAGGGCGCGATCCGCTTCGACCGCTCGGAAACCCACACCGTCTACGACATGGCCTGGACGGCCAGCGCGAGCGCCAGCGCGAGCACCGATGCCCGCACCCCGGTCGCCGCGGCGGGGGCCTCCGGCGTCGCCGGCGGCGGCGCTTCGCGCTCGGGCTATCAGTCGCAGCAGGCCGGCGTGCAGGGCCACGAGGTCGTCATCCACCGCGTCGACGGCCTGCGGGTGACCCCGCACTGGACGCATGGCGACACGCTGGCGCTGGACGTGGCGCTGACCCACGCGGCACCGGCCGCCACCGCGCGCGGCGCAACTGCGGACGCGCGCGCCGGCCGCGAGGTTGATTTTCACTCGACCGTGCAGGCCAGCTTCGACGAGTGGCTGACCGTGGCCAGCGTGGGCGAGGGCGGCGACGAGTTGCAGATCCGCGTAACCTGGCGCTGACTTATTTCGGCGCACGACGGGCTTTGGCGTGAACGATTTCACTGTCCTGGTCGTCGCACCTCGATTCCCCGTGACAAACGCCATTGACCGGTGCGCGGGGCTCGCCAATGATGCCTGTCATGCTGCAAGGCTGATTGTGAGAGGGAAGCTGGCGACCATGTTTCGCCCGGCTCGCGAGGTAGCGCGTACAGGCCCGGCCGGAATCGCTCCGGCCGGGCCCGATCGCCTGGCCACGTTCAGGCGCGCGGCCAGAGCACCCACATGCGCAGCGGCTGCTTCATGCGGCCGGCCTGCGCCTCGGCGTCCTCGCCCCAGCCCCAGAAGTAGTCGGCCCGCACCGGCCCGACGATGGCCGTGCCGGTGTCCTGCGCCATCACTGCACGCTGCAGGGCGCGCGCCGACAGCGGCTCCGTCGTGTCCAGCCACACCGCGCTGCCGTACGGCACCGCCGCCGGGTCGACCGCGATCGAGCGCCCCGGCGTCAGCGGCACGCCCTGGCCGCCCGGCGGGCCGAGACGGGCATCGGGCAGCGGCTCCTCGCGGAACCACACCACGCGCGGGTTGGACCACATCAGCTCCTGCAGCCGCTGCGGGTTGCGCCGCACCCAATCCTTGATCGTCGGCCAGTTGGCCTCCGTGGCCTTGAGCTCGCCCTGGTCGATCAGCCAGCGGCCCACCGAGCGGTAGGGCTGCTCGTTGCTGCCCGCGTAGCGCAGTCGCACGACGTGGTCCCGGCCGTCGGCCTCGACGATGTGCACCCGCGCCGAGCCCTGCACCTGCGGCACCAGCGCGTCCAGCGGGTCGGCCACCCAGGCGATCTCGCGGCCGCGCACCGTGGCCTGGGCCTCGGGCAACTGGTCGATCTCCTGGCGGGTCCAGGTGGGTTTGTGCGGGATGAAGCCGGCCGGCGGCCCCCACAGCGGCGTGCGGAACGCGCCGCCCGGCCGGCGCCGCGCCTCCACCAGTGGCTCGAAGTAGCCGGTGGCCAGGCCCGTGGGGTCGCCCTGCGCCGATTCGAGGCGGAACACCTCGAGGCGCTGCTCGAGCCAGCGGCGCGCATCGGCGTCGTCGCGCGGCGTGAAGCGCAGTGCCTCGCCGCACAGCGTGCCCCAGCGCGGCGCCGGCACCGCGCAGCCCTGGCGCAGCGCGGGCCACAGCTCGAGCGTGCGGTCGTCGCGCCAGCCGGGCAGTTCGGCGAAGGCCGTGGGCACCCAGCGCGCGTGCGGATGCTCGGGCTCGCCGGCGAGCGCGGGCAGGGGCGGCAGCGGCGTGGCCGGTGGCGCGCCGGCGGCGCCGGGCCGGCGCGACTCGACCGGGGCAGCCGGGTGCGGCCCGTAGGTGGAGCACGCGGCCAGCGTCCCTAGAATCCAGGCCTGGGCAACGACGGCGAAACGGGATCTCATGGGCTGGATTGTGTTCGAGGCGCTGCTCGCGCTGGCGGTGATGCTGGCACTGGTGTGGTGGACCTTCCGCGGCCGGGCCGAGGTCGGGGCGGACGCGCCGGACTCCGAGCGCGCCGACGACAGTTAGGGCCTTTGGCCGGGCCCTAGTGCAGCGCCTGCGCGATCGCCAGCGGGAACGTGGCCACGATCGCTTCGAAGGACTCGGCCTGGTCGGTCATGCACAGCAACTCGCCGCGCATGCTGCCGCGCGGAGTGGCGATGCGGGTCCAGCTGGTGTACTCGAACTGCTCGCCCGGCTTGAGCAGGGGCTGCTGGCCCACCACGCCCAGGCCGCGCACCTCTTCGACCCGGCCGCTGCCGTGCGTGATGACCCAGTGGCGGCCGATCACCTGCGCGGTGACGTCGCCCGTGTTCTGGATGGTGATGGTGTACGCGAAGGCATAGATGTCCTCCTGGGCGGACGACTGGTCGGGCAGAAATCGCGTGGCGACGCTGCAGCGGAGTTCGGGGCGGGGCATCGGCGCATTTTGATGCATAAGCCGTCGACCCCGCACACATGCACGACAGCAACCCCTGGCAAACCCTAAAATCGGGCTCCGCCCGCCGCCCGAGCCCGCCCAGCATGAAGCCCACCTACCGCATCGCCCCGTCCATCCTCTCCGCCGACTTCGCCCGCCTCGGCCAGGAGTTCGCCGACGTGATCGCGGCTGGCGCCGACTGGATCCACTTCGACGTGATGGACAACCATTACGTGCCCAACCTCAGCTTCGGTCCGATGATCTGCCAGGCGCTGAAGAAGCATTCGGTGCGCGCCGACGGCGTGGCCGTGCCCATCGACGTGCACCTGATGGTGCAGCCGGTGGACGCGCTCGCGCAGGCGTTCGCCAAGGCCGGCGCCGACCTGGTCAGCTTCCACCCCGACGCCAGCACGCACGTCGACCGCACGCTGCAGCTGATCAAGGCCGAAGGCTGCAAGGCCGGCCTGGTGTTCAACCCGGCCGAGCCCATCGACGTGCTGGAATGGGTCATCGACAAGGTGGACCTGGTGCTCGTGATGAGCGTCAACCCCGGCTTCGGTGGCCAGAGTTTCATCCCCAGCGCGCTGCGCAAGATCGAGAAGCTGCGCAAGGTGATCGACGCCTCCGGGCGCGACATCCGCCTGGAAGTGGACGGCGGCATCAAGGCCGACAACATCCGCGCCGCGGCCGACGCGGGCGCCGACACCTTCGTGGCCGGCAGCGCCATCTTCGGGCAGAAGGACTACGGCCAGGCGATCGCGCAGATGCGCGCCGCGCTCGCCGCCTGATCCGCCCCGTCCCTTCGACCGCTTCCGGCCCGTCCGCAGGCGCGGACGTGGGCGCCCGCTTGCGGCACGCCCATGCGCGGCTGCGCCCGTCGCGCCTGTAAGGTTTGCCGCCCGCCGGCCGACGAATGGCGGCAGTCCGGCCGCGGCTGGCCAAAGCCCCCTGCTGCGCCCGGGGTCGGCCGACAGGGCGCGCAAGCACGGCGCGACGTTTGCCCCTAGCATGGCCCTCCCGGCGTCCGCGTCGGGCCCGGCGCCCGTCAGCGCCGTTTCCTGCGCCTTCCCGCGGCTCCCGTCGCGCTCTACCCCTGGATGACGATGACGCCTTCGATCGATGCCTATCGTCGCGTGCGCGAGGCCACCCTGCAGCTCGTGGACGGACTCGGCGACGCGGACCTGACGCCGCAGTCAGCAGACTTCGCCAGCCCCGCCAAGTGGCACCTCGCGCACACGACCTGGTTCTTCGAGCAGTTCGTGCTCGCCGCGCACGGCACCGGCTACCGCCGTTTCGACGAGCGCTTCGGCTTCCTGTTCAACTCGTACTACAACGTCGTCGGCGCCCGCCATGAACGGCCGCGGCGCGGCCTCCTCACCCGGCCGACGCTGGTCGACGTGCTCGCCTGGCGCGACCACGTCGACCACGCGATGGCCGATTTCCTCGGCGCCCGCGTGGCCGCCGACGTCGGCGCGCTGGTCGAGCTCGGCCTGCACCATGAGCAGCAGCACCAGGAGCTGATCCTCACCGACCTGCTGCACCTGTTCGCCCAGAACCCGCTGCGGCCGGCGGTGCGTCCGGCCGTCGAGGTCCCGGCTCGGACCGCGCCGGCCGCCCCGGCCTGGATCGCGTTCGACGGCGGCCAGGTCGAGATCGGCCATGCCGGCGACGGCTTCGCGTTCGACCTCGAGCTGCCGCGCCACGCCGTCACGCTGCGCCCGTTCCGCCTGGCCGCGCGGCCGGTGACCAACCGCGACTGGATCGCCTTCATCGAAGCCGGTGGCTATGCCGACCCGACGCCGTGGCTCTCGGACGGCTGGGACGCCGTGCAGGCGCAGCGCTGGCATGCGCCGCTGTACTGGGAACGCGCCGCCGACGGCCGCGCCTGGATGCAGATGACGCTGGCCGGCCAACAGCCGCTGGCGCTCGACGCACCGGTTTCACACGTGAGCTTCTTCGAGGCCGATGCCTACGCGCGCTGGGCCGGCAAGCGCCTGCCCACCGAGTTCGAGTGGGAGCGCGCGGCGCGCGGCCTCGCCGTCGAGGGCAACTTCGCCGAGCAGGGGCCCTGGCGACCGACCTGCACGCCGGCGACGTCCGATGGCCTGCAGCAGATGTTCGGCGACGTCTGGGAGTGGACGGCCAGCCCTTACGTGGCCTACCCCGGCTTCCGTGCCGCGCCCGGCGCGGTCGGCGAATACAACGGCAAGTTCATGAACGGCCAGTACGTGCTGCGCGGCGGCTCGTGCGTCTCGCCGCGCAGCCACCTGCGCGCCAGCTATCGCAACTTCTTTCAACCCGGCCAGCGCTGGCAGTTCAGCGGCCTGCGCCTCGCGGAGGACGCATGAAACCAGACATCCAGTGGCGCGACGACGTCCCCGTCGCCCCGGGCGCCGCGGGGCGCGGGACCAACGTCACCGCGCTGAAGCCGGCCCCCGGGGCCGATCCGCAGTTCGAGGCGGACGTGCTCGACGGGCTCGACGACGACCAGAAGCACGTGCCCAGCATCTGGCTCTACGACCGCCGCGGCTCCGAACTGTTCGAGGAGATCACCGAGGTCGCCGAGTACTACCCCACGCGCACCGAGACGCGCCTGCTGGCCGGGCTCGCGCCCGCGCTCGACAGCGAGATCGGCGGCGTGCACAGCCTGGTCGAGATCGGCAGCGGCTCCAGCCGCAAGACCCGGCTGCTGCTGGGCGCGATGCACGCGCTGCGGCGCTACGTGCCGGTGGACATCTCGGCCGACTTCCTGCGCGACGCCGCGGCCGGCCTCGCGCACGACTTCCCGCACCTGGCGGTGCAGCCGGTGGTGGCCGATTTCACCGGCCCGTTCGCGCTGCCGGCCGCCGACGCGACCGGCGACAGCGCCGGCAACCTCGGCTTCTTCCCCGGCTCGACGATCGGCAACTTCACGCCCGACGCCGCCGTCGCGCTGCTGGCGCAACTGGGCCGCACGCTGGGCCCGCGCTCGCGGCTGCTGATCGGCGTGGACACCACGCAGGATCCGGCGCTGCTGATCCCGGCCTACGACGACGCCGCCGGCGTCACCGCCGAGTTCAACCTCAACCTTCTGGACCGCATCAACCGCGAGCTCGACGGCGAGTTCGACCGGCGCGACTTCCGCCATCTCGCGCGCCACGACCCGCGGCAGGGCCGCGTCGAGATGCACCTGGTCAGCCAGCGCGAGCACAGCGTGCGCGTGCGCGGCCGCACGTTCGCCTTCGCGGCCGGCGAGACCATCCATACCGAGAACTGCTACAAGTACGCGCCGTCGCAGTTCCTGCACATGGCGCACGCCGCGCACTGGCGCTGCGAGCGCTCCTGGCAGGACGGCGGGCGCACCGGCTTCACGGTCTACCTGCTGCGGCGCGACGGCTGAGGCGACCTAACCGCTGCGTGCGTCGGCGCGACTGCCGCTTCGCAGGAGGGTTATATGGCTTGACAGCGCCCGGCCGCCGAGGTGAACTGGCCGTGGAGTCGACCTGGAAAGGCTTCCATCGGCGAGCCGATGACGGGCCGGGGTGGCGCAGGGAGTGTCAAGCAGATGAACGAAACGGATGCCCGCGCGAGCGAGGATGGCGCATTCCGTCAGGTGATCCAGAACGTCGCTGCCGGCATCGCGATCCTGCAGGACCTGCGCATCGTCTATGTCAATCCGTTCGCGGCCCGGATGCTGGGCCGCCCGGTGGCGACGCTCGTGGGCAGCGACCCCGCCAGCCTGCTGGCAGAGCACGAGCGGCATCGGCCGGCGCAGACCTTCGAAGCCCTGGTGGGCGGCCACATCGACGAGGACTACAGCGAATACCGCGTCGAACTGCCCGACGGCCGCGTTCGCCACCTGGCCGTCTCGGCGACGCGCACCGACTGGGCGGGCCGGCCGGCGATGCTGGGCGTCTTCCACGACATCTCGCGCCAGCGCGGCGCGATGGCCGCGCTGCGCGGCAGCGAGGAGCGCTACCGGAAGATGGTCGAGTCCCTCAACGAGGGCGTGATGATCTTCGACGACGAGGCGCGGCTGCAGGGCGTCAACGCGTCGGCCGAGCGGCTGCTGGGCACCACATTCGAGCAGATGCGTCGCAACCGGCTCGGCGACTGGCGGCCGGTGGACGTCGCCGGCGCGGTGATTCCGCCCGACCGGATTCCCGTCGCCACGGTGCTGGCCACGGGCAGGCCGGTGCGCGGTGCGCTGGTGGGCATGCACAGCGGCCTGGGCGCGACCATCTGGCTGGAGGTCAACGGCGAGCCGTTGCGCGACGAGGCCACGGGCGCGCTCCGCGGCGCCGTGCTCTCGATGACCGACGTCACCGAGTCGCGTCGCATCGAGGAGGCGCTGCGCATCAGCGAGAGCACCAACCGCACGCTGATGGACGCGCTGGCCGACGGCGTCTTCGTGGCGCAGGATTTCCGCTTCGTCTACGCCAACCGGCTGCTGCTGGAGCGGCTGGGCTACGCCAGCGACGAATTCGCCGGCCTGCCCTTCGAACGCGTGGTCGCGCCCGCGCTGCTGCCCTTGTGGAACGAGCGCTTCCGCGCCCGCGTGGGCGACGGCGAGGAGCCGCTGCGCACCTACGAAGTGCAGTTCCTGTGCAAGGACGGCACCGTCGCGGAGTTCGAGCTCGTGGCCAATCGCACCCGCTACCAGAACGCGCCGGCGGTGCTGGGCGTGCTGCGCGACGTCGCCGAGCGCAAGCGGGCCGCCGCCGAACTCGAGCGCCACCGCGACCGCCTCGAGGAACTGGTGCACGAGCGCACGCGTGAGCTCGAGGCGGCCGTGGCCGCGCGCATCGCGAGCGAGAATTTCGCGCAGACGATGACCGACCACCAGCCCACGCTGCTGGCCTACGTCGACCGCGAGCGCAAGGTGCAGTTCGCCAACCGCGCCTGGCTGGCCTGGTTCGGCAAGACGCGCGAGGAGGTGCTCGGGCGCGACGGCCGCGACTCGGTGGGCATGGCGATGCTGCAGCCCGCGGAGGACGTGATCGCCAAGGTGCTCGACGGCGAGGCGATGGGCACGCCGGCCGAGATGCGCGGCGCCGAGGGCCGGGTCGGCAACTTCTGGATCTACCGCCTGCCCGACGTCGTCGACGGCGAGATCCGCGGCTATTTCTTCATCGCCTCCGACGTCACCGAGATCCGGCGCAGCGAACGGCGGCTGCAGGAGCTCAACGCCAAGCTGATCCTGGCCGAGTCGTTCACGCGCGGCATCGCCGACAACCTGCCGGTGCGCGTGGCCTACTGGGACAACGAGCAGCGTTGCCGCTTCGCCAACCGCGTCTATTGCGAGTGGTTCGGCAAGTCGCTCGACCAGGTTCTGGGCAAGACCGCCGCGGAGACCTTCGGCGAGACCGAGGCGCCCGAACGCAGTGCATTCGCGCGGGCGGCGCTGGCCGGCCAGCCGCAGATGTTCGAGAGCGAGGAGACCGCCGCCGACGGCCGCCATGGCGTCTGGCAGGTGCAGTACATCCCCGACTTGCAGCGCGACGAGGTGCGCGGCTTCTTCGTGCTGGCCGCCGACATCACGGCGTCCAAGCGCGCGCAGGCCGACCTGCAGTCGCTCAACCTCGAGCTGGTGGCCGCGCGTGACGTGGCGCAGGAGGCGGCGCAGGCCAAGTCGGCCTTCCTCGCCAACATGAGCCACGAGATCCGCACGCCGATGAACGTGGTGATCGGCCTGACCCACCTGATGCTGCGCGACCGCCACGACCCGGTGACCTCCGATCGCCTGGCCAAGGTGGGCGACGCGGCGATGCACCTGCTCGACATCATCAACGACATCCTCGACCTGTCCAAGATCGATGCCGGCAAGCTGGTGCTCGCACCGCAGGACTTTTCGGTCGACGCGCTGCTGGCCCGGGCCACGGCGCTGGTGGCCGACGGCGCGCGCCGCAAGGGACTGGCGCTCGCGGTCGACCGCGGCGACCTTCCGCAGGCGCTGCGCGGCGACGCGCTGCGGCTGTCGCAGGTGCTGGTCAACCTGCTGAGCAACGCCGTCAAGTTCACCTCCGCTGGCAGCGTCGCCCTGCGCTGCGACGTACTGGCGCGCGCCGGCACCGAGTGGACGATCCGTTTCGCGGTGCGCGACACCGGCTCCGGCATCTCGCCGGAGATCCGCGAACGCCTGTTCCGGCCGTTCGAGCAGGCCGACGGCTCGACCACGCGCCGCTTCGGCGGCACCGGCCTGGGGCTGTCGATCGCGCGCGAGCTGGCGCAGCTGATGGGCGGGGCCGTCGGGGTGGAGAGCGAGCCGGGGCAGGGCAGCCAGTTCTGGTTCACGGCCAGGCTGCAGTCCGCCGATGCGCCGCAACACGTGGCGCCCAGCCCGCTGGCCGCGGTGGAGGCCAGCCACGGCACCGAGCAGGCGCTGCGCGCGCGCCATCACGACGCGCGCGTGCTCGTCGCCGACGACAACCGCATCAACCAGGAGCTGGCCACCGAGCTGCTGCGCCTGGTCGACCTGCAGGTGGCGGTGGCCGACAACGGCCGCATCGCGGTCGACATGGCGCGCGACGGCGGCTTCGACCTGATCCTGATGGACATGCAGATGCCCGAGATGGACGGGCTGGAGGCCGCGCGCCTGATCCGCACGGTGCCCGCGCTGGACGGCACGCCCATCGTCGCGATGACGGCCAGCGCCTTCGGCGCCGACCGCGACGCCTGCCTGGACGCGGGCATGAACGACCACATCGGCAAGCCGGTGAACCCGGCCCTGCTGTACGAGAAGCTGCTGCGCTGGCTGGACGAGTCGCGCAAGGCGCCGCGCGCCGTGCCCGTGCAGGCGCCCGCGCCGGTGCCCGCGGGCGCCCCCGCGTCCCTGGGCGCGCTGGAAGACATCGACGGCCTGGACGTCGTGCGCGGCCTGAGCCTGTTCGCCGGGCAGCGTGCGCTCTACGTGCAGGCGCTGGGCTACTTCGTCGACCTGTACGGCGACGGCCTGGCCGCGGTCGACCACGTGGTGGCGGGCCAGCCGGGCGCCACGCTGGCGGCGGCCGGCCGCGAGATCCACTCGATGGGCGGCGCCGCCGCGGCGCTGGGCGCGCTCGAGCTCGAGCATGCGGCCCACCGCATCGACACGCTGGTGCGCGGCGAGCGCGCGGGCACGGAGCCCGACGCCGGACTGCTGGCCGAGATGCGCGCACTGCGCGCGGCGCTGGCCGAGCTGGTCGCGCGGCTGCGCCAGGCGCTGGCGGCGGCGCCTACTTGAGGGGGATCGCCGTGCCGCGATCCACGGCCACGGCGGTCACCGCGTTCTGCGGCGAGCCGTCGATGAGACGATCCGAGTAGGTGAGGTAGACCAGCGTGTGGCGCGTCGCGTCGACCATGCGCACGATGCGCAGCCGCTTGAACAGCACGCTCAGGCGCTCGTTGAACACCTCCTCCTGGTGCGGCAGCGGCTCGCGCACCGACACCGGGCCGACCTGGCGGCAGGCGATCGAGGCCTCGGACTTGTCGACCGCCAGCCCCATCGCGCCCTTGATGCCGCCGGTCTTGGCGCGCGAGACGTAGCAGGTCACGCCCTGCACCTTCGGGTCGTCGTAGGCCTCGACGACGATCTTGTGGTCGGGGCCGATCCACTGGAAGGCAGTGTCGACGGCGCCGATGGGCTCGGCTTGGGCGAGGGTGGCGGCGACCAGCGCGAGCGCGGCGAGGACGGGGCGGAACGAGGCGGGCATGCGGTTTCCTGTGCGGAGAGTGCGGACTGCGCACTCTAAGCGTTGCGCGGCCCCGCATGCCTGTGCGGGGCCGCGCGGGCCGCTCGCTCCGGCCGCGTCAGAACGCGTACTTGATCGTTGCCTTGACGGTGCGGCCGTTGAGCGCGCGTGCCGCTGCCGAGCTGTCCACTTCCGTGTAGGCCAACGTGTTGAACAGGTTGTAGGCGCCCAGGGAGACCGTGGTGTGATCGTTCCAGTTGTAGCTGAAATGGCCGTTCACGAGGGTGTAGGCCGGCAACGTGACGTAGGGTACGCCGGCACCGCTCGACGAGTCGGTGTCCTTGGAACTGCTGACGCCCACGAAGTCCAGGCCCGCGTCGAATTGCTCGCTGCCGTAGCCTGGTCCGAACTGGTAGGTCAGGCGCGGCTGGCGGTTGGCCGGCAGGCCGACGAGCGCCGCGTTGGTCGAGCTCTTCGTGTCGGAGTTCGTGTAGGTCACGCCGGCATTGAGGTAGAACCCGCCGACGTGGTAGCCGGCCTCGATCTCGACGCCCTTGCCCTCGTAGCGACTGGCGGCCGCGGCCTGCGTGGTCGCGCTGTAGTTGAACTCCGACGTGCGCGCGTCGAACAGCGTCACGAACGCACTGAAGTCGCCGAGGTGCGCCTTGACGCCGCCTTCGAGTTGCTTGACCGTGTTGATGGGAATCGTGGCCGCGCCGCTGAGCGGGCCCTGGTTCATGATGCGGTCGGCGTTGAAGGAGGCGCCGTCGCTGTAGCGGACGAAGAAGGCCACGTTCTTGTCCAGCGCGTAGTTCGTGCCGACCGAGTATTCGGTGCGGCTGAGCGAGTACGCGATCGGCACCGCGTTGCCGGGGTGGTAGGCCAGCGGGGCTTGCGCCGTCTCGGAGGTCGGCGTGGCGATGTTGTAGTAGCCCGAGGCGCGCTGGTTGTCCTTGCGGACGCTGGCATCCACGGCGAAGGCGCCGGATTCCCAGGTCGCGAACGCGTAGGGCGACGTGGTGCGGTAGCTGCCGTCGTAGTCGCGCGAGCAGCAGCCGCCGAAGCCCGGACCCAGGCTGCCGTAGTCCGTGGCGCCGAGCGTGGCGTTGTCCAGGGGTGAAGGGGCGCTGCCCACGGTCGTCAGGTAGCTGTTGAAGTTCCAGACCAGGTTGACGGCTTGCTGGTTCAGGAACAGGCCGGCGCCCGCGGTCAGCTTGCCACCGCCCAGGTTGTCGACGGTGCGGGTGAGCTTGAAGTCGTTGGTCGTGTTGCCGAGATCCTTGACGTGGACGTCGAAGGCCACGGAGGTCATCGCCAGGCCGGTGTACGCCTGGCCCGCGAGGGGACCGTTGGCGTAGGTGGTTCCCGCCGGTGCCGGTGCCGCCGCGCCGCCGGGGTACCACGCGCTCCACTGGCCCGAGTTGGCCGCGTGGCGGAACCGGTCGTCCAGCAGCCAGCCAGCGGCCAGCTTGAAGTGGGTTTCGAGGCCGAGGGCCGTCGAAGCGGTGGTCATGCCGTTGTTGAACGCGATCGTCGACGTCGTGTTGTTGTTGTCGAGCACGCTGTCGGTGGGCAGGTTCGGCGAATAGCCGGTGTAGCGGCGCAGGTCGATGCCGGGGATCTTGCGGATGTGGCCGTCGACGACGTCGACCGGGCCAGGCATGTACATGGGTTGGTGGTCGTCGAGCAGCTTGAAGTTCAGGCGCACGTAGCCGTCGTCGAAGTCCTGCGTGATGTTGCCCTTGACCTGGCCGCCCTGGATGGAACTGGCGCTGCCGGTCGTGCGCGGGCCTTCGCCGGATTCGTAGAACCCGCCCACGAAGAAGCGCGTCTTCGGGGCGATCCGGGCGCCGTATGAAAAGTCCAGGCGCTGGTCCCGGTGGCCCAGGCCCGCGCTCAGCGCGATGCTGCCGCCCGCCACGTCGCCTGTGCGGCTGATGAAATTGACGATGCCGCCGGGTCCATTCGTGGTCAGGGTCGATGCGCTGCCGCCGCGCACCGCCTCGACGCGTTCGACGGAGGAGTCCATGCGGATGAAGTCGTCCGGATTGCCGAACGCGATGTCGCCGAACAGCAGCACCGGCAGGCCGTCTTCCTGGAACTGGAGTTAGCGCGAGCCGCCCGCCGAGATGGGCAGGCCGCGGACCGAGACGTTCGCATTGCCGCCGCCGCCGCTGGACTGCACGAACAGGCCCGGGATGGCCGACAACACGTCGGCCGCGTTCTGAGGTTGCTTGTCGAGGATGGCATCGCCCTCGAGCGAACTGACCGAGATGCTCGATTTCAGCTTCGACGTGGCCGCAGAGGTGCCCGTCACCACCACCTGTTCGAGGTCGAGCGACTGTCCGCGCGCCTTGTCCGGCGCCGGGGACGGGGCGGACGAGGCCGGCGCCGGTGCCGCCGGCGCCGCCTGCGCATGGGCGGTCGTCTGCGCGGCGAGCGCGGATACGGCAAGGGCGAAGGGCGTGAGCAGTCCGGGGAATCGTGTCATGTCTGTCTCCTGATTTTGATGGATGCGGCGCACTGGACGGCGCCTGGGCGGGCGGGAACGGGTCGGCCTGGATCGAATGCAATCGATTGCAGCATTGGGCAAATCAAAACGTCTGGGGGCTCGGTCCTCCTGGAGTGAACGGCTCGCCGGTGCTGTCGAACACCAGCGCGGTCGTGGACCCGGGCTCGCGCAGGGTCAGCGCATAGGCCAGCGTACGGAAGTCCACCTGGAGGCGCGCCTCGTGCTCCCCCGCGGTCCACACGAGGTCCAGCGCCTGGGCCGACGTTTCGTTCGACCTGAAATAGCCGCCGAAGGCGGCATGCGAATTGCGCAGGCGGATCAGTCGCAGCAGATCGCGCACCACGGGGCGCTCCAGTTGGGCCTGCACCTCGGCGGCCGTGTAGCGATGGCGGTTGATGTCTCGGCCCACGCCGGTGGCCTCGAGGAGCGCCATGTCGTTGCAGCCGGCCAGCAGGCCCACGTAGTAGACCTGCGGTATGCCGGGCAGGAACAGTTGCACGGCGCGTGCGAGCAGGTAGGCGAGGTCGTTTCGACCGAGGGCGTCGTAGTAGGTGCAGTTGACCTGGTAGAGGTCGAGGTTGGAGGCGGCCGACCCGGTCGCACGCCGGCTGTCGCCGTGCGAGTTCGCATGGATGAAGTCGACCAGGCGATCGAGCTCAAGCGGCGGCACCAGGCCGGGCCGTCCCTGGCGGTCGGCGGCGTCCGCGCCGATGTCGATGATGCCGATGCCGTCGTGCGTGTCGAGCACGGTCAGCGCATTGTTGGGCCGGATGTCGATCCACTGCCGCAGCGGCTGCGCGGTGGCGAACGCGAAGGCGTGGAGCAGCAACGGCGGCAGGGCGAAGTCGTAGACCCAGTCGACGCGTTCGGCGATCTCGATCTGCTTGCCGTAGTGCGAATGGACTTCCACCAGCACTTCCATCGCGCTGGCGCGGGCGCGCTCGGCGAAATCGGCGATGAACGCGAAGGTGTCGGGCGTCATGAAGCAGTTGCTGCCCGCGCGCTTGATGGCATAGCCGACGGCGTCCAGGCGCACCATGCGCACCTCGCTGGCGGCCAGCCGCGCCAGGATGGCGTCGAGGTAGCCGCGGCCGAGCGGGTGCTCCACGTCGATGTCGACCTGTTGGGGCGTGAAGGTGGACCACAGGATCCGGCGCTCGCCGCTGGCGAGCGTGGTGAAGCGGAACGGCAGCCCGGGTCGGGGACGGTAGATCGACAGCAGGTCGTGTTCCGTGGCGCCGTCGGGAAACACGCGATCCAGCGTCAGGAACAGGCCCGCCCAGGGCGAGTCCGCACCGCAGCTGACGAAGTCCTTGAACTGCGGCGACTCGGCGGAGACGTGGTTGACGATCACGTCGGCCATCACGTCCATCGTCGCCGCGATCGCGCGCACGTCCTCCCACGCGCCCAGCCGGGGATCCACGCAGGTGTGATCGACCGGGTCGAAGCCGGCATCGGCGCCGTCGATGGGGTCGAAGAACGGCAACAGATGGACGCCCCCGAAGACGTCCGCGAGTGGCCCTTCGAGCAGGGCGCGGAGTTCGCGCAGGCCGCCTCCCGAAAGGCGGTCGACGTAGGCGATGAGCTGGACTTTGTTCTGCATGGGTCGGTGGTGTTCGGTTTCAGGCTTCGGCATTCGAGGGCCGCGCGCGCGCGCCGGCGGGCGTGCCGACGAAGCAGGTCGCGACGGCGGCGGCGAGCAGGCAGCCGCCGGCAAGCCGGATGACGTTGGACGGGTCGCCCCCGAGCAGCGCGTGGTAGTAGAGCGGCATCGTGAGCATCTGGATGATCATGGGCAGCACGATGAACATGTTGAAGATGCCCATGTAGATGCCGGCGCGCTGCGGCGGTATCGCGCCGGCGAGCATCACGTAGGGATTGCCCATCATGCTGGCCCAGGCCAGGCCGATGCCCACCATCGGCACGAACAGCCAGCCTCCCTGGTGGATGGCCGGAATCCACCACATGCCTGTGCCGGCCAGCGCAAGGCAGGCGGCATGCACGCTGCGCGCGCCCCAGCGCCTGGCCAGCGGCACCATCGCGAAGGCCGCCAGGAAGGCGATGAAGTTGTAGAAGCCGCCGATCTTGCCGTTGAGCAATCCGGCCTCGCGCAGGCCCGCGGAGCCGCCGTCGCGGCCTCCAGGCAGCGTCTGCGCGAGCGCGGGCACGATGTAGATCCAGTAGCTGAGCATCCCGTACCACTGGAACAGCTTCATCCACCACAATCGGCGCATCACCGCCGGCATGCAACGCACCGCGTCGGCGATCTCGGCCAGCGTCGCGCCCAGGCCGGTGGGTCGCGCGCGGATGGCCCGGGCTTCCTGTTGCGTGAGCGGGAGTTCGGGCGTGGAGACGACCGACCACAGCACCGTCGCCAGCGAGAACACGGCGCCGATTATGAACGCGACGATCGTGATGCGCGGAATGTCGTGGCCGTTGACGGCGTTGCGGTCCATGCCCGCCCACACGAGGATGCTCGGCGCGAGGTAGGCCAGGGTCTGCGCCAGTCCGGTGAATGCGCTCTGCGACAGGAACCCGATGCCGTGCTGGGTCCGATCCAGACGATCGCTGACGAACGCGCGGTAGGGCTCCATCGCGACGTTGTTGGCGGTGTCCAGGATCCACAGCAGGGTGGCCGCGAACCACAGCGTCGGGCTGTACGGCATGGCCAGCAGTCCGAGGCTGCACAGCAGCGCGCCGACGAGGAAGTACGGCGTCCTGCGCCCCCAGCGCGTATTCGTGCGGTCGCTCAGCGCGCCCACGATCGGCTGCACGAGCAGCCCCGTGACGGGGCCGGCAAGCCACAGCAACGGCAAGCTGGCCTCGTCAGCGCCGAGGAACTTGTAGATCGGGCTCATGTTGCTTTGCTGCAGCCCGAAGCTGAACTGGATCCCGAAGAATCCGAGGTTCATGTTCAGGATCTGCAGCAGCGACAGCCGCGGTTTGGTCGAGGTCATTCGGCAGGGAGTCCGGCGTGCCGCGACGGGTCGTCGCTCAAGCGCGGCCCGAGTATGTTTGCCATTGCAATCGATTGCAAACCAGGACAAACCCGGATCCGGGGCGAGGTGCGAGCGCGCGTATTCCCGGGTGCAATCGCCGCTGCGCCGGCGCTTCAGGACCTGCGGCTGCTCTCGCGCGCGATCAGTTCGGTGGCCAGCAGCCGGGAGGCCGGCGGCGCGCCCGAAAGCTGCGCCAGCAGCAGGTCGACGAGTTGCTCGCCGGCGCTGCCGATCGGCTGGCGCACCGTGCTCAGGCTCGGATGGAAGAAGCTCGCGAGCTGGATGTCGTCGTAGCCGACCGCCAGCACGTCCTCGGGCACGCGCAGTTCGGCCCGGCGCAGCGCCGAGATCGCCGTCATCGCCATCAGGTCGCTGGCGGCGAAGATCGCATCGAACCGCAGCCGGGACTGCACGAGACGGGCGACCTCCGCCTCGATCTTCTCCTGCACGAAGGGCACCTTGCGAACCAGTGCGGCCTCGGTCGGCAGGCCGGCCTTGTCGTGGGCGATCCGGTAGCCGTGCATGCGCTCGGCGATCTCCGGCAGGTCGTAGTCGCCCAGGAAGACAATGCGGCGGGCACCCGCCTCGATCAGGTGCTGCGTGGCGAGCTCGCCGCCCCGGCAGTTGTCGCCGCCGACGGTCGCATAGGCCTGATCGTCCATCTTGGCGCCCCAGACCACGAAGGGCACGCCGCGGCGCGCCAGCTCGTTCAAATGCGCATGCAGGTGCCACTGGCCGATCAGCACGATGCCGCTGGCGCGGCCCGCGTCGACGCACTGGGTGGCGAGTTCGAGGCTGTTGACGTTGGTGCGCGAGAGCAGCATCTCCAGGCCGCGATCCGTGAGCGCATCGGCGATGCTGCCGATCAGGCTCAGGAAGAAGGGATCGGACAGGTGCTGGCGTGTCGCGGGGTCGAACGGCACGATCACCGCGATCGTCTTGTTCTGCCGCATGCGCAGGTTCTGCGCGCCGACGTTGACGGTGTAGTTCAGGGAGCGCGCGAGCTCGACGAGGCGCTGGCGGGTCTCGGGTGCGACCAGGCGACTGCCGCTCAGCGCACGCGAAACGGTCGCCACGGAAACGCCCGCGAGCCGGGCGATGTCGGCCATCTGGGGCCGCGAAGGCGTCGCGGTGCCGGGGGCGGGAAGCGGCGTGTCGGGCACGGAGGAACGCGGCATCGGGTAGGCAGTGGACGGTGAGGACGTGGCGGGCGACGGCGCATGTCGTCGAGCGCTGGATGATGCCAGATGCTGCCGCGGCGGGACCGCTTCCATCGCAGCCCGCAGGCGACGACCCGGGCGGGGCGATCCGGGGGCCTTGCCTGGAGCGCTCGCACGCCCAACAATCGGCCCTCGCCCGTCTCCGGGGCGCCACCCTCGCGGCGCGCGGGAAGTCGGCTCCCCCGCCACAGCATCGCCTGCCTTGAACGACCTCGCCAACGACCTTTCGCCCATCGCCGCCGCCATCATCGACCTCGACGGCACGCTCGTCGACACCGTGGGCGACTTCGAGCACGCCCTCGCGCGTACGCTCGCCGACCTCGGCCTGCCGCCGGTCGACCGCGCCTTCATCGCGCGCACCGTCGGCCGCGGCAGCATGAACCTGCTGGCGCGCTCGCTGGCCCAGGTCGGCGGCGCGCCGGACCTGCTCGGCCAGGCGTGGACCCACTACCAGCGCCATTACGCCGCCGTCAACGGCCGCCATTCCACGGTCTATCCGGGCGTGGCCGAGGGGCTGTCGGCCATGCGCGCGCGCGGCTGGCGCCTGGCCTGCGTCACGAACAAGCCGCGCGCCTTCGCGCTGGCGCTGCTCGAGGCCAAGAGCCTGCTGGCGCAGTTCGAGCATGTCTTCGGCGGCGACTCCTTCGAGCGCACCAAGCCCGACCCGCTGCCGCTGATCAAGACCTGCGAGGCTCTGGGCACCGCGCCGGCGCACACGCTGATGGTGGGCGATTCGCGCAACGACTGCGAGGCGGCGCGCGCCGCGGGCTGCCCGGTGGTGCTGGTGAGCTACGGCTACAACCACGGCGAGCCGGTGGCCGACGCGCGACCCGATCGGGTGATCGACCGCCTGGACGCCTTGCCGTCGCCATGAAAAAAGGCGGCTCGCGGGCCGCCTCGTCCGTCGCGCGACGACGACTCAGGAGTCGAGGTTGAACGCGAGGTCGACCATCGCGGTGTGGCCCTTGGGCGTCGGCTTGAAGCGCCATTGACGCACCGCCTCCACCGCGGCGGCGTTCAGGCTCTGGCTGCTGGTCTTCATCACGGTGACGACGTCGACGACGCCGTCCGGGCCCACCTCGAACTTCACCTCGACCTCGCCCTTGCGCAGGCGGCGCATGGTGGCCATCGGGAACTCGGGGTCCGCGGACTTGATCATGATCAGGCCCGGATCGGGCTCGTCGTCGGCGACGGGCACGTCGATCTGCGGCGCCGCGACGGCCGGCGCCGCCAGCGAGCCGGCCAGGCCGGCCGAGGCCACGCTGGCATCGAGGCCGCCCGCGCCCAGCGCGCTGCCGTTCGGGGCACCGCCGGACAGCGACGGCGCCACGGCGGCCGGCGGTGCGGCGACCACCACCGCCGACGGTGCCGAATTGGCGGCATCGGCCGTCGACGTGGCCGCGGCGGCCACCTTCACGCGCTCGGGAGCGGCGGCGACCTTGGGCTGCGGCGCGGGCGCCGGAGCGGCGGCGGCCGGCTTGGGCGCGGCAGGCTTGGCCGGGGGCGTCTGGGCGAGCACGCGGATCCAGTACATGGTCCGGTCGGTTTCCTTCTGCGCCTTGTCGGCGGCGGCGGAAGCGGCGGCCGAAGGTGCGATCACCTGGGCCTGGATCGCCGAGGCGGCGGCCACGCCGCCCAGCAACAGGACGCAGCGCGCGATGATTCTCAAGTCAGTCATGGCGGTCGTGCTCAGGTGACACGTTGTGATCGCGACGGCGGGCGGGTGGCTCGCTGCGCGTGAGGGATCTGGAGCCGACACTGCGTCCCAACGACGAAATCACAGTGCGGCAGCGAAGTTTAGCGACAAGTAACCACATGCAAGCCTCATGCCGTGGAAAAGGGATTGCCAAACCCCGCGGAATGCGCATTACGTCACCACCCCGCACCGCGAGGCGCCGCGAAGCTGCGGGACAACCCTTGGATCGCGTGCCCCCTCGCGGCACCCATGCACCGATGTGCGGCGGCTTCGCACATCCCGAAGCCAGGCCGATGCAACGGCGTGGCCTGTCGGGGCGGCTTGGGCTAAACTCGATCGCATGTCCGAAGGCCTTTCCCCCTCCTGCACCGCCGCGAAGGCCTGCGCGGTGCGGTCGCACGACCAGGGAGCCTGGGTCTGGCGACGCCGTTCGTGACGAACGCGCGCGCCTGCCGCCCCTGACGCCGCCCTTGCCGGGCCCGGTCGCGGTGCGACGGTGCCGCGGCGCCCCGGCCCGTGCCGGACGCGCGCCCCCTGGACGACGCCACGCCTGCGCGAACCGCAGCGTCGTCGAGAATATTCGCCGGACCGCAGCGCGGCCTTCCCACCCACCGCGCCGCTGCGCACCCGGCCACCGGAGTCTTCCCACGTGATCACCGAACTCGAATTCAAGAGCCTGGCTGCCCAGGGCTTCAACCGCATCCCGCTGATCTTCGAGGCGTTCGCCGACCTCGAGACGCCGCTGTCGCTGTACCTCAAGCTCGCCGGCGGCCAGCCCCAGAGCTTTCTCCTGGAGTCGGTGGTCGGCGGCGAGCGCTTCGGCCGCTACTCGTTCATCGGCCTGCCGGCGCGCACCCGGGTGCAGAGCACCGGCCTGCGCACCGAGGTCGTCACCGACGGCGAGGTGGTGGAGGTCCACGACGGCAACCCGCTCGACTTCATCGAGGCGTTCCAGAAGCGCTTCAAGGTGGCGCTGCGCCCGGGCCTGCCGCGCTTCTGCGGCGGCCTCGCCGGCTACTTCGGCTACGACGCGGTGCGCTACATCGAGCCGCGCCTGGCCGGCACGACCAAGGCCGGCGGTCTCGACACGCCCGACATCCTGCTGCTGCAGACCGAGGAACTGGCGGTCATCGACAACCTGTCCGGCCGCCTGTACCTGATCGTCTACGCCGACCCGACGCGCGCCGACGCGTTCTTCGCTGCCAAGCGCCGCCTGGGCGAACTGTCCGACAAGCTGCGCTATTCGGTCACCGCCCCGGCGGTCAGGCGCGGGCCGTCGTACGCCGTGCAGCGCGAGTTCTCCAAGGAGGCCTACATCGAGGCCGTGCTCAAGGCCAAGGAGTACATCGCCGCGGGCGACATGATGCAGGTGCAGGTGGGCCAGCGGCTGCAGAAGCGCTACACCGAATCGCCGCTGAGCCTGTACCGCGCGCTGCGCTCGCTCAACCCGTCGCCCTACATGTATTTCTACGACATGGGTACGTTCCAGATCGTCGGCGCGTCGCCCGAGATCCTGGTGCGGCACGAGCACGTGGCCGAGGGCGAGAAGATCACCATCCGCCCGCTCGCCGGCACCCGGCCGCGCGGCGCCTCGCCCGAGGCCGACCTGGCCACCGAACAGGAACTGCTGGCCGACCCCAAGGAGCGCGCCGAGCACCTGATGCTGATCGACCTGGCGCGCAACGACATCGGTCGCATCTCGCAGACCGGCAGCGTCAAGGTGACCGACGCGTTCGTCGTCGAGCGCTACTCGCACGTGATGCACATCGTCAGCAACGTCGAGGGACTGCTCAAGCCGGGCCTGAGCAACATGGACGTGCTGCGCGCCACCTTCCCGGCCGGCACGCTCAGCGGCGCGCCCAAGATCCGCGCGATGGAGATCATCGACGAGCTCGAGCCGGTCAAGCGCGGCATCTACGGGGGCGCATGCGGCTACCTGAGCTTCGCCGGCGACATGGACGTGGCGATCGCGATTCGCACGGGGATCGTGCAAAACAACACGCTTTACGTCCAGGCCGCGGCCGGCGTCGTGGCAGATTCGGTCCCCGAGATGGAATGGCGCGAGACCGAGGTCAAGGCGCGCGCGCTGCTGCGCGCGGCCGAGCTGGTCGAGGAAGGGTTCTGACCGCGGCATCTTGCCAAGGCGTGCGGAAAGCGCATAGTTGACAACCGGGGTGGCGCGCGGGTCGCGCGTCCAACCCCCTCGAGGAGTTGGCCATGTCGAACTCGCAACCGTCCCCCCGCGCCACCGGCCGTCGCGCCGGATGGCCATCGCGATCCTTCCTGGCGCTCGCCGCCGCCGCCTGGCTGCTGGCCGGTTGCGCCAGCGCGCCGCCGGCGGCGCCCGCGACCCCCGAGGTGTTCGACGACGCGCACTTCGCGCCCCCGCTCGAACCGATCGATCCGGCCGACGTGTTCCGGATGACGCCCGCGATGGTGGCCTACCTCAACGACGCCATCCTGCCGCTGGCGCGCAGCCGCGGCCCGCGCCAGGCGCTCACCGAATCACTGTACGACCGCAGCAAGCTCCAGCTCGAATACGACTCCACCACCACGCGCACCGCGTCCGAGGCGTTCGAGGCACGCCAGGGCAACTGCCTGTCGCTGGTCATCATGACCGGCGCCTTCGCCAACGCGATGAACCTCCGGGTGACCTACCAGCAGGTCGCCACCGAGGAGATGTGGAGCCGCTTGGGCGGCATGTACTTCATGAGCGGCCACGTGAACCTGCTGCTCGAGCGCCGCTACGCCGACACCGTTGGCAAGTTCGATCGCACCGACCTCTACACGATCGACTTCATGCCCGGCGAGAACAGCGAGCTGCACGTGCGGCCGATCTCGCAGGAAACGCTGCTGGCGATGTACATGAACAACCGCTCGGCCGAGGCGATGGTGCGCGGCAAGCTCGACGACGCGTACTGGCGCGCGCGCCAGGCGATCCGGATCGACCCGCAGTTCCTGAGCGCGTACAACACGCTGGGCGTGATCTACCTGCGTCACGGCGACGCGGCGCACGCCGAGCAGGTCCTGAGCTACGCCCTGGGCCGCGCGCCCGGCAACCCGCGCATCCTCGCCAACTATGTCGAGGCCCTGCGCGGACTCGGCCGCGACGCCGAGGCCCAGGTCGCGCAGGCGCGCCTGAAGGCCGTCGAACCGACGCCGCCGTTCTACTGGTTCGTGCAGGGGCAGATCGCGCTGCACAAGGGCGACTACCTGAAGGCGCGCGAGATGTTCATCAAGGAGATTGCACGGGCGCCGGACTATCACGAGTTCCACTACGCGCTGGCGGTCGCCGATTTCGGCCTGGACCGTCTCGACGAGGCGCGCAGCGAGCTGGCGCTGGCCATGGACGACGCGGTCAAGCGCACCGACCACGACCTGTACGCCGCCAAGCTCGACAAGCTCAAGGCCTGGCGCCCCGCCAATGGCGCGGCGCCGGCCACGTTGCAGCAGTAGCGCGCGCCTCAGCCCTCGCCCTGGCCGCGCTCGATCTGCAGGCGCACCGTCAGCGCGTGGGCGCGGGCATCCGACTGGGCGATGAGCAGGCGCTCGCGGATCTGCGCCGATTCGCGGTAGCTGTCGAGCGCCGCGCGCCAGTGCTGGCGCTCCTCGCTGAGCAGGCTGTTCTCCAGGTGGGCCTCGGCCAGCTCCTTGAGCAGCTGGCCCTCGGCCAGCAGTTCCAGCGCCAGGCCGATGTGCGCCGATGCCCGCCGGTACTGCCCGGCCAGGCGCTCGATGCGGCCCAGGCGCAGCTCGAGCACGCCGCGGTCGGGGCCGGCCCGGGCGGCGTCGGCCGACTTCACGCCGATCTGCAGCGCCGCGCGCGCCTGCTCGTACTTGCCCAGCGCCATGTAGGCGTCGGCGATGTCCTCGCTGCCCTTGGCCACCGGATAGTGCTGGCCGGCGGCCACCAGGCGCTCGACCTGCGACGAGAACGCCGCGAGCAGCTCCGTCAGCTCGGGCGTCTCGACGCCGTTGCAGCCGGCCACCGCCAGGCCCAGCCGCTGCACCAGCAGGTTCATCTTCACGGCGGCCTGCAGGTAGGGATCCTCGAACTCGGCGAGCAGGCCCTCGGCCAGCGTCGAGTGCTTGACCGCCTGCGCCAGGTCGCCCAGCGCGTGGTACGTGCCGCCGCTGTTGCACCAGAACAGGCAGCGGTCGCGCGGGCTGTGCACCTGCGGGAGCAGGCCCTTGGCACGTTCCAGCAGTTCGAGCGCGCCGGCGGCGTCGCCCGTGCGCGCCAGGGCCGAGGCCAGCACGACCAGGCTGCGCAGCAGCCGGGTGCCCGGCGCGAGCTTGCCGATGGCCCGGTAGCCCGCGACGACCGCCTCCTTGGCGCGGCCGGCGTTCAGGTGGCTCAGCGCCAGCACGAAATCGCACCAGCCGATGCTCTGCGGATCGCCGCCCTGCGCGGTCAGCGCCATGCGCAGCGCGTTGCAGATCGCGATGGCCTCGTCGATGCGGCCCGAGCGCGAGCAGGTCTCGGCGCGATCGAGCTGCTCGTCGATCGACTGCGCGGGTTGCAGCGGCGCGGGCACGGCCACGGGTTCGCGGCGGCGGGGCCGGCGCCCGGGCGGGCGCACGGCGCCCGAGGCGTGCGCGGCGTTGAGCGGGCTGTCGAGGGAATCGTCGGGCATGGCGGGCACGTTGCGGAGGGTTCCTGCATCGTAGCCACGGCGCGACCGTCGTGCGATCCGGACAGGCCGCGATCCGTGTCGTGTTTGGCACGCCGCAGGCATGGTTGCCACGTCGCGAAGGAGCGGCGGGCGGCAAACGCGGCGCGCCGCGCTTAGAATGAGGCCGACATGAAGCAGCTCTCGACCATCTTCCACACCGGGCATTGGCGCTGGTGAAGATCCCGGCCCGGGTCGCGCCGCCTCCGGCGTGCGCCCCGCTGCACCGAGTCGCGGGCCACCGCGGCTGACGAGAGCCCCCCGATCGACCGCTGCCGCGCCCGCGCTGCGCGCCCGGTCAGTCAAATCCAGGACACAGGAACGCTCATGCTTCTGATGATCGACAACTACGATTCCTTCACGTACAACCTCGTGCAGTATTTCGGCGAGCTCGGGCAGGACGTGCGCGTGGTGCGCAACGACGAGATCAGCGTGGAGGAGATCGGCGCGATGAAGCCCGATCACCTGGTGCTGTCGCCCGGACCCTGCTCGCCCGCCGAGGCCGGCGTGTGCGTGCCGGCCATCCAGGCCTACATCGGCAAGCTGCCCATCCTGGGCGTGTGCCTGGGCCACCAGAGCATCGGCGCGGCGCTCGGCGGTCGCATCGTGCGCGCGCAGCGCCAGATGCACGGCAAGGCCAGCACCCTGACCACCGACGGGGAGGGCGTCTACACCGGGCTGCCGCGCGAGTTCAGCGTGATCCGCTACCACTCGCTGGCCATCGAGCGCGAGACCTGCCCGGCCGAGCTCGTCGTCACCTCGCGCTCCGAGGACGGCGAGATCATGGGCGTGCGCCACCGCGACCTGGCCGGCACGCGCACGCCGCTGGAGGGCGTGCAGTTCCATCCGGAGTCCATCCTGTCGGAGCATGGCCATGCCATGCTGCGCAACTTCCTCGACCTGAGCGCGGCGCAATGACCGCCGCAACGCGGGCGCAGCGCCGGGCCGCCCCAAGCAAGCCCGCGGTCCCCTCGGGGGACGGAGCGCCGTACCCGGCGCGGGAGGGGCGCCGTATGCTGGCGCAGCGCCGGGCCGCCCCAAGCAAGCCCGCGGTCCCCTCGGGGGACGGAGCG
>CAYQMX010000032.1:61157-65488 GCA_964418745.1 uncultured Vitreoscilla sp.
CCGTACCCGGCGCGGGAGGGGCGCCATGATTGACCTTCGAAGCGACACGGTCACGCGGCCCACCGCGGCCATGCGCGACGCGATGTTCGCGGCGCCGCTGGGCGACGACGTGTTCGGCGACGACCCCAGCGTCAACGCGCTGCAGGAGCGCATCGCCGCGCTGCTGGGCAAGGAGGCCGCGCTGTTCATGCCCACGGGCACCCAGAGCAACCTGGCGGCGCTGATGAGCCACTGCCAGCGCGGCGACGAGTACCTGGTGGGCCAGCTGGCCCACACCTACCGCTGGGAGGGCGGCGGCGCGGCCGTGCTGGGCAGCATCCAGCCGCAGCCGATCGCGCACCAGGGCGACGGCTCGCTGGCGCTGGCCGACATCGAGGCGGCCATCAAGCCCGACGACGCGCACTTCGCGCGCACCCGGCTGCTGTGCCTGGAAAACACCTTCGGCGGCCAGCCGATGGCCATGGACTACCTGCGCGAGGCCACCGCGCTGGCGCGGCGGCACGGGCTGGGCACGCACCTGGACGGCGCGCGGCTGTTCAACGCCGCGGTGGTGCAGGCCGAGGCGGGCGGTGGCGACCCGTACGCCGAGGCGCGCGCCATCGCCGAGCTGTTCGACAGCGTGTCGGTGTGCTTCAGCAAGGGCCTGGGCGCCCCGGTCGGCTCGGCGCTGGTGGGCTCGCGCGAGCTCGTCGCGCGCGCGAAACGCGTGCGCAAGATGGCCGGCGGCGGCATGCGCCAGGCTGGGCTGCTGGCGGCCGCGGCGTCGCACGCGCTCGACCACCATGTCCGGCGCCTGGGCGAGGACCACGCCAACGCGCGCCGCCTGGCCGCCGGCCTGGCCGGCATCGAGGGCGTGGCCTTTGCGGCGCCGGCCAGCAACATCCTGTTCGTCGACCTCGCGCCCGCGCTCGTCCAGGCCCGCACGGCGGCGCGGTGGGGCGGCGGCCACGACACGCTGGTCGAGCAGCTGCGCTCGCGCGGCGTGCTGTGCACCGGCCTGTACAAGTTGCGCTTCGTCACCCATCTCGATGTCGACTCGGCGGGCGTGGACCGCGCCGTCGCCGAGATCCGCCAAGCGCTCGGCGCCTGACCCACCCCACACCCACCCGCGCAAGCGACCCCTCCCATGCCCATCACCGACACCGAAGCGCTGACCCGCGTCATCGAGCACCGCGAGATCTTCCACGACGAGATGCTGGCGCTGATGCGCCGCATCATGCGCGGCGAGATGTCGCCGGTGATGATCGCGGCGCTCGCAATCGGCCTGCGCGTGAAGAAGGAGACGATCGGCGAGATCACCGCCGCCGCCACCGTCATGCGCGAGTTCGCGGTGCCGGTGCCGGTGCTCGACCGCACCCACCTGGTCGACATCGTGGGCACCGGCGGCGACAGCTCGCACACCTTCAACATCTCCACCGCGTCGGTGTTCGTCGCCGCGGCGGCGGGCGCGCGGGTGGCCAAGCACGGTGGGCGCAGCGTGTCGTCCACCTCGGGCAGCGCCGACGTGATGGAGGCGCTGGGCGCCCACATCAACCTGAGCCCCGAGCTCGTGGCGACCTGCCTGGAGGAGACGGGTATCGGCTTCATGTTCGCGCCCAACCACCATGCGTCGATGCGCTTCGCGGCGCCGGTGCGCAAGGAACTGGGCGTGCGCACCATCTTCAACATCCTGGGCCCGCTGACCAACCCGGCCGGCGCCCCCAACCAGCTGATGGGCGTGTTCCATCCCGACCTGGTGGGCATCCAGGTGCGCGTGCTGCAGCGCCTGGGCTCCGAGCACGTGATGGTGGTCTACGGCCAGAACGGCATGGACGAGGTGTCGCTGTCGGGCGAGACGCTCGTCGGGGAACTCAAGGACGGCGAGGTGCGCGAGTACGTCGTGCACCCGAGCGACTTCGGCCTGCCCGTCTACGACTCGCGTGTGCTGCGCGTGGCCAATCAGCAGGAGTCGGTCGCCTGCATCCGCCGGGCGCTCGGCAACGAGGACGGGCCGATCCGCGACATCGTGCTGCTCAACGCCGGCGCCGCGCTCTACTGCGCCGGCGTGGCCGGCTCGGTGGCCGACGGCGTCAAGCGCGCCCGCGAGGCCGTCGCCTCGGGGGCGGCGCAGGCGCGGCTCGAGCAGTTCGTGGCCGTCACGCAGAGGCTCAAGCCCAATGTCTGACATCCTGCAACGCATCGTCGAGGTCAAGCGCGAGGAGATCGCGGCGGCCCGCCCGAAGCGCAGCGCGGCCGACCTGCGCGAGCTCGCGCAGGGCCAGGACGCGCCGCGCGGCTTCGCCGCGGCCATGCGCGCGAAGGTGGCGCGCGGCGACGCCGCGGTCATCGCCGAGATCAAGAAGGCCAGCCCCAGCAAGGGCGTGCTGCGCGCGCAGTTCGATCCGGCGGCGATCGCCGCCAGCTACGCGGCGCACGGCGCCGCCTGCCTGTCGGTGCTCACCGACGTGCAGTTCTTCCAGGGCCATGCCGACTACCTGGTGGCCGCGCGCGCCGCCTGCGCGCTGCCGGTCATCCGCAAGGATTTCCTCATTGATCCGTACCAGGTGCTCGAGGCGCGCGCGATGGGCGCCGACTGCATCCTGCTGATCGCCGCCTGCCTGGGCGACGGCCAGATGGGCGAGCTCGAGGATGCCGCCATCGAGCAGGGCCTGGACGTGCTGGTGGAGGTGCACGACGCCGCCGAGCTCGCGCGGGCGCTGTGCCTGAAGACGTCGCTGGTGGGCATCAACAACCGCAACCTGCGCACCTTCGAGGTCACGCTGCAGGCGACGCTGGACCTGATGCCCGGCGTGCCGGCCGACCGGCTGCTGGTCACCGAGTCGGGCATCCTGGTGCAGGCCGACGTCGCGCGGATGCGCGCGGCCGGCGTCCACGCCTTCCTGGTGGGCGAGGCGTTCATGCGCGCGCCCGATCCGGGCGCCGCCCTCGAGGCCTTGTTCGGCGCTCCCCGGCCATGAGCGGCCAGGTCGACCTGCCGTTCGGCGACGCCGCCGAGCGCGCCGGCGTGCCGGCCGTTCACCGGTCCGCCGACCTGCCGGCGGCGTTCGCCCACCTGCCGCCGGCCTGGCGCGCGGTGCTGCCGGGCTGGACGCCGACGGCCGAGCAGGCGGTGGTCGCGGCGGTGCGCGCCGTCTCGGGCGAGCGCGAGATTGCGCCGCCGGATCCGTTCCGCGCGCTGCGGCTGCTGGCGCCGGCCGACGTCAAGGTGGTCGTGTTCGGGCAGGATCCCTACCCGCGGCCGGGTCACGCCGACGGACTCGCGTTCTCGGCCGGCCACGGCAAGCCGGTGTCGTTGCGGCGCATCTTCGAGATCCTCAAGGCCGACCGCCCCGGCTGGCAGCCGCCCGAGCGCTGGCTGCTGGACGGCTGGGCGCGCCAGGGTGTGCTGATGCTCAACCCGGTGCTGACAGTCGAGGTGGGCGCCGCCGGGGCCCACATGAATTGTGGTTGGCAAGCACTTACTGCCGATATTGTTCGCGTATTGGCGAACCGATCGGATCCTCCGGCATTCCTGCTGTGGGGCAAGCCGGCCCAGGCGTTCTTCGATGCCGCCTGCCCGGCCGGGGCGTCCGCGCGCGTGCTGCGCGCGCGCCATCCCTCGCACGATTTCAAGCGCGAATTCATGTCCGACGGCAGCCATTTCGCCGCCACGGCAGCGCAGGTCGACTGGTGGACGCTCGACTGACCGGCTGCGACAGGGTCATGACATCGCGTCGGTGCCGACGGCCTCAGGGGGTCTATCCAACTCAGATTCCCATGTGGTATAGTTGCGGGCTTCGCTGCGGAGGGGTGGCCGAGTGGTTAAAGGCAGCAGACTGTAAATCTGCCCGCTAACGCGTACGCTGGTTCGAATCCAGCCTCCTCCACCACAAAGCGAAGTGTTTGAAGCACGCTGTCCGCAGGCTCCAGGCGGGAGTAGTTCAATGGTAGAACCCTAGCCTTCCAAGCTAATGACGCGGGTTCGATTCCCGTCTCCCGCTCCATGGTCAGGGGAGCCCGGCAGGACAGCAGCAGTACCGGTACGACAACGATTGATTGATGTCGGCAGCGGTTTGGACAAAGGCCTCGTGCCCGTGTCCAAGCCCGTGTCGATGCCCATGTGGCTCAGTGGTAGAGCACTCCCTTGGTAAGGGAGAGGTCGCGCGTTCGATCCGCGCCATGGGCACCACTTCTCTTCCTCGACTTTTTTCGAACGCTTGACTAGGAGCGCAAGATGGCAAAAGGCAAATTCGAACGGACCAAGCCGCACGTCAACGTCGGCACCATTGGCCACGTTGACCATGGCAAGACCACGCTGACGGCTGCGATCACCACGGTCCTGTCCAAGAAGT
>CAYQMX010000033.1:0-64785 GCA_964418745.1 uncultured Vitreoscilla sp.
GCGCCTGCTCGCGGCGCACCCCGAGGTCGACATCGTGGTCGCCGACGACGGCCTGCAGCACCACGCGCTGGCGCGCGACGTCGAGCTCGTCGTGTTCGACGGCCGCGGCATCGGCAATGGCCAGGCCCTGCCCGCCGGGCCGCTGCGCGAGCGTGCGGCCGCCATCTGGCCGGCCGGCGCGTCCGCCGCGCCGCGCTTCATCCTCGTCAACGGCCGCTGGCCGGCGCCGCCCGCGCGGGCACTGCCTGCACCGGCCGAGCGCTGCTTCGAGGCCCGGCGCGCGCTGGGCGGCGCGCTCGCGCTCGACGAGTGGGCGCACGGCGGCGTCGCCACGCGCGACGGCCTCGCCGCGCTGCGCGGCCGGCCGCTGGTGGCCGCCGCGGGCATCGGCGACCCGGAACGCTTCTTCGCGATGCTCGAGGCCGAAGGCCTGGCGATCGCGCGCCTGCCGCTGGCCGACCATGCCACGCTCGACCCGCTGCCGTGGCCGGCCGACACCGCCGATGCGATCGTCACGGAGAAGGACGCGGTCAAGCTGGCCGGCCGGGCGCTGGGCCGCACGCGCGTCTGGGTCGCCACGTTAGACTTCGGGTTGCCGGACGCCCTGGCGCAGGCCCTGCGCGCCGCGCTCCCCGCGCGCACCGCCCCGCCCTCGCCCGCCTGAACCCCTCTCACACGCCGGAACCTGCCGGCACCTTCATCATGACCATCGACCACCGACTCATCGCCATGCTCGTGTGCCCGCTCTGCAAGGGTCCGCTGGAAGCAGGCCGGGACGCCGACAACCGCCTCGTCGAACTCGAATGCCCCGCGGACAAGCTGGCCTTCCCGATCCACGACGGCATCCCGGTGATGCTGGAGAGCGAGGCGCGGCCGCTGGCCACCGCCACGAGCCCGGCGCCGCAACTCGTGCCCTGAGCGAGCGCCGTGACCTTCACCGTCCTCGTGCCGGCGCGCATGGCGTCGACCCGCCTGCCCGACAAGCCCCTGGCCGACATCGGCGGCCTGCCGATGGTGGTGCGCGTCGCGCGCCAGGCCGGGCGCGCCGGTGCGCTGCGGGTCGTGGTGGCCGCCGACGACGCGCGCGTGGTCGCGGCCTGCGAGCGCCACGGCGTGCAGGCGGTGCTCACGCGCACCGACCACGCCAGCGGCAGCGACCGCCTGGCCGAGGCCTGCGTCCTGCTCGGCCTGGACGGCAGCGACATCGTCGTCAACGTGCAGGGCGACGAGCCGCTGATCGACCCCGCGCTGATACGCCAGTGCGCCGACCTGCTGGCCACCGACGGCGAGGCCGTGGTGGCCACCGCGGCCCACGCGATCGCCGACGAGGCCGACTTCGCCAACCCGAACGTCGTCAAGGTGGTGCTCGACGCGAGGTTCCGCGCGCTGTACTTCAGCCGCGCCCCGCTGCCCTGGTGGCGCGACGGCTCGGCGCCGGGGCGCCCCGCGCTGCCGCCGGCCGGCCCGCACGACATCGGCGCACTGCGCCACATCGGCCTGTACGCCTACCGCGCAGGCTTCCTGCGCAGCTTCCCGTCGCTGGCCATGGCGCCGCTGGAACGGCTGGAGTCGCTCGAGCAATTGCGCGTGCTGTGGCATGGCGAGCGCATCGTCGTGCACATCGCCGAGCAGGCGCCGCCGGGGGGTGTCGACACGCCCGAGGACCTGGTGCGCGTTCGCGCACTGCTGGCCGGAACGCCAGGCTGAGACAGCGTCCGCACCGACCCCGGCGAGCGCCGGCGGCGGCCGCGCACCCGTTCGGTTCCATGCTGGTGCAGTAAGGACCTGCAAGGGTGCGCATGATATTCTGCCGAGTGAACCGGCAATATTGGCAGGCTTCCTCCCGTCGCGGCCCCGCCCGACGCGACGACCAGCCCGCCGCCACAAAGAATTTCCGAACTTAGAGGCAAGCGATGAGATTGATTCTTCTGGGCGCTCCCGGCGCGGGCAAGGGCACGCAGGCAAACTTCATTTGCCAGAAATACGGCATTCCGCAGATTTCCACCGGGGACATGCTGCGCGCGGCGGTGAAGGCGGGCACGCCGCTGGGCCTGGCGGCCAAGCAGGTGATGGACGCCGGCGGCCTCGTGTCCGACGACCTGATCATCGCGCTCGTCAAGGAACGCATCGCCCAGCCCGATTGCGCCAACGGCTTCCTGTTCGACGGCTTCCCGCGCACCATCCCGCAGGCCGACGCGATGCGCGCGGCCAACGTCAAGCTCGACCTCGTGCTCGAGATCGACGTGCCCGACTCCGCGATCATCGATCGCATGAGCGGCCGCCGGGTGCATGCCGCCTCCGGCCGCACGTACCACATCCACAACAACCCGCCCAAGGTGGAAGGCCTGGACGACGTCACCGGCGAGCCGCTGACGCAGCGCCCGGACGACAGCGAGGACATCGTGCGCAAGCGCCTGGCCACGTACCACGAGCAGACCGAGCCGCTCGTCGCCTACTACGCGCAATGGGCCGCCAGCGGCGACGCGCAGGCGCCGCGCTGCCGCAAGATCAGCGGCAGCGGCAGCGTCGACGACATCACGCAGCGCGCCCTCGAAGCCCTGGCGAACTGACGCCGCAAGGCCGCGAGCCCGCGCCGGCGACGACGCGGGCTTCGCGCTTTTTGGGCGGTCCGCCACTGCCTGCCCTTGCCTCGCGCCGCGTTCCGGCGACAATTGACGTTTACGTTAACGTCAATCGATCCGGCCGCGGCCGGCACAGGAGCAAGCATGGAAATCTCGGGCAAGGTATTCATCGTCACCGGCGCGGCATCGGGTCTGGGCGAAGGCACGGCACGCATGCTGGTGGCCAACGGCGCCAAGGTGGTGCTGGCCGACCTGCAGGAAGAGCGCGGCCAGCAGGTCGCCGCCGAACTCGGCCAGGTCTTCGTCCGCTGCGACGTCACGCAGGAGGCCGACGGCCGCCGCGTCGTCGAGGCCGCCAAGGGCCTGGGCAAGCTGGTGGGCCTGGTCAACTGCGCCGGCATCGCGCCGGCCGCGCGCACCGTGGGCAAGACGGGGCCGCATGCGCTGGACCTGTTCGCCAAGGTCGTCACGATCAACCTGGTGGGCAGCTTCAACATGATCCGCCTGGCCGCCGAGGCCATGAGCGCCAACGAGCCCGAGGCCACGGGCGAACGCGGCGTGCTGATCAGCACCGCCAGCGTGGCCGCCTACGACGGCCAGATCGGGCAGGCCGCCTACGCCGCGAGCAAGGGCGGCGTGGTGGGCATGACGCTGCCGATCGCGCGCGACCTGGCCAAGACGGGCATCCGCAACATGACCATCGCCCCTGGCATCTTCGGCACCCCGATGCTGTTCGGCATGCCGCAGGACGTGCAGGACGCGCTCGCCGCCAGCGTGCCCTTCCCCAGCCGCCTGGGCACCCCGGCCGACTACGCCAAGCTGGTGCACCAGATCGTCACCAACGAGATGCTCAACGGCGAAGTGATCCGCCTCGACGGCGCGATCCGGCTGGCGCCGCGCTGAGCGGCCGAAGGGCGGTCGAAGCGCGGTCGAGGGCCTGGAAGCCGTAGCTGTCTGCGGATTGCGGCCACCAGCCCCGCAAAGAGTCCGGGGGCGAAACGCACGCCGCCCGGACTTGCACTGCGATCAGACGCAGGGGTTGCCCTTGGAAGGCCCACAGGTGCCCCGCACCGTCACGCTGCGCGGCGTGACGATCACCTGGTTCTCGACCGCCACGCCGTTGACGATCGTCTTCGCGCGAAGGATGCCGCTGACCGTCACCGTGGTGTTGTACAGCGCCCCCCCCGCGTCCGCAGCGGCACGGGTTCCGTCGGCGCTGACTTTCAGGTTCATCGGCGCGTACCAACTATACGTTGTCGATGGCGTCGGATTGGTCACGCTGAAAGCTTGCTGGACTGCGCTCCAGGTCAGGTTCACGGACGGCGGGGGATTGGATGCGCCGGCAATCGCATGCTGGATCAGCAGGCTGTTCCAAGTGGCGCGATCACCCGGCAAATTGCCGTCGTTGACCGCGACCATGAACTCGTAGATCGACGGCAGGCGATGCGCATAGGCCTGGTATGCGCTGTTGACCTGGGCGATCACACTCGCGTCATAGAGGCCGGAGAGTTCCGGCGTTGTTGCGCATTGGTCGCTGATCACAGATGCCCCGAGGTGCTGGCTGACCGTCAGTGCGTTCTGTTGGATGCCACCGAGCGGATTGATCGCCACGCTGTAGGCAACCACACCCGAGTAGTAATTGTTCGCGCTCGTCGTGCACGCCAGGTAGAGGGTTGGCGAGAGCAGGGGCGAATAGGTTGACGCGCAGGCCGACTTCATGTCGGCCAGAAAATTGTCGTTGCACTCAGTGTAGTTGGAACCGAGCGACGAGTAGCAATGGTCATGATTGACGCATGCCGGTGTGAACGTGCTCTTGAAGATGCCGACGTCGGGGAACAGCCACGTTGCGACCTTGGGAACGGAACAACCGTCGTTCAGGCCATTGCCCGGAACAAACGATGGCGCGCATGTCCCGGCCTGCTGCTGCGCGTACGCAAAAGTGGCGACGAACAGCATGAGCGCCATGAAAACGCCTCTAAGTTTCAGCATTGAAGATTTCTCCCTGTGTTTTCAATTTCGATAAGTCCACTGCGCGAGCGTGTCGATCCTGCACGTCAGGCGGCGCTGATCATAATTGGCCGCATTCTGGCGCCCCCCCCCTAGAACGCCCATGCGGCGCCAATGAGGTGGCCGATCCATCATCGCCGCCCACGCAGTGCCCGAAGGGCTTGCCAGCGTGGACATGGGCGCGACCTGGTCTTATGCACGCTCGCCGATATTGGTTGCACTGGCTCCTGCCTTCTTGCAGGAACTCGCGAGCGCACCACCCGCACCGGACGCTCCGCAGCCCGCACTCGCTGCGATGAAAGGAGCAACCGCAAAAAAAAGCGCGAATATCCCGGTGAGGGAGATTCGCGCCTTGGCGCAGGCCACCGAAACGCCTCAAGGCGTTTCAGCGTCCGGCGCCTCGCTTAGAACGAGTAGGTGCCGCGAGCGTAGTACGTACGGCCCGTCGGGTCGTAGTAACGCGGGTCGTAGCCTTGCTGGAACAGGCCGGTGTAGTTCGTGAACGGCGGCATGCGATCGGCCAGGTTCTTGACACCCACGGTGAACGAGAAGCCCTTGGACATCGCGTAGGTGCCGTACAGGTCTTCCGTCGTGTACGAACTGACGTTGCGGTTCGGATTGGAGTCGACGTAACCCGACTTGTGGTGCACGGCAAGGCCCAGCGACAGGGCGCTGTACGTCCAGCCGAGTGACAGGTTGTGCTGCCAGCGGAACACCGGCCCGCCGTTGCCGGCCGAGAAGATGCCCACGTTCTCCGTAAAGTCGCCGCCAGGAACCAGTTGGTACTTGTACGAGTGCACCCACGTGCTTTGCAGTTCGAAGTTGAATCGACCCACGGCGCCCGCGTCGACCTTGTAGCCGATCGCAACGTCCACACCGCTCGTGTTCACGGAGCCGATGTTCTGGTTCAGCGTATCGACGTAGCCGCAGCCGGTGCTCGGGCAGTTCTGCGGGTTCTGCGTCAGCGAGCCGTTGGGGTTGTAGTGGAAGTTGCCCGGGAACGCGGCAAGGCCCTGCGCCGTGTAAAGGTACGTGTCGGGCAGGACGCCCACTTCCTTGGTGATCCGGATGTTGTAGTAGTCGAACTCGGTCGTCAGGTTGTTGATAGGCTCAAGCACCACACCGAGCGTGAAGTTCTTCGACTTCTCGGCCTTCAGGGCCGTGTTGCCGCCCTGCTTGTCGACGAACTGGATCTGGTTGCTGTTGTTCGGGTTGTTCTTGTCGTCGCCCTTCGCGTAGCTGCAGACGTCGTCGATGTTGTTGCCGTTGAGCGCAGTCGGCTGCTTGGTCACAGGGTCGATGCTGCAGTTCTTCGGATCACTGACGCCGGACGTCGAGTTGGTGAACGTCTGCGCGGCGTTGAGCTCATACAGCGACGGCGCGCGGAAGCCCGTGGAGAACGAGCCGCGTAGCAGGAACGCCCTCGCCGGCTGGAAGCGGAAGCTGACCTTCGGGTTGGTGGTGCTGCCGAAGTCGCTGTAATGGTCGTAGCGCAGAGCGGCGGTGACGTCCAGGCTCTTGATGATGGGCACGTTCAGTTCCGTGTACCCTGCATAGACTTTGCGCTTGCCGGCGTTGTATGTGTTCGGATCCACGCCGGTGCTGGCCTCGACCTGCGACGCGTAGGCAGTGTTGGCCTGGTTCACGAACTTCTCATCGCGGTACTCGCCGCCGATGGCGATGGCGGCCGGGCGGCCGGCGTGCGTCCAGTCACCCAGGTCACGGCTGGCATGGGCGTCGAAAACCTTGACCGTGCCGTTGCCATATTGAAGAACGCCTTGCTTGCTGGCGGCCTTCAGGATGGCGGCACCCGCGGCCGATTGCGCACCGAACGGGTTGATGGCCGGGTTCAGGACATAGTAGCCGTCGGTGGCCGAATTCGGGTCGGTGTCGAGCGTGGCGAGCACGTTCTCGTCCGAGTAGCCGTGGACCAAGTAGTCCTGCGTGTGCGTAGTGTTCAGCGTCGCGGCGGCGTTGTAGTCCCAGTCGCCGAGCGTGCCTTCCAGCGACGCGACGAAACGGCCCTGGGTAGTCGTGTTGTCGTCTTCGCGGAAGCCGTTCACGAGGTCACGGAAACGGGCAACCATGCGACCTTCGTTGGCCGTGCCGTCGCTGTTGCGGCCGAAGATCGAGCCAGGCGCCGCGTCAACCTGGTCCGGGTCCAGCACCGTGCCGGCAGGCAGCGGCGTGATGCCGTTGCCCGGGTAGTACGGGCTGCTCGGATCGATGAAGATCGGCGCGTAGGGCACGGGCGCGATCTTGGCGTTGACCTTGCTCTGGGCAACGAAGGCCTCGAAGCCGAAGGTATGGTTCTGACCCAGCTTGAACGAGGCGTTCAGCAGGCCGGACAGGCGCTGCGAGGCCGGGGTGTAGTTGACGAACTGGTTGGTGTCTTCACCGCAGCGGATGGCCGAGACGACGACCAGGGTCGGGTCGGTACAGCCGGCGGGGCCCGCGAACGGGGTGTAGCCGGTGCCCTTGCCGGGCGCGACGCCAGTGGGGCCGAAGAAGACGGTCGCCGGGAAGGTGGTCGACGAGGTCAGTCTGTGCGGAGCCAGGTGGCGCTGCTGCGCCCCGATCTCGGCTTGCTGTTGGAAGCCGACGAAGCCGAAGACGTTCAGGCCGTCCTTTTCCAGGTCACCGAAACCGAAGCCGGCTTGCGCTTCATGCTGCGCGCCACCGGGATGCTGCGGCGCGTCCAAGCCCAGGGTGATCGTGCCACCGCGGTAGTCCCTGCGCGTGATGAAGTTGATCACGCCCGCGATGGCGTCCGTGCCGTAAAGGGCAGACGCGCCATCGCGCAGCACTTCGACGCGTTCGATCGCGGCGAAAGGAATCGTGTTGATGTCAGGAGCAGACGCCGTGAACGCGCTGTTGGCGAGACGACGGCCGTTCAGCAACACCAGGGTCTTGTTGGCGCCCAGGCCGCGCATGTCCGCGTAGGAGCCGCCACCGGTACCGGCACCGACGGCTTGCGAAGAGGTCAACTGGACCTGCACCGAGCTGACCGACTGGAGAACCTGCTCCACGCTGGTCACGCCGGCCTTCTTCAGCTGGTCGGCAGTGATGATGGTGACGGGAACGGAAGTCTCGGCATCAACGCGCTTGATCGACGAGCCCGTGATTTCCACGCGCTGCACATTGGTGTCTTGGGCGAAGGCGCCCGGGGCGATGGTCAGCAGCGAGCTGCCGAAAGCCAAGAGAAGACCAGAACAGATCTTCGTACGTTGAAACATGGGTTCCCTCCTGAGGGGGTGGAAAGGTTGATCGATAGACCCAGCCTCAAAGCAAGTCATGGGCCGGTTTGTGAACGGCTGATGAACAGGCCAATAAAGCTTGTCAAAATATTGTCCATGAACCGCACGTCCGACTCACCACTTGATATGTGTTTCGAACGTTTTCCCTAAGCAAACTGTTGCGAGAATGCAGCGAAATGGAATTGTTCGGCGAACGTCCTGGACACGATCCGGCCGGGCCCGCGGCCCGCGGCGATATGCGCCTAGCACGGACGGCGGCAGCCACCCAACACAATGCGTCAATATCGTGCGGCGGGCGTGCGATTTTCGACACGCACGGGCCCGCCGTCGCGGCGCACCCGTCCGCCCGCGACGGTTCCCTAGACAGGACTGATCAGACCGGCAGGTCCAGCCTCGGCACGGCGTCGATCAGCGCGCGGGTGTAGGCGTCGCGGGGATGCTCCAGGACCGACACGGTGTCGCCCTCCTCGACGATTCGCCCGGCGCGCATGACGGCCACCCGGTCGGCGATGTACTCGACCACGCCGATGTTGTGCGTGATGAAGAGGTAGGAGACGCCGAGCTCCTGTTGCAGGTCGTGCAGCAGGTTCAGGATCTGGGCCTGCACCGAGACGTCGAGCGCCGAGGTCGGCTCGTCGCAGACGATGAGCCGCGGCTGGACGGCCAGCGCGCGCGCGATCGCGATGCGCTGGCGCTGGCCGCCCGAGAATTCGTGCGGGTAGCGGTCGAGCGCGTCGCGCCGCAGGCCGACCTGGTCCACCAGGCCCTCGATGCGCCGCCGGCGCGCGCCGACGTCGAGTTCGGGCAGCAGCGCGACCATGCCCTCGTCGAGGATGTCGGCCACGCGCATGCGCGGATTCAGCGACGCGAACGGATCCTGGAAGATGATCTGGATGTCGCGCCGCGCCCGGGTGAGCGCCGGGCCCGACAGCTCGAACAGGTTGCGCCCCTGCAGCAGCGCCTGCCCCTGCAGCGTGGCGCTGCCGCGCAGCAGCTGCACGACGGCCTTGCCGGTGGTGGTCTTGCCGCAGCCCGATTCGCCCACCAGCGCCAGGGTTTCGCGCTCGGCCACGGTGAACGAGATGCCGTCGACCGCATCGAAGAAGCGCTTGCCACGCTGCAGCAGGCCGCCGCGGATCGGGAAGCGCACGCGCAGCCCCTTGACGTCGAGCAGGGGCGCGGCCGGCACCGTCACCGTGCGGTCCGGTGCGCGCACGGTGTCGACCCGGGTCGACACGCCCGCCCCCGGTGCGTTCGATGCACCAGGAGCGAACAGCAGGCAGCGCACCGCGTGCGGGTCGCCGACGAGCTCGCGGCCGTGGAGGTCGGTCAGCTCGGGCACGACGCTGGCGCAATGTGCCATCACGCGGTCGCAGCGCGGCGCGAAGCGGCAGCCGGCGAACTGCTGGGTCAGCACCGGCACGGTGCCGGGGATGGCCTGCAGCGCCTGGCCGCGGCGGCGCGCGTCGGGCAAGGCGCGCAGCAAGGCGCGCGCATACGGGTGCTTCGGGTCGGCGAAGAACTCCTGCGCCGGCGCGACCTCGATGATCTGGCCCGCGTACATCAGCGCGACCCGGTGGGCCATGCCGGCGACGACGGCCAGGTCGTGGGTGATCAGCAGGAGCCCCAGGCCCTGCTCCTTCTGCAGCGTCTTGAGCAGGTCCAGCACCTGCGCCTGGATCGTGACGTCCAGCGCGGTGGTGGGCTCGTCGGCGACCAGGAAGTCGGGCTCGGTCGCCAGCGTCATCGCGATCATCACGCGCTGCTTCTGGCCGCCGCTCATGCGGAACGGGTAGTCGTCGATGCGGCGCTCGGGCTCGGGAATGCCCACGCGGCGCAGCCACTCGACGGCCTTGGCGCGCGCCTGCTCGCCGCGCAGCGCGGTGTGCGCCTCGATCGCCTCGACGATCTGCGCGCCGATCTTCATGACCGGGTTCAGGCTGGTGGAAGGCTCCTGGAAGATCATGCCGATGCGCCCGCCGCGCACGGCGCGCATGCCGGCCTCGGGGAGGGCGAGCAGGTCGTCGCGGTCGAGCCGCACGTCGCCGCCGGTGATGCGGCCGTTGTCGGGCAGCAGGCGCATCAGCGCGAGCGCCGTCATGCTCTTGCCGCAGCCGGATTCGCCGACCAGCGCGAAGGTCTCGCCGCGCTGGATGGACAGGGTCAGGCCGTCGATGGCCTTCACGAGGCCGAGCTCGGCGTCGAGCGCCACCTTCAAGTCGTGGGTCTGGAGCATGCGGGTTCCTACTTCTGCGCAGCCGGCTTGCGCGTGACGGGCAGGCGCGGGCGGAACGCGCGAGCGCGCGGGTCGAACGCGTCGCGCACGCCGTCGGCGAACAGGTTGACGGCCAGCACCACGGTCACCATGAAGCCGAACGCGGCCGCGAAGCTCCACCAGACCACCGGGTCGAGGCTCATCTCCTTGCGCGCCAGGTTGATCATGCCGCCGAAGCTGTTCATCGACGGATCGACGCCGACGCCCACGTACGACAGCACGGCCTCGTAGAGGATCAGCGACGAGAAGTCGAGGACGGTGACGATGAGCATCAGGTGGGCGACGTTGGGGAAGATGTGGCGCACCATGATGCGCATCGAGCCGACCCCGAACGCGTTGGCGGCCTGCACGTAGTCGAGTTCGCGCAGCTTCATCGTCTCGGCGCGCAGCAGGCGGCACAGGCTGGCCCAGCCGGTCAGGCCCAGCACCGCGCACAGCAGGAACAGCTTGACGTCGGCCCGCTCGACGCCGGTCTCGAACATGTCGGGGTGCTTGTCGAGGAAGACCTGCACCATCAGCACGCAGGCGGCGATCAGCAGGATGTTGGGCACCGACGAGAGCACCGTGTAGAAGTACTGGATCGCCTCGTCGACCCAGCCGCGGAAGTAGCCCGCCATGATGCCCAGCACCACGGCCAGCGGCAGCGTGGCGACGGTGGCCAGGGAACCGATGACGAACGCGGTGCGGATGCTCTTGAGCGCCTGGTAGAGCACGTCGTTGCCGGTGGTGTCGGTGCCCATCACGTGGTAGACGCTCATCAGCGAGGTGGTGGCACCCACCAGCGTGGCCAGCACCATCACCGTCCACAGCGCCGCACGCCAGGGAATCTCGCCCTCGTTGCGCCAGACGCTGCGCGCGGTCCCGGCGAAGCTGGCGCGGCGGCTGCGCGCGACCAGGCCGACCAGCGCCAGCGCGGCCAGCGCGGCGAACAGGAGGCCGCGCAGCAGCCCCATGCCGCCGCGCGACAGCAGGTCGCTGGCCCAGTGATGCTCCGGGTCCGACAGGTGCGCCCCGCCATGCTTGAGTCGCGGCGCCATGCGCACCATGCGGCCGTTGACCGACACGGAGTCCATCGTCAGGCTCACGTAGTCGAATGGCCGCGAATAGGTGACCTCGCGCGAGTCGACCAGGTCCGACAGCGCCAGGTCCAGCAGCGAGTGCGCCTGCGCCTCGTACTGCACCGAGCCGGCCGGCGCGCCGGCGGCCGCGGGCAGCCGGGCCCGGTAGTGCACGCTGTCGGCCAGCGTCAGCAGCAGGCACAGCGCCAGCACGAGCGCGGAGCACATGGCCGCCGTGTCGCGGAACACCCGGCGCCAGCTGGCCGCCAGGTTGGGCGAGCGGACGACGACCACGCCGTAGGCCACGAAGAAGGCGACCATCGCCCAGATCGTGACGTCCGTCCAGAGGAGTACGAACTTGAACATGCGCTTTCAGCCCAGGCGGACCCGGGGATCGACCCAGGTGTAGACGACATCGATGAGCACGAAGGTCGCGATGTAGAGCAGCGAGCCGACGAACACCATCGTGCGCACGACGGCGAAATCCTGCTTGGTGATCGCGTCGATCACGTAGGCGCCCAGTCCGGGCAGGCCGAAGAAGCTCTCGAACACGAGGCTGCCCAGGAACACGTAGGGGAGGTACGAGCCGGCGCTGGTGACGATGGGGATCAGCGCGTTGCGCAGCACGTGGCGCACCAGCACCGCCGTCTCGGCCAGGCCCTTGGCGCGCGCGGTGCGCACGTAGTCCTTGCCGATCTCCTCGAGGAACATCGCGCGGTACAGGCGCGCCTCGGTGCCCAGGCGCGACAGCAGCGACAGCGCCACCGGCAGCACCAGGAACTTGACCACGTCGAACCCCGCCACGTAGCCCGAGATCGGGGCGATGCGCAGCAGGCGCGAGAACAGGAACTGGCCGACGATGATGTAGAACAGGCTGGAGATCGACAGCATCACCACGCACAGCACCACGCCCCAGAAGTCGAGCCGCGTCTGGCGGAACATCACCAGCAGCAGCGCGAACGCCGTGCTGGCGATGACCTGCAGCACGAACAGCGGCACGGCCAGCTGCAGGCTCACCCACATGCGGCGCACCACCTCGGGCCCGATGTCGCCCGCGCTCTCGGAATCGGCGCGCCCGAAGCGGAGCTCGAACAGCGAGATCGAGCGCTCCCAGAAGATGGTGTCGGTGATGCGCTCGCTGCCCTGCTTCGCGTCGTTGACGTACAGCGGCTTGTCGTAGCCGCGCTCCACCTTCCACTTGTCGATCAGGTCCTGCGTGATGTGCTTGCCGCCGATGTTCAGGCGCGCCATGTCGTCGGGCGTGTTGACCGTGAAGAACAGGAAGAACGTGAGCAGGTTGACGCCCAGCAGGATCAGCAGCCCGTAGGCGAAGCGGCGGGTCAGGTAGGAAAGCATCTCAGACGGCCCCGAGGACTTCGCCGCGCGCGTTGGTGCGCTCGCGACGCTTGAAGCTGCGGTTGGCCACCAGCAGCAGGACGGCGAAGGCCAGCAGCAGCGCCACCATGGGCCACCAGACGGGCTTGTTCCAGGCCGCCTGCGCGCGGCGGCGCTCGTCGACGTCCAGGCGCAGGTAGCGGCCGTGGTCGCGCAGCAGCACCGCCGGCTTGGAGTTGTAGACCCAGTGCTGCACGGCGGCCGACGCGTACGGGAAATAGCCCCAGGACCAGGGCGCGTCCTTCTGCAGGATGGCCACCATCTTGTCGATCAGCGCCTGCTTCTGCGGACCGTCGGACAGCGTCTTCATCTGCCGGAACAGTGCGTCGTACTCGGGGTTCTGGTAGTTGGACTGGTTCTCGCCGTCGGACACGCTCTTGGAGTTGGGGCCGTAGAACAGGATCAGGAAATTCTCGGCGTCCGGATAGTCGGCGTTCCAGCCGGTCCAGAAGACCTGGTGCTTGCCCTTGCGGATCTTGTCCTGGAACTGGTTGTTGTCGGTGGCGCGCACCTCCAGCTGGATGTCGAGCTTGGAGAACTGGCGCACCACCCAGTCGATCTCGATCTTGCGCTCCGGCGTGGGCAGCGCGTAGAAGTCGTAGTTGAGCACCAGCGGGCGGCCGGTGCGCACGTCGCGGCCGTCGGGATAGCCGGCCTCCACCATCAGCGCCTTGGCCTCTTCGAGCGAGCGCCGCACCGGCACGCCGTTGACGAGCCGGTGGGTGACCGGGTTGATGCCTTCGGGGGTCTTCTCGCGCGAGCCGAAGATGCCGTTGGGGATCGGCCCCATCGCGGTGGCGCCGGCGCGCTGCGGGAAGATCTTCGAGAACTCCTCCCAGTCGATCGCGATCGACAGGGCGTCGCGCAGCTTGCGGTTGCGCACCTGCTGCTCGGGCGTGTCGCCCTGGCCGATCACCGGATCGAGCATGTTGAAGGCAAGCACGTAGCTGTTGACGTCGTCGAAGCGGTCGAGCCGAAAGCCCCTGGCGTCGTAGTCCTTGCGGATCTCCTCGGAGTTCTGCTTCTCGACGACGTACTCGAGGCCCTTGTCGGTGCGCTCGAACACTTCCAGGTCGTAGTAGCCCTGGCGGAACTTGGCGCGCTGGGGCACCTGCTCGCGCTCGCCGACGATCACGATCCTGTCGACGAACGGCGTCTTCTTGCCGCAGTCGTCGAGCAGGCCGGCTTCCTTGTCGCCGGGCGCACCCTCGCACGGATACGGCTCGCCGCGGTAGTTGGGGTTGCGCTTCATCACCTGCAGCCGGTCCTGGTGGTACTCGGTCAGCATGAACGGGCCGGTGCCCACGGGCCAGATGTCGTAGGTGAGGCCGGCAGCGGCCATGCCGGGCTGCGCGTAGAACTCCTCGGCCTCCCACGGCACCGGCGCCATGAAGGTCATCGCCATCCAGTAGCTCCATTGCGGATAGCGGCCCTTGATGCGGACGCGGAAGGTATATCGGTCGGGTGCGCTGGCGCCCGCCAGCGGGAACTTGCGGAAATCCAGGAACGGGCGGTCGAGGCTGGCCGGGTCGGTCCCGGCGCGCAGACGCGCGTCCTCCTGCTTGATCGTCGCGCCGTAGTCCTTCAGCCCGATCACGTAGTCGGCGAACGTGGCATAGACCGGCGTCGTCACGCGCGGCGTGGCGTGGCGCTTGAGCGCATAGACGAAGTCGTCGGCCACCAGTTCGCGCGTGCCCTGCACCGCGAACTCCAGCGGCGACGAGCGCATCCCGAGTTCGCCCGGCTTCAGGTGGTGGTACAGGAAATTGCCGGCAGCGTCCCTGGCGAACGCCGGATGCGGCTGGTACAGGATGCCGTGCTTGATGTGCACGTCGTAGACGCTCTCGGCGACCTGCTCGCTCGGTGCATCCTCGGGCAGGTCCTTGCCGTCCTTGTCCAGGTAGCGCGGCTTGGCGACGTCCTCGGCCGACTTGCCCACCAGCGTGTAGGGACGCTTCAGGTAGTGGTAGCCGTAGGGCGGCTCGTAGATCTGGTACGTGAACGTGGTGTCGTTGGACCAATAGGACGCCACCGAGTCCATGTGCCGCGGCGAGCCCTCCTGCATGGCGCTGAACAGCGTGTTCTGCTCGGCGGCGCCGTTTTCCCACGGGCTGTTGTCGCAACCGGCCAGCGACAGCAGCAACGCGCCCGCGCCCAGCCAGGCGGCACCGCACCAACGACCTAATACACCGCCCATGCGGATCTCCAGGAACTCGAGCCGCAAGCCCGGGACGAGGGGATGGCCCCGCCCGGCTCGCCAACAAAACAAAACCGCCTCCGGCGGCCGTCGGGTTGTGCCCGGGGCCGCACGAGGCGTGCGCGCAGATTTTAAGGGGAGGCGCGCGGGCGCGCTCCTAGGGGTTTTCAACCCTTGCTGCACCGCAGCACGCAAGCGCCGTGCCCATGCCGCCCCGCCAGGCCCTGGCCTGGCTAGACAAGCTGAGCTCAGTGGCCGTGCCCGTGCGAGTCGGCGTGGTCGTGGCCCGCGTCGCCGTGATGGTGCCCATGGCCCTCGTCCCAGCCGAGGAACGCGTCGCGGCCCTGCACCACCAGGTGGCCCTTGATGCCGAACGGCACCGTCACCTTGGTGGGCACGTGGCCGAACGGAAACCCGGTGAGGATCGGCACCTCGACCAGCGAGCGCAGGTGCGCCACCACGCTCTTGAGCGAGTAGCCGCGGTCCAGCGGCGACTTCTTCCAGTCGCTGAACGCACCCAGGACGATCGCCTTCTGAGCCCCGAGGACGCCGGCCTGCTGCAGTTGCAGCAGCATGCGCTCGACGCGGTACGGATGTTCGGCCACGTCCTCCAGCAGCAGTACGCCGCCCTTGACCTTGGGCCAGTGCGGCGTGCCCAGCAGCGAGCACAGCATCGCCAGGTTGCCGCCCCACAGCAGGCCGCGCGTGTCCAGGCCGTCGAAGCCGGCTTCGGTGCGGAAGCCGACGGCCTCCAGCGCGCCGGTCATCGCCTCGACGAAGCAGTCGGGCGTCACCTCATCGAGCTCGGCGCGGCCGAAGTCGTCGCAGGCCAGCGGCCCCCACCAGGTCGGCGCCTTGGCGTGCGCCAACAGGCCCATCTGCAGCGCAGTCAGGTCGCTGTAGCCGACCCAGCGCGTGCCGGCCTCGACGCTGCGGGCGAGCAGCGGCCAGTCGAGCCGATCGAGCAGGCGCGTGAGGCCGTAGCCGCCGCGCGTGGCCAGCGCGACGCCCGGGCGGGCGCGGGCGACACGGTGGATCGCCTCGAGCCGGACATCGTCCTCGCCGGCGAAGCGCTGGTGGCGGGCGAGCGAGGCGTCGTCGATCGCCACCTCGAAGCCAAGGGCCTTCAGGCGCCGGGCCGCCAGGCGCAGCGGCGCGGCGGTGGCCAGCACGCCGGCGGGGGTGTACAGGATCAGCGAGGTCATCGGGGCGCTCCGCTAGCGTCAGGGTTCAGGGAAACAGCAGGATCGAGCTCGGTGGCGACGCCCACCGGGATCTCGTCGTCGACGGCCGCGATGACGTCGGCCACCGGAATCGCCTCGGGGTCGGCCGCCGGCCGCAACGCGGCCTGGCGGGCCTTGTGTTCGGCGCGGCGCTCGGCGAAGAAGTCGCGCAGCACGGCACCGCATTCGGCTTCCAGGCAGCCGCCGGCCACCGCGGTCTGGTGGTTGAGCTGCGCGAGCGCGAACAGGTCCAGCACCGAACCGGCGGCGCCGGTCTTGGGGTCGCGCGCGCCGAACACCACGCGCTTGAAGCGCGCATGGATCAGCGCCATCGCGCACATCGCGCACGGCTCGAGCGTGACGACCAGGGTGCAATCGGGCAGGCGGTAGTTGTCCAGCAACTGCGCCGCGTGGCGCAGCGCCACCAGTTCGGCATGCGCGGTGGGGTCGGTGGTGGTGATGGGCCGGTTGTAGCCGGTGGCCACCACCTGCGGCACGCCGTCGGCGTCGTCGCGCAGGATCACCGCCCCCACCGGCACCTCGCCGACCAGCCAGGCGTTGTGGGCCTGGTCCAGCGCCTGGCGCATCGCGCGCTCCTCGGCGGGGCTGAAGGGCGGGGGCGGCGCGTCCGCGGCGGTGGGCAAGGGCGTGTCCAAGGGGGGAATGGCGCTCAACGCGTGCCGTCTTCGCCCGCGCTCGCGGCCTGGTCGGCCGTGTGCTGCGCGGACGCCTTCATCGCCTTGTCGAGCTCGCGCTGGTACTGCGAGATCGCCGGATTGCTGCCGCCATAGGCGCCCGACGCCGCATCGGAGGCGGCGGCGGCGGCGGAGGGCAGGAAGCGCTTGTTCGCCTGCAACTGGCTGCGCACCGACAGGCCGATGATGGCCAGCACGATCAGCAGCGATCCCAAGGTGAGCATGGCTCTCATGACGCGGCTCGGAGAAAGAGGAAGCGCACATTATCGTTGCACGGCGGTACGCCGCGGGGCGCTAGCATCGCGCCATGTGCTCGAACTACCGGCCCGTCACCCGCCTGGATCGCCTGCTGACCTTCTTCGGCGTCGAGCGCGCGCGCGACGAGGCGCCGCACGACGTCTTTCCCACCGGCACGGCGCCGTTCATCCGGCTGTCCACCGAGGGCCAGGACGGCGGCAAGCCGGCGCTGGTGGCCGACGACGGCATGTTCGGGCTGCTGCCCGGCTTCGCGACGTCGCTGGCCTTCGGCCGCCGCACCTACAACGCCCGCAGCGAGACCATCGCCACCCTGCCCAGCTTCCGCCAGCCCTGGGCCGCGGGCCAGCGCTGCATCATTCCCGCGGAGGCCATCTACGAGCCCTGCTACGAAGGCGGCCGTGCCCAGCGCTGGCGCATCTGGCAGGACGGTGACGTGCCCCTGGGCATCGCCGGCCTGTACCGGCGCTGGCGCGACCCGCAGGGCGGCGAGCTGTTCACCTTCACGATGATCACGGTCAACGCCGACGCGCACCCGCTGATGCGTCGCATGCACAAGCCCGGCGACGAGAAGCGCATGGTCGTGATCCTGGACCGCGCGGACTACCTGCCCTGGCTGACCTGCAGCACCCTCGAGGCACCGCGCTATTTTCGGCCCTGGCCGGGCGCGCTGCGCGCCGAGCCGGCGCCGCTGGCGCGCGCCCCGAAGGCGGTGGCCGAGCCGCCGGCCCGCGACGAGATCCTGCCGCCCGCGCCACCGAAGCCCGCCCCGCCGCCGCCGGCTCCGCCCGCGCAGCGCGACCTGTTCGGCTAGCCGCGCCGCGCGTTCGGCGCCGCATCCATCGCGTCCCTCCCGGGGCGCAGACCTCGTTCGCGATCCGGGAATCGGCGCCAACGACGAGCCGGCACTGCATCTACGGTCTCACCAATGCAAGAAAGTGCACATGAAATGTGTACTTTTTATTTTTTTGCATCAAACCTGAAATCTTCATACTCAAAGTTCGATTTTATCTACCGAAATAGGTGGCGGTGACAGACCAGACATGGGCTTGTGACCGGAACCTCCGTCCCGCCTACGACCATCCCGTGGGACGTCTGCTCAACCAAAGAGACAACACATGCATCGACCCCTCTCAAGACTGGCTCTCGCCACAGCCGCCGTGATCGGCACCAACTCGGCCTTCGCGGCGACGCCCATCGGCGACTACTTGAACTTCAGCGGCTTCGGCACGCTCGGGGCGGTCGCGACCAGCACGAACGAGGCCGAGTTCAAGCAAGCCAACCAATCCGCAGGCGCCGAGAAGGGCGCCAGCGCGATCGTCGATTCCGACTTCGCCATGCAGCTGACCGCCACCCCGACGCCGTGGCTGTCGGCCACCGTGCAGATGCTCAGCATCGCTCGCGGCATGCCGCACCTGACGAACGAGTTCGAGTGGGCCTACGTCAAGGTCAAGCCGATGGATGGGCTGACGCTACGGGGTGGCCGCATGGCGCTGCCGATGTTCGCCATCTCCGACTCGCGCAACGTCGGTTACGCGAACAACTGGCTGCGCGCGCCGGGCGAGGTCTACGCACTCGCCCTCTTCTCCGGCCTGCGAGGCGCAGATGTCACCTACACCGCGCCGATCGGCTCGACGACGTTCACTGCCTCGGCCATGGCCGGCAAGACCGGGGGCGATCGGTCTCCTGGAAGGAGCCAAACGCTCGAGGGCAACCAATTGCGGGGACTGAACCTGACGTGGGAGACGGAATGGGCGACCTTCCGACTCGGTCAGGTCCGGACCAAGGTGCCCCTCCCCGGCTTCGTCGACAGCTACAAGTTCACGGGCGCCGGCGTCCTCGTCGATCGCGACAACATCGTCGCCCAGGCTGAATACGTCACGCGCCGTTCGGCGACGCTGCCCGCGGTGGTCAACAGCGACGGCTGGTACGTGCTCGGCGGCTACCGCTTCGGCCAGGTGCTGCCGTACGCCTCGTACGCCTCGAGCAAGCCGAAGTTCAGCGGTTCGCCCTTCTATACGTCCAACACTCAGAAGACTGCGGCGATCGGCCTGCGCTGGGACGCGTTCAAGTCCGCGGACGTCAAGTTCCAGCTCGAACGCATCGACACCAAGGGCACCGCCGGCGTCAGCTTCACCGCCCCCGTCGCCAAGCCCGTCACGGCCGCCAGCGTCGCTGTCGACTTCGTGTTCTGAGGGAGCCCCACATGATCAAGAACATTCTCGCCCGCGTCATCGCGGCGTCCTTCGCGCTGGCCGGCGCCAGCGCCTTCGCCGGCGACATCGTGGCGATCGGCAATCCGGCTGCCGCCGCCCTCAGCAAGGAGCAACTCGCCGACCTGTACGTGGGCCGCAACCAGAGCCTGACGCTGCTCGATCTGCCCGAATCCTCCGCCATTCGCACCGACTACTACAAGAAGCTCACCGGCAAGGATCCCTCGCAGATCAAGTCGATGTGGTCGCGCCTGACCTTCACCGGCAAGGGCGTTCCGCCCAAGGAACTGCCCGACGGCGCCGCGGTGAAGAAGGCCGTGGCGGCCGATCCGAAGACGATCGGCTACATCGACAAGTCCGAAGTCGACGGCACGGTCAAAGTGCTGCTGACCATCAACTAGTCGATTCCGACGGCGCCATCCATGCGCGGGTCGGCGCCGTCCTTCCATCCAAAGGTCATCATGAGATTTCGTACGCGCATCTGGCTGCTGCCTGCCAGCGCCGCCGTCGTGTTCTGCGCCGGGCTGATGGTCAGCCTGGCGGCGGGCAGCCGCGTTTCCGCCGGCCTCGCCGACCTGCGATCCGTCGACGCGCCTTACCTCGCCAGCATCACCCAGGTCGACCGAGGTACCGAGCAGTTCCGCCTCACCCTGCAGTCGGCCGCCTCCGAAGGCGACATCGACAAGCTGAAAGACGTCGAGGCGATCGCAACAGCGACGCAGAAGACACTGGCCGCGATGGGAGCCATCACGGGCAAGTCGGGCAACGCCGCCGCGCTGCGCACTGCCTTCGACGCCTACCAGTCCACGGCGCTCGGTGTGACGCGCGCAATGCTGACGAAGAAAGACATGGGCGACCAGGTGCAGAAGATGCAGCAGTCGCAGCTCACCCTGCAGAAGGCGCTCGACACCGGCAAGGCCCAGGCAGCGCTCGCGGTCGAGGCCAGCCAGGAGGCCGCGAAGGCCGGCGTGCAGAACCTGCTCGTCCTCACGGCGGTGACCGGCATATTGGCGTTGGCGGTGCTGGGGGGCATGTCGTGGTTCACCGTGAAGTCGGTCTGGAGCGAGATCGGCGGGGAACCGGAGGCGCTGCGGCTGGCCGCTCGCCGCGTCGTCGACGGAGACCTCACCACCACGCTCAAGATCGCCGGCGAAGGTTCCCTGGCGCGCGCCGTGGCAGACATGGTCGCCCAACTCCGCCAGACCGTGGGAGCGATCCGCACGTCGGCAGGAAACATATTGAACGCTTCAAGCGAGATCGCGCAAGGCAACAACGACCTGTCCAGCCGCACCGAGCGGCAGGCCTCGTCGATCGAGGAGACCTCGGCGTCGATGGAGCAGCTGGGATCCACCGTGGCCCAGAACGCGGACAACGCCAAGCAAGGCAACCAACTGGCCATGAGCGCCTCGGCTGTCGCGACCAAGGGCGGCGACGTCGTCGGCCAGGTGATCGACACCATGAAGGGTATCCACCAGTCGTCGAAGCAGATCGCCGAGATCATCAGCGTCATCGAAGGCATTGCCTTCCAGACGAACATCCTGGCACTGAACGCCGCGGTGGAAGCCGCGCGAGCGGGCGAGCAGGGCCGTGGCTTCGCGGTCGTGGCGTCCGAGGTGCGCAGCCTCGCAAGCCGCTCCGCTGGAGCCGCCAAGGAGATCAAGGCCCTGATCGACACCAGCGTCGCGCGCGTCGAGGACGGATCGCGACTTGTCGACCAGGCCGGCGCGACGATGACCGAAGTGGTCGGGTCGATCAAGCGCGTCGCCGACATCATGGGCGAGATCACCGCGGCCAGCATCGAGCAGAGCGCCGGCGTGCGCCAGGTTGGCGAGGCCATCACCCAGATGGACCAGGCGACGCAGCAGAACTCCGCCCTCGTCGAGGAAAGCGCGGCGGCTTCCGAAAGCCTGCGCAGCCAGGCCAATGCACTGGTCGATGCCGTCGCGGTCTTCAAGCTCGGCGGCTGACACGGCAAAGTTATCATCGAATCCATGCCGCTGCACCGATGCCTGAGATTCGAAGATCCGCATGGCCAGGACGGCCCTGGGCCCAACATGCTGGTCCGGTTGTGCAGCAGCGAGCGCACCGGGTACCGAATTGCTCTTCGACGAGGCCGCGGTCGTCCGGCAGCCGGGTTGAAGTGGGCGCAAGGTGGTGGACGGGGCGACCCCGTGCGAGCCGCGGTACCGGCGCTGCTCGCATTGGTTTGCGGCATTGCACCGACAGCGATGGCATACGCCCAGACGATGTCCCTCGAAGACCCCCCGGTGCAGGGCGTCGAAGTCAAGGGTGTCAGGAATCCAGCCCTGATGCCGTACCGCAAGGCGTACGATTTGGTCAATGGTGTCGGGCAGGCTGGCGGCCAGCGCGTAGATCTGCTGATCCGCGTGACGTCGACTGAATCGCATCAACCGATGCCGGACCTCGGCTTGCGTGTCGTGGGCGAAAACACGGACGCTCGCGTGGCGATCTCGCCCGCCGGCTTCGTCGACCTGCCGCTGAACAAGGCGTTCTATGACGACAACGCTGACATCGTCGCCAACAAGCCGAAGAAGGCGCTCAACGTTGACGTCAACGTCGTTCCGCACCTTCCTTCGGGGGAGATTCGCTTCTCGGACCTCATTGAGGCGACGTCGGCTGGCCAGGCTGCACTCGCGCAGGTTGTCCCGTGGTACGTGCGGCGGGTGATGCCATCGCTACACGGGGTCAGCCTATGCTATCCGTCTGCGGGACAGGAGGTGGCACTCAGCGGCGAAGAGCAAGGGACCCGAACGGCAAGCGAGATCGGCACCGATCCTTCAAGAGCCAAGGTCTTCTGCGCGAATTTCTCGGTGAAGGAGGCCGCGCTGAGCCCCCGGACTCTGCTGAAGCCGCCCGAAGGCTGGCAAGCTCTGTACTGGTAGCCGATTGGGCGCGGGCGCCCGCCCCATCCGCGTCGTTGCCGTCGCTGCCTGGCGTTTCGCTTCGCAGCAGCCGACCCGATACCTGCCGCTGGCCACCGATCGATCCAGGGGCGCGTGACCCTGCGTGATCCATCGGGATGCGATGCGGTTCAGGCGCCGGCGAGCGGCCGGCTGAGTTCGGTCCGGTATTGCGTCGCGTCGGAAGCGGACTCGGGCCCGACCAGGTAGCGTTCGTACAAGTCCGACGCGGCCTGCACGCCGTTGGCGGCAATCCAGCGGTCGAACTCCTGCCACGCGTCTCCCAGGCCCTCATAGGGGCCCTGGTAGACGGCGCGCACGAGGTCGAGTGCAGGCCGCGTCCACGGCTTCACGCGGCCGACCGCTTCGACCGACGCGGACACCGGAACGCAGATGTCGAAGTCGAAGCGATCCGCAGTGATCTCGTGGTGGTGCGCGAACCACGGGCCGGTCGGCCCGACGCCCTGCGCCTGCGCGACCGCCATGGCTTCCTGGATGCCGGGGCCCATGACGTGACGCATTTCCGAGCGGGGCGTGCTGATGTGGAGTGCAGCGACCGGCTCCTCGGCCGTCGCGACGATTTGCGGTGTCTCGATCATGATTGTTCTCCCAGGGATGACTCGATGAGCAGGTCGAGGCGGTCGTAGCCTGCGGCCATGCCGTGCTCCATGCCGGAACGGCGTGCGGCGTCGCGGGCTTGCGGCGATTCGTAGAGGATGGTGATGGTCACGCGGGTGTGGCCGTCGACCGCGGTGAACGTCGTGGTGTCCAGGGCTTCGCCCGGATACCACGCGTCGTCGAAGCGTTCGGTGGCGACGAGGCGCTCGTGCGGGACAACCTCGCGGAACGTGCCCCCCATGCCCATCTGCGCGCCGTCGGCGTCGGCACGCCAGACATAGCGATACGCGCCGCCGACGCGGAGGTCGATGTCGCATTGCGGCATCGTCCAACCGGGTGGTCCGAGCAACCAGCGGCGGACGAGTTCAGGCCGGGTGAATGCGTCGAACACCGTTGCGGGCGACGCGTCGAACTCGCGAGTGACGCGGATCTCGTTGTCGCTGGGCGTGGACACCTTGAAGCTGGCGGGAAATCGCATGCGGAAATCCTTCAACGCTTCCTGGAGGCGGTGCGCTGCTGCGCCGCTCCGGTGGCTTTCAGTTCGTCCAACACGTCGTCCAGGCGGTCGAACGACGTTGCCCAGAACTCCCTGTAACGCTCGAGCCACGCGGTCGCCTCCGCGAGCGGTCGGGCCTCGAGCTTGCGCGGCCGGCGCTGCGCATCGCTGCCGGTCGAGATCAGCCCTGCATGCTCGAGCACCTTGAGGTGACGCGAGATTGCGGGCTGGCTCACCGAGAACGGTGCGGCGAGCTCGCTCACCGATACCTCGCCCGTGGCCAACCGGGCGAGGATGGCCCGCCGCATCGGATTGGCCAAGGCGGCGAAGGTCATGTCGAGACGCTTCGATGCCATGCGTCCATTACGAACTTGTTCCATAACGCATATGTTATGCAACAAGCGGACGATGTCAATACCCTTGTTGGAAATGCCGCAGGGCCGCTGAGCAGAACGTCGCCAAAGCCATGGGTAGTGCCGCGTCCACCCGTGAGCCTCCAGCGCTCACGACGGGTCTTGCATCACGCTGAAGCAACAACCCGACGGCGTGCATTACCTCCGATTACGTCGCGCCAACGCGCATGCAGCACGGTTCCATTCGGACTATCCCTGAGACGAGGAACAGCGCGCATTCAGCCTTCGCGTTGGCTGAAGCGACTTTGCCTCCCAGCAACGCTTCAGGTGTCAACATCGACAGCATCGCTGCCGTTTAATAGGCAGCCCCTCCACGCTTGTCCAGCCAGGCCGACGCCGATGACCTTGACGACCGCCCCCCTGATGACGCGCCGCAGCGCGCTCGCCGCCGCCGTCGCCGCAATGGCCTGGTGCCCGACCTTCGCTGCCGATAGCGCCGGTCAGGCCGAGGCGCTGCACGTCCTCAACAGGCTGGCCTTCGGCCCGGCACCCGGCGACCTCGATCGCGTCACGCGCATGGGCGCGCCCGCCTGGATCGCCGAGCAGTTGCATCCCGAGCGCCTGGCGCTGCCGGCCTACCTGGCCGACCAGCTCGCCACGCTGCGCACGCCCCACCAGTCGCAGCGCGAGATGGTGCAGCAATACCGCGACATGGCCAAGGAGGCGAAGCAAGCCAAGCAGGCCGAGCCTGTGTCGCCCGACGGCGAGAAGCCCCGTACCGAGGAAGGCGCCGAGCGCCGCCAGAAGGTCGCGGCCATCGCCATCGAGGCCGGCGAGGAGCGCCTGCTGCAGGCGCTGAACAGCCCGCGCCAGTTGCAGGAGGTGCTGGTCGACTTCTGGTTCAACCACTTCAACGTGTACCAGGGCAAGGGCCTGGTGCGCGTGCTCACCGAGAGCTACGAACGCGAGGCGATCCGGCCCCATGTGCTCGGGCGCTTCCGAACGATGCTGGGTGCGACGGCCAAGCATCCGGCGATGCTGTTCTACCTGGACAACTGGCTGTCGGTGGCGCCGGGCTACCAACCCCGTCGCGGCGGAGGCGCAGCCGGCAAGGCGAGCGGCCTCAACGAGAACTACGCCCGAGAGGTGATGGAGTTGCACACGCTGGGCGTGGACGGCGGCTACACGCAGCAGGACGTTACCGAGCTCGCCCGCATCCTCACGGGCTGGACACTGGTGCCTCAGCAGAAACGGCGTCGATTCTTCAACGGCATGGACAACACGGCGTCAGGCCGCGGCGATTCGATCTTCGGCTTCGATCCCGGGCGCCACGACAACGGCACCAAGCAATGGCTGGGCCACCGCGTGCCGCCCAACGGCCAACTGGAAGGCGAGGCCGCGCTGGATGTGCTCGCACGCCATCCGGCGACCGCCAGGCACATCGCGTTCAAGCTGGCGCGCCGCTTCGTTGCCGACGAGCCATCGCCGGCGCTCGTCGACCGCCTCGCCAGGCGCTTCCTCGACACCGACGGCGACCTGCGCGCCGTGATGCAGGCGCTGGTCGACGCGCCCGAATTCGGCGATGTGCGGCCGGTCAAGTTCAAGACGCCCTACCAGTACGTGATGTCGTCGGTACGCGCCACCGGCATCGCCACCACGAACGTGAAGCCGCTGATGGCGGTGCTGGCCCAACTGGGCCAGCCGCTGTACGGCTGCCAGACGCCCGACGGCTATCACGACACCGAGGCCGACTGGCTCAACCCGAATGCGATCACGCAGCGCGTGAACTTCGCAACGGCACTCGCGTCGGGCAAGCTGCCGCTGCAGCGCGTCGACGACCCGGACGCACCCGTCCCCGCGCGCGGCATGAAGGCGCTGGAGCGACAGGCCGACAAGGCGATGGCGCGTGACCAGGCCGTCGAAGGTTCGACGCCGCCTGTGGACGTCGCGGGGCTGCTCGCGACGCTCGGCCCGGCCATCTCGGAGCAGACCCGCGGCGCGGTCGCGAAGTCGCCACCCGCGCTGCAGGCCGCCCTGGTGCTGGGCAGCCCCGACTTCATGCGCCGCTGAACGCCTCAGGAAACCACACCATGCAACGCAGACAACTCCTGCAGGCGGCCGCCGCCGCCGGGCTCACGTGGGCCGCCGTCGGCCGCACCGGTTTCGCCGCCACCGCCACGCAGGCGGGCCAGCAACTGCCGGGAAACAAGCGGCTCGTCGTTGTGTTCCTGCGCGGCGCCGTCGACGGCCTCAGCGTGGTCGTGCCGTACGGCGAAGCCGCGTACACCCAGGCACGCTCGTCGATCGCGCTCGCGCGCCCGGGCCAGGACGGTGGCGTGCTCGACCTCGACGGCCACTTCGGCCTCAACCCCAACCTCGCGCCGCTGATGCCCTTGTGGCAATCGGGCAAGCTCGCGTTCGTGCAGGCCTCGGGCTCGCCCGACCCGACGCGGTCGCACTTCGACGCGCAGGACTACATGGAGTCCGGCACGCCGGGCCGCAAGAACACGCCGGACGGCTGGCTCAACCGCCTGCTGGGCGCCGAGCCACCCGCCGTCGTGCAGGCGGGCGCGCATGCGTCCGTGACGCGCGGGATCAGCGTGGGCGCGACCTTGCCGCGCATCTGGGCCGGCCCGAATCCGGTCGCCAACATCGCCAACGGCGCGCGCGCCACGAAGCCGACCTTGCTCGATCGACCGCAGGTCAGCAAGGCGTTCGACTCGCTGTACTCGGGCGACGACGCCATGTCCCGGGCCTACCGCGAGTCGCAGGCGTCGCACGCCGAGGTCAGCGAGGCGATGAGCCCCGCCGCCATGGATCGCGAGCAGATGGCGGCCAACAACGGCGCCCCGCTGCCCAACGGCTTCCCCGAAGACGCCGGCCGCCTCGCACAGTTGATGCGGCGAGACCCCAACGTGCAGATTGCGTTCCTCGCCCTCGGCGGTTGGGACACCCACGTCAACCAGGGCGGCGCCAAGGGCCAGCTCGCCAACCGCCTGCAGCCGCTGGGCCAGGGCCTGGCGGAGCTCGCGACCCGGCTCGGGCCGACGTTCGACGACACCACCGTCCTCGTCATGTCAGAGTTCGGCCGCACCGTGCGCCAGAACGGCACCGGCGGCACCGACCACGGCCACGGCAACGTGATGTGGGCGCTCGGCGGCAACATCGCCGGCGGCAAGGTCTACGGCCGCTGGCCGGGCATCGATGCGTCGTCGCTCAACGAGGGCCGCGACCTTGCCGTGACCACCGACTTCCGCCAGGTGCTGGCGGGGGTGTGCGCGCACAACCTGGGGCTGTCGGACAACGAACTGGCCGCGGTGTTCCCGGCGTTCGACGCCGCGCCGATGAACCTCGCGCGCGCCTGAGTGCCGCGGCGAGCGGTTCGTCAGTCACTCTCTACGGGCTCGTGATCCGGTAGATCGGGCGCTGTTGCGATAGCGGACGTGGCGTGGTCGAGGCGCTGAGGCGTCAGCGATCAGAAGGTCAGCGAGTGGAACCGGCCAGCAGGCGGGCCTACCTTGCCGCGATGGTCTTGCCGGACGCATCCTTCAAGGCGCCCCACTCCTTGCGGATCATCGATTGGCATACGCCCAATCGAAGAACTTCAGGGTTGCGGTACCTTGGCCCGGCTTGTCCTGAACCTTCTGGCAGCGCGGGTCTGCCACATTGGCAGATTCGGCAGTGCAGCGCAGAATGAGCGCTTCCAACAAGGCGCCCCATGTCCAATCGCACCGCCCTCCGCGAAGCCGCAGATGCCTCCTCTCACCAGGCCGACGTACAGTCCGCGCCACAGGTCCAGGCGCTCATCTCCTTTCTCGAGCACGACGCACAGCCGATGATCGTGCTGGATCCGGAGTACCGCATCCTGGCCGCGAACACGGCCTACCAGCGCCAGTTCGGCACCGCGGACAAGCCGTATGTCGGCCACAAGTGCTATCGCGTGTCGCACCACTACGACGTGCCTTGCGACCAGGCGGGCGAGCACTGTCCAATGAAGCGGGCGTTCGAGCTCAAGGGGCCGGACCGCGTCCTGCATATCCATCACACCCCGCGCGGACCCGAACACGTCGACGTCGAACTGCGTCCCATCCTGGATGGCAACCGGGATGTCGTCGCGTACGTCGAACGGCTCGTGACGGTGCGCAACGCGTCGGCGCGCCCCAGCACCGAGGGCCTGGTCGGGAGGGCGCCAGCGTTCAATGCGGCACTCGCCGCCGTCCAGCGCGTCGCGCCATCGATGCTGCCCGTCCTGCTTCTCGGTGAATCGGGCACCGGCAAGGAACTGTTCGCCCGGGCCGTCCATGAGGCGAGCGACCGGGCCAGCGGCCCGTTCGTCGTGGTCGACTGCTCAGGCTTGACGGAGACCTTGTTCGAGAGCGAGCTGTTCGGCTACGAACGCGGCGCCTTCACGGGCGCGAACGCGCGCAAGAAGGGCCTGGTCGAGACGGCCGAAGGCGGCACGCTGTTCCTCGACGAGATGGGAGACGTGCCGCTCGCGATGCAGGTCAAGCTGCTGCGGTTGATCGAATCGGGCACGTTCCGTCGGGTGGGCAGCATCGAGACCCAGCAGGCGAATTTCAGGCTGGTGGCCGCCACGCACAAGCCACTGCAGGACATGGTCGACGACGGTCGGTTCCGGCAGGATCTGTACTACCGGATCAGCGCATTCCCGATCAAGCTTCCGCCCTTGCGCGAGCGCCTGGACGACATCCCGATGCTGGTCGATTCGTTTCTTCAGCGGGGTGCCACTGCCAAGCATCGGATCTCCGTGGAGCCGGCCGCCATGGCGCGGCTGCAAGCCTACGACTGGCCCGGCAACATCCGTGAGCTGCGCAATGTGCTGGAGCGCGCCCGATTGTTCGCCGATGACGGCATCGTTCGGCCCGAGCACCTTCCGGAGACACTGGCGGCCGTCTCTCGTCGCGACCCCACCGCGTCGGCGGGCCCGCTGGCCCTGCCGCGCGGCGCGGTGGACGACACCGCGCTGCGGCGGCTGGCCGCCACGACGGATCTCACGCGACGCGAACTGGCGCAACAACTGGGCCTGAGCGAACGCACGCTTTACCGGCGACTCAAGGCGCTCGGACTGGCCTGAGCGCGCGGCGCTCAGCGCGGCAGGATGAAGCTCGACTTCTCGCGCTGCGCCCTTTCTTCCTGTCCGGCTGCGCCTTCGCGCACGATGGTGATGTGGACCGGATGCGCGCCTGGCGCCGTCTTCGCGGCAGTGTCGAACGGCACCTGCAGCGTGAGCGGCACCCACAGCGACTGCGTCGGAGCGATGTCGAACGCGACCGGCGTGCGCAGCCGCAGGCCCGGCAGACCATCCACGCTGACGCTGTAGTGCTGTTCCGTCTCTGTCGCATTCATCACCTGGATGCGGTAGACGTTCTCGACGTCGCCGTGCTCGACGACCCGGGCCATCGACGTGCGATCGCGCACCACGTCCACCCGGAACGGCGGCCGCAGGGCGATGCTGGTGCCCAGCGCGCCGCAGACCACGAACAGGATGGCCACGTAGACCAGGATGCGCGGCCGCAGGGTTCGCCGCAACACCTGCGCCCGCGTGAGCTTGCGCTCCATGCCGTTTTCGGTGTCGTAGCGCACCAGTCCCTTCGGATAGTTCATCTTGGCCATCACGTCGTCGCAGACGTCGATGCAGGCGGCGCAGCCGATGCACTCGTACTGCAGGCCCTTGCGGATGTCGATGCCGGTGGGACAGACCTGCACGCACAGATTGCAATCGATGCACGCGCCCAGGCCCAGTGTCTTCGGATCGGCCTTGCGCGAGCGCGAGCCGCGCGGCTCGCCGCGCTCGGCGTCGTAGGTGATGATCAGGGTGTCGCGGTCGAGCATCGCGCTCTGGAAGCGCGCATACGGGCACATGTACTTGCACACCTGCTCGCGCATCGTGCCGGCGAACAGGTAGGTGGCGAAACTGTAGAAGAACACCCAGAAGGTTTCCCAGGGGCCGAACGACAGCGAGGTGACCTCGCCCGCGAGCGTGCGGATCGGCGTGAAGTAGCCCACGAAAGTGAAGCCGGTCCACAACGCGATGGCAATCCATGCGGCCTGCTTGGCAGCCTTGCGCCAGACCCGCTCCACCGTCCAGCCGGCACCGTCGAGCTTCATGCGTGCCGCGCGGTCGCCTTCGAACTTGCGTTCCACCCACATGAACAGCTCGGTGTAGACGGTCTGCGGACACGCGTACCCGCACCACAGGCGGCCGGCGACCGCGGTGAACAGGAACAGGGAATAGGCCGAGACGATCAGCAAGGCCGTCAGGTAGATGAAGTCCTGCGGATAGAGCACGAGGCCGAGCACGTAGAAACGGCGCGCCCCGAGGTCGAACAGGATCGCCGGCCGGCTGTTCCAGGCGAGCCAGGGCGTGACGTAGAACGCGAGTTGCGTCACCCAGACCAGGATCCAGCGCCAGGTGATGAACAAGCCCGTGACAGCGCGCGGATAGATCTTCTTCTGCGACTGGTAGAAGGAGACGATCTGCACGGCAGCGTCGCCATCCGGGCTGGGGGTTTCGGGTTCGGATCGAATGGGGGTCATGTCGAATGCAGATCGCTGCTGAGGGGTCGGCCACTGACGGAATGACAGTCGACCTGATGATGGTTAGCAAGACACCTGCCAAGCGCGGCAGCGGCCCTGAACGGCGGGCGTGGACGACCGGATGGGGCCTCCTGCGCCCGGACGCGGCCGCGCCACGCCGCATGGCTCTCCCGGGAGTATGGCCATCGCCGCCTCATCCCGGACTGCCAGAAGACTGCCACAGACTGCCACCCCCATGCAATGACAGGCGAAATGGCAGCCTCGCATTGACCCTTCGACCGTCACATTTGCTGCCAGGATCAGGTCGCAGTGGGCGCACGATGCCGTCTGGCTACTGGCACGCTTCTTGGATACCCAGGTGGAACATGTCTCCCGATGACCGTCGCCTGCTGCGTCACCTTGCCACCGCCGTATCGGTGAAGTTGCTCGCCTTGGCGGTCCTGTGGGTCCTGTTCTTCCATGACGCCCATCCGCCGCGCGCGAACGAAGATTCCGCCGCGACCACATCGGCCCACGTTCTCGGTACACCGTCCCGGCCAGGAGAGCCCCTTTGATTCCAGAACAGCTCGTCGATCTGTCCCGGCTGCAGTTCGCTGCCACGGCCCTTTACCACTTCCTGTTCGTTCCCCTGACCATCGGCATGGTCTGGATGCTGCTCATCATGGAGACCGTCTACGTGATGACCGGCAAGGTCGTCTGGAAGGACATGACCCGCTTCTGGGGCAAGCTGTTCGGCATCAACTTCGCACTCGGCGTCACCACCGGCATCACGCTCGAATTCCAGTTCGGGACGAACTGGGCGTACTACTCGCAGTACGTGGGCGACATCTTCGGCGCCCCGCTGGCCATCGAGGGCCTGATGGCGTTCTTCCTGGAGTCGACCTTCATCGGCCTGTTCTTCTTCGGCTGGGACCGGCTGCCCAAGACGCGCCACCTGATGGTCACGCTGCTGATGGCCGTCGGCACCAACCTGTCGGCGCTGTGGATCCTGATCGCCAACGGCTGGATGCAGAACCCGGTCGGCGCGGAGTTCAACTTCCAGACCATGCGCATGGAGATGACCGACTTCTGGGCCATCGTGTTCAACCCGGATGCACAGGCCAAGTTCGTCCACACCGTGTCGGCGGGCTACGTCACCGGCGCGATGTTCGTGCTGTCCATCTCGAGCTGGTACCTGCTGAAGAACCGGGACGTGGAATTCGCCAAGCGCAGCTTCCGCGTCGCGGCGGCGTTCGGCCTGGCCTCGGTGCTGAGCGTCATCGTCCTGGGCGACGAGTCCGGCTACACGGTGGGCGAGGCCCAGCAGACCAAGATGGCGGCGATCGAGGCGATGTGGGACACCGAGCCGGCGCCGGCGTCGTTCACGGCGGTCGCGTGGCCGAACCAGAAAGAGATGCGCAACGACTGGGCCGTCGAGATTCCGTACGTGATGGGCCTGATCGGCACGCGTTCGGTCTCGAAGCAGATCCCGGGCATCAAGGACATCAAGGACAAGAATCGCGCACGCATCGTCAACGGCATCGTCGCCGTGACGGCGCTCGAGGCCCTGCGTGCGCATCGCGACGACGACGCCGCCAAGCAGGTGTTCGAGGCCCACAAGGTCGACCTCGGCTTCGGCCTGCTGCTCAAGAAGTACGTCGTGGACGTCAACACGGCGACGCCGGCCATCATCGAGAAGGCGGTCGACGACACCATCCCGCGCGTGATGCCGATGTTCTGGTCCTTCCGCATCATGGTGGGCCTCGGCTTCGCGATGCTGGCGCTGTTCGCGCTGTCGTTCTGGAGCACGCTCAAGACCTCGTGCGCCAGGAAGCCGTGGCTGCTGAAGTGGGCGCTGTGGATGCTGCCCGTGCCCTGGATCTCCTGCGAGCTCGGGTGGTTCGTCGCCGAATACGGGCGCCAGCCGTGGACGATCTACGGCGTGCTGCCCACGCACCTGAGCGTGTCGACGCTCACCGTCAACAGTCTCTACGGCTCGCTGGCCGGCTTCATCGGCTTCTACACCGTGCTGCTGGTCGTCGAGATGTACCTGATGACCAGGTTTGCCCGCCAAGGTCCCGGCAGCCTCGGTACCGGTCGCTACCAGAACGAAGTCAGCCACGCTGCGACACCGCAGCCGGCTTGAGGAGAACAAGACATGCTGGACTATCCGACCCTCAAGGTCATCTGGTGGCTGCTCGTGGGCGTGCTGCTGATCGGCTTCGCGATCATGGACGGGCACGACATGGGCGTGGGCACCCTGCTGCCCTTCGTCGGCCGCAGCGACGTCGAACGCCGCGTGGTCATCAACACCGTCGGCCCGCACTGGGACGGCAACCAGGTGTGGTTCATCACCGGCGGCGGCGCGATCTTCGCCGCCTGGCCGCTGGTCTACGCGACGGCCTTCAGCGGCTTCTACTGGGCCATGCTCGCGGTGCTGTGGGCGCTGTTCTTCCGCCCGGTCGGCTTCGACTACCGCAGCAAGATCCAGGACGCGCGCTGGCGCAGCACCTGGGACTGGGGCCTGTTCATCGGCGGCTCGGTGCCGCCCCTGATCTTCGGCGTGGCCTTCGGCAACCTGCTGCAGGGCGTGCCGTTCCAGTTCGACAACTTCATGGCGTCGACCTACACCGGCAGCTTCTGGCAACTGCTCAATCCGTTCGCGCTGCTCGCGGGCGTCGTCAGCAGCGCGATGATCACGATGCACGGCGGGATGTACCTGGCCCACCGCACCGAAGGCGACATCCAGCATCGTGCGATCGGCGGCGCCCTGATCGCGGCCGCCGTGATGGTGATGGCCTTCCTGGGCGCAGGACTGTGGCTGCGCTTCGGGGGCATCGAGGGGTTCCGGATCACGTCGGTCGTCGATCCCGCCGGCCTGGCCGACCCGCTCGCCAAGACCGTGGTGCGCGATGCCGGGGCCTGGTGGATCAATTACGGCAAGCAACCGATCCTGTGGTTGTTGCCCATCCTGGCCGTCGGCGGCGCGCTCATCGCGATGGGCCTGGCGATCCTCCGCCGCACCCTGCTCGCGTTCGTCGCGTCGGCGCTGGCCATCGCCGGGGTGATCGGCACCGCGGGCGCCGCGATGTTCCCCTTCGTGATGCCCTCCTCCACGATGCCCAATGCCAGCCTGACGGTGTGGGACAGCGTCTCCAGCCCGATGACGCTGGGCCTGATGTTCTGGGCCACGCTCATCTTCATGCCGCTGATCGTCTTCTACACCGGCTGGGCCTACCGCGTGATGCGCGGCAAGGTCACCGTGGCGCAGATCCGCGCCAACGATCACACCGCCTACTGACCCCGGCGACACCCTGGAAGGACAACGCACATGTGGTATTTCGCCTGGATCCTCGGGGTCGGCTTCGCCGTCCTGCTGGCCGTCATGAACGCGATGTGGGGGGAACTCGCAGAGGCGCGCGGTCTTGCGTCCGCCGCGTCGGACGACGAGGACGCCCCGACTTGACGACCCCTCCTGACAGCAAGACGCCCTCGCCCGGGCTCCAAGTCGCGAGCCTCGCGGTCGGATTGGGCATCATGATCGTGGGCACGCTGTACCCACCGATGATGACCAGGTCGACGGGCGGTGCCGATCACCTGATGGCGACGCTGCTGTTCTGGTCCATGAGCGCGGGCTTCATCCGCGGCTTGGGGTTCGTGCCCCGCAACACCGCGTTGCGGTGGATCTTCTCGGGCTGGGCGTGCGGCGCGGCGCTGGTGTCCGCGATCGGCTGGCGCCTGGCCACCTGATGGCCTCACGGGATCAGGCTCCCTGATCCCTGCATTCGCGCTTCGGGCTACTTCTTGGTGGCCCGGATCGCCGCTTCCTCGGCGCGCATGTGCTTCAGGAAGAAGCGTGCGAGGTATACGCTCATGCCGATCATGAAGGCAATGCCGGCAGCGCTCATCAAGCCTGCATCGGTGGTCAGCAGTTCGGACAGCAATTTCATGGATCACTCCTTGGAGTTGTCGGTGGATCTGGATGGCAATTTCGATTGAGCGCGCACCCGGTGAACATGACATTGCTTCACGTCAACCGGGGATCACTCTCGCCCGGATGACTTGCACCATCTGCGCTCCAGCACAGTCGCAGCGAGAACAGTCCGCACTGCCCCCGCCACGCAGTGCAGTTCTCTGCGGGATTCAGCGCCGCTCCAGCCTCTCGAGGCCGAGCATCTTGAAGATGTACTTCTCGTAGATCGGCTCCGACGTGCCGTTCTTCATCTTGTAGAGGAAGTACTTCTCGAACGCGACCTTGGCCAGGTGCACCCACTTCCCCTTCTTGAACCAGTTGACATTGCGGGGCGCGATCTGGGGCATCGCGACGAACGCCATGCCGGTGTCGCCCATGTCGGCCAGGCAGATCGCGTTCCAGCTGCCCTTGGCGTCCGCCGGCTCGCCCGCCAGGTCGGCTGCGATGTTGTGCACGATCGCCGTGACCATGGTCTCGATCATGTAGCCGGTCTTGGGCGCACCGGTGGGCACGGGCGTCGCCTCCACCGGCGGGATCGCCACGCAGACGCCGGCCGAGTGGATGTTGCGGTACTTCCTGCTGCGCTGGAACTCGTCGATCAGCACGAAGCCGCGCGGGTTGCACAGTCCTTCGACCGCGGCGACCGGATCGACGCCCTTGAACGCCGGGATCATCATGCTGTACTTGAACGGCAGCTCGTGTTCCTTGCGGACCGCGCCGTGTTCGTCCAGTTCGGTGACGAACATCTTGCCGGCTTCGACCCGGGTGACCTTGGCGTTGGTGATCCACTTGACGTCGTTGGACCGGAACTCGCTCTCCAGCATCGTCTTGGAGTCGCCGACGCCCCCGAGTCCCATGTGGCCGACGTAGGGCTCGCTGGTCACGAACGTGATCGGCACCTTGCTGCGCAGTTTGCGGCGCTTGAGGTCGGCGTTGAAGATGTACGAGAACTCGTAGGCCGGTCCGAAGCACGACGCGAAGGGCATCGCGCCGATGATCACCGGACCGGGGTCGGCCAGGAACTTCTGGTAGTTGGCCCACGCCTGCTCGGCATGGTCGATCGTGCAGATCGACTGGGTGTGCCCCTGCGGGCCGGCGCCCGGCACCTCGTCGAATGCCAGCTTCGGGCCGGTGGTGATGACGAGATGGTCGTACGCGAGCCGGGTGCCGTCCGCCAGTTCGATCGCGTTGTTGTCGGCGTCGATGCGCGTCACCGGCTGGGCCACGAAGGCGATGTCCTTCTTCTCGAGGTAGGGGCGGATCGGGAACGTGATGGCGTCGCGTTCCCGCCAGCCGACGGCGACCCACGGATTGGAAGGCACGAACTGGAAGTAGTCCACCGCGTTGACCACGGTGATGCGATGCTCGCGGCCGAGCTTCTCGCGCAATTCGTAGGCGGCGGGCATGCCGCCCGTTCCGGCACCAAGGACAACGATATTCGACATGGCGGTCTCCTGAATGGTCTGGTTTTTCTCAATCAATGCTCGGTGGGGGCGCGCAGCGTCGAATTGACGTCGCGCAGCCAGGCTTCGTCGAGGCGACCGGCGGCGGCGGCGAGCCGAAGCCGATCCATCGACAGGTCGATGCGCGCCTGCAGCAGCGCGAGTTCGGCGCTGGCGGCGTCGTTCTCGGCGTTGAGCAGTTCCAGCGTCGTGCGGTCGCCGACCTGGTGTCCCAGGCGCGTGCTGTCCAGGCGCGAGCGGGTCGACTGCAGCGCCTGCGTCAACGCCGTGATTCGCCCTGCCCCGACCGTCAGTCCGAGCCAGGCCGAGCGCGCCTGCTGGGCGACCTGCTGGCGCGCGCGGTCGGCCTGGGCCTGGGCCTTCTCGATGCCGTGCAAGGCCTCCTGGGCGCGCGCGCCGCGCATGCCGCCCGTGTACAGCGGAATCGACACCTGCACGCCGATCATGCGGTTGCCGGAGCTGTTGGTCGCATTGCCATAGTCGCCACTGCCGCTCAGGCGCTCGCGGCCCAGTTGCGCGACCAGGTCCACGCTGGGCGACAGCACGCCCCTGGACTTGGCCGCTTCCTGGCGAGCGACCTCGACGGCCGCGAGCTGCAGGCGAAGGTGCGGGCTGCGCGCCTGCGCATCCCGCAGCCAGTCCGCCATCGGCGCCAACGGCGCCGGCGGGTCGACGGCGGCGGGAACCATCAGCGCCAGTCCTGCGGACGGCAACCCGGTCGCGTCCGCGAAGGCTTCCTGCTTCAGCCGCAGGTCGGTCTCCAGCGCGAGCACCTGGGCCGCGATGGCCTCAGAACGGGCGGTGGCCTCGTGCGTGTCGGTGATGGGGACGTCGCCCAGCCTGAAGCGATCCTGCGTCTCGACCCGCGCCTTGGCCACGGCCTGCTGCTGCTGGCGCAGGACACGCAGGGCTTCCTGGGCCGAGACCACGTCGAGATAGCGCTGCGCCGTGTCCAGGATCAGTGCCTGCTGCGCGGCCTCCCACTCGAGGTCGGCGACGTCGGCCGACAGCTCGAGCTGGCGACCCTGGGCGTCGCGCTCGCGGTCGTACAGCGGCAGGCTGGCGCTCAGCCCGACGCGGCCGAGCGTCCCCCGGTTGACCGAGGTGTCGAAGCCGACGCCCGACGACGTGCCCAGGCCGGGCGCCGAGAACTGCGCGCCGGCGGCATGGGTGTCGCTGCCCGCGACGCCCGCGGTGCCGGAGAGCATCACGGTGGGGCGCCACAGCGCGTGCGCCTGGTCGCGTCGGCTCGCGCCAGCTTCCCAGGCGGCGCGTGCGGCGGCGAAGTCCAGGTCGTGTCGCTGGGCAGCGCGCCATGCGTCGACCAGGTCGGTCGCGCCTGCTGGCTGCCACACGGCCGCGACCAGGACGAAGGCGAGCCAGGGGCGGGGCCTGCGGAGACGGCGCATGGGTCTGTCCTCAGACGCCCGGGCGGGCGCCCAGCTTGCGCATGATCGATTCCATCAGGCACCACTTGGTGATCCCGCTCTGCAGCAGGTTGACACCGACGAACGCGGTGAACGCCAGCCACCAGGGGCTGACGAAGATCGGACTGCCGGGAATGCCCAAGGCCAGGGACAGCAGGATGAAGGACCCCGCGACGATGCGCACGAGTTGCCAGGAAGTCATGAGGAAGCTCCTTGAGGAATGACGAGGGGTGCGGCCTCGGCCGCGTCGGGCGCACCGGTGATCGCACCAAGGCGATTGCGGTAGGCCACGAAATAGAGGATCGGAATCACGACCAGCGTGAGCACGGTCGAGACCAGGATGCCGAAGATCAGCGAGATGGCCAGGCCGTTGAAGATCGGGTCGTCGAGGATGAAGAAGGCGCCGAACATGGCCGCCAGGCCGGTCAGCAGGATCGGTTGCGCGCGGGTGATCGCCGAGTGCACGATCGCCTGCTTGAAGTCCACGCCATCGCGCACCTGCAGGTTGATGAAGTCCACCAGCAGGATGGAGTTGCGCACGATGATCCCGGCCAGCGCGATCATCCCGATCATGCTGGTGGCGGTGTATTGCGCGCCCAGCAGCGCGTGGCCCGGCATCACGCCGATGATGGTCAGCGGGATCGGGGCCATGATGATCAACGGCGTCAGGTAAGAGCCGAACTGGGCGACGACCAGCAGGTAGATCAGGATCAGGCCCACCGCATAGGCGGCGCCCATGTCGCGGAAGGTCTCGTAGGTGATCTGCCACTCGCCGTCCCACTTGAGCGCGTAGTCGCGGTAGGCGTCGTCGGGCTGGTGGATGAAGTACTCGGCCACCGCGCCGCCGCCCGGCGTCACGATCCTGGCCAGGTCGCCGCGCATCGAGAAGACGCCGTACAGGGGGCTGTCGACCTTGCCGGCCATGTCGGCCACGACGTAGTTCACCGGCAGCAGGTCCTTGTGATACGCGGGCTGCTCGCGAACCGTGTCGGTCACCGTCACGAGTTCACGGATCGGCACGAGCCGACCTGCCGCGCTGCGCACGGCCAGTTGCAGCAGTTCGTCGAGGTCGCCCTGTCGATCGCCGGCCAACTGCAGCGTGGCGGCCGCGGGATACTTGCTCTGGTCGTGCAGATAGGCGGTCGCCTCGCCGGCCAGGCCCGTGCGCAGGGTCGTGACGATCGCCTGCTGCGGCACGCCCAGCATCGCGGCCTTCTGGCGGTCGACGACGAGCATCTTCTTCGGGGCGGAGGAAATGCTGCTGTCATCGACATCGACCAGGCCGGGTGTCTTCTCGAACAGCGCGCGAACCGCCTTGGCAACCTGCTGCCGACCCGGGGCCTCGGGCCCGTAGATCTCTGCCACGATCGGCGACAGCACCGGCGGGCCGGGCGGCACCTCCACGACCTTGACGTTGGCTCCGAAACGCAGGCCGATCTTCTGCAACGCCGGTCGAACGCGCATCGCGATGGCGTGGCTTTGCGCCGAGCGCTCGTGCTTGTCGACCAGGTTGACCTGCAGGTCGCCGACGTTGCCGCCGGCACGCAGGTAGTACTGGCGCACGAGGCCGTTGAAGTTGATCGGCGCCGCCGTGCCGGCATAGGCCTGGTAGTCGGTGACCTCGGGCTGGGTCACGAGGTAGGCCCCGAGGTCGCGCAACGCCGCGGCCGTCTGCTCCACCGGCGTTCCCGCGGGCATGTCGACGATGACCTGGAACTCCGACTTGTTGTCGAAGGGCAGCATCTTCAGGAGAACCAGACCGGTAGCCGGCAGCGCCACCGACATCGCGATCAGCGCGGCGATGCCCAGGCCCAGGAATCCGCGGTTGCGTGCACCGCGACGGTCATCGAGCAGCGGACGGAACACGCGCTCGAAGAGCGGGCCGAGCCTGGCGGCCAAGCCGTGCGGCGGGGGCACGTGGCCTTGCTCCGTGGCGTTGCCGGCCGGCAGCGCCTTCATCCACAGCCGGGCCAGCCACGGCGTGACCATGAACGCGATGGCCAGCGACAGCAGCATGCCCATGCTGGCGTTGATCGGGATCGGGCTCATGTACGGGCCCATCAGGCCGGACACGAAGGCCATCGGCAACAACGCGGCGATGACGGTCAGGGTGGCCAGGATCGTCGGCCCACCAACTTCATCGACGGCGCCGGGGATGATCGCCGTGAGCGTCCTGCCCGGAAACAGCTGCTGGTGGCGGTGGATGTTCTCGACCACCACGATCGCATCGTCGACCAGGATGCCGATCGAGAAGATCAGTGCGAACAGCGACACCCGGTTCAGGGTGAAGCCCCAGGCCCAGGAGGCGAACAGCGTCACCGTCAACGTCAGGATGACGGCCGTGCCGACGATGGCGGCCTCGCGCCGGCCCAGTGCGATGAACACCAGGGCGACGACGGAGGCCGTGGCAAACAGCAGCTTCTCGATCAGCTTCTTCGCTTTGTCGTTGGCCGTGGCCCCATAGTTGCGCGTCTCGGCCACCTGCACGTCGGCCGGGATCACGGTGTTGCGCAGCGACTCGACGCGCCGCATGACGGCGTTGGCGACATCGATCGCGTTCTCGCCGGGCTTCTTGGTGATGGACAGGGTGACGGCCGGGTGGTCCGCCGCCGGTGCGTCGCCCTTCGCCGCGGTGCCGTACCAGACATAGCGGCTGGACGGCGGCGGGCCGTCGCGCACCGTGGCGACGTCACGCAGGAACACCGGCTTGCCCGCATGCACGCCCACCACGAGCTCGGCGACGTCGCCCGCCTGCTCCAGGAACGGGCCCGATTCCACCGCGACCGCCCGGTTGCCCGCGATCAACTCGCCCACCGGCAGGCCGAGGTTGGCGGACTGCAATGCGATGCGCAGATCCGGGACGGTCACGCCTGCCCCGGCCATCCGCGCGGGATCGATTTCGACCATCACGGCCCGACCCGGCCCACCCAGCGCGGTCACTTCGCGCGTGCCCGGTACTCGCTTGAGGTCGGACTCCAGGCTGTGCGCCACGCGCTCGAGGTCGTACGGCCCGGTCGCGGCGTTCTTGCTGTAGAGCGTCAGCGTGACGATCGGCACGTCGTCGATACCCTTGGGCTTGATGATCGGATCGAGTACGCCCAGGCCCTTGGGGAGCCAGTCCGCGTTCGAATTGACCGTGTCGTACAGGCGCACCAGGGCCTCGGTGCGTGCGACGCCCACCTTGAACTGCACGGTGATCACCGCGAGGCCGGGCTGCGACACCGACATCACATGCTCGACGCCAGCGATCTGGGCGAGCACCTGTTCAGCCGGTCCGGCGACCATCTGCTCGACGTCCCGGACGGCAGCGCCCGGAAACGGGATCAGCACGTTGGCCATCGTCACGTTGATCTGCGGCTCCTCTTCCCGCGGCGTGACCATCACGGCGAAGAGGCCCAGCAGCAACGCGACGAGTGCCAGCAGTGGCGTGATGCGGGCGCTCTGGAAGAATCCGGCGATGCGGCCCGACGGGCCCAAGGACGTGCTTCGATTCTGGTTTGTCACGACGAACCTCAGCGCACGCGGGCCGCTGCCTGCGGATCGCTGGCCACCCGTTCACCCGCCATCAGACCCGACAGGATCTCGACCCGGTCTCCCACGATCCGGCCGAGCCGCACCTGGCGCAAGACCGGGTGGCCGTCGGGGTTGACCACGTAGACCCCGGTCATCTCGGCGCGCCGCACGATCGCCTGCAGCGGCACGACGATGTTGCTGGCCGTCGCCCCGACGCCGGTGCCGGCCATCGGCAGCCAGACGCGCGCGAACATGCCGGGCGCCATCCCTGAGTGGCCGGCGGGCAGGTCCAGACGAAGCACCACGGTGTGCGTCGCGGCATCGATGGTCGGCAGCAACTCGACATGGGTGGGGGTCACCCACTGCGCTGGTGCTGGCATCCCGGGCAGCTCCACACGAGGACGTTGGCTGGGCACGATCTGCATCGCGACGGTCTGTGGAACGGACACGGAAACGCGCAGTGCCGCCGGGTCGTACAGCGTGAGCAGGGGCCGACCGGGCATGGCCATGTCGCCCAGGGTCACGGGTACCGACGCGACGACACCCCCATACGGAGCGCGGATCACATAGAAGCCGCTTTCGGTGCGCACGGCACCGGCCTGCGCCCCCTGGGCCGCGAGCTGGGCCCGCGTGGCCTTGAATTCGGACTCGGCGCGCTCCATCGCCGCCTGGCTGATGTAGTTCTTCTGGAACAGCTGCTGCTGGCGCTCGTACTGCTTGGTCGCGACTTCGAGCGATGCCCGGGCGGCCAGCACCTGCGCATCGCTGGCCGCGGCGTTCTGGTCGGCGGCGCGCGCGTCGATGCGCAACAGCAGTTGCCCGCTCTTGACGGTGTCACCCGCCTTGACGTCCAGCTGGACGACAGCGCCCGAGACCTGGGCGGCGACGATGGTCTGCCGCACGGGCTCGACGACACCGTCGAACCCGGCCGTGGCGCCGGCGCTGCCGGCCTGCGCCGGAACAGCAGTCAACGAGCCCGCGACGGCAACGCCCGGCCAGGCCTGCAGCAGCGCCGCAACCAGGGCGACAACGGGGATCGAGAAGATCTTGTTCATGCACATTCTTTGTTGACAGGGCGCAAGGCGCTGGAGGACCTCCGGCCCGGCGCTCGGGAATTTCATGTAGTATTTGCGCACATGACTAAATAGTCAAGTAGCTCATTGCACAATGTCGATTGTGAAAGGGAGTCCTGAGGCATGATTGCGAATGATCAACAACAGGTGCGACCAGGCATGGAAGGACTGTCGAACGAAGCCCTGCTGCAGGTGGCGGGCTATTTCCAGGCGTTGTCGGAGCCGACACGCCTGCAGATCCTCAACCTGCTGCGAGAGCATGAGCGCAACGTCGGCGAGCTTGCCCATCTGTGCGGATTCAGCTCGGCCAACATCTCGCGCCACCTGGCGCTGCTGACCCAGCACGGCCTGGTGACGCGGGAGTCGCGCGGCAACAGCGCCTACTACGCGATCGCCGACGAGTCGGTCTACCAGTTGTGCGACCTGGTCTGCGGCAGCATCGCGCGCCAGATCGAGCGCACCGCGCCCAAGCGCGCCGCATTCGCCGTGCCAGTGCCGGCGCCTCGGCGCGGTCGCGCGCGCTAGCCCGCCACCGAATTCCACAAGGACACCCCATGGCCGACCAGACCATCACCGTCACCCTTGCACAGCAGCACGACTACCAGTTCGGCGTCGTGTTCTCCGGCGGCGCGCCCGATCTCGTGGCCGACGAGCCTGCCCCGCTCGGCGGGGGCAGCGGCCCGTCGCCCGTGCAACTGCTGGCCGCCGCGGTGGGCAACTGCCTGTCCGATTCGTTGCTGTTCGCGCTGCGCAAGTACAAGCAGAGCCCGGAACCGCTGTCCTGCACGATCGAGGCGCGAGTCGGCCGCAACGATCAGGGTCGCACGCGCGTGCTGGCAATCGAGGCGAGCCTGCGCCTGGGCGTGCCCGCCGCCAGCCTGCAGCACCTCGATCGGGTGCTGGAGCAGTTCGAGGAGTTCTGCACCGTGACCCAGAGCGTGCGTGTCGGTATCCCGGTCACTGTCCATGTCAGGGATGCCGACGGTGCCGTCCTGAAGTGACCTTCGTCGCGCGTCTAACCAGGGCGACCTTGCCCATCCAGAGGTCAAGAATTCGATGAAAGCATTTCAGGACTACTACGCCGAGAACGTCTCGCACTGCTACGGTTGCGGCGCCCTGAACACCCACGGCCATCAGATCAAGACCTTCTGGGACGGCGACGAGACCGTCACCCGATTCACGCCCAAGCCCTGGCACACAGCCGTGCCGGGCTACGCCTACGGTGGACTGATCGCCTCCTTGATCGATTGCCACAGCACGGGCACCGCCGCGGCGGCGATGTATCGATCCGAGGCGCGTGAGATGGACACGCTGCCGCCGTTTCGCTTCGTCACGGGCTCCCTGCAGGTGAGCTACCTCAAGCCGACGCCCATCGACGGCGAGCTTGTGATCCGCGGCACCGTCAAGGAAATCAAGGGGCGCAAGGTGATCGTCGAAACCGCGGTGCTGGTCGACGGGATTGCCACCGCGCGAGGAACGGTGGTTGCCGTCCAGATGCCGGAGGACTTCGGACTGGACAAGCCCCAGGTCGCTGACGAGCCCACAACCTGAGCAGGTCCCTCGCCGGTCCCGGACATGCGCCCCGGACTGTCCCGCCCGGCGCGGTCGCCATGAGTTGTCGTGAATCCATACATGGGACACCTCGAAATCGATCGATGAATCGCTCAGTTGCCGGCAGCCGACGCGCCCGGCCCGGAACTGACCAGCTTCGACAGTTCAACAGCCCCGATCGGCGGACGCGTCAGCCAAGGGAGCGCGAAGATGCGCTTCGCCAGACCGTTCCCCATGCGCCTGATCTGGCTGCGTTCACCTGCCAGGCGGGCAGCCAGCAACGGGTCGTTCGTGCCGGCAGCCAGGACGCTCTTGTTGAGTACCCAGGCGTAGGGTTCGATGCCGGCACGGCGCAGGTCGTCCTGCAAGGCCGAAGCCTGCGAGACGGGCGTCACTTCCGGCAAGGTCACCAGGACGATGCGGGTGTACGTCGCGTCCTGCAAGCGCATCAGCGGCGTCACCACGCGTCCGGCGCCTGGGCCTTCGAACTCCCGCATCATCTGCCGGTGATAGGCCCCGGTCGCGTCCATCAGCAGCAGCGAGTGCCCGGTCGGCGCCGTGTCGAGCACCACGAAGGCGCTGCGCCCTTCGCTGACGATGCGCGAGAAGGCATGGAAGACGGCCACCTCCTCCGTGCAAGGCGAGTGCAGGTCCTCGAGCAGCAGGGCTTGCTCCTGGGCATCGAGCCCACGCGACCGAGATGCCATGATCTTGTCGATGTAGCGTTGGGTCTCGACCTTCGGGTCGATGCGGTCGACGCGCAGGCCCGCGACCGCCCCTTCCAGCGTCGCGGCGAGGTGCGCGGCAGGGTCGGTCGTGCTCAGGTGGACTGTCTTGCCGCGCTGGATGAGCCCGAGGGCCAGCGCTGCGGCCACGGTCGTCTTGCCCACCCCGCCCTTGCCCATGACCATGATCAGGCCGTGCCCTGCAGCGGCCAGTTCATCCGCCAGGATGTCCAGACCGCCGATCGGGTCGACGGCATCGATGGCCCCGGCCGGGGCCGCAGTCAATTCGACGCCCGCGGACAACAGCGCACGCAAGGCGGGCAGGCCGACGGTGTCGAATGCCCGCAGCGGCACCCTGTCCTGCGGCAAGGCACGCAGGGCCACCGGCATCTCGTCGAGGGCCTGTTGTCCCAGCACCTCGATGGAACAGGCCACGGCGTCCGTCCGGTCGCTCGCGCAGAAGACGCCATTGATGGCCAGGCGCTGGTTGTCCAGGCCAAGGGCGTGCAACTCCTCGGAGGTGCGCGCGGCCTCGTCGATCGCGCCCTTGTCCGGCCGAACCACCAGGATCACGGTCGTGCGCGTCGCGTCGCTCAAGGCGTCGAACGCCGACTTGAACCGCGCCTCCTGCGTCTTCAGTCCGGAGTGCGGCCCGAGACACGACGCACCCCGATCGTTGCCTTCGAGAAAGCCGCTCCAGGCCTTGGGCAGGCTGAGCAGGCGCAGCGTATGGCCGGTCGGCGCGGTGTCGAAGACGATGTGGTCGTAGGCCTCCTCCTTGCCTGCGAGGAGCGCCGCGAACTCGTCGAACGACGCGATCTCCGTCGTGCAGGCACCGGACAGTTGCTCGCGGACCGTGGACAGTTCCTCAGGAGTCGAATTGCTTGCCATCTGCGCCAGGACGCGTTGGCGATAGGACTCGGCGGCCGTGTCGGGATCGATGTTGAGCACCGACAGGCCCGGCGCTCCGGGGACGGCCACCGGAATGTTGCGGAGCTCGATCCCCAGCATCTCGTCGAGGTTGGACGCCGCATCGGTGCTGACCAGCAAGACCTTCTGACCGGAATCCGCCAACCTCAGTGCCGCAGCCGTCGACAGTGAGGTCTTGCCGACGCCTCCTTTGCCGGTGAAAAACAGATGCCGCGTCGGCCGTTGTCGCAGGAAGTCCATCGGGACTGGCGACAACCATGCCTGCACGGCATCGTGCGACGGCAGGCCGCCGCTGTGGACGATCCGCCCGTCGATGATCACCGCCGGCGTGGCATGCACACCCAGGCGCTCGATCTCGTCGCGATGCTCGACCTTGACGATGTCGACCTCGACGCCGACGGCCTGCGCCACACGTTCGATCATGCCGATCGTGCTGCGGCACTTGCTGCATCCCGATCCCAGGACTTCGATTTTCACTGCAACGCCCTTCTCCATGTGTCCGGCGACGACATCCATCGGCCACGGCAGTCGCCGAGTGAAACGCAACCAACCGAACGTGCGAAGGGCCTATCGACCGCGCCATCGCACTGTGCGCCGCTTGCCGCTCCCGCGCTTGCGTTGCGTCAAGCCACGACGGCGCAGGGCGCGCCACCGCGAGTGCCCCGCGACGCGTCAATCCTGCTGGGCTGGATGCTCGTCGGACGAGGAAACGCGTGTGTACTGCGCGGCGATGGCGGGGGGCCATGCAACGCCGCCCGCCGGCAACGCACGAACCAGTCGGCTCGCCCAGGTCGTGCCTCGGCATCGGGCCCACGACCAACGACCAGACTGCCGGCCAGGGGCCGGCTCGCACAAACGCCGGCGCCTTCAGTCGAATGCGGAGAGGTCGATGTCGACTCGACCGATTGGATTGATCTCGATCTCGAGGTCAACGGGGTGGCCGTGCGCACTCAAGTCAGGGTTGCCCCTGACCGTATCGCTCGCGTACCCGTCGTCCACCTCCGGCCTGGTGCCAGGGCGGCCGGCGTACACGGATTCGAAATTCGGAATGCTGGCTGATCTCGTGTCCATTGAGAGCACGCTCCTCTGCGTCGCATGGCCTGGTGCTCGATCCGGTGCCCAAGCGCTCCATGCATGGGCGCGAATGTACAAGGACGTGATGTCTTGTCAATATGGGGGACGCGAGTGGCGCTCAATGGCGCGGTCGCGAGCCGCCTCAAGTCCTTGTCCGTACAGGGAAGTCAGGTTGTCTTGGGATGCTCGCAAACACCGTGGGACGATCTTGCCTCATTCCCACTCGATCGTCGCAGGCGGCTTCGAGGACACGTCGTAGGTGACCCGGTTGATGCCGCGCACCTCGTTGATGATGCGGCCGGAGACCTTCTTGAGCAGCCCGTACGGCAGCTCGGCCCAGTCGGCCGTCATGAAGTCGCTGGTCTGCACGGCGCGCAGCGCGACGACGTAGTCGTAGGTGCGGCCGTCGCCCATCACGCCCACGCTCTTGACCGGCAGGAACACGGTGAAGGCCTGGCTGGTGAGCTCGTACCAGTTCTTGCCGGTGGCGGCGTCCTTCCAGTTGCGCAGTTCCTCGATGAAGATCGCGTCGGCGCGGCGCAGCAGGTCGGCGTATTCCTTCTTCACCTCGCCGAGGATGCGCACGCCCAGGCCCGGGCCCGGGAACGGGTGGCGGTACACCATGTCCGGCGGCAGGCCCAGCGCCACGCCCAGCTCGCGCACCTCGTCCTTGAACAGGTCGCGCAGCGGCTCCAGCAGCTTCAGGCCGAGTTGCTCGGGCAGGCCGCCGACGTTGTGGTGGCTCTTGATCGTGGTGGCCTTCTTGGTCTTCGCGCCGCCCGACTCGACGACGTCGGGATAGATGGTGCCTTGCGCCAGCCACTGCGCGCCCTTGTGTTTGCCATGACTGCCGCCGTCGCCGGCCTTGAGCCGGGCGGCCTCGGCCTTGAACACCTCGACGAACTCGCGGCCGATGATCTTGCGCTTGGCCTCGGGGTCGGTCACGCCGGCCAGGTGGCCCAGGAACTGCGCACTGGCGTCCACGTGCACGACCTTGGCGTGCAGGCGGCCGGCGAACATCTCCATGACCATCTTGCCCTCGTCCAGGCGCAGCAGGCCGTGGTCGACGAACACGCAGGTGAGCTGGTCGCCGATCGCGCGGTGGATCAGCGCCGCGGCCACGCTCGAATCGACGCCGCCGGACAGGCCCAGGATGACTTCCTCGTCGCCCACCTGTTCGCGGATGCGCCGCACGGCCTCCTCGACGTGGTCGGTCATGATCCAGTCGGGCTTCGCGCCGGCGATGCCCAGCACGAAGCGCTCGAGCAGCGCCTTGCCCTGCACCGTGTGCGTGACCTCGGGGTGGAACTGCACGCCGTAGTAGCCGCGCGACTCGTCGGCGATGCCGGCGATCGGGCAGTTGCCGGTGCTGGCCATCAGCTTGAAGCCCGGGGGCAGCTTGGTGACCTTGTCGCCGTGGCTCATCCAGACCTTGAGCATGCCGTGGCCCTCGGGCGTGACGAAGTCCTCGATGCCCTCGAGCAGCTTCGTGTGGCCATGGGCGCGCACCTCGGCGTAGCCGAACTCGCGCTCGTGCGCGGGCTCGACCTCGCCGCCCTGCTGCACCGTCATCGTGAACATGCCGTAGCAGATGCCCAGCACCGGCACCTTGGCGTCCCACACCGCCTGCGGCGCGCGGAGCTCGGCGTCCTCGTAGGTGCTGGCGTGGCTGCCCGACAGGATGATGCCCTTGGCACCGAACGAACGGATGAACTCGTCGGAGACGTCGTTGGGATGGATCTCGCAGTAGACGTGCGCCTCGCGCACGCGGCGCGCGATCAGCTGCGTGACCTGGGAGCCGAAATCGAGGATGAGGATCTTGTCGTGCATGGCGGCGGGTCGGGTGATGGAAGGGAGATCAGGGACGAGCGGCGACCGGAGTCCCCGTCGCGTCGGCGCGGAGCCGGCGGAAATGCAGCAGCGTCATGGCCATCGCGCACAGCTGCAGCGCGGCGCAGACGTAGTACGGGGCGCCCAGGCGCCAGTCGCCGCGCGGCGCGTCGGCCACGGTGCGCAGCAGCAGCGGCCCGATGACGGGGGCGAGCACCGCGGTGAGGCTGGACAGGCCCGAGACGGCCCCCATCGTGCGGCCCTGGGTCTTCTCGTCGGCGGCATTGGCGATCAGCGTCTGCAACGAGGCGCCGGCGGCGAAGCCCAGCACGTTGAACGCGATGACCGCGTACATCATCCAGCCCTGCGTCGCCGCGCCCCACGCGACGTAGCTGAGGGCCGAGGACACCAGGCCCACGATCACCAGCCGCTGCACGGACATCAGCTTGGCCAGCTTGCCCACCAGCACGCCCTGCACCAGCACCGACATCGCGCCGACCGCGCACAGCGACCAGCCGATCTGCGCCGGCTCCCAGCCGAACTTGAGCTGCGTGTACAGCGCCCAGGTGGTCTGCAGGATGAACTGCGCCAGCGACGCGAATGCGACCACGCCCAGCAGCGCGCCCATGCTCTTGAGCTGCGCCAGGTGCATCAGCGAGCCGATCGGGTTGGCGCGCGCCCAGCTGAACGGCTGGCGACGCTCCGGCGGCAGCGACTCGGGCAGGACGAAGAAGCCGTAGAACCAGTTGCACACCGACAGCGTGCCGGCGCAGTAGAACGGCAGGCGCAGGTCGATGCCGCCCAGCAGGCCGCCCAGCACCGGGCCCAGGATGAAGCCGAGCCCGAACATCGCGCCCAGCATGCCGAAGCGCTTGGCGCGTTCCTCGGGCGGCGTGATGTCGGACACGTAGGCGTTGGCCACCGCGATGTTGGCCTGCAGCGCGCCGCTGAACAGGCGCACCGCGATCAGCATCCACAGCGCCGTCGCCAGCGCGGTGACGAAGAAGCTCAGCGCCAGCCCGCTGAAGCCGATCAGCAGCACCGGCCGGCGGCCGTAGCGGTCGGACAGCGCGCCCAGGATGGGCGAGCCGATGAAGTTGGCGAAGCCGAACGCCATCGCCACCCACGCGTAGGCGCCCACCTGCGCGGCGGCCGTGGTCTCGAACGTACCAACGAGCTTGGGCAGCACGGGAATGATCAGCCCGATCGAGATCATGTCGATCAGCACCGTCGCCATGATGAACGGCATCGCCGCCTGCCGCTTGCCGCGGACGGTGGGGGTGGCTTCGACGACGGGGGGCTGGTCTGCGCTCACGGTGGCTGCGGGTTGGGGAAGTTGTCGCGTACGCGCCGTCTCGTGCGGCGGATCTCGAATGGTCTGAAGCGCAACCGCCCGGCGGACCGGGCGGCTGGCTTTCAGGGGGCCTGCGTCACTCAGTCGGCCCGGTAGTTGGGCGCTTCCTTGGTGATCTGCACGTCGTGCACGTGGCTCTCGCGGATGCCGGCCGAGGTGATCTCGACGAACTCCGCCTTGTTGCGCATGTCGTCGATCGTCGGGCAGCCGCAGTAGCCCATCGCGGCGCGCAGGCCGCCGGCCATCTGGTACAGGATGGAGACCACCGAGCCCTTGTAGGGGACGCGGCCTTCGATGCCTTCGGGCACCAGCTTGTCGGCGTTGGGCTGGTCGTCGGCTTCCTGGAAGTAGCGGTCGGCCGAGCCGGCCTTCATCGCGCCGATGGAGCCCATGCCGCGGTAGCTCTTGTAGCTGCGGCCCTGGAACAGGATGACCTCGCCCGGCGCCTCCTCGGTGCCGGCGAACATGCCGCCCATCATGACGGTGCTCGCGCCGGCGGCGATCGCCTTGGCGATGTCGCCCGAGTAGCGGATGCCGCCGTCGCCGATCAGGGGCACGCCGGTGCCCTGGAGCGCGGTGGCGACGTTGTCGATGGCCATGACCTGCGGCACGCCGACGCCCGCGACGATGCGCGTGGTGCAGATGGAGCCCGGGCCGATGCCCACCTTGACCGCGTCGGCGCCGGCCTCGGCCAGCGCCAGCGCGGCCGCGCCGGTGGCGATGTTGCCGCCGATGACGTCGACCTGCGGGAAGTTCTTCTTGACCCAGCGCACCCGGTCGAGCACGCCCTGGCTGTGGCCGTGGGCGGTGTCGACGACGATGGCGTCGACGCCGGCGCGGGCCAGCAGTTCGACGCGCTCCTCGGTGCCGTCGCCGACGCCGACGGCGGCCGCGACGCGCAGCTTGCCGTGCGAATCGCGCGCGGCGTTCGGGAAGGTGTTCTGCTTGGTGATGTCCTTGACCGTGAACAGCCCGCGCAGCTCGAAGGCGTCGTTGACGACCAGCACGCGCTCGAGCTTGTGGCGGTGCATCAGCTCCTTGGCGACGGCCAGGGACGTGCCTTCCGGCACCGTGATGAGCCGCTCCTGCGGCGTCATGATCTCGCGCACCGGGGCGTCCATCCGGGTCTCGAAGCGCAGGTCGCGGTTGGTGACGATGCCGACGACGCGGCCGTTGTCGACCACCGGGAAGCCCGACACGCCGTGCAGGCGCGAGAGTTCCACGACGTCGCGCACCCGGGCGGCCGGGGCGATGGTGACCGGGTCGCGCAGCAGGCCCGACTCGTAGCGCTTGACGCGCGCGACTTCGGCGGCCTGCTGCATGGCCGAGAGGTTCTTGTGGATGACCCCGATGCCCCCTTCCTGCGCGATCGCGATCGCCAGGCGGGCCTCTGTCACGGTGTCCATCGCTGCCGAGACCACGGGCAGGTTCAGGACGATGTTTCGACTCAGGTGGGTCCTGAGGCTGGTGTCGCGGGGCAACACCTGGGAATATGCCGGCACCAACAACACGTCGTCGAAGGTGAGCGCTTTGCCAAGAAGGCGCATAGAGGAAGCTCCAGACGCAAAAGCGGATTATACGGACTGCGCGCCACTTTGCCCGACAGGGATGCCGACAAGCCCCGCCGCACGATCGCCGACCGGCCGATTTGTTTGCGATTTGTCACCACTGCGTCGCACTACAGTCCGTGCCAGGCGGGCCGAAGACACGAGAATGCGTCAACGCGTCCGCGAGGCGCGACGTTGGTCCTCCACACTCCCCTGGCCGCCGAACCGGCAGGCCCCACACCATGCACAAGACCGCCCTGCCCTTCGTCGCCTGCCTGCTGGCGCTCGCCACCGCCGGCGCCAGCGCCCAGTCCCTGTGGAAGTGGCGCGACGCGTCCGGTCAACTGCACATCAGCGACACCGCGCCGCCCGCGGGCACGCCCGCCAGGAACATCATCAGCGCGCCGCCCGGCGGCGTGGCCGCGCCGCCCGCCGCCCTGACGACCGCGGCGGCCGCCAGCGCCGCCACGGCCGATCCGTCGACGGCCGCTTCGGCCGGCGAGTCGGCACTGGAACGGAAGAAGAAGGCCGCCGACAAGGAGAAGGCGGACAAGGACAAGGCCGACCGCGCCGCGGCCGATGCGAAGAACGCGGCGATCCGCAAGGACAACTGCGCGCGGGCCAAGGCCGCCCTGCCCGGCATCCAGAACGGCCAGCGCCTGGCGCGCATCAACGACAAGGGCGAGCGCGAGATCCTGGACGACGCCGGCCGCGCCGAGGAACTGAAGCGCACGCAGGACGTCATCGCGTCCAACTGCGGCGCGGCGCCCGCCGGCCAGTGAGCCTTCAGCGCTTGCGCCCGGCGTAGCCGCGCCGGCGCAACGCGTCGACGCCACCGGCCGCCTCGAAGCGCGTGCGGCGCGCGGTCATCGGATCGATCTGCAGGTCGCGCAGCACTTCCACGCGGTCGCCGTCCCGCAGTTCGTGCGACAGCGCCCGCGGCCGGCTCCATACAGCGGCCGACAGCCCGGCCGCCGCGAACGCCGCCTCGCCCCGTGCCGCGCTGTCCAGCGCCGGCCAGCCGGTCGCCGCCAGCGCCGCGGCCACCGTGGCGTGCGGGGGCAGGTGCAGCGCGACGCTCAGCGTCTGCCGCGCAGACGGACTCCAGACCACCTGCACCGCGATCTCAGCGCTCACCATAGACCTGTGCGGCACGCTTGACGAACGAATCGACGAAGGTGTTGGCCACCTGGTCGAAGACGGGGCTCAGCACCGACTCCAGCATGCGGCTGGAGAAGGCGTAGGCGAGGTCGAAGTCGACCCGGCAGGCGGCCGGCTCGTCCGGGTTGGGAGGCTGCGCCGGATCGGGCTGGCGCAGCGGCTTGAACGACCACGAGCCATCGAGCTCCGAAAACGGGCCGTCGACCAGCTTGAGTTTCACGGATTCGCCCTGCACGTTCTCGTTGCGGGTGGTGAACGCATGGCGCACGCCCGCGTACGACAGGCCCAGCCGCGCGGTCACGCCCTCGGGCGTGCCGGTTGCCGGGTCCGCCGGACGCCGCTCCAGCAAGGCGCTCGATTCGCACCAGGGCAGGAACTTCGGATAGTCCTCCACCGCGACGACGAGTTCGTACATTTCGCGTGCGGAGTACCAGAGGAGGACGGACTTCTTGACGTGCTTCATACAATGATGGAATTTTAAGCGCCCCATGTCCGCCTTCATCGCAGAGAACCGCCGAGCGCGGTTCGAATACCACATCGAAGAGACGTACGAGGCCGGCCTGGTGCTCCAGGGCTGGGAGGTCAAGGCCATCCGTGCCGGCCAGGTGCAGCTGACCGACGGCTATGTCGTGATCAAGGGCGGCGACCTCTGGATGATCGGCTGCCGCATCAACGCGCTGCGTTCGGCCTCGACCCACGTCAACCCGGAGGCCGACCGCACCAAGAAGCTGCTGATGCGCGGCGAGGAGATCCGCCGCCTGATCGGCAAGGTCGAGCAGCGCGGCTTCACGATGGTGCCGCTGAACCTGCACTTCAAGGGCAGCTACGTGAAGGCCGACATCGCGCTGGCCAAGGGCAAGGCCGACCACGACAAGCGCAACACGATCAAGGAGCGCGACTGGGAGCGCGAGAAGGGGCGCCTGATGCGCCACAAGGTCTCCGGTCCGTCGAAATGACAGCCTCCCGCCGCTGAGTACAGCGACCACCTCCCGGGGAGGGCGAGGCCCTGCTCCGGGCGACCGGGCGCGGCGTCCTCGCGGCTTGCGCCCTCCGGTCAGGCGCTACCCAGTTTCTCCAGGGCGGCCTCGAGGTCGCCGATCAGGTCGTCCACGTCCTCCAGCCCGATCGACAGCCGCACCAGCGTGCCCTGGAAGCCGGCCCCCGGAACGCGCGCCGTCCCCGGCCGGTAGGGCACCGCCAGGCTCATCGGGCCGGCCCAGGACCAGCCGATGCCGAACAGCCGCAGGTCGTCGACGAAACGTTCGACGCGTTCCGGCGCGAAGGCCGGATCGAACTCCAGCGTCACCAGCCCCGCCGCGGAGCGGCAGTGGGCGACCCAGTGCTCGTGGCCCGGCGAGCCGGGCATGGCCGGATGCAGCACCCGGGCGAACTCCGGGCGACCCAGCGCCCACTCGGCGATCCGGCGCGCCGCGGCGTCGTGCGCCGCATAGCGCAGCGCCACCGTCGGCAGGCCGCGCAGCACCAGCTCGACGTCGTTGGGCCCCACCCCCAGCCCGAGGCGGCTGTGGGTCATCGCCAGGCGCTCGTACAAGGCCTGCGAGCGCGTGACCACCGACCCCATCATCAGGTCGGCGCCGCCGGACGGGTACTTGGTCAGCGCATGGATGGTCAGGTCGGCACCGAGCGCCGGCGCGGCGCCCGGCTCGAGGTCGAAGGCGTCGAAGGCGATGCCGCAGCCCCAGGTGTTGTCCAGCGCCACGACCGCGCGCGGCGCCTGCGCGCGCACCGTACGCACCAGCGTGCGCAGGTCGGGGAACTCCAGCGTCACCGAGCCGGGCGGCTCGATCCACACCAGCGCCACGTCCTCGCCCAGCGCGTGGCGCAGGGACTCGACGTCCATCGGGTCGTAGAAGCGGTGCGCGATGCCCCAGCGCGCCAGCTCGTGCACCGCCAGGTTCTTGTTCGGGAAGTAGGCGTTGCCCGGGATCAGCACCGTGTCGCCGGCCGACAGCAGCGCCTGGTCCACCAGCGCGATGGCGGCCAGCCCGCTGGGCACCAGCAGCGCGTGCGTGCCGCCCTCCAGCGTCGCCAGGCGGGCCTCCAGCGTGAACGACGTGGGCGTGCCGTGCAGGCCGTAGGTGTAGGCGCTCTTGTCGATCCACTGGCTGGTGCGCATCGCCTCGACGTCCGCGAACAGCACCGTCGAGGCCCGGAACACGCCGGGCGCGACGGCGCCGAAGCCCGCCGGCGCCACGTAGTCATGGTGGATCTGCCGCGTGGCCGGCGCGTCCGCCTTGCGGTCGCCGCTCATCAGATCGGCAGCGCGACCAGGTCGTGACCTTCGGTCGCGACGACGCGGGCGCGCGTGAACTCGCCCACCTTCAGCTGCTTGGACAGCTTTTCCGGCGGCAGCAGGCGCACGATACCGTCGATCTCGGGGGCATCGGCGTACGAGCGGCCGACACCGCCCTTGCGGCCCAGCATCGGTGCCTTGTCGACCAGCACCTGCATCGTGGCGCCGACCCGGCGCCGCAGCCTGGCGGCCGACACCTCCTCGGCGACCGCCATGAAGCGCCCGCGGCGCTCCTCGCGCAGCGCCTGCGGCAGCTGGTCGGCGATCTCGTTGGCAGTGGCGCCCTCCACCGGCGAGTAGGCGAAGCAGCCGGCGCGGTCGATCTGCGCCTCGCGCAGGAACTGCAGCAGCGTGTCGAACTCCTCTTCCGTCTCGCCCGGAAAGCCGGCGATGAAGGTGCTGCGGATCACCAGTTCCGGGCACTTCTCGCGCCACCCCTGGATGCGCTCCAGCGTGCGCTCGCCGGTGCCGGGGCGCTTCATGCGCTTGAGCACGGCCGGGTGGGCGTGCTGGAACGGGATGTCGAGGTAAGGCAGGATGCGTCCGCTGGCCATCAGGTCGATCACGTTGTCGACATGGGGGTACGGGTAGACGTAGTGCAGGCGCACCCAGGCGCCATGCTGGGCGGCCAGGTCGCCCAGGCGCTCGCACAGGTCCAGCATGCGCGTCTTGACGGGCTTGCCGTCCCAGAAGCCGGTGCGGTACTGGACGTCCACGCCATAGGCCGAGGTGTCCTGGCTGACCACCAGCAGTTCCTTGACACCGGCCTCGAACAGGCGCTGCGCCTCGCCCAGCACGTCGCCGATCGGCCGCGACACCAGGTCGCCGCGCATGCTCGGGATGATGCAGAACGTGCACCGGTGGTTGCAGCCCTCGCTGATCTTCAGGTACGCGTAATGGCGCGGCGTCAGCTTGATGCCCTGCGGCGGCACCAGGTCGACGAACGGGTCGTGTGGCTTGGGCACGTGCAGGTGGACCGCGTCCATCACCTCCTGCGTGGCATGCGGACCGGTGACGGCCAGCACCTTCGGGTGGATCTCGCGGATCAGGCTGTCGCCGCCCGCCTTGCCGGGCTTGGCGCCCAGGCAGCCGGTGACGATCACCTTGCCATTCTCGGCCAACGCCTCGCCGATGGCGTCCAGGCTTTCCTTGACGGCATCGTCGATGAAGCCGCAGGTGTTGACCACGACCAGGTCGGCACCCGCGTAGCTCTTGCTGGTGCCGTAGCCCTCCGCGCGCAGTTGCGTGAGGATGAGCTCGGAATCGGTCAGGGCCTTGGGGCAGCCGAGGGAGACGAAGGCGATGGTCGGTTCCGCCTTGGCCGGCACGGTGGCCAGCGGGGCGTCGAGAGGGGCAGTCATCCTGCGATTGTCCCGCATCGCGCGCGGGGATGGGCGCCCGGGGCCAATCGCCGACGGCGCAGACGGTCAAAAAGCCGCGGTTTCAGCGCTTGGCCGGCGGGAACCCCGGGATCGGGAAGATGGCCTCGCCCGGCTTGGTCATCTGTTCCTGCATCTGCTCGAACAGCTTCTTGGACTGCTCGAGGTAGTTGCCCATCAGGTTCTGCATCATCGGCGCCTGGCCGCTGATGAGCTTGGTCCAGCCGTCGGGCGTCAGCGCCGCCAGGCCCTGGCCCGGGTCGGCGAAGCGGGTCTGCATCTCGGCCAGCGCCTGCAGGTTCTTCTCCAGGTACGAGCCCATCACGCCCTGCATCGCGTGGCCGTAGAAGCGGATGATCTGCGCCAGCATCTGGGTGTTGAACATCGGCACGCCGCCGGTCTCTTCCTCGAGGATGATCTGCAGCAGGATCGCGCGCGTGAGGTCGTCGCCGGACTTGGCGTCGCGCACCTCGAACGGTGCGCCCTCGAGCACCATCTTCTTGACGTCGTGCAGCGTGATGTACGAGCTGGTGAGCGTGTCGTAGAGACGCCGGTTGGGGTACTTCTTGAGGATGCGGATGCCCGGGGCCGCGGCCGGATCGGGATTGGCCTTGCTGGTGCGACGCGTCGTGACCATGGAATGTCCCCGTTCGAATGTGTGCGGTGTCGCGACGATTCTAGGTGCGGGGCGCTGCACTGCAGCAAGGGATTCCCCCGTCCGTTGCGGCGGTGCCGAAGGCCCCGGCGCGCCGCCCGCGCGGCAGGGTCTTCGCGGGCCCTGTACGCTACCCTCACCTTGCACGGATCCACGAGCCCATGAGCACCGAGCCACGCATCGAACACGACGCCTGGGGCGACATCCCCGTCCCCGGCGACCACCTGTGGGGCGCGCAGACGCAGCGCTCCATCGAGCACTTCGCGATCTCCACCGAGCGCATGCCGCCCGAGCTGCTGCATGCGCTCGCGCTGGTCAAGAGCGCCGCGGCGCGCGTCAACGAGCGCACCGGGCTGCTGGCCGCCGCCAAGGCGGACGCGATCGCGCGCGCCGCCGCCGAGGTGGTCGAGGGCCGCTGGGAGGCCGAGTTCCCGCTGGCGGTCTGGCAGACCGGCTCGGGCACGCAGAGCAACATGAACATGAACGAGGTGCTGGCCAACCGCGCGTCGCAGCTGCTGGGCGGCCCCCCGGGCCTGAAGCGCCTGGTGCACCCGAACGACGAGGTCAACCTGGGCCAGTCGTCCAACGACGTGTTCCCGACCGCGATGCACGTGGCCGCCGTGCAGGGCATCGCGCAGCACGTCATCCCCGCGCTGCAGGGCCTGCGCGCCACGCTGGACGCGAAGTCGCGTGCCTTCGCGGACATCGTCAAGATCGGCCGCACCCACCTGCAGGACGCCACGCCGCTGACGCTCGGCCAGGAGATCTCCGGCTGGGTGGCGCAGCTCGACCAGTCCGAGCGCCAGCTGATGGCGGTGCTGCCCGACCTGCGCGAGCTGGCGCTCGGCGGCACGGCCGTGGGCACCGGCCTGAACACGCCCGCCGCCTTCGGCGTCGACGTCGCCGCCGAGCTCGATCGCATGACCGGACTGGGCTTCGTCACCGCGCCCAACAAGTTCGCCGCGCTCGCCGCCCACGACGCGGTCGTGCGCGCCCACGGTGCGCTCAAGGCGCTGGCCGTGGCGCTGACCAAGATCGCCAACGACGTGCGCTGGCTCGCCAGCGGCCCGCGCAGCGGCCTGGGCGAGCTGCAGATCCCGGAAAACGAACCCGGCAGCTCGATCATGCCGGGCAAGGTCAACCCGACGCAGTGCGAGGCGCTGACGATGCTGTGCTGCCAGGTGTTCGGCAACGACGTCGCCGTGACGATGGCGGGCGCCAGCGGCAACTTCGAGCTCAACGTCTACAAGCCGGTGATGATCCACAACCTGCTGCAAAGCGTGCGGCTGCTGGCCGACGGCATGCGCGGCTTCGACCGCCACTGCGCGCAGGGCATCGAGCCGCGCCGCGACCGCATCGCCGAGCTGCTGCGCAACTCGCTGATGCTGGTGACCGCGCTGAACCCGCACATCGGCTACGACGCGGCGGCGCAGATCGCCCGGACGGCGCACGCGCAGGGCCTGGCCCTGCGCGACGCGGCGATCGCCTCGGGCAAGCTCACGGGCGAGCAGTTCGACGCGTGGGTGCGCGCCGAGGACATGGTGCGTCCCGGCTGATTCCTAGCCCTGCGGCTGCAGCGTCTTGACCACGCGCTGCTCGCCGCGCTCGCCGGCGCCGCTGCTCGACACGTGGTTCTCGCTGCGCAGCGCCAGCAGCCGGTCGCCGACCACCGCGTAGGTGCTGCTGGAATCGTCCACCGCATCGAAGCTGACGACGATGAAGGCGCGCCCCTTGACCGCCACATGCGTCTCGCTGGCCAGCGGCGTGCCGTCGGCGCCGATCCACACCGACAGCGTGCCGTCGAACTCCTTGACGTACTTGCGCTGCTGCTCGGGCAGCTTGCTGACCGGCACCGTGAAGGTCAGCAGGCGCGCCGGCTTGCCGGCGAAGCTGTCGGCCTTCTCGGCCTTGAACACCGATTCGTCGAGGCCGCGCGACAGGGCCTGCGCGGCCGACACCATGGGCAGCACCTCCGCCGAATCGAGCCGGGCCAGGGCCCACACCGTGGGCGTACGGGCCTTGGCGTCGCGCACCAGCTGGCGCGCCTCGGCATCCATGCGCGCCAGCGTGTCCCGGGCGTAGAGCAGTTGCAGGCCACGGGCGCCGTCCTCCAGCGTCAGGCTGGCCTGTCCCAGCTTCTCGAACGCGTCGGCGCCGTCGCCGCGACGCTCCATCGTCCGGACGTCCAGCGTCGCCTTCAGCGGCGTCTGCGCCTGCAGCCGCGCGAGCGCGGCCTTCAGGTCGGACAGGCCGTCGGCCCGGGCCGCGGACGCAGTGACGGCGAGAACGGCCACGAGGGTCCAGGAACGAACGAGGGTCGGTTTCATGGGGCGGGTCCGGTGGGAATCCATGGGGCTCATCGTAGCGGGCATGCGTTGCAATGGTGTTGCCGCAGGGCCGGAATCGACGGCCCGTCGCGAGGCCGCGGGGCCACGGACAAAGAAAAAGCCCCGAACAACTTGCGTCGTTCGGGGCTGACTTTGAATGAAGCGGCTTCCTTGCAGGCAGCCGCCAGATTCGTTCCTGGCCTCTTGTGCCGGTACACCCTCTTGCGTGGTTTCCCGTGGGGCCTTGCCATCGCTCGTCATAGGACGAACGCGACATGGATTTTGGTAGGCGCGATTGGACTCGAACCAACGACCCCCACCATGTCAAGGTGGGCATCCGACGTCCAGGTACGTCCATATTCGTCTCATTCTCATAGGTAACTTGTCCAAACCCGTGCAAGGAAGTTCCGCTAAGATTGCCACACTTTTACCTCAATTTGCCATACCAATGCCACACCCGGAGCCCCGTCATGGCGACGAGAATCGACACCGTTGATGCCCGAGAAAGGCTCAAGCCCCGGGACGAACCCTACTGGACGCGGGCCGCCGCCGGATGCCACCTCGGCTTCCGCAAGATGACCAGTTCATCGGTCGGCGCATGGATCGCCAAATACCGCGGAGACGATGGAGCACGCCGGACGAAGAGCTTCGGCGAGTTCGAGAACTTGCCGAAGTCGCAGCGTTTTGACGCGGCGATGAACGCCGCCGATGCATGGTTCGAGCACCTGGGCAAAGGTGGCTCGTCTGAAGCCGTCACAGTGGAGATGGCATGCGCTCGCTACGTCAGGCATTTGCGGGAAACCAAACCGTCCAAACCGCTGACGGCCTACGCCAGGGCTCGACGCAGGACGACCGATACCATGACCGTGCCGGCCGCCGACGACGCAGAAAAGCGCTTCAAGAGCTACGTCCTTGATCAACCCAGGTTTGCAGCGACCGAACTCGCGAAGTTGACTCCGACGATGATTGGCGACTGGCGTGCTCGCCTTCGCAATCGCGCAACCCGGAGCGGCGGCAATCGAGGCGAAAAGCGCACGGGTTCCAGTCTCAACCGGGACATGACGCCGTTTCGCGCGGCGCTGAATCTTGCCTACGATGAGCAGCTCGTGACGAGCGATTTCGCGTGGCGAGGCAAGCTGCGACCCATCAAGGACGCGGACCGCCAGCGCGAGTTGTACATCGACAAGGATCAGCGCCGCGCGCTGATAGGCAACGCCCCGCAGCCGCTGTCCAGCTTCCTGCATGGCTTGTCGTTGCTGCCCCTGCGCCCAGGCGCCTTGGCTGCCCTGACCGTCGCGAACTTCGACAGGCAGCGCGGCCTGCTGGTCGTTGGCAAGGACAAGAATGGCAAGGAACGTACGCTCAAACTGCCAGCATCCGCCATCGAATTCTTCAGCGAAGTGGCAGCTGACAAGGTGCCAGCAGCGCCGCTGTTCCAGCGGCCCGAGGGGATTGCCTGGAACAAGGATTCGTGGAAAGGCCCCATCAGGGAGGCGGTCGCCCGCGCCAAGCTGCCTGCTGACACCACGGCCTACACCTTGCGCCATTCGACGATCAGCGACCTTGTGCACGGCGGCCTGGACCTGCTCACGGTCGCGCAGATCAGCGGAACAAGCGTGAGGATGATCGAGAAACACTACGGACATCTGCGCGGCGACTTAGCGGCCGAGGCGTTGGCCAGGCTGGCGCTTTAGACCGCAACCACAAGCCACCTTGGCAGATCCCGAACAGCATGCTAGAATTAAATGCTGCGCTCGACTGAGGTCGAGACAAACAAATCCGTGTCGCACTCGCCCTATGGCGGTGATGGCAAGGCCCCACGGGAAACCACGCAAGAGGGTGCACCGGTACAAGAGGCCAGGAAAGAATTTGGCGAGTTTCTCGCTTCATTCACATCAGCCCCGATCAGCGCAAGCTGGTCGGGGCTTTTTTCTGGTTCATCGTCGATCTGCGGGGACGACATGGGTGCAGTCATGGGGCACACCTGTCGATTTGAAGAGCCGCGCTTGAATCGTTGATCCGTTCTCGAGGCGCCCGGTCTACAGTGTTGCTCCGCCCCCCCGGGCGCGCCGCCCTGGAGCCTGCCTGATGAACAACCTGCCCGTGGTGGACCTGTTGAACCCAAGCGATCGCGTGGCCGAACACATCGGCCAGGCCTGCCGGGCGCATGGCTTCTTCTACCTGGTCAAGCACGGCGTGGACGAGGCGCTGGCGCAACGACTGGAGGCGCTCGGGCACGCGTTCTTCGCGCTGCCGAAAGACGTCAAGCAGCGCTACGCGATGAAGCTCGGCGGCCCGGCGTGGCGCGGCTGGTTTCCACTCGGCGGCGAGCTGACCTCGGGCCGGCCGGACTGGAAGGAAGGCCTGTACTTCGGTACCGAACTGGACGACGACCACCCGCGGGTGCGCGCAGGCGTGCCGCTGCACGGGCGCAACCTGATTCCGGGCGACGAGGTGCTGCCGGGCTTCCGCGATGCCATCCTCGAGTACATCGCCCAGGTCACCCGGCTCGGGCACCGGGTCGTGGCAGCCATCGCCCGCTCGCTCGGGCTGCCTGACGGCTATTTCGAGCAACGCTACACCGCCGACCCGCTGGTGCTTTTCCGAATCTTCCAGTATCCGAGCTTGGCGGTACCCGAAGGGATCGACGCCCGGCATGGCGTGGGCGAGCACACCGACTACGGCCTGCTCACGCTGCTGCGCCAGGACGATGTCGGTGGCCTGCAGGTGCGCACAAGCGACGGCTGGATCGAGGCGCCTCCGCTTCCGGCCTCGTTCGTCTGCAACATCGGCGACATGCTCGACCGCATCAGCGGCGGGCTTTACCGCAGCACGCCGCACCGGGTGCGACTCAACACCAGCGGTCGGCATCGGCTCTCGATGCCCCTGTTTTTCGACCCCGACTTTGCCACCCGCGTCGAGCCGATCCGCACGCCGGAAATCGACGACCTCGCGACGCGCTGGGACGGCGCCAGCGTGCACGCATTCGAGGGCAGCTACGGCGACTATGTGCTGGCCAAGGTCGGCAAGGTGTTCCCGGTGTTGAGGCGCACGGTACTCTAGCTGCCCGCTCCGCCCCTCGCGCCAGGCCGCATCCTTGCGCAATCTGATGCGGCTACGACGCGCCTCCATTCCGGCTCGGGAACCTTGCAGGCGGCCCAACTGGCTCAGGGCATCTCAGCCTTCAACCAGAGCACGGCAAGGCTGGCATCGCCGTGGAATGAGCACGCCAGCACGCCCTTGATCATCGCTGCGCGGTGGTCGCGGCAGCGGGGCCGACGGCCGTGCGCAAATCAGCCAGCGTCACTGCACGCGGCCCATGCAAGGCGGCAATCTGGGTCACATCGAGCTTGAGCCGCAGGATGTTCTGGTAAAGGTTGACCGTGTACGGGCTGGCGGGTGCCGGCACGGGCGCATTGGCCGCCGCGGGCGTGTAGGCATCGGCTTCGACCAGGATCTTCTCGGCCGGCAGGTAAACCAGTGCAAAGGCATCGTTGTGCCCATTGCCGGCGATCTCGTCGATCTCGATGGCGCGTTGGCCATCGGTGAGCACATGCTTGCCGGAGAACGTCTCGAAGCGAGCCGGCTTGCCCGAGGTCGAAAGGCGATCGGGGTTGAGCGTACGGGGCGCTGCCCAGGCAGCTTCGAGGTAGGGCTTGTTGGCGGCCAGCGTGACGACGGTCGCGCCCTCATCGACCAGCGTGCGAAGCCCGCCCGAGTGATCGAAGTGCACGTGGGTGTTCACCACGTACTTGATCGGCTTGCCGGGCGCGATCTCGCGCGCCTTGGCGATCACGGCGAGCGAGCGCGCTTCGTTCAACGGCGCCTCGACCAGCACGAGGTGGTCGCGCTGCTCGATCAGCACGCTGTGGTGGGTGCCCCCGGTGAGGTAGTACACGCCGTCGGCGAGCTTGTTCGACGTGACCGTGACCGCTGGCGGCCGGGCTGCGGCCACTTCGGCCGGGACGGCCAAATCGAGCGCGGGGTTGCGCTGGACCGTCGACACCTGGATGTCCAGTACGGGAAAGCCCCCTTCGCTGCGCACGATGTGCGCAGGAAACTGCAGGCCGCCGAAGTCCTGGTAGTCGGAGAACAGCGTCTCGACCAAGGTGTCACCCAGCACCGGGTTGTCGATCCAGGTCTGTACGCGTTCGACTTGGCCCCGGCCATTGAGCAGGCCCACGTAGCGCGCCTTGCCGCCCACGCTGAACGAGACTTCGGTGCCGTCGCGGGTAGCGCGCGTGCTGGCCTGATTCGCCAGGGCGGCCCTCACGAAACCTTGCGGCGTGGCCCAGATTTCCGCTGCGCGCTCTTCGACTGCAGCCGGCTGTGCGGTGGCTGGTGCGGCAGGCGCGCCCGTCGGCGCGACGGCGCGATTCCACGCCTGGTTGCCGACCACATATTGGTCGACCGACTGATCGACCGCCGCGGGCCGCTCGCGCCCCGGCTCGTTGATCTGGCGACGCGTGATCTGCACGCGAGCGGCCTGGGTGGCGTAGTCGATGTCGGCGTGGAAGCGGCTGACGGCGAACGCCGGCCAGGCGGCACCGGGGGCCGGCGCCTGGCCGAACTGGAACCAGCGGCCGGTGCCGTCGACGGAGATGGCCGGCGTGTCGGAGGCCTTCAGGGCTTCGGCCGAAACGGCAAGCGAGACCGGCTGCACGGAGGCGCAGGAGATCAGCGTGAACACCCCCGCCGGCAGCGCGGCCAGGCGAAGAACTCGGATCAATTTGTCGGTCATGAGGCCCCCAGATCAGTCGAATGGATTGCGGGCCTTCGCTGGCGACGCGGTCGGTTTGAGCGCAAGACCCGTACCAAGCGGTTTGAAGTACCAACCCGCCAAAGTCGCTGCATCCGCATCACCCTGATGGCTGCCATCGATGCAGACTGCGCAGCGCCCAGCAGCCTGTGCTGCGAATGAATGCAACGGCCTGGCGCCTGGGGGCCCGAATGCGTGTCGGACGACGGCCTCGACAAACGACGTTCGCGCTGCCTTGCAAAGGGTCCTCGAGGTCGCTGCATCGCGACAAGCCAGCGTCGTGATCGCTAGGCCGAGGACACTCAGGGTCGTGCCGAGCCAGCCTTCTGCACGACTTCCAACGCCCTGGCAACATTGGCGGCAGGATCGACGCCGCCCAATGTCGCAATCACCTTGCCATCGGTGCCCACGATGAACGTCGTGCGGTCGACAGAGCCGTGGTCGACTTGAACACCGCGCTTGTCCTTGCGCCCTCGGGTCGACTCGTCGATGGCCAGGTCGTACGAACGCGCAATCCGGCCATCGGCATCCGAGGCAACGGGGAACTTGCTGGCGCAATAGTCCGGATGCACCGAGAACTCGTTGAGTCGCTGGATATCGTCCAGCGATACGCCCACGATGGCCGCACCGGCTGCGGCGAATCTGTCGTAGTCCTGCGCAAACGCGTGCGCCTGGATGCTGCAACCGCCCCCGAATGCCGTCGGGTAGAAGTAGACGACGACAGGGCCGCGCTTGAGGTGATCCGCCAGGACATAGCTCTGGGACTTGCCACCCAGAGAGGCCTGCGCAGTGAACTGCGGCGCAGCATCACCTTCCTTCAACGCGGCGTGCGCCGGCAGGAGCCAGGCACTCAGGCTCATGGCGATGGCGATGGTGTGCTTCACGATCTTCCGCCCCGCCTCAGTTGCCAAGACGCTTGGCGATGCGATCGATGCCAGCCTGTGCGCACGCCGCGTCCTTTTCCCCACCCGGCGCTCCCGAGATCCCGACGGCACCCACCAACTCCTTGCCGGCAAAGATTGGCAGTCCACCCTCGCCACCCGTCACGCCTTTGAGCAGCAGGAAGGACGCCTGGCCCGGCTGCGGCCGCTTGCCCACCTCCGCAGAGGGGCCCCGCGTCGTGAACGCCGTGTACGCCTTGCGCTCGCTGTTTTCGAGCGTGTGCGGATTGACACCGTCATCGCTCAACGACACGGCCGTTCGGCCATGGCGATTGACGACCGTGATCGACACCTTGTAGCCGTTGGCGCGGCACTGCTCCAGCGCCGCAGTCGCGAGATCGATGGCGGCATCCGCTGAGATGGTGCGCTCGCTCACCAGTCCCGACAGGGTCTGCGCAGGCGACGAGGAGGCGATGCCCAGCAAGGCAGCACAGGCAATGAGAGGCAGTCGGATCTTCATGCAGTCGCTCGTTCGGGTTTCAGACGAAGGCGTGACTCTCGGGGCGCGGCGGCCTCCCTGCAAGCGCCAAAACCGGATATGCGATGTCGGCGTGGGCATATTCATTCGCCGTGTCCAGCCCGAAGCAGAACGAGCGCCTCGCTGCATCGGAAGGGTCGCTGTTCAACGAGTCCTTCGATTGGCGCCTTCTCACGGCGGATTCAACTGGTCAACGCAACAGATTCGCTGAACATCTCAGCGGGCGTCC
>CAYQMX010000034.1:0-7675 GCA_964418745.1 uncultured Vitreoscilla sp.
ATCGCCGCCCCCGGCTCTGTTTCTATGAAGGCGACAACTATTGTGACGCGGGGGGGATGACCCTAGGCATCGAAGGAACTCACGCGTGCCATACCAGTGGATCGTCTGGTGAGCCTCTGCATCGCCAGAATCTCTCCGATCGACACGGTTCGCATGGGGCGACCGCGTTCGGTGACCAGACTGCGCCGAGGAAGGTAGCAGTTCTGTGAGACCTCTTGGGAGATCGAATGGACGAAGTCAAGCGCCGCGCGAACGAGTACTTCCTGGAATTCGAGGGTAGCCGCTTCTATCCGAAGCTCTTCTCTCTGTATTGGGGCGCGTGGGGACTGAGCGGAATCGCGTTCCTCTTCACGGCATACAAGGGAATTTTGAGCTGGACGCCGAACTCGTCGGAGTGGTGGCGTATCTCGACGTACATCGCCGAAATCATCTTCCTGGGGATGTGCGCGGCCATCGGCCTCTATAAAGCGGCTCGCGTGCACGAAGGAGCACCGAAGCCTACGGCTGAACGCAACGCGTTCATGGACGACAAGCGGCGCGCCGCTCTCGAGCGCATCTGTGGCATAGCCTCGTCGAAGTTCGCATCGGCCGCGAAGGAATGCGCCGACTTGCAGGCCACACAGAAGCGCTTTCCCATCGTGGCAGACATGTCGTTCGGCGAGATCATGCGCTACATCTACGACCCCGACTCGAAGGCTCGCATCCTGGCATTGCTCCTGGCTGCCGTCGGCACCTTCGTTGCGCTGCTGAATCACTCCTCGGCGACGGAAGACTTCAACATCCTCGCCGCATGGGCCGACCCCGGCTTTATGCGTCTGCTCGGTCTCTTGATGTTGACGGCCTGTTGTGCCTTCGGCATGTGGATTGGGCTGCGGGTTCTCGCCCGCTCGCTCATGGAATCTGGGAAATCGCTGTGGGCCATCAGCTTGGGTAGCCGCCGCGGCACCAATCAGGCGCTGAGCTACTTCATTCGCGATCTCATTCGGCTGCACCGACCTGCGCGCGATAGCGCGCAGCCCACGGCGACGCAGGCTGTCGACAGCGTCCCGCCGACACCATCGCTTCCGCAGTCTGAGGCGCAAGAGGATGTCTTGGCTGCGGCCCTTCGCAAGGCCGCTACCGAGTCTCGACCCGCCGAGCGCGTCTGAGGTGCAGGTGCCGATGGTCAGCGCCGTCGATCATTCCCGGACCCCGGACACGGCAGCTCGCACGGTAGGCGCGGATTTCGTGATGCGCTCGGGGCTCCGCCGCTCACCGGCACTGTCGCGGTGTTCGGCAACAGGCCGTGCCGTTCGCCATGCAGTTCAACAGTTGCCAACTGCAGTTCGCAAAGAGTGCGGCGTAGATCATCAGGCTCAGGCCAGTCCGGTCGGGTTAACCGTAAGCGGTCGACTAACCACGTCCTTGAGCAAACGGCCGTGACCTGACAGCCTACGTTCCCACGTACATGAACGCGGGAACGTAATGTCAGACGATCTGGAAGATCTCAAGCGCCGACTGGTGGTCGGCCATAAGAGCGATGGGCGCAGCGTGTACGACGAGTCGGCGAAGGCCGAGCTGGTCGCTCTGTGCATGCAGCCCGGCGCCTCGGTGTCGCGCCTGGCGCGCGAGTGCGGGGTCAACGCCAACCAGGTGGGGCTAACAGCGTAGCGAAGAATACGAGGCACAGCGCGGATTTCAGCGGGGCTCTTTTTCGAAGTAGGCGCGACTTCAAATCGAAGAAGCTGAGACTAGCTGAGCCCATCCAGGGCCTTCAGGCCCGCTCTTGATGCTCAACCCGTGCAGGGTTCAAGATTCGTGGCCCGAGGCCACAACGGGCGGCGACGCGCGCCCCTTGAGCGCGGCCAGGGTCGCGGCCAGCCAAGCGCCCGTCGCGTCCGTCAAAGCCTGGTTCGAACCCGGGATACGTGTAGCGATTTGAAAACGGCGCTTCACGTCAGTTCCGCGCCGGCCTCTCAGCGGCGTGCGCCGCGTGCGTCATGTGTGGTCAGTTTTAGAGGGGCCCCGGCGTACTCGTTGGGGTAGTCTCCGGCCCCTCGCCATTGGCGCGCTTTCGGCCCCGTCGGGGGCACAAGGCAAGACTGGGCACCCGTGCCCGCTGATTTTCAGGAAACTGACTCCCAGCGGATCATCGGCGGTCGGCATTAGCTGCTAGGCCGACGATGGGCGGTGGTCGGCGAACTCACTCTCGTTTGACGTTATTTTCGAATTCGCCCAGCATCTGAGTCAATCTGGACAAGCTAAGGCTATCTGATTTGTCAATCATATCCTCCACCAGACCTTTTATTTGATAGTACTCAGTCAAGTTCTTTATAGAGCCACGGCCCAAGGTTCGCTGCAACCTCTTAGAATAGCCCAACCTTACCTCATAAATAGAAATGATGCCGTGCCTTCGCAAGTCGGTATTGATTTCAGAAATTTTTTGAGGACTCCAAGAATCGATAGCAGCAATACAATCGTCAATCGCCATAACCAAGGCGCGCCCTGCTGTTTTCATCGACTTCACCTCCATCGAATTCAGAACCGCGATTGGGCGCTGCTCCTCGGGTACTACTTCGGCGTTCATGTAATTTTTCGCGAAGTAATCCAAAAACGCTTTGAGCTTTTTGTATTCGTTTGAGTCCATAGCGACAACTTAGATATTAACGACATGTACACGGACTGGAACCCCATGGCGATGGGCCCGGCATGGGTTCACCAAAGCGAGCATTTGCGTTGCCGATTGCCACATTCCGAACAGCGCTGGGCCATAGCACAATACCACCGATGGCATTGCGCGATGTACCTCCGCGCGACTTAGCTCCGCCGTTAAGACTGATAATTTGTTCCTCGCGCCCCCGGCTTGCCAGATACTCAGCGAAAGAATCGCCCTGGGTAGTAGTATCCAAAATTGGGCTTTGAAACCCTTCATTGTTTAGCAACGTCTGCTGCTGGCCTCTGGCCTTAACATTTTCCTGAGGGGTGCCTGTGCCCGAGGTCCGGCCGCTATAGCACTTCTTAGTAGTTGGATTCCAGCGCGTGTAGGTCTGATAGGTCTTCTGGGGGTCACCATCGGAGTTCCCATTCAACGCATCGGTAAGCTGTTGGGCGAGCTGTTTGTTGAGCGCCTGTTGTTGAGGCGTAGGAATGATTGGTATGGGCAGGCCCATCGGCCCAGGAAGAGTTTGAAGCCCCATGTCGTCGTATGCGCTGAGCGGGTTACCGTTGACGTAGCCATACGTCGACATGCTGCCACTGGCCAAGCCGATGGGATCGGATTGGACATACCGCCCGAGCGCCGGGTTGTAGTCCCGATACCAGTTGTAGTACCAACCCGACTCCGTGTCAGCCACCTGGCCCGGGAAGCGTGGGTTGTAGGTGTAGACGCCCAGACTGTTCGGGTTCGAATTGGCCTGGGTCTGCCCGAATGGCTCGTTGGCGCCCCAGGACCACACGATGGCCTGGTCGGCCGGACGCACGATGACGCGCGCGGTGTTGAGGTGGTCGGCGTAAACGTAGGACACCGTGGTCTGGCCGATGGCCGACTGCGTCAGCGCCGCCACCGGCATGTCGCCCAGATACACCGTCTCGTACACGGCCTTGCCGGTTGCGTCGTACTCGCCTACCAGGTGGCCCGCTTCGTCATAGACGTAGCTCGCCACGCCCGTGGTGATCACTGAAGAGGGCCCGGCCTTGTAGACGCGCTGCTCGAAGGCGTTGTAAAGATAGCTGAAGGTGTTGCCCGAACGCAGTGCCGTCTTGAGGCGCCCGCGTCCCGAGTAGGTGTAGGTGCCGTTGGTGTCGCTCGTCAGGTGGCCGGCCGTGTCGTAGCCTTGCGCAGTGGCGCCGCCAGCGGCCGTGGCCACGTTCGTGTACCAGTTGCTCGTGGAAGAGACCGTGTCGGCGTAGACCGTCCCGTTGATCGTGGTCTGAGTACGGTTGCCAGTAAGGTCGTAGCTGTATCCGTAGTTGTCCCCCCCCGTCAGGCTCGCGCTGACCAGTCGATCGAGCCCGTCGTACCCGAAGAACTGATCCCAATTCGTCGGGGTGGTGTGGCTGTAGCCAACAATGCGACCTGCGGCGTCGAACGCCAGCGTGCGCAGGACGCCGGCGGCGATGCCGGTTCCACTGGGGTTGCCCAGCGGATAACTGACCAAGCGGCCATAGCCATCGAAGCTGCGTAAGTACGGAACGGCGCCGATTCCCCACACCCAACTCTTGGGTTGGCTCAGGGCGTCGTAGGCCAGACCGCTAAGCACCTTGGACACGACGCCGTCGGCGCCGGTAACGCTCACGTCGTTGATCCGGCCAGCGGTGTCGTAGCCGTAAGTCACGATGGCACCGCTGGGGTAGGTGACCGAAGCTAGCTTGCCAGTCGAAGTTCCCGATGAGCCCCACGCGTAGTTGAGCGTGAACGTGCGCTGCGCGCCGGACGGACCGCTGACCTGGGTCTTCGTGACCACGCGGCCCAGGCCGTCGTAGACGAACGAGGTGCTGCCGGACTCGTCGGAGATGCTGGTCAGGTTGCCCTTGCCGTAGGTGCCCGCGTCGTAGCCCATGACGATGCCCGTGCCACCATCGCTGTAGGAGACGGAGCTTAGTCGATCGAGGGCGTCGTAGGTAAAGGTCGATGTCCGCCCGCGCGCATCAACGGCAGTCTGCAGCAGGCCGTTGTCATAGTAGGTGCGGGCCAAGGCGCCCGTATCCGGGGTTGTCAAGGCCGTCGTGCTACCCAGACCATCAACCGTATAGGTCGTAGTCAAAGTTCGAGGATCGGTTACTTTTGCGGGTTGATCTTGCAGGTCGTAGGTAAGGCCGATGACCGGCGCTGCCTGACCCGTGGCCGGCACAGGCAGAGTGATCTTGGTGCTTCGCGACAGGCTATCGTAGACCTGCTGCGTAGTGGCGGTGTTGGCATTGGTAACCTGTGTTGGGTTGCCCTGCGCATCGTATTGGTAGGTCCACTGCAGGGCAGTTGGCGGTTGCACCGAGCCGTCGGCGCTAATTTGGATCGAAGTCGCCGTCGACGCGCTTGCCGAATTCGTCGCGTCGCCGCTGTAGCTCGCCGTGATGACGTGCATGCCGCCGGTCAGCGTCTGCGTCCAGCTTGCAATGCCGCCCGCAACAGTCGCCGTGTTAAGCACAGCGGCCCCATCTCGGAAAACGATGCTGCCCGTCGGGCCGGAGCCCGTGACAGTGGCGGTCAACGTGATTGAAGTCGTTGGAGTTGCCGCGATCGAGGAAGAACTCAGTGAGGTCGTCGAGGTGGCGCCCGTCACATTGACAGCTGCTTGACCGGAACTGGTCGAGTTATAGGGGTCGCCCGAATAGGTCGCGCTGTATAAGTGCCCGGCGGCCACGGGAGGCATCAAGTTGAAGCTCGCTTGGCCACCGACCAGGGTCACGGGGCTGCCGAGGCTTACCGCACCGTCCTTGAACTGCACGGTGCCAGTTGGTGCGTCGCCACTCACCGTGGCAGTCAGCGTCAAGCTCTGACCTGCCGAAACAAGGTTGGCACTGGTGCCGAGTAGCGTAGATGTCGTTACAGGACCGGATTGAACGGTCTCTGTCAATGAGTTTGACGAATTCGCAGCATCATTGGCATCACCAGAATAGTTTGCGGTGAGCGTGTGCGTACCGGCAATGGTGAACTTTGCAGAATAGCTTGCAATACCCAAAGCAACGGGAGCTGCGCCCAGCGCGATCGCACCATCCATGAACGTGACTACGCCGGTCGCAGATGGGGGTGTCACCGTTGCGGTCAGCGTTGTCGTTTGGCCGATCACCGCTGGGTTGACGCTGCTTGTCAGTACCGTACTGGGCTTGGGCGTAACAGTTTCCACTAGCGTCCCGGATGTGCTCGCCGCGTCCGTGGCGTTACCGGCGTACGAGGCCGTCAAGCTATGCGTGCCGGTGGTGCTGAACGCAGCCGAATAAGTCGCAGTACCTCCCCCCAGTGTGGCCGTGCCGAGCACCGTCGACCCGTCGAGGAATGTGACTATGCCCGTTGCCGTCGGCGGTGTCACTGTCGCGGTCAGTGTCGTTGCTGTTCCAACGACCCCCGGATTGGTGCCGCTCGACAGCGTAGTCGCGGTGGCTGCAAGGCTGACAGCTTGCGTTAGGGCACCAGTGCTCGGGGCAGTCTCGATGTCTCCGCTATAAGCTGCTCTCAGACTATGCGTCGCACCGCCACTGAAGCTTGTAACCAACGACGCGATGCCCGTCGTCACGGGCACTGTTCCAAGAGATGTCGCACCATCAAAGAAAGTAATCGTTCCCGCCGACCATCCAAGCGAATTGGTTGCGGTTAGGGTAGTGCTTTGACCGATGTTGACCGGGTTGAAGCTGCTGGTCAGCACCGTCGTGTTTGCCTTACCGATTACTGCCTCGGCAAGCGTGGCAGACGTTGCAGTTGCGTAATTTGCATCGCCCGCATAGATCGCGGTCAGGTTGTGAGTTCCAGCTTGGTTACTGAAGTACACGGAAATCGTGGCTACCCCGGAACCCAGGTTTACAGCGGCCAGTTTCGTCGCGCCGTCCATGAAGGATATTTTCCCTGTGGCCGCAGGCGGAGTCACCGTTGCTGTGAGCACAACCGTGTCATCGACAGTAGAAGGGTTCAGGGAGCTCGTCAGAAAGACTGTCGCTGCATTGGCTGTCACCGTCTCAACAAGCGCGCTGGAAGTACTCGTTATATCGCCCAAGTCGCCACCGTAGACAGCGGTCAGGCTATGCGAACCTACTGTGGCGAAGCTTGCTGCCAGAGTCGCGACGCCGGCATTCAATGTGCCAGTACCCAGTACCGCAGTGCCATCCTTGAAAGTTACAGTGCCGGTCGCTGACGATGGTGTCACCGTGGCAGTCAACGAAGTGTTCGCTCCGATCACTATCGAATTGACGCTACTTGCGAGCACCGTAGAGGTGGCGACTCCCACCGTCTCGACTACGACACTGGAGGTACTCGTCGCATTGTTGGTATCGCCGCCGTAGGTAGCAGTCAGGCTATGGGCGCCGGTGCTGGAGAAAGACGTGGTCCATTGCGCCATCCCAGAAACCACCGAACCCAGCGTATCTGTGCCGAGCGTTGTGGTGCCATCTTTGAACGTGACTGTGCCTGTAGCTGTCGACGGGGACACGTTCGCGGTCAGCGTTGTAAGCGCTCCGACTGCGATCGGATTTATGAAAGTCGTCAACGAAATTACAGTCGGATTGGAATTGACGGTCTGAGCGAGCGCGTTAGACGTGCTGGTCGCATTCTTGGTGTCGCCTCCATAGACGGCCGTCAAGTTATGGGTGCCACTCGTGGCAAAACTCTTGGCAAGAGTTGCGACGCCGGAAGTTACCGTGCTGGTACCAAGTGTTGTCGTTCCGTCCTTAAACGTAACAATTCCTGTGGCAATCGTTGGCGTTACGCTCGCGGCAAGTGTCGTGCTGGCTCCGATGAGGCTCGGATTGACGCTACTCGTCAGTGAGGTCGCAGTCGATGCGAGAGTCACGGTTTGCGTGAGCGCGGCCGAGGTGCTTACGCCATCGCTGGCGTCGCCGCCATAAACCGCGGTAAGGCTGTGCGCGCCGCTTGAGCCAAAGGTTGTGGGAAACGTTGCTACGCCAGAAGCCAAGGTAGCCGTACCAAGTGTCGTCGTGCCGTCCTTGAACGTCACCGTCCCCGTTGCCGTCGAGGGAGTCATCGTCGCCT
>CAYQMX010000034.1:7775-61987 GCA_964418745.1 uncultured Vitreoscilla sp.
TCGTCGTTACCTTTAGGTTCACTGTTTGCGTCAGCGCACTCGACGTGCTGGTCGCGTCGCTAGCATCACCCCCGTAGACTGCCGTCAGGCTGTGGCTGCCTGAGGTACTGAACGTTGCTGCATAGGTCGCTACACCAGAGGCAAGAGTTCCCGTGCCGAGCGTTGTGGTGCCGTCCTTGAACGTCACCGTCCCCGTTGCCGTCGAGGGAGTCATCGTCGCCTTCAGGGTCGTGCTCGCCCCGATCGCGATCGGATTGACGCTGCTGGTCAGCGCAGTCGTCGTTACCTTTAGGTTCACTGTTTGCGTCAGCGCACTCGACGTGCTGGTCGCATACGTCGTGTTGCCCGCGTAGACAACCGTCAGGCTATGGGAGCCCGCAGTGCTGAACGTCGTCGCAAAGGTGGCGACGCCTGACGCGAGGGTGCCCGTACCCAGCGTCGCCGTGCCGTCTTTGAACGTTACGGTGCCGGTAGCCGCCGACGGCGTCACCGTTGCCTTGAGCGTCGTGCTCTGCGCGAGTTGACTTGGATTGACACTGCTGGTGAGTATGGTCGTCGTGGTGGTCAACGCTCTGGCCGATGCGCTGGCCAAACTCAGCGCCACCATCAGACCGAACGCGACCCAGGCGCTAGTTGCGCCGATCCATCCCTTGCGAACCATCATTTGGTCGTCCTCCCGCGGTCAGCGCGGATCTATCGTTTTTCGTCAGGCCACCAGTTAAGTGGGCCTGCGCTTCAATCAGTTCAGCAAGCTGAAGGGCAGCCCGTGGGCATCCGCCCTCGCACCATTGCATCAATGCATCGCGCCCGTCGTGCTTTGGACTCGGTTGAGCGCGTCGTAGATCCGCGTTACCGAACTCGCTAGGTTTCCCGATGCGTCGCTGAGTTGCTCGCTCGTGCGGTTGCCAACGCTGTCCAACACGTAGTGCAGCTTATTGCCGGCGCCATCGACCACATCCGTCAGGCGATGCGCATCGTCGTAGGTGTAGTTCAGCGTGCTCGAGTCCGCCATCGTCACCGTTCTGAGCAACCCGGTTGGCCAGTAGGCGTAGGCAGTCGTCAACGGGGCACCTGCTACCGGCGTGACCGTCTGGGTCTGCAGCCAGCCTCTAGGAAAGTAAGACTGCGACGTGACGGTGCCGTTGGCATCCGTGCTCGAAAGCAGGCGCCCGGCCTTGTCGTAAGACGTGTAAGTCGTGACTTGGCCCAGCGGGTTAGTGACCGACTGCAAGTCGCCGATCGTGTAGCCGGCAGCGCCTGCGAAACTCGTCGTGGAGTAGTAGGCGTAGGTCGTCGTGTGCGAGAGCGGATCCGTTGGCGACTGCTTCGGGGTCGTCTCGGTCAAGACCTGACCATACTGATTGTATGTGTACGTCCAGACCCGAGTGGCTCCTGTTACGGACGCAGATAGCCCCAGTCCCCCGGTCGCGTCTGTCGTGGCCTGCTCGTAGTGCTTGCACAGCACGGCCAGGGGCTTGCCATCCGGCAGTGTCGTTCCAGGCGTCACACACGCCACCGTGCCGCCCGCGATGGGATCCGCTTGGCCGTTGTAGACCCAAGTCGTGATCTTCTTCGGAGCGGCTTCGCGGGCTTTCAACACCCAATCGGGATGCCACACTCTTGTAATCTTGCGCTCGGGGTGAGTTGCATCTGCAACCGAGGGTGCATAGCTGTCGAGGGCTGATGGACACGCCTTGCCGCTTGCGCCGCCCTGCAAACCCTCGAGTGTCACGATTGGAAGATCGCGCGTTAAGTCATAGCTGAAACACGCGCGATTTCCGTTGAAATCGTCGAAGCTAGCAATGTTGCCACGACTGTCGTAAGTCTGCGCCGTGGCGCTCGCCAAGGAGCCACTTCCAACCGGCTGATCGCGGCCAGCGAGATTCATCGTCCCGTTGAAAGTTTGTGCTGAGAGGTTGCTAACCTGCATCGCTGGCAACGTCACTTGAGTTCCGACTGGGGCTTGCCAACGGTGCTCTCGGCACACAAACGACGATGAAATGTCGGTCGTTGTGACAGACCAGGAAGGGGGCTGAGCATAGGTGACAGCATAGCTATCGACGCCCGAGCCCAAAGACGTACTAACAGCTCGGCCTTGAGAATCGTAGCCATAGGTGCTGTATCGATGCCCGCTTTCATCGGTGATGCCCGTTAGCGCCCACTCCAACGCTGTATTTTCGTATAGAAATAGACGAACTTGGTTGTCCGCCCAGGTGAGAGAGTTCATATTGTTTTGAGCATCGTATCCGACAAGTATTATCGAACCATCGGGCGATATGATTCTTATTATCCGCGGGGGCAGACCAGGATCAATTGGCTGCTCATAGTCAAACTTGACACTTCTGCCAAATTGATCCTGTACAAGCGTGACCAATCCTCCAGTATATGAATACGTTAACGTACCACCCTTGGCGTTTGATAGATTGACCACCGCCCCTGTCGAATCGTAAGTCTCCTCAGCGAGAGCCATTTGATCCAGCAATGTCGAAGCGAGCCCGCTTCCACTGAAATTCAGTCGAAGGCCTTGATTGATTGTGGGAGTGTAGACAGCGCCGGCGCCGGCGCTTGAGCAGGTATCCGACCCGCCCAAATTGGCCGTTGATACCGTCATACCGCCACGCAACATGGCCACCGAACTGAATGGCGAGCCCATGCCACCTGTCGCCTGCAAGACTAGTTTTTTGTGGATGCTTGATTGCCACAGGCTCCCAAACGAAGGGGCTCCAGGCACCATCCAGGTTTGGCCTCCGTTCACTTCTGGCACCCGAGAGCTGGTATCGTACGAAATTGTGATTGGCTCTCCTCCCAATCGGATACCTAAATATATATCCTCTCTCCTTGAGCCGGTCAGCGGATATATCGGATCGCCTATTTGAGGATTAGACTCCAACCCGCTTATCGACATTAGACACGGCAAGCAAAAGTCAGATCGCGGATAGTATCGATCTCCAAACGCTTTACAATAGACGCCATTGGTCGCGACAGTTATATAATTTTGAGCACACTGGCTCATGGGCACTAGCTGATGTGTATCCACAGCGCCGCTGTAAGAATATGCGTCATACCAACAACTCCCGGTTCTTAGCGAGTTGCCGGAAAAGTCAATAGGAGGGTCACAGCTTGTTAGGATGTTAGCGTAAGGGGCGTAGGGACTGGCACTAGCATCAAGGCAGGCAAGATAACTATTAGCCAGCGCAGCCATAGTATTCCCGCTATAAAATCCACCGCACTCGCCCAAACCATTCGCGCCTGAATGCAGAATCCAAGGGTTTGTTTGTGCCTCGGAGGCAAATGAAACGAAGGTTAGAATGGCACTCAGGACAAGCTTGAACAAGAGATCGTAGAGCAACTTCATGTTCGCCGCCCCAAAATCAATGGTATGTCCACTATCACAATGCTCTGAATATGGCTGCAGCGAAATAGATTTCGTCATACACACTTCGTCGTTGGAAGAAAACCACGCTTGAACCAGACCGTACCGCCTCGACTGGAAGCGCTGAATAGAGAAATCGGGCAAGCTGAACAAATCTGCGCCGTGGGACAAATTTCGAAACGCAGTCTCGCCATTTGCTCCACTTGAGGACATCCCCCAAAAGAGGGTATGCAAACGTATCCACTTCGCCGCTATAGGAGGCCACGGATAAGGACAACGGAATGGACCTGCGTAATCTCGGTTCCGGCGCTAGCAGTGCCAGCGCTCGAGCGAACGTCACCGGTCCGCACTCTAAGTCTTTGGATGTGCCATCTCGGCGGACCGCCGCCAGCGTTCAGCTGGTCAATGTAGTCCTCCAACGGTGCTTCGTTTGCAGCATCGAGTTCCACCACGACGACAGCTCTATCTGCATTCAAATCGATCGAACGCAGTTGTATCCCCGCAATCTCAACATGCTCAAGTTCGGCGAGCGCATCCGCTTCAGGCAACGTAGCGCGATTCGCGATCTCCTGCGCCTTCGCTTGATACGACAGCCCTGATCCACGAACGATCGGCGCCAACGGCGACGCCTTTGAGACAAGCTGAGCCACTGCCAACTGCTTGCCCAACTGTGCGTGAATGAAAGCCTTCGTACCCCACAGAGTCAACGCCAGCATAAATGGCGCCGCTGACATCAGCCATACTCTCCGCGAAGGGAATCTTGGTTCGATGAACTCAATGTTCATTCGAGCCCTCCAGCAAAGGGGCGCCAAGAGCCGATAGAAGCACGCACGCCTTCACCCTGCCTCGCGAGCTCCATATGGCGGGAAGATGCGATCGCATTCCAATTCACCTGCAGTCGCCGGCGCAACTTTGCTCCACCGGCGTCACGGCTATCGAGTACATCGAACCCGGCCTGAAGCGGAACGCCGTTGTCGACGATTCCGTGAACAACGCACCCGTCCTCTGTCAGGCTCCAGCCCACTGCGCCGCCCTCGCGGGCACTGTCCGCAATCACAACATCCATGACCTGGTTCCACCAGGGTCGCAGGCTGATCAACTTGAGTGACTTCGCCGCGCCGTCTTGGGAAGTGCGTGCAGTACCGGCCTGTTCAATCATTCCTTGCAAGACCACCCAAACGTTCTCAGGCATAGCAACCGCCAGCCCGCCCCGGTCCTTCCGCCAGCCGTTGACCCAGACACGAATCGTTCCCTCAAGCCCCGTTAGGTCGGGCGCCTGCATTGTTGCAAGTGCATTGGCTTCCGCTCGAGTTCGAGCGCCCGATCCTGCGTCCAGAATGAGAGGACGCGCCAGCTCTGCACCCAGCCAGACCCGAACGCGTCCACACGACCGCAGATCGCCTCGCGCCAAAGCGTCAACAAGGTGCGAGACAGCGTCGTTCAGGTCTACTGTGTCGATCCAGGTAGCCACCGCGACACCGCCTCCCCTGAGTCCGACGCAAGTCGGCGCAAGGTAGACCTCCGCCCACTCAGAGCGATCCCACCACACGTTTGAGTTCCTCCATGGTGGTATTTCCTTCTGAAGCGCGCTGCAGACCGATGGCTTGAAGCGACTCGATGCCGGCGTCGAAAGCATGCTTCTTGAGGGTCGTCAGGCTGGCGTTGGCCACCACCAGTTCGCGCAGCCGGTCATCGACGCGGTGCACTTCGGCGATGACAAATCGACCGGCATAGCCCGACCCCAGGCAGGCGTCGCACCCTACGGCGTTCCACAACCTGTGCGGCGCCGACGCGCGATGTCGCACGAACACCTCCCGATCCATCGGGGAGGCGTCGCGCTCTTGCTTGCAATTCGGACACAGGCGGCGCAGGAGCCGCTGCACGACGACGCCATTCAATGCCGACGTGAAGCCGAACATATCCAGCCCGAAATGCAGGAAGCGGCCCATCACGTCGGTCACGCTGTTGGCGTGGACGGTCGTGAAGACCTGGTGACCGGTCAGCGAGGCCTGGACGGCAATCTCGGCAGTCTCGGCGTCACGAATCTCCCCCACCAGGATGCGGTCCGGATCGTGCCGAAGAATGGAGCGCAAGCCCCTCGCGAAGGTCAGCCCCTTGCGCTCGTTGACCGGGATCTGTAGCACGCCGTCCAGCTCGTACTCGACTGGATCTTCAATCGTGACGATCTTCTCGTGTCCAGAGTTGATCTCGGAGAGCACCGCGTACAACGTGGTCGTCTTGCCGCTGCCCGTCGGGCCGGTCACGAGCAGCATGCCGCTGGGCTCGGTCGCGAGATCTTGGATCATCAAGCGACGTTCGGTCTCGAATCCAAGCGCCTCGAGAGAGATTCCCTGGCTCGTACCTCGGAACTGCGCCTTGTCCAGAAGCCGAAGCACCGCGTCCTCCCCATGGACGCTGGGCATGATGGAGACGCGCATGTCCATCGGCGTTCCGGCGCTGGTGTGGCGGAAGCGCCCGTCCTGCGGTAGGCGGCGCTCGGTTATGTCGAGTTGGGCCAGTACCTTGATCCGTGAGATGACAGCCTCGGCACTCGCAACCCCTTCCATGCGGGCGAACGGCTGCATGACCCCGTCGAGGCGATGCTTGACCGTCACCCCAGTGCGATTGCACTCGAAATGGATATCGCTCGCACAGATCGCGATGGCTCGACGGATCGCCGCGTCGACGAACGACACGATGGGGCCTTGCACATCCACGGGCTCAGGCGCAGTAGGACGCCCCTGCGCACCACTGCCGTTGATCCAAGACTCCAATTGGCGACCTGTTGCCGCGTGCAGCGCAACCCCCCGCCCGAGGGCGCGCTCGACCAGTCGGTGCAAGTTCGGCACCCACGGATCTGCGGCTGCCCCCACCCACGAATCGCCCGGCCCGCGAAGCACAACGCATTGGTTTACCCTTGCCTGCTCCGGCGTCCAGCGCTCGAACACGGCTTCCCAGCCCAGGGAGGTATCGACGGCCGCGATGCCACTCCTAGGCTCCAGCTCCGCGAGTAGTGACTCTGGCTCACGGGGCCAATGCCGCAACAGGGCATCCAGCACCGTGCCCCCACCTGCGCGGTACTCGCTGCGCGCCGATGCCAAGCGTTGCAGCCAAACGGCGTCATCGGAGAGGGAGGGGGTCATGGGAGGAGCCATCTCAGTCGCTGTCGTTCAATGCAATCCGTTGGCGATGTCAAAGATGGGCATGTACATCATGATCACGATGCCACCGACCATCACCGCGACCGCGAGGAGCAAGAGGGGCTCGACCAGGCGCGTTGCGCGCTGGACGAAGGTGCTGAAGGCCTCGGCGTGCCGGTCGGCCAAGGTGCGCAGCACTTGCTCGAATTGCCCGCTGCGCTCGCCCACGCGCAATAGGCGCTCGCCCACGGCATCGATGAGGTCGGCTTTTCGGAGCGCTGCGGATGCAGGTTGTCCGCGCTCGACGTCTTCACGCGCACCGGCAAGCGCCGCTTCTACGCCACCAGCCAGTCCAAGGCGCTCGCAGACCCGCAGCGCATCGACCAGCGGATAGCCACCACGCAAGGTCAGCATCAAGGCTTGGAACAACTTGGCGCGCGCAAAGTCTTGCTGCGCGCGGCGGGCTGGCGGAAAGAACGTCAGTAGCCGGTTGCCCAGCCGGCGCCCGCGCCCGTCTGCCAGGGCCCATCTCAGCAACAGTGCGGCCACAAGTACGCCAACGACCACCGACGGCAACGACTTCGTCAGCGCGCCGCTGAGCCAGAGCATGGCCCGCGTCAACGGACTGATCTCGCCGCGGAATGTGCCGTACATGCGCGCAAAGCGAGGCATGACGAACGTGAGCAAAAACACCGCGATGAGCGAGCCGATGCCGACAACCACAGCCGGATAGACTGCCGCGCTGACCAATTGCCTGCGCAGGCTCTTGAGCTGCTGGTCGTACTGCAGGAAGTCGTCGAGGGCGTCCACGAGCCGGCTCGTTCGCTCGCTCGCCAGGACACCGGCCACCAGCACCTGCGGAAATCCTCCCGCCGTCTGCATGGCCTGCGACAAGGGCTGACCCTCGTGGAGGGATTTCAACAGCCGCGTCTGAATCTCGCCTCCGGCGCGCGTGGTCTGTAGCTGCAGCGTCTCGATGGCCTCCACGGCGCTCATCCCCGCGCGCAGCAAGGTCGCGAGCTCTCGACACCACCATGCGACATCAAATCCCTTGCCGAGTCCTTCGCGTGCCCGCTTCGGGCGCGGCGCCGGAGCGACCGACAGGACCATCGCCCCCTGCGCTTGCAGTTGCGCGCGCAACGCCGCCTCGTCGACGGCCTCGAGGACGGCCTCGGCGATCGACGGTTGTTGCGGCGCGATCCAGCGGGTCAGGAATTGCATGAGGCGGTACGTGCTAACCAGGCTAGATCGAAATGTCGGCGTCGTCGCCTGAGCCGCCTGGCGCCCGGTCACGCCCATAGCTCAGCACTTGGTAGTCGCGCCCATTCGGGCCCGGCGATTGGTACTGGTATTTAGTCCCCCAGGGATCCACCGGGATCGCGCCCTGCAGGTAGGGTCCGTTCCAGCGCGTGCTACCCGCCGGCGCGACAACCAGCGCGTCCAGCCCTTCAGCGGTCGTCGGGTAGCGACCGTTGTCGATGCGGAACGCCTCGATGGCCTTGCGAAACGCATCCATCTGCGCGCGCGCTGTCGTGACCTCCGAGCGCGAGATCTGGCCCAGGAATCGCGGGGCCACGATACCGGTCAGCAGGCCAATGATCAGGATCACGACCAGGAGTTCAAGCAGCGTGAAGCCGCGGCTTGTCCGGCTCCCTACACGTCGAATCGGGGTATGGGCGTAGACCACTCGGGCTCGGTACAAGTCGTTCATGAGCTGATATCCGCAAGAAATTGCCAATCGCGGACGCGGGTGGCGGGCGTAGCGGCGGGGAGACTGTAGCGGCCATCCGACCAGGGCGCGCGCATCAAGGGCGTGGCGTCGCTGTTACTCGACACCCCTCGCAGTTCGCCGGCCGGCCCGCGCACAAGCGCCAAGGGTTGGCCGGGTAACAAGGGATCGGTGTAGGCCTCGCGCAAGTGACGTACCACCAATGGAAATCGGTTGTCCAAGAGCAAGTCATCGACGCCGCGCGGAAGCCGGCGTGCGCCGTCCGGCTGCATGCGGTAGTAGTGCTCGATGGCCCGCGCGTACGCAGTACCCACCCGAAGCAACTCCGCCTCACGCTCGCGCTGTACCCGATCGGCCCACATCGGGCCGACCAACGACATGCCGACAGCAAGCACTGCAATGGCCGTCAGCAGCCAAAGGTACGTGAAGCCGGCCTGATGCCGACACAGCGGGCGCCTACCAGCTCGCATATGGCGTCCCATTGCTGCTGTTGCCCTTGGCGCCGCTGTGCAGGTCATGCAACGCCCCGTCCACCATCACGGGCACCCAGGTGTCATTGCGATCGGTCACTGGATCGACTGGCAATTCGTGCAGGTAATGCGCAGTGACCAACTCTGCCAGGTCGACGGGGTCGCGCGCGCGGTCGGCGTGGAACTGATCGATCGTCGCGCGCACGGTCTTGAGGTTTTGCTTGAGTGTCAGCTCCTGGGCCCGGTCGATGTGGGAGAGGTAAGCCGGTGCCACGAGCGACAGCAGCAATCCGATCACACTGAGCACGACGAGCATCTCGATCAGCGTGAAGCCGTGTGGACTTCGAACCGAGCGGGAGCGATCGCTGAAATCTCGCATGGCCGTCACCATCGCGCGAGCGGGATGCCGTTCAACCCTGTCTCGGTCGAGCGACTGTGGATATCGAAGACATCGTCGCCGGCTTCCGGGTGATCAGGGGGTGAGCTGTAGCTTCGAAGCGCCCAGCCGCCGTCCGGCGCTGCAGCCGCGAAGGGATCTTGCGGCACGCTGCGCAGAAAGTACGCGGTGGTGGACGTGTTGGTCCGCACACCTGCAACGAGCGTCTGCAGATCCGGCGGGAACCCCGACTTCGGCGACTGCGGGATGAGGCCCGCGTCAGCCATGCGCTTGTAGGCATCGATCGCATCGCGAATGGCCCACAGGCTCTGTTTGAGCTCCGCCTCCCGTTCGCGCCGAGCCGTGAGTTCTGCGAGCGGTATCGATAGCACCAGCAGCACCGCGAGGATGCCCAGCACGGCCAGGAGCTCCACCATCGTGAAGCCTCGCTCCCGGCGACGCAGCGCAGGCATGGGCTGGAGCGATCGACCCGCCGCCATGTTCAGGGCTCAACCTTGAGCTTCCAAGGGGTGGGCGATGCGACCGAGATCAGTGGATCGGTCGGCGTCGACTGGATCGACAGTGGCGCATCGCCTTCCTTGAGGGCTTTGAATTGGACCCGCACCAGGCTCAGCGGCCCAGAGCTGGGATTCGACACGACTCGCTGCAGGTCGACCACGCCAACGCCCTGCGGGTCGGCATGCACCGCCGGCGCGCCATCGCCGCCTGCTTCGGGCATGTCCATCGAATTCGAGAATCCGACCAAGCCGAGCAGTGCGTTGGGGTATTGGAGTTTCAGGGCCAAGGAACCGAGCGAGATCCCCGTTCGCAGCTGAAGTTGGACATCAAAGACTTCGCCAACCTTGACCGTCGAGGGCGCAGCCCAGCTGATGACGGCCGGAGCACCCGCAGGCACTGCGACTGGCTCGCCGACATGAGCCCCCAGCCCTGCGGCCGAGCTCGCGCCAGTGGGTGCCGCCGGAGCCGCGGGGCGACGTGAACCGGCAGCGGCCGCAGGGGCGGCGGCGCCCTGCCCTTCATTGTCGAATCGGCCACCCACGGGCTTCAAGCGCTGAAACATGTCCGTGCCGACCCAGGCCTCCGACTCTGTCGCGTCCAGGTGGGGTTGGCTGCGAACAATGTGGGGCGTGATGGACAGTACCAATTCGGTCTTGGAATGGCTGTTGGTCTGGTCGCTGAACAGACGACCGAGCAGCGGGATGTCAGCCAGGCCGGGCAGGCCCGCCGTGTTGTTCTGCTCATCCGTGCTGATCAGGCCGGCCAGCAGCTGCGTCTCACCGTCGTGAAGGCGCAGCACCGTCGAGGCATCTCGCGTACTGATCTGGTAGGCGACGGTGCCGCTGGCGGTCTTGGTCTGCGTGCCGAGAGCGCTGACTTCCAGGTTCAGGCGAATGGCTACGTCGTCATCGGGAAAGACTTCGGGCTCGACTTCGAGCTTGATGCCCACATCTTGGTAGCTGACCGATTCCGAGACGAAGCCCGACGCACCCGGCGTGGTGGTGGCCGTGATGATCGGGATCTTGTCGCCGATGAGAATCTTGGCTTTCTCGCCGCTGCGTGTGCGCAGCTTGGGATTGGCCAGCGTCTGTACGTCCCCGATCTTGCGTTGAGCATTGATAGACGCCGAGCCCAGGCTCACGCCGATGTTGTCTCTGTGGAGCGGAAAACTGCCAAGCGTGAGGTTGGTGCCACCGGCCAACGTCAACGGCGTCAGGCTCACCGAACTCGGCAGGCTCACACCCAACTCCGTGAGGCGATCGGCGCTGACTTCCAGCACTTCAGCCTCGATGAGCACCTCGGCATCCGGGTTGTCGAACAAGGTGATCAAGCGTTCGGCAAGTTGGATGTTTTCGAGGCTGTCGTGCAGCACGAGCAGGTGATGACGATCGTCGACGTACGGATCGCGCAGCTTCATCGACGCCTTCAGAAACGCCGCCGCGCCCTTCGCATCGCCGTTGGCCAAGTAGAAGGCCTTGACCAGTTGTTCCTGGTGCTCGCGTTGCTTCTCGGGCGAGTTCGGATAAATCAGGATGGTCTTGGAGTCCAGCACCTTGCGCGAGAGCTGGCTGGTGGTCAGGATCATGTCGAGCGCGTCGTCGAAGCGCACGGATGAGGCGTAGACCGTCACGCGTTGGTCCCGGATGTCCTTGTCCAACACAAAATTGATGCCGCTGGTGCGGCTGACGACGTCCAGTACGCTACGGATGTTGGCGTCGTGAAAATCCAGCGAGATGGGCTTTGTCGGGGCCAGCCCGCGCTGCATCGCACGCACCTGGGCCTGTCGTTGGTCGACGGCCAAGCGATGCTGCAATGCCAGCAGGTCGGGGTTGCGCCGGTTGTCCTTGAGTGCGTCGTTGACCAGTTTGAGAGCCGCGTCAACCTGGCCCGCCGACGACAGCTCGCTGGCTTGGTCGATCGCCGCCGTCTGGCGCCGCCGTACATTCAAATCTGCCAGTAGCGCGCTGGCGCGCTGACCGCTTGAATCAAAGACCTGGGCCCGGCGAAGCGCCTTTTCTGCCAGATCGAGGTTGCCAGCCGCCTCGGCCGAACGCGACTGCTCGACCAATTGATTGAGCGCCTGGGCGCGGGCCAGCAAGAGGCGGCCCCGCAGTTGCGCACTGTCGGGATACTTGGCGACGCCCGTCTCGAGCGCCTGAACGGCGTGCTCGTAGTCGCCGTGTGCCGCCAGTTGCTCAGCGTCATCGCGAATGCGGTCGACCGCGCAGCCAGCGAGCACGAGCGCGCAGGCCAGTCCAAGCGCCGTTGGTACAGCGCGCAAGTTCACCAGTAGTTTCAAACGAACTTTCTCCCCGGACCTTGCATCTTCAGACGCTATTGTTGGCTCGTCGCGTGCAGCGGAATCGAAACCGTCGAATGCTGCTGCGTGGCCGAATGCACGAGCACGACCGCATTGTCGCTGATCGATTCGACTGCCCAACCGCCGTCCAGACGGGTACCGGTATCGACGGCCACGGGTGACCCTTCGACACCGCGCGCGACGTAGGTGAGGCGTTGGCCGCCTTGGACCAGCACCCGGCCCCAGAACCGGTAGTCGGACACCGGCGGCGGGGGAGCGGGCGGCGGCGGAGCGACGACCGCAGCGACGACAGGCTTTGGCGCGGGTGGTGGCGTCACGATGAACGGATTTCTGGTCGCAGGCTCAATGTTCACCGCGGGCCAATGGGCCGGAAGCGCATCGGCGGATGCCGCAGGCGCTGCGCCCACACCAGCGGCAAGGACTGTCGGCGGCGACGAGTCAGTTTCTAAGTTTCCGGTTGAGGGTCGCGCGGGGGCAGCAGCGACGACGGTCGCGATCGCGCCATTCGTGGCCGGCGCGGGGTTGAGCAGCGCCCAGGCAGACAGTGCTCCAGTGCCTGCGAGAACGCCCAGCAGCGCGCGGTTCACCGCGGCAGCTCCGACGGTCGCGTGTACTGAATCATTTCGAGGGTCGCCTCGTCGTCGGCGCGGTCAGCCGGGGGCAATGCCGTTGCGCTCGTTGTCGCACCCGGGGGCGCGGACACGTCAGCATGATGACGGATCGTCATGCGTTCCAGAACAAGGCCCGGATATTTCTCGATCAGGGCGATCCAGACCGTCTTGATGTCTCGGTAGTCACCACGCAGTTGAAGCGTGAGTCGGCTTTGTCCCAAGGTCTTGGGGTCCGCCTTGAGAGGCTCGGTTTGCATCTGCACGACGATGACGCGCGCCTCGCGGGCAATCTTGGCGGCGAACCGAATCTGCGCATCACTGGGAGCTACAGCAGGGAGTTCGGCGACGAAGTCGCTTGCCGCGTTCGATGGAGGTGCCACCGCAATGGCCGGCTCAGAACCGGTGCTGGCGCCCAACCTCGGCGACGGCACTGGCATTTGCTGCGCCTTTCGCAGCGCTGGCAGCACCTGAACGATGTCATATGTCGACAACGCCATAGAGGCGACGCCGCCGACCAGGAGCGCTGCCAAGGTCAAGCGAGCAAGCAATTCCTGTGTCGAGGGCGCAAGTTCGCCGACGAAGTTGGACAGATGCTCGAAGTTGAATCGCATGGTGCGTGTTAAATGCCATGCGTCGCGAAAGCGTTGCCTCGGCACGGAGCGGAAGGAGCATCGCTCCGCGCTCGTTCGAGGTGTCCACTGGTTGCGCTAAAACGATGAGGTATGACCACGGAATCTGCCGTCAAGCTCTCAGCTTCATTCCGGCTGGATCAGGAATTCATCGATTGATCTTCCGCCATCGATCGCAGCCATCAGCCACTTCGGCTTGAGACCTCGGCCCGTCCACGTTGAGCCCGTGATCGGATCTCGAAACTTTGCTGCAACCTTCTTCCCCATCCCCGTGGCAGTCTTGCCCTTCGCAGTTGCAATCAAGTCGGCTGGCGTCAACTGGTACTCTGCCATCAGCCTTTGCACCCTGGAGATTGCCTCTGCCCTCACTGAGGCCCGGGCGTCTTGAATCTGGCGCTCGAGCGCTGCTTGCTGTGCGATCAGTTCACTGAGCGAGGTCGCCATGGTAGTTGCGAATCAGTCGTTGGAAGGACATTCTCTCATTCAGCCCACCTAGATTGCCTTCCGACGCGCCGAAGGTCGGCAGCGCAATGGCCGGGCGGTGCAGAGAATCCCTCGCGTCACGAAGTGTTCGCCCAGGCTCGAGGCGTCTCCGCGAGCAAGCTGCGTAGCAGCGCACGGCGCGCTCTCCATGTTTGTCGAGGACACTCCGTTCTACCCGGCCAATCGCCTGGCGTTCCTGCAATCCGACGCTGCAGCCCTCGCTCGAGCTCTGGGTGGCATGGGCGGCGCCAGCGAGTTCGTCTTGCATTCCGGCCAGCAGTTGCGGCCCGGCTAGCTACGGTGGGATCTGTACGACAGCGACGCCGACCCGGAGGGCTTCAAGGACAAGTACACGGGGATCCAGAACGGCAGGATCAACCGCTGACGAATGGCGCAGGGACCCCCCGTAGACTCGGTGCAGGGAGGCCTGTCCATGACGTTCGATACTGTCGATTCACCCAGCATCCAGTTCCTGCGGGACACAGCGGCCAAGCACTTCGTATGCATGAGCTTTCGCGCGCTGGGGCCTGACGGATCGAGTCGGTTCCTCTACGCATCGTGCTTCTTGGTCGAGGTCGAGTCGCACTGGTTCCTTGTCACAGCAGGCCACGTGATCACCGACATCCGCCAGGGCTGCGCTCTCGGCACCGCGTACTCGGAGTTCACCTTGCACGACAAGCTGGCGGGCAATCGGTTTCCGTTCGGTGTGCCTATTCCGTTCGACGACGACGCGTGGATCGTGTTCGACACGCAGGACGCAGACATCGCTGCCACGCCATTGTCCTGGCTGATCGTCGACAACCTCAAGGCCGGTGGCATCGCACCGATCGGTGAGGTCGCGTGGGGGCCGCCGCCTTTCGAGGACTACGACCACTGGCTGCTGACGGGCATCCCTGCGGAGTCCTACGAGCGAGCGGGGAGCCAACACCTTTTGAGGCTCACGATCGTGCCGCTGCAGCCAACCCAGGCACCGGCCGGCGTGCCCCAGGTGGACGCCAGCGGCGTCGAAGGCGCGATCGCCGGAGACTTCCCACCGCAGTACGGCAAGATCATCACTCGGCCAGACCTGGACACTGCGCACGTCGCCGACGTCCGGGGGATGAGCGGCTCACCGGTGTATGGCCTTCGGGCTGAAGGTGGGAAGCTGAAGTACTGGCTGCTGGGAATCGAGAGCAGTTGGTACGAGGGGGCGCGCGTCGTGAAGTTCAATCCGTCGATCTGCTTCTTCACCGCATTCCAGCTGGCCATCAGGCGGCTTGGCGAAGGCGAGGGCCCGGCCAGCGCAGTCGATTGAAGGCACCGGTCAGTACAGGCTCGGGCACTTGTACGGGGTAAACGAGCCCTTCTTCATGCCGGCACCTATGGTCTGCGGAATGAAAACGCTGACCTGGCGGCTCTGGTCGGTCGCAATGAGCGCCTTGCAGCCGTACGAGCAGCTGGTCTCGTCGGTTACGAAGCAGGCACCCGCTGTGGTCTTGTAGAACCCGCGTGGCCACTGGAAGCAGTCGAACTTGCCACCGATCGGACAGCTCACCTGCTGGATGTCGCCAGCGTAGATGATCGTCTTGCCCTGCAGTTCCTCGAGGTCGTCAAGAACTCCGGCGGTCGCCGACAGCGGGAGCGCGCAAACGACAAGCACGGCGGCGAAAACGGGGGCATGCATGGTGGCCTTTCCGAGCTGCAGGCGCGTTCAGAGCAGCGTGTAGCGGCGAGTCCCGTCAAGCGACTGAAACACCTTCGGATCGTCGGTGGGATTGAGCCGGTCGCCAGTCCCCAGCCGGTACGAGGGAAGGCCAGCGAAGCTCGATCGCCCGCTGAGGTTGCTCGTGTCGACCTCGCTCGAGGTGCGCTCGATGATGCAGGCCTCGCCGCCCGGGCCCTTCGCGTGGAGTCGTTCGGTGCTCATGCGCGGATGGTACCGGGTTCAGCCTGATCGCCGCCGGCGAAGTCGAAGGCACGTCCGACGGCTGCGTGAGCCCGCTGCTTCATGTCCTCCAGCAACCTCAGGAACTCCGCCTCGTCGGCCTCGAGGTGCAACTCAGCGCGCAGCGCGGATACCTGCCGCACCATCAGTTGCTGGGCGGCCATCAACTGCTCGAAGTTGCCCTCGAACCAGGCCTTCCGCAATGGCAATGTCGACATGAAGGCCGCATCCCTGTTTCGCCGAAGGTCAGCAAGTGCGCTCGAGATCCACTGGCTCGATGCCGTGAGCGCCTTCAGCTTGTCGTCGTCGCGATCAGCAACCGCGGTGCGTGCCTCGACATCCACGGCCCGCAGATCCTCCTCGCCGTGAGCAATGCGGCGATCAAACTGCCGAACGACCTCCATCGCCTGGCGAGTAGGGACTGAAGACGTAAGCGCCGCCATGAAGTACTCGGACATGGTCGACGCGAGATTCCGAGACAGGCGCGCAGCTGGGGCATCAGCAACCAGCCAGACCTTCGCATTGGACTTAAGGAACGCCTGCAACGCATTCGTGTCGCCCTCGGCTCCAACTGGGCGATCAGCAAGCCCGCCGATCGCCGCCAAGAGAGCGTGGATGTCCTCCACGGCCTGTCCGTAGATTTCTCGTCGGATCGCCGACTTGCGATCTTCGTTCTTCTGGTTAGCATCGTGTTCGCGTTGGGCCGCAGCCTGCCGGTCGTCGCGCTTGTGCTGCTCGCGCAGACGTCGCAAGCTCGCCCGATTGGATTGCCACGATGTCAGAAATGAAACGAAGGCCCCAGCCAGGGCGCCGATGACGCCGGACCAGACGACGGCAGGCACCGTGGAGAACCAGGAGACGACGACGGGTGCTGAGCTTGGAGCGGTCATTGCGCAAGGCCGGAGGCTGGATGGCGGTACTGATGAGCATACCGAGCGCGGGCTCACCGGGCGAGCCTGCCGCTTGCCACGATGAGGCCATGACCCCACTTACCATCCGCCTCGCCGCAGGCGACACCATGCGTGCGATCACGAGCCAGAACCTGCACGAGATCAGCCGCCTGTCGACGCTCTACATCCCCCTGCGCGACTTCATCGCGACGGAGACCGACCCCGATGCCCTGAAGCACGGCGGCGTTGCTCACGAACGCACCCTTGCCGACTACATGCATGCGCCTCTTTCCGGACGCACTCGTCGCGCCGTGCTGCTTCAGTGATCGAGCGTCCCGCGGCGACCTGATTTGCCACAGCGCCGAGTCGACGATGGCCTTCGGTCCGCAGCCGTGAGCTTTGCGACTCTTCGACCGACCCGCGCAGCCCCGTCATAGTCCAGTCCCTTGGGCCGAGCCAACGATGGTTGGCGTCAACTGGCGTATGCTGCTCATCCATTTAGACTGCCCGACTACTACGGGCGGCAAAAAGCTTGGGTGGGAGACCTATGCCAACGAAGGATTTCCGCGTCTACTTCGCGACGACAGCCTGCGGGCCACAGGCCACGCCGCTGGCGCCCACACTCCGTGAACTCTTCACAGAACATGGTGCGAACTTGCCGGCCGTCGAGTTGGGTGATGACAACTACCAGGTTCGCAATCTGGTGCGCACCGGCACGGTCTGGGTGGGTGAATTCGCAAAGTTGCGGGACGATGCGCCCCACATCGTTGATCTGAACGACGATGAGGTCGAAATCGGCCTCGAGGAGGGCGAGCGAGTCATCGACAAGTGCGTATTCATCTATCGTGAGCGGAGGGACGTGTTGGTCTGGCAGGTGAATAGGCCAGCCGGTGGCCTGTCGAAATTCGCCTCCTACTGGAGTGTCCTGCTCGACGTCCTGGTTTCAATTCCTCAAGTGATGAACAACGCCGAGATCGACCGGGTTCTAAACGGCCAGCTGTACGAACTCACGTTCGCATATGACAGACCCGACCAACTCGACGACGCTGCCCCCGCATGGAACCAAAAGGCATTCGATCTGATGGAGAACGTGCACGCCGCGCATGCGAAGTTCACCATGCGCGCGCCGCGGGGTGGAGGGCTCACGAACCCTGCGAAGAACTGGATTCGCCGCATGCTGCACGGGGTCAATGGCTTCGAGAAGATCCGCGTTAGGATGACTGACGACACGGATCCGATCGACCTGTTCATGTCGCCATTGAAGGACAGCATCACGGTCGAGCTCATCAATCGCTACCCCTCGCGAGCGCAGGTGCAGCAAGAACTGGAGGACGCATATGAACGTAAGCGCCATGCCCTCCCCGCAGTTGCGGCGCCCTGATCGACTGGTTTTCACCGTGCGATCCACATATCTTCCCATTGCTGTCGGCGCCCTCATCGGCGCTGTAGACTGGCACTGGGAGGTAGTCAAGGCAATTTCAGACTCCGGTTCTGCTTGCGCCCTAGGTGGTGCTGTGGCCAGCGTGGGCGCGACGCTACTCGGCTTCATGCTCGCAGCGATGGCAGTACTTGCCAGCATCAATCAGACGCACCTTGTTGCGATGATGCGGAAGTACGGCCACTACGACGACCTACTGGGCACGCTGTTCATGGGCTGTGTCCTCATGCTAGCTTGCACGATTTCCGGATTCGTGGTTCTCTTCGGGATGACGCTGTCGGTTCATGTCATCGCGGTCATTCTTGGCTTGCACGTGGCGGCGCTCTTCTCACTACTCGACGTAGGCAGAAAGTTCCGACTGATGCTCTCGAATCTCAGGTCGGAGTAGAAGTCCAACCGGCGTCCCTGAGCCACTCCTCGACCTTCGTCCAGGCGTATCAGTGACTCAGCCAGCTCCGGACGGCTGCGGACGTGGAGCCGAACGCTGTCGATGAAGTGCCGCGCGCTCTCGAGAATGGAGCCACCTGGTCCGGCCGCGGGCTCGAGCCGAAGTGGCTGGTCGAGCCGCTTGCTGCCGGCCGCCAGGTCGCCGACTTCGCGATCTGAGATCGACAGGCTATCGGCCTCGCGTTACGAAGCGGCCGTGGATCGGGCTCTACGAGTCCATGCGCCAAGGTTGATCGTTCGCAGAGGATATGCGCCGAGACTCACGCAAGGTGCAGCCCGCCTCAAGCACCACGCCGAGCCAAGTAGTTCTGCAGCAAGAACCAGCACATGTTGAGCGCGAAAGAACGGCCAAGCCGGGTCATCTGCGCCTCAGAGATTCCGATGGCCATCGGCCGGTGTGCGCCGGTGCTCAGGAAGAAGTAGACGCTGGCGAGGCCCTTCTCCTCCTCGGCGGAAATTGCGCAGGACGTGCGCAAGTAGCTGATGATCGAACCCCACTTGGCGCGGTCGAAGGGCAAGGGGGTTACCTTTGCGCTGCCAGCGAGGTCGTGAGCGATGTCACCGGCGAGTGTCTCAAGAGCAACCCTGGCATTGACCAGAGAGGCGTTGTAGTCGGGCGAATTCGATCGGAAGGCCTGGGCGGAGTCGTCGATTTTCTGGGTGATGGACTCGCTGCTGCGTGCGCCTGAACTGCGCAGAGCTTCGACCAGGTCGTCATCGATGAGCGATGCATCTGCGATCGACGGATCAGTCTGCAGCAACCACTTCTTGTCGACCTGGTAGCCATCGAGGGCGAGACATTGCACCAGGTCGTGCATTCGCTCGTCGAAGCGGTACTTCGGGGTGACATGGTGTCGCAGGTTGCCTTCAGTGGCTACGAGCTCCGCGAGAACGCTTATCACTTGGTGATCCTGCAAGTTCCGGACAGCATTCAGGATGTCGAACATCTCGGTGCCAAGACCGAGGTTGATGTGACCGTCGTGCTTGGAGATCAGCGTCACGACGTTGAGTGTCGGTTGCTGTTCGAGCAGTTGGGCCAGGGAATATCGCGTTCGCTTTCCGATCATCACGCATCACCCCACTTGCCGCCCAGACTCGTCGCTACGTTCATGCCGTCAAGCGATTCCAAGGCAGGCAGCCAGACAACATTCGGCTCCAAAATGAAAGGCTTCTCCAGGACTTGTCGGGCCCGGAGAAGAAAGCCTCGGCGTGGATTGCGTCAGAGAGACACCTGCTCAGGGAGGTGACGCAGATGGCCGCCACCCCAAGGCCACCGCCGTCGTCGACTCTACTGAGCGCATTTTCAATCAACTAGTGCTACGCGCACCCGGCATCACCCGCAGCGTCCGGGACTCGCGGAAATTGACGCCGTCGAGCGGGACGCAACCCCCTTGCCCCAGATCCTCGCGCAGGGCCCGCGGCAGAGCCAGAGCCAGCCAAGCGCCGGTGTGCGCCAGGGCGCTGGCCTCGACGTCGACCTGGATGAAGGTGGGCTCGGTGCAGCCCACGCGCATCCAGCAGAGCCGCTCCAGCGGCTCGGTGACTGAGGTCGTGATCGCCGCCAGGCTGTTCCGCGCGAACTCACGCTGGAGGAACGTGCCGGCGGCACACCGCAGGTCGACCTCGACATGGGCTTCGTTCCCATCTTGCAGGGCCCGAGAGGTGACAACGACCACCGAGAAGCCGGTGACCTCCTGATCCCTCATCGCCCAGAATCGGATGGCGCGGGTCTGGGTGGCCATCTGGTCATCCTCGTCGTCGTCATGGCCCACGGTCAGCGTGGACTGGCCGAACGGGCCGTCGCCCAGGCAGGCGAGGGCGGTCTTCAGCTCGCCGCCCAGCAGCTCGGTTCCGAGACCACGGTCGACGAACGCCTGGGCCTTGGTCAGCAGCTGCTGCTCGTCCAGGCCGGCGGGGTTGTCGGCGTAGAGCAGGATGCCGCGACCCGCGTCCTCAGTGGGCCGGCCTGCGTCGTCAGTGGCCTGGAACAGGTCGTGGGCCAGGCCGGCGTAGAACGGGTGGCCCTTGCCGATCGTCGCGAGCCGCGGGTAGCGCGGATGGCGCGAGGCCGTCGTCCACAGCAGCTCGCACAACACATCCCAGCCGGGAAGTTGGGTGCCCACGAGCTTGAGCAGACGATGCTCGAGCGCCTGGCGGCGCACGAGGGCCTCCTCGCGATCTTCGGGTACGAGTTCGCGGCCGTTGGGGCCGTCCCGGTACCGCAAGTCTCGTGTGGGCTCCTGAGTCAACGCGGTATTGGCCACAAGATCGTGCCAGTCACGGTACCCGTACACGCTTGCCGCCCAGTTCATCGAACGCATGTGTCCGAGGCCTGGGAAGACGGGCTGGAAGCGCTGGGCCAGCGCCAGCGGGCGAGACAGAGATGTGAAGCGGAAACGCATGGGCAATCCTTGCCAAACAGGGTGAGTCGACGTCGTCCCCTCGGCCAACACTGTTGGGCCAGGCATTGCAGCGCTGCTCAAACAGGCGCGATGACGGAGTCATCATGGAGATGCCCTGAGGGGCTTTGCCAGTGGGGACGGGCGCGAGTCTCGATTCCGCTGCAAGCATTCTCGCCACAGTCATCCCTTCGCGTCAAGCGGGCTTGGATATGCTGGCGGCATGAAACGTCTCGTCTTCGCCATGGGCCTGGTTCTCGCCGCCGCTGCGCATGCGCAGGGCAACTGCGGCAAGCCTGAGGCGTTCCGCAACGGGTTCAATACGGCGCTGGCCGACAGCCACGTGGACGTCCGCGTCGCGCGCATCGTCAACGTCGAAGACCGCGGCACGTTCGGTTGCCATCTCGTCCTCGACATGGACAACGGAGACCAGATCGGCGGCATGATCGTCACGCGGCAAACCACCGATGCGCAGTGGACGCCGGACGACGGCCGCCAGCCCCCGGACTATGAATGGCGCGTGATGCTCAAAGGCCTCGTCCTCAGCCTGGCGGACCTCGCCGACGCACCGAAGCCGCCGGCCGACACTGCAATCGCACCCGAGATTCGCGCGCGCATGGACGCAAACCCAAGGTCTGTGCCAGCGTTCGACGCCAACCAGATATGCAACAGCATCGGTGCCGGACTGCCTCCGAACGAACGCATCGTGTTGATGCAACCGCAGTTGAATGACATCCTGATCGACGCTGGCAAGGTCAAGGAGCAGCGGGCCGCCGCGGTCAAGAAGCTAGCCGCCGGCGGCATGTCGAAGATAGACATCGACCGCACCATCGAGCTGTACCGCTTCCTGGACTGGCGAGCAAGGCACCAGGATGGGCTCTACAGGTTCATGACCAACACGTGCCTGAACCAGTGGTTGTTGGAGCTGCACGATTGAGGATTCAAGGACTAACGCTTCAGGGCGCCTTAGCCCGCTTGGCGTCCTGCGCCTGCAACGATCCTGGCATTGCAGCAGTCCGACACCGCAGCGCTCGCTCGAGCTCTGGGTGGCATGGACGCAGCCAGGAATTTCGCTTTTGGCATGCGCCCTCACGGCGCCTTGGGCGGTATCACCGCCCGCCAGGCCGTCAGCAACGGCGGCCTGTAGCGCCTCCTCGAACTGGTCGGAGACCGGGCACGCGAGAAGTGCGTTCAGCAGGCCGCTTCCCAGCGCTTCTCCACGTCTGCCGGCCTCGCCAGATCCGGGCAAGGGCGTCGCGCACGCCTCCTCGCAGATCCGGCGTGCTACTTCGGCAATCCCGAAACTCCGCAATCTGTGAATTCCTGGGGTGCATGGTGCCCGCGCTAGAAGCAGTTCGATGGGTATTGGAGATGGATGGAATTGCCGGCCCGCCACTATGGGGCAAGAAACGTGTGCCAAGCGCTCCCTTTAACAGCTTCAGCGACTTTACTAGACGTTTTGGCCAGAGCAGGCTCACATCTTGAAGGCCCGTGGTGCGGCTGAGCCGGATCGGGCTCTGCCTTGATGGGGAGCGGTTCGGAGTCGCACGAACGCTCGCCGCATGCGTCTTCAGAACCTTCCAGCCAGCACCCCACTCATCAACTCGAGATGATGCTCGACCTCCAACTGCTTGTTCGTCCCAAGCGCAGGCGGATCATTCGTATTGGCGCGATTGAGGTAGTCGCTCGCCGCCTCCGTCACCCCGAAGCTGCTGTCGGCGCGTTTGGTGGCCTTCTTGAACTTTGCCAACGCCTCCATGAACTTCCCGTCGTTGTCCTGGACTGCCTGGTTGGTTTCATCCGAGACAAAATGCTCCACCCAGATCTCACCTTGCGGCTTGGCAAGGTGGATGTGCGTCATGTGGAACGCGACGGCGCCCGGAGGGCCTCCACCGTCCGACGGCTGGGGCGGCAAGATCGTGTAGTCAGAGAAACCTGCCCATCCCGACGCCTTCCATGTGAGGTGCTTGTCAGTGAACGGATGACGGCCCGCATAGTCGGCATTCCGAGGCCGATGCGGGAACCGATCCTCGACCCACACGCACTTGGGCTTCTCAAACAACGTGACGTTGGTTTGCGTGGGGCTTGGGGTCTTGAAGAAAACGCGTTGAATCGTCACTCCAGCTAGAGCGCCAACAACTTTCGCCAGGTCGAGTGACGTCGGGGTGATTGCCAGGCCGATCTCTTCACCCTTGAACGCTTGAACGAAGCGTTTGACGACCGTCGGCGTGAGCGCGTCACTGACCAGAAGCGTCGGGCGTGTGGTCTTGCGGGCCTTCATTTCGCCGAATGCGGCGAGTCCCCAGGCGAGCCTGTCAGACTCGGACGCCTTTCTGAAATCAAGCAAGGCCGGGTTGACGACTACCCAGTTGGTGAGCTTCTTCTTCTCGGACGCGTCGAGCGTCTTGACGAGCGATCCGAATTTGTTTTTAACGGGTTCGATGATGGGTTGAACCTGACCTTCGTCGGCGAGCATTTCAGCCAGCCCTCGCACGGCAATCAGTTCCTTCTGCTTACCGTATAGGTATGGAAAGTACATTTTGGGATTACGAGGTGATACACCCCCTAATCGTCACCTATCCTGTCGAGTGGCTATATCACCCAAACGGGTGATGCAAGCGTTGGCTAGACGTGCTCGAAGAGTGCGGCCGTCAGTCGCTCCTGGCCTATCCCAGAGAGGGCTTCGCTCAAACCGAGCAAGCGAACGCTGGTGGGCAGCGACCGGACAAAGTCGGCAGTGGTTGCGTCAGTCGTCCTGCGCCGCAGTTCGGTCACGGCCTCCGCATGTGCGACTTCTTGTTCGAGCTCGCAGAAGAGTGCCTTTGCCTCGGCAAACAGACGCCCGCGCGGCACCAAACCGTCCCACTGGTGCGTGCGCTCCAGGATTCGGAGGTACTCGGATCTCCGAAGAACATTGAACAGTCCGTCCAGGTCGAGGCGCGACATGTCGCTTGTTGCTTCCTTGACGGTCGACAACGACCCACGGTCTGTGAGCACCATGACTCCGACGTCGTTCGGGACGATGCGCAGGACGCCATCAACGGCTGGGCCGTAGGTCACGACGTTTACCTTGTCGAAGATGCGCATGTAGTCGCGTAGCTGGTCAGGCAGGCGCGCGAGCGTGTCGTACTCAGTTTTGATTTCGTAAGCTGTCGACGTACCGTTGAAGACCGCCACGTCGAGGATGGACTGACCGGTGCGCAGCTCGCTCACGAGCGAAGCCGTTCGAGGTGAGTGCCGCGCGAAGACGATCTTCGAGGCGATTTCGTTCTTATAGATGTACTCGGACCGGAAGCTTAGGGTCAGGCGCTTGTAGGCGCACTGGAGCACGTCGGCCATGGGCACTGAACTGCTGCCGCAGACGAGTTCTCGCGCACCCCGGGCGAACTCTGGCAAGCGACCCTGCGCGAGACCGGCGAACACGGGCCTGCTGAAGAGCTGGGCCAGCTTCCGCAGGTCGTTGGCGAGGAGGGCGGTGTCGAGGGTGCGGGGCATTGTGAGGAACGCGTGGGATAGGTCTCCCGTGTAGCGACCGTCCTATATTTTGCCTTGTTCGCGCCAAGCGTCGTCTGCAGCGACGACGGGAACATGTTGCATGCGCGGGATTCCACAGCACGTGGCCTGGTCGAGTTCCTTGAGTGAGTTGGCATCAGCGGAACGCCGCTCATAGCAGTAATCCGGCTCCAAGCTCATCGTGAATACTCGGTTCAAGACCGCGCGTGGGTGGTCACGAATGACCTCGTAGGTCGTTACTAGGTACTGATTCAGGTCACCGAGGACGCCTAAACCCTCGCCCAACCTCGTGAAAAGTGCAGCCGATCCGACAAACGGCTCGATGTAGCGCCGGCGATGCGAGGGTGTCGCAGAAACAAGCATGGGCAAGAGTTTCTTCTTGCTTCCGGCCCATCTCAGCAGCGATTCCCCCATCCTCTCCTCCAAAGCGGCCTCAGAGCCGCAACGCTTGCATTAGCCAAGATTATGCACATAAACTTAGGCTATGCAATCTTCACTCACATACGCGGAGGCCGTCGAGCTCTGGCTCGTGGTCAGGCGCGTCCCGTTGTCTGCCGCCAGCGAGCGTGCTTACCGAGGCGAAGTCGGTCGCCTGGCTGCCTACGCAGCCAGCGTGTTGAAGTCTTTGCACGCCGGCGAACTCAGCGAGAACGAATGGCTTGAGTACCTTCGCTCGATGAAGTTCGATCGGTCCTCCATCCTGCCTCGACGAAGCGTCACTCTTTCACCTAGCAGTCTTGACCAGGCGCGCCGCATAACGGCCAGCTTTCTGCGCTGGCTGCATGACCAGGGTGTCCTTTCGTGGACGCCTGACCGGGTGGTCGCTAGGGGCACCAGTAGAGCCCGGTCACCGATCGTGCTGGTGCCACTCGCCAATCGGCCCGAAGCGGCATGCGAATTTCGGGCTGCGCTGTCTGGGAACCTACCGGCGTCCCCATCGTTGAAGGAACTCCGCGCTCACCTTGTGCTGAACTTCGCCTATTGGGGCGGCCTGACTACGAGCGAGATCGCGCAGTTGAAGGTCAGCAATCTGCGCGTGCTACCTGGCCAGCGTGGGCTGGATATTCGGTTGGAATCGCCCCAGTCTCCTCCCGCGCAACCACACCATGTCGCCAAGCTGTGGCGCAAGTACCTTGCGGTACGCACCGAAATCGCTGGGCACCTGAATCCTGAACGGCCTGCGATTGTTGGGCTTCGTACGAGTGAGCCGCTCTCAAGCTGGGCAGTCTGGGCGATCATGAAGGAGTGGGAGGAGTCGTTCGGGAGAAGGCTTACCTCAAGCAGTCTTCGGCGCGACTATTTGGATACCCGAACAGGAGTCGCGCGCCAGGAGCTACAGCGCATATCGGACTACACGCGTTGCACATATGTCGACTACAGATCTTCGAAGGCTCTAGGCGCACCAAGCTGAGGGCCACCTCACGGGACCAATCGCATGGAGCGGAGGCGGCAAACCACTTCCTCCCCTAGCATCTCGCAGAATTGGTCACGTGTCGAATGAGCGCACACGTCCGCGCCATACCAAGCTATGCGCGGCGTGCGGTCAGCGATTCAGCGCCGGATTTCAAATGCTGTCGACGTGTATCGTCTCGAGCCACCAGTGTGCGAAGGCCGCAAGATCTTCATGAAGAGAACGAGCCGCAGAAATGTTCTGCCCGCTGTTGGGCGATCCAGCCGCATGGGTGCGAAGCAGCGCCGTGTGGATGCTGCTTGGAAGACCGACGAGATACGGCAGATAGTCATCTACGAACGCAACCGGTCTAAGGACGCCAAGCGCGGATGCCTTCGGATTTCCGCCGACTTCCGAACTACTCGTCGCGATCACCCGCTCGATTGGGAATCCGAGGCTTTGCAAGTTTCTCAGCCGGGCACTTTCGAAGGCCACATCCAATGCGGACACGCAGACAAGTTCGTAGCCGACATCACGCAAAGAATGCGTGGCTGCAACTGCGCCCGGCACGGCGGGCATCGATGACCAGAAGGCCTCATCGAAGTGGCGCCTGAAGTGGTCGAGACGTTCGCCCTCGAGTCGATCAACCTCCCAACGGTCGATCGGCCAGTACGCATCCGGATTTCGCTCATTGGGAAAGACTCCGAACGCACGCTGCCATGCATGCGGATAGGCTGCGCCGTAGTCGAGTAGGACGCCGTCGGCATCGAGCGCGATGATTGGTCTTTTCATAGTTCACCTATTTGCGTCGCCTAATGCGATCCAGGTCGGAGTTGAATGCGGGCTCAAGTGCAGATCAAGACCATCAAGGTGGTGATGGCGGCACGGGCCAGTACAGAAAGCCCGCGTTGTCTTCATACGCCAGCGGGAAATGGCGGAGCGTAGCCTCGAGGACATCTCGTCCGTCCACGGTCACTGCGACGCCAGCAGCGGCCAACTGCTCAAGCAGCGAACGTGCCCCCCGGACGGCCGCGGCTTGCGCCGATGTCAGTTTGATCAGCGCGCCTTCACCCATAGCATCAATGACTGCGCCATCGGGCAACGCGGGAACAAGCCTGCAAGCCAGCTCCGCCAAGTCTATGGGCGCCGAAGTTTCAACCAGCAGTTCGTTCAAGATCGCTGCACCCCAGTGCAGCGCTCGGCATCGCTCGAAATTTGTCGTCACCATCACCTCCTTGGTTGTCTAGGAACTACATGCGCGGCAGTCGTAGCCTGCGGTGCATCGTCCGAACCCTAGTGGCGAACCACAGATCGCGCCCACAGGGAAACCGCCGCTTCAGTCGCAGCACGGGCTTGGCGAGCGCTGGTAATGCGCGCGATATCGAAATCAAGCTCCCCGACCGATGGGATGGTGCCCGTCGGTACCTGCCAACGCTGCTCGAGTTCGGCGATGACGGCAGCGCAAACGCTCGGAAGGTCTTCGCGCCGCGGCTGTGGTACCTGCAGGATGCGAAGACGAGACTGCAGCGGCCTGGAGATTCCCCTCAACGCGTTGGCAGTGCAAAGCCAACTCACCTTCGAAAAGTCGCACTCGGTCTTGAGGAAGCTGTCGTAGTGGCGGCAAGACGTTTCGGGCTCAAGCAGGCCCAGCAGAAACGAGTCAATCCCTCCGCCGGACCGGTGCGAGTCAGTCGCTTTGTCGAGTTCGTCAAGGATGACGAACGCCGACGCTGTTCGCCCGCGCGCCAGGAGGCTTGCCAAATCGCTGGGGCGCCCCGTCGCCCATCCACGACTCGTCCCGCCGATCAGCTTGGTGTCTGAGTTGCCGCCCAGGCAAACATCGAGGCGCGGAAGGGCAAGTTGCTCTGCGATTCGACGCGCAAGGCGTGACTTCCCTGCACCGGGCATGCCGATCAGCAATGTCGGCGGCAACGTGAGCTCCAGGACGCCGAGATTTGCTCGGCCCACCAAATCGTCGAAGATGACATCCAGCACCGTTCCTGCCCATGGAAATTCTGCGAGCAGTTGGGCCCTGTATCCCGCAAGAAGCGAAATCGAGGGCATACGTGCGACCGGGAGTGGCTCTTCGAGAACGCGATGGCGCGTGATTTCCTGAATATCTTGTTTGTCGGTGCTGTCAGGGATGGGGGTTCGACAAACGACATGCATCAAGTTGGCCGATGAAGCACCCGGCATGCCGTCAGGCGACGCGACCCCTGGGGAAGCAGCCGACTGAACCGCTAGCGACAGCCGTCCAAACTCAGCCAGCTTGTGCGCTGTTGGCAAACTGATTTGTGCGACTGTCGCCCGTACCAACGCCCTGTCGAGTTGCTGCCAAAGTGGTGTGCCGCAACGCTCCAGGTCGCGCCGCAGCTCTGCCTTGCTCGGTTTGCCGCAGTTGGCTGTGCCAACTTCGCAGTACGTGAACGCAAGCCAGAGCGCCTCAAGGCCGGCAAGGCAGTCCTCCCTGCGCCAAGCGGCGAAGGCAACTTCTCCAATCGCGCGTTCCTCGAGTAGTGCAGCGACGGTTCGTTGCACGGCTCGCGTGACACAAGCCATGGCCTCATGCTTGGACATCGAAGTCAAACGATGACTCTTGGCGATCGTAGCGAACGACAGGGACAAGGGCAGATCGAGGTCCGTGCCCGCAATGAACTCCCTCGCTGCGGTCATCAAGACACTGGGACGGCGAGAGATCCCTCCGATGAAGGCGACCACCGCCAGCCGGATCGGGGCGAGAAGGTCTCCCAGGCCATGTTCACGCTCCGCGGCAGTGACGGCACCCAGGAGTCGATCGACGAAGGCCTCGTTATATCTCGACCTACGAATCGCCGCCCGCATGCTCTCGTGGAACTCGCGCAGCACGGTCGTTGGGCAGGGGTGTGTCAGAAGCAAGCGGAGGGGCTCTCGCCAGCGAAATGGATCGAAACCAACGACCGAGGTCATCTCACCCAACAGGCGAGCAATGTTCCGGGCCAGTGGCGGGCTTCCGTTGTCCGCTGACTCAAGTGGCGGACGGGACTCTTTGACAACTGAATGTGCGCGCATGACGCTTCCTTTCCAGGGAGCGGTTGCGGTTCACGCGCAGTTTGAAGACGCGGTCGGAGAGCAACCTTCGGTTGTGGCCAGCAGACCTGCTGAACCAGGCGGCCGAGATGACCGTCGCCAGGACGATAGGACGCGCTCAGCGATGCCGTCAAATCGGCGCCCTACGAGCTCGTCGCGGGCTTTGAACCGCCGCACAACGGAAGAATCTGCCGACTCTCGGCCGGACTATGGATACATCTAAAGCTGGGCAGGCATAACCCCTTGTTGGAACAGGAGAAATTCGCGGCCATGGTTTGAGTTACACGACGACTCCCGGCCAAGCATTGCTTCACCTGCCTCGGCGAACGGCCGAAGAACGAGCTTTACTCCACCGCAAGATGACCTTAAGGCCCAGTCGCCGAGCAGATTTCGGCCAGACTATGAGTTAACCGGCTGGCAAACTATTGTTCAAGTCACACGGGTCCCCGGATTGCTAGCCCGTGCTGCCGCCCCACGAACCCGGAACACGCTTGGATCCGCACCGGAACGACCTCGTCGTCGCGCGCCCCGAAGGCCTCTATTGCGCGGCGGGCGACTTCTACATCGACCCCTGGCAGCCGGTCGCGCATGCGCTCGTCACGCATGCCCATGGCGACCACCTGCGGCCCGGCCATGGCCGCTACCTGACGTCCGAGGCCGGCCTGCACGTGGTGCGCCGGCGCGTCGGGCCGGTCGACCTGCAAGGCCTGCCCTACGGCGAGACGATCACGCATCGCGGCGTGCGCGTGTCGTTCCATCCGGCCGGACACGTGCTGGGTTCGGCGCAGATCCGCCTCGAGCACGCGGGCCAGGTCTGGGTCGTGTCGGGCGACTACAAGACCGGTCCCGACGCCACCTGCGCGCCGTTCGAGCCGGTGCGCTGCGACGTGTTCGTCACCGAATCGACGTTCGGGCTGCCGGTGTTCCGCTGGGCACCGCAGCAGGAGGTGTTCGACGCCCTGAACGCCTGGTGGCAGGACAACGCCGCGGCGGGTCGCGCGTCCATCGTCTACGCCTACTCGTTCGGCAAGGCGCAGCGCGTGCTGGCGGGCCTCGATCCGCGCATCGGCCCGCTGGTCGTGCACGGCGCGGTGGCGGCCATGGACGAGGCCTACCGCGAGTCGGGCGTCGAGTTGCCGCCCACGCGCAGCGTGCTGGAGACGCCGCCCGCGGACCTGCGCCGCTGCCTGGTCGTCGCGCCGCCGTCTGCGCAGGGCAGCGCCTGGACCAAACGCTTCGGCGAGCACGGCGACGCGTTCGCCTCGGGCTGGATGCTGCTGCGTGGCGCGCGCCGCCGGCGCAACGTCGATCGCGGCTTCATCCTGTCCGACCACGCCGACTGGCCGGGCCTGCTCGAGGCGATCGCCGCCTCGGGCGCGCCGCGCGTCATCGTCACCCACGGTTACGTCGACCCGCTGGTGCGCTACCTGCGCGAACAGGGCCTCGAGTCCGGCGCGTTCAAGACCGCGTACGGCGACGACGAGGACGCCGCCGAGGCCGACGAACCCGCGCCGGCCGCAGCGGCATGAAGGCGTTCGCCGCCCTCTACGCCGCGCTGGACGGCACGACGTCGACGAAGAAGAAGACCGACGCGCTGCTCGCCTACTTCCAGCGCGCCCAGCCCGCCGACGCCGCCTGGGCGCTCTATTTCCTGGCGGGCGGCAAGCCGCGCCAGACGGTGCCCACCGCGCTGCTGCGCGCGACGGCGCGCCAGGTGGCCGGGATTCCCGAATGGCTGTTCGACGAGAGCTACGAGGTCGTCGGCGACCTGGCCGAGACCATCGCCCACGTGCTGCCGCCGGCGCGCGCCACCCTCGAGCTGCCGCTGCACGCATGGATCGAGGAGCGCCTGCTCGCGCTGCGCGGCCAGGCGCCCGAGGCGATCGCCGCCGCGCTCGCGGGCTACTGGAACGAGCTCGACACGCCCAGCCGCTTCCTGCTGACCAAGCTGATCGGCGGCGGCTTCCGCGTGGGCGTCGCGCGCAACCTGGTGCTGCGCGCGCTCGCCGAGGCGACCGGGCTCGACGCCAAGCTGCTCGCCCAGCGCCTGATGGGCTACACCGACAAGCAGCACGCGCCGGACGCTGCCCGCTTCGCGCAGCTGAGCGCGCCCGCCGACGTCGCGCAGGCCGACTCCGGCCAGCCTTATCCGTTCTTCCTCGCCCACCCGCTGCAGTCGGCGGTGCACACGCTGGGCGAGCGCGCCGACTGGCTGGTGGAATGGAAATGGGATGGCATCCGCGCGCAATTCATCCGCCGCGGCGCGACGTCGTGGCTGTGGTCGCGCGGCGAGGAACTGCTCAACGGCCGGTTCCCCGAACTCGACGAGATGCACGCGCTGCTGCCCGACCACACCGTGCTGGACGGCGAGATCGTGGTCTGGCGCGACGGCCGCGTGCAGCCGTTCGCCGACCTGCAAAGGCGCATCGGCCGCAAGGCCGTGACGAAGAAGATCCTCGCCGAGCTGCCGGTCGCCTTCCTGGCCTACGACCTGCTGGAAGCCGAGGGCGTCGACATCCGCGCGCGGCCACAGTGGCAACGCCGCGAGCGACTCGAGGCCCTGGTGGCCGCGGCCACGCGCGGCCCGGGCGGGGCGCTGCAGATCTCGCCGCTCGTGGACGCGCCCGACTGGCCCGCGCTGGCGACGCTGCGCGCCGAGTCGCGCGCCCGCGGCGTCGAAGGCTTCATGCTCAAGCAGCGCGCGGGCCGCTACGGCGCCGGCCGCACCAAGGACGTGGGCACCTGGTGGAAATGGAAGATCGATCCGTACAGCGTCGACGCGGTGCTGGTCTACGCGCAGGGCGGCCACGGCCGCCGCGCCAACCTCTACACGGACTACACCTTCGCCGTGTGGGACGGCCAGGCCGGCGACGCCGCCGATCCGCGCCGGCTGGTGCCGTTCGCCAAGGCCTACTCCGGCCTCACCGACGACGAGATGCGCCAGGTCGACCAGCGCATCCGCCAGACCACCCTCGAGAAGTTCGGCCCGGTGCGCAGCGTGAGCCCGACGCTGGTGGTCGAACTCGGGTTCGAGGGCATCCAGGCCTCGTCGCGCCACAAGTCCGGCATCGCGGTGCGCTTCCCGCGCATGCTGCGGCTGCGCTGGGACAAGCCGGTCGAGGAGGCCGATACCCTGCGCACGCTGAAGGATTTCATCGCGGCGTCGGCCGCCTTGCGGCCGCCGGCCTGAGCAAGCAGCGCACGCGCCCCGCGATGCGGGACACGACGTGCCTGCCGCGCTTGCGGCCGCCCCGGCTTCGGTCCTAAAGTCGCGCATCGCCCACCGAAGGCCATGCCCATGCCCCGTTCCAGCGCCGCGCCCGATGCCTACGACCCGCGGGTGGACGACTACATCGCCAACGCCGCGCCGTTCGCCCGCGCCCCGCTGGAGCACGTGCGCCAAGCGATGCACTCGGCCTTGCCGGACGCGACCGAGGCCATCAAGTGGGGCCACCCGTTCTACCTGCTCGAGGGCCGGCCATTCGCCAGCATGGCCGCGTTCAAGGCGCACTGCAGCCTCGGCTTCTGGAAAGGCGGGCGACCGATCGCGGAGGCGGCCGCCGGGCCGCGCGACAAGGCGATGGGCCAGTTCGGACGCATCGAATCGCTGGCCGACCTGCCGACGGCCGCGGCGCTGCGCAAGCTGATCGTGGCGGCGCGCGCGGCATGGGCGGCGGCCCGGGAGGACAAGGCCGGCGCGCCCCCGGCGCCGAAGCCGGGGCGCCCGGCACCGACGGTGCCGGACGACCTCGCCGCCGCGTTGCGCGCGCGTCCCGGCGCGCGCGCGAGCTTCGACGCCTTCACCGCCAGCCAGCAGCACGAATACGTCGACTGGATCGTCGAGGCCCGCCGCGCCGCGACGCGGGAATCGCGCATCGCCCAGGCGGCCGAGTGGATCGCCGCGGGCAAGACGCGCAACTGGAAGTACCAGGCCTGCTGAAATATTTTCCGCCGGGGCGCATCCAGGTGCCCCGGTGCGCGCATCCAAGGGATATCGACCTTCCCGCCGCTCGCGGCCTCAACCGGACGAACGCCATGGATGCCTGGAGCCAGTTGCTCAACCCCCAACTGCTGATCCCCGTCTGCGCAATCCTGATGCCGCTGGGCATCGTGCTGGTCGCGCTGAACTTCGCCTGGAAGTACCAGGAGCGCAAGCACAAGACCATCGTCGACCTGCTCGAGAAGGGCCTGCCGGTGCCGCGCGAACTGCTGCGCCCGCCGCAGCGCGCCGGCTCGGCGCTGATGCGCGCGCTCACGCTGGTGGGCGTCGGCGTCGGGGTCAGCGCGTTCCTCGGCGCGATGTTCCACTTCGACCACGGGCTGTGGGCGGCCGGCCTGATCCCGCTGGCGATCGGCGTCGCGCAGCTGATCGCGCTGAAGCTCGAGCCGCAGGTGCCGGAGCCCCCGGAGCCGTCCGCCATCGACCTGCAATGACGCGTTGACGTGGCCCGCGGACCCATGCTGTTCGACGAGGCGGAACGCGTCGAGGCGGAACTCGCCGGCTGGCTCGCGCGGGCGCGCCGCGGCGACCGCCATGCGTTCGCGCGTCTCGTGCGGGCGCACCAGTCGCGCGTGCGCCTGCAGCTGCGGCGCCTCACCCACGGCGACGCGGCGCTCGCCGACGACCTCGCGCAGGAGACCTTCGTCCAGGCCTGGCTGCACCTGGACGACTTCCGCGGCGACGCGCGCCTGGCCACCTGGCTGCACCGGATCGCGCTGACGCGCTTCCTGCAGCACGTGCGCCGGCCGCAGCTGCCCGGGTCCTGGGCCGATCCCGACGCCGAGGGCGGGCCCGAGCCCGGGCACGACCCGCGCGCCGTCGAAGGCCTGGGCCGCGATGTCGAGCGCGCGCTGGCCGCGCTGAGCGAGATCCAGCGGCTGGCCGTCGTGCACTGCTTCCACCTCGACCTGACGCACGCCGAGGCCGCGCAAGTCCTGGGCCTGCCGCTGGGCACGCTGAAATCCCACCTCGATCGCGCCCGGACGCGGCTGCGCACGCTGCTGGGCGCCTGGAATCCGGAGTCCGCCACATGAACCGATCCGAACCCACCGACGACGCGCTGGACGCCCTGCTGCGCGCAGCCGCACCCGAGCCGCTGCGCGACGACGGCTTCGTCGCGCGCACGATGGCGGCGGTCGACCAGGCCGCGCGCCGCCTGCCCGCGCAACGCCGACCCGCACCCGTCGCTCCGCTGGCGATCGCGCGCGCCCTGGCCGCCGAGCAGCGCCGCCACGCGGCGCAGGCGCGCCTGTGGCGCTGGGCCGCGGCCGGCGTGGTCGCGGGCTTCGTGCTGCTGGCGGCCGCGGTGCTGCTGGCGCCAGGCGGGGCGACGATCGCCGGCCCCGCGCTCCAGCAGTGGGTCCTGCTGTGCGTGATGCTGGCCATCGGCGCGGTCGGGCTCGCGTGGCGGGAGCTGCGAACCTAGTTGGTGGAGACGACCGGCGAGGGGCCGGCGGCCGGGGCCGCCTCGCGCATGAACGCCACGCTGTCGGCCAGCACCGGGGCGCGGGCCGTCAGCGGCCAGGCGAGCGCGCCCACCAGCAGCGCATGGCTCGCGTGCGCATAGGTGCGCAGCGTCACGGCGGTGCCGCGCGCCGCCATGCTGTCCGCCAGCGGCAGGCTGTTCTTCTGCGGCAGCACCAGCGTGTCGTCGAGCGCGGCGCCGATGAAGGCGGGCAGCGGACGCGCGAGGTCGCCGACATGGTGGATCGGCTGCGTGTCGGCCGCCGTGGCGGGCCAGTCGAACACCGGCTTGACGTCGGGATCGCCGATCGGCAGGAAGTCGTACGGGCCGGCGAGCCCGACCCAGCCGGCCAGCTCGCCCGGCGAGTGGCCGACGGCGCGCAGCCAGCGCGGATCGAGCGCCAGCATCGCCACGTTGTAGGCGCCGGCGCTGTGGCCGTACAGGAAGACCCGGCGCGGGTCGGCGCCGAGCTCGCGCGCGTGCGCCAGCCCGTAGGCGACCGCGCCGGCGCAGTCGCGCAGGAAGTCGGGGTAGCGCACCTGCGGGTAGAGGCGGTAGTCGACCACCATCACGGTCAAGCCCTGCGCCGCCAGCGCCGTGCCGGCGAAGCGGTAGTCGCGCCGGTCGCCGGCGTTCCACGAGCCGCCGTAGAAGAAGATGACCAGCGGCGAACCGCGGGCGCGGTCGGCTGCGGCGAGCGCGGCGCCGGGCAGGTAGACGTCGAAGCGCTGGCGCGGCAGCGGGCCATAGGCGACGTCGGTGGCGCCCCGGTGGCCGCGCAGCGTGGCCAGCGCATTGAGCACGCCGGTGCCGGCGCCGGCGAGCGCGGGGCCGACCGCGGCCAGCAACGCGGCGCCCGCGGCCCAGCGGCGCAGGCGGCGGCGCGCGGCGGGCGCGGGAACGAGGGGGTGGCGGACAGGTGAGGTCATGGACGGCGCGAGTCGGCCGCGGGTGCCGCGGCGCATGGGCAGGATACGCACCAGGCCGCCCGTCGGATGCAGGCCGCGCGCACCGCCGCCCGCCGCCCGCCGCCCGCCGCCCGCCGCCCACCGCCCGCAGCACGCCGGCAGTCGGCGGGGCCGCGGCGCCGCTACTTGGCCGCCGGCGCCTCGAACGGCTTGACGTTGCCGCAGTCGCTGGAGATGAACTTGCCGGCGACCTCGCTCTGGATGTGCATCGTCATCTTGGGCGAGACCGTGTCGGACGTCGTGCTGACGGCGAACGCCGAGTCGCCCATCTCGGTGAACGCACCGTGGCCGGTGGACGTGCTGTGTCCGGTCGTGCAGCTGAAGTCGAAGTGGGTGACGTTGCCCGAGCGCACGACGTTGCTGCGCGTGCAATGGCCATTGCCTTCGGGAGTCATGCCGCGCTCGACCTGTTCCTTGGTGATGCACACGCGCATCGCGCCGGGCGCGGCGCTGCCGGGCAGCCCCCGTCCGCCCATCATCTTCTCCATCGCGGCGCGCTGGTCGGGGGTCATCGAGGCCAGGCGCTGCTTCATCTGCTCGGCGGCGGCGTTGGCCTGCGCGTTGTCGGTCTTCGACGTGACCGTTTCTTCCCAAAGGCCCGGGCGCAGGTGGACCTGGGCGTGGGCGCCGGCGGCCACGAGCGCGCCGGCGAGCGCGAGGGAAAGTCGGAGACGGGCATGCATGGGGCGTTTCCTCCAGGAGTGACGGGGCGGGTGGCGCGGATTCTGCGCCGCGCCCCGCGACCGCGCAAACCCCCGGAAGAAGGGTTCTCAATCGGCCGGATGCGCCGCGCCCATCGTCTTCGTTCCCGGCACCGGGCTGCGCAGGGCGCTCGCCTGCACGCCCGGGTTGGTCATCTGCTCGCTGATCCAGCGCTGGAGGTCGTTCCACATCGCGGCCAGTTCGCGCGGCGGCACGGCGCGGGCATTCTTCAGTTCCAGCGTCATCACCGGCACGTTCTTCACCAGCCCGCCGTAGTTGCCCAGCGAGCCCGGATACACGCCCACCGGATCGAGCTGCAGGCTGCCCAGGCGGCGCGGCGCCGGCGGCGGGCCGTCGAAGTCGAGCAGGCCGTAGGGCGCGTGCACCGACACGATGAGGTCGGGGTGGAACTGGTCGATCTGCGCCAGCAGCCAGCGCGACTCCGGCTCGGACAGCGGCTGCGGGCCGGGGAAGCGGCGGGGATCCTTCTTCGTGCGCTGGATCCAGTACGGCTGCGCGTCGCGCCCCCAGTTGGCGGTGGGGAAATTGCGGTTCAGGTCCACCCCGTGGGCGTTGACGCGCGTGGACGGCGCGTGCAGCAGGCCGTCCGGGTTGAGCAGCGGCACGAAGCGCCAGCCCACGTCGGCGATCGTCGGCCGCGCGCGGCGCGCGGGATGCGGCATGGCCGCCGCCTGCACGCCGCGCGAGCGGGCGATCCAGTCGAAGGCCAGCGTGACGGAGGCGAGCTCGTCGCCGTGGATGCCGCCCAGCAGCAGCACCCTGAACTTCGGCGCGCCCGCGGCCGGCAGCACGTCGTTGGTCCACAGCGGCACCCCGCGCACCGACCGGCCGCTGCCGGCCACGAGGCCGGAGGCGCGACAACCGCCGAGGTCGACGCCGGGCACCGCGGGCGCGAGGCGGGCGCACCACTGCGCCAGGTCGGTGGTGGTGGGCGCGGACGCGACGGCCGAGGCCGCCGGCGCGGCGGAGGCCAGGGGCTTGTCGCGCACGTTGGCGCGCGCCGGCACGAGCGCGAGCGCCAGCGCGGCCACGGCGCCGGGCAGTCCCAGGCGGTGGCGTCGCGTCGACGGCGCACCCGGGGCGGCGGCCGCACGGTCGGGCTGGCCGCGGAAGGCATTGATCACGTTGTAGTCACCCTTTCGACCCGCCAGTGTAGGCAGTGTCGGCGCGCCCGCCCCGCGAGCGGGTCGGCGACGCGCCGCGGTCACGTGTTTCATCCACAATGAAGCCATGATCGAACCGCTGCTCGTCCCCCGTGAATCCTTCGACGACCCCGATGCCGCGGTCGCCCGCGTCCGCCAGATCTACCAGGCCGGCATCGATCACCTGCGCAAGCACCTGCACGACTTCGTCGCCGGCCAGGTGCCCGCCGCGCACGTACGCGCCTGCTACCCGAGCGTGCGCGTGCACACCGACACGGTGGCGCGCGCGGACTCGGTCTCCAGCTACGGCTTCGTCGCCGGGCCCGGCACGTTCGAGACCACGCTGACGCGCCCCGAGCTGTTCGCCGAGTACTACCGCGAGCAGTTCCGGCTGCTGCGCCAGCACCACGGCGTGCACATCGAGGTGGGCGTCAGCCGCGAGCCGATGCCGCTGCACTTCAGCTTCGCCGAGCACGACCACGTCGAGGGCACGCTCACGGCCGAGCAGCGCCTGCAGCTGCGCGACCTGTTCGACCTGCCCAACCTCGCCGCGATGGACGACGGCATCGCCAACGGCACCTTCGAGCCCGGCCCCGCGGACCCGCTGCCGCTGGCGCTGTTCACCGCGCCGCGCGTCGACTACTCGCTGCACCGCCTGCGCCACTACACCGGCACCGCGCCCGACCACTTCCAGAACTTCGTGCTGTTCACGAACTACCAGTTCTACATCGACGAGTTCATCGCGCTGGGCCACCGCGAGATGGCGCGCGCCGACTCCGGCTACGAGGCGTTCGTCGAGCCCGGCAACGTGGTGACGATGCGCGACGGGCTCGCGGCGCCGGTCGGCCCGGCCGGCAGCCCGCCGCCGCGGCTGCCGCAGATGCCCGCGTACCACCTGCGCCGCAGCGACAACAGCGGCATCACGATGGTCAACATCGGCGTCGGCCCGTCCAACGCCAAGAACATCAGCGACCACATCGCGGTGCTGCGCCCGCACGCCTGGATCATGCTGGGCCACTGCGCCGGCCTGCGCACCACGCAGCAACTGGGCGACTACGTGCTCGCGCACGGCTACGTCCGCGAGGACCACGTGCTGGACGAGGAACTGCCGCTGTGGGTGCCGATCCCCCCGCTGGCCGAAGTGCAGGTGGCCCTCGAGCAGGCGGTGGCCGAGATCACGCAGCTGGCCGGGTTCGACCTGAAGCGCGTGATGCGCACCGGCACCGTGGCGTCCACCGACAACCGCAACTGGGAGCTGCTGCCGCATCCGGGTCCGGAGCGCCGCTTCAGCCAGAGCCGCGCGATCGCGCTCGACATGGAGTCGGCCACGATCGCCGCCAACGGCTTCCGCTTCCGCGTGCCCTACGGCACCTTGCTGTGCGTGTCCGACAAGCCGCTGCACGGCGAGATCAAGCTGCCGGGCATGGCCAACCATTTCTATCGGGAACGCGTCGAGCAGCACCTGCGCATCGGCATCCGCGCCGTGGAATTGCTGCGCGGCTCGGGCGTCGACAAGCTGCACAGCCGCAAGCTGCGCGGCTTCGCCGAGGTGGCGTTCCAGTAGTGTCGATGTGGGCCCCACGGTCGCTGGCGCTCCCCGCCCCCGAGGGGCGGCCGCGACCGGCCTGGCGAAGCCAGATCCGGCGCTCCCTTGAATCTCGCCTGAGGCGGGTCAGCGGCAGCGCCGATGGCGGATGCCGTCGCACTTGCATGGTCGAGGTCGCAGGCGTAGGCTGATTGCATCTGCCAGACCGGCCGTGACGCGGTTCGGGTCGCCGCGGTGCCGGTTGGCGTCTCGGCCCGTGGAGACACGCGCCATGACGATCTTCGAATCAACCGATATTGCGGCGATCCGCAACGTGGCACTGGTGGGCGCCTCGGCCACCGGCAAGACCACCCTCACCGAGGCCTTGCTGCTGCGCGCCGGCGCCATCAAGACCGCCGGCAGCGTCGAACGCGGCTCGACCGTCAGCGACAGCGACCCGCTCGAGAAGCGCGTCGGCCATTCGCTCAACACCGCCGTCGTCAACTGCGTCCACGACGGCATCCGCATCCAGTTGCTCGACACCCCCGGCGCGCTCGAATTCGTCGGGCAATCGCTGCCCGCGCTCGAGGCCGTCGAGACCGCGGCCATCGTCATCAGCGCCACCGCCGGGGTCGACTCCACAGCGCAACGCATGATGGCCCACGCGGCCGAGCGCCGGCTCGACCGCATGATCATCGTCAACCGCATCGACGTGCCGGGCGCCGACTGCGCCGCCGTGCTGGCGCAGATCCGCGAGGTGTTCGGCCGCGAATGCCTGCCGCTGAACCTGCCCGCGGGCCGCGGTGCGCGCGTCGTCGACTGCTTCTTCAATCGCCGCGGCGAGACCGACTTCTCGTCGCCGGCGACGGCGCATGAGGCGCTCGTCGAACAGGTGGTCGAAGTCGACGCCGAGTTCGTCGACCGCTACCTGAACCAGGGCGACGTCGAGGCTACCGAGCTGCACGCGCCGCTGGAACAGGCGCTGCGCGAAGGCCACCTGATCCCCGTGTGCTTCGTCTCCGCGCGCACCGGCGCGGGCGTGCCCGAGCTGCTCGACGTCATCGCCAGGCTGCTGCCCAACCCGAGCGAGGGCAACCCGCCCGACTTCCTCGACGGCACCGGCGCGGACGCCAGGCTCGTGCACGCGTCGCCCGACCCGGACAAGCACGTGCTGGCTCACGTGTTCAAGATCACCGTCGACCCCTACGTCGGCAAGATGGGCGTGCTGCGCGTGCACCAGGGCACGATCACGCGCGACAGCCAGCTCTACGTGGGCGACGGCCGCAAGCCCTTCAAGGTCGGCCACCTGTTCCGCCTGCAGGGCGGCGAGCACGTGGAGATCGCGCGCGCGCTGCCGGGCGACATCTGCGCCATCGCCAAGGTGGACGCGCTGCACTTCGACGCCGTGCTGCACGACGCGGCCGAGGACAGCCACATCCACCTGAAGCCGCTCGCCTTCCCGGTGCCGGTGCACGGCATCGCGATCGAGCCGAAGCGCCACGGCGACGAGCAGCGGCTGTGGGACCTGGTGCAACGCTCGGTCGACGAGGATCCATGCCTGCGCATCGAGCAGGTGGCCGCCACCCGCGAGACCGTGGTCAACGGCCTGGGCGAGCTGCACCTGCGCATGCTGCTGGAGCGGCTGCGCGACGTGCACAAGTTCGAGGTGGAGACCCGCCCGCCGCGCACCGCCTACCGCGAGACCATCACCGCCCCGGCCGAAGGCCACCACCGCCACAAGAAGCAGACCGGCGGCGCCGGCCAGTTCGGCGAGGTGTTCCTGCGCGTGGAGCCGCTGGCGCGCGGCGCGGGCATCGAGTTCGTCGACGTCGTCAAGGGCGGCGCCATTCCCGGCCAGTTCATGCAGGCGGTGGAAAAAGGCGTGCGCGAGGCCCTGGCCGCGGGCGTGATCGCCGGCTACGCGGTGGAGGACGTGCGCGTCACCGTGCACGACGGCAAGAGCCACAGCGTCGACAGCAAGGACATCGCCTTCGCCACCGCCGCGCGCAAGGCCACGTGGGTGGCTGTCATGGAAGCGCGGCCCATCGTGCTGGAGCCCATCGTCGACGTCGAGATCCTCGCGCCCGCCAGCGCGATGGGCGACATCACCGGCGACCTCGCCTCACGCCGCGGCCAGGTCAACGGCACCGAGGCGCAGCTGGGCGGCACGATGATCGTGCGCGGCCAGGCCCCCGCCGCGGAGCTGATCGCCTATGCCACCCGCCTGAACGCGATGACCAGCGGCGAAGGCCATTACACGATCGCCTTCTCGCACTACGAGCCGGCGCCGACGAGCGTGCAGAACGCGCTGCGCAAGGAGCACAAGCCGGTCGAGGTGGACTGAGTGACGTGCGATTCGCCGTGAAAAAGGGCGCGCCCCCGTCGCGGGGACGCGCCCTTGTTCCTGGATGCATCGCTCAGAAGGCCCGCTTGCCGATCTTGTCGTCGGCAGGGGCAGGCCTCAGTCCTCGTCGCCCGCCGGCGCGTCGTCGTCGTCGCCCGGCTTGGCCCAGCGCGCCAGGGTCTTCTCCAGCGGCGCGGCCGACTTGACGAACGCGTCGGTCGACACGGGCTTGACCAGGCGCACGCCCGGCAGCGAGATCGTGCCGAGATAGAGATCCCCCACCAGCGGCTGCTGCTGCACCGATCGATCGACCAGCAGCAGCACGCCGCCCACGGCGACCGCGCTGGCGATCGCCAGTCCGAACGCGCGGCGGCGCAGCGGCAGCAGCAGGCCCATGTGGCGCCACATCATCGTGGCGAGCGCACCGATGAAGACGACGTGGCCGAACTTGTCGATGGCCGGCATCGACAGGGCGAATGCGACCTGCCCCGCCGCTGCATCCACGCCGACCGCCAGGAGCAGCCAGGTGAGCGCCACCTTCAGGTGGGCCCAGAACGCGAAGCGACGCTGGAACAGCATCGAGCCGATCGCCCACAGCGCGCACCAGACCACGATGCCGGCGGGCGCCGACAGGTAGCCCCACACGAGCGCCGAGCCCGGCGCACCCGGAACGGTCGTCAGCCACAGGTCGAACGCCTTCCACAGCGCCGCCAGCGCGACCAGCACGACCAGCGTGACCGCATGCCGGCGCTCCACCTGGTGCGTGTCGATGAGGCGCTGCTCCGGCGCCAGCGCCTCGCCGGGCAGGCGGACGCGCAGCGTCGTCGCGCCCAGCGTCAGCACGCCGGAGGCCGGCAGCAGCGCCGTCGACCCCGGGGCGATGGCCGCGCGGCCCAGGCGCACGCCGTTGAGCGTGGCGGCGGGCACGACGTGCAGGCCATCGGCCTGCCACTGCAGCGTGGCGTGGTGCGCGGCCACGTGGGGGTCGTCCAGCACCAGGTCGCAGTCGATCGCGCGGCCGATGCGCACCGGCCACTGCGCGACGCGCAGCACGTGGCGCGGCTGCCCGTCCCGGTCGAGCGTCTCGATCAGGGCGAGCGTTTCCATGCGAATCCTTGGAGGTAATGACTGGCCAGCAGCATGGCGTTCGCGAAGCTGACGCCGCGCGCGTCGAAGCGGCCCTGCACGCCCTCGGTCTTCGCGTCGACCGACTGCGTGAGCACGGACACGTCGTACAGGCCGGGCAGGCGCCGGTAGGCCCGCAGGCACATCACGGTGCGCATCGGCAGGCCGCCGTTCTCCACGAAATCCTCCTGGCACTTGGGCGCGGTGAGGTCGCGCGTGCGCCGGCCCATGCCCTCGTTGCGAAAGCTCTGGCCGGCCTCCTGCGCGAAGCGCAGCGCGCCCAGCTTGCCGCCGTCGTAGACCTCGTGGCGCACCACCAGGTCGCCGGTGCGCAGCGATTCGTTGATGAAGATCGCCGTGTCCATCTGGCAATCGGAGCGTTCGAAGGACAGCCCCTTGGACTCCGACGGATTCGACGAGCCCCAGCAGCGCATGAAGTCTTCCTGCGGCACCGGCACGGCGTAGTGCGCATGCTTGATCTCGCGCCACGGCAGGGCGACGAAGCGCGTCGTCAACTGCTGCTGGTGGGCCAGCAGCTGGCGCGCCATCTCGGCCTCCACCGAGGCGGTGATCGGCTTGGCCAGCGCGCCGCGCGCGATCAGCGCCTGCGCGAACTCGGCCGGCACGAGGAAGCTGATCTGCTGGCCGTCGCGCCGGGTGGCGACGTTGACGCCGACGATGCGGCCCTTGTCGTCGAGCACCGGGCCGCCGCTCATGCCGGGGTTGAGCGAGCCGGAAAACAGGATCTGCGGCAGGAAGCTGCGCTCGACCATGCCGTTGTAGGTGCCCTCGACCACCGCGAAGCCGACATCCAGCGGATTGCCGAGGGAGAAGATGCGCTCGCCCTGCGCCAGCGGCGTGGCGGCCGGGCGGAATTCGAAGGTGCCGCGGCTGGCGATGGCCGCCGGCGGCCGGGCCATGCGCACCAGCGCGAGGTCGTGCACGACGTCGAAGGCGATCAGTTGCAGCGCGCCGCTGACCCCGTCGACGGTCTGGAAGTTGAGCCGGTAGCGCTGCGGCTCGAGCGCCATCTGGCTGACCACATGGTAGTTGGTCAGGATCAGGCCGTCGGCGCCCACCAGCGAGCCGGAGCCCACGCTGGCCTGGCTGTCCTGGTCGCGCAGCAGGGTGCGCACCTGCAGCAGGCGCGGCCGGCCGGTGTCGTAGATCCGGCGCGCGGAGGCCGACAGGTTGGCGCTGTCCTCGGCGTTGCTGGCCTGCTCCGCGGCCGACGCGGCCGTGGCGGCGGGCCGGGCCAGCGGCGAGGCCGGCGCCGCGGGCAGTTGCGCGCTGGGCGGCGTGGCGTGGGCCCACGGGCCCGGTGCCGCCGCCAGCAGCACGGCGAGAAGGCGTCCGCCCAGGCGGCGCAACAGGCTGTTCGAAGGCATCGGGCCATCGTACCCGAGCGCCCGCGCGCGCTCGCGGCGCCGCCGCGCGGCAAGGCCTTGGATCCGCCGCAAGGCAACATGCGACACGAGCCTTTATCATTGCGGTCCATGCACGCCCCCCGAGACGTGGCCTCTATCCGCCTGGACAACGCGCTCGCGCTGTTCGACGAATTCGTCCGCAACACCATCAAGCACCCCGACGCCGCGACGCTGCGGGGACTGGAACGCCGTTTCGCCGAGCGCCTGCAGATCCAGCCCAGCTACTGGAGCCAGATCAAGAGCCGCTCGCGCCTCATAGGCGAGCGCCTGGCGCGCCAGTTCGAGCAGTGCTGCCAGAAGCCCGTCGGCTGGATGGACGCCGAGCACGCCGCGGGCACGGCCGCCGCGACCGCCGCACCGGCCCGCCCCTCCGATCACCCGCTGCCGCAGGACGACGACGAGCGCTTCATCACCGGCCTCGTGCTCACCTACTACCGGCGCCACCCGCAACGCGCCCGCACCCGGCTGCTGGACCTGCTGGGTGAGGTGTTGATGCCCGAGGTCGAGATCGTGCCGCCCGTCGCGCCGCCGCCGCCGCCGCGCAAGCTCGCCCCCGGGGTCACGGCGAGGCCGCCCGCGCCGCCACCGGCGACGGACGACCCGCTGGCGCTGTGGCACTCGGCGCAGGCCGGCATCGCGCCGTTGAAAAAGAAGCGCTGAGGTCCGGGCGCCGACAGGCGCGGCGCACATTTTCGGATCAATTGATTGATAAAGTACTTGCGCAAGATCAAGACTTGTTTATCATTGCGCCAAGCGTCGAACGACGGCCCCAGCGCTCCCGCTGCCCGCCCCGCCCGACGTGACGCCCCGCCTCGCCACCCTTCACGAGCCTCCATGCGCCCAGTCCTGAATCGAACCCGCACCGCCGCCGCAGCCGCCACCCCGGCCCTGCGCAGCGCAGGCGTCGCTCGTTTCCAGGCCGTCCGCCCGCTGGCCATCCCGCCGCCGATACCGCTCTGAGTTCGCGAGAAGCATGACTTCGCGAAGGCCCGGGCGGTTGCAAAACCCCCGGGCCTTCGCCATTTCCGGCCCGCATTTCCAGGAGACATCCATGTCCACGTTGATCGTCAAGGCCTCCAAGCCGCGCAATCCGCTCGTCGCCGCCGCCCGCTTCCGCCAGGCCGGCCAGCACGGCAGCGGCCGCGCCGGCGAACGTCGCGAAGGCCGCCAGGCCCTGCGGCGCGAGCTCTCCCGCCTCGACCTGCCGCGCAGCGTGCGCAGCAAGCCGCCCAGCCTCTGAATCCAGCCACGCGGCCGCAGCGCCGCCCCGGAGAACGACATGACCCCCGTCCTGACCGGCCACCGCCCCGTGCAACGGCCCCCTTTCAGCGATACCTGGCGCCGGCTCGTGGCGCACCTGCTGCGCAGCACCAGCGCCATGCTCGCGCGCCAGGCCCGTGACGTGGCGCGGCCGCTGCACGCGCGCCAGCGGCGCAGCCAGCACGACGTCAGCGTGGAGTTCCACGCCGAGGCCGGCGCGCCCGAAGGCGCGCTGTACGTCGACGGCGAACTCGTCGGCTACGTCGACGTGCGCCGGCTGTGACGGCCGACCGGCGCGCCCCGCCCACCGGGGCGCGCCGGCCCCCGGGCTCAAGTCGGCGCAGCGCCGGCCGATAACCCGAGTAACTGGATGTCTCTGAACCGTGGGGCATCCTCCCACGAGCGCCGAGAGTTCCTCCATGTCCGCCCTGCCCGCCACCCCCTCGTTTCGCACCCCGCGCGATGTCGATGGCTGGGTGCGCGCGCTGCGCCAGCTCGAGATCCCGGTGCTGGCGAGCACGGCCGCCGCCATCGAGGAGATGCGGCTGGTCGAGGACGACGTCGACGCGCGCGTCATCTCCGAGGTCATCGGCCGCGATCCGCTGATGACCCTGAAGCTGCTGGTCTACGCGTCCTCGCAGGGCGGCAACCGCCGCCTGACCGACGCCGAGACGGTGGTCGAGGCGCTGGTGCTGATGGGCATCACGCCGTTCTTCCGCGCCTTCGGTCCGCAGCCCACGGTGGAGGATCACCTGGCCGCGCATCCGGACGCGCTGGAGGGCCTGCGCCACGTGATGCTGCGCGCCGACCGTGCCGCCCGCTTCGCTGCCAGCTTCGCGATCCATCGGGCCGACCACGACGCCGTCGTGCTGCACGAGGCCGCGCAACTGCACGACTTCACCGAGATGCTGCTGTGGCTGCACGCACCGGAACTGGCACTCGAGCTGCAGCGCCGCCAGCGCGGCGACCCGACGCTGCGATCGACCGCCGCCCAACGGGACGTGCTCAACGCCGAACTCAACGACATCCAGCACGTGCTGATGAAGCTGTGGCGCCTGCCCGAGATCCTGGTGCGCATCACGGACGACACGCACGCCGAGAACTCGCAGGTGCGCACCGTGCTGCTGGCCATCCGCGTGGCGCGTCACACGATGACCGGCTGGGACAACCCGGCCCTGCCCGACGACCTGCGCGACATCGCGGCGTTGCTGCAGCTCGGCATCGAGCCGACACGGCTGCTGCTGCTGGCCATCGACGCGGACTGAAGGCGCAGCGCGCCGCGTGCGGTCAGTAGTCGATGCGCCGCCGGATCTCGTTCCAGATCTCCTCGCGCGCGGTCAACGCCAGATGGCCCGTGCCGCGCAACTGCTTGGCCTCGCTGCCGGGGAACACGGCCGCGGGCGGCGGATAGACGACCTGGTCGCATTCGCTCCACCAGCTGGTGATCAGGCCGGGCAGCGTGGGCGGCTCCGCGGCGGCCAGCGCGGCGCGCCAGTCGCTGTCCAGCCGCATCTGGCGCGCGTTGGCCGACATCGCGAGCCCGGCGAGCCAGGTTCCCCGGTGCGGCGTGCCGATGGTGATCAGCCGGGCCGCCTCGTCGGTGCCGTCGCTGCGCTTGTGGGAGGCGCGCGAACGCAGCCAGGCACGCGCGACGAGCCCGCCCATGCTGTGCGCCACGATCACCGGCGCGAGCCCGGTGGCGGCCTCGAGCCGGCGCACCGCACGCTCGACCTGCGGGATGTAGTCGTCCAGGTTCGCGAACACCGGTTCCAGGTTGACCGCCACGAACGCCCGGTCCAGCTTGTGCAGCCGCTTCATCCACGGGTTCCACAGGCCGCGGTTGCAGATGTAGCCGTGGATGAACACCACGCCGCGCAGGCCGCGCGAGGTCTTGGGCAGGTGGTCGGCGACGGCGTTGGATCGCCAGGGCATGCGCCAGCCGAAGACCGCGGTCGATTCGGCCCACTCGCCCAGGAGGGCGCGCAGCAGGTCCGCCCACGTGGCGCACGGCGCCGCGCGGCGGTGCGCGACCTGGCGCGCCAGCAGCATTTCCACGGCCAGCAGCGTCGGGTGGCCCAGGACCAGCGCGTACAGCGCGGCCCAGCAAGCGGGCGTCCATCCGGTCACCCGTGCGGCGGCCAGCAGGGCGGCCAGGAGGGCGAACCAGGCGACGAACAGCAGTCGGGCGGCGCGGGCAAGCATTCGCCGAGTATCACGCAGCGCCGCTCGCGTTGCCCGGTGCCCACACGCTCAAAGACCCATGCCGCCGTCGATGATCAGCTCGCTGCCGACCGCGAACGGGGATTCGTCGGACGCGAGGAACACCACCGCCTTGGCGATCTCGCCCGGCGTGCCGAAGCGCCCCGCGGGCACCTGGCCCAGGATGGCCTGGGCCGTCCGGTCGAGATCCGCGGCGTTCAGACCCAGCTTGCCGTACAGGGGCGTGGCCACCGGCCCGGGGCTGACCGCATTGACGCGGATGCCGCGGCCGATCAGTTCGCCCGACAGCGTGCGCGCGAGCGACAGCAGGCCGGCCTTGGTGGCCGCGTAGACGCTCCTGGTGGGCATGCCGATGTGCGCGTTGATGGATGTATTCAGGACGATGGACGACGGATTCGCGAGCCACGGCAGCAGCGCCTGGATCAGGAAGAACGGCCCGCGCAGGTTGATGCCCAGGCTGCGGTCGAAGCCGGCTGCATCCCAGGCCTCGAGCGGCCGCAGGTCGGCCACGCCCGCATTGACGAACACGGCGTCCAGGCCGCCGAACGCCTGGCCGACGCTGCGGGCCAGCCCGGCCTGGGCGTCGACGTCGGCGGCGTCCACCTGCAGGACCAGCGCATCCGCGCCCAGCGCCGCCCGGGCTTCGGCCATCGTCTTCGGATTGGTGCCGGTGACGACCACGCGGGCGCCTTCGGCGATGAACTGGCGCGCGGTCTCCAGGCCGATGCCGCTGGTGCCGCCGGTGACCAAGGTGCGCTTGCCTTCGAGTCTGTTCATGATCTGCTCCCATGGATTCAAGGGTTGAAGAGGTCGGCCGTGGCCGATGACTGAACTTTGATCCTCATGAAGTCGGCAATCGATACCCTATGGATGCACAATCGGATCAGCTTTTATGAATCTTCGAGGCTGCCATGGACCGCTTGCGCGCCTTCGAGGTGTTCGTGACCGTCGTCGCGCGCCAGGGCTTCGCGCGAGCCGCCGAGACGCTGGACACCTCGCCGGCCAACGTCACCCGCTATGTCGCCGACCTCGAGGCGCACCTGGGCACGCGGCTGCTGAACCGCCACTCGCGCAAGCTGTCGCTGACCGAGAGCGGCGAGGCGCTCTACGAGCGGGCGCGCACGATCCTGCTCGATGTCGCCGAGGCCGAGGCGGTGACCTCGTCGGCCACGCTGCAGCCGCAAGGGCGGCTGCGCATCAACGCGCCGCTGAGTTTCGGGCTGCTGCACCTCGCATCGCGCTGGCCGCGCTTCGCGCGGCGCCATCCGCGGGTGGAGCTGGACGTGTCGCTGATCGACCGCGTGGTCGACGTCGTCGACGAAGGCTTCGACCTCGCGATCCGCATCTCGCGCGCGGGCTCGACGACGCACGGCGCGCGCAAGCTCGGCACCTCGCGCAACGTCGTGTGCGCGTCGCCGGCCTACCTGCGCGAGCACGGCGCGCCGGATACGCCGGCCGAGCTGGCGCGCCACGACTGCATCGTCTACGACCAGGTCGGCGGCGAGTGGCACCTTCAGGACGCCGAGGGCCGGCCCCACGCGGTGCGGGTGCGCGGGATCATGCAGACCAACAACGGCGACACCGCCGCCGCCGCGGCCCTCGCCGGCCTGGGCATCGTCTGGCAGCCCACCTTCATCGTCGGGCCGCACCTGCGCAGCGGCGACCTGGTGGCGCTGCTGCCCGGCTACCGCGTGCCCGACATCGACATCCTGGCGGTCTATCCCAGCCGTCGCCACCTGAGTGCCAAGGTGCGCGCGATGATCGACTTCCTCGTCGAGGAGTTCGGCGACGTGCCCCCGTGGGACCGCGGCTGATAACCTTCGCGCCATGAGCGACATCGCCAACCGGATCCTGCAGTCGCTGGCCATCGTCGAGGCCGAGCGGCACCGGCGCGTCGCCGCACCGGCGCTGGCGCGCGACGTGGACGCCCTCAAGGCCTACCAGCAGTCGCGCTTCGCGCGCACCCACGCGAGCCTGCTCGCGCACCCGCGCTACGGCCGCGCGGCCAACTTCTTCCTCAACGAGCTGTACGGGCCGCAGGACTTCACCCAGCGCGACGCCCAGTTCAGCCGGATCGTGCCCGCGGTGGTACGCCTGTTTCCGGCCGACGCCATCGACACCGTCGAGTCGCTGGCCGCCGTGCACGCGCTGTCCGAGCAGCTGGACACCGCGATGGCGCTGCAGCTGGCGGGCGAGCCGCCGGGGCGCACGAGCTACGTGCGCGCCTGGCAGGCGACGGGCGATCCGGCGGCCCGGGCGCGCCAGATCGAGCTGGTGATGCGGGTGGGCGAGGCGCTGGACCGCCACACGCGCAGCTTCGTGCTGCGCGCCAGCCTCAAGGCGATGCGCGGCCCGGCGCGCGCCGCCGGCATGGGCGCGTTGCAGACCTTCCTCGAGAGCGGCTTCGACGCGTTCAGCGCGATGGGCGGCGCGCGCGAGTTCCTGACGACGATCCGCGCCCGCGAATCGGCGCTGGCCAGCCGCCTGTTCGAGCCCGGCGCCGTCGCCGCCGCGACCGGGTCGCCGCCGCCTGAGGACCCGCTGGGCCAGTTGCCATAGCCGGTTTCCCGGGGTGTCGCGCGGGCCCCGTGGATCACAATGGTCGTCCATGAACGACCCTCTCGCACCCTCCGCCGCCACCGCGCTGTCGCGCCCCTGGCTCTCCCACTATCCGCCCGGCGTGCCCGCGGACGTGGCGGTCGACACCTACGCGTCGCTGGTCGAGCTGCTCGAGGAATCCTGGACGCAGCATGCGAAGCGCGACGCCGCGGCCTTCATGGGCGCCCGCATCACCTATGGCGAGATCGACGAGCGCTCGCGCGCCCTCGGCGCGTGGCTGCAGGCCCAGGGCGTCGTCCGCGGCGATCGCGTGGCGCTGATGATGCCCAACGTGCCGCAGTACCTGGCGGCGATCGGCGCGGTGCTGCGCATCGGCGGCGTGGTGGTCAACGTCAACCCGCTCTACACGGCGCGCGAGTTGCAGCACCAGCTGGCGGATTCGGGCGCCACCGTCATCGTGGTGCTGGAGAACTTCGCCCACACGCTCGAAAGCGTGATCGCCGACACCGACGTGCGCCACGTGGTGCTGGCCTCGATGGGCGACCTGCTCGGCTTCGCCAAGGGCCAGCTGGTCAACTTCGTCGTGCGCCACGTGCGCAAGATGGTGCCGGAGTTCAGGCTGCCGCTCGACGAGGGCCGCACGGTCACGCGCTTCAACATGGCGGTCGCCCGCGGCACGCGCCTCGCGCTGAAGCCGGTGAAGCTGGGCGGCGACGACGTGGCGTTCCTGCAGTACACGGGCGGCACCACGGGCGTCTCCAAGGGCGCGACCTTGCTGCATCGCAACGTGGTGGCCAACATCCTGCAGAGCGAGGCCTGGTTCAAGCCGATGTTCGGGCAGCTGGGACAGCGCCCGCTGACCATCGTCTGCGCGCTGCCGCTGTATCACATCTACGCGCTGACCATCTGCTGCATGTTCGGGGCGCGGCTGGGCGCGATGAACATCCTGATCCCCAATCCGCGCGACATCCCGGGCTTCGTCAAGACGCTCAAGGCCTACAAGGTCAACATGTTCCCGGCGGTCAACACGCTGTTCAACGCGCTGGCCAACGACCCCGAGTTCGCCCGGCTCGACTTCTCCGACCTGGTCATCTCCAACGGCGGCGGCATGGCCGTGCAGCAGGCGACCGCGCAGCGCTGGCTCGAGATCACGGGCTGCCCGGTCGTCGAGGGCTACGGGCTGTCCGAGACCTCGCCCGTGGCCACGAGCAACCGCCTCGACAAGCGCGAGTTCACCGGCACCATCGGCCTGCCGATCCCGTCGACCGAGATCGCGATCCGCGACGACGACGGCCGCGACCTGCCGTTCGGCAGCGCCGGCGAGATCTGCATCCGCGGCCCGCAGGTGATGGCCGGCTACTGGAGGCGCCCGGACGAGACGGCCAAGGTGATGACGGCCGACGGCTTCTTCCGCTCCGGCGACATCGGCGTGATGGACGAGCAGGGCTATGTGCGCATCGTCGACCGCAAGAAGGACATGATCCTGGTCTCGGGCTTCAACGTGTATCCGAACGAGATCGAGCAGGTGGTCAACCTGCATCCGGGCGTCCTGGAGTGCGCCGCGGTGGGCGTGCCGGACGAGCGATCGGGCGAGGCCGTGAAGTTGTTCGTCATTCGGCGCGATCCAGCCCTTGCGGAAGAGGATATTGCGGCGTATTGCCGCGAGAATTTCACGGCGTACAAGCGTCCGCGGACGATCGAGTTCCGTGACGAGCTGCCGAAGTCGAATGTCGGCAAGATCCTGCGCCGCGAATTGCGCGCGCCTGCCTCCTGAAGGGTTTGTCCTGCACCGTGCCTGCCGTCGCGTCTCCTGCTCCAGTTGCTTGCCCGACGCCCTTGCCTGCATCGGCTGAACCGGGCGAGGTCGCGTCCGTGCTGCAGCGGGCGCTGGGCCTGGCCGTGCTCGAGCGCGGTTGGCTGTCGGCCAACCAGGCGGTGTTCGGGGCGTGCGGCGCGACGCCGGCCACGGTGGTCGACACCGGCTTCAGCGGCCACGCGCAGCAGACCCTGGCGCTGCTGGACCACGCCCTGGGCGGCGCGCCGCTGGGTCGTATCGTCAATACCCACCTCCATTCCGACCATTGCGGCGGCAACGCTGCGCTGCAAGGACGCGGCGGGGTCGAGACCTGGATCCCGGCGACGAGCCTGTCCGCGGTCGAACGCTGGGACGAGGAAGCCCTGAGCTACCGGCTCACCGACCAGCCCTGCCCGCGCTTCCGCGCCGATCGCGCGCTGGTGCCGGGCGAGTCCATCGCGCTGGGCGAGGCGCGGTGGCAGATCCATGCCGCGCCGGGCCACGACATGGATGCCGTCATGCTGTTCGAACCGCAGACACGGACGCTGATCGCCGGCGATGCGCTGTGGGAGCAGCGGCTGGCGATCATCTTCCCGGAACTGGTGGGCGACGACGGATTCGGGCCGACCCGGGCGACGCTGGCGCTGATCGAGCGCCTGCAGCCACGCGCGGTGCTGCCCGGCCATGGGCGTCCGTTCGGCGACGTCGCGCAGGCGCTGGCCGCCAGCCGCGAGCGCATCGCGGCGTTCGAGCGCCAACCGGAGCGCCACGCCCAGCACGCCGCGCGCGCGCTGCTGATGTTCCACCTGCTCGAGGTTCGCGAGGCCGGCCTGGACGAGCTCGTGGCCTGGATGTGCCGCACACCGATCTATCGCGCTGTCGTCCAGCGCGATGGGCTGGACGAGGCGGCCGCGGCGCGCTGGGCCGCCGGCCATGTGCGGCGGCTCGTCGACGACGGCGTGCTGGTCGCACGCGAGGACCGGCTGGCCGTGCGGCCGCAGGCGCAATAGCGTGCGCGACATGGCCCAACCCGACGACACGACAGTCCCCGGCGAGGACTTCATCGACACGCTGGCGCCAGCACCGCCCATGGCGCCGCCGGTCGAGTTGCGCATGCAGTCCGATGCGCCGGACCGCCTCGTGTTCTTCTTCAGCGGCTTCGATCCGAAGAGCGCGACGTTCTACCACCGGTTGTTCCGCAATGGCATTGCGCAGCGCAATGCCGCTCATGACGAGACGCTGGCGCTGGGCAAGCGCCACCGCATCGGGCGCTGGGCTTCGGTCTGGACCGCGCTGTGGCGTGGCGCGTCGTCCGCCCTCGGCGGTCGGCCGGTCACCATGCGCACGCGGGTTCATTTCATGCGCTGGGACGACATCGTGCGCCAGCATTGGCGGCGGATGCCGGCGACGCTGGCCCGCGACTACTGGAACGTCTATGTGGGCGGTCTGCGTTCTGGCGTGTTGCGGCGCATCTGGCGCGCGGCGCCGGGTGCGTTCTGGCTCGCGATGTTCCCGCTTCTCGTGTGCACCGTGTCGCTGGCCGGTGGCGCGCTGGTCGTCGGCGGGCTCCTGGCACTGACCGGCTGGCTCTCCGGTCCGGCCTCGGCTGCGGCCGGCGCCTTCGCAGGCCTGCTGGCCTGGCGACTGCTGGCCAACTGGGTCGACTGCGAATGGCTGCTGCGATTGGTCGCGTTCATGCGCCAGCAGGCCATCGGCGAGGTGCCCGCGCTCGACGCCCGGATCGACGAGATGGCGGCGCGGCTGGTCGAGGCGGTAGAGGCGCGGATGCGCCAGCCCGGGGCCGCTGCGCTGAGGGAGATCATGGTCATCGGCTACAGCTCGGGAAGCGTCATGGCGGCGAGCGTGCTCGCACGGGCCATGCCCCGGCTGGCGGATGTCGTCGACAGCAGGCGCACGAACAAGGGCACGACGCTGGCGCTGGTCACCCTCGGCCAGTGCATCCCGATCGCGGCAGAATGGCCGGAGGCCCGGCGCTTCCGCAACGAGCTCGAGGCGCTGGCCGAGACGCCCATGCTGACCTGGCACGACTATTCGTCGTCCTCCGATCGGGCCGCGTTCTGGCAGGCGCCGCCGTGGCCGCAGCCGGCTTCACTCAAGGGCTACCAGGCGTCGCCGCCGTTCAAGCCTGCCCCCGGCGCGATGCAGTTCGCCGCGATGCGCCGCGATCGCCGCGAGATGCATCTGCAGTACCTGCGCCCCCCGCAGGGCCGAGGCGCGGCGGACAGCTACGACTTCTTCACGCTGGCATGCGGCCCGCAGACGCTGGCAGAACGGCATGCGCGCGGCAAGCCTGCGAGCGACCTGCGCGGGTGATCGCTCGAATGCCCGGCGCATGCGCGTGAGATCGAGGCCAGGCATGGCGGATGCGTCGCATTTCATTCTCTACGTTGCCGACCAGCAGCGCAGTACGGCGTTCTATCGCAGCGTTCTCGGCAGCGATCCACGACTCGACGCTCCCGGGATGAGCGAGTTCTCGCTGCCGGGTGGCGGCGTTCTCGGGCTGATGCCGGAAGCGGGCATTCGCGCCTTGCTCGGAGCGGTGTTGCCGGATCCGACCAGCGGGCGGGGGATACCCCGGGCAGAACTCTACCTGGTGGTACGCGATCCGGCTGCCTTCCACCGGCGGGCCATCGCGGCCGGGGCGATCGAACTCAGCCCATTCCTGCCGCGCAATTGGGGGCACTCGGCGGCGTACTCGCTCGACATGGACGGCCACGTGCTCGCATTCGCGATGGATCTGTCCGCAGAGCGTCGCGAGAGCTGACGGCATTCTCCGGCACGCCGTCGCGCCTGGTTGCCAGGGCACGCGACACGGCCTGCTTCGCCGTCTGCCGAACGGCGGCGGCGGCGGCGGCGGCGGCGGCGATGAAATTCGATCGTCCAAAGCAAAACGCCCGAGCTATTTCTAGCTCGGGCGGTTC
>CAYQMX010000035.1:0-57981 GCA_964418745.1 uncultured Vitreoscilla sp.
CGCCGGGCGCCGGGCGCCGCGCCGCCCGCGGCGGCGGCCACGGCGCGCGGCCCGTGGCTGCTCGTATCCGACATCGACCACTTCCGGCGCATCAACGACGCCTGGGGGCACGGCTTCGGCGACCAGGTGCTCAAGGCCGTGGCCGAGGCCATGCGCCCGCTCGCGCCCGCGGGCGCCACGCTCGCGCGCGTGGGCGGCGAGGCCTTCGCGCTGCTGGTGCCCGAGCTGGACGCCCCCGGTGCGCTGGCGCTCGCCGAACGCCTGCGCGCGCACATCGGCAGCGCGCGCATCCGCCGCCCGGACCAGGACGAGGGGGAGCGCGTCACGCTGTCGGTGGGCCTGGCCGGGGGCCATGCCGGCGAGGCGCCGCAAAGGCTGCTGGAGCGCGCGCAGGATGCGCTGCGCCAGGCCAAGGACGCCGGGCGCGACCGCGTGGTCAGCGCCGGCTGAGCCGCCCCACGCCGCCGATCACTCGCTCAGCAGGCGATCCAGGTAGAGCCCGGTGTGGCTCTCGGCGCAGGCCGCCACGTCCTCGGGCGTGCCTTCCACCACCACGCGGCCGCCGCCGGCGCCGCCTTCGGGGCCCATGTCGATCACCCAGTCGGCCGTCTTGATGACGTCCAGGTTGTGCTCGATCACGACGATGGTGTTGCCGGCGTCGCGCAGCTGGTGCAGCACGGTCAGCAGCAGCTGGATGTCGGCGAAGTGCAGACCCGTGGTGGGCTCGTCGAGGATGTAGAGCGTGCGGCCGGTGTCGCGCTTGCTCAGCTCCAGCGCCAGCTTCACCCGCTGGGCCTCGCCGCCCGACAGCGTCGTCGCGCTCTGGCCCAGCGTGATGTAGCCCAGGCCGACGTCCAGCAGCGTCTGCAGCTTGCGGGCGATGTTGGGCACGGCGTTGAAGAACTCCAGCGCGTCCTCCACCGTCAGCTCCAGCACCTGGGCGATGTGCTTGCCCTTGTAGAGCACCTCCAGCGTCTCGCGGTTGTAGCGCTTGCCGTGGCAGATGTCGCACGGCACGTAGACGTCGGGCAGGAAGTGCATCTCCACCTTCAGCACGCCGTCGCCCTGGCAGCTCTCGCAGCGGCCGCCCGACACGTTGAAGCTGAAGCGGCCCGGCCCGTAGCCGCGCTCGCGCGCCGCCGGCACCTCGGCGAACATCTCGCGGATGGGCGTGAACAGGCCCGTGTAGGTGGCCGGGTTGGAGCGCGGCGTGCGGCCGATCGGGCTCTGGTCCACGTTGATGACCTTGTCGAACGCCTCCAGGCCCTCGAGCGCGTCGTGCGGCGCGGCCTCGGCGTGGCTGCCGTAGAGCTCGCGGGCGACGGCGGCGTAGAGCGTGTCGTTGACCAGCGTGGACTTCCCCGAACCCGAGACGCCGGTCACGCAGGTGAACAGGCCCACCGGGATGTCCACCGTCACGTTCTTCAGGTTGTTGCCGCGCGCCCCGCGCAGCCGCAGGCGCGCCGCGTTCTGCGGGTCGCCGTCGGCCGGCTCCTGGCGCCACGGGTGGCGGCGCGCGGGAATGGGGATGCTCAGCACGCGCGACAGGTACTTGCCGGTGAGCGAGTCGGGATTGGCGGCGACCTCGTCGGGCGTGCCCTGGGCGATCACCTGGCCGCCGTGGCGCCCGGCGCCCGGGCCCATGTCGATGCAGAACTCGGACGCGCGGATCATGTCCTCGTCGTGCTCGACCACCAGCACCGAGTTGCCGAGGTCGCGCAGGTGGCGCAGCGTGGCGATCAGGCGGTCGTTGTCGCGCTGGTGCAGGCCGATCGACGGCTCGTCGAGCACGTACATGACGCCGGTCAGGCCGGAGCCGATCTGCGACGCGAGCCGGATGCGCTGGGCCTCGCCGCCGGACAGCGTGTCGGCGCTGCGATCGAGGCTGAGGTAGTTCAGGCCCACGTTGTTCAGGAACGTGAGGCGGCTGCGGATCTCGCGCACCACCTTGTCGGCGATGTCGGCGCGCGCGCCCTCCAGGTGCAGCTGCTCGAAGTAGGCCAGGCAGTCCGACAGCGTCGAGTGCTCGATCTCGAAGATGGGCTTGCGCTGCTGCGCCGGGTCGGCGCCAGTGCCCACCAGGAACACGTTGCGGGCCTCGCGGCGCAGCCGCGTGCCGTGGCAGGCGGGGCAGGGCCGCGCCGCCTGGTAGCGCGCGAGATCTTCGCGCACGGCGGCCGAATCGGTCTCGCGGAAGCGGCGCTCGAAGTTCGGCAGGATGCCCTCGAACGGGTGCGCGCGCTTGACGGTGGTCTGCTTCTTGGTCTTGCCGCCGCTCTCGGACTGGTAGGTGAACTCGATCGCCTCCTCGCCGGAGCCGTTGAGCAGCACCTCGCGCGCCTTGTCGGGCAGCGATTCGAACGGAGCGTCGACGTCGAAGCCGAAGTGCTCGGCCACGCTCTCGAGCATCGAGAAGGTGTAGCCGTTGCGTCGGTCCCAGCCCTTGACCGCGCCGGCGGCCAGGCTCAGAGTGGGGAAGGCGACCACGCGGTCGGGATCGAACGCGATGACCTGGCCCAGGCCGTCGCAGCCCGGGCAGGCGCCCACCGGCGAATTGAACGAGAACAGGCGCGGCTCGAGCTCGGGCAGCGAGTAGCTGCAGATCGGGCAGGCGAACTTGGCCGAGTACAGGTGCTCGGTGCCGGAGTCCATCTCGAGCGCGAGCGCGCGGCCGTCGGCGATGCGCAGCGCGGCCTCGAAGCTCTCGGCCAGGCGCTGGCGCGCGTCGTCGCGCGTCTTCAGCCGGTCGATGACGATGTCGATGTCGTGCTTCTCGGTCTTCTTGAGCGCCGGCAGGTCGCTCGCCTCGACGATCTGGCCGTCGACGCGAAAGCGCACGTAGCCCTGGGCCTGCATGTCGGCGAACAGCTCGATGAACTCGCCCTTGCGGTCGCGCACCACGGGCGCGAGCACCATCAGCTTCGTCTCCTCGGGCAGCGCGAGCACGTTGTCCACCATCTGCGCGACGGGCGTGGCCGCCAGCGGCAGGTCGTGGTCGGGGCAGTAAGGCGTGCCAGCCCGCGCGAACAGCAGGCGCAGGTAGTCGTGGATCTCGGTGACCGTGCCCACCGTCGAGCGCGGGTTGTGGCTGGTGGCCTTCTGCTCGATGGAGATCGCCGGCGCCAGGCCTTCGATCACGTCGACGTCGGGCTTGTCCATCAGCTGAAGGAACTGGCGCGCGTAGGCCGACAGGCTCTCCACGTAGCGGCGCTGGCCCTCGGCGTACAGCGTGTCGAACGCCAGGCTCGACTTGCCGGAACCCGACAGCCCGGTGATCACCACCAGCGCGTGCTTGGGGATGTCGAGGTCGATGTTCTTCAGGTTGTGCGTGCGCGCGCCGCGCACGCGGATGGCGTGGGCGTCCGGGCGCGGGACGCGGATCACGGGCTCGACCGGCGCCGGCACGCGGGGCGCGCGCACCGCGCGGGCGAGATGGCGGCCGGTCGCTTCCTCTACCTGCGCCGGGGCGGCCGCCCCGGCAGGCGCGGTGGCGCGGGGCTTCTTCGGGGCGGGGGCGGGAGTCTTGGAGGATGGCATGGCAAGCGGCGGGCAACCGACCATGATAAACAAGCCGTCAAGTCCTTGCACGGCCGCCGCCCCTGGGCGCGGGAGGAGGAGGGCGCCCAGGGGCGGCCGGTCGCGGCGCGCCGGGCCGGCCGCGCGCGGCAATCGAGGTCGAAACCGCGCCGAATGCAGCCCGGTGTTTTCGCCCGCCGACGGCAACATGGACGCCATCCGACTTCCACCCGTCCGTCGTCATGCTGCACTTCGATACCGCCCAGATGGCCGCGATCACCCAGGCCCACTTCTTCTCGCGCGTGGCCCAGTTCATCCGCGACCAGACCCCCGACACCGCCTTCCGCCAGGCCGCGCTCGACACCACGCTGCGCACCGCGCTGTGGGCGCCGCACTGGCCCACGCTGCGCGACGCCTCCGAGCACGACGCCGCGCTGTTCATGTGCTTCCTGCTCGGTTGCGCCGCGCAGGGCGTGGACGCCACCCGCGCCGCCGAGGCCGTGCGCCAGTCCGCGCAGCCCGAGCACCGCATGAAGCTGTTCCTCTCGGAGCGCGGGCTGCTGCGCTACGCCGCGTTCGACGTGCCCGACCTCACCCGCCCGGGCGCGGAGGGCTGACATGGGCTGCTTCTCGCGCTCGTCGTCGGCCACCGCGCAGGCCCCTTGCGTGGCCTGCTGCCAGGGGGCGCATGCCCGGGACGGCCAGTTGTCGCAGGCGAGCGGCGCGCGCATCGTGGCCCTCACGACAGGCCGCCGCGGTCCGGCCACCGCGGCCCTGGCCCCGGCCGCCGCACAGGCCGCGCCCAGCGGCCGGTTCAACAGCGACTGTGCCCAGCGGGCCCGGGGGCTCGGGCCGGTCGTCCAGCGCTTCGACCGCTACCGCGAGGCCCTGCCGTCGGCGCGCGCGGCCGCCGACCTCAACGAACTGGGCGACAAACCGGGCGACGAGCCATCGACCAAGCCGTGCCTGACGCGGTTGCCGGTGCGGGCGGACCGGCTCAATGCCGCGCTGGGGCTCAAGCCCGGCACGATCGCGGACGGCGACCTGCGCGACGACACCAGCGGCTTCCGGGCGGCGCTCTACCGGGACGAAGGCACGGGCAAGCTGATCCTGGTGCCGCGCGACACCCAGCCCGACAGCCTGGCCGACTGGCAGGCGAACATCCGCAACGGTCTCGGGGTCGACACGCCGCAGTACAAGGCCATGCGCAAGCTCACATCCCGCCTGGCCGCCAACGACCGGGTCTTCGACATCGCCGGCTATTCGAAAGGTGGCGGCCTGGCCCAGGAGGGCGGCCTGATGAGCGTCCTGTCCCAGGTTCGCGTCTTCAATTCGGCCGGACTGGCCGAGGCCTCGCTGGCCCGCACCGCGTCGTCCGACTTCGACAGCCTCACGGCCCGGACCCGGCTCTTCAGTTCCGAAGGCGACTTCCTCACGTTCATGAACGACACGACCGACCCCGGACAGAACATCATCAACGCCCGCTTCCTCCGCACCGAGCTGGCGGGCCAGGGCAGCTTCCTGGCGCCGATCGCCATCAAGACCGCGAATCCGGCCACACGGGGCCGGACCGACCCGGCGTTCGCCGCGCAAAGAGCCGCCTACATGGGGGAACTCGACGAGCACATCGACAGCATGCAGGCCACCTACGACACCGGTGGCACGGTCGCCGGATTCCCGCCGGTCCGCGCCGCCAGCAAGGAGACGGTCGCTGACAGCGCCACCTGGATCGGCAACCTCCTCCACGCCGACAACGACCAGCCCAACCTGGGCAAGCTCAACCAGCACAAGATGCAGGTCGTGCTCGCCGCGATGGAGCGTGACGTGAACGCGGATCGCCGGCAGATGCAGGACTTCATGAAGGCGTGCGGATGAACGCCGCGCGCCACCGCATCCGGGCCGGTGCCACGGCGTGTCTCGCCGCGGCCATCGGCTGGTTCATCCATTCCACCGGCTTCGCCATGACGCCTTCCCACCCGTTCTTCACTTCCGGGCCCCAGGCCGCGCTCGAGATCGCCATCCGGGCGGACGACGTGGCGGCGATCTCCACCGCGCTCGGCCACGGCGCCTCGGTCAACGCCACGGGCAAGCTCGACATCACGCCCCTGATGGTGGCGGTCGACGCGCAGAGCCCGCGCGCCGTCCAGGCCTTGCTGAAGGCGGGTGCGCTGCCCAATGCGCTGGCGCAGGACGGCAACGGCCCGGTCAGCCTGGCCGTCAAGAGCTACCTGGCGAAGCCCGCCGGTCGGGACATCATGCTGGCCATCTTCAAGGCTGGCGGGCGTCCCGACACGCGCCAACCCGACGGCGATCCGGTACTCATGCGATTCATCTACGACCGCGATGTGGCCGACCTGAAGCTGATGAAGGAGCTCGGCGCCAACCTGGACATCCTCGACAGGACGGGTGACCCGTTGATCACCGGCGTCGCGATGGCCCAGGACTGGGACATGGTCTGGGCCCTGATCGAGCTCGGCGTCCGGGTCGACTACGAGCACGGCCAATCCCGGCAGCCGCTGAGCCTGGCGTTCAAGGGCCGGTACCCCGCCCGCGACTCGCCGCTCTACCCCTACAAGCTCAAGGTCTGGCGCTTCCTCACGGACAAAGGCATCGCGCTGCCGCCCATGGATCGCTGAGCCGTGCCGCTCAGGTCGATGCCGCGTTCGCCGCGCGCTGCGCGATCGAAGCCGCCTGGTCCGCCTTGCGATCCGCCGTCACCTTCTGCGCGCTGGGGCGCTGCTCGATCAGCCTGATGTAGCTCTTCCAGTCGATGCCGGCGGCCTGCAGGGCGTCGGTGCCGTAGATCACCTTGGTGCCCATCGCCACCAGCGGCAGGCTGACGTAGGCGGCGCAGTCGGCGAGCGTGAAGTCCGGGCCGGCCAGGTAGGGGCCGAACTTCGCCAGGCGCTTGAAAGCCGCGATGTTGCGGGTGAGCAGCTTGTCGATGCGCTGCTTGTTGGCGTCGCTCACCTTGCCGCCGAAGAAGGCCTCGGGGTAGAGCTCGCGCACCACCAGTTCCAGGTGCAGTTCGACGAACGTGACGAGCTCGCGCACCTTGGCCTGTTCCCAGAGGTCGGCGGGCAGCAGGCGCGGTTCGGGTTGCAGCGCCTCCAGGTACTCGGCGATCACCGCGCTCTCGCACAGCGCGCCCTGCTCGGTGCGGATGAAGGGCACCTTGCCCAGTGGCGAGCTCATGAGCGTCGCCTCGTCGGCCGCGCCCGTCGTGCAGCGCTCCTCGGTGAAGGGGATGCCCTTCTCGAGCAGCACCATCTTGACCTTGTTGTAGTAGTTCGAGAGCGTGAAACCGCAGAGCGTGATCATGAGCCAACCTCGTGTTTGCAGGGCTGCCGGCCGGCCTCGCGCCGGCGGCTGCGCGCAGTGTAGGCCCGGCGCCGCGGGCGTCGTGCCGCGTCGGCGACAGGCTTCGCGCGGCGCCCCCGGCCATCGCAGCGCGGCGACGCTGGAGGCTGCTGCAACGCGATTTCGGCGCAGCCTCGGCCCGGCCGCGGTACGACCTCAGCGTGGCCGGCGGCCGAGCGCGCGCAGCCCGCCCCAGGCCAGCAGGCCGGCCGCCACGCCGCAGGCGTGCGCGAGGGGCGCCACCGCGATGCCCAGCGCCGCGCTGGGCCGCGGCGCCAGGTTCCACGGCGCCTCGGAGGCGACCTTGGCCAGCGTGCCGGCGACGATCGCCACGCCGATCCAGCGTGCGCGCAGCGAAGGCGCATCCTCGGCGACGGCCGGCGGCTGGTCCAGCGTCGACAGCGGCATCGCCGTGGTGGTGCCCACTTCGGTCATCGCCCACGGCCCTTCGGTGATCCGCGAGGGTTCGATGGCCGAGCTGCGGGTGGCCACGAAGCCGGTGTCCCGGCGCATGGGCGCGACGGGCCCGGGCCTGCGCGCGCCGTCGCGCGGCCACGCGAGCGACAGCCCCAGGATCACCGCGCCGGCGTGCAGCACGCCCGACAGCCCGCCGTAGTGCGGCAGCACGGCGCCGAGCCGCTCGGCGCCGAGCGCGGCCATCGGCAGCTGGGTGAGCGGCCAGGCGATGAACCAGGCGCAGGCTGCCGCGGGCGGCAGCCGGGCGCGCCAGCCGACGAAGGCGACGACGATCGCGCCCAGCAGGTTGACGGCCAGGTGCGCGGCGCTCCAGTGCACCCAGGCGCAGCTCCAAAGGCGCCACGGCGCGCCCAGGCCCAGGGCCGGCTGCCAGTCCAGCGCGGTCGCCAGCGGCGCCGCGGCCAGTGGGGCGCCGGCCTCGGCCGCGATGGCCGTGACGACGATGGCCGCCGTGCCCAGCAGCGCGGCCAGCATGACCCAGGCCATGCCGGCCATCCGCAGCAGCCGCCTCACGCGCCGGGACCGAACACGGCGCGCCACAGCGCGCGCCCCGCGGCGCGTTCCGGCGCCAGCGTCTCTTCGGGAAACAGCGTGGGCTGTTCGTCCAGGCGCGCCCGGTGCTGCGCCCGGCGCAGCTCGCGGTAGGCGTCGGCCGCGGCGCTGCCGATGCCCTCGTGCAGCAGGCGGACGTCCTCGGCGCGCTTGAGCAGCGCGATGTTGCCCAGGTTGTCCTGCAGCCCGGGATGCGTGCGCCCGTGCGCGAGCACGAGGTACTGCACCGCGAACTCGATGTCCATCAGCCCGCCTTCGCAGTGCTTGGGATCGATGCGCCCGTCGCGCTGCGGATGCGCGTCGCGCACCTTCTGGCGCATCGTGGCGATTTCCTGGCGCAGCGCCTCGGCGTCGCGCGCGGCCTCGATCACGGCGCGGCGCGTGGCCTCGAAGCGCTGGCCCAGCTCGGCGTCGCCGGCGCAGAAGCGCGCGCGGGTGATGGCCTGGTGCTCCCACGTCCACGCGGTGTTGCTGCCGCGTCCGCGCTGGTAGCGCTCGAACGATTCGATGGAGGTCACCAGCAGCCCGGAGTTGCCGTTGGGCCGCAGGGCGGTGTCGATGTCGAACAGCTCGCCGGCGGCGGTGCGCAGCGTCAGCCAGGTGATCAGCTTGCGCACGAACGCGGCGTAGACCTCCTGGGCGCGGTACGGGTCGGGCTCGCCGGCGTCGTCGTAGAGGAAGACCACGTCCAGGTCGCTGCCGTAGCCCAGCTCCTTGCCGCCCAGCTTGCCGTAGGCGATCACGGCCAGGCGCGGGGTCTCGCGGTGGCGCTGCTTCAGGTGGCCCCAGGCCCAGCGCAGGCTGCGCTCGAGGATGGTGTCGGCCAGCGCGGACAGCTCGTCGGCCACCGCCTCGACCGTGATGCGACCCTCGACGTCGCGCACCAGCGTGCGGAAGACCTCGGCATGGTGCGCGCGGCGCAGCGTGTCGAGCAGCGCGCCCTCGTCGGCCTCGCCGGAACGCGTCCAGGCCGCGTGGCGGTCCTCCAGCTCGGCGGCGAGCGCGGCCGGATCGAAGCGCTCGATCATCGTGCGCTCGTCTGCCAGCTCGTCGATGACGCCGGGGTGCAGCATCAGGTAGCGCACCGGCCAGCGCGCCAGGCCCAGCAGGCGCAGCAGGCGCCGCTGCACGTTCGGGCGCTCCACCAGCAGCGCCAGGTAGCTCTCGCGACGCAGCAGCGGCTCGATCCAGTCGACGAAGCGGATGGCCGCCACCACCGTGCAGTTGCCCGAGCGGATCTCCTCGACCGCGCGCTGCACCAGCTTGGCGATGCGCAGCCGGCTCTCCTCGCGCATGGTCTGTACCCGCGGGTTGGCGGCGAACAGGCGCACGCGCTCGCCCAGCTCGGCGGGCAGGCGGTCGAGCCAGCCCTCGCTGTCGAGCTGCGCCGGCGGCGCGCCGCAGCTGCCACCGCGGCAGCCGCCGTTGCGCGGCGGCGGCGCGCGGCCGTCGTGCAGCAGCGTGTCGAACTCGGTGGACACGAACTCGCGCGTCTGGCCCAGGCGATCGAGCAGCTCGCAGGCGTTCTTGCCGCAAGACAGCCCCAGCGTGGCGGCGATCCAGCCCAGGTCGGTGTCGGCGGTGGGCAGCAGGTGGGTCTGCTGGTCGTCGAGGAACTGGATGCGGTGCTCGATGCGGCGCAGGAACACGTAGGCGTCGCGCAGCCGCGCCGCTGTCTCGGCCTTCATCAGGCCGGTGGCCCCGAGGCGCTCCAGGGCCTTCAGCGTGGAGCGCGTGCGGATCTCGGGGAACTGGCCGCCGCGCACCACCAGCAGCAGCTGCACGATGAACTCGATCTCGCGGATGCCGCCGCGCGACAGCTTGACGTCGTTGGCCCGTTCCGGGCGGCCGGCGGCACGGCGCTGCGCTTCCTCGCGGATCTTGTGGTGCAGCGTACGCAGGCCCTCGAACACCCCGTAGTCGAGGTAGCGGCGGTAGACGAACGGCGTCACCAGCGAACGCAGCGCCAGGGCGCGGCCGCTGGTGACCGCGGCGCGCGGCGCGACGACGCGGCTCTTGAGCCACGCGAAGCGCTCCCACTCGCGGCCCTGGACCAGGAAGTACTCCTCCAGCATCGCCAGGCTCACCACCGGCGGGCCCGAGTTGCCGTTGGGCCTCAGCGCGAGGTCGACGCGGAACACGAAGCCGTCGTCCGTCACGTCGCCGATCAGCGCGTACATGCGGCGCGCCACCTGGCCGAAGTATTCCTGCGCGCTGACCGGCTTCTCGCCGTCGGTGAGCGCGTCTTCCTCGTAGACGTAGATCAGGTCGATGTCGGAGGACACGTTGAGCTCGCGCGCGCCGAGCTTGCCCATGCCGATGATCCAGAACTCCACCTTCTGGCCGGCGGCGTTGCGCGGCACGCCCCAGCGCGGGTCGATGTCGGCCAGCGCCTGGGCATGCGCGCGCTCCAGCGTGGCCTCGGCCAGGTGGGTCATGGACGCGGTGATGTCGGCCTGGTCGGCCCCCTGCTCGATGTCGAGCACCGCCAGGCGCTCCAGCACCAGCTGGCGGGTGATGCGCAATGCGCGCATCACCGGCAGGCCGTCGGCCTCGAGCGAGGCGATCAGCGCGGTGACGACGGCGAAATCGGGCAGGCCGGGCGGCAGCCGGTCGAGCATGTCGGCGTGGCGCCGGCGCACCCGCTGCACGAAGCGGCTGTAGGCGGCCTGGGCCTTGCCCAGGGGCAGCGGCGTCTCGGGCGCGTTCACGGACGCGGCGGCGCCGAGGCGCCGCGTGTTACGAGAAGTTCCCGGTCGCGCGGGGCAACAATGCCCCCCTGTCGCCCGGATTGGCGCCTGTCTTGCCCACCTACACTGTGGTCTGGGGCGCTGCCACCCCGTGCCGAACTTTTCATGAGATTGCAACTGAGCGCATTTTTCGAACCAGTCGTCAGTCGGCTGCGCTTCATGCCGTGGCGGCGCGGGCTCCAACTGGCCTGGAAAGCCGCCGTGTACAGCGGCCTGTCCTTGCTGTGCCTGCTCGTGCTCGCGTGGCTGACTCTTCAGTGGGGGATTCTGCCGCACATCGAGGATTGGCGCCCCGAGATCGAGCGCCATGCCAGTCGGGCGGTAGGGGTTCCGGTGCGCATCGGTCGCATCAGCGTACGCTCGTCCGGCTGGATCCCCGTCCTCGACCTGCGCGACGTGGTCTTGCGCGACGCCGCCGGCGCCGAGGCGCTGCGGCTGCCGCGCGTGTCGGCCGCGCTGTCCTCGCGCTCGCTGCTGGTGCTGTCGCCGCGCCTGGCCCAGCTCTATGTCGAGGACGCGCGCCTGCTGGTGCGGCGCGACCGCGCCGGCCACCTGCACGTGGGCGGGCTCGACCTGGCCGCGCGCGCCACGGTCTCCAGCGCCGACGAGGCCGCCACGCTCGACTGGTTCTTCAGCCAGGACGAGATCGTGCTGCGCCGCGGCGCCGTGCGCTGGATCGACGAGCAGCGCGACGCGCCCGCGCTGGAGCTCACCGACGTCGACATCGTGATGCGCAACGGCCTGCGCTCGCACGACATGCGCCTCGACGCCACGCCGCCGGCCGACTGGGGCGACCGCCTGACGCTGCGCGCACGCTGCCGCCAGCCGCTGTTCTCCTACCCCGGCGACTGGCGGCGCTGGACCGGCACCGTCTACGCCGACCTGCCGCGCGGCGACGTCGCCCAGCTCAGGCGCCACGTCGATCTCCCGTTCGAGCTCGCCGGCGGCCAGGGCTCGCTGCGCCTGTGGCTCGACTTCCAGAACAACCACTGGCGCTCGGCCACCGCCGACGTGCAGCTCAGTGGTGTGGGCGTGCGCCTGTCGCCCGATGTCGAGCCCCTGGCGATCGCGCGCGCCGGCGGGCGCCTGAGCGCCAGCCGCGACCCCGCCGGCGTCGCGCTGTCGGCCGAGCACTTCGGCTTCGAGACCGCGGCCGGCATCGTCTGGCCCGCGGGCGACGTGCGGCTGTCGTGGCAGCAGGCGCAGCGCAGCGTGGTCGTCAGGATGGGGCGCCGCGCCTTCGTCAGCCGGCACCGCGACCAGGCCATCGCCGAGGCCGCGGGGCGGCCGCCGCCGGCGGCCGCGGCGTCGACGTCCTCGGGCACCGTGCCCTGGGACGACCTGGCGCCGATCACCGGCGGCACGCTGTCGGCCGACCATCTCGACCTGGCCCTGATGCGCCGCCTCGCCGCCGCGCTCCCGCTGCCCCCGCTCGCTCGGAAGTGGCTCGCCGACTACCAGCCCGAGGGCCTGGTGAGCCAGCTCGACGCCGTCTGGACCGGACCGTTCGCCGACCCCGCGCTGTACCGCGTGGGCGCCTCGGTGACCGGATTCTCGATGGCCGCCGGCGCCATTCCCGAGGGCGCGATCAACGGCCGCCCCGGCTGGCGCAACGCGAGCGTGCGCGTCGACGCGAACGAGAAGGGCGGCGCGGCGCGCCTGTCGCTGGACGGCGGCAGCATCGAGCTGCCCGGCGTGTTCGAGGAGCCGGTGATCCCGTTCGACCGCTTCAGCGCGGTCGCGTCGTGGACCATCGACCGGGCGCGCGACACCACCCGGCCGCCGACGCTGGCGGTCGCGTTCGACGACGTCCGCTTCGCCAACGCCGACGCCGAAGGCGAGCTGCAGCTGCGCTGGCGCACCGGCCCGGGCGCCGTGCCCGGTGCGTCGGCCGCGGCGTCGCCCGCCGCCGCCACCGCGTTCGGCCGCGGGCGCCGCTTTCCGGGCGAGATCGACCTGAAGGGCACGCTGGTCCACGCCCGCGCCGCCCGGCTCGCGCGCTACCTGCCCCAGCAGGGCCTGAACGACACGCGCCACTACCTGGCCGCCGCCTTCTCCAGCGGCGAGATGGACAACGTGCGCTTCAACGTGCGCGGCGACCTGGCGGCCTTCCCGTACCAGCGCCTGCACGACGGCGACTTCCGCATCGACGGCCGCGTGCGCGGCGTCGACCTCGACTACGTGCCGGGCGCGCTGGCCGACGACGGCACGCGCGCGCCGTCGCAGTGGCCGGCGTTCACGCAGGTGGCCGGCCAGATCGTGCTCGATCGCGGCGCGCTGGAGATCCATGGTGCCAGCGGCCGCATGGGCGAGCTGGTGCTGCACGACGTCAACGGCGGCATCAAGTCGCTCTACGAGCAGCAGACGCTGGCACTGCGCGGCCAGGTCGCCGGCCCGATGACCGATTTCCTGCGCTACGTCGCGCAGTCGCCGGTGGGCGGCTGGCTGCACAACGGCCTGGCCGCGACCACCGCCACCGGCAACGCCGAGCTCGAGCTGGCGCTCGACGTCCCGCTGTACCGCGGCGGCGGCGAGGCCACGGTCAACGGCGCGCTCACGCTGGCCGGCAACGACGTGCGCCTGGTGGCCGGCGCCCCGCCGCTGGCCGACGCGCATGCGCGCATCGCGTTCACCGAGAAGGGCGTCACGGTCAGCGGCGGCCACGCGCACGCGCTGGGCGGCGACACGACCTTCGACGGCGGCACCCAGGCCGACGGCAACCTGCGCTTCACCGCCCTGGGCACCATCAGTGCCGACGGCCTGCGCAAGGTGGCCGACGAGCCGGTGCTGGCGCGCCTGGCCTCGCGCGTCAGCGGCCAGTCGAACTACAAGCTCACCATCGGCGTGGCCCGCGGCCAGACCGAGTTCGCGCTGACCAGCCCGCTGACCGGCCTGGGCCTGGCGCTGCCCGCGCCGCTGAACAAGCCGGCCGAGGCCGCGTGGCCGCTGAGCGTGTCCACCACGGTCTCGTTCGACGAGGGCCGGCCGCGCGACACGCTGCGCGTGGAGCTCGCGCACGCGCAAGGCCCGGTGCTGCTGGCCGAGGTGCTGCGCGACCGCTCCGGCGACACCCCGCGCCCGCTGCGCGCCGCCTACGCCGTCGGCGCGCCGCTGCCGCCGGCGCAGCCGGGCGGCATGCTGCTGCTGCGCGGGCCGTCGTTCAACGGCGACGCCTGGCTCGCGTTCTGGCGCGGGCTGTCCGCCGGCGCCGCGCCGGCGACCGGCAGCGCGGACGCCGGGATGGGCATCAGCTACGTGCCGACGGCCGCCGCCCTGAAGACGCCCGACCTGTTCATCGGCGGACGCCACCTGGCCAACGTGGACGTGATGCTGGCGCAGGTGACGGCCGCGGGCGACGAGGTCTGGCGCTCCAGCATCGCCTCCGACCAGACCAAGGGCGTGATCGAGTACCGGCCGGAGACGCCCAGCCGCGGCGCGCAGTTGTTCGCGCGCCTGGACCGCCTGGCGCTCGACTCGCGCGACATCGACGCCGACACCGGCGCCCCGGCGACGCCGGCCTCCGCCGCGCCGCCCGCCGACGCGGTGCAGACCACGTCGGTGCCCGCGCTGGACATCGTCGTCGACAACTTCGAGCTCAACGCGAAGAAGCTGGGCAGGCTGGAGGTGGCCGCCACGTTGCAATCCGGCGCGCGCGACTGGCGCCTGACCAAGCTCGCGCTGACCACGCCGGAGGCGCGGCTGACCGGCAGCGGCCGCTGGAGCGGCGCGCCCGCGCGCCACGTGTCGCTGGATTTCGACCTCGAGCTCGCCGACTCGGGCAAGTTCCTGGAACGGCTGGGGCTGGGCCAGGTCATCAAGAAGGGCAAGGGCAAGCTCGCCGGCGCGGTCACGTGGACGGGCTCGCCGCTCGCGCTCGACTACCCGAGCCTGGCCGGCAAGCTGCGCGTCGAGCTCGACGAGGGCCAGTTCCTGAAGGCCGACGCCGGCGCCGGCCGGCTGCTGGGCGTGCTCAGCCTGCAGTCGCTGCCACGCCGCTTCACGCTCGATTTCCGCGACCTGTTCCTGGAGGGCTTCGCGTTCGACAACGTCACCGGCGACGTCGGGATCGAGCACGGCGTGGCCGCCACGCGCGACTTCCGCATGCGCAGCGCCACCGCCACGGTGCTGATGTCGGGCCGCGCCGACCTGAAGGCCGAGACGCAGGACCTGGACGTCATCATCGTGCCCGAGGTCAACGCCGGCGCAGCCTCGCTCGCCTACGCCGCCATCAACCCGGTGATCGGCATCGGCACCTTCCTGGCCCAGCTGTTCCTGCGCAGCCCGCTCACCGAGGCGGGCACGCGCGAGCTGCACGTCACCGGCACCTGGGCCGACCCGAAGGTGGACCAGGTCGAGCACAAGGCGGCCGTGGCCGCCGCCGCGGCCGCGGCCTCGGCCGCGCGCGCCAGCGAGGCGGCCGCCGCGGCCTCGGCGGCCTCGGCCGCGTTCGCCCAGCCCGCGCCCTGACGATCCGGCCGGGCGTCCAGCGCGCGGATTCGCGCCGCGCGACGGATACTTGGGGCAACGCAAGGAAGCCCTCATGACGAAGTTCGCCGCCCTCCAGACCGTCTCGACGCCCGACGTCGCCCGCAACCTCGACGCCGCCGGCCGCCTCATCGCCCAGGCGGCCCAGGCCGGGGCGCAGTGGGTGGCGCTGCCCGAGTACTTCTGCCTGATGGGGCAGCGCGACGACGCCAAGCTCGACATCGCCGAGGCCGACGGCGACGGGCCCATCCAGCGCTTCCTGGCCGACGCGGCGCGCCAGAACCGGGTCACGCTGATCGGCGGCACGCTGCCGATCCGGGCGACCACGCCGGGCCGCGTGCGCAACGCGTGCTGCGTCTACGGCCCCGACGGCGCGCGCCTGGCGCGCTACGACAAGATCCACCTGTTCGCGTTCGACAACGGCAAGGAGTCCTACGACGAGGCCCGCGTGCTGGAGCCGGGCGACACGCCCGTCGCGTTCGAGCACGACGGCTGGCGCGCCGGCCTGTCGATCTGCTACGACCTGCGGTTTCCCGAGCTGTACCGCGGCCTGATGCGCCCGCCGTGCGACGTGCTGTTCGTGCCGGCCGCGTTCACCTACACCACGGGCCTGGCGCACTGGCTGCTGCTGCTGCGCGCCCGCGCCGTGGAGAACCAGTGCTACGTGGTCGCGCCCGCCCAGGGCGGCACCCACGAGAACGGCCGGCGCACCTTCGGCCACAGCGTGGTGATCGACCCGTGGGGCGAGGTGCTGTCGCTGGCGCTGGACGGCGCCGAGGGCGAGGGCTTCGCGCTCGCCGAGCTGTCGCACGAGCGGATCGAGGCCGTGCGGCTGCAACTGCCGGCGTTGCGCCACCGCAAGCTCTGACCCGCCGGCGGGCCTTGCTCAGGCCTGCGCGAGGACCTCGTCCCGGTCGCTGCCCGATGCCCGTCGCAGCAGCGTGTGCACCTCGGGGGCCGGCACGGCCGACACCTCGATGCCGAACGGCGCCACGTCCGCGGCCACCGCCTCGCAGAAGCCGGCGATCGAGAACAGCGTCGGCCCGCGCCGCCGATCGGGCGGCGGCACCAGGTGATGGATGCGGCCGGCGCCCTGCGCGCGCATCGCCTCCAGCACGCTGCGCGTCACGGTGAACAGTGCGCGCACCGACGCGCTGAAGTCGCGCCGCGGCACGGGCGCGTCGAGTTCGGCCTGCGGGCTGCAGTCCGCCGCGCCGTGCACCAGCACGTCGATGCCGCCGAAGCGCGCCACGGCGGCCCGCACCGCTGCGGCCATCGCGCGAGCGTCGACCTCGTCCAGCGGCAGCGCCAGCAGGCGCGCGTCGGCCCCGGCGCCGACGCGTCGCAGCACGCCCAGCGCATCGAGGTCGGTGGCCACGACCTGGTGGCCGACGGCCAGGGCCTGGCCGACGATGTCGGCGCCCAGGCGCGACGCCGCGCCGGTCACGAACCAGGTCTGTCGAATCATCGTCTTCTCCTCGTTGAGATGGTCATGCCGGCGGCGGCGCGGGTGGGCGCACGCCAGGGGCGGCGGGTGTTCGAAGGGGTCGCTGCGCGACGCGTCCTTGGCGTCGCGGCCCGGGGAGGACGGGCGCCTGCGGGGGGCGGTGCGCCCCGGGCTCGTCGCAGGCGGGAAGGGCGCGTCGTCTCGCTGCACGGGACCTCGTCGCGGGTCCGCCGTGCAGGGCGGCCGGGAGGCCGCACGCGCCGATCTCTTTCGAGGCCGGGTGCAGGCAGTTTAGGAACTCGCGCGCGCCCGGTGAAGTCCTGAAACTCCAGATTTCTTGCCTAAAGCTCCAGGAACATGGCGATCGCGGCGATTCCATTTCTGATTCCTGGCCTGTTCCTTTAGAGTCCCGAGCATGGACGAAGCCCTGCGACAAGCCGCGATGGCGCCCGGGAACGCCGCGCACCTCGCGGAAATGACGGCCCTGGTGGCCGAACTGGCGCCCGACGAGGGCATGACGGCCTCGCTGCTCGACGGCGTTTCCTTCGGCCGTTCCAGTCGCTCGCTGCCGCGCACGCCGGCGCTCTACGAGCCCAGCGTGCTGGTCGTCTGCCAGGGCCGCAAGCGCGGCTACTTCGGCGACCAGGTGATCGACTACGGGCCGAACCGGTTCATGGTGGCCTCGGTGCCGATGCCGTTCGAAGGCGAGAGCTTCGCCACGCCGCGCGAGCCGCTGCTGGTGGTCAAGGTCAAGCTGGACCTGCCCATCGTCGCCGACCTCGTGCTGGCGCTGGACGGCGCCGCCGACGCCGGCGTCGCCGCCGAGAGCCTGGTCGCGGCCCCCATCGACGCGCCGCTGGGCGACTCGGTGGTGCGCCTGCTGCGCGCGCTGCGCTCGCCGCTGGAGACGCGCCTGTTCGGCGCCAGCCTGGTGCGCGAGGTGTGCTTTCGCGTGCTCACCGGCCCCAAGGGTCCCGCGCTGCGCGCGGCGCTGGCGCAGCGCGGCCACTTCGGCCAGATCGCCAAGGCGCTGCACCGCATCCATGTCGACTTCCACCAGCGGCTGGACATCGACACGCTGGCGCAGGAGGTGCACCTGAGCGCCGCGGCGTTCCATGCGCACTTCAAGTCGGTGACGGCCACCTCGCCCATCCAGTACCTGAAGGCTACGCGGCTGCACAAGGCGCGCCTGCTGATGATCCAGGACGGCGTCAGCGCCAGCCGCGCCTCCAGCCGCGTCGGCTACGAGAGCGCGTCGCAGTTCAGCCGCGAGTTCAAGCGCCTGTTCGGCCGCACGCCGGTGGAGGAACAGCGGCTGGTGCACGCGGCGTACGCGCCCGCGCCCGAGGGCCGCGACCGGCCGTGAGGGCGGCGCGTCCGGCGTCGCGCGCCGGCCCGGGCGCGGCGAGGGTCAGCGGATGCCCAGCTCCGCGCGCCGCGGCAGGTCGGCGCCGCGCCGCGAGCAGGTGATCGCCGCGGCCTCGCTGGCGAAGCGCATCGCGTCGAGCAGGGTCTCGGCGCCCATGCCGCGCACGCCATCGGGCGACAGCACGCCGAGCTCGTCCAGCCGGGTCAGCAGCCCGGCCTGGAAGGTGTCGCCGGCGCCGACGGTGTCGACCACCTCGACGCGCACCGGCGGCACGTCGCAGACGCCGCTCGGGTGCCAGGCGAACGCGCCCTTGCCGCCGCGCGTCAGCGCCACCAGGCCGGCGCCCTTGCCCAGGCAGTCGGCGGCGAACGCGGCCGGGTCGATGCCGGGGTACAGCAGGCCCAGGTCCTCGTCGCTCAGCTTGAGCACGTCGGTGCGCGGCAGCATCCATTCGAGCGTGGCGCGCCAGACCGCGAGGTCGGGCTCGACGTTCAGGCGCAGGTTCGGGTCGTAGCTGACCACGGCCCGGCCGTGCACGCGTTCGATGAGCGCGCGCTGCGTGGCGGCGGTCTCGCCCACCACCATCGTGTAAGAGCCCACGTGCAGCACGCGGGCGTCGGCGGGCATGCGCTCGAGCGCGGCGAGCGGCAGGGTGCGGTCGGCGGCGCCGGTGCCGTAGAACGCGTACTCGGGCACGCCGCGCGCATCGACGCCGATCAGGCTGATCGTGGTGGGCGCGTCGCTGCGGTGCACCGCGTCCAGCGACACGCCCTCGGCGCGCAGCGCGTCGGCCAGCCGGTTGCCCAGCGTGCCGTTGGAGATGCCGCCCAGGAAGGCCACGCGCTGGCCCATTCGGGCGAGGCCGAACGCCACGTTCAGCGGCGAGCCGCCGATGCGGGCGTCCAGCAGCAGGCCGGTGGGCGTCGTCGCGCCGGTGAACACATCCATCAGGGCTTCGCCCGCGACCACGAACATGGCTCGTCTCTTTCCGTTTCGAAGGGGTGGGGTGTTCAGCGCCAGCCGAACATCATCTGGCGCGCGAACGCGCGCTTGAAGGGGGGAAAGGCCTGCAGCGCCGCCAGGCCCAGGCCGCGCGCGGCGGCCAGCCCCGGGGCCTGCCAGGTGAAGCTGCGCGCCAGGAAGTCGGTGGCGCCAATGACGCTCCAGCGATCGGGCGCGCGCGCGAATGCGAGTCCGCGCAGCGCGCTGGCGATGCCCGCATCGGTGGCCTGGGCGCCCGCGGCCAGCCGGTCGACCAGCAGGAAGGCGTCGCGCAGGCCCAGGTTCAGGCCCTGGCCGGCCACCGGGTGCAGCGTCTGCGCGGCGTTGCCGATGCGCGCGACGCGGCCCTGGACCAGGCTCGCCTCGGCGTTGAGCCCGAGCGCGAACGACTTCAGGGGGGAGATGCCCACGGGCGTGCCCACCCCATCGGGCAGGCGCGTGGCCAGCACCGCCAGGCGCTGCGCATCGGTGAGCGGCGCGACCGGGTCGTCGGCCGAGTCCACGCACCACACGAGCGCGGCGCGCGCGGTCGTCGGATCCGCCCCGGGCAACGGCGGCAGCGGCAGCAGCGCCAGCGGTCCGTCGCGCGTGAAGCGCTCCATCGCCAGCCCGGCCGTGGCGCCCGCCAGCGTGACCGTGCCCACCCAGGCGGTCTGGCGGTAGTCGTGCGCGACGGCCTTGCGGGCCTGCTCGGCGAACACGCCGCCTTCGGCGATCACCGCCAGATCGAAGCGCTCGCCGCCGCCGCCTGCGGGCGTCACGATCGCGTCGTCGCCGTCGGTGTGCACCTCGGCCACCGCCGTGCCGAAACGCGCGTGCAGGCCGGCCTCGCACGTGCCGAGCGCGCCTTCGCGCGTGGCGCAGGCGTCGAGGAAGGCCTGCTGCAGCGGCGCCAGCAGCGTGCCGTAGGCGAGCACCGCGCCCAACATGGGCACGCCCAGTTCGTCGGCGCGGATGTGCACCGCCGGTTCGCCGAACGGCGTGGCCAGCGTGGGCGGGGCCTGCGACACGTGCACCTGGCGGATCGGCGCGGCGCGTTCGCCGGGCCAGGCGCGCAGGCGCTCGAGCATCTGCACGCTGCCCAGCGACAGCGCCAGCGTGCGCGGGTCGCCGGAGACGTCCTTGCCGGCGTCGCGGGCGTCGAAGACGCTGACCGACCACCCCGGGCAGCGCTGGCGCGCGAGCAGGGCCAGCGCCAGCCCCACCGGGCCGCCGCCGATCACGGCCAGCCGCGGCGGCGCGGTTCGTCGGGTGTCGTGCGTTGTCACCATGGATGCGAGGGTCGGCAAGGGAATGCTATTGTGGCCCGATGCCCGCCGTCGTGTTGATACGCGGGCGCGAATTGGAGATCCGCCAATGCACTATCGACGACTGGGCCGCGCCGGCCTGCAAGTGAGCGAGCTGTCGCTCGGCTCCTGGGTCACCTACGCCAACCAGGTGGACGTCGCCGCGGCCGTCGAGATGATGGCCGCCGCCTACGACGCCGGCGTCAACTTCTTCGACAACGCCGAGGCCTACGCCGGCGGCAAGAGCGAGGAGGTGATGGGCGCCGCGCTGAAGAAGCTGGCGTGGCCGCGCCTGAACTACACCGTGTCGACCAAGTTCTTCTGGGGCCTGCCCGACGCCGTCGTCGTCAACCGCAAGAACACGCTCAACCGCAAGTACCTGATGCAGGCCATCGACGGCTCGCTGCAGCGCTTCGGCCTGGACCACCTCGACCTCGTCTACTGCCACCGCGGCGACCCGAACACGCCGCTGGAGGAGACCGTGCACGCGATGAGCGACATGATCACCCAGGGCAAGGCGCTCTACTGGGGCACCAGCGAGTGGACGGCGGCCGACATCCGCGCCGCCTGGGACATCGCCGACCGCCACCACCTGCACAAGCCGGTGGTCGAGCAGCCGCAGTACCACCTGTTCCATCGCGAGAAGGTGGAAAAGGAGTTCGCGCGCCTGTACGAGGACATCGGCCTGGGCCTGACCACCTGGAGCCCGCTCGCCTCGGGCCTGCTCACCGGCAAGTACAAGGCGGGCATCCCGGGCGACAGCCGCGGCGCGATGGCCAGCATGAGCTTCCTGCACGATGCGCTGACCGACCAGGCCAAGAACGCGGCCGTGGCGCAGCTGGAGCCGATCGCGCGCGACCTGGGCGCGACCACCGCGCAGCTGGCCATCGCCTGGGTGGCGAAGAACCCGCGCGTCAGCAGCGTCATCACCGGCGCCTCGAGCGTGAACCAGCTCAAGGACAACCTGAAGGCCGCCGACCTCGTCGCCAAGCTGACCCCGGAGGTGCTCGCGCGCATCGACGAGATCACGGCGCCGCTGGCCCGGTAGGGGCTCCCGCCGCCCAGGAAGGCCCGGCGGTGCCGGGCCTTTCTCGTTTCAGGGCTGCTGCAGCGACGCCAGGCGCTCCATCGTCCCGACGTCCGTCCACGCGCCGTCGAAGAACTGCGCGCGCAGCCGGCCCTGGTCGATCGCGTATTCCAGCCGCGGCCGCAGCGCCATCCTGGTGCCCACCGGGATGTCGCGGAACAGCTCGGCGCGGAACAGGCCGATGCTGGCCCAGGTGAGTTTCGGCTCGGCGGTGCGGCTGGCCAGGCCGTCGGCATCGATGCCGAAGTCGCCGCCCGGGTGGTGCGGCGCGTTGGCCACCAGCCAGAGCTGGCCCAGCGCGTCGCTGGCGGCGAAGTCGCGGGCGTCGTCGGCGGCGAAGCGGAACCCGGGCACGAAGACGTCGCCCGAGACCACCCAGAACGCGTCGCCGAGCAGCGGCAGGGCCTTGGCGATGCCGCCCGCAGTCTCCAGCGCGCCGCCGTGGTCGCGGCCCTCGAACGAGTACGTGATGCGCACGCCGTAGCGCGCGCCGTCGCCCAGCGTGGCCGGGAACTGCTCCTCCAGCCACGCCGTGTTGACGACCACCTCGCCCACGCCGGCGCGCGCGAGGGCCTCGAGATGCCATTCGATCAGCCGCTTGCCGCGCACCTGCAGCAAGGGCTTGGGCGTGCGGTCGGTGAGCGGGCGCATGCGTTCGCCGCGGCCGGCGGCCAGGATCAGTGCCTTCATCGCGCCAGTGTAAGAGCCGGTCACTGCGGTATTGGTGCAATTCCGGGCCAGCCGTCTAAAATCGAAAGTTCTGCCCCGCCGCCCCTCCGCACCAGAAAAAGAGCTACCCATGTCCGAGATCTCGAACGTCGTTCCCGCCTCCACCCCCGTCTCCACGCCGATGCCCACCCTGATGGCCAACGCCATCCGCGCGCTGGCGATGGACGCCGTCCAGGCGGCCAACTCCGGACACCCGGGCGCCCCCATGGGCATGGCCGACATCGCCGTGGCGCTGTGGAGCCGCCACCTGCGCCACAACCCGGCCAACCCGCTGTGGCACAACCGCGACCGCTTCGTGCTGTCCAACGGCCACGGCTCGATGCTGCAGTACGCGCTGCTGCACCTGACCGGCTACGACCTGCCCATCCAGGAACTGAAGAACTTCCGCAAGCTGCACTCGAAGACCGCCGGCCACCCGGAAGTCGACGTCACGCCGGGCGTGGAGACCACCACCGGCCCGCTGGGCCAGGGCCTGGCCAACGCGGTGGGCATGGCGCTGGCCGAGAAGCTGCTGGCCGCCGAGTTCAACCGTCCCGGCCATGACGTCGTCGACCACGCCACCTACGTGTTCCTGGGCGACGGCTGCCTCATGGAGGGCATCAGCCACGAGGCCTGCGCGCTCGCCGGCGCCTGGAAGCTCAACAAGCTGATCGCCTTCTACGACGACAACGGCATCTCGATCGACGGCAAGGTCGCCCCCTGGTACATCGACGACGTGCGCGCCCGCTTCGTGGCCTACGGCTGGGACGTGGTCGACCAGGTCGACGGCCACGACATCGAGGTCGTCGACGCCGCCATCGAGGAGGCGCTCAAGAGCGCCACCCGCCCGACGCTGATCATCTGCAAGACGGTCATCGGCAAGGGTTCGCCCAACCGCGCCGGCACGTCCAAGGCGCACGGCGAGGCGCTGGGCGCCGACGAGATCGCGCTGACCCGCAAGGCGCTCGGCTGGGACCACCCGCCGTTCGAGGTGCCGGCCGACATCTACGCCGCCTGGAACGCCAAGGAAGCCGGCGCCCGCGCCGAGGCCGAATGGAACGAGGCCTTCGCCGCCTACGAGACCCACCACCCCGAGCTGGCCCGGGAACTGCATCGCCGCATGATCGGCGAGCTGCCGGCCAACTTCGCCGAGATCGCCGCCGACGCCGTGGCCGCCGCGCACGACAAGGCCGAGACCGTGGCCAGCCGCAAGGCCAGCCAGCTCGCGCTGGAATCGTTCACCGCCGCGCTGCCGGAACTGCTGGGCGGCTCGGCCGACCTGACCGGCTCCAACCTGACCAACACGAAGAGCACGCCGTCGCTGCGCTTCGACGCCGAAGGCGAAGTCGTGCTGATCGACGGCAAGATCGGCCGCCACATCAACTACGGCGTGCGCGAATTCGGCATGGCCGCCATCATGAACGGCGTGGCCCTGCACGGCGGCTACATCCCCTACGGCGGCACCTTCCTCACGTTCAGCGATTACAGCCGCAACGCCATCCGCATGGCCGCGCTGATGAAGCGCCGCGTGGTGCACGTGTTCACGCACGACTCCATCGGCCTGGGCGAGGACGGCCCCACCCACCAGTCGGTGGAACACGCCGCCAGCCTGCGCCTGATCCCGGGCCTGGACGTCTGGCGCCCGGCCGACACCACCGAAACCACCGTGGCCTGGACGATGGCGCTGGTGCAGAAGCACCGCCCCAGCGCGCTGCTGCTGTCGCGCCAGAACCTGCCCTACCTGCCCAAGGTGGACGCCGACGTCATCACGCAAGGCGCCTACGTCCTGGCCGAGCCTGCCGAGGTGGGCCTGAACCGCAAGGCCCAGGTCGTGCTGATGGCCACCGGCTCGGAAGTGCACCTGGCGCTGCAGGCGCAGGAACAGCTCGCCAGGCTCAAGATCGCCGCCCGCGTCGTCTCGGTGCCCTGCACCAACGTGTTCGACCGCCAGAGCGAGTCGTACAAGGTGCAGGTGCTGCCGCGCAACGTGCCGCGCGTGGCCATCGAGGCCGGCGTCACCGACTCCTGGTGGAAATACCGCGTCGACGCGGTCATCGGCCTGGACCGCTTCGGCGAGTCGGCGCCGGCGCCGGACCTGTTCAAGTTCTTCAGCATCACGACGGACAACATCGTCGCAGTGGCGCGCAAGGTCGTCGGCAAGTGATGGCGCCGGCGGGTGCACCTGCACCTGCCCTGCGTCAAGCTCGACGGCCGGGATCGGCCGATAATTCACGCCATCGGGGCCGAAGGCATCCCGCACCGCAGCACGAGAAAGTTCCCGCTCCGTAACTCCCAGCAGGCAGACTTCGCCCGGCGCGCCCAGCATTCCCTTACTTCGAGACAGAGAGACAACCAAATGACCATCAAGATCGGCATCAACGGCTTCGGCCGCATCGGGCGCATGGTGTTCCGTGCCGCCGTGCAGAACTTCTCCGACATCGAGGTCGTCGGCATCAACGACCTGCTGGAGCCCGACTACCTGGCCTACATGCTGCGCTACGACTCGGTGCACGGCCGCTTCAAGGGCGAGGTCTCGGTCGACAACGGCACGCTGGTGGTCAACGGCAAGCGCATCCGGCTGACCGCCGTCAAGGATCCGGCGGCGCTGGCCTGGGGCGAGATCGGCGCCGACATCGTCGTCGAGTCGACCGGCCTGTTCCTGACCAAGGAGACGGCGCAGAAGCACATCGATGCGGGCGCGAAGAAGGTGATCCTGTCGGCGCCGTCCAAGGACGACACGCCGATGTTCGTGTTCGGCGTCAACGACAAGACCTACGCCGGCCAGACCATCATCTCCAATGCCTCGTGCACGACGAACTGCCTGGCCCCGGTGGCCAAGGTGCTCAACGACACCTTCGGCATCAAGCGCGGCCTGATGACCACGGTGCACGCCACCACCGCCACGCAGAAGACCGTCGACGGCCCGTCCAACAAGGACTGGCGCGGCGGCCGCGGCATCCTCGAGAACATCATCCCGTCGTCGACCGGCGCCGCCAAGGCCGTGGGCGTGGTCATCCCCGAGCTGAACAAGAAGCTCACCGGCATGTCGTTCCGCGTGCCGACCTCCGACGTCTCGGTGATCGACCTGACCGTCGAACTGATCAAGGACGCCAGCTACGAGGACATCTGCAACGCCATGAAGGCCGCGTCGCAGGGCGCGATGAAGGGCGTGCTCGGCTACACCGAGGACAAGGTGGTCTCAACCGACTTCCGCGGCGAGCCGATGACCTCCGTCTTCGACGCCGACGCCGGCATCGCGCTGGACAAGACCTTCGTCAAGGTCGTGGCTTGGTACGACAACGAGTGGGGCTACTCGAACAAGGTGCTCGAGATGGCCCGCGTCATCGCCGGCTGAGCCCCCGCCGGACGCGCGCGAAGCCTGCGCGAAGCTGAACGAATGGCCCGCGACGCGGGCCATTTTCGTTTCCGGCGTGCGCCCGGGCCTCGCGAATGCCCGGGCGGATACGTTCGTTTTCCAATTCGTACGGCCAATGTCCAGCTGGACACCAACGGGCAACGCGTTTGCAACCCGAACCCAACTAGACTCGCCATGACAACATGGTCCGAACGGACCGGACGGTTCCAACTTTTCGGAGAGTGCATGGCACGCAAGAGTCGACTGCTGAGCGCAGTCAGCCTGGGGATCGCGGTGACGGCCGCCGTGGCCGCGGTCACCGGCGCCAACGAATACGCGCCCGTGCACCGGGCGCCCGCCCACCTGGCCGACTCGACGGCCAACGGGCGCGTCATCGTCAAGTTCAAGGCGCGCGCCTCGGTGCTGTCGGCCTCGCGCACCACCACCACCGCGGCCGCGACCGCCACCGCCACCGCCACCGCCACTGGCCCGCAGAAGGCCGCCGTGATGGGCGCGCGCCTGGGCGCGGCGCTCACCGACGGCCGCATCCTGGGCGAGCGCACGCAGGTGATCAAGGCCAGCGGCATGAGTTCGGCGGCACTGGCCCAGGCGCTGGCCGCCGATCCCGATGTCGAATGGGCCGAGGTCGACCGCCGCCAGTTCATCCAGGCCGCGCCGGTCAGCGACCCGCTCTACCCCGACAACCTGAGCGGCACCGCGGCGCCGAACGGGCCCGCCTCGGGCCAGTGGTACCTGCGCGCCCCGGGCGTGGACGCCAGCGGTCGCAACGTCGTCTCCAGCATCAACATCGAGCCGGCCTGGGCCATCACCAAGGGCTCCACGGCCATCGTGATCGGCGACGTCGACACGGGCATCACGTCGCACCCCGACCTCACCAGCAAGATGTTGACGGGTTACGACTTTGTCGGCTGGGGCCCTAAAGACCCTTCCGATGCGGTGCTGACGGCCAACGACGGCAACCTGGCCGACAGCGACCCGTCCGACCCCGGCGACTACGTCACCGCGGCGGAAAACTCCAAGGTCACCAACGGCCAGCAAGGCCCGTTCTTCGGCTGCAACGACAACGGCGTGGGCGGGGCGGTCGCCGCCAACAGCAGCTGGCACGGCACGCAGACCGCCGGCATCCTGGGCGCGGCCACCAACAACGGGGTCGGCATGGCCGGTACCGCCTACAACGTGCCCGTAGTCATGGCGCGGGCGCTGGGCAAGTGCGGGGGCTATACCTCCGACATCATCGCGGCTGCCCAATGGGCCGGTGGCATCGCGGTCAGCGGCGTCCCCACCAACCAGCATCCGGCCCGCGTGATCAATATGAGCCTGGGCGGCACTGGCACCTGCGCCGTCGATACGCCTGCGTATATCGACGCGCTGACCGCGCTGCGCAACAAGGGCGTGATCGTCGTAGCTGCTGCCGGCAATGGAAACTCCAATGAGTTGGGCATCGCTGTGGGTACGCCGGCCAACTGTCACCCTGCTTCGAGCGATCCGGACCAAACGCCCATCGTCATCGCAGTTGCCGCACTGCGCCACGCGGGCACCAAGGTTGGCTTCTCGAATCTTGGGAGCGACGTTGCGATCTCTGCGCCGGGCGGCAATTGCGTCAATACGTCGTCCGCCGACGCCTGCCTGTACCCGATCCTGACCGCCGTGAATTCGGGCACCACGACCCCGATCACCGGCGGCGGTACCTACACCAGCGCCTTCGGCGAGGTCAGCCTGGGCACGAGCTTCGCCACGCCACTGGTGGCCGGCACTGTGGCACTGATGCTTTCGGCCAACGGGTCGTTGACCAACGCCGAAGTGCTGAGCATCTTGAAATCGACCGCACGCCCGTTCCCTTCAACCAGTGACACCTCGCCCACTCCGGCGGTTTGCACCGCTCCCACTGCGGCGGGCCAGGGCGAATGCATTTGCACGACATCCACCTGCGGCGCCGGCATTCTCGATGCTGGCGCGGCAGTCGCTGCCGCGGCGGCGCTGTCGCCCGCCACGGCACCCACGGCGGCGATCTCGCCGACGTCCGCTGCCGTCGTCACCGGCAAGACCGTCACGCTGAGCGGCGCCGGCAGCCAGCTGGGCTCCAGCGGCTCGGCGCTGACCTACCAGTGGTCGATTCCCGACAGCGACACCTTCATCTCGCTGGGCAGCACGACCTCGGCCAGCGTGGTCGTCACCGGCGTGGCGGCCGGTACGGGCAAGGTCCAGCTGACCGTGACCGATTCCAGCAACGGCAAGTCGAACAGCACGACGGTGGATGTCGCCGTCACGGCGGCCAGCGCCAGCAGTGGCGGCGGCGGTGGCGCCGCGAACCCGCTGTGGCTGCTCGCCCTGGCCTTCGCCGGCCTGCTGCTGGGCCCGCGCGCGCGCAAGCCGCGCGCCTGAGGCCCGCACCGCGCGCCGCGGAAGCAACGCCCGGGGCCGTCGCAGCGATGCGGCGGCCCTTTTCATTGCGCGGGACGCGCGCAGGGCGCGCCGTCGATGGCCGCGGGGGCGGCGGGCCGTTCAGGCGCCGGCCGCCGACTCCGCCGGACAGTTGTCGAAGCGCTGCGCGCCAGCGGCGTGGTGCCAGGCCGGATCGGTGGCGCGCACCTGCAGGTGGCGCAGGATCGTCGGCGGCGTGATCGTGACGACGCGCGCGGTGTGCACGCCGCGCCGGGTCAGCTCCTCGAGCTTCCTGGCCGCGTCTGGCTGGCTCGTGAACTGGCCCAGCGACAGCCCGGGCGCCAGCGTGGAGGGCGCGTTCACGCGCTCGAACTTGACGTCGAGCTTCCTGAGCTCGTCGGCCTTCTGCTGCCAGCCCTGCGCGTCGGCGAAGCGGCCCAGGTAGATGATCCAGGCGCCGCCCTGGGGCTGGCGGCGCTCCGCGATGGCGTCCACCGGCACGCCGCCCTTGGCCAGCGCCGCCTTCAGCGCCGCGAAGCGGGCGTCGTCCAGCGGCGGGGTCTCGGCGCAGTCGATCTCGGCGTCGCTGGTGCGATGCGCCAGCGTCGCCGCGGCGGCCGCGGAGGCCGCCGTGCCCGCGCTGGCCGCCGACGCACCGGCCGGCGCGGCCTCGGCGCCGCTGGGCGTGGCGGAGGCCGCCGGCGCCGCGCGCTGGGCACCGGAGGCGGCCGGCAGGTCGGGCAGCACGCGGATGGCGTCGGGCGCCACCTGGCGGGCCAGGCGCTGCGGCTCGCGGTCGGGCTGCAGGGTCTGCGTATCGCTGTGCAGCCACACGTACAGCGCTGCGTTGACCAGCAGCATCAGCAGGACGAGGGCGCGCAGCATGGCCTCAGAGCCCTCCGGGCGGCGTGGCGCAGGCGCGGGCGCGGCGCATCAGGCCGCCCCCGCGAGCCGCACGCTCACTTCGCCGCTGACGACCCGGCGGGTCTGGCCGCCGCCGGCCACCTTCAGGGCGCCGTCGGCATCCACGCCAGCCGCCACGCCCTCGGGCATCGCGGCGTCGGTGGTGCGCACTGGACGGCCGTGCAGCACGTCGCGGCGCGCGTACGCGTCCTGCAGCGGCGCGAAGCCGGCGCGCTCGAACGCGAGCAGCGTGCGCACCAGCGGCAGGCCGATGCGCGCCAGCGTGTCCTGTGGCGTCGCCTCGGGCCACAGCTCGCGCAGCGCGGCGCTGCCGTAGTCGGCCTCGGCCACCGGCTGCGGCAGCACGTTGATGCCGATGCCGATCACGGCCGCCCGCTGCTCGGCCACCGCCACCGACTCGATCAGGATGCCGCCGAGCTTGCGGCCCATGCGGGCGGCCGGACCGGCCACGTCGTCGTCGCACACCATCAGGTCGTTGGGCCACTTCAGGCCCAGCCGGCGTCCGTCCGGATCCAGCGCCTCCGCCAGCGCCAGCCCGACCGCCAGCGACAGCCCCGACCAGTCGGGGCGCTGCAGCGGGAGCGCCAGCGAGAACGTGAGCGACGAACCGGGCGCCGCATGCCAGCGGCGGCCGAGCCGGCCGCGGCCGGCGGTCTGGTGGATGGCCACCAGCATCTGCGGGAACAGGTCGTTGACGCGCCCGCCGCGGCGCACCTGCTGCACCCGCGAGGCGTTGCGCAGCCGGTCGGTGAGCTCGCTGTTGGTCGAATCGAGCGTCTGGACGACCTCGATCGACAGGCCCGGCAGCAGGGGCACCAGGGCCTGCCACAATGCCTCCGCGCCCCAGTGGGGACGCGCGGTGCTCACCGGATGGCGAGGGGAGGCCTGGGGATCGATCATGGATGTTGGAAAAAGGAGAGCCGGCGGCAGGCGCCCGGCGCAGTCGACGCGGCGGGGCCGCTCATCGTTTCGGGGACAGCATCGTGCCGCGGCAGGCGCGCGTGCCGCAGCGGCATTCGAAGCGCTTCTTGAGCTTGGGCGTGTAGCGTTCGTCGATGACGAGGCCGTAGTCGTAGAACAGTTCGTCGCCGGCCTTGATGGGCTTGCGGGCCTTGATGAAGATGCGGCCGTCGACCTCGTCGGCGATGCAGTTGGGCGAGCAGGCGTGGTTGATCCAGCGGGCCGCGTTGCCGCCGACGTTGGCGTCGAGCACCCAGCCGTCGTCGACGTGGAAGTAGAAGGTGTGGTCCGGTTGCGACGGATCGTGCGGGTGGCGGTCGAGCGCCTGGTCCCAGGTGATGCGCTCGCCGAGGTACTCGATGAGCACCTCGCCCTTGGCGATGTCGCGGGCGGCGAAGACGCCCTTGCCATGCACGCCGCTCTTGCGTACCTGGATACGGCGGCCGCCGGGAACGGTATGGTTTTGCGCTTGCAGCTTCGACGTCATTCGGTACATTGAAATTGTGGGCGCGCGCGTGTACGTGTGTGCAGGCGCGCGCGAGAGATGCATTTTAGGCAGGGCTTTTCGAGGCCCCGCGGTTCCAAGGTAAATAAATGACAAAGACACTGATCATTGCGGAAAAGCCCAGCGTCGCGCAGGACATCGTCCGCGCGCTGACGCCCACGGCGGGCAAGTTCGAGAAGTTCGCCGAGCATTTCGAGAACGATCGCTATGTCGTCACGTCCGCCGTCGGCCACCTGGTCGAGATCAAGGCGCCCGAGGAATTCGACGTCAAGCGCGGCAAGTGGAGCTTCGCCAACCTGCCGGTGATCCCGCCGCACTTCGACCTGGCGCCCATCGACAAGGCCAAGACGCGGCTGAACGCGGTCGTCAAGCTGGTGCGCCGCAAGGACGTCACCGAGCTGATCAACGCCTGCGACGCGGGCCGCGAGGGCGAGCTGATCTTCCGGCTGATCGCCCAGTACGCCGAGCCGGCGCGCGGCGCCCTGAACAAGCCGGTGCGCCGCCTGTGGCTGCAGAGCATGACCCCGCAGGCCATCCGTGACGGCTTCGACAAGCTGCGCACCGACGAGCAGATGCAGGGCCTGGCCGCGGCCGCCCGCAGCCGCTCCGAGGCCGACTGGCTGGTGGGCATCAACGGCACGCGCGCGATGACCGCGTTCAACTCGCGCGACGGCGGCTTCTTCCTGACCACCGTCGGGCGGGTGCAGACGCCCACGCTGTCCATCGTCGTCGAGCGCGAGGAGAAGATCCGCAAGCACGTCTCGCGCGACTACTGGGAGATCAAGGCCACCTTCGACGCCCAGGCCGGCCAGTACGACGGCAAGTGGATCGACCCCGCGTTCAAGAAGGACGACGACGCCGACCGCCGCGCCGACCGCGTCTGGACCGAGGCCGACGCCCGCCGCATCGCCGACGCCGTGCGCGGCCAGCCGGGCAAGGTCACCGAGGAGGCCAAGCCCAGCACCTCCGCCAGCCCGCTGCTGTACGACCTCACCAGCCTGCAGCGCGAGGCCAACGGCCGCTTCGGCTTCTCGGCCAAGACCACGCTGTCGCTGGCCCAGGCGCTCTACGAGAAGCACAAGGTGCTCACCTACCCGCGGACCGATTCGCGCGCGCTGCCCGAGGACTACCTGCCGGTGGTCAAGGACACGCTCAAGATGATCTCCACCGAGGACCTGCCGGGCCCGCTGCGCGACCTGGCGCCGCACGCCGCCAAGGCGCTCAAGGAGGGCTACGTCAAGCCGTCCAAGCGCATCTTCGACAACGCCAAGGTGTCGGATCACTTCGCCATCATCCCCACGCTGCAGGCGCCCAAGTCGCTGTCCGAGATCGAGGCCAAGCTCTACGACCTGGTCGTCAAGCGCTTCATCGCGGTGTTCTTCCCGAGCGCCGAATACCAGGTCACCACCCGCCTGACGCAGGTGGCCGAGCACCGCTTCCAGACCAACGGCAAGGTGCTGGTCAACCCGGGCTGGCTGGCCGTCTACGGCAAGGAGGCGCAGGACGACGACGCGATGCTGGTGCCGGTGCAGGCCGGCGAGGTGGTGCGCAACGAGGCCGTCGAGGCCGTGGGCCAGAAGACGCGGCCGCCGGCGCGCTACAACGAAGGCACGCTGCTGTCGGCCATGGAAGGCGCGGGCAAGCTGATCGACGACGAGGAACTGCGCGACGCGATGAGCGAGAAGGGCCTGGGCACGCCGGCCACGCGGGCGCAGGTCATCGAAGGCCTGATCCTGGAGAAGTACATCTTCCGCGAAGGCCGCGACCTGATCCCCACGGCCAAGGCGTTCCAGCTGATGACGCTGCTGCGCGGCCTCGGCGTGGAGGACCTGACGCGCCCCGACCTGACCGGCAACTGGGAATACAAGCTGGTCGAGATGGAGCACGGCCGGCTGTCGCGCGACGCGTTCATGGGCGACATCGCGCACATGGCCGAGCGCATCGTCAAGAAGGCCAAGGAATACGACCGCGACACGATTCCCGGCGACTACGCCACCCTGAAGACGCCGTGCCCGAACTGCGGCGGCATCGTCAAGGAGAACTACCGCCGCTACACCTGCCAGGGCCCCAAGGGCGACGGCGAGGGCGGCTGCGAGTTCTCCATCACCAAGATCCCGGCCGGCCGCGCGTTCGAGATCCCCGAGGTCGAGCAGTTCCTGCGCGACCGCAAGATCGGGCCCCTGGACGGCTTCCGCTCCAAGGCCGGCTGGCCGTTCACCGCCGAACTCAAGCTCGCCTACGACGACGAGATCAAGAACTGGAAGCTCGAGTTCGACTTCGGCGAGGAGGCCAAGGAGGGCGAGGGCGAGCCGGTCGATTTCTCGGGCCAGGAGTCGCTGGGCCCGTGCCCGAAGGACCAGGGCCACGTCTACGAGCACGGCACGTCCTACGTCTGCGAGCACGCGGTGGGCGCGCACGTCACCTGCGACTTCAAGAGCGGCAAGATCATCCTGCAGCAGCCGGTCTCGCGCGAGAACATGGCCAAGCTGCTGGCCACCGGCCGCACCGACCTGATGGAGAACTTCGTCTCCAACAAGACGCGCCGCAAGTTCAAGGCCTTCCTGGCCTACGACAAGAAGGAAGGCAAGGTGAACTTCGAGTTCGAGCCGCGCGCGGCCAAGGTGCCGGCGGCCAAGAAGACGGCGGCCAAGGCCAAGCCCGCCGAGGAATGAGCGCGCGGCGCGCCCGCGCCGTGTGCCCATGGAAAAGGCGCCTGCCGGAATCGATCCGGCAGGCGCCTTGTTCCTTGCGCGCGGTGGCGCGTCAGTAGATCGCGAGCAGCCCCACGCCCCAGTGGCTGGCTTCGAGGTCGCCGCCCTTGGCCCGTTCGAAGCGCTCGTAGACGTAGCGCATGTCCAGCCACAGGTGCGGCAGCAGCCGGTAGTCCACGCCCACCAGCCAGCCGGGCGTGACGCTGATCCCGTCGGAGGTCTTCTGCCCCGCGCCGGTGAAGCGCGCGCGCATCGCGTAGCGCGCGCCGGCGCCGATGCGCGCCGCGTCGCCGAGCGGATACCAGAGGGTGGCCTCCAGCGGGAAGCGCGTGAAATGCTCGTCGCCGCCGCTGCCCGTGAAGGCCGCGCTGGTGTGGATGCCGGCCGTCAGTCGCAGTGTGAGACCGTTCGGGTCGACCGGGAACTCGGCCCCCGCCAGCGCCTCGTAGCGGCCGCTGAGGCTGCCGCTGGCCGTGCTCGCATCCGGGTTCGTGACCGTGGACTTGTTCTCGCTGATCGTGCCGGTGAACAGCGCACCGACCAGGGGATGGATCCAGGCCGGCGTGGCCTCCGGCGACGCGGAGTCGGCGGGCGCGGGCGCCGCCCCGGCCGGCGCGGCGAACGCGGCGGCCAGCGCCAGGGCGGAGAGGCCGCGGGCAAGGGCGGTCGGGGCGATGCGTTGGGTCATGGTGCCGGTTCCTGTGGCGGGTCGGTGCGTGCGCTCGGGCGCGCACGCGCGCCCACGAACCGGAAAGGCGGCGACGGGCGTCGGCGGCGGCGCCCGCGGGAGCGCCCGGCGCGCAGGCGGCCGGGCGGGGCGGGCGCGGGCGGCGAGACGGGGCATCGGGCCAGCGGGGGCTTCGATCTTACCGGCCCGCCGGGCGGCGCCCGCGGCGTCGGCTCAGAAGTAGTAGTTGAAGCCCAGGCCGCCGTGGCTGCCGTCCACCGAGATGCCGTCCAGCTTGTACGTCTCGTGCACGTAGCGCAGTTGCAGGCCCATGGACGGCGTGATCAGCCATTCGCCCATGAACAGCGGCGCGATCTGCGACTTGAAGTCGCCGTTGCCGACATAGCCGGCGCCGCTGCTGGTGAACTTGGCCGACAGCGCGTAGCGCGCGCCCAGGCCGAGGCGGAACTTCGGGTCGAAGCTGTACAGGGCGATCAGCTCCAGCGGCCAGCGCTCGAAGCGCTGCGAGCCGTTGTTGGCGCTGGTGTTGTCGAAGTGGTAGCCGAAGGTGCCCTGGAAGCCCAGCGGCGAGCCCTTCTCGTGGAATTCGACGCCGCCGTACACCTGCACCAGGCCGCCCGCGGTGATGTCCTTGGAATACCCGTTGTTGAACTCCGCGGACGACAGCTTGTCGCCGCCGCCGGTCAGGGCGATGCCCACCAGCGGGTGCACGGGGTTGTCGCCGTCCAGGCCGGCGTGCGCCAGGGTGGGGGCGAGCGCGGCGGCCAGGGTCGCGGCGGCGATGAGGTGCTTCATGGTGATCTCTCCGGATGCTTGTAGGGGATGTCGACGCCGGGCCTCCCCTGCGCCGGCCTTCGCGGGCGGCGAATCTTAACCAGCGGGGGGCCCGCGCGAGCCTGTGCGTCGCGGCGATCCCACACTCGTCCAGGCACGAAATCTCCGCCTCCGTGGCGGACTTGGCGCCTGGCGGACAATCGATGCATGACCGAAATCGATGTCGCCGCCACGATGGACGCCCTCGGCGCCGCCGCCCGCGCCGCCGCGTCGCGCATGGCGGCCTCGCCGCGCGCCCGCCGCGACGCCGCCCTGCGCGCGCTCGCCGCGCGCCTGCGCGAGGCCGGCGCCGAGCTGGAAGCGGCCAACGCCCAGGACCTGCACGCCGCGGCCGCCAACGGCCTGGCCGGGCCGCTGCTCGATCGCCTGCGCCTGGACGCGCACGCGCTGGACACCGTCGTCGAAGGCTGCCTGCAGCTGGCCGAGATGCCCGACCCGATCGGCGAGATCACCGGCGTCGCGCAACGCCCCAGCGGCATCCGCGTCGGCCGCATGCGCGTGCCGCTGGGCGTGTTCGGCATGATCTACGAGAGCCGGCCCAACGTCACGATCGAGGCGGCGTCGCTGGCCATCAAGAGCGGCAACGCATGCATCCTGCGCGGCGGCTCGGAGGCGATCCGCTCCAACGTCGCGCTGTGGCGCTGCGTGCAGCACGCGCTGGCCGACGCCGGCCTGCCCGAGACGGCGGTGCAACTCGTGCAGACCACCGACCGCGCCGCCGTCGGCCGGCTGATCGCCATGCCCGAGTACGTCGACGTGATCATCCCGCGCGGCGGCAAGGGCCTGATCGAGCGCGTCGCGCGCGAGGCGCGCGTGCCCGTCATCAAGCACCTGGACGGCAACTGCCACACCTACGTGGACGAGCGCGTCGACCTCGAGCTGGCGGTGCGCGTGACCGACAACGCGAAGACGCAGAAGTACAGCCCCTGCAACGCCACCGAGTCGCTGCTGGTGCATGCCGCGCAGGCCGCCGCCTTCCTGCCGCGCATCGGCGCGGTGTTCGCGGCCAAGGGCGTCGAGATGCGCGGCGACGCGCGCGCGCTGGCGGCCCTGCGGGACGTGGCCGGCGCCAGGCTGGTGCCGGCGGTCGACAGCGACTGGGGCGAGGAGTACCTGGCGCCCATCGTCAGCGTGCGCGTGGTCGATTCGGTGGACGAGGCGATCGCCCACATCAACCGCCACGGCTCGCACCACACCGACGCGATCCTGACCACCGACCACCCGAACGCGATGCGCTTCCTGCGCGAGGTCGATTCGGCCAGCGTGATGGTCAACGCCAGCACGCGCTTCGCCGACGGCTTCGAGTACGGCCTGGGTGCCGAGATCGGCATCTCCACCGACAAGTTCCACGCCCGCGGCCCGGTGGGCCTGGAGGGCCTGACCTCGCAGAAGTGGATCGTGCTGGGCGAGGGCGAGATCCGCACCTGAGCCCGTGGCGGCGCGGCCGCCCCGGGCCCGGTCACCTGAGCGTGATCTGTACCTTGCGCAGCTGCAGGCCCGAGATGCTGGAGCCGGCGCGGAAGCCGTCCGCCATCGTGCCGCCGCTGGTCACCGTGGCCTGCAGCGTGATGTTGCAGCTCGTGAGCGTGGCCACCGCGCCGGTGGTGGTGTTGGTGAACCGCAGGGCGGCCATGTAGTCGGAGGCGCGGAACTGCACGCTGCGACCGTCGGCCGTGCTGAAGTAAGGCGTGCCGTCGCCGCCGCCGCTGACCCAGGTCGTGCCGTCGGTGGCGCTGCAGTTGGCGTTGGCCACGTCCCACGTCGCCTCCGGCCGCGCCGCGTCGAGCAGGATGGGCACGACGCTGGACGTCCTGCCGTACGTACTGCCGTTGCCGGGCGAGCTGATGGCGAACGGGGCCGGCAGCGTCACGCTGCTGGTGTATACCTGCCCGCCATGGTGCAGCTCGAACTGCCCCGCGACGGCCGCCGTGGCGCGCCGGGCGAAGTCGTAGATGTAGGGGTCGCCGATCGGCGCCCCCGCCTGGCCGTTGCCCACCAGCGGCAGGGCCATCCGCTGGGCGTCGGTGCCGCGCACGAAGTACAGCGGCTCGGCGCCGAGCTCGACGTTGTAGCCGATGGTGAAGCCCGAGAAGAAGCCGGCCTGCGCCTGCGTGCGCGTGCCGTCGTCCTCGAGGTAGAAATGCGCCTCCATCTGCCCGGCGGACAGCGTGCTGGCCGGGACGCAGGTGGTCAGGCAGTTCATGTGCTCGCTGGTGGACGTGCCGTGGTCGGGGATGGTCCCGGCCTCGCCGCCGCCGCAGCCGGCCAGCGACAGGATCGCGAGCGCGCATGCGCCCGCCTGGAGGCCGGCACGGCGCTGGCCAAGCATGGTCTTGTTCATCTTGTTCTCCCTGGATCGCCGCATGGTAGCGCTCAGCCGCGGCGCCGGGGAGCGGGTTCCCCTGTTCCTTCGCGCGGGCAGCGCGGCGGCGCAGCGACTATGCTTGCACCCTTTGCTTCCGCACGCCCCATGATCGATCCCCGCAGCGCCCTGGTGCTCTTTTCCGGCGGCCAGGACTCCACCGCCTGCCTCACCTGGGCGCTCGCGCGCTTCGCGCGCGTGGAAACGATCGGCTTCGACTATGGCCAGCGCCACCGCATCGAACTGGATTGCCGCGCCGGCGTGCGGGCGGCCCTGGCCGCGCTGGACCCCGGCTGGGCCGCGCGCCTGGGCGAGGACCACCTGCTGGACCTGGCGCTGCTGGGCCAGGTCTCCGACACCGCGCTGACCTCCGAGCGGGCGATCGAGTTCGAGGCCAACGGCCTGCCCAACACCTTCGTGCCCGGGCGCAACCTGCTGTTCCTGGGCTTCGCCGCCACGGTGGCGTACCGGCGCGGCGCGTCGGTGCTGGTGGGCGGCATGTGCGAGACCGACTTCTCCGGCTACCCCGACTGCCGCGACAACACCCTCAAGGCGATGCAGGTGGCGCTGAGCCTGGGCCTGGCCACGCCGATGACCATCGAGACGCCGCTGATGTTCCTCACCAAGGCGCAGACCTGGGCGCTGACGGCCGAGCTCGGCGGCGCGGCGCTCAACGAGGCCATCGTCGAGAAGACCCACACCTGCTACCTGGGCGAGCGCGGCAGCCGCCACGCCTGGGGGTATGGCTGCGGCGAGTGTCCGGCCTGCCGCCTGCGCGCCGCCGGCCACGCCGGCTTCCTGGCCGGCCTGGGCGGGGTGGCATGACGTCGCACTGGCTGTTCCAGCTGGTGCTGCTGGCCGTGCTGCTGGCCTGGGTGGTGGGCGCCTACAACCGCATGCTGCGGCTGCGCACGGCCATCGTCTCGGCCTGGGAGCAGATCGTCGCGGCGCTGGTCAAGCGCAGCGAGGCGATGGCGGCCGTGGCCGACGCGGTGCGCGAGTCGCTGGCGGCGGAGGCCGCCACGCTGCAATCGCTGGCCGACGCCGATGCGAAGCAGCGCGCCGCGGCCGACGGCGTGCGCCTGGCGCGCGCCCGCATCGCCGACGTGTCGCTGTGGGTGTCCGCCGAGGCCGCGCTGGCGTCGCCGGCCAGCCGCCTGCGCGCGCTGATCGAGCTGCAGCCCGCGTTGATCCACGAGTCCGACAAGGGCCCGCAACTGGCCGCCGCGCTGGCGGCCTGGGGCGAGGCCGAGCCGCGCATCCAGTTCGCGCGCCAGGGCTTCAACGACGCGGTGGACCTCTACAACAAGGCCATCCACCAGGTGCCCACGCGCCTGATCGCCTCGCCGCTGGGATTTCGGTCGGCCGGCCGCGTCTGACCGCTGCCGCGTTGCCTGCACCTGACTAGACAGGTGCCGCCGCCGTACCCGTCGATGTATCGAATCCGGTGCACTGTTGTGATCAATTCACGACAGTGCGCGCCGCTCCGGTGCGCCTGGCCGCACCGCGCCCGCCCCGCGAGACAGGCTCTTGTCTCTCGTGGACCAGCGCATTTCGCGGGGCGCTGCGGCGCGGTGACGGCCGCCGAAATGCGCTAGAGAAAACCCCGTGAGGGTGAGCACGAGGTTTGCATGCGGAAAAGTTTCGTTAACGTTTCTGCACAAACCCTCCTCTCCCAGGAATCCTCATGACCGCATCGAACCCGCATGCCCGGCTATTCCGGCGTTCGCTGATGGCGATGGCCTGCGCCGCCGCCGCCCCCGTCCTCGCTCAGACCGCCGCCCCGGCCGCCGCCGCCTCCGCGCCAGACCAGTTGCAGCGCGTGGAAGTGACCGGCAGCCGCATCAAGCAGATCGATGTCGAAGGCGCCTCGCCGGTGCAGGTGATCAACCGGGAAGACATCCGCAAGTCCGGCGTCACCAGCGTGCAGGAGATGCTCAACCGGATGACGGCCGCCTCCAGCGGGTCGGCCACCGACATCACCGCCACCAATTCCTTCGCCCCCGGCGCCTCGCAGGCGAGCCTGCGCAACCTCGGCTCGCAGGCCACGCTGGTGCTGCTCAACGGGCGTCGCTTGCCCACGTTCCCGCTGCCCGACTTCCAGGTGACCTTCGCCAACCTCGACACGATCCCGCTGTCCGCGGTCGACCGCATCGAGGTGCTGAAGGTAGGCGGCTCCGCCATCTACGGCTCGGACGCCATCGCCGGCGTGATCAACGTCATCACGCGCAAGTCCTTCCAGGGCCTGGAGGTCGGCGGCAGCGACCAGGCCTCGCTGCAGAACGGCAAGTTCGGCCAGCGCACCGCCACGCTGACCGGTGGCCTGGGCGACTACGACAAGGACGGCTACAACCTGTTCGGCACCGTCGAATGGTTCCAGCGTGACGAACTGATGTGGCGCACGGTGCTGGGCAGCGTGAACCCGGCCTACAAGGCGGTGGCGCCGGCGTTCGGCTCGTTCTCCAGCTACGGCTACCCGGGCAACCTCGATGGCAAGGCCCTGGGCTCGCCGTGCGTGGGCGTGCTCACCGCGGGCGGCCAGTGCAACTACGACCGCTACTCGCGCTTCGAGGCCGTGCCGGCCGCCAAGCGCATCAACGCGATCCTGGGCGGCGACGTGCGCATCAACGGCGCCACCCAGTGGCACAGCGAGATCCAGCTGTCCGACGTGCGCGTGCAGTACCAGAGCGCCTACCAGGCCTACGGCAGCCCGGCGGCGCCGACCACCTGGCTGGACCTGTCCACGGGCCAGACCAAGACGTTCTACGAACGTGGCCTGCCCGCCGACCACCCGCTCAACCACACCGGCGAGGACGCGAACACCGACGACTTCCGCTATCGCTTCGCGGACTCGGGGGCCGGCGAGACCACCCACACGACCAGCTACCGCGCGCTGACCAGCCTCAAGGGCGACCTGCGCGACTGGAACTACGACGTCGCGATCGGCGTCATGGGCGGCCACGCGCACGACCGCTCGCGCGGCCAGTTCAGCGAATCGGGCTTCACGCAGGTGATCGGCGATCCCGGCCACGTCGACCTGGATCCGGAAAGCCCGACCTATGGCGCCCTGACCGACGTCCCGGACAACTTCTTCAACATCCCCGGTGGCTACAAGATCGGCCAGCCCAACAGCGCGTCGGTGCTGAACACGCTGTTCCCGCAGTACGGCTTCGACGGCACCTATCGCCAGTTCTTCGTCGATGGCAGCGCCTACACCACCATCGCGCAGCTGCCGGCCGGCCCGCTGCAGCTGTCGCTGGGCGCCGAAGCGCGCCACGAGTCGATGGTGCTGAACCCGACGGCCAACCTGCAGGCGAGCGACATCGTCGGCCTCTCGCTGTCGCAGTCCGACGGTTCGCGCAACTTCGAGGCCATCTACAGCGAGCTGCAGATCCCGATCCTGAAGAACATGAACGCGAACCTCGCCGCGCGCGTCGACAAGTTCCCGCACATCGCCGCGCACATTTCGCCGCGCGCCAACCTGGAGTACACGCCGGTCGACGTCCTGAAGCTGCGCGGCACGATCGAGACCGGCTTCCGCGCCCCCAACCTGCAGGAAAGCTCGCCGTCGTCGAAGTCGGCCTACCAGCCGGGCGTCAGCGATCCGAAGCGCTGCCCGGCCGCGACCCAGCTCGCCAACCAGTACCGCCAGGCGGCCGTCGACGATCCGGCCAATGCCGACGAATACCTGCGCGCCGCCGAGCAGATCCAGGGCAACGAGTGCAACACCAGCGTGGCCATCATCGCGCAGAACAACCCGGCCCTGAAGCCCGAGACCTCGATCTCGAAGTCCTTCGGCGCGGTGCTGCAGGTGACCAAGCACTGGTCGGTGGCCGCCGACTACTGGAACATCGAACGCAAGAACGAGATCAACCTGAAGTCGGTCAACGACCTGCTGGCCGCGGGCGACACCACGGCCGTCACGCGCGCCCCGCTCAACGGCATCACCGACCCGACGTTCACCGCCGACGAACTCGCCGAATTCGGCGTGACGGCCGGCCCGATCTCGTCGGTGAAGCTGCAGTACGGCAACCTGTTCAAGACCCGCACCTCGGGCGTCGACTTCGGCTTCACCGGCGACGTCGACACCCCGATCGGCCTGCTGCAGTCCACGCTGGAAGCCACCTACACGGGCAACTGGCAGACGTACAGCCCGACGCGCAACGGCACCGGCGGCTGGGGCGACAACCTGGCCGGCCGCTACGGCTACCCGCGCTGGCAGACCAACCTGACCAACTCGCTGACCGTGGGCAGCCTGACGCACTCGATCACCTGGAAGCACAACAGCGGCACGTCGCTGCAGGGCGACTTCAACGACCCGAACTTCACGGGTGCCGACTGCGCGGGCGAGGGCCTGACGGACGACCAGTGCAAGCTCAAGGCCTACGACCGCTTCGACTACGCGGTCAACTTCACCGGCATCAAGAACCTGGCGGTCGGCGCGTTCGTGCAGAACATCCTGGGCAAGCGGCCGCCGGTCGACTACCGCAACTTCGGCGGCGCCTCGGGCATCATCCCGTCCGACACCGAGGACGCGACGCGGCGTCTTCTGAAGGTCTCGATCAGCTACAAGTTCCTCTGAACGACGACTGACGCGCACCGCCCGCGCGCCGCCAACGACGACGGGCCGGCTCCCTGCGGAGGCGGCCCGTCGTTCATGGCGCGCGCGGCGCCGCCCGGTTCAGGGCTGCCCCATGATCGCCGCGGTGGCGATCATCTCGTCGAACAGCGCCGCCGTGGCCTCGCCGGGCACCGCCCACGGGTCGAGCTGGCCCAGCTCCGAGTACTTCAGGATGATGCCCGGGTTCAGTCGCGCCATGTTGACCTGGCCCATGGACCAGCCGGCGAAGCGGCGCTCGTCGATCTCCTCGTACTGCAGCAGCGTGACGTCGGTGTGTCGCGGGTCGGCCACGATGCGGTTGTAGCGCTTGCTGACCGCGTTGCGTCCGCCCTCGAGCACCTGGATGAACAGGCGCCCGCTGTTGCACAGGCACAGCGCGCCGGTGAGGCCCTCGCGCGCGTTGGTGGCGCGCGACTTGCGCAGGATGGCGACCACTTCCTCGTTGTCGAGGTTGGTGGCCGCCCGGCTCGCGTACATCAGTCGTACCAGCATGGTGGGGGCTCCGGCGCGCTCAGGCGGTTTTCTTCGACAGCAGCGACAGGAACTCGCGGCGCAGGTGCGGATCCTTCAGGAAGGCGCCGCGCATCACGCTGTTGGTCATGGCGGAGTCGAGATCCTTCACGCCGCGCCATTGCATGCAGAAGTGGTCGGCCTCCATCACGATGGCCAGCCCGTCGGGTTTCACCCGCTCCTGCAGCACGTTGGCCAGCATCGTGACCGCCTCTTCCTGGATCTGCGGGCGCGACATGATCCAGTCGACGATGCGCGAGTACTTGGACAGCCCGATCAGGTTCGAGTGCTCGTTGGGCAGCACGCCGATCCAGATGCGGCCCAGGATCGGGCACATGTGGTGCGAGCAGGCGCTGCGCACCGAGATCGGGCCGACGATCATCAGCTCGTTCAGCCGCGAGACGTTGGGGAACTCGGTGACGGCCGGCATCGGCTGGTAGCGGCCGCGGAACACCTCGTCGACGAACATCTTGGCCACGCGGCGCGCGGTCTCCTGCGTGTTGTGGTCGCTGTCGGTGTCGATCACCAGCGCGCGCAGCACGGCCTGCATGTGCTCGGCCACCTCGGCCTTGAGCTCCTCGGTCTCGCCCGGGCGCACGAAGTCGGCGATGTTGTCGTTGGCGTGGAAGCGGCAGTCGGCCCCCACCAGCCGGTAGCGGATGCGCTCGGAGGCCGGCAGCGCGGCCAGGTCGGCCTCGGTGCGGATCAGCGTCAGCGAGCGTGGCGGCACGTCGCTGGCGTTGGGCGAGGACTCGTGCGGCGGGACGGGAGTGGTCATGGGCTCGGCAGTCGGGATGATCCGGGTCGGGTATTCTGCGCCGCCGTCGCGCAGTGCGTGCGGGCCGCCGATTCCAGCCCTGTTCCGCGCAGGAAATCCACCGCTTTCGCGCCGCCGGTCGCGCCGTTCCGACAGGTTGGCGCCCCGACACGCCGGCGACGCCCGGCAGCAAACCTCGATGGGTAGACTGCCCGGGTGACTTCCGATTCCTCCCCCCGGGCCGCCGCCGGCCAGGCGCCGGCGCTCGCGCGCCTGCTCGAACAGACCGCCGACGCCGTTCAGGCCGTGCTCAGCGGGCGCTCGCTGACCGATTTCCTGGCCGCGGTGCCGGGCCCGTTGCGCCCCGGCACGCAGGCGTTGTCGTTCCTGGTGCTGCGCCGCCTGGGCGCGGCGCAGGCGGTGCGCGCCCTAGTGGCGGCGCGCACGCCGCCGCCGGCGGTGGAGGCGCTGCTGCTGAGCGCCATCGCGCTGCTGTGGCCCGACCCGGCGCCGCCGTACCCCGACCATACCCTGGTCGATCAGGCCGTGACCGCCGCCCGCCAGCGCGCACCGCAGTCGGCCTCGTTCCTCAACGCGGTGCTGCGCCGCTTCATCCGCGAGCGCGAGGCGCTGGTGGCGGCCGCGCTGAAGCAGCCCGTCGCCCGCTTCAACCATCCGCAGTGGTGGATCGACCGCCTGAAGGCCGACTGGCCCGGGCAGTGGCAGGCGATCCTGGCCGCCGCGCAGGTGCGCCCGCCGATGTGCCTGCGCGTGAACATCCGCCAGTCCACGGGCGCCGCCTACCTGGACCGGCTGGCCGCCGCCGGCTTCGCCGGCCAGCTCACCGATGCGCAGACCATCGTGCTGGCCGAGCCGGTGCCGGTGGATCGCCTGCCCGGCTTCGCCGACGGCGCCGTCTCGGTGCAGGACGCCGCCGCGCAGCGCGCCGCCACCCTGCTGGTGGGTGCCGGCCTGGCCCCCGGCGCGCGCGTGCTCGACGCCTGCGCGGCTCCCGGCGGCAAGACGGCGCACCTGCTGGAACTGGCCGACCTCGACGTGCTGGCGCTCGACAGCGACCCCGCGCGCCTCGCGCGCGTGGACGCCGCGCTGGCGCGCCTGCACCTGAAGGCGCGCACCCGCGCCGGCGACGGCCGCCGCCCGGCCGACTGGTGGGACGGCCAGCCGTTCGACGCCATCCTGCTGGACGCCCCCTGCAGCGCCTCCGGCATCGTGCGTCGCCACCCCGACATCCGCTGGCTGCGCCGCTCCGAGGACGTCGGCGCGCTCGGCCAGGTCCAGTCCGACCTGCTGGACGCCCTGTGGCCCACCCTGAAGCCCGGCGGCTGGCTGCTGTACGCCACCTGCTCGGTGTTCCGGGCGGAAGGCGAGCATCAGATCGACGCATTTTTGCAACGCCGCGGGGCCTCCGACGCCCATTTGGACAGCCGCTCGCCCGGCCACCTGCTGCCGCTGCCGGACAATGGTTCCACCGCGGCGTCCCCGCCCGGCAGCGGTGCCGACGCGGTCCCCCACGTCGTCTCCGACGGCTTCTATTACGCGCTGCTGCGCAAGGAGCCCACTGCCGGGGCGACCTGAAGTCGCCGCTTGTCGTATCGCAAGAAGCAACTCCGCGCTCAACAGGCGCCACTTCGCATCGCCACCGTGCACCTGCCCCTGGTCAGATCGCTTCCCCGCTGGATTCTCCTGGCGCAAGACGCCCGGCGCGTCGTGGCGGCGGCGTTGCTGGCCGCCACGTGCTTCGGGGTCCTGGCGGGCTTCGCGCCGCAGGCGCGGGCCCAGGGCGTGGAGTTGCCGTCCATCGTGGCCAAGCGCCAGGACGGCGGCGTGGTGCTCGACTTCGTCGCCAACCTCACGCTCAGCAAGGCCGTGGAGGACGCGCTGCGGCGCGGCGTGCCGGTGTATTTCGTGGCCGAGGCCACCGTCAAGAAGCCGCGCTGGTACTGGCGCGACGACCGCATCTCGCGCGTGTCGCGCAGCTGGCGGCTGTCGTACCAGCCGCTGACCTCCGCCTGGCGGGTGAGCCTGGGCGCGTTCAGCCAGTCGTACCCGTCGCTGGAAGAGGCGCTGACCACGGTCACCCGCATCGCCCACTGGCGCATCGCCGATTCCGGCGTCGATGCCACCGACCGCTACTACGTCGATTTCCAGTTCTTCCTCGATTCCTCGCAGCTCCCGCCGCCGATGCGGCTGGACCTGAACGCGCAGTCGGAGTGGAAGCTGGGCGTCGAGCGCTCGCTGCCCGTCGACTAGGGACGATGCCGTGAACGCCGCCCACTCGCCTGCCCGGCACGCCCCGGCCCGGCCCGGCCGCGCCGCGTGCGCGCGCGGGCGCGGGCGCTGACCGTGGCCACCGACCTCGCCTCGCAGGCGGCCGGCGAGCGGCCGCAGTTCACGATGAGCAGCCGCTCCGCGCGCTTCCTGTGGGCGGTGGCCATCCTCGCGTTCCTGGGTGTGGCGCTCGTGCTGGGCTTCGTGGTGTCGCTCGCCTCGGGCGAGACGGCGCTGTACGAGCGCAACTTCGTCTGGCTGTTCTGGGTCAACGCCGGGGTGGCGCTGGCGCTGCTGGTGGTGCTGGTGGCCGCGTCCATCCGCCTGGGCGTGCGCTGGCACAGCGGCAAGTTCGGCAGCCGGCTGCTGCTGAAGCTGGCCGCCATCTTCGCGCTGGTGGGCGTGGTGCCGGGCGCGCTGATCTACACCGTCTCGCTGCAGTTCGTCACCCGCAGCATCGACGCCTGGTTCGACACCAAGGTGGACCACGCCCTCGTGGCCGGCCTCAACCTGGGCAAGGGCACGCTCGACACGCTGTCCGCCGACCTGGTGGAGAAGGCGCGCAACGTGGCCATGCGCATCGGCGACCCGCACGCGCCCGGCGCCGCGCTGGCGCTGGAGCGCATGCGCGACCAGATCGGCGCGCAGGACCTGGCGCTGGTGGCGAGCAACGGCCAGATCGTGCTGGCCGCCAGCTCGCGGCCGTCGCTGCTGCCCGACCGGCCCTCGCCCGCGCTGATCCGCCAGGCGCGCGCCAGCGGGCAGGCGAGCCAGGTGGAAGGACTGGAGGACGAGGCCTCGCCCGGCACCGGCGCCGCCGCGCGCGTGCGGGCCGTGGTGCAGGTGCCTTCCAGCAGCCTGTCGCTGGACAACAGCGAGCGCTACCTGCTGGCGGTGCAGCCGCTGCCCATCGTCGTCGTCACCAACGCGCTGGCGGTGCAGGCGGCCTACCGCGACTACCAGCAGCGCGCGCTGGCCCGCGACGGCCTGCGCCGCATGTACGTGGGCACGCTCACGCTCACCGTGGTGCTGGCCGTGTTCGGCTCGGTGCTGATCGCCATCACCTTCGGCAACCAGCTGGCGCGGCCGCTGCTGCTGCTGGCCGAAGGCATGCGCGCCGTCGCCGCCGGCGACCTCGGGGCCAAGCCGGTCTACGAGTCGCGCGACGAGATCGGCGGCCTCACGCGCTCGTTCGCGCAGATGACCGAGCAGCTGGGCCAGGCGCGCGCCGACGTCGACCGCAGCGTGACCGCCGTCGAGGGCGCGCGCACGCGCCTGCAGACCATCCTGGACAACCTGACCGCCGGCGTGATCCTGTTCGACTCGCAGTGGCGCATCGACACCGTCAACCCCGGCGCGACGCGCATCCTGCGCGCGCCGCTGTCCGCCTACCAGGGCCGCAAGCTGGAGGACATCCCGCTGCTGGCCGGCTTCGCCCAGGCCGTGGAGCAGCGCTTCGAGCTGCACCTGGCCAGCCCCGAGGCCGGCGAGCGGGTGCTGTGGCAGGACCAGTTCGACCTGAAGGTGGGCGAGAAGGGGCAGGAGCTGACCCTGCTCGTGCGCGGCGCGCTGCTGCCCGGCGATGCCCGGCTGATGGTGTTCGACGACATCACCGAGGTGGTGTCGGCACAGCGCTCGGCCGCCTGGAGCGAGGTGGCGCGCCGGCTCGCGCACGAGATCAAGAACCCGCTCACCCCGATCCAGCTGTCGGCCGAGCGGCTGCAGTTCAAGCTGGAGAGCAAGCTCGCCGACGCCGCCGACCAGGCGATGCTGCAGCGCGGCGTCAGCACCATCGTCGCCCAGGTGCAGTCCATGAAGCAGCTGGTCAACGAGTTCCGCGACTACGCGCGCCTGCCCAGCGCCAACCTGCAGCCGATCGACCTCAACGGCCTGGTGGCCGAGGTGCTGGCCCTGTACGGCGACGCGCAGGAGAAGGGCCACCTCGTCTCGAAGCTGGAGCCCGGCCTGCCGCAGATCATGGGCGACACCACGCAGTTGCGGCAGGTGGTGCACAACCTGGTGCAGAACGCGCTGGACGCCGCGTCCATCTGGCCGGACGCCCTGGTGCAGGTGCGCACCGAGTCCGCCCGCAACGACGACGGCCAGTTGCGCGCCGTACGCCTCAAGGTGGAGGACAATGGACCCGGATTTCCGGAGAATGTCCTCCAGCGCGCGTTCGAACCCTACGTCACCACCAAGTCCAAGGGCACCGGCCTCGGGCTGGCGGTGGTCAAGAAGATCGCCGACGAACACCGGGCCCGCGTGCGCATCGCGAACCTGGGCAGCGGTGAAGACGGCGCCCCCGGCGCGGCCGGAGCCCAAGTTTCGATATCATTTTCTCGCTTCGTCGAGCCGACCCCCCCAGAGTCGTCGCACGAAACCCCTGTATAAAGCGCCAATGCGGCGCGCACTCAGCCGAGCAGCCCCGCCCCGTTCCCACATTCATGGCCACGATTCTTGTAGTTGACGACGAAATGGGCATCCGCGCCCTGCTGTCCGAGATCCTCACCGACGAGGGTCACACGGTGGAGGTTGCAGAAAACGCCGCGTCCGCACGCCTCGTGCGCGAACGCCTGCGGCCCGACCTCGTCCTGCTGGACATCTGGATGCCCGACGTCGACGGCATCACGCTGCTCAAGGAGTGGGGCGCCACCGCGCAGCTGAACATGCCGGTCATCATGATGAGCGGCCACGGCACCATCGACACCGCCGTCGAGGCCACCAAGTACGGCGCCATCGCGTTCCTGGAAAAGCCGATCACCCTGCAGAAGCTGCTGCGCGCCGTCGAGCAAGGCCTGGCCCGCCCCAGCTCGCGCCCTGCCACCTCGGCCGACACGCTGGGCGGCACGACGCTGCAGGGCAACGGCGGCTACCGCCCCGACGCCATGACCGTCGAAGCCGCCATGACCGGCGGCCTCGGCCTGCAGCCCGCGCAGCCCCTGAACCTGGGCCCGCAGCCCGAACAGAGCTTCGACCTCGACCGCCCCCTGCGCGAGGCCCGCGACGCCTTCGAGAAGAGCTACTTCGAGTTCCACCTCGCCCGCGAGAACGGCTCCATGACCCGCGTGGCCGAGAAGACCGGCCTGGAGCGCACCCACCTCTACCGCAAGCTCAAGCAGCTCGGCGTCGACCTGTCGCGCGGCAAGCGCGGCGCCGGAGGCTGAGCCCGCCGCGCTGCCGCCAAAGCCGAGTTTTTTGGTTTTGGCGGTCCAAAGTCTGCTATCATGATGGGCTTCGCTGATGGCTCGGAAACGAGCCGGCTCGCGAAGCAAGTCTGCAGAAGACGGCCTGGTAGCTCAGTTGGTAGAGCAGCGGATTGAAAATCCGCGTGTCGGTGGTTCGATTCCGCCCCAGGCCACCAAGTTACTGTCCGAGGACGTCCCACAGCGTCCCAGGAAATCCAAAAAGCCCTTGAGAATCAACGCTCTAGGGCTTTTTTGTTGTCCCAACCGGCTTCATGGAATTCGTTGCGGTAACCCGGTCTGAGCAGTAAGGTCGCCAGTAACTGTCCTTTCGGCGCTTTTTGGCCAGAAAGTTACTGTCATGGCACGCAACCTGATCCCTGGTGACGCCACCCTGCGCGCGATCAAGCCCGGCGATTCCCGCCGACGGTTGAGCGACGGGGACAACCTGTACCTCCTGCTCTTCGTGGGCGGTGGGGCCCACGGCTGGCGCTTCGACTACCGGTTCCACGGCAAGCGCAACACGCTGTCGCTGGGCACCTATCCGGACACGTCGCTGGGCCTGGCGCGGCGCAAGGCCGACGAGGCGCGGGCGCTGCTGGCCGAGGGCAAGAACCCGAGCGACCTGCGCAAGGCCGAGAAGGCGTCCTGGGCCCAGGCCGAGATCGTGGAAGAGCGCAAGGCCAAGGGGTTGCCGCCGCTGGACTCCTTCGAGGCGGTGGCCCGGGAGTGGTTCGACATCAAGAAGAGCGGCTGGGCGCCCATGTACGCCGAGAAGATCATCGGGCGGCTGGTGGCCGACGTGTTCCCGTACATTGGCCATGAGCCGGTGGCGGAGATCACGCCCGTGCGGCTGCTGGAGGTGCTGCGCCGCATCGAGAAGCGCGGCGTCATCGAGACCGCGCATCGGGCGCTGGAGAACTGCAGCCAGGTCTTCCGCTACGCGGTGGCCACCGGCCGGATGACGGCCAACCCGGCGCGCGACCTCAAGGACGCGCTGCGGCGGCCGGAGCCCAAGCACATGCCGGCGATCACCGATCCGAAGCGGTTCGGGGAGCTGCTGCGGGCCTGCGACGCCTACGCGGCCACGCCGGTGGTGCGGGCGGCCTTCAAGGTGGCGCCGATGCTGCTGTTGCGGCCCGGGGAGCTCCGTTTCGCCGAGTGGGCCGAGATCGACCTCGACAACGCGCTGTGGACGGTGCCGTCCGCGCGCATGAAGCGCGAAGTGCAGCAGAAGCTGCATGGGGCGCCGCACTTCGTGCCGCTGCCCCGCCAGGCGGTGGCGGTGTTCCGGGAACTTCACGAGCTGACCGGACGCGGCAAGCTCGTGTTTCGCGGGGAGCGGCATCACGATCGACCGATGAGCAACAACACCATCAACGCCGGGTTCCGCGCGATGGGGTTTGCGGCCGACGAAGTCGTCATGCACGGGTACCGGGCGACGGCGCGGACGATGCTGCATGAGCGGCTGGGGTTCAGTCCGGATGTCATCGAGGCGCAGTTGGCGCATTCGGTGCGGGACAACCTGGGGCGGGCCTACAACAGGACGGAGTTCATCGAGCAGCGGCGGGCGATGTTGCAGCGGTGGGCAGACTATCTGGAGGAACTGCGGCTGTTGGCCGGTTCAACCCAGCTCGTCGACGAAACTAGCGCGGATTGCGGTGATGCCAAGGCGCTCTTGACGCCCCAGGCCGCGGCGGACCTGGTCAACGTCTCCCGGTCGTTCGTGGTGCGCCACATCGATTCGGGCGATATCCCGGTGGTCGTGGTCGGCAGCCGACGGCGTCTGCGCAAGCAGGATGTGCTGGCTTGGCATGAAAGCGTTCAGGACAAGAGCGCAAAGGCACGCTCCAAGCTGCTAGATGCTGTCGACGACGAACTCCGTGGCTGAAGGCGCCCCGCCCGGTTCACGTGCGGCTTCGAATCGGATGCCCGTTTTGGGTATATCCATGCCCAATATGGCATTCAAGCCAACCCCAACACAGCGTCTGCTGCGTGCACAAGAACGGACACCGATGGTGACGTGACTGACTTCGGCTTTCGCTTGCTGGCGGAATTGCCGAAACTCATCCACAGAGGCTACATCTAAGCGCACTTTGACAGACTCCCCTTCGGTCAGAGCGATGGCCAATATGCAGCCCAAGCAGCCGGCCAGGTCGGCTGGCCAGACGCCGGCATCTGTGCATCTGTTGCAAAGCTATCCCCATGCGCTGCGGCCTACCCGCCTCCGACGATCACTATGACTTTGACCCTCGGCGCCGCGCTGGCGCCGTCTGTCGACGGGTGCGGGAGACCTTTGGTGTTGCCTTAGCCGCGTCTTCGCCTGTCTGCGCGGTTTGCGGCTCGTTCTTGACGCCGAAGGGGATGTGCACAGACGGGACGACCGATGCTGCCGGGCCGAGGTGGACTGGCTGGTCATCGAAGAAAATGTGCGGTTTCAAGACGGCCAGTACCTTGGCCTTCTCGATGCCGCCCAGGAAGAACGCGTCGTTGGCCATGACGCCCCAGCTCTTCAGGGTCTTGATGGCGCGCTCGTGCGAGGGGGCGTTGCGTGCAGTGACAATGGAGACTCGAAGGCGGTTTTGATAGGCCGGATCTACTCTGCGGCGCTCCTCCTCGGCCGACTGAATGCGCGAGATGCGAATCAGGAATTCTTGCAGCGGACCTGGGTTGTGCGGCTGCATGACGTTCTTGACCTCGTGCTCATGGAACTTGTGAAGGTCCTTGGTCTTGTGCATGACCACCTCAGCTTCGTCGTCCGCCAGCACCCCGTCAAAGTCGAATGCGATTCGGAGACCTTCGTCCTGTTCGTCATCCACGATCGCGGAGTTCAGAACCTGGCCGGCCGGGAAGTTCAGCTTGATCGCGTCGCTCACGTCCTTCGCGTTTGCAGATAGGAACAACGAGATGTTGAGCGCTGGGATGTATTCGTAGGGTGAGCGCCCCTGCATGAAAATCGCCCGCGTCATCTGGATGCCGTAGTGGGCGATGGACTTCATAACGCGCAGGCCCGTGTCAGGATCGTTTCGCGACAGAAGTACGACTTCTACGAGCGGATTACCCTCTGGGTCATCACTGAGGTCGTTCAGAGAAAGCACGCGCTTGATGAACGAGAACGCCATCCCTCGCGGGAGTGGCTTACTCAGATTCTTCTCCTGGAACTTGCGGTACTTTTCCTCGCCGTCGCGCTCGAACACGGCGTGCGACTCGGAAAGGTCGAACATGGCGCTGGATGCAACGCCGATGACGAGGCGATCTTTCAGGTCATATGACATAGGTCGGAGAATAGCCGAGCTGCTGGCAGATTTGGGGCCGCCCGTGCGACGATGCTCAACCTTCGGCCTTGCCTCTCGCGGTAGCCACCGCCGGAGTAGCCGGCCCCCTCCTTACACCGAGCCCTGACCATGTTTCTTCTTGTCGACGTGGCGATGATCGCGATACACGTCGTCGCCGGATTCTCTTCATCGGTCGGCAGGGCGTTCGCGGCAGACGTCGCGCCATAGAGGCAGCATTTTCCGAGTGCGCGGGTCAAAGCGCTCTATCGCTTCTCTCGTGCGGAATGCGTCGCCTTCGATCAGTTGCTCGAACGTGTTCAGTCCCAACAACGCGGTATCGCTGTTCGGTTGGCGCTTTCCCATATTCTGGGCAGCCAAGAGTTCAACTGATCCAGCCAAAGGTTGTTGAATCGCGAGACGATGCCGCCTACAAGAGCTTCAGGACTAGGAAGCAGGTGCTCGAGTCGCTCAACAATCGAACTGGCCAATCTCTTAGGCGGGGCCCGCGACGCCTACGTGGCGGCACTGCTGTAGGAGCCTCCTGAGCACGGCCTTGGTGAGTCATCGCCCGGCCAGAAACAGAAAATGCCAACCTTCAGTTCGTCCAGCAGAGGCACTTTTGCACGATTGCACTACGATGGATAACACTCACGGTATATTGCTGCGTCACCTTGACCGCTAGTATCGTGCGACGCTGGCTGACCTTGCCTCGGGAGAAGCGATGCGACTCGGCGGAATGTTCGACTTTGGCACCTCAACGCCAGGAGGAGCGCGAGCGCTGATCGCGGCTTTCATCGTCGTTTGCCTTTTGCACCCGCGAGTTGAGGCGTCCGAGGGCGACATTGAAAATTCAGAGTATCGGCCTACGATCGGTGCACACCTGAATGGATTTGAGTTGCGCAGGCCGTTCGGCAACGCGACACGCGTTCGCATGACTCGCATCGGCAAAGCTTTAACACTCATCCCACCAGATACGATTGTCACTACTGAGCTTGCCGTTCAGCGTTCGATGTCTAGCTTTTTGCCAGACACACAGTATGCAGACTTCGCGGTCAGCGAAGACGGTAAGACTCTTTGGACAGTGCAGGAGACATCCGACGTCCTTCAGTTTGGTGATCTCGCCGGAACTGGAACGGCACTCCATGTGCCAATCGATGATATTTGGAAGGCCATTGAAGCTAGTCCAGACGGTCAGCGATTGGCAGTGCTTGGCAAGAGGGGACATGTGGCACAGTCCTCGAATGCTGGCAGGACTTGGGAAGAGGTGAAATTTGCGAGTTCGTTTGAGCCAATCGGAATTCGTCTCTCTAGGGATGGCAGAACGCTCTTTGCCGCAGGAAGTCACGGGCGCGTTGCTTTTGGTTTGCTGCAATCGAACGCTCTACAGGTAAAAGTTTGCGAGGTTGGTGGTCGAGAGCTGAACGCGATCGCAGCTTCTAGTGACGGATCGAATATTTTGGCAGTGGGCCGCGATAGCTACGGATGCATATCCAGAGATCACGGAACCACTTGGAAGTTGGCGGTTGTGGCGCCAACCCAGGATGATGATCTACGTGATGTCGCATTCGATTCGAAAACAGGCGGCTTTCTCGTTGTCGGAGACAGCGGGGCGCGGGCATCATCGAACAGCAAGGGCGAGTGGCGGGCAGAGTCCGACCCTTCGCTTTCGGAAGACTTGCACTCCGCGGCGGTAGAGGACCAGCACGGTTCAGCATTAGTCGTGGGTGGTGGTGGGAGGCTCGACTTTCGGGCAGCCTCCACATCTCCTTGGCAGACTATCGATGATCCTTCAACGCGCCACATGGGCTTTCGAAGCTTGGCCGTGTCAAGCGACGGTCGCATCTGTATCGCAGGCGGTCAGTACGGAAGCCTACTTGTCTCATTGGACGGGGGGCATTCCTTTGTTTCGGAGCATATTAGTGACACGACGATTGATGCAATTGCGGTTAGCCCAGATGGGCGCCAACGTTTTGCGGCTGACGGTATCGGCAAAATTTACGAATGGTCTAGCATCGATCCGAAATGGCGGGAGATTGCCAACGTAGAAGATAGAGTTTGGGACTTGTTAATCTTTGGCGGGGGCAAGCAACTCGTAATCGCTACAGGACATAGTGGAGTTTGGCTCAAGTCGGAAAACGAACGACCCCGAGTTAGCTATGTTGGCCAAGGCTCACCGATTTTCTATTCTCTCGGTGCCGATGCAGCTCGCTCTATGATCGTCGTTGGAGGGTCGCGAGGTACATTGGCGGCCAGCTACGATGGCGGCCAAACATGGATCCCGCAAGAAACACCGACTACCGACGGTGTGACAGCCACTTTTGTGACTTCGAACGGAAGCGTAGTCATCGGAACACGATCTGGAGTGGTGTTTCTACGCGGATCATCCGAAAAGACATGGTCGCAAGTCGGTGACCCGATTCCGTCGCTGGTGTACGCCGTCGCGGTGTACGCGGGTTCGGTTTGGTATGCGGGAGGGAAGCAGATCATGCTCAGCCGAGACGGAATGACTTCGGTACAAAGACTTGAACTGGCTGGAGACGTCAAGGCTATGACTGTCGGCGGTGGCGCGCTTTGGTACGCCACTGAAGATCATGAAATCGGAACACTGACCAAGTCAACGTCGCACTACCCAGAGTTGGCAGAGTTTGTGCCGATCACCAACAATTTGCTAAAGGCAAAGTCCAATCTGCTTGATTTGACATTCACGGCGGGCGACTACTGTTCGGCTTCAAGCCTGCGATTCGAGGCTCGGGTCGGTCCCATCGCAGGCGAGTATCCTTTGGTCAAGAACATTAGGACGGAGCAGATATCTAAGAATCGGCAACGGATCTACTTTGATCTTCCGAGCGACGTCACCGGCAACAACCTCTCACTTCGGCTAAAGACACAGTGCAATAACTTATCCTATATCTATACATTCGCAGGGCTTCGAACTGAGCCGTGGATAGCGCGCGTTCCTGGCGGATGGAGCACAGTCTTCACTGTTGCCGGCGCTGTACTTCTACTGCTGGTGGCACCGTTGATGTACGCCTTCCAACCGATCGCACTTCTTTGGTTGCGCGACGTGTTGCGCGCAGACTATCTACCCCCTTGGTTTGCGGTTGTAGGTCGCTTTCTGGAGACCGTTCTTCTGACAAAGTTCTTGTGCCGACAGCCACGCGTGCTAGACGCCTGGGCAGCTCAGAACGGCGCGGCGGCGTTAGCATTCCTAGTCGCCAGTCCATCTATTCGCCGAATTGAAGACGAACAGCCCGGGCGTCGGAGAACACAGAAGGAATATCTACCATTGCCAGTGACGATCGTCTTTGACGACGGTGCAGAACTACAAATTGAAAGGCCAACATCAACTAAATTCGGGAAGGCATTGCGCGACGGACTCGGCGCCGCTCAGCATGTGCAAGTGCTTGGCGTAGGCGGTATCGGAAAGACGACTTTTGCCATCGAAGTCTGTCGGTGGATCGTGGAGGATCGGCTGCTCGGATACCCAGCGATTCCTGTTCTGCTTCCACGAGACATTCCTGATATAGCCGCTGCATTTGAGAAGGCTCTCGAGACCATCCTGGTGGAGCAGCCGCCGTCGCAGGCGCTGATCCGGGATCTAGTGGCTAAGAAGCGCCTCGTTCCTGTCTTTGATCGAGTCTCTGAGCTATCCCCGGAATCGCGCCAAGGTGTCGCGTCACTATTGGCGCAGGCTCCAATCGCACTTCTGACCGCGCGTGAAGAACAGGTTCTTCAAGGCCGTGCCATCCGCGTTCTGCCTGATTTTTTGTCGACTGGCAGTAGCCTTACGTCTTACATCGAGCACGATTTAGAAGATCGCATGCCAAAGGGGCTCGAGGGGGCAGAGCGGATCATGAAGCCAACAGCTATAGCGAATGAGCTGTCAGAGCGACTCTTCGGGCGGGTTGGTCGTCAATTGACTGGGTCAACCGCAAGTTCCAAGTCAACTACGCGCATCACACCGTTGCTGGCGAGTACTTTCTGCGCCTTAGCCGTCGAACTGCTCGAAGCGGGCGGTAGCATTGGCGAACTGCCAGGATCAATGGCGCTCACGTACGTGAGTTACGTGAGGATGCTCAGGCGCTCTGATGAACTGGTACTGTCTCTTACGGAGGAATCAGCATACCTTCTTGCTTGTAGCAGGCTCGCTGCTGAGTCGATGGTGGCCGGGAGCGGGCCGGCGCCAATCCCCCTCGATCGGGCGCGCGCTATCGTGAAGTCGACGATGCCTGTCGAAGTCCCGGGCTTGGTCGAGGCTCTAGTGCGAGCTGGTCTGTTGCAGCAAAATAGAAGCGTCTACGAACAACGAATCAAATTTGTTGTCGACTCATATGCAGAAGCGCTCACCGCATGGCTGATTGCAAACGAACATCAGGAATGCGGGCGCTTGATTGCAACTCTAGAAACCATAAGTCTCCGTAACACGAACAACAAGAGCGCTGCGCAGGTGCTGCAATTTGTCGAAGATATCAAGGACTCAAAGAAGCAACGTGACTATGGCACTGACCAACTCCGCGATGGCAGAACTGAGTGACGGGTCAAATACGTCTGGGGTGCATGAGAGTGCGGACGCCGGGCCCACATGCGTGTCCAGGGAGGATAGCCCGAAGCGTCTTTGACACATTTAGGCCTCTCGTTCAAGTACAGCTAAGCGGTGTTGAAGCCGCGTGCGCCGACACCCGCTCGGGGTGTGCGCCGTGATACGGCGGCGCTTTCCAGTGGGTGCAAGTCCCACCCGGCCACCGCTCCGGCCGGAAGCAACCGGAGCAGACATGGAGGTGACGAAATGTCTGAAGCCTTCGGGTAGCGTGCCACGAATTGGTGGCAGCGCGAGTGTGCGGGCCGTAACGCGAGTGAACGCTGAGCAAGCCTCGAAAAGGAAGATGCATAGGCCGACCCGATGACGTCTTCGGGGAAGGTTGATATCGCTGGACGGATGAGCAAAGCAGTACCTCCAGCGGCTGTGCCGGGGTAGTGGCGACAGCACGTACACAAGGAAAGCGCGCGCGCCACGGGAAGCCCATGGCGTGGTCGGGGACGACCAACCGGAGGCCGGTGACGGTATGGCCGGGCGCTGCTGGGTGGCGGAGAAGCTCGTAGTACCGACGAAGCCGGGCAATGCCGGTGGAGGGAAGAAGCCTCAGTGCAAGACGAACGCAGCAAGTAGCGAGGAACCTGAAGATTGGGCAACCTATCAACTCCCCCAAGTGTTCAAACTGCAGATGGCGTTGCACGCGAAAGCGAAGGCTGAAGCCGCCCGTCGGCTATCGCTATTACCTGGAAGCCATGCACGATGGCCGCCCCGTGCCCGACGCCGGCCAGGACGCCTTCGACGCTTGGGTTCACGCAGTGCTCCAGGCGTACGGGTCGTTTCAACTAATGTGCGCCGTGCGCGCCGGTCCACACGGCGTCGAGGAGATGAACCGCCACGTCGAGCAACTGCTGGCCGAATAGCGACTGGTAAGCTCCGGCGCGAGTTGGTACGCGGGCCGCCCAGTGACGGTTACGCGCAACGACCACGATCTGGGACTGATGAACGGGGACGTCGACATTGCACTTTCGCTACCGCATGCGCGGGCGGGTGCTGGCGCGCCGTCGCCCTGGATGCTGCGCGGGGCCTTCCCGACGGCTGAGGCCGGGCAGGTTCGCTGGGTGCTGCCCAGCCGGCTGCAGTCAGTGGAGACGGCGTTCGCGATGACGGTGCACAAGTCCCGAGGCTCGGAGTTCTTGCACGCCGCGCTGCTGCTGCCCGAGCGCACCAGCCCGGTACTAACGCGCGAACTGATTTACACCGGCATCACGTGGGCCCGCCACTGGTTCACCCTGGCGACCAGCGACACCGGTGGTGAACTGCTGGTGGAGGCGATCGCGCGGAGGGTCGAGCGGGCGTCAGGGCTGATGGTGTGAGGTGAGGGCGATCGCCGGAGGCAAAATGCGAACATGTCGACGTTGACCCCTGCAAAGTATTGGCGCGTTCCGTGCGCCCTCCAAGGCCCAACAGCGGAGCCATCATCGGAGTTCACTCTGCCGCCTGAATTAGCCAATCAGACGGCACCGCCTAGCAGAGGCCACGGCATCGCGATCGCTTCCTATGACGAGGGCCGACAGACCGGGATCTTGTCATGGATAGGTATCGTTTCCGGCCGAGTAGGCGCAATGGTAACGGTCGATTGGAAGCCTACGGCTGCTCAGATTTGGGTGGACACCGGGTTTGGTCGCAGTCGCTGGAAGGCCGGCGCGTTCGGTTTTGCGGCAGCCAAGGTTGCTGACTATGGGCTGCACGAACTCTGGCGCGAGCACTTCGACGGTGTCACTTTGCGCGACCAGGCGCCAATGGCCACGCGGCCCCGAGTAACGCGTCCAAAACAGGTAAGAGCAACGAAAGTCGGCCGAATCGCAGCGGAGCGTCTGCACCCCGTCGAGGTCATCGGCGAACCGACGTCCGGCCCCCATGCAGGTGTCGTCTACGTCTTGAAGTCCGCCTACGGCTACAAGGTGGGTCGGACGAAGAGGGCGCGTCAGGATTTCTGTGTGTGAGGCGCGTTGAGGCCGGCCGGCAACGCGAG
>CAYQMX010000036.1:0-52512 GCA_964418745.1 uncultured Vitreoscilla sp.
AACTCTACGCGGTCAGCCTCATCGGCGGACCGGGGTTTTCACACAGCCTCGGCCAGAAGCGGCCTCTGGGCATAGGCCGCTCTCAAGAAGCCACTGCTCATCTGCGATGCGTAGGTCTGCATGACACCCTATATTCGAACCGCACGCCCTGACGAATTCGACTTTTCCTTCGAGGCAAAGCGCGACGCGATGGGCCCCCATATCAAGGCCAAATGGGGTTGGGACGAGGACTTTCAGCGAGCTCATCATGCACGCCGCTGGTCCGAACGGTCGTGGTCAATCATCAGCCTTGAGGACAAACGAATAGGGACGATCGCGCTCGACTGGAAGCCAACCCATCTCCAACTCGGCGAGTTCTACATCTTGGCCAACTATCGCAACCGGGGGCACGGATCAACAATCCTCCAACTCGTTCTGGCCCAAGCCGACGCACGAAGCCTCGAGACCCGTCTAGAGTTCCTCAAGTGGAACCCCGTCGGAGGGTTGTACAGGCGGCATGGCTTCCGCGAGGTTTCCGAGAACGACATACATTTCTTCGCAACTAGGCAACCGAATGCCGAACGGGTCCCCAAACTGTGGCTTTGCGCGCTCACGATCGTGCACGAGCTGAGCCACAAACTCGTGGGGACGAGGGACATTCGCTACGACGATCAAGGTTTGAAGCCCAGCCCTGCCTTCCCGCATGACAAGGCGCTGATCAACGCCGACAGTTGGGCGTACTTCTGCGGCGACGTCCTCGGCGCGGTGCCGCGGCAAGCCGTCGCGAGCGCACTGTCTTGACCCGCCACCTCGCTTCCGCGCTGGCACTCGCCGCCGCGGCAGGTCCGATGTTCGGAGCCTGTACCCCCAATACCTCGATGGCCGCCGCGGCGACCGAATCGTCGCAGGAGAAGTCTATGGAATCCGCAAAGCGCCGCGCCCCGTGGTCAAGCCCGTCGTCGTGCAGGGCGTACGCTACGAGCCGCTGCGCCGTCCCGACGAGCACGGCTTCACCCAGAGCGGTGGAGTACTCGCCGCGATCGACGACAAGACCGGGAAGTACCTCTGGGGCGTGCAGCTCTACGTGACCTCACTCGACGCGGCGGAAGAGCGCGATGTCCAGGAGGTCTACATCAACGAGCTCGCGCACGACAAGGCACGGCACGCGATTCTTGCGACTGACGAGCGCAAGCGGGTTTGGTCGGTCGATATCACGACACACGCGGTCATGGCGGCGCGGTAGCACATCTGACTGTGACGTTAGATGGTAGTTAACAACGCTACCATCGGTATGCCTTTCCGCCGGCTGCCAACGGCCAAGAGCTGACCTCGGCGACCGACCGCTTCTGGGTTGCACGCCACACGTCGTTGACGTTTGCCGAGGCTAAACTAGCGGGGCGAAGCGAACTCTTGGGCGCCGAAGACCAGGAACGGCATGACCACCATCGACGTAGATTTCCTCCACGAAAGGCTGGTTGCCACCATTCGCGGTATCCCGAAAATCGTCCGCGGATCGCCACGTACACCGAGTAGCGAGTCGTCGAGAACGAAGGGCGGTACAGATCCAAGCGCCCCAAGGGCGTCGCTCAGACAAGTCAACACCGGTATAAGGCCATCATGCCCGCTCGATCGAACCCCTTTCAACGCCTTCTCGCTCTTTTAATCCAGACGTTCGCAGACAACGCCATCGTGCAAGAGTCGGCGATGCTCGTAGACAAGGTGACCGGAAAGAAACGAGAAGTTGATATCTAAGTCGTTGGAACGACAGCGTCGTATTAGATCTAAATTGGCATCGAGGTCGTTTCCTTGAAGCGTCGGGCGGACGTCCCATGGATCGAGAAGATTCGGTACTCAAGGTCAACTACCCACCCCACGGTAAAGACGGTATTGTCGAAGCCTGGACTTGTCGATCACCTGGACAAACAACGCAGTCTTGCCAGAGCGACCGCCGGCATCGGCGGCATCGCACAGATCGGGCGAAGTCCGGACGTATAGGTGTTCAGGCGCGTCCAGCAGCAAGTAGCCCTCCGCCGGAGCGACGCATTCGAACGCACGCTGTCCACCGAGAGAAACCTCGCTTGGATCCTGGGACTGCGGATCTGCCTTTCGACCCAGCGCGGCATCGACACGAGTCCTCGCAGCTTTCAGCTCGCTCTTGTTGACGCCTCGAGCTTCAGCGTAGTCCATAGTGACTAGGAGGTTACCGCCGAGCTTGGCTCTTCGCAGCGCTTGCCCAACAAGATTCGCGACAGGTTCGGGAACCAACACCGTGATGACTCCCAGCGCGGCGAAGCAGGCTATCAGCCGCGTCCAGCGTGGTATTGGAACGTCAACACAATAAATCACTGTGACGATCAGGGCAACCATCCCAGCAAACGCGAGCGTCCAGTTCTCGAAGGTGGACCCATGAGACTTGTAGATAGTGAAGCCGACGACGATCAGATTCGCAACCATGAATGCACCGACCAAGGGCGTTGGGGCCATCACCTTCATTCGGCGCGACGATAGGAGCCTAGCGACACCAACTCGCGCGCAGCGACGCTCGCGTCCGCTATGGCCTCGGCGACGCGTTCCTGCGCCTCGTGGCCTTCGACTTCGAGGTAGAAACGGTACTCCCACCCAGCCTTGCACCTGAGAGGTCGTGGCTCGATATGCAGAACAGACAACCCGCGGCGTGCAAACGGTGCGAGGGCGCTGACCAGCGCGCCTGCCGTGTTGGCCAGTGACAAGGCAAGCGAAGTCCGATCGAACCCCGTCGCGGCGGGACGGGGGCCACCTAGTACCAGGAAGCGCGTGCGATTGCCCGGTTCGTCCTGGATGCCGCGCGCGACGATCTCGAGGCGATGCAACGAAGCAGCGCGCGCGCTCGCGATCGCGGACATTGTCGGGTCGTCGATGGCCCGTACCGCGGCTGCCGCGTTGCTGGCCTCCGGTACCTGCACAATTCCGTCGCCAAGGCGCGAAAGCCATCCTCGACACTGCGCGAGCGCCTGCGGATGAGCATGCACGCTGCGCAAGCCATCGACGCCAGCACGTGCGCGCAGCAGCATATGCTCGACGGGCCGCACGACTTCGCCCGTGATGCGTGTACCGGGCCGGCAGATCAGATCCACGGTGCGCGTGATCGAACCTTCTGACGAGTTTTCGACCGGCAGCACCGCAAAGCGTGCGCTGCCGTCGTCGAGTGCGTGCAAGGCTTCCTCGAGGTTGGCGCATGGCAGGAGAGGCGCAGACTCGCCGAAGTAGGCGCGGGCCGCCTCCTCGCTGTAAGTGCCGGCCGGTCCGAGATAGGCGGCAATGACTGCAGTGTCAAGGCGCAACGATCACATCCCGAGATGGCTGGGCCCCGGTGAAGTCCGAATCGGACAGAACCGGCAGCGATGTCGCCGGTCTGGACGCGTCGACACGCGCCATCGACGTGGGCGCAGGTGACTCGCCCGCGGCGAAACACGGCTTTCGCTTTGCCAGGAAGGCTTCGATGCCTTCAGCGGGACCGTTTGTGGCGAAGGTGGCCTGGAAGGCACGCCGCTCGAACTGCAACCCGACGGACAGGCCCGACTCAAATGCCAGGTTGATCGACTCCTTGATGGCCATTACCGCCGGCAGGGACAGCGCAGCGATGGCCTGGGCCACGTCCAGCGCTTCCGCCAGCAATCGGACGGACGGAACGACTCTGCTGATCATTCCCATGCGCTCGGCCTCGACCGCCGTGATGCTCCGACCAGTCAGGCACAGGTCCATGGCCTTGGCCTTGCCTACCGCGCGGGCCAGGCGCTGCGTACCGCCCGCACCTGGCATCGTCCCGAGCTTGACCTCGGGCTGGCCGAAGCGGGCGTCGCAAGCTGCGACGATGAGGTCGCAGATCAACGCCAGTTCGCAACCGCCTCCGAGCGCCATGCCGGCGACGGCCGCTACGAGCGGCTTGCGGCAGCGCGCGACCTGCTGCCAGAGCCAGCCGGCGGTGTCCGGGAAGTCCTGCTCGTAGAGATCGATGTAGGTCTTGCCGACCAACTCGCGGATGTCCGCGCCAGTCGAAAAGACCGCGGGCCCGCCGGTCAGCACGATTGCGCCGATGCGGGGGTCGGCGTCGAGGTCGACCAGCGCGCGCTGCAACTCCCGCATCAGCGCGATGGACAGCGCGTTGCGCGTCTCGGGTCGATTCAAGGTAATTACTCCCACGCCGTGGGTCCGTTCAACAATGAGGTCTTGGTACATCGTGCGCTCGATCGTTCAGTGGCTGTCGGTTTCGCCTGCGTGGGATCGCGACGCTCACGTGGCGACGCTGAGCAACGCGGAGTCGTACTCGCGACGCAAGTGGGCGACGATCTGCTCGACCGGCGGAGCGTCGTCGATCAGGCCGACGCCCTGCCCCGCCCCCCAGATGTCGCGCCAGGCTTTGGGGTCGTCGTCGCCTGAGAAATCGAGTTGCGCATCGACGCGGGCGGCCAGCGCCTCGGGGTCGAGCCCTGCGGCGACGATGCTCTGACGCAGGTAGTTTCCGCGCACGCCGGTGAAGGCGTCGGTGAAGACGATGTCAGCGGCCTTCGCGTCGATGATCATGCGTTTGTAGGCCGGCGCCGCGTTGGCTTCGAGCGATGCGATGAAACGCGTCCCCATGTAGGCCAGATCGGCGCCCATCGCGCGCGCGGCGAGTATGGCACCGCCGTGCGCGATGGCCCCCGACAACACCAGCGGTCCGTCGAACGCGCGCCGCAATTCGCCGACAATCGCGAACGGCGACAGGCTGCCGGCATGTCCGCCCGCGCCGGCGGCGACGAGCACCAGACCGTCGACGCCGGCGTCGAGCGCCTTGCAGGCGTGGCGATAGTTGATGACGTCGTGAAGGACGATCCCTCCGTAGGCATGGATCTCGTCGATGATCTCCCGCGGCGGCGCTCGCAGGCTGGTCAGCCAGATCTGCACCTTGTGATCGATGCAGACGCGCGTGTCCGCGGACAGCCGCTTGTTCGACGGATGCATGATCTGGTTCACCGCGAAAGGCCCGACAAACGCGTCCGGATGGGCAGCGCGCCAACGGGCCAGTTCCTCGCGGATCTCGACCAGCCATTCCGCGAGCCGTTCGGCCGGACGCGCATTGAGCGCGGGGAAGGCGCCGACAATGCCGGCCTTGCACTGGGCCAAGACGAGTTCCGGAGAGCTCAGGATCAGCATCGGTGCCGCGACGACCGGCAACGTGAGGCCTTGCAGCAGTTTGGGGAGGGCCATGATGCTCGTCCGGCTCGCGTCAGGCAGAGCCGACAACGCCGGCCTCGGCACGCCGCGCCATGCGCTCGTGGAAGCGATCCTTGTGCACCACGAAGCGTACGTGCGTTCCCTCGGCAATCGAGCCCGCGGCGTCCTGCGCGCTCACCTTGTACGTGAGCGTGCGGTCGCTGACCTCGATGAGTTCGCTCGAGACCGTCACCTCCCAGTCAGGAGGCGTGGGCGCGAGATGATCGATATTGAACTTGTAGCCAACCGACATCTGGCCGGGCTCGAACAGATGATCCGTCGCCTGCATGCAGGTCTTCTCGATGAAGATGATCAGGATCGGACTCGCGAGCGCGGCGGCTTCGCCGCCCCACCGATCGGCGAGATCCATTCCAGCGACGCGATGTCGGGCGACAGCCCTCAGGCCAGGTTCGATGTTCATGCAATGATCCTTCAGTTGTGATGGAAAGGGATTCAAGCCGCTGCCTCGGCGGCAGCCTTTTGGTGAAGCCGCGCGATCTGGCTGAAGACGTTCACGCGATGCATCTCCTCTGTGCCGCCGGCCAGGAGCAGGCCCAGAGCGTCGCCGACGAACTCGGCGACGGCGCCTTTGCGGTAGCCCACGGAACCGAAAAGGCGCAGCAGGTCGAGAGCGCCGTCAACGATGCCTTGCGTGGCGGTGAGTTTCGCGAGTGAGGCAGTCATCACGGCCTCGTCGGCGCGAGTGAGAACCTGACCAAGGGCGGCGTACGACAGCCACCGCGTGCGCTCGATGCCCAGCTTCATGTCCACGATGCGCCCCTGCACGTACTGATGCGAATCCAGCGTCGACTCGAAGCTGCGGCGGCGGCGGACCAGCTCGACGGCATCGTCCAGGAACGGCATCAGGACGTGAGCGCTCGCCAGCGAGAACAGCACGCGGCTCATCGACGCGATCTCCATCAGGTGCCGGTGGCCCTCGCCTGGCTTGCCGAGCAGGTGCTCGGGTCGGATGTCGACATCGGAAAAGCTCAGTTCGCCGATCGGCAGGTCGCGGTTGCCGAGCGTCTCGCACGGTGCGGAACGCGTCAGGCCGGTCACCTCGCGGTCGATCAGCAACAGGGCGACACCCTCCCGCTCGCGGACTGCGTGCTTGGCGATGACCAGGAGCAGGTCGGCCGTCGGCGCGTGGCTGACGTTGTACTTGCTGCCGTGCAACCGGTAGCACCCATCCGTCCCGCTCAGCCGGGTCTGCAGGCCGCGCACATCCGAGCCGGTCGAGGGCTCGGACATCGCGGTAGCGCTCAGTGCCCCGTCAAGCAGCGACGCCAGGTGACGCTCGCGCTGCTGCACGGTGCCAAGTGTCAGAATCGCGCGAATCACGCTAGCCTGGTTGGCGACCGTCATCAGCAGGCCCGTCGACCGCGCCGTCGACGAGAGCCCCTCGAACGCGGCGGCGAAGTCCCACCAACTGCCGCCCTGTCCGCCGGAGTCGGCAGGTACTGCCAGGCGCCACAGCCCCGCCTCGGCGAGCTCGCTCCAGCACGTGCCGTCGAAGCGATGGACGGAAGATTCGCCGTCGCGGCGACTGGCGCGTCGCTGCGCCGAGGCGCGGCCGAGGTCCGCGAACGTCTTCCTCAGGGCCGATTGTTCGGCCGACCACTCGAATTGCATTGCTGTCCCTTTCGTTCGGGCGCAGGGTTGCGAAACAACTTCAGAGAAGGCGCCGGCGCGCCACGGCATCTGCCAGGTGCCGGAGCGCGACGACGGTGTCGTCCCAGCCGATGCAGGCGTCGGTGATGCTCTGGCCGTGCACCAGACGTTCGGGTGCATCGCGGCGCGGCGTGAACTTCTGTGCCCCCTCCTTGAGATGGCTCTCGACCATGACTCCGAAGATTCGCCGCGAGCCGCCGGCCACCTGCGCGGCGATGTCCTTGACGATCTCGAGTTGGCGTTGGTGGCACTTGCCGCTGTTCGCGTGCGAGACGTCGACCATCAACGCGCGCCCCAACCCGTTGGCCTCCAATTCGGCGCAGGCGAGCTCGACACTGCGCTCGTCGTAGTTTGGCGTGCGCCCGCCACGCAGGATCGTGTGGCAGTCGGGATTGCCGCGCGTGCGCACGATCGCAACCTGACCGTTCATGTGCACCGAGAGGAAATGGTGGGCACAAGCCGCCGCCTGGATCGCGTCGACGGCGATGCGGATGTTGCCGTCGGTGCCGTTCTTGAAGCCAATCGGCGCCAAGATTCCGGAGGCCAGCTCGCGATGGATTTGGCTCTCGGTCGTGCGCGCACCGATGGCGCCCCAACTGATCAGGTCGCCGATGTACTGCGGCGAGATGACGTCGAGGAATTCGCTGCCCGCTGGCAGCCCCAGCCGGTTGATGTCGACGAGCAACTGGCGCGCGATGCGCAGGCCTTCCTCGATGCGGTACGACTCGTCGAGATACGGATCGTTGATCAGGCCCTTCCAACCCACGGTCGTACGCGGCTTCTCGAAGTAGACGCGCATGACGATCTCGATGGCATCTGCATGGCGTTCACGTTCCTGCTGCAGGCGACGAGCATATTCCAGCGCAGCGACTGGATCGTGGATCGAGCAGGGGCCCACCACGACCAGCAACCGGTCGTCCTGCCCCGCGAGGATCCGGCGAATGCGTTGGCGGGTCGAGATGACCAGTTCCTCGACTGACGTGCCGCGAATCGGATGGAAGCGGACCAGGTGCTCGGGCGGCGGCAGCAGCACCACATCGCCGATGCGAGCATCGTTCGATTCGGACGGCGGAGTGCGCAGCAACGATTCCGGGGGGGGCCGCTTGGCGAGGATTTCGACCATGGTGTCTCTCACTCAGCTCGTGACGATGGGGCCGGTCTGGATCGGCATCCGGGTCGGGTCGTAGGCGAAGACCCAGGTCGGATCGCAAGGCATGCGCATGAACGTGTTCTGGCTGGAAACCTCGTGCACGTGAAGTAGTCGCTCCGAGCGCGTAGCGACGTAGGCGTCGAAGGCGGCTTCGCACGAACGCGACTCACTCAGGCAGCGAACGAGCACGGCCGCATCCTCGAGCGCCATGGCCGCGCCCTGCGACATGAAGGGTCGCATCGGATGGCAGGCATCGCCCAGGAGGATGACTCGTGGGTCGCCCCACACGAAGGTCGAGGGTCGCTCGAACAAGGCCCACTTCTTGATGCACTCCGGCGGCGCGGTGCGAAGCGCTCGCTGCACCGCCGGATGGAAGCCGGCGAAGATTTCAAGCATCTCCGACTTGTCGCCGGGCACGAACGAGGCGTCGGTCGGCCACGACGGCTGCGGCGTCATCGCGGCGAAATAGAAGACGTCCCGTGCGGCATCGAGGTAGTAGGTCAGCGCGAACGTGCTGGTGGCCCACCACTTGGTGAGATCCTCCATCCGTTCGCCGCCGAGCAGCGCGGTGGGATAGGAGCCGCGGAACGCGACTTGTCCGGAATAGTGCGGAGCCTCGAAGCCGGCCAGGAATTCGCGGGTCTTCGACCGCAGACCATCGGCTCCGATGACAAGATCGGCCTGGGCCTCGCTGCCGTCGGCGAAGTGCAGATCGACCTGCTCGCTGTGCCGCTTCACGCCGCTCAGGCGTTTTCCGTACTCGATCGAATCCGGGTTGACGCAGTCGAGAATCGCGCCGAGCAGGTCGCCGCGCGTCAAGGTCAGGAAGGGCGCGTTGAAGGCCTGGAGCGAAGCGTCGCCCAGCGGCAGGTCGAACAGGATCTCGCCCGTTGCGGCGTCCCGGTTGGTGAACGCGCCCGGCCGACAGCCCTTGATGCGCACGGCTTCGCCCGCGCCGATGCGGTCCAGGACCTTCACGAGGTTCGGGCTCAGGTGGATCCCGGCACCAACCGGCACGAAGCTCGCGGCCTGTTCGTAGACGCGGGCGTCGAAACCGGCTTGCTGCAGAAGCGCGGCAACCGCGGCGCCGCCGATGCCGCCTCCGACCACGGCAACTCGACGAATTGATCTGATCATGCGTGTCCTCTTGCGAAAGTGATTCGACGCGTCTTCAGAGGCCTTGAACCACGATGGATTCGATGCGCGCCGCCGTCTTGCGGATCTCGATGGCGGCCTGGTATTCGCTCGATCCATGCCATGTGTGTGCGCGCGCGACGCTGTCGAACTCCAGCACCACGAGACGCTGCGGACACCAATCGCCCTCGAGCGGTTCGCTTGCGTCGGTGCGCACCAGCACGCGTGCGCCGTGACGCTCCAGCGTCGGAACGCCCACGCTGCGGTACTGCGCGAATCGCTCTGAGTCCTGCACCTCGACGTCGATGACGGCGTATCCGGCCTGATCGCGCTCTGGCTCGGCACCCCCGACGCCGGCAGCCAGCACAGCTCGGGAGCGCGCCGTGCGCTCGCGGATCGCCTTGGTCGCCTGGTATCGGGGCGACCCGTACCAGCGCCGCGCGGCATCGACATCATGGAACGCGATGATGACCACGCGCCGCGGAACCCAGTCGCCTTCCAGAGTTGCCGCCTGCCCTCCGCGGACGATGAAGCGGCCCCCATGCTCAGGCACGGTGGGTGCGCCGAGCGTGCGGTATTCCTCGTAGCCAGTCGCATCTCGGACGTCGATGTCGAAGATCACGTAGCCTGCCATAGGGCCTCCGCGGCCGCTGACTCGGCCTCCAGTGCGACGAAGACCTGCTGGCCTTCGACGCGGATGGGATAGGTGCGCAAGTTCTCGGTCAAGGGCTTGCACAAGGCCTTGCCGGAACGCACGTCGAACCGGCCCTGGTGCAACGGACACTCGATGGCGCCGTTCTCCAGGAAGCCGTCGCAAAGCCGGGCATTGCCATGGGTGCACAGGTTGTCGGTCGCGAAGATTTCGCCGCCGATGTCATAGAGCGCGATCTGCGCACCATCGACCGCCACGGCGATCACGTCATCCCGTTGCAGCGCCGCAAGCGGTGCTGCGAATGTCCAGATCTCGTTCATGGCGTTCTCAGATCGGATAGATGATGGAGTTGGGGATCATCTCGCTGTCGTAGACGCAGATCCTCGACGTGAAACGCAAGCCCTCAGGTGTGCGCTGGATGCGGTCGTAATAGCGACCGGTGTTGTAGACGTCGCTCGCTTGGTCGCGCTTGGTGCGCAACACGGCATAGTTCGCCTCGGCCACCACGATGTCGCCGTCGATCTTCCTGATCAGCGGCATGTCCACGATGTGACGCTGGTAGTACGGGTCGTAGAAGAGCGTCTCCTGGATGCCGTAGACGCGATCCTGAAGCATGCCCTTGCTCTCGAAGTCCATCGTTGCGAGCGGGAGGTTCTGCTCGAAGTTCTCGCGCGGTTGGACCTTGTAGGTGCAGTCGTCGACGAAGAATTCCGGCCAAGCGTGCCAATTGGCGCTGTCGAGTGCAGCGGAGTACCTGGCATACAGGTCGATCACGTCGAAGTAGAGTTGGGATCGCATCGCGTCAGGCCTCCATCACCTTGCGCCAGTAGTCGTACATGCCGCGAACGAGCGTCTCGGTCACCATGTGGTCCGTGTGCTCGTGCACGCCGCGACCTCCCAGCTCGTTGTAGACGCTGCCTTCCGGAATGCTCGCGAAGCTCTGCTGCACGCACTCGATCACCTCGCCGTCGTCGGCCGAGACGAAGCCTGCCGGCCCGAACAGGTTGGCCTGGCGCAGGCGGCGCCTGGTCATCTCCGCGTCATCGGTCTCGAATCCGAAATGGGTCCAGACGTAGTCGAAGACGCCCGGCCCGACCGGCCGGATGCGGCGCGTCGACAATGCGTTGACCTGTTGCTGGATGATCACGCTCGGGAGTAGCGTGATCATGACCACCGTCGGGTCGCCCCACCACGGTTCATGGACGACGTCCAGGAAGCGGTCGTCGTGCAGGATCATCTGATTCTTGAAGCTCGTCACGTTGACGGTCGCCTCGCCAACGCCGCCCTTGCTGCGAATCGAGATCATCGCGGCGTGGCGGTGGTGCGCGTCCATCACAAGTTCCGCGTCGTTGTCTGCGCGCCAGAGCCCGAAATTGACGAACCAGGTGTGCAGCAGGCCCGCGTGGTAAGGGTCCTTGATGTTTTCCTGCATCAGCTTCCAGTTGCTCGGTATGCGCTGGCGGGTATATCCCAGCAGCGTCAGCTTCGGCCCGTGGAAGAGGCGGTCGTAGTACTTCAGGATGGTCGGTCCGAGGAAGTCTTCGAGCGACTCGACGTCGTGGTCGAAGCTCGCGAAGACGACGCCGCCTCGCGTGGCCACCTTGAGCTTGGTGAGGTTGTGCTCCTCGAGTCTGAAGTCGGGCGGCATGCCACCGTTCACGCGCCCGTTGGATTTCACGCCGCGCCGGAAGGGCACGCCCTGCAGGTTGCCCTGGAGGTCGTAGCTCCACTGGTGGTACGGGCAGCGGAATTCTTCGGCCTTGCCGCTACGCTCCCGGCAGAATTGCATTCCACGGTGCGCGCAGGCATTCTCGACGACGCTGATGCCGCCGTCCTCGGTACGCACCATGATCACGGAGCGCTCGCCGACGTCGGTCAGCCGGTAGTCGCCGATCTCTGGAATCTCTACCTCCAGGCCGATGTAGCACCAGTGCTTCGAGTAGAAGAGCCGCTCGAGCTCGCGCTGGTAGACGGCTTCGCTGGTGTAGGCCGAGTAAGGGGGGCGGCTCGACCCGGCATCTCGCCAGTCGACGAGCGGGATGGGAAGGTGAGGTGCATTCACGCGGGCTATCTCCTGTGCTGGTGTCGTGGGCCTTGATCAGGCTCGAAATCAGTCTAGGTGCGGCACTCGCGCGAGGAAACTATCCGATGTGATAGTTCTACAGGTTCAGGGGGGTGGCAACGCCTCTGCGTTCCAGCGGCCGCCGAGTGCCTTGACCAAGTAGACCGTCGTGAGCAACTGGCGCCCGCGCAGTTGCATGGCTTCGCGCTCGCTGTTCATCAGGGTGTCTTCGGCGACCAGCGTGTCGAGCTGGCTGGCGACGCCACCGGAATATCGGCGCCAGGTCTGGTCGTATGCGCGACGCGCGCTGTCGACGCCTTCGCGCGCGATCCCGGCGGCGCGATCAAGCGATGCGCGGCTCGAGAGCCCGTCCTGCGCCTCCGCGAACGCGCGCAGCGCCGCCTCCCGGTACGTGGCTACGGCCTCGTCGTGCGCGGCCCGGGCCGCATCGATGCCGGCACCGCGACGTCCGCCGTCGAACAGCGATTGGCCCAACGCAGCGCCGATCGCCCACAACGCGCTGGGCGCGCTGAACAGCGGCCCGATCGAGTTGGCTTCCCATCCGGCCTGCGCATTCAGCCCGACTACCGGAAAGCCCGCTGCGCGCGCGACGCCGATCCGCTCGTTTGCGGCCGCGACCGCACGCTCCGCGCCCGCGACGTCGGGCCGGCGTTCAAGCAGCATGGACGGCAGCACGATCGGAACAGCGGGGACCGGCGGCAGGTCGGCGGACCGAGACAGGTGAAACTCCGGCGCGGGTACCCCGACGAGGCTGCCGATCGCGTGCTCCAGGCGCGCACGTTGCTCGCCCAGCACCTGAACCTGCGTGACCGTGGACAGCCATTGCGTTCGTTGCCGATCCACATCGAGCATGGTCGTGGCTCCCGCTGCGTGCTTCTCCTTCAGGAAATCGAGCGCACGCGCCTGCACTTCGGCACGCCGCTCGAGCAATGCCACTTCCGCATCCGTCTCGCAGAGGCTGAAGTAGTCGGCGGCGAGCTCGGCGCCCAATACCAGGGCGGCCGACCGCGCCTGTGCTTCGGCTTGCTGCTCGTCGTCTCGCGCAGCGCGGGTGGCGCCGGCGGCGGCGCCCCACAGGTCGAGTTCGTAGTGCACCGTGAAGCCGAGCTCGAAGTCGTCCTGCACCGTGGAGACGTTGGGCACGGCGTAGTTGGTCAGCGGCCGGTTCGCGGAACTACGCACGCGTTGCGCCAGCGCCTGTGCATCGACCTGCGGCTGTTCGCTGGCACCCGCCGCACGCGCCTGGGCACGCGCTCGTGCAAGCCGCGCCCGCGCGCCTTGCAGGCCGGGTTCGGCCTGCATGGCGCGCGTCTCGAGTTCGGCCAGCCGGGGGTCGTTGAACAGGCGCCACCATTCGCCTGTCGCCGCGGAGCCACCCGGCGCCGCCAGGCGCCATCCTGGATCGAGCGCCCAACCTGATGGGATCGGCACCTGCGTTGCGGCCTCTGGCGGTGCAAGGGCACATCCCGCAGCGACAGCGCACGCCGCCAAGGCGACGCCGGCGGCGCTTCGACGCAGAGTGCGCGTCATGACGCGTGTGCGGCGGAAGCCTTGGGTGGCGGTGCGGCAACGACTGTCACGACGTCTCCGTCAGCCAGCGAGTCCGGCGGATTCAACACGACGCGGTCGGAGACCGCGACGCCCGCGAGCTCGAAGCGGCTACCCAGGTCACGGCCGACGAGCACCGGCCGAAGGCGCACGCGTTCATGGTCGACCACGGCGACCACCGGGCCTTGCGGCCTGAACAGCAAGGTGCTTCCCGGCAGCGTGACGACTTTGGCGGCACCGCCCGGGATCTTCACCTGCACGTAGGCGCCGGGCAGCAATTTGCCGTCGGCGTTGGGCAACTCGATTTCGACCTGCAGCGAGCGCGTCGTCGCGTCGAGTGCGCCCGCCGTGCGGATGACGGTGCTGTCAATCGTCTTGCCGCCGAAATCGGCCGCCTTCACGGCCACCTTGGTTCCGACTGAGATGTCGGCGGCAGCTGCTTGCGGCACCTGGATCGACACGCGCAGCGGACTGGTCTGCGTGAGCGTGAACAGCGGCCTGGCCGGCCCGGGGGCGCCCGGGCCAACGAGTTCGCCGACCTCGATGTTTCGCTGCGTCACGACGCCGGCGAACGGCGCGACAACGCGCTCGTACGCCACCATCTGCCGCAGTCGCGCGACATTGGCTTCGCTGGCGGCCAGAGTCGCCTGCGCCTGCGCCTCGGCGGCCTCGCGCTCGTCGAGTTCCTGTTGCGGGACGAGATCTTGCTGGCGCAGCGTCTTCCAGCGGTCGCTGGTACTGCTGGCGAGCGTGAAGCCCGCGGCGGCGAGCCGGCGTGCGGCGACGGCTTCCGCCAGTTGCTGGTCGATCTCCGGCGCGTCGATCCGGGCGAGCAACTCGCCTTTCTCGACATGGGAGCCGATGTCCTTCGTCCACTGCGCGACATAGCCGTTTGCGCGCGCATACAACGGCGATTCGGCCGCGCCCTGGAGCGTCGCCGGCAGCCGGATGTCACCGTCAAGCGCCTCGCTTCGCGGCGTTTCGAGCGTCACGTATTGACGCATGGCAATCGTGCTCTCCTTCCTCAGGACGTCGGCAGAAGTCGCCCGCTGGGCCAGTGTGACGATCGCCGCGACTGCGGTCGCCGCGGCGATGGCAAGCAGCGGACGACGCGCGAGTCGCCGTGCGCGCCACCGAGGCACGGGATGGCGGGCGGGTTGGACGCCCCGATCTGCGGAGGTGGAATCCATGGCGTGCTCTCATGCTGTGAGTCGGAGATTCGTTGGACAGTGCGATTGACGACAACGCCAGCCATCGTCACGCGGGTCGTGCGTCCAGGAAGCCGGCGGCCTGGGCTGCCGGCCTGGCGCGGTGCACGATTGCGAAGAGAACGGGCACGAGGAACAGCGTGGCGGCGGTCGCCCACAACAGGCCGCCGATCGCGGTGCGGCCGAGAGGCGCGTTCTGCTCGCCGCCGACTCCCAGCCCGAGCGCCATCGGAACCATGCCGATGATCATCGCGAAAGCGGTCATCAGGACGGGGCGCATGCGGGCCGTCGCGGCCTCGAGTGCGGCCCGCAACGGGCCCGCGCCTTCGTCCAGCCGCTGACGCGCGAAGGACACCACGAGAATGGCGTTGGCGGTGCCCATGCCCATGGTCATGATGGCGCCGATCAACGCCGGCACGCTCAGCGACGTACCGGTCAGGAACAGCGCCCAGGCGATGCCGGCCAGCGCCGGCGGCAGCGCGAGCACGACGACGAGGGCGTCGAGCCAGGACTGGAACGTCACGACGATGAGCAGGTAGACCAGCACGACGGCCACGGCCAGGCCTTGGGCCAGGCCCGAGAACGATTCCTCCAGCGTCCGCACCTGGCCGCGCAGCGTGACATGCGTGCCGCGCGGCAACCGGGGTGCAATGGCGTCCATCCGCACCTGGACGTCACGCGCGACCGCCGCAAGGTCGCGCCCCGCCACGTTGGCGTAGACGTCGATGGCCGGCGTTGTGTTGTAGCGGCTCATGACCGTGGGCTCGGTTTCACGACGCGCGCGAACGAAGTTGCGCACAAGTTGGCCGGGCGCGGCCCCCGGCGCACTCACCGGCGTGCGCAGGATCGCGTCGAGGGAGGCGACCTGGTACTGCGGGGTCTGAATCGCAAGGTTGTAGACCACGCCGTTGCCCGGGTTGAGCCAGTACGCGGGCGTTGTCTGGAAGCTGCCCGACAAGGACACCAGCAGGTTTTGCGCAAGTCCGTTCGCGGTCATGCCCATCTGCTGCAGCCTCACGCGATCCATGTCCAGTCGCCAGACCGGCTGGTCCATGCGCTGGTGCACGCGCACGTCGACTGCCCCGGGAACGCCGCGCAGGTCCTTGGCCAGTGCGCTTGCGAGCCGGTGGCTGGCGACGAGGTCGGCACCGGTGAACTGCACGTCGATCGCGGCGGGGACACCGAAGTTCAAGGTCTGCGTGACGATGTCGGCCGGCTGGAAGAAGAACTCGACGCCCGGGAAACGCTTCGGCAGCAGCATCCGCAGCGACTCCATGTAGCCAGCAGTCGCGCCGTGCCCGGGTCGCAGCGAGACCTGGATCTCGCCATCCAGCGTGCCCAGCGTGCCGGAGTTGCTGTAGGCCATGTTGATGCCGCTGTAAGGCAGGCCGAGGTTGTCGACGATGGTGTCGAGCTCGACGGGCGGAACGACCTCGCGGACGACGGACTCGACCTGGTCGGCGATGCGCGCAGTCTCCTCGATGCGCGTGCCGGTGGGTGCACGCAGGTGAAGAAGGATCTGGCCGGCATCGACCGCCGGGAAGAAGTCCTGGCCTAGCAAGGGAATCAATCCGAGCGACAGCGCGCAGACGCAGAAGAACCCGGCGGCGAACGCCGCACGGCGCGGAAGCAACGTGCTGAGTACCAGCGCGTAGCCAGTGCGCACCCAGGCCAACCGGGCGTCGAATGGACGGTGCACGCGCGCCAGCAGGCTGTCGCGCGGCGCCGACGCGCCGTCGGCACGACCCCACAGCATCGCGAGCGTGGGAACCAGGGTTCGCGACAGCACGTACGAAGCGGCCATTGCCAGCATGACCGCCTCGGCCAGCGGCGCGAACAGGTATTGCGCGACGCCGCCGAGAAAGAACATGGGGACGAAGACGATGCAGATCGACAGCGTCGAGACGAAAGCAGCCCCGGCGATCTCGCCAGCGCCCTGGAGGATCGCCTCGCGCAGGGGCTCGCCGCGATGGCGGTGCCGCTCGATGTTCTCGATCGTCACCGTCGCATCGTCGACCAGCAGGCCTACCGCCAGGGCGAGCCCGCCGAGCGTCATCAGATTCAGCGTCTGCCCGAACACATGCAATCCGACGACGGCGGCCATGATGGACAGCGGAATCGACAACGCGACGATCGCCGTGCTGCGCCAGGAGCCGAGGAACAGCAGGATCATGACTGCGGTGAGCAAGGCCGCGATCCCGGCCTCTTCCATCACGCCGTGGGCAGCGGCGCGCACGAAGACCGACTGGTCGAAGAGCGGCGAGATGTTCAGGTCCGGGGGCAGGCTGCTCATGAGCTTCGGCAGCAGGGCGCGAAGATCATCGACGATCTGCAGCGTTGAGGCGCCACCGTTCTTCAGGATCGGAAGCAGCACGCCGCGGCGACCGTCGCGGCGTGCGATGTTCGTCTGCGGCGCGAAGCCGTCGCGTACGTGCGCGACCTCGCGCAGCAGCACCGTGCCGCGCTCGCTCGCGCGCACCGGCAACTCGTTGAGACCTTCGATGCTGGCAGGCGAGCCGTCGAACTTGACGCCGTACTCGATGCCATCCACCTTGACGGTGCCCGACGGCAGCACGAGATTCTGCGCCGTCACCGCATTGACGATGTCCAGCGGCGTCAGCCCCTTGGCCAATAGCGCGTCGGCGTCCAGGTCGACCGACACCAGCCGGACCTTCCCGCCGTAGGGTGAAGGTATCGACGCGCCCGGGATGGTGATCAGGCGCGGCCGCAGCAAGGTGCCGGCGAGATCGAACAGGGCCTGCTCCGACAGCGAGGGACTCGAGAGCCCGAGCTGGATCACCGGCACGCTGGAGGCCGTGTACTTGAGGATCAGCGGCGGCATCACGCCCGCGGGCAGTTGGCGCAGTTGGTTCTGCTCGATGGCAACCACCTGTGCCAACGCGGTCTGGATGTTGGCATCCGGCTGGAAGAACACCTTGACGACCGCGACGCCCGCGAGCGCCTGGGATTCGATGTGCTCGATGTCATTGACGGTGTTGGTGAGGCTGCGCTCGTTGACCGCCGCGATGCGCTGCCCCATCTCCTGCGCCGACAGGCCGCTGTAGGTCCAGACGACGCTGACAACAGGGATGTCGACATCCGGAAAGATATCGGTCGACATGCGCCGCAATGTGAGGGGCGTCGCCAGCAGCAGCGCCAGCGCGATGACGATGAAGGTGTAGGGCCGGCGCAGCGCCAGCTGGACGATCCACACGCTCAGTGCCCCGCGCGGGCAGGAGTGCCGCCGGCGTCCGCCGCGGCCCCGGCGCGGCTGCGCACGGCGAGTACCGCGAGCAGCAGACTGGCCACCGAGAGCCCGCTGTCGACGACGAAGCTGACCTCGAGCCCGTGCGCGACAGCGGGCGCCGCGTGCATCGTCGCCGTCGCGCGCGAAGAGAAGTCCGAGGCGGCGGCAAAGACGGCACCGATCAATGCCGCGCCCGAGACGAGGCCAAGGTTGCGCGAGAGATTGAGCAGGCTGGAGACAGTTGCTCGATGACCTCCGGCGGCCTCGTCCATTGTCGCCGAGTTGTTCGGGGTCTGGACGAATGCATAGCCCGCGCTGATGACGGAGATCGCGACGACATAGCTCGCGAGGTTGTCGATGCGCGCCGCGATGGCCATCGAGACCACGCCGACGGTGAACAGCCCCAGTCCGGCGACCAGCGTGCGCCGCGCGCCGAAACGGTCGACCGCGCGACCCGACGGAATCGCGATCACGGCGGCGATCAGCGGCCCAATGGACATCACGCCGCCTACGCGCTGCGGCGAGAGGTGCAGTCCCTGCGACAGGTAGAAGGGCCCGAGCGTCAGCGTGGACATCATCACGGTCGCAACAAGCAGGTTGATGCCCATGCTCGCGTTGAACGGCAGGCTGCGGAACAACTCGAGCGGCACGAGCGGCGAAGCGCTTCGGCCTTGCAGCGCGACGAATCCCAGCAGCGCGAGCGCGGCGCCGCCCAGCAAGCCAAGCGTGCGCGTGTCGTCGAAGCCGTCGCGCTGGCCGGTCGTCATCGCCAGGCAATAGGCGCTGAGCGCTGCCGCGAGCACGACTGTGCCGGCCCAGTCGAAGCGCGGCTTCGTCGCCTGCGGTGTCGAGGCCGGCAGGTACCTCGCGGCAAGCACATAGGCCGCGATACCAACCGGGATGTTTATCCAGAAGATCGCTCGCCACCCGACGTAGGCGATCGCAAGGCCGCCGACCGTGGGCGCCAGCGTCGTCGCGATCGACTGCACCGTGCTCAACCAACCCATGGCCTGGCCCGTGTGCGACTTCGGCACCACGTCGGCGACGAAGGCCATTGTCAGCGAGAGCGCGATGGCAGCGCCCAGGCCTTGCACGCCGCGCGCGGCGATCAACCACGACAGGCCCTGCGCCGCCGCGCAGGCCGTCGAGCCCAGCGTGAAGACCACGATGCCGGCAAGGAACAGGGGCCTCTTGCCCCAGAGGTCCGCAAGCCTGCCGACACTGACGATGAGTGCCGTGATGACCAGCAGGTAGGCGAGCACGACCCACTGCGCGGCTGCGAAAGACGCATTGAACACCTGCATCAGCATCGGCAGTCCGACGTTGACGACGGTAGCGCCGAACTGGGCCAGCAGGATCGCCAGCGAGAGCCCGGCGAGCGCCCATCGGGCCCGGGAAGCAACCGGCATCGCACGGGGGACTGCAGGCGGAGGGACTGCGGATCTCGCTTTCATCGGTCTTCCTTGTCGAGGACGCCGCGCAGCGCGTCCACGGTTTTGCGCAGCAAGGCCGCTGCGCGGCGCTGGTCCGCCTCCGAGGAACCTTCGAGCGCCGCCAGAGCGCGCTTGATGGCGCGACGGGCATCCTCCAACTCGGCGATGAAGCCGCGCTCGTTGCGCTCCCCGGACGGCGTGGACGGCGGCGTAGCCGTGGCGATGAAGGCGCGCCTGGCGGACTCCATCCGCGCGCCGACGGCGGCAAGTTGCGCGAGCAGGGTTTCAGCTTGCAGACGATTGGCTTCGAGATATGCGCGGCCCAGGTCGGTGATCACGCAGCGCTTGCGCGGACCATCCGCCTCCGCCACGACATACCCCACCTCGTCGAGGTAATTCAGGGACGGATAGATCACGCCCGGGCTGGGGACATAGAAGCCGTTGCTGTGCGCCTCGATCGCCTTGATGAGCTCGTATCCGTGCCTCGGTTGTTCGGCCAGCAGCGCGAGCAGGAGCAATTGAAGGTCGGCGGCGCCAAGCTTGCGGCCGCTTCGAAACTCGTGCGTGCCGTCGCTTCCCCCCATGAAGCCCGCGAGGTGGCGCCCCTTCCGTCGTCCGCCGCGGTCGCGCCCACCGGCGCAGGCGTGCGGGTGCTGTTGCCTGGTGTGCCGTGCTGGAGGAAAGTGAAAGTGTGCACTCATTTTTTAGCTCGTACGATACATCGTACGATATAGCAGCAGAAACTGAAAAGCGCCATTGTCCCCATCGGCGGTACAGGAATCACCGCACCGCAGTGGTGGCCGGCAATGCCGCATCGCAGGCCGGAGTGATACGGTTGGCGGATGCCTGCACGGTCGAGGCCAACGATCGGAGGCGGGCGCGCGACGCCCCGCGGGCTTGCGCAAGCGCCGCTGCCGCAGCCGGCCCCATCGGCAACTCGATGGCGACCGTGCGAACACGGCCGATGAGCCGTGCATCGCCACAGCGGAGCACCTCCAGGCCGAGCTTGGTCAGCATGCGTTCCATCGAGACCGTCGTGACGGTGACGTAGCGATCGATGCCCATGTGCGCGGCGAAGCCGACCACCCGCTGCATCGCCATGATGGTCGGGTCGGCGAAGCCCCTGTCGGGTCTGCCGACCGTATCGAGCACGAAGCGGCTGAGTTCCCAGACTCGCGGATGACGCGGCGCGGGTCGTCCCTCGAGCAGTTCCGGGAAGGTGTCGGCGAGCATGTACGGCCCGACCGTGGGTAGCAACCGCCAGCAACCGCGCAAGGTGCCGTCGATCCGCACCAGCATGTAGTGCGGATCCAGCCGGTCGAAGCAGTCGATCTCCATGCCGTCGATCACGTCGACTTCCCAGCCGAGCCGGTCGGCGAAGACCCGCGCGCGAAGTCGATGCATGGCATCAAGATCGTCACGTGCGAAGTTCTGTCGCGCGGCGAGTTCTATGTTGACGTTCATGATGGATCCCGCCTTGACCGGATCTAGAGCGCGCCCTGGAAGGCAAGGACGCGATTCTTGAAATCCTCGGGAACCGCCGCCGTGCGCTGGGTGCCATGGTCGAACATCACGTGCGTGGAGGCGCCGCGCGCGATGACCTCGGGCTCGGCGTCCGCGCCACCATCCTTGTCCAGGCACATCAGATACTCGAGCTCGAAGCTCTTGCTGCCGAACCTGGTGACGCTGCTGCGTACCGTCAGCGAATCACCGAATCTGACGGGTTTGAGGTATTCGCATGAAGTCTTGACCATGATGTGTGGCAGCTTCTGCTCGTGCGGCAACTGCAGGAGATGGAACATGTACTTGATGTAGGCATGCTGCAGATAGTCGTAGTAGACCGGGCTGCTGACGTGCCCCTCAGAGTCGGTGTCGCGGTACTTGACCTCGATCGGCGTCGTGTGATGAAGCTTGCTCATTGATTCACTCCTGTTGAAGAAGGTGGAAGATGCTCGCTCCGAGCAGCGTCGCGGTATCGCGACGCAAGAACCAATCCGTCTGCGCTGAACGATATCGGCGCAGCAAGGCCGCGGAAACTACCAGAAGTGATAGTGCGCGGCGCTCGCTGAAAGGAACCCCAGAACCCCCATGGGTATCAGCTCTGGGGGTGGCCGGTACGCTGCGATTGCGTCATCCTCGGCGAGCTCTTCACGGCAACGGCTTCGTGGTCTCTCTATCGGGGATCGAGGAACACCGTTGATCAGCTGGAGCCATTGGTCGGCTGCAGAAGGTTCGACAACAACGAAGGAGACAGAAAATCCACCTCCACCTCGGGAGAATGCAAATGAACTATCTGGATTGCTTGCGGGATCTTCGAGATGTTGCAACCCAGGCAGAAGTGTTGTCCCGGATCGAGCAAGAAATAGCCAAGCTGGGATTCTCGCGCGTGTTGCTCGCCATCCTGCCGCGCCGGTCGGCGCCCCTGAGCCAAGCTTTCATCCACAGCAACTATCCCAACGCATGGCGCGCGCAATACGACGCCGGCGGCATGGCGGCAATCGATCCCACCGTCCTGCATTGCCTCAACCGCACCGGCCCCATGATCTGGAACGAGCACGACTTCACAGCCCGGCCGCAGAGGGAACTCTACGAGGAGGCCCGCAAGTTCGGCATCGGCAACGGCGTGTCCCTGCCGGCGCACCACAACCGCGGCGCCTCCTGCATGCTGACTTGCGTTGCCGACGAATCCCGTGGCGCCGATCGGTTGATCGAGCGCGAATTGCCGCATCTCGTTCTGCTGCGCGACCTGGCATTCGATTCGCTTCAGAGCTTCGCAGTATCGGGAAGCGCCACGGCAATGTCCGCCGCGGTGCCGGAATGCGACGCCAAGGATCCGCCCAATCTGAGTTCACGCGAGACGGAATGTTTGCGCTGGCATGCGGCGGGCAAGACTTCTTGGGAAATAGGCAGAATCCTCAATGTCACCGAGGCCGGCGTCAACTTCCATTTCAAGAATATCCGGAACAAGTTCAACGTCAGACACCGACACGAAGCACTGATCAAGGCATTGGCACTCGGGATCGTTACGAATTTGTGAAATGGCCGCGTGCCAGAAGTCGAGCGCTCGATGCGTCGCCAGAGCGGAATGCACCAGGCGTCAGGCCGCCTGGCTGGACGAACACACCGGGTGGCGGAGATCGCAGATGCCTCGTGCAAAGGCAGCACGCTCGATGACTGAACAAGTATCGCCCGAAGCCGCCATTCACGAGCACGTGGAACTCGTGCCGTACGACCGCGGTCGTCCCAGGAAATTCGAGGCTGAACGGACGCGCCTCTTGTCGCTGTTTCCCAATGTCTTCGTCACGAACGAATACTTCGGCAGCACGGCGATTCCAGGAATGAGCGCCAAGCCGATCATCGACAAGGTGGGCCTGGCCAAACGCGTCAGTTGGGCGGACGCGAGGGTGCCGCGCGCAGCGCGGACGCACCCCTGAATCTCACCCTGTCACTGCCCGGTGGCTCCGGCCAGCGAACCAGGCCCGAAGAGTTGCTGGCGGCGGGCTGGTCGTCCTGATTCGTCGGCTCGATGGGCCTTGCTGCGCGCACGATGCCGGTATTGCCCTGCCCGCCGGCGTGGCGGTCCATGCATCAGGACGAAGGAAGACAACCTGGTCGACGCCTGCTTTCGCGGACAATTCAACATGGTGCAGCCGCACTTGAAACGTGCGGCTTGCCGCGCGTCCGGGCGCACGCCGGTGCATCGGGCGGGCCCGTCAGATCCTCCGTACGAGGGGAACCTGTTTTGGCATGGAATCTGCTTCTTTGGTAGTACGGTTTATATAATTAGTAATACCGACCTTCTTCAACCAAGGACTGCCATGCGCCTGCGCTCGTTGACGACCGTGAACCGCCGTTGCTTCTCATTGCTGCTCGCCTCCGCCGCGACCCTTCTCGGATCGGCCGGGGCCTGCGCCGCCGAGCCGCTGAAGATCGGCTACAGCGACTGGCCGGGCTGGGTGGCCTGGCAGGTCGCCATCGACAAGGGCTGGTTCGCAGAGGCCGGGGTCGACGTCAAGTTCGAATGGTTCGACTACTCCGCCTCGATGGACGCCTTCTCCGCCGGCAAGCTGGACGCCGTGCTGATGGCCAACGGCGACGCGCTGGTGGTCGGCGCCGCCGGCGCGAAGAACCAGATGGTGATGCTCACCGACTATTCGGCCGGCAACGACATGGTCATCGCCAAGCCCGGCATCAAGTCGATCGCCGACCTCAAGGGCAAGAAGGTCGCGGCCGAGGTGGGCCTGGTCGACCACTTCCTGCTTCGCAACGCGATGCAGCGCGCCGGACTCAAGGCCGGCGACATCACGATCGTGAATGCCAAGACCAACGAACTGCCGCAAGTGCTGGCGTCCAAGGACATCGCCGCGGTCGCCGTCTGGCAGCCGGTCGCCAACGAGGCGATGAAGGCGGTGCCCGGGGCCAAACCGGTCTACACGTCCGCCGACGAACCGGGACTGATCTACGACGCGCTCGCCGTCAGCCCGGGCAGCCTCAAGGCGCACCGTGCCGAGTGGCAGAAGGTGGTCGGCGTGTGGGATCGGGTCGTGACCTACATCAACGATCCGAAGACGCAGCCCGATGCCGTCAAGATCATGGCGGCGCGCTCAGGCGTCACGGCGGCCGAATACCTGCCCCTGCTCAAGGGCACGCACCTGCTCTCGCTCGACGACGGGCGCAAGGCCTTCGTGAAGGCCCCGGGCTATGCCTCGCTGTACGGCTCGACCGAGGTCGTCAACACCTTCAACTGGTACAACAAGGTGTACGCGATCAGCCAGAACGTCAACAACTACATCGATCCGTCGTTCGTGGGAGCGAAGTAGTCGTGGACCAGACCAGCGCCGAGCCCGGCGCCGCGGGCGCCCGGGCGTGGCACTGGCCGCGCCTGCCCCGGCCGAACCTCCTGACCCTGGGGTCGTTCCTGCTGCCGATACTGGCCTGGTGCGTGATCAGCTACGTCCCCTTCATCTGGCATCCGAAGGTGGCGGTGGTGGCGCCGGGCGGCGTCGACTACTTCCAGCCCGGCATGCTGGTCGACCGCGACGAGTACGAGCAGCAGGCGGAGACGATGCGCGCGCAGCACCTGGCGCTGCCACAGGGGCGCCCGGCCAATCCGATCTACCTGCCCGCCCCGCACGAGGTGGCGCGCGCGCTGTTCACGGCATTCACGACGGCCCCCGAGCAGAAGGACGCCCCCTGGCTGCACGAGAGCCTGTGGCACAGCATCCAGGTCATCTTCTGGGGCTTCACGATCTCGTCGCTGTTCGGCGTCCCGCTGGGCATCGCGGCTGGGCACTTCACGCGCGTCGGACGGCTCACGGAACCCTTCAACGAGTTCTTCCGCTACCTGCCCGCGCCTGCGTTCGGCGCCCTGGCCGTGGCCGTGCTGGGCATCTACGATGGCCCGAAGATCGCGATCATCGTCATCGGCTCCTTCTTCCAGCAGGTGCTGATCGTGGCCAACACCACACGCAAGCTGGAGGCCACGCTCATCGAGGCCTCGCGCACGCTGGGCGCCAAGGGCTGGTCGCTGATCGCCCACGTGATCGTGCCCGGCATCCTGCCAGACCTCTATCGCGACCAGCGCGTGCTGCTCGGATGGGCCTGGACCTACCTGATCGTCGCCGAGCTGATCGGCACCAGTTCCGGCATTACCTTCTTCATCACGCAGCAGGCGCGCTACCAGCACTTCGAGAACGTCTACGCGGCAATCATCATCATCGGCGTGATCGGTTTCGGCAGCGACCTGCTGCTGGGCCGGCTCGGGCGATGGCTCTTCCCGTGGGATCGCTCCCAGGACCGACGCTAAGGAACCGCCATGACCCAGTCCCTTCAATCGACGCGGTCCTATCTCGACCAATCGCCGGAGGTCCAGGCCCGGTTCGCCAGGATCCGCGGCCGCGACAAGATCCTGCAGGTGCGCAACCTGTCGAAGTCGTTCAAGACGCCGCAGGGCGAGATCGAGGCGCTGCGCGACGTCTCGTTCGACGTCCATCGACGCGAGTTCGTCTGCATCGTCGGCGCTTCGGGCTGCGGCAAGTCCACGCTCGCGCGCATCCTCGCCGGGCTCGACTTGCAGACGCACGGCCAGATGCTGCTCGATGGCAAGCCGGTCGCCGGCCCCGGCCACGACCGCGGCATGGTGTTCCAGGGCTACTCGCTGTTTCCCTGGCTGACCGTCAAGCGCAACGTGATGTTCGGTCCCCGCATGAGCGGCAAGGGCAGCAACGAGGCCGAATCCCGGGCCCGCGAGTGGCTGGCGCTGGTCGGCCTGGAGAAGTTCGCCGACGCATATCCTCACCAGCTCTCGGGCGGCATGCGCCAGCGCGTCGCGATCGCGCGCGCGCTCGCCAACCAGCCGCGGATCCTGCTGATGGACGAGCCTTTCGGTGCCCTCGACGCGCAGACCCGCGCACGGATGCAGACGCACCTGCTCGATATCTGGCGCAACGTCGACATCACCGTCGTCTTCATCACGCACGACCTCGACGAGGCCATCTACCTGGCCGACCGCATCCTGGTGCTGAAGCCGCATCCGGGTCGTGTGCAGGAGTTCATCGAGGTGCCGGTACCGCGCCCGCGCTCGCTCGCGCAATGGAGCGGAGAGGAGTTCAGGGCGACCAGGCAGCGCCTGGAGGCGTTGATCGACCCCGAACGGCCGGTGCACGCGCCGGACGACGAGCCGACGCCGGAGCACCTGCCGATGATCCGCATGACCGACGTCCACGACAGCGTCGAGTAGCGCGCGCGCGGGTTGCGGATCGCAAGGTATCCTTGGCGTCCCTGTGCGGTGTACCTGCAAGCCGCGCGCGTCCCGAGGAACACCCTTCACGGCCATGAGCAAGCCCGCCAATTCGCTGGTCAGCCGCATCAGCGTCTCGATCCAACCCTCCCTGCTGGAAGAACTCGACTCGATGGTCGCCGACCGCGGCTACGCGAGCCGCTCGGCGGCGGTCAGCGACATGGTCAACGCCCAGCTCGTCGAGTACAAGCGCAAGCTCGGCAACAAGGTGATGGTCGGCAGCATCACGTTGCACTACGACCGCACGGTGCCCGGCCTGCAGAAGCAGATCGCCGAGCTGCAGTTCGCGCACATCGACGAGGTCATCAGCTCGTTGCACGTGCAGTTGTCGAAGAACCAGGTCATGGAGGTCATGCTGGTGCAGGGGCGCGCCAACCGCCTCCAGAAGATCGCCGACGAACTCGCGACGCGGCGTGGGGTCATCTCGGGCAGCTTGCAACTGCTGACGGCCATCATGCCGCCGATCCAGGCGCCGGAGAAATGACGCGGGGGGCGCGCCCGGTCGCGCCCAGCGTCGCAGCGCGCCCTTCGAGCGCGTCCTGCCAGCGGCGCGCGAGGGCCAGCAGCGGCACGTCCTGGTGCGCAGGAGCGGCCAGCGTCACGCCGAATGGCAGGCCGTCGTCCAGGAAGCCGGCGGGCACCGCGACGCCCGCGCAGTCGAGCAGGTTCATGAAGTTCGTGTACAGGCCCAGCTCGCTGTTGCGAAGAATGGGCTCCGCCAGCATGTCCGCAATCGTCGGATGCGAGGGCACGGTAGGCAGCAGCAGCGCATCGACCGCCTGCCACGTGGCGCTGCTGATGCGCTGCAGCGCCTTGAGCCGGTACATCGCGGCGAAGGCGTCGGCGGCCAGCGGCTTCGCACCGCCGATCGTGATGTCACGCGTCACCGGGAACACGGACCCGGGCTGGCGATCGATGAAGGCCCGGATGGCCTGGTAGCGCTCGGCGACCCAGGGGCCTTCGTACAGCAGGCGTGCGGCCTCCAGGAACGGCTCGAAGTCGATCTCGACGATCTCGGCACCCAGGCGGCGTGCATGGTCGACGGCACCCTCGAAGGCCTGCGCGTAGCCCGGCTGGATGAAGCGCAGTTCACGCGCGCGCGGGACGCCCAGGCGCGGGCGCGGGGCGCTGCCGAAGTCCGCACCGTGCGTTTGCGCCGGACGGCTGTAGGCATCCTCGGGATCGAACGCACGGGCCACCGAGAAGACATGCTCGGCGTCGTCGGCCGTCAACGCCAGGATCGACGGCGTGTCGAGCGAACGGCAGGCAGGCACCACGCCCTGCGTCGACAGCAACCCGCAGGTCGGCTTGAGCCCGACCAGGTGGTTGAACGCCGCCGGGACGCGGCCCGAGCCGGCCGTGTCGGTGCCGAGCGCGAAACTGACCTGGCCCAGCGCCACGGATACCGCGGAGCCGGAACTCGAGCCGCCGGAAATGCGCGCCGGATCGAACGCGTTGCGGCACGCGCCGTAGGGCGAGCGCGTGCCGTTGAGGCCGGTCGCGAACTGGTCCAGGTTGGTCTTGCCGACGACGACGGCACCGGCGTCCACGAGGCGCTGCACCACGAAGGCGTGGCGCGTCGGCACGTAGGCATAGTCCGGACAGCCGGCCGTCGTGGGGATGCCGGCGACGTCGATGTTGTCCTTGACCGCGAACGGCACGCCGTACAGCGCGAGTCCCGCCGGGCCGCGGGCCTGCAACTCGCGCGCACGGATGCGCAAGGCCTCGGCGTCGATGCGATGGATCCAGGCGTGGTGCGGGTCGGTCGCCGTGGCGCGGACGACGGCCTCGACGACGTCCAGCGGCGTGCAGGCACCGCTGTCGTACGACGAACGCAAGGAGGCGATGTCCAGGGGAAACGGCACGGCGGTCGGCTTGCTCATGCGGCCTCCCCGACGGACTGGTCGCCGGGCATCAGCACGACGACTTCCTGCCCCGCGCCGACGGCGCCGCCTTCGGCGCAGCGCAGTTTCAGCACGCGCCCGGCGCACGGGGCGAACACCGAGAACTCCATCTTCATCGACTCGATGATCACCAGCACGTCGCCCTCGGCCACCGTGTCGCCGTCGCCGACCATGACCTTCCAGACGCTGCCCGGCACCTGGCTGCCGACGCTGCGGGCGCCCGCCGGCAGGTCGCCGTCGTCGGCTGGCGCGTCATTCGCCTCGGGCTCGCCGACGTACTCGGCGCTGCCGGCCGCGCGCCAACGTTCGCGCTCCGCCTCGAACGCCGCCTGCTGCGTCTGCTTGAAGCGCGCGATGGCGGACGCGTTGTCGTCGAGGAACCGGCCGTACTCCGCCATGCTGAACCGGCCATCCTCGATCTTCACCGGGTAGCGTCCAGAGGGGAAGTCGCGCCGGATCCGCAGCAACTCCTCCTCGCCCACGGGATGGAAGCGGATGCGGTCGAAGAAGCGCAGCAGCCAGGGCTTGCCGGGCTCGAACGCCGCCGCACCGCTGTCGGCGTCGCGCCAGCGGTTCCACATCTGCAGCGTGCGGCCGACGAACTGGTAGCCGCCGGGCCCTTCCATCCCGTAGACGCACATGTACGCGCCGCCGATGCCCACGGCGTTCTCCGGCGTCCAGGTGCGCGCCGGGTTGTACTTGGTGGTCACCAGGCGGTGGCGCGGGTCGACCGGCGTGGCCACCGGGGCGCCGAGGTACACGTCGCCCAGCCCGAGCACCAGGTAGTCGGCCTCGAACACGATGCGGCGCACATCCTCGATGCTGTCCAGGCCGTTGATGCGGCGGATGAACTCGATATTGCTGGGGCACCACGGGGCGTCGGGGCGCACCGACTGCATGTACTTCTCGATGGCCAGGCGCGTGGCGCCATCGTCCCACGACAGCGGGAGCGAGACCGTGCGCGAGGGAACGGTCAACTGGTCGGTGTCTCCGAGTGCCGCGTCTGCCGCGGCCAGCGCGTCGACCAGCCGCACGCGATCGAGCCGCTTCGGGTCGAAATGCACCTGCAGCGAGCGGATGCCGGGCGTCAGGTCGACGATGCCGTCCAGCACGCTGGTGCGCATGGCGGCATACAACGCGTGGATGCGCATGCGCAGTGCGATGTCCAGCTGCATCGTGCCCAGCTCCACGAGCACGTAGCGGTCCCCGGCCTGGCGGATCACGAGTCCGGGGCGGCCTGCGGCCGCCGGCCGCTCCAGCAGGATGGGCGACATGTCGCCGGCGCCGTCCAGGCGTGCCGGAGACGGTGCCTCCAGGGTGTCGACCCAGGTGTCCTGGCGCACCTGCAGCGCCGTCGCGTCTGCCTGCGACACCCGGCGGAAGCGGATGCGGTCGCCCGGTCGCAGCTGTCCGAGCTTCCAGCGCTCGGCGGCGACGACCACCGCGGGGCACACGAAGCCGCCCAGGCTCGGACCGTCGGGACCGAGGATCACCGGCATGTCGCCCGTGAAGTCGATGGCGCCGATGGCGTAGGCGTTGTCATGGATGTTGGAGGGATGCAGGCCGGCCTCGCCGCCGTCGCGTCGCGCCCACTCCGGCTTGGGCCCGATCAGGCGCACCCCCGTGCGGCTGGAGTTGTAGTGCACCTCCCAGGGCGTGGCGAAGAAGGTGGCGATGTCGGCCTCGGTGAAGAAGTCGGGCGCGCCATGCGGACCGTACAGCACGGCGATATCCCACTCGCTGCCCTTGCCCGCGTACTGCGGCACGGCGTCGGCATCCAGCGCCGGGGCGGGGAGCCCCGCCGGCTCGTCGCCCAGGTGCAGCATGTCGCCCGTGCGCAGCGTGCGTCCGGCGTGGCCGCCGAACTGGCCCAGCGTGAAAGTGGCGCGGCTGCCCAGGTAGGCCGGCACATCGACGCCGCCACGCACGGCCAGGTAGCTGCGGCTGCCACCGCCGGCAGCAGCGCTGCCGATGCGCAGCACGCTGCCGGCCTCGACCGCGTGCGCCTGCCACGGCGCGAGCGGGCGCCCATCCAGCGTGGTTGCCATCGCCGCGCCGCACAGGGCGACCAAGGCCGGGTGGTGGAAGCGCAAGGTCGGGCCCGACAGCGTCAGTTCCAGTCCCGCCGCGGCGACGTCGTTGCCCACGAGGCGGTTGGCGATGCGGAACGCGAGGTCGTCCATCGGGCCGGAAGGCGGGACGCCGACGTCCCAGTAGCCCTGCCGGCCCGGCCAGTCCTGCACGGTGGTCTGCACGCCGCCTTCCAGCACTTCGAACGCGCGCGGACGATACGGGAATTCAGCGAGCGAACGGGTGACGATGCGGCCTTGCGCGAACACCTGCGACGCCGCGATCGCGCGCAGGTAGCGCAGGTTGGTCTCGATGCCCGACAGGCGCGTGTCCTCGAGCGCCGCCTGCAGCTTGCGCACGGCGTCGGCGCGATCGACGCCGGTGACGATCAGCTTGGCGATCATCGGGTCGTAGTGAGACGGCACCTCGCTGCCCGTCGCCACCCAGGTCTCGACGCGTGCGTCGGCCGCGAAGCGAACCTCGGTGAGAAGGCCGGCGCTGGGCTGGAAGTTGCGCGCGGGATCCTCGGCGTAGAGGCGCACCTGGATGGATGCGCCGCGCGGTTCGGGTGCCACGAGCGCGAGGCGGTCGCCGCGCGCGAGCTGCACCATCCACGCCACCAGGTCGATGCCGGTGACCTGTTCGGTGACGCCATGCTCGACCTGCAGCCGCGTGTTGACCTCGAGGAAGTAGAACGCCTGGCTGTCGTCGTCGAGCACGAATTCGACGGTGCCGGCGGACCGGTAGTCGACCGCGCGGGCCAGGCGCACGGCGGCGTCCAGCATGGCCGCGCGCGTGGCCGGTGCCAGATGCGGCGCAGGCGTCTCCTCGATCACCTTCTGGTTGCGCCGCTGCGCCGAGCAGTCACGCTCTCCCAGCGCCACCACCTGCCCGAGGCCGTCGCCGAAGACCTGTACTTCGATGTGCCGCGCTCGCTCGACGAACTTCTCGAGGAACAACCCGGCGTCCTTGAAGTTGGCCCGCGCCAGGCGTTCCACGGCTTCGAAGGCCGCCGGCAGTTCGTCGACGTGGCGGATCAGGCGCATGCCGATGCCGCCACCGCCGGCGGTGCTCTTGAGCATCACCGGAAAGCCGATTCGCTGCGCCTCGGCCTGTGCTGCGGCCAGTCCGTCCAGCAGGCCGCTTCCGGGCAGCAGCGGCACGCCGTGGGTCTGGGCGAGCGACCGCGCGGTGTGCTTCAGGCCGAATGCGCGCATCTGCGCCGCAGTCGGGCCGATGAAGGCGATGCCGGCGGCCTCGCAGGCATCGGCGAAGCCGGGGTTCTCCGACAGGAAGCCGTAGCCGGGATGGATGGCGCCGGCGCCGGCCTCGCGTGCGGCAGCGAGGATGCGTTCCGCATCGAGGTAGCTCTTCGCGGCCAGCGCGGGGCCGATGCAGATCGCGCGGTCGGCCTGGGCCACGTGCGCCGAATCCGCATCGGCCTCGGAATACACCGCGACGGAGCGCAGGCCCAGCGCGCGCAACGTGCGGATGATGCGGCACGCGATCGCGCCTCGGTTGGCGACGAGGACGGTATCGAAGCGCGGTGCGGCGCCGTCCGCGGCGCGGTCGAGGGCAACGGAGTCGGACATGGGGGAGCCTTCCGGGGCGGGTCGTCCCGCCGGTGGGAATGACGCCACAGGTCGTCCTGCGGCGTTCGTCAGCGCGCGTCCCAGACCAGGCAGCGCACCGGCGTGGGGTTGTAGGCGTTGCACGGGTTGTTCAGCTGCGGGCAGTTGGAGATGAGCACCGTCAGGTCCATGTGCGCTTGCAACTCGACATACTTGCCCGGGCCCGAGATGCCGTCGGCGAAGGTCAGCCCCCCCTCCGGCGTGACGGGCACGTTCATGAAGAAGTTGATGTTGGCGCCGATGTCCGCCTTCGTCAGCTGGCCTTTCGGGTCGGCCGCGATGGCGGCCATGAAGTTGTCGCGGCAGCTGTGCATGAAGCGCTTGCCGAGCGCGTAGCGCACGGTGTTGCTTTCGCACGAGCAGGCGCCGCCGAGGGTGTCGTGACGCCCGCAGGTATCGGCGACGATGGTCAGCATCGGCCGGCCTTCGCTGGAGACCAGCGTCGTGCCCAGGCCGAGATACAAGGCGCGCTGGGCCAGGATGGTGTGCGTCGCGCTGTAGCGCTCCTCGGCGTCGTGCGCGTTGAAGAACAGCGTGTCGACGGCCTGGTTGCCTTCGAGGTCGACGATGCGCAGCACCTGCCCCTTGGAGATGCGTGCGAGCCAGGGCTCGCCGGCGGCGACGACCGCGTCGTGCAGCGCAAGCGCCGGATCGAGCTCGCTTTGCCTGATGGGCGGCACGCGCGCGGGCAGCGTGGCGGCGGAAGGCGTGGATGCCATGGCGGTACTCACAGGAAGCTGCGTTCGGTGTTGATGAAGCCACGACCGTTCTCGGCGCACGAGTGGCGGACCACGTCGTCGGCGCCGGCCGTCCCCGAGCGCCACGCCGTGAGCCGGATCGGCCCGGGCACGTAGTCCGGCGAGGGATCGAGCGGATGCGGCGCGGTCGACAGCACGGCCAGCACGTTCATCTCGCATCGCAGGTCGATGTGCTGTCCGGGCGCGCGACCCTCGCTCACGAAGCGCAGGGCGCCCGACTCGTCGGAGCGCACCTGGCTGAACAGGTTCAGGTTCGGGTGCACGTCGCGCCGGCCCAGGCCCCACTTCTGCAGTTCGACGAGGAACCCATCGAGTCCGCTGCGGTGCATGGCGTTGCGGTGCTCCTGGTAGCGGTGGACGCCGTGGCGGGCCTGCATCGCCGGCGTGTCCAGGACGCCGCAGACCGTGTCGTGCCAGCCGCAGGTGTCCTCCGGGATCGAGCACAGGATGCGGCCCATGTCCGAGTAGCAGGCATGCCCACGCGTCAGGAAGGCCGTGTGCTGCGCCTTGAGCGTGTCGGGCATGTTGTAGCGCTCGGTGAGCTGGTCCTTGTTGAACAGGAGCACGCCGACGTTGGCCCGCCCCTCCAGGTCGATGACGCGCAGCGTGGTGCCCCGTTGCAGGACACCGGACCACTGGACGCCGCCCGGCATCGGCTCCTCCCACAGCACGCGCTCCTGCGAGAAGCGCGCGGAGTGGAACGGGATCGCGGCGGCCGCCAGCGGCGTCGAATCGAAATGGGCGCTCATGGCGGCGTGCTCAGAAGCTGTACTTCACGCCGATCTCCACTGCCGTCTTGCCGAGGAAGCGGCCGTTGGTGTCGGTGTAGAACACGCGCTTGGCATCGGTGCCGGTCGCTGCGAGCGTGGTCGACAGGCCGTGGCCGAAGTCCTTTCCCAGCGTCAGCGACCAGTCGGTGTAGTCGCCCAGGTGATCCACCTGGCCCGGGATGGACTGGTGGCCCACGTGCGGCACGAGCGAGAAGCCGTTGGTCAGGTCGATCGCCGCGCTGAGGTCGAAGTACTGGCTGCCGCGGCTATGCAGGTTGCCCATGAAGTTGCTCAGGCTGCGGTTGTACTTCAGCGTGTAGATCTTGTAGGTGCCGCTGATGTAGGCCTCGACCGTGCTCGCGTTGCCGAACGTGCCGGCCGGCAGGACGCCGCCGACGCCGGAGTTGTTGCCGGGGTACTGGTAGGTGATGACGCCGGCGTCGTAGGTCAGGGGCAGCACGTCGAGGGCGCCGCGGTAGCCGCCGTAGACGTCCACCTCGACGCTGCCCTTGGTCGCGCCATTCAGCGCCTTCACCCAGCGCACGTTGGAGGCCCAGGTGCCGATGTACAGGCCGCTCTTGTCGGCGAAGTCGATACCGCCCTGGATGGCAGGCTTGAAGGAGGTCTGTGCAATGCCGCGCACACGATAGTCGGACACGGCGCCGACGTTGTAGGAAATGCTCTGCTCCGGCTCAGGACCCTCGGCATGGGCGAGCCAGTGGGCACCGAATGCCAGACCGGCCGTCAGCAACCTGGGAAGCAGGCGATGGAGGACAAGTGCGGAAAGGTGGGAGTTCATCGAGTTCCTTGTACAGGGCGGAGTTATTACGACTTAACTGAATCGTACTACTGCATTGAAGCACGCTCCGTGCCACCCACGGTGACCGCGACGCACTGCGCGTGCGACCGCACAAACGCACCATCGCGTGTCCGGGGGGCGGTTCGAAAGTGGTGCCAAGCGCCCAATGGTGGGGCAAAACACCGGCGCAGGCGCGGCCAGGCAACGCTCGCGGCGCGACCGAATCGCACTGGTGGACGCCGCCGCCAATGGCCCAGCTGTCTCAGACTCGATTGGGCAGGAACAAGCGTGCTCCGACATGCGCTGTCGAACACGCGCGATCGCCGGCGCCTTGCCAGCGGCTCAGAATGACATGCCTGGAGATCGATCCGAAAGTTGGCGGGTCGGTCTGGCGGATCAGGCCCCTTCCAACCGCCATGGCTGCAGGACTTCCGGCGGCGGGCCCTTGATCTCGGTGATCAGGCCCTGCGCATTCAACGCATAGAAGACGTAGCCGCGCACCCGCTGGACCTCGCCCGCCTTGAGGGCGCGGCCGAAGGGGGTGTCGTCGGTGTCCTTGATGCACCGCAATTCGCTTCGCACCTGCGCGGCAGCGCCGGTGGCGTCGGAACAGAAGAACGCGATTTCAAGCGTTTCCTTGACGTGGGGCCATTGATGTCGATAGAAGTCCAGCACGTTGGACCGGCCCCGGATGTTCATCTCGAACTTGATGTCGTCGGCATAGTATTCGACGAAACGCGGGTCCTCGGCATTCATGAGGCCGACATAGCGCTCATAGGCCGCCCGGTTGAACGGAACGGAGCACGCGGCCGCCGCCCGCGCGGCGCCTGGCAACAGCGCTGCCCCGCCGACAAGCGAAGTCGCCAGGAACGCGCGGCGCTGGCCTTTGGCTGATTCGGGGGTGTTCATCGTCCATTTCCTCCGGCTGGAAAGCCTTGCAGGAGCAACTCCCGCCACGCCCTTGCCCTGGGGTGTCGTGGCCCTGCCCCGCTGGTTGTCTTGAAGAGAGCGCGAACGTCGGCGGGTTGCCTGCCGGCGCTCGCAACTCTATCGGAAAGAATTGCCCGAGCCGACGCCGTCGCCGAGCGCCTCCTGCAGGGGCGCCTGGCGGGCGGCCGCCGGGTCGACGTCGGTTCGGTGGATACGCGCAACGAGGCGCTTGAGCCAGAGCAACAGGTCGTCGACATAGGTGAACACGACCGGGATCACGAGCAGGCTGAGCACGGTCGACGTGACCAGGCCGCCGATCACGACGATGGCCATCGGCCCGCGGAAGCTGCTGTCGCTGCCGATGCCCAGCGCGATCGGCAGCATGCCGGCGACCATCGCGATCGTCGTCATCAGGATCGGGCGCGCGCGCTTGTGGCATGCGTCCATCAGGGCGTCGAGGCGGGTCATGCCCTGGTCCCGGTAAGCCACCACCGCGTACTCGACCAGCAGGATGGAGTTCTTCGTGACGATGCCCATCAGCATCAGCAGCCCGATCACCGACGACATCGAGAACCCGCTGTGCGTGATCCACAGCGCCAGGAACGCCCCCCCGGTGGACAGCGGCAAGGCCGCGAGGATGGTCGCGGGCTGCATGAAGTCGTGGAAGAGCAGCACCAGCACGCAGTAGATGCACAGCACGCCGATCGCCATCGCCAGGCCGAAGCTGCCGAACAGCTCGGTCATGCGCTCGGCATCGCCCGTCGACAGTTGATGCACGCCCGTCGGCAGGTTGCGCACCGAGGGCAGCGCCTGCACCAGCTTGTTCAGGTCCCCGGTGGCATAGCGGCCGAGCTCGATGCTCAGGGTGACGTTGCGCATTCGGTCCAGGCGCCCGATCTGCGCCGGTCCGGCACCCAGCGACAGCTCGGCCACCGACGCCAGCGGGACGGCGCCGCTGCGGCCCGACACGCGCAGCTGGCCGATCGCGTCGAGATCGGAGCGTGTCGCGTCGTCGACCTTCACGCGCACCGCGATCTGCCGCTGCGCCAGGTTGAACTTGGGCAACTGCGCCGCGTAGTCGCCATTCGTGGCGACGCGCAGCACGTTGGCGATGGCGTCGGTGGTCACGCCCTGCTCCGCCATGCGCGCCGGGTCGGGCTTGACCTGGACCTCGGGCCGCTGCAGCGCCGAGCTGTCCGAGACATTGCCGATGCCCCGGATGCCGCGCAAGTCCTTCAGCACCGCCTGGGTGGACCTCGACAACGCGGCGGCGTCGTCGCTGGCCAGGGTGACGTCCAGCGTCTGGCCACTGCCCATGCCGACAACCGAGACGCGCGTGCCCGGCAGTTGGCGCAGCAGCGTACGGATCTGCGCCTCGATGTCGGACTGTTGCCGCGAACGCTCGGCGCGCGGCGTCAGGCTCACCGACAACGTGGCCTTGTTGACCTCGCTGCTGCTGGAGTCGCTGCCGGCGTCGCCGATGGTCATGAAGACGTGGCGCACCTCGGGAATGCCGAGCACCAGCCGCGTCGCCTGGCCCGCGATCCGAGCAGTGGCCTCCAGCCGGGTGCCGGGTTCGAGCGTGAGAGCGAGGGTGGTCTGGCTGCGATCGGAGGCCGAGACGAACGCGGTCGGCAGCAACGCGATCAGGCCCAGTGTCGAGACGAAGAACGCCGCCGAGAGCCCGATGGTCGTGCGCCGGTGCGCCTGGCACCAGCGCGCTGCGCGCAGATAGGCCTGCATGAAGCGGCCATCGGCCTCGGTGCGCGTCGCGTTCGGCTTCAAAAGGAATGCCGCCATCATCGGCGTGAGCAGGCGCGCCACCAGCAGCGAGACCAGCACGGCCCCCGACGCCGTCACGCCGAACGGCCTGAAGAACTTGCCGGGGATGCCGCCCATGAAGGCGGTCGGCAGGAACACCGCGACCAGCGTGAACGTGGTCGCGATGACCGCGAGGCCGATCTCGTCTGCCGCCTCCATGGCGGCCTGCCTCGGCGTCTTGCCCATCCGAAGGTGGCGCACGATGTTCTCGACCTCCACGATCGCGTCGTCCACCAGGATGCCCACGACCAGCGACAGCGCCAGCAGCGTGATCAGGTTGAGCGAGTAGCCCAGCACGCTCATCAAAGCGAAGGTGGGAATGATGGACAGCGGCAGCGCGATCGCCGATACGAAGGTCGCGCGCCAGTCCCGCAGGAAGGCCCAGACGACGACGACCGCGAGCAGGGCCCCTTCGTAGAGCAGGTGCATCGAGCCGTCGTAGTTGTCCTGCGTCGGCTGCACCGTGTCGTAGGCCTCTTCGAGGGTGACTTGCGGATGCGCCGCCGCGAACGTCGCCACCGCCTGGCGCACCGCGGCCAGCACGGCGACCTCGCTGGTGCCGCGCAGCCGCTCGATGCTGAAGCCCACCGCGGGCCTGCCGTCGATCTCGGCCAGCGCGAAGCGCTCTTCGGTGGTGTCGCCGACGCGGGCGATCTGGTCCAGCCGCACAGCCGACCGGGTGCCGCTGGCCGAGGTCACCGGGATGGCGAGCGCGGCCAGGTCGCCGGGCGCCTCGAGGCGGCCGAGCGTGCGCACCGCCTGGTTCGACGCGCCGACCTTGCCGCGCCCTCCGGAGGCGTCGGTCTGCACGGCGGCGATCTGGGTCGACACGTCGACCGGCGACAAGCCCATGCCGGCCAGCGCCGCCGCGTCGAGCTTCACCTGGATCTCGCGCTCCACGCCGCCCAGGCGCGTGAATGCGCCCACGCCCTTGACGCCGCGCAGCGCCTTGGCGAGGTCGTTGTCGACGAACCAGGAAAGGTCGGCCTCGCTGAGGTGCGGGGCCTGCACCGTGTAGGTCACGAGCGCTTCTCCCGAGCGCGTGACCTTGGCGATCACCGGTGCCGGCATGGTGGACGGCAGGTCGGCACGCGCGCCGTCCACCGCGTTGCGAACCGCGCTCAAGTCTTCTTCCGGGTCGGTGTCGGCCTCGAAGCTGACGCTGATCGAGACCGCGCCGTCGGTGATGGTGGTCGTGACGTGCTCGACGCGACCGAGCGTGGCGAGCCTGTCCTCGATCTTGCGGGCGACCTCCGTCTCGAGCTGGCTGGGCGCGGCGCCCTCGAGCGTCGCGTTGACCGAGATCGTCGGCGAGTCGAAGTCGGGCAGGTTCTGGATCGGCAGCCGGTGCAGGCCGATCAGGCCCCCGCCCGTCAGCACGGTGAAGACCAGCAGCGCCGGAACCGGGTTGCGGATCGACCAGGCAGAGACGTTCATGAGGCGCTCCGCGTCGACGTGGCCGTGCCCCGCGGCGCGGCATCGCGCACCTGCACGGTGTCGCCGTCCTTCAGGAAGCTGCCGCCGCCGTTGACGACACGGCTGCCGGGCGGCAACGCGCCCAGCACCTCCACCTGCTCGCCGATGCGCCGACCGGTCTGCACCTGGCGCTGCACGACGCGCGCGTCGGCACCGATCTCGAACACATAGCTGTTGCCGTCACGCAGCGTGACGGCCGTCGATGGCAGCACGATCGCCGCCGCGGCGCCGGTGCCGATCTCGCCGTGCAGGTAGACGCCCGGATGCGCGCCCATCTTCAGTGCGCTGGCCGGCAAGTCGAAGTAGGCGATGCCGGTGCGGGTGTTGGCGTCCAGCGTCGGCGCCACCAGCCGCAGGCGCGCATCGACGAACCTGCCGTCGGGCAGGGTCAGGCGTGCGGCCTGGCCGGCGTGCAGTTGGGCCATCTGTCGCGCCGTGACCTCGGCGCGCCACTCCAGTCGCTGCTGGCGCATCAGCTGGAACAGCTCGGTGCCGGTGGTCACCACCTGGCCCAACGAGGCGCTGCGCGCGGTGACGATGCCATCGTCGATGGCGACGATGCGCGTGCGGGCGAGCGCGATGCGCTGCGCGTCCAGCGTGGCCAGTGCGGCGTCAAGCACCGCGCGGGCGGTCTGCGCGCTCACCTGGTAGTCGAGCACCTTCTGGTCGGACAAGGTCCCGTTGTCCTTGAGGCGGTGCGCGCGGTCGGCCTCGGCCTCGGCCTGGGCCAGCTTGCCGCGGGCCTGCGCCACGTTGGCCTCCTGCGAGCGCAGGTCGGCGGCCACGCTGTCGCTGGCCAGGCGCGCCAGCAACTGCCCCTTGCTCACGACGCTGCCCACGTCGACCAGCAGCTCGTCGATGCGAAGGCCCGACGACTCGCTGGAGATGCTCGCGGTCTGCCATGCATGGATACCGCCCGAGGCACCGGTGGCGAGCGGCCACTCGAGGCGTTGCGGCTGCACGGCGTCGACGGTCAGTACCGCGGTGGCGGTCGCTTCGGCCGCCGGTGCCGCAGCGGCGCGCGGGCGAAGCAGCACGCCGGCGGCGGCCAGCACCAGGACGGCGGCGACGAGAGCAAGGATGCGACGACGGGACATGGACATGGGACTCACTTGACGGAAACCGGGGGGATGGACGCCGACGCGCCGACGGGCGAGAGGCCCTGTGCCTCCGGTGTGTTGGCGGTGACGTCCCAGCCGCCGCCGACGGCCTTGTAGAGCGCGACGCCGTAGAGCAGCCGGTCGCGTTGCACCGTGACCAGCGACTGCTCGGCCGAAATCGCGTCGCGGCGCGTCTGCTCGTAGCTGAGCAGGCTGTCGCTGCCGGCGCGCCAGCTCGCCTCGGTGGCGTTCGCGACGGAGCGGTAGCCCTCGGCGCTGCGCTGCACGTCCGCTTCGCGTGCCTCGGCGCTGGCCAGGCGCACCAGGTTCTGCTCGACCTCCTGCACGGCCGTGCTCACAGCCTGCCGATAGTCGGCCAGCGCGATGACGTAGTTCGCCTCGGCCGAGCGCACCGAGGCCTTGGCCGCCCCACCGTCGAACAGCGGCAGCGACAGGCTGGGGCCGAAGGACCACGGCGTGCTCAAGACCTGGGCACCGCCCGACGACTGGGCGCTGCGCGCGATCGAGCCGCTCAGCGAGAGGCGGGGGTAGCGGCTGGCCTCGGCGACGCCGATGCTCGCGCTGGCGGCCGCGAGCGCGCGTTCCTTGGCGACCACGTCGGGACGTTGGCTCAGCAGGGCTACAGGCAGGCTTTGCACCGCGAATGGCGCCGATTGCAACGAATGTCCGGCAGCGCTGTCCACCAGCTGGCGCAGCGCCGGCTCGGCCAGGCCCGTCAACGGCACGAGTGCCTTCAGGTCGACCTCGCACTCGGCCTCCTGCGCCAGCTGGCTGGCGCGCCCGCTGGCGGCACTGGCCTCGGCCAGCATGGCGTCGGCCGACGAGCTGGCGCCGTCGCGCCAGGAGCCCGTCGTGATCCGTGCGGTGGCCTGGCGCGACGCGGCGTCGGCGCGCGCCAGCTGCAGCGTCGCGAGGCAGGCACGGTAGGTGATGTAGTCGCTGGCCACCTCGGCGGCCAGCGACACCCGGGTGTCGTTCCAATCGGCTTCGCGGGCCTGCGCGGTGGCTTCGCTCGCTTCGACGTTGCGACGCACGCTGCCGAAGAGGTCGAGCTCCCAGCTTGCGTCGAGCCCGCCGCTGAGCGTGCTGCTGACGATGCTGCCGCCGGTACTGGTTCCCGTGCTGGCCTTGGCGCGCGTCGCGCTGCCGCTGCCGGTCAGGGTCGGCACGCCCGCAGCCTTCGAGCTGTCGAGCGACGCGCGCGCAGAGGCGATTTGTGCGGCGGCCTTCTGCATCGACGGGTTGTTCGCATTCGCCAGGCGCTGCAGTTCGACGAGCACCGGGTCGCCGAGCCGCGCCCACCAGCCCTGCAAATGCGCGGCCTGGCCCTGGTGGGGCAGCGCCGCCTGCCAGGTCGAGGGCAGCGCGAGTGCCTCGGCGGTGGGGGGGCGGTAGGTCGGGCCGACGGCGGCACAGGCGCTCAGGAGCGCCGCCGCCAACGTGGCGATCGATCCGGACCGGGCGCCGGGCTTGCGGCGGGGCGCGCCGGTCGCGGATGACGGGGGCATGGTGGGAGGCGGTGCTGCAGGCATGATGTCGATGTCCGGATCATGCGTGCCGGTGCCGAAAAGCTCCGTCCGCGATGTCTAAAGAAACGTAAGGATCGGGCCGGCACAAGGCGCCAAGCCCGATGATTCCGCTCCTGATGCGACGACCCCAGATGCCCGTACCCAACCGACCGGAGCGCCCATGACACCGAGCGTTCTTCTCGTGGACGACGATGTCGAACTCGTCACGCTGCTGGCCGACTACCTGCGCCAGGACGGCTTCGCCACGACGCTCGCGCACGATGGCGAGGTCGCCATCCGCGAGGCCCTGGGCGGGCGGCACGACATCGTCGTCCTCGACGTGATGATGCCGCGCATGACCGGCGTCGAGGTGTTGCGAAGGCTGCGCGCCCAAAGCGCCATCCCGGTGCTGATGCTGACCGCCCGCGGCGATGACGTCGATCGCATCCTCGGCCTGGAGCTCGGCGCCGACGACTACGTGCCCAAGCCCTGTTCGCCGCGCGAGCTGGCGGCACGACTGCGGGCGATCCTGCGTCGACTGAACGCGGCGCCGAACGAGTCGGCCGACGACTTCGCGCTGCGTGTGGGCGCGTTGACGGTGCGTCCCGGACGCCGCAGCGCGCATTGGAACGACCAGGTACTGAACCTCACGGGGGCCGAGTTCAACCTGCTCGAGCAGCTGGTGCGACAGGCCGGTCGCCTGGTGACCAAGGGCGAATTGTCGGAACATGCCCTTGGCCGCCCGCTGGCGCGGTTCGACCGCAGCATCGATGTGCACATCAGCAGCATCCGACAGAAGCTCGCGGCCTGCGCAGCCGAGGCCGACCTGATCAAGACCGTGCGCGGCATGGGCTACATCTTCACCAGGGATTGACGCTTCAGCCATGGGTCGCCTGTTCTGGAAGTTCTTCACCGCGTTCTGGGTCGGCCTCGCGACAGTCGCCCTGGTCATTTCAGCCGGCGTGTGGCTCGCAAGGTGGTTCGACCTGGTTCCCGTTCCGCACGCGAAACTCGATCGCATGAACGCCTATCTGCAGACCACGCGTGACCTGATCCAGGCGGGAGACATGGTTGCGGTCCGCCAGATCATCGGCAGCGTCGACGCCCAGATCCATGCTGCGCCCTATGTGATCGACAGCCACGGCAAGGACCTGCTCGGACGCCGGATCGGGCCTGAATTGTGGTCGCAGATCCAGGCAGCGCCCGAACAGCTCGACCTGGCCGAGGCGCGCGGCGGGCTGGGTGCATTGCAGCGGGTGGCGACGACGGACGGTTCGGTCGTCACCGTGTTCGCACCTGCCGCGGCGGTGCGGACGGCGCTGGGCAAGGCAGCCGATGAACCACTGCCACCCTTCTGGTTTCCGATTCTCGCGACGGCCCTGATCAGTACGTTGTTCGGTGGGGGCATGGCCTGGTATGTGTCCAAGCCCATCCGGACACTGCAATGGGCCTTGCAGCGGCTGGCTGGCGGCCAGCTCGACACGCGGGTCAAGGCGCAGATGGGTCGACGACGCGACGAGTTGGCCGAGCTCGGCGCCGACTTCGACCGCATGGCCCAGCGCATGCAGGTGCTCGTCGGAGCGCAGCAGCGATTGCTCCATGACGTCTCGCACGAACTGCGCTCCCCGCTGGCGCGCATGCAGGCGGCGATCGGCCTGGCGCGCCAGCAGCCCGAGCGCATCCTGGCCATGCAGGAGCGTGTCGAGCGGGAGTCCATGCGCCTGGACGGGCTGGTCGGCGAACTGTTGACGCTCGCCCGGCTGGAAGCCGACGTCGCGCATGCACCGCACGAGCGCATCGACGTCGTGGACCTGCTGGCCGAAGTGTGCGACGACGCGCGCTTCGAGGCCCGAGCGTCCAATCGCGACCTCGTGCTCACGACCAACGGCGGGTACGTTGCCGACGTCATCGGCGAGTTGCTCTACCGCGCGTTCGAGAACGTCGTGCGCAACGCCGTCAAGTTCACGCACGAAGGCACCGTGGTGTCGGTACTTGCCGAGGCGAGCCCGGCCGGCCTCGTGGTCACCGTGAGCGACCAGGGGCCGGGGGTTCCGCAGGAGGCCCATCGGCGGATGTTCGAACCGTTCCAGCGCGTCGGCGACGCGGGCGTGGACGGCTTCGGGCTGGGCCTGACAATCGCCAAGCGCGCGATCGAGACGCACGGCGGCCGCATCGAAGCCCAGGCTGCGGCCGGCGGCGGACTGTCTGTTCGCATCAGCCTGGGACTGTCGCACACAGCGGAATGAGGCGGGTCGTCTCATCGGCGTGCAGGATGGAGGGCGGCGCGATCTCCATCTGTTCCCGGGCTCACGGGCTTGCGACCCGGGCAGGAAAGCGAAACAGCTGCCAGTCCGGGATCAGCGCTTCCATGTACTGCGGCTTGCCGTAGTAGTAGCCCTGCACCAGGCGGATCGAGGTCTTCCTGGCCAGGTAGTCCAGCTCCAGGAAAGACTCGACCCCTTCGGCAACGACGTCGATGTCGAGGGCCTGGCAAAGAGACTCGATCGCCCTCAGGATGCCCTGGCTTCGGGGCCGTTCATGAATCGACGTGATGAAGGCTCGATCCACCTTCACTTCATCGGCGGTGATGTCCGCCAGCGTCGAGAGCGACGAATAGCCCGTCCCGAAGTCGTCGATGGAGACCCTGACGCCGATCGCACGCAGGCGTGGCAGGACCCTGCGCTCGAATCGCTGGGCGGCGACGAGCGCTTCTTCTGTCAGCTCCAGGACGATGGCATCCGCGATCCCTTCCGCCCTCAGGCGATCGATCAACGAGTTCATGAAGGCGACGTCGCCCGCCTGGCGAGCCGCGATGTTGATGCTCACGGAGATGCCTGGCCCGAAGTGGCGGCGCAGGTGAGGAAGGCAAGCGATCACGTCGTCAAGGACGAAGTTGGTGATGGAGTCGATGATTCCGAGCTCCGATGCCAATGCGATGAACTTGCTCGGGCTTGCGACCTCTCCGCTGGAGTCGACCCAGCGCGCAAGCGCTTCGAAGCCGACGACGTCGCCCCGTTCGATTCCGACCTTGGGCTGGAACGCGGTACGAATGTGTCCTTCGCGAACCGCTGTTCGCAGCCGCTGCTCCATGTCCGTACTGGCAGTCAGCGCGTCCCCCATCGCCAGGTCGAAGTAGCGAGTGGATCCCTTGCGGTCGACCTTGGCCTGATGCATCGCCTTGTCGGCACAGCGCCGCAACGTGTCATAGCTTTGGCCGTGCATCGGAAAGATGCTCGCTCCGACCGTCGCCGAGATGAGCAACTCGTTGCCGTCGATCGAGAACGGCTCCTTGACCGCGGTCACCACTCGATCGATGACACGCGACAGTTGATCCTGGTCGTCGATCGGGTTGACGAGCAGCAGGAACTCGTCGCCACCAATGCGTGCAAGCGTATCGCCGGGACGCATCTGCCCGGAGATGCGCTCGGCAACGGCGCAGAGCAGCGCATCGCCGATCGAATGGCTGTAGAAGTCGTTGATGCTCTTGAAGTTGTCGAGGTCGACGAAGGCCAGCGCGAACACGCCACCCCTCGAGTGCGCCAATATGGCGGATTCGACGAGCTCCCGGATCAGTGTCCGGTTTGGCAGCCCGGTCAGTTGATCGTGGAAGGAACGAAATCTCAGCTCTTCTTCGAAGCGTTTGCGCTCGGTGATGTCGATGCTGGTCGAAACCAGCATGGTTCGACCATCGACCTGTATCGGCTTGCCCGTGACCAGCAACGTGTGCGGCTGGCCGTCGATCGCGACTACCCGCTCGCGCAGCTTTTCCTGGCCGCGACCGACATGCTCCAGAAATCGCTGGCGCCTCAGTGAAACCAGGTTCGCGTCGGCCCCTCCGACGCCGAACGGGATGCTGTTTCGCAAGCGATCGGCCTCTTCTCCAATGGCCAGGGCGGCATGCTCGTTGAGGATGACAAGCCGGCCCTCTTCATCCTGGACGGAGACGCCGACCGGCAGCGCACTCAAGATCGCATCGAGCAGTGCGGCACCACGCTCGGCCGACGGCGTGGTCGACGGCCCGACTGCGACAAGGCTCCGGCTGGCGGGAAGCTGGATCGTGGCAGCTTGTGCGCTCCCCGCCACGTTCGTCGCACCGGGGTTTGCCTTGGCGGATCTGGCAGGCATGGCGTCAATGGATGCGCACATCTGGTGTCAGTTCCTGCGTCAGGCCGCCGATGCGCTCGAACGCCCACGGCGTCCGCCTGCGGGGAGACGCGTTGGCCAGCGCACCGTCCTGACGGGGGTTCATGAAATGACCGGAGGTCAACGCTCCGTAAAGTTCGTGTCGATCATGCAGGATTCACGCAGATATGTCTATATGTTCAGATTATAGATAACCCTTGTAAATATCTATCAAAGTTTGGCCGGGGTAGGCACCTTCAACGAAGGCGAATGCGGGCGGCGCCTTCGAGCCGTCGGACACAGGCGTGCGCGCACGCGGCGACGGTTCAGGAGCGTGGGATCAAGAAGCTCCACGGCCGGCTTGCCCGTGGCTCGGAGGGACGCCGGTGTTGCTAAATTGACTATATGGTGTTTTATCTATAATTGTTGTGCTAATCTAAAACTGACACTAAAAGAGATCGCGTGCCCATCGACCCGGGAGGTCGACTTGGGGAGCCTGCACCCTGCGTCGTTCGCACCCAGCCGAGACCCGGCGCCCAGGTGCGGATGGCAGGCGCAAGGCGCTCCGGCGCATCGCCGATTCCGCCCGTTTGCGAAGGCGTGGGCAACACGCGCCAGGCAGGCAGGCTCGAGAGAACGGCGGCGGACACGGCCTTCCCGTGGCCGCGGCCTGTCCAGCGTCCATATAAACAGGAGACAACCCATGAAGACCCGTAAACGAACCCTCTTGGTGCCGCTGCTCATCGCTGCGAGCGCACCGCTCATCAGCGCGGCGGCGACCGGCGACCAGGCCGCCCCGAAGCCGGAAGACCAGGCCGCCGCGAAGGCCGACGACAAGTCCAAGGACGACTCGCAGCTCCAGACCGTCACGATCACGGCCGAACACAGCAAGACCAGCCTCCAGCGCACCGCCGATTCGGTGAGCGTGCGCAGCGGCGCGGACATGGAAGCCAAGGGGCGCTTCACGCTGGCCCAGATCCTCGAGGACGTGGCCGGCGTGACCGGCGGTGCGGCCGGCTCGACCAACGGCGCCGTCGCGTCCAGCGGCTCCGACGCGCCAGCCGCCGGGCTGACGATCCGGGGCATCGTCTCCAACAGCGGCGCGGGCGGCAGCGTCACCTCGGTCGCGCCGGCGGCGGCCATCTACGTCGATGGCGTGTACGGCGGCGTCGGCGGCAGCTTCGACGTGGATCGCGTCGAAGTGCTGCGTGGGCCGCAGGGCACCCTGTACGGGCGCAGCGCCACGTCGGGCCTGGTTGCCATCCACACCGCCGACCCGGACCTGGGCGAGTTCGAGGCCAACGCCCTCGCCGAACTCGGCAGCTACGATCTGCGTCACTACACCGCGGCCCTCAACGTGCCGCTGGGCGAGCACCTGGCCATGCGCTTCGCCGCGAACCACATCGAGCGCAACGGCTACTTCGACAAGCAGGGCGGCGAGTTCAGCACCAACGACGCCCGCCTGAAGCTGCTGTACAAGCCCAACGCCGACGTGTCGCTGCTGGCGGGCTATTCCGTCGAGAACAACATCACTCACAACGGCGGCACGACGATCAGCCTGAGCGCCGTCGACCAGAGCTACGACTACGCGCCGCTCCAAGACCTTCAAGGTCACAAACTGATCGGCAACGGCAAGAACGACTTCCGCCAGTACTGGGCCCAGCTGGACGTGAACCTGGGGCTGGCCACGCTGACCTGGCTGCCGGCGATCCGGACCTGGCAATCGGCGGGCACCGGCTATATCAATGCCGTGGGCCAGTTCACCCTCCAGCAGACGATCGCCGCCCCGCTGGACCGCTTCAACACCCAGGAAGTGCGGCTGGCCTCGGCCAAGGACTCGAAGATCCAATGGCAGCTGGGCGCGTTGTACTACAAGAACACCGTGGCCAACGCCAACGAGGTCTACCTGCTGCCGCCGGTCGATGTCGTGGCCTTCCGCTCGATCACGAAGAAGAAGGTCACCGATGCCGACGGCGCCTACGGCCAGGTCACCTATCCGTTCTCGGACGCGACGCGCGTGACCGCGGGCGCGCGCTACGACACGACCAAGGTGGCGGTCGACCAGGACTACACCTCGATCACCGGCCAGACGCAATCGCTGTCCGGCCCCGACGGCGTGCGCAAGTTCAAGAACACGACCTGGAAGTTGCGCGCCGAGCACGACCTCGACGCCGGCAAGATGCTCTACGCGTCGGTGTCCACCGGATTCTCGCCAGGCGACGTCACCGTGACGACGAACGCCGTCGGCAACCCCGTGGTGCTGACGTTGGACGCCGAGACCCTGACCGCCTGGGAGATCGGCTCGAAGAACCGCTTCCTGGACAACCGCCTGCAGGTCAACGGCGCGGTGTACTACTACGACTACACCGGCTTCCAGACCGCGAACGTCAACATCACGCCCGATGTGCCGAACAGCACGGCCTACGCGACGCTGAGCGCGCCGGCGACCATGTGGGGTGGCGAAGTCGAGGTGCAGTGGAAGCTCACGCCAAGCGACATGCTGTCGGCGGACGTCTCGTACACGAACGCCAGGTACCGCGAGCGCAACAGCACGCTCATCCCGACCGGAACGGGCACCGACGTGACCTTCGGCGACTTCTTCGCCAAGGACCAGATTCCCGGCGTCGTTCCGGTGCGGATCAATGCGTCGTACACCCACGGCTTTCACTTCGCCAACGGGTCGTCGCTGTCCGCCACCGGCTCCGCACGATTCATGTCGGGGTACGACGCCTCGCCTCTCACGAAGGGCCAGGCAGCGCAGGCCAAACTGAACGCCGACGCACGGGTCAACAGCAAGGTCGTGGGGGACTTCAACCTGAACTGGCAATCGCCGGCAGGCATCTACTCCGTCGGTGGCTACGTGCGCAACATCACGGACAACCGCTACAAGACATTCGTGACGGTCAACGACACCGGCACCAACGCGACCCCGTACGACCCGCGCACCTTCGGCGTGATCATGCGCGTGGCGTACTGATCGGCACCACCGGGCCGGCCGACGTCCCGCTCGGGAAGGGGCCGGCCCGGGCGAGCCCACGAGCAGCCCCGCCCGGGACGGGGAGCCACGACTCGTCCAGGCCCGGCTTGCGCTCGCTCCGAGGAGGGCGACGTCGCTAAGGTAATACACTAGCTTTTTATAGATATTTTCTGTGTTAATCTAAAACGACGCGCAAAAGCGATCAAGTTCCCATCGATCCAGGCGGTCGACTCGGGGAGCGCGCACCTTGCCTCACTCGCACCCGGCCGGCACTCGGTAGGGGCGGAAGGCAGGCGCCACGCTCCGGGGGATCGCCGATGCAGCCCGTTTGCGAAGGCGTGGGCAACACGCGCCAAGCATGCGGGCCAGAGAGAGCAGCGGCGGACACGGCCCTACCGTGGCCGCGGCCATTTAAGAGTCCATAGACAGGAGACAACCCATGAAGACCCGTAAACGAACCCTCTTGGTGCCGCTGCTCATCGCTGCGAGCGCACCGCTCATCAGCGCGGCGGCGACCGGCGACCAGGCCGCCCCGAAGCCGGAAGACCAGGCCACCTCGCAGCCCGAAGACAAGCAATCGGCTGCCAAGAAGGCGGCTCAGCCGGCTTCCGCCGGGGACGCTACCGCACAGGCCTCGGCCCAACCGTCGAAAGAGTCGTCGCCGCCAAAGGATACGGGCGAACTGCAACAGGTTGTCGTCACCGCAGAGCGACGGACGAGCGACGTACAGAAGACCGCTGCTTCCGTCAGCGTGCGCAGCGGCGATGATCTCCTGCGGGAGGGCAAGACGTCGGTCCGGCAGATCCTGGAAGACATCCCGGCCGTGGTCGTCACCGAGAACGTGGGCACGTTTGTCGGCGGTTCCGATACCGCAGGGAACAACGTCACCATTCGGGGCATCAAGTCCAACAACAGCTCGGCGGGCAGCCCGCTGCCGGCCGTGCCCACGACAGCCCTCTATACGGACGGTGTCTACGAAGGCATCGGGGGCAGCTTCGACGTCGATCGGGTGGAAGTGCTGCGCGGCCCGCAGGGCACGCTCTATGGGCGCAGCGCGACATCAGGTGTCGTCTCCACGTACACCCGGAATCCTGACTTCGACGGATTCTCGATCGACGGCACGGCGGAGCTTGGCAGTTACTCGCTGCAGCACTACACGGGCGCAATGAATGTGCAGCTCAGCGACAAGTTTGCGCTGCGCGTCGCGGGGGATCATTTCTCGCGGGATGGTTACTACTCGGCGGATGGTGGCGCGCTCGAGCGCAATTCAGGTCGCCTGAAGATGCTGTACAAGCCCAATGCCGCACTTTCAGTTCTGTTCGGAGCTGCGCTGGAAGAGAACCACACGCACACGGGCGGCGCGACAGGCACCCTGACCGGCCCCGACACTTTCGTGTACACCCCCGCCCCCGTTCGCGCCGGCACGAATACTTTCAAGCAGTACTGGGCGAATATCGACTGGGATCTGGGGCCGGCGACGCTCACCTACCTGCCGGCGCTGCGTCGCTGGGATCAGAACGCGGTGATCTATCAGAATGGTCCCGGCGGTGGGGGGCTGAACCAGGTGCTCAAGACACCGTTCGATCAATTCATGACGCACGAGTTGCGCCTCGCCTCGAAAGACACGGGCGCTGTGAAGTGGCTCCTGGGAAGCTTCTACTACGACAACCGCCTGCATAGTATCAACGACATCCGCTGGCTCTCGTCGAACGGTCTGCTGAACAAATCAGATACCCACAAGGAAACGAGCAACATCGGCGCCTTCGGCGAGATGACCTATTCGTTCCTCGATACATGGCATCTGACGGGTGGCCTGCGACACGACTACACCCACGTGAAGACGACCCAGGACTACACCAACAACCTGAACTACGCCTGCAATACGCCGATCGCCGATGGCTCGGCGAGTTGCCTGCCTGCGCCTCCCGAAGCGCCCAACGCCGGTTCTCCGGAGAATGACGCCACGCTGTCACTGACCGGCGACGCGGGAGCGCGCAAGTTCTACAACACGACGTACAAGCTTCGCCTCGAGCACGAACTCACGAGTGCCAACCTGTTGTACTCGATGGTATCGACGGGCTTCATCCCGGGCGACGTGCAGGTTTCCTCTGGCGCAGGCGGCGCACCGGCGGCGAGCGAGTACGGCGCCGAGAAGCTCACAGCCTACGAATTCGGCAGCAAGAACCGCTTCCTCCATAACCAGCTGCAGCTCAATGGCGACGTGTTCTACTACGATTATGGTGGCTTCCGCACCAACATCCGACCGGACCCGACCAACCCTGCATCGCAGATCCTGGTGACTGTTCCGGCCCAGGTCCTGGGTGCCGAGCTCGAGATGCTGTATCGGTTCACGCTGCGCGACCAACTCAGCCTGAGCTATAGCTATACGCATGCGGTTTTCTCGAATGCGCCTACGAATTTCACCCAGTACGTTGCTGAAAAGCACGCCGTGCCGGGCGCCATTCCGCACACGTTCAATGCCGGGTACCGCCACACCTTCACCCTGCCTGGCGATTCGACGATCGACTTCCATGCCGATGCACGCTTCGAGTCGGCATACAACCTCGACAACGTCAGCGCGCAGCTGGGTCAAGCCGGCTTGGCGTATGTCCGCGTCGCCGACCAGTGGACCGGCAATCTGAGCAGCAGCTGGCAATCGAGCAACGGCATCTTCTCCGTGACGGCGTATGTGCGCAACGTGACCGACAACCGCTACAAGACCTTTGGTCAGTTGCAGCTTCTGCAGCCGATCGTGGTTGCCAGCGGCACGCAAAACGATCCGCGCACATTTGGCGTTGTCTTGTCCGCTCGGTATTGAGCATTCAGCCGTCGATGCAGGGGCGCCGCGGATGAAAGATATCCACCGGCGTTCCTGCATCGGCTTTTGATGGTCTTCGTACCCGCCCCTTCCTGAACTCATTCCCCGCGCTGGGGCGCCGCGACCCGCGCCCCGCCCGTTCGCCAATTGCCGAGACCGCTCCATGTTCAAGCACAAAGCCCTGCTCGCCGTCGCGCTGTATTCGACGATGCTCGCCTTCCCCGCCGCCGCCGCCGAGCCGCTGGGATCGAAGTGGGCCGACGTCACCAAGCTGCCCGATCTCTTCAGCGGCAACTGGGAGAGCAGGGCGTCGTTCCTGGATACCAGCGCGTCCGCTGTTCCATTCACGCCCCAGGCACAGGCCTACATCGCCCATTACAAGCCCATCGCAGACATCCCGTTTGCGGGCCCCGGCTGCAAGACGCCCGGGATGCCGATCATCCAGCGCCTGGGCTCCCCGCTCAAGTTCTTCTATGAGCCGGGCATGATCGCGATCTACATCGAAAACAGCAGCATGACGCGTTTCATCAAGCTCAACGCAAAGCATTCTGCGCAGCCCAACCCGACCTTCCTGGGCGAGTCCGTGGGCCACTTCGAGGGCGATACGCTGGTGGTGGACAGCATCGGCTTCGATGACATCCTCCTGCAGTACGGCGTCCTGCCCGGCAAGGTCACGGGCCCCTTCGTCCTGCCTCCGGATGTGATCTTCGGTCCGCATGGTCCGAACCTGCGCATGGTCGAACGCATTCGCCTGCTCGACCCGGACACGCTGGAAGACAAGTTGACGATCTATGACGACACGGTCTGGAAGCAACCCTTCGTCTCGAACGCCGGGCTGATCTTCAAGCGCAACCACGGGGACAAGGGCTGGCCGCACGAATGGGTGTGCAGTTCGGACGACACCCTCACCTTCGATCCCGCCCAGGACAAGACGGTCACGGAAGATCCCGCCGTGGTCCTCAAGCGGCTGCAGCAGAAAGACAAGCACTAGCAGTCCGATAGTGGAACATGATGTCCAGTGAATTCAACAACCCTTGCCGGCAGCCTTTGTGTTCGCGCCGGTTCGATTTCGAAGGAGAGATGACGTGAGCTTGCATTTTTCAACCCGTATTTCGGGCGTACTGGCGGCAGTCCTGCTTGCTACGGCAGCGTTGCCTGCGTCTGCACACCATTCCGCGGCCCCGTTCGACATGACGAAGCAGGTTTCCCTGCAGGGCACGGTCGAAAAGTGGGTGTGGGCCAACCCGCACTCCTGGCTCTACATCCGGGTCGCAAAGCCCGACGGCACCCAGGAGGTCTGGGGTCTCGAGGCCGGCAGTACCGGCATGCTGGCCCGCAGCGGCTGGGGTGCCTACGACATGAAGCCTGGCGACAAGGTCACCGTGACGGTGGCACCCGAGCGTGATGGCAAGCCCATCGGCTTGTTGAACCAGGTTCAACTGTCGACAGGCCGCGTGCTGAGCGCCGGCGCTGGTGCGCCTCCCCCCGGCGTTGATATTCCTGCCGGCTATGGTGCGCCGCCTCCCGGCGCCGCGCCCAGTGCCCCGCCCGTTCGCTAATTGCCGAGACCGCTCCATGTTCATCAAACACAAAGCCCTACTCGCCGTCGCGCTGTGTTCGACGATGCTCGCCTTCCCCGCCGCCGCCGCCGAGCCGCTGGGATCGAAGTGG
>CAYQMX010000037.1:0-50404 GCA_964418745.1 uncultured Vitreoscilla sp.
CGGCCTGCGGCCTGCGGTGCGAGCGCTCTTCGGAGCGGCCGTGCGTGCGCTCATCCCGTCACCTCTGCCCGAGCTTGAACGCGATCATCGCCCGCAGCTTGGTCGGCACGACGGGTTTGAGCAGCAGGTGGAAGTCGTGCGCGTGCGCCTCGCCTTCCTGGTTGGACATCAGGCTGCCGGTGACGATGACGGCCGGCAGCGAGCTGCCGAAGGCCAGGCGCATGGTCTTGATGACCTCCAGGCCCGTGTGGCCGCTCTCGAGGCGGAAGTCGACGATCAGCAGGTCGGGCCGCACCAGCTTGCGGGCGGCGGCCGCGCCGGCCCAGTCGGCCGCGGCGCCGTAGCTGTCGAAGGCGAGCACGTCGGCGCCCCAGCTCTTGAGCAGCACCTGCAGGCCTGCCAGCACGGACGGGTCGTCCTCGACGATCACGATCAGGCGCCGGTCCAGCGTCAGCCCCAGGGCCGAGCGCGTCGGCAGCGACGGCTCGCTGGGCTTGGGCCGCTGCCCCAGCGCGATCTCGATGGAGAACATCGTGCCGCGGCCGGGCACCGAGCGCATGCGCAGCGGTGCATCGAGCACGCGCGCGAGGCGCCGCACGATGGCCAGTCCCAGGCCGAGGCCCTTGCGCTGGGTGGGGTCCAGCGGCGGCGCGTCCTGGGAGACCTGGTAGAACTCCTCGAAGATGCGGTCCTGCTCATGCGGGCGGATACCCAGGCCTGTGTCCCAGACCTCGAAGCGCAGCTTGTCGCCGCGCTGGCGGGCCGCCACCACCACGCCACCGTCGTTGGTGTAGCGGATGGCGTTGGACAGCAGGTTGCGCACCACGCGATCGAGCAGCAGCGGATCGGCGTGGCCGAAGTGCTTGCCGCCGTGGAAACGCAGCGCCAGCCCCTTCTCGAACGCGGTCGGCTCGAAGTGCAGCTTCAGGCGCGCGAACATCGCCTCGACGCTGAAGTTCTCCGGATGCGCCTCGACGCCGCCGGTGTCGATCTTGGTGATGTCGAGCAGCTCGGAGAACAGGCCCTCCAGCGCGTCGACCGAGCTGTTGATGCTGTTGACCAGGTGCGCCACCTCGGCGTCGGTGCCCACGCGGTGGCGCAGCGCCTCGGCGAACAGGCCCAGCGCATGCAGCGGCTGGCGCAGGTCGTGGCTGGCGGCGGCGAAGAACTGGGTCTTGGCGCGGTTGGCGGTCTCCGCCTCGCGCCGTGCCTGGTCGGCCGCGACCTTCTCCACCTGCAGCTGGGCCAGCAACTGCAGGCCGCGCTGCTTGAGCGCGACGACGCGGGCGAACGAACGCTGGTAGCTGCGCCCCAGCATCACGGTGATGCCGAAGATCAGGAACAGGATCGCCGCCAGCGTCCAGCCGTCGTGCTCGGGCAGCAGCGCGATGCGCAGGATCATCGGCACGAAGGTGAGCGCCACGAAGGCGACGAAGGCGCCGAACTGCGTGGCCAGCGCCGGCACCGCCGAGATGCAGAAGCTGTAGACGGTCAGCAGCAGCGCGATGCGCTCCAGGTTGCCGCCGTACGGATAGAACAGCCACACCGAGATGCCCCACAGCGCGCCGGTGGCCAGCACCCCGGCCAGGTAGCGGTTGCGCCAGCCGCGCAGCAGCGCCGACGAACCGCGCCAGCGCCGCAGGTAGGTGACGGTGAGCATCGCGCGCACCCCCAGCGCGCCGCCGAACAGCAGCGCCCAGACGATCATCGTCAGCAGAGGCACCGCGTGCGCGTACAGCGCCGCGATCACGCTGGCGCCGACGGTGTTGCCCACCAGGCCGGTGCGCGCGAACGCGTGCAGGTTGTCCACCTGGTCGATCAGCGGATCGACCAGGCCGCCGCCGTCGGTTCCGTCGACCGGCGCGGGCGGTGCCGCGTTCGGATTCACCTGGCCCGAGACGCGATCGAACGCCCGCAGCTCCGGCTGCCCCTCGGGGGGCAGCGTCAGGACCGACGAGGGGGAATCTTCGCGCTTCATGAGACCACGACCGACTTCTTCTTGCGGGGAGGAGAGACGGGGCGCGACGACTCGTCCAGGGGCGCCCATTGTGGCAACAGGCGGCCGCTGGCATCGGTGACGGCGGTGGGCAGCAGCAGGCTGGCGGCCTCGGCCTCGTCCGCGAAGTCGGCCGCGGTCAGCGGCACGCGTTCGGGCGGCGCCAGGTCGGTGCCCGCGAGGTAGGTGCGGCCGGGCGCGCGCGGCAGGCCGCCTGTCAGCGTGTCGCCGACGTCGAGCAGGGCACTGGTCCAGGCACGGCGGCGCAGGAACGACGGCAGGTCGTGGGCCAGCTTGGCGAGCTTGCGGCGCGGCGCGTAGATATCGTCCAGCGTGGTCCGGTAGGCGTCGACGTAGTCCTGCGCCGGCGCGTGCGTGGGCTCGACCACCAGCGTGTACGAAGTGAAGTCGCGCAGCAGCGCGTTCGGCAGGAACAGCGCGCGCTCGCCGTGCGCCAGGCGCCGGGCGTTCTGCGCGGCCAGCCGATGGAAGTACGGCGTGCCGGGGAACGGCGTCTCGAAGGCCAGGAAGGTGGGCACGTGCAGGCCGCTCTCGCGCAGGCGCACGGGCAACGAGCGGATGTAGGCGATGTCGTCGTGCTGCGGGCTCAGGATCAGGCCGGCGGTCACCAGGATGCCGACGTCGCGCGCGTCGTCGAGCGCGCGGCGGATCAGCGGCAGTCGGTTCTGGGGCTTGTTGAAGTCGTCGAGCGCGGCCGGGTTGAAGGTCTCCAGCCCCACGTACAGCGCGCGGCAGCCGCTGTCGAACATGCGCTGCAACAAGGGCTTGTTGGTGAGCACGTTGAAGGTGACCGAGCTGGCCCACTCCAGGCCCAGCCGCTCGGTGATGTCGCACAGCTGGCGCAGGTAGCCAAGGTTGCCGGCGATGTTGTTGTCGTAGAACATCGCCATGCGCCGGCGCTTGTCCTTCAACGGGCCGGTGACGCGGCCGGCCAGCGCCGCGCGCAGCGTGACGAGGTCGTGTTCGACGCGCGCCGCCGGGCGGGTATCGAAGCGCGTGCCCAGGCCGGTGAGCACGCAGAAGTCGCAGGTGTAGGGGCAGCCGCGGGTGACCTCCAGCGCGAGCGGGAAGACCTGCTGGTGGGCCACGCGGTGCGCCAGCGGCGTGGGCGCGCGCGCCGCGGCGTCGCCGCCCGAGCGGTACAGGCGCTGCAGCTGGTGGCGCGCGGCGTCCTCGTAGACGTGCGGCACCGTGTCCTCCGGATCGCCGACGACCACCGCGTCGAACCACGGGGCGCACAGGTGCGGGTAGAGCGAGGCCATCGATCCGCCGATCACCACCTGCGCCCCGCGCCGGCGCCAGTAGTGCGCTATCTGGCGCGCGCGATCGAACTCGGCGTGCATGCACGACACGAACACCAGGTCGTAGTGGCGCGACCAGTCGGGGTCGACCCAGGTGTCGTTGACGATGTCGATTTCGGCCGAGTCGGGCAGCAGCGCGGCGATCAGCGGCCCGACCTGCGGCTGCAGCGCGCCGCGGTGGTGCCGGCCGCGCCGGTGATAGTCGACGAAGACGGAGATGATCGCGACGCGCATGCCGAAGCGTTGGCGTCAGCGAGCTGCAGGGTTGGCCGGCCGCAGGCTCATCCAAGCTCTCGGGAAGCGAGGATCACATCCGAGCCGAACCGAGCGCCCCCTCGGGGGGCAGCGACGGAGGAGCGTGGGGGTCAACATTTCAGCGGGGTACGGCGCGCCGTTCCAGGCGCTGCTGCGTCATCTGGCTGACCGCCAGCACGGCCTGCGTGCGCGAGCTGACGCCCAGCGCGCGCAGCACCGCCTGGACGTGGTCCTTGACCGTCTCGACCGACAGGCCGAGGCGGCGCGCGATCTCCTTGTTGGGCTTGCCCTGCAGCAGTTGCGTGAGCACGTCGGCCTGGCGCGGCGTCAGGCCCAGTTCCTCGAACGAGGGTGTGACCTGGTAGGTGGCCGTCTCGGCCGCCGGAATGGCCGGCGACGCGGCGCGGCTGGCCGGGCCGGCCTGGCTGCCGAGGTGCATGGCCGGCACGTAGATGCCGCCGGCCATCACCAGGCGCAGGGCATCGACCAGCGTGTCGTTGGAGGCGCGCTTGGGCACGAAGCCCATCGCGCCGAGATCGATCGCCTGGATCACGTCGCTGGCGCGGTCGGAGGCCGAGATCACCACCACCGGCAGCGCGGGATGCGCCTTGCGCATCTCGACGAGCACGTCGAAGCCGCTGGCGTCGCCCAGTTGCAGGTCCAGCAGGACGAGGTCGAAGTCGGCGTCCGCCGCCAGCGCCGAGCGTGCCGCCGCGGCACTGCCCACGGCCGTGACCTTCACGTCCGGATCCAGCTCCTGGATCATGGCCTGCAGCGCCGACAGGATCAACGGGTGGTCATCGACCAGCAACACCTTCATGAATATCCGCTCCGACTCTCGTTATGGCTCGCGCTGTGGCGCCTGCTGGAGGCATCACACTCCTCGCCAGGATCGTATCGGTTGCCCCCGGGTTTGCCGACCCCCCGTTGGGGGGGGCAGGGAAAACGACTGCACCTTCGCACGCATCCGTTCGCCCTGGGACCGCGACGTCGCGCGGCCGCGGTTTGTGTCGGATCAGACATGATGGCGCGTGACCCACTCGGCCACGCACGCCGGCTTGGCGCCGCCTTCGCGTTCGATGGTGACGGTGTGCGTCAGCTGCGCGCCGCCGTCGATGGGTTCGAACCGGTCCAGCACGCACAGCGCGCGCAGCCGGCTGCCCACCGGAACGGGTGACGGGAAGCGCACGCGGTTCAGGCCGTAGTTCAGGCTCATGCGCACGTCGCCGAACGCCACCGCGCCGGCGAACAGCTCCGACAACAGCGACAGCGTGAGGAAGCCGTGCGCCACGGTGGCCCCGAACGGGCCGGTGGCGGCGCGCGCCGGGTCGACGTGGATCCACTGCGCGTCGCCCGTGGCACGCGCGAACAGGTCGATATGGGACTGGGCGACCTCGACCCAGCCGCTGCGGCCGATCTCCTGGCCCTCCAGGGCAGCGAGCTCGGCCAGGCGGGAAAACGTCCTCATTCGAGCGGAACCGGTCGGGCCGGCAGGGTCAGCCAGCGGCCCAGCGGCTCGAACTGCGCCAGGTCGCGTTCGACCTTGCCCGGGGCGACGTCGAACAGCGTCAGCCCGTGTGCGGCCAGGTGCACGTAGTTCTGGGTGTCGCGCAGCGTGGTGATCAGCGGGATGCCCAGCGTGGCGACGAACTCCTGGAAACGCTCCAGCGCGATCGTGTGCTCCTTCACGCGCATGCCCACCAGGCCGATGCGCACGCGGCCGGCGCGCTTGTGCTCGCGCAGTTCGCGGGCGAACGCATGCGTGGCCTGCATGTCGAACAGGCTGGCCTGCAGCGGCACGACGACCATGTCGGCCACCTTCATGGCGGCGTCCAGGCGATTGCCGTGCAAGCCCGCAGGGGTATCGATGACGGCGTCGGTGGCGCCCCGGGCCGGCCGGGCGATGGCGTCGCGCGAGATCTCCCACGGCGCGATGCGCGCCAGTTGCGGCGGGCGCTGGTCCAGCCACTGGCGCGACGACTGCTGGCGGTCGAGGTCGCCCAGCGTGACGGCCTTGCCCAGCGATGCCAGGTAGCCCGCGATCTGCGTGGCGAGCGTGCTCTTGCCCACTCCGCCCTTGGGATTTGCGACAACGATGACCGCCATGGGGGTTCTCTCCGATGTTGTTCGAGCTCGACGGGACGCCCGATGTTACCGAACCCGCCACAATGGAGTGCATGGCAGACGTTCTGGTGCTGGTCGCCCACCCCGACATCGCGCGTTCGCGCGTCAACCGCGCGTTCGCCGCGCAGGCGCGGCTGTTGCCGCCCGAAACGGTGGAGGTGCGCGACCTGTACGCGCTGTACCCCGACTACGCGATCGACGTCGAGGCCGAGCAGGCCGCGCTGGCCGGCGCCCGCACGGTGGTATGGCTGCATCCGCTGCAGTGGTACTCGATGCCCGCGCTGATGAAGCTGTGGGTGGACGAGGTGCTGGCGTTCGGCTGGGCCTACGGTCCGGGCGGGCGAGCGCTGGCGGGCAAGTGCCTGTGGCTGGTGGTCTCCACCGGCGGCACCGCCGAGTCCTACAGCCCAGCGGGCAGCAACCGCCACCCGTTCGAGGCCTTCCTGGGCGCCTACCGCCAGACGGCCGAGCTGACCGGCATGCGCTTCCTGGAACCGCAGGTGCTCCACGGCGCGCACAAGGCCGAGGCCCACGACGTGCACGCCGCCGCGCACGCGTTCGCGCAGGGACTGCTCGCGCTGGCGGGCGAGACGCGCACCGCCGCCGTCGCGATGCCGCCCGCCGTCGGCGCCGACGAGCGCCGCCCGACCACCGACGCCTAGACAAGCCGCCCGTCCGATGTCGCACAGCCACTGGCTCACCCTCGCCCTGACCTACCTCGCCGCGGCCGTGATCGCGGTGCCGCTGGCGCGCCGCCTGGGCCTGGGCGCGATCATCGGCTACCTCGGCGCCGGCTTCGCGATCGGCCCCTGGGGCCTGCGCCTGGTGACCGACCCGTCGCAGATCGTCGACCTGGCCGAATTCGGCGTCGTGCTGATGCTGTTCCTGATCGGCCTGGAGCTCGAGCCCAAGCGGCTGTGGGCGATGCGCAGGCCGATCTTCGGCTGGGGCAGCGCGCAGCTGCTGGGCAGCCTGGCGCTGATCGCGCTGATCGGCTGGGCCTGCCTGGGCTTTGCCGTCGACGCCTGGCCGCTGGCCGTGGTGGCGGGCGCGGCGCTGGCGATGTCGTCCACCGCCATCGGCCTGGCCACGCTCGCCGAGCGCAACATCCTGCAGACCACCGTCGGCCAGTCGGTGCTGAGCGTCTCGCTGTTCCAGGACATCGCCGCGATCCCGCTGCTGGCGCTGATCCCGCTGATGGCGCCCGACCGCGTGGCCGGGGCCGACGCCGGCCATCCGTGGCTGGCCGCCGCGCGCGCCTTCGGCATGATCGCCGCGATCGTGCTGGGCGGCCGGCTGGCGATCCGGCCCGCGCTGCGCTGGATCGCGCGCAGCCAGACGCCCGAGATCTTCACCGCCGCCGCGCTCGGCCTGGTGGTGGGCACCGCGGCGCTGATGCAGGCCGTGGGCCTGTCGATGGCGCTCGGCGCCTTCCTGGCCGGCGTGCTGCTGGCCGAGAGCGAGTACCGGCGCGAGCTGGAGACCGACATCGAGCCGTTCAAGGGCCTGCTGCTGGGCCTGTTCTTCATCGCGGTGGGCATGGGCATCGACCTGGGCGTCGTCCTCCATCATCCGTGGCAGGTGGCCGCCATCGTCGCCGGCTTCCTGCTGGTGAAGACGGTGGTGCTGTGGGGCATCGAGCTGGGCATCCCGATCCGCCGCCTGGAACGGCCGGTGTTCACGCTGCTGCTGGCCCAGGGCGGCGAGTTCGGCTTCGTGGTGCTGCAGGCGGCACAGGGCCAGCAGGTGATCGACAACGCCGAGGCCGGCGTGCTCACCGCGGCCATCACGCTGTCGATGCTGCTGACGCCGCTGCTGGTGCTGGTGGCCGACCGCTGGTGGATCCCGCTGCTGGAAAGGCACGCGCCGAAGTCCGCGCCGTCGGAGATCGCCGAGCCGCAGGACGCGCCGGTGATCATCGCCGGCTTCGGGCGCTACGGCCAGATCATCGGCCGCCTGCTGCACGCCAACGGCATCGCCGCCACGGTGCTGGAACACGACGCCGAGCAGATCGAGGCGCTGCGCCGGTTCGGCTTTCGCGTGCACTACGGCGACGCGACGCGGCTGGACCTGCTGCGGGTGGCCGGCGCGGCGCGGGCGCAGGTGCTGGTGGTGGCCGTCGACGGCATCGAGCCCAGCCTCGACCTGGTGGACATCGCCCGCCAGAACTTCCCCAACCTGACCATCGTCGCCCGCGCCCGCAACGTCCAGCACTGGTACCAGCTCAACGAGCGCGGCGTGCACCACATCGAGCGCGAGACGCTGGACGCGGCGCTGATGAGCGGGCGCAGCGTGCTCGAGGCGATGGGCTTCGAGCCGCATCGCGCGCGCACGCTGGCGATGCGCTTCCGGCGCCACTCGGTGCAGCAGCTGCACGCGCTCGCGCCGCACTTCCGCGACGAGTCCAAGCTGATCTCGATGGCGCGCGCGGGCCGCCAGCAGCTCGAACAGCTGTTCGCCCAGGAGCGGCTCGACCACGCGCCGGCGAGGCCCTCCTGGGACGTGGCGGCTCAGGACGGCGCGGACTTCGGCGAGGCCGCGCCCGCACAGCCGGCCGCCCGCCCGGCGGCCGACTCCCCGCCCGAGCATTGAGCCCGCGCGGCGCTGGCCTGCAAGGTCCGGCTCAGGTATCGTTCAGCGACACCTGAGGCTGCCCTTCGATGATCCACAGATCCCCACCCCCCATCGCTCCCATCGGAGTGCCGCCCGTGCGCATCCTCCTCGTCGAAGACGACCCTCTTCTTTCCGATTCCACGGCACGCGCCCTGCGCTCCCAGGGCTGGGTCGTCGACTGCACCGAACGCGGCGAGCCGGTGGCCGTGTCCGTGCGCCAGGATCCGTACGACCTGCTGATCCTGGACATCGGCCTGGCCGGCATCGACGGCTTCGAGACCCTGCGCCGCGTGCGCGCGCAGGGCTCCGACCTGCCGGTGCTGATGCTGACCGCCCGCGACGCCATCGAGGACCGCGTGCGCGGCCTCGAGAGCGGCGCCGACGACTACCTCGTCAAGCCGTTCGCGCTGAGCGAGCTGGTGGCCCGCTCGCGCGCGCTGGTGCGCCGCAACCAGGCGCGCGGCGGCAGCGTGCTGGGCCTGGGCAGCCTGCGCATGGACCTGGAGGCGCGCCGCGCCTACATCGGCGAGCAGGAACTGGCGCTGGCCGGGCGCGAATGGTCCATCCTGCAATTCATGCTCAGCCGCACCGGCAAGATCGTGGCCAAGGAGCAGATCATCGCCGCCATCTCCAACTGGGACGGCACCACCTCCGACAACGCGATCGAGGTGCACGTCTCGCGCCTGCGCTCCAAGCTGGAGCCGGCCGGCCTGAAGATCCGCACGATCCGCGGCTTCGGCTACCTGCTGGAAGAGGCCTGAGCGCACGCACGGCCGCTCCGAAGGGCGCTCGCACCGCAGGCCGCAGGCCGGAGGTTGCCTGATGAGCGCACGCACGGCCGCTCCGAAGGGCGCTCGCACCGCAGTCCGCAGGACGGAGGTTGCCTCATGAGCGCACGCACGGCCGCTCCGAAGGGCGCTCGCACCGCAGGCCGCAGGACGGCGGTTCCTTCATTCATGAGCGCGGCTGGGCGATACTCGCGCATGACCTTCGCGTGCTGAACGCGACCCGCCCGTGACTGCCCCCGCCTCCTCCGCAGCCCGCCCGCGCGGCCGCTTCCACATCGACGCCCGCCCCAGCATCCGCCGCTCGCTGGTGCTCTGGCTGGTGCTGCCGCTGGCGCTGCTGGTGCCGGCCACGGCCTTCGTGTTCTACCGCCTCGCCCTCGCGCCGGCGCTCGACTCGCTCGACCACGCGCTCGACGGCACCGCGCTGGCGCTGGAACGGCTGGTTCGCCAGGATGACGGCGTGCTGTCGCTGGTGGTGTCGCCCGAGATCGACCGCGTGCTGCGGGCCGACCGCTACGACGACGTGCACTGGGTCGCGCTGGCCCCCGGCGGCAGCGTGCTGGGCGGCGACCCCGAACTGGCCGCGCTGGGCGGCCCGCCGTCGAAGGTGGACTGGCGCTTCTTCGACGCCACCTACAACCGGCGCCCGGTGCGCGTGGCGCTGCACAGCTGGAACTGCCTGCCCGCCGGCGCCGGCCGCGCCGCGGGCGTGTGCGAGGCGCGCGTCTCCGAGACCCTCAACAAGCGCCAGGGCGTGGCCCAGCAGGTGCTCGCTGCGGCCGCCTCGGCAATGCTCGTCGAGGCCCTGGTGCTGGCCGTGATGGGCTGGATCGCGATCGTGCGCAGCCTGCGCCCGGTGGAAAGCCTCAGCCAGGACATCGCGCAGCGCTCGCCCGAGCACCTCGGGGCGGTCAACCGCCCCGACATCCCGCGCGAGGTGGCCCCGCTGGTGAGCGCGCTCAACGACCTGTTCGCACGCGTCGTCACCGCCTCCGCCGCCGAGAAGGCCTTCATCGCGGACGCCGCCCACCAGCTGCGCACGCCGTTGACGGTGCTGCGCACCGAAACCGAGCTGGCGCTGCTGGAAGCCCATCCGCCGCAGCTCGAGGGCCTGCTGCGCCGCCTGCACATCGCCACGACACGGGCCGCGCGGCTGGCCAACCAGCTGCTGTCGCAGGCGCGCGCCGAGCACGAGCGCCACAACTCGGCGATGGAGCGCTTCGACCTCAAGCAGATCGCCAGCGAGGCCGCCGAGGAATGGGTGGCGCGCTCGGTGGACGCCGGCGTCGACCTCGGCTTCGAGCTGGAGAGCGCGCACGTGGACGGCCACGGCTTCCTGCTGCGCGAGATGCTGGCCAACCTGCTGGACAACGCCATCAACTACGCCGGCGCAGGCGCGCGGGTGACCATCCGCACCGGCGCCGTGCCCGGCGCGCCCGGCCGCGCGATGCTGGAGGTGGAAGACAACGGCCCCGGCATCGCGCCCGCCGACCGCGAGCGCGCGTTCGAGCGCTTCCAGCGCGGCAACGCCGGTGGCACCGGCAGCGGCCTGGGGCTGTCCATCGTGCGCGACATCGCCGGCCACCACGGCGCGCAAGTGGCGCTGCTCGACGGCCCGGGTGGCGTCGGGCTGCGCGTGCGCGTCACCTTCCCGCCGGCGAAACCGCCTGTTCGGCCCTGACACGGCGCTGCCGCTCGCCCGGCGCCCTGAAGTTCAAGGGAGCGGCGGATCCGGCTCTGCCGGGCCGCTCGGGGGCAGGAAGCGCCAGCGACCGTGGGGCACAATAACTCATGTTCCAGCCGTCCCAGCACGACGTCCGCCGATTCTTCTGCGAGACCCACGCGCTCGCCGCCAGCGGCGCGCCGATGTCGCCCATCCAGGTCCTCGCGTCGCAGTGGATCGCGGAACACCCGGAATACCACGCCGACTTGGCCGACGTCGACGCCGCGCTGGCGGCCGTGTTCGACGTCGAGGACGGCCGCACCAACCCGTTCCTGCACCTGGCGATGCACCTGACCATCAGCGAGCAGTGCAGCATCGACCAGCCCAGCGGCATCCGCCAGGCGGTCGAGCTGCTGGCCGCGCGCCGGCAGTCGCTGCACGACGCGCACCACGCGACGATGGACTGCCTGGGCGAGATGATCTGGCAGTCGCAGCGCAGCGGCCTGCCGCCCGACGGCCACCAGTACCTCGACTGCGTGCGTCGCAAGGCGACCCGCGACTGAACGTCCGCAGGGCCCGGGCGGCGCCCGGCCGCCGTTCGACGGCACGTTCCGTGCATTCGCCTGCTCCGGCCTTTCCCCGCCACCCAGGCTGGGTTAACGTCATCGACTGATGACACCTGGCGGGCGAACGGTACTTTGTACACAGTTTTGAAATGCGTGCCGGCAATCATTGCTTAGGCAATCTTCATGTGGGGACAAGCCCATGCTCAGGGAAAACCCAACTACCATGCCCCGCTGATCGTCGCACCCATGAGGGGCGACGTGCCTGAATACCGAGGAGCAGGAATGATCAAAGAAGCCCTCCGACGTCCGCCCTGGCGTAGCACCGCCATGAGCATCGGCGTCGGCCTGGCCCTGTCGGCATGCGCCGTCGGCCCCGACTTCCACGCGCCGGAGGCGCCCCGGGTCGCCGACGCGAGCCATCCCTACACGCCGGCTGCGTTGCCGGCGATGGCGGCCAGCGGCGCCAGCCCGGCCTACGTGCCGCAGCACTTCGTCGACGGCCGCGACGTGTCCGCCACCTGGTGGGAGGCGTTCCAGTCCCCCGCCCTCGATGCCCTGGTGCAGTCGGCCCTCGCGCACAGCCCCAGCGTGGCCGCGGCCCAGGCCACGCTGCGCCAGGCCGAGGAGAACTACCGCGCCGACTACGGTTCGCGGGTGTTCCCGTCGGTCACCGGCCAGCTGAGCGCCACCCGCCAGCGCTACGCGCTCGCGCAATCGGCCGAGATCCCGGCCGGTGCCACCGGCAACCTGTTCAGCGCCGGCCTCGACCTGTCGTACACGCTCGACATCGTCGGCGGCAACAGGCGCGAGCTCGAAGGCGTGCGCGCGGCCATCGACTACCAGCGCTTCCAGGTCGAGGCCACGTGGCTGAGCCTGACCTCCAGCGTCGTCGCCACCGCGATCCAGGAAGCCTCGCTGCGCGCGCAGTTGAAGGCCACGCGCGACGTCATCGACAACGAGACCCAGTCGCTCAAGGTCATCACGAAGCAGGTCGAGCTGGGCGCCCTCGCCCGCTCGGCGGCGCTGCAGCAGCAGACCCTGGTGGCCCAGTCGCAGGCGCAGATCCCCGGGCTCGAGAAGTCCCTGGCGCAGACGCGCCACCAGCTGGCCGTGCTGGCCGGCCGGCTGCCCGGCGACGACGGCCTGCCCGCCTTCGAGATCGACTCGCTGGCGTTGCCGCGCGAGCTGCCCGTGAGCCTGCCCTCCGCGCTGGTGCGCCAGCGCCCCGACGTGCGCGCCAGCGAGGCGCTGCTGCACGAGGCCAGCGCACAGGTGGGCGTGGCCACCGCCGCGCTGTATCCGCAGATCACGCTCAGCGCCGGCGTGGACCGCCAGAGCCTGAAGCTCGAGAAGCTGTTCTCCACCGGCACCACCGGCTGGAGCCTGGCCGCCGGCCTGGTGCAGCCGATCTTCAACGGCGGCGCGCTGCAGGCGAAGAAGCGGGCCGCCGCGGCCGCCTACGACGCCGCGCAGGCGCAGTACCAGTCCACGGTGCTGAACGCGTTCCTCAACGTGGCCAACACGCTGCGCGCGATCGACACCGACGCCGACGCGGTGACCGCCACGGCCGAGGCCGAGCGGCTCGCCAACGAGTCGCTCGGCCTGGTGGCGCGCCAGTACCAGCTGGGCGCGGTGAGCTACCTGGCCTCGCTGGACGCGCAGCGCACGGTGCTGTCCACGCGCGTGGCGCTGGTGCAGGCGCGCGCGGCACGGCTGACCGACACCGCGGCGCTGTTCCAGGCGCTGGGCGGCGGCTGGTGGAACGCGACCGACGCGGTGGCCTCCGCCGCGACGCGGTGAAGAATGAATTCCCGCGTCCGCCACGCGCCCTGACCGGCCGGCGGACGCGACAACGATCGAACACGAAATCTGGAGTGAGAACATGACGAAGCGGATGCTCATCATGATTGGCGGGATCCTGGTGCTGGTGCTGATCCTGGCCGGGGGCTTTGCGTTGCACATCAAGAAGCTGATCGCCTCGGCGCCCAAGCCCTTCCCGCAGACCGTCACGGCCACGAAGGTCGGGTCGCAGGACTGGCAGCCCACGCTGGCGGCCGTCGGCAGCGTCGCGCCGGTGCGCGGCGTCGACGTCACCACGGAGATCGCGGGCCTGGTGCGCGAGATCCATTTCAAGTCGGGCCAGGACGTCCGCAAGGGCGACGTCCTCGTCGAGCTCAACGCCGACTCGGACAAGGCCCAGCTGGCCGCGCTGGAGGCGGCCGCCGAGCTCTCGGCCACCGTGCTCAAGCGCGACAAGGCGCAGTTCGAGGCCCAGGCGATCGCGCAGGCCCAGGTCGACGCGGACGCCGCCGACCTCAAGAGCAAGCGCGCGCTGGCCGCGCAGCAGCAGGCAGTGATCGACAAGAAGACGATCCGCGCGCCGTTCTCCGGCAAGCTGGGCATCACCACCGTCAATCCCGGCCAGTACGTGAACCCGGGCGACAAGATCGTGACGCTGCAGACCATCGACCCGATCTACGTCGACTTCAACCTGCCGCAGAAGCAGGTCGGCGCGCTGCAGGTCGGCCAGGTGGTCAACGTCACCAGCGATGGCTTCGCCGGCGTCACCTTCCCCGGCAAGATCACCGCGATCAGCCCGAAGGTGGACACCGCCACCCGCAACGTCGTCGTCGAGGCGACCCTCGCCAACCCGAAGCGCCAGCTGCTGCCGGGCATGTTCGCCAACGCGAGCGTGGAAGTCGGCGAGAAGAAACACTACCTGACGCTGCCGCAGACCGCGATCACCTACAACCCCTACGGGTCGACGGTGTTCATCGTGATGACGGCCGACGAGGCCGCCGCGGCGGCCCGGGCAGCCGCCAGCGGCGCCTCCGCACCGGCCCCGGCCGCGGCCGCCTCGGGCAACGGCCTGGTGGTGCAGCAGGCCTTCGTCACCACCGGCGAGACGCGCGGCGACCAGGTGGCCATCCTCAAGGGCCTGAAGGAAGGCCAGCAGGTGGTCACGAGCGGCCAGGTCAAGCTCAAGAATGGCACGTCCATCGTGATCGACAACTCGGTCTCGCCGGCCAACTCGCCGAACCCCACCCCGCAGGAACATTGAGGCACGCGCCATGAAGTTCACCGACCTCTTCATCCGACGGCCCGTGCTGGCCGGCGTGATCAGCCTGCTGATCGTGGTGCTGGGACTGCGCTCGCTGTTCAGCCTGCCGGTCAACCAGTACCCCAAGACCCAGAATTCGGTCGTCACGATCTCCACCGCCTACTACGGCGCCGACGCCGCCACGGTGGCCGGCTTCATCACGCAGCCGCTGGAAGGCGCCATCGCGCAGGCGCAGGGCATCGACTACCTGTCGTCGTCCAGCGCCGCCGGCTCCTCGACGATCACCGCCACGCTGCGCCTGAACTACGACGCCAACCGCGCGCTGACGGAAATCAACACGCAGGTGAACTCGGTCAAGAACCAGCTGCCCGCGCAGGCGCAGGCGCCGGTGCTGACGGTGGCTACCGGCCAGACCACCGACGCGATGTACCTGGGCTTCTACAGCAAGGACCTGCCCACCAACAACGTCACCGACTTCCTGCTGCGCGTGGTCAAGCCCAAGCTGGACTCCGTCACCGGCGTGCAGACCGCCGAGCTGCTGGGCGCGCGCCAGTTCGCGCTGCGCGCCTGGCTGGACGCCGACAAGCTGGCGGCCCATGGCCTGTCGGCCGCCGACGTCAGCGTGGCGTTGACGACCAACAACTACCTGGCGGCCCTCGGTGCTTCCAAGGGGCAGATGGTCACCGTGCCGCTGACGGCGGGCACGGACCTGCACTCGCTGGCGGAATTCAAGCAGCTGATCGTCAAGCAGAGCGGCGACTCGGTCGTGCGCCTGGAGGACGTCGCCACCGTCACGCTCGGCTCCGAGAACTACGACTTCAACGTCGCCTTCGACGGCGTGCGCTCGGTGTTCATCGGCATCAAGGTGGCGCCCGAGGCCAACATCCTCGACGTCGCCAAGCGCGTACGCGAGGCGTTCCCCGACCTCAAGAACCAGTTGCCCACCGGCGTGACCGGCGAGATCGTCTACGACTCGACCGACTTCATCAACACCTCGATCAACGAAGTGATCAAGACGCTGGTCGAGGCGCTGGTGATCGTGGCCGTGGTGATCTACCTGTTCCTGGGTACCTTCCGCGCGGTGCTCGTGCCGCTGGTGGCGATGCCGCTGTCGCTCATCGGCGCGTTCTTCATCATGCTGCTGCTGGGCTACTCGATCAACCTGCTCACCCTGCTGGCGCTGGTGCTGGCGATCGGACTGGTGGTCGACGACGCCATCATCGTGGTGGAGAACGTCGACCGCCACATGAAGGAGGAGCACAAGACGCCGCTGCAGGCGGCCCTGATCGCCGCGCGCGAACTCGGCGGCCCGATCATCGCGATGGTGGTGGTGCTGGTGGCGGTATACGTGCCCATCGGCTTCCAGGGCGGCCTCACCGGGGCCCTGTTCACCGAGTTCGCTTTCACGCTGGCGGCCTCGGTGTTCGTCTCCGGCGTCGTCGCGCTGACCTTGTCGCCGATGATGTGCGCCAAGATCTTCACGCCGGCCCAGGACGAGGGCCGGTTCGTCAAGGCCATCGACCACGTGTTCGAGAAGGTGCGCAGCACCTACACGCGCTGGCTGCGCAGCCTGCTGGCCACCTACCCCGTGCTGATCGTGATGGGCGTGATCCTGTTCGCGTTGCTGGTGGTCATGTTCAAGATGTCGCAGTCGGAGCTCGCGCCCGAGGAAGACCAGGGCGTGGTGCTGTCGCAGGTCGTGGGCTCGCCGACGGCGACCTCCGACCAGATGCAGACGTACGCGCAGCAGGTGTTCGAAGTCGCCCGCGCGACGCCCGAGTACAAGATGCTGTTCCAGATCACCGGCTCGCCGACGGTCAACTCGGGCCTCGGCGGCATGCTGCTGAAGAACTGGGGCGAACGCACGCGCAGCGCCCACGAGATCCAGCTGGACCTGCAGGACCGCTGGAACAAGATCGCCGGTGCCCGCATCGCCGCGTTCCAGTTCCCGCCGCTGCCCGGGTCGTCGGGGTTTCCGGTGCAGTTCGTCATCACCACCACCGAGCCGTTCGACAGCCTCAATGGCGTCGCCCAGCGGGTGATGGCCAAGGCGCAGGCCTCGGGCAAGTTCTACTTCATCGACCAGGACCTGAAGCTCGACGCGCCGCAGGCGACGGTGGAGGTCGACCGCGACAAGATCGCCGCACTGGGCATGACGCAGCAGGACGTCGGCCAGGCCCTCGGCGCCGCGCTGGGCGGCGGCTACGTCAACTATTTCTCGATCGCCGGCCGCTCGTACAAGGTGATCCCGCAGGTGCAGCAGGTCAACCGCTTGAACCCCGACGATGTGCTGGGCTTCTACATCAAGACGCCCAACGCCGGCCTGATCCCGGCCAGCACGGTCGCGCACCTGAGCTACAGCGTCAAGCCGGAGTCGATCACACGCTTCCAGCAGCTGAACTCAGTGACGATCTCCGGCGTGGCCGGCGTGTCGCAGGGCGAAGCCCTGAAGCTGCTGGCCGACGCCGTCAAGGAGGTGGCGCCGGTGGGCTACAACGTCGACTACGCCGGCCAGTCGCGCATCTTCGCCAACGAGTCCGGCGGCTTCGTCGTGACGCTGGCCTTCGCCGTCATCATCGTGTTCCTGGCGCTGGCTGCGCAGTTCGAGAGCTTCCGCGACCCGATCGTGATCCTCGTCTCGGTGCCGCTGGCCCTGTTCGGCGCGGTGATCTTCATCTTCCTCGGTTTCACCTCCATCAACATCTACACGCAGGTGGGGCTGGTGACGCTGATGGGGCTGATCTCCAAGCACGGGATCCTGATCGTCGAGGTGGCCAACAACGCGCAGAAGCGCGGCCTGTCCAAGCTCGACGCCATCCTCGAGGCCACCGCCATCCGCCTGCGTCCGATCCTGATGACGACCGCCGCGATGGTGTTCGGCGTCTTGCCGCTGGTGATCGCCTCGGGCGCGGGTGCCGCGGGCCGCCAGGCGATGGGCCTGGTGATCTTCACCGGCATGTCCATCGGCACGCTGTTCACGCTGTTCGTCGTGCCCGCGTTCTACCTGCTGCTCGGCTCGAACCACGAGAAGTCGACGGCCGACGACGAGGCGCTGGATGCGGACGCGCGCATGATCGACGAAGAGATGACGGCCAAGCCGGCACATTGACCCGCCGACTTCCCGGCATGCAAGGCCCGGCGGCAAAGCCGGGCCTTTTTCATGTCCGTCGGCGGCTTGCCGGGGATGAGCGGAGAGGCAGGATGGAGACGACGAGCCGGGGTTGGCACGGCGAGCCGGGTGGGCACGACGAGCCGTCCTTGGCGGGGCAAGGCAAAACATTCGCCCAAATTCGGTCTTGGGGTTGCGTGTCTCGGCCCATCGAGGGCCTCGACAGCCGACGCGCCGACGCTGCGCAACGTGCGGCGCCATTTGGTCCGCAACGGAACTCCGGTTGTCGGACGCCGCGACGGATTCGACGCTCGACACTTGACGTCCGGGCAGATTGGCGGCGAACGGCGGTTGACGCCACCCGAAGTCGACATCGGGCGCGCCGGTTTGGGCGCCCGAGACTTGACGCACGCGCGGATCCGCAGCGCACGGCTGTTCCCGTTGCTGTCACTAACGTTTTCGGTTTCGGCGCCGAAAAGCTGTCGTCGGTGCGGGTGTCGCCTGACAACAGGCAGTTGCCCTGCCCACACTGTCAGCGGGCAGTGGCGGAACCGTTGTCGAAGATCCAGGTACTCGTTTGCGACTGCGCGGCCGACAATCAGGGGGATTACTGAGCCTATCGGCCGGTCGCGATACCGCCGAATTCAATAATATTCGTTGGCTCGTCAGCAGGTCGCCACCACAATTTATCGTCCGATGTCTCGACTGCCCTGTAGCTCAGCAACCCGGTCCCCGTGGCAGGTCCGTGCGGCCGCCATGGCGATGGCAATCGGCCTAGGCTTGGCGACGCTGGGCGGCACCTGTCGTGCCGATGCGCCCCCGACCCGCCTGGAGGAGCAGATCCGGGATCTGAAGTCCTTCGCGCCCCAGCCGGAACTCATGACATTCCTGAAAGAGGCGCATGACAGGGCCGAAGCCACGGGGGATTTGACGGCCGCCGTCATCGCGAGCCTGGAATTGAGCAAGCAGTTGCGCCGTTCCGATGTCGCCCGCGCTGCGGAGATGCTCGACCAGGCGGCCCGCCTGCTCAAGCGCGCGCCCGACGCAGCGCTGGAGTTTCGCTACCGCTTGCAGCGTATCGGACAACTCAAGGCCCAACGGGACCTCGACAAAGCCGTCCTGGAAGGCATGACGCTGCTGGCCGAAGCCCGCGCCCGGAAGGATTGGCGCGATGAACTCAAGGTACTGCTGGCCCTGGAGGAAGACTGGGAGCATTTCCCCGGTTTCGGCCGCTTTACCCAGGATGCCATGGAACTGGCCACGGCCCACCCGGGCGACGAGCTGACCTGGTGGGCGCGCAGCGAGTGGGCGGACCGGCTGCGCAGCGATGGCAAGCTCAAAGAAGCCGAGCAGATCCTGCTCGCCATTCTTCAAGAACAGGCCGCTGCGAACGCGGCCATCGAACAGATCAGGACGCTGGTCGCGCTGGGCCTCATGTACCGCGACTCCGCCCAATGGGACAAGCTGCTCCCGCTGGGGCCGCGTGCACTGAAAGTCGCCAAGGGCATGGGGCGCTCGCCCAACATCTTGGCCCACTTCCTCTGCAACCAGTCGGATGCCTTGCTGAAGGCGAACCTGCCTGGCCCCGCCTTGGAGATGGCAGATGCCGCCCTCTCGGCTGCCAGAGGCGTTCCGGGTCTGCTGCACGTCGCCAGGTTCAACCGAGGCAAGGCGCTCAACCGGTTGGGCAAGCACCAGGAGGGACTGGCGATCCTGGAAGCCGAGACCCAGGGCGACGACCGCTGGGAAGCCTTGGACGAAGTGGCGGAGGAATACGCCTTCGCCGGTCTACACGACAAGGCCTACGCCGAGCTGGTCGAGCACCTTCAAGGACTGAGAAAGAACATTGAAGAAGACCACCAGGCGAGGCTCCGCCTGGACCAGGCCCTGACCGATGCGGACCGGGAGCGGACGCAGCGCGTCGCCAGCGAGCGCCGCTCGAGCCGGGTCATCGCGGCTGCGGCCATCATTGCAGCAGCCGCGCTGGCAGGCGCCGCCCTGCTGGTCGTGCGAACCACACGCAGGCATGCTCGCGCCCTCGCCATCGTCAATCACCAGCTCCAGGAACTGGCCGTCACCGATGTGTTGACCGGACTGCACAACCGCCGGCACTTCATGGACCAGATCGACTCCCACGCTGCAGCGGCATTCCGGTCCCACCAGTACCATGACCGATCCGAGGCCAAACCCATAGATCTCATCTTCTTCCTCATCGACCTGGACCACTTCAAAAGGATCAACGACACGTATGGCCACCCGGCCGGCGATGCGGTGTTGCACCAGGCCGCGGTGCGCCTCAAGGCCATGGTACGAGGAGAAGACGAGCTCATCCGGTGGGGCGGCGAGGAGTTCATGCTGCTGACAAGAGGCACGCCACGCGACCATGCCGCCCTGCTGGCGGAAAGGTTGCGTCGGGCCGTCGAGGGACGCCCGGTCGAACTGGCGGACGGCCGGACGATTCAAGTCTCCTGCAGCATTGGCTTCGCGCCCTATCCCTTGGTGCCCGACATCCCGTGGCAGCGCTCGCTGGACCTCGCCGACCAGGCCATGTACCAGGCCAAGGCGCGGGGACGCAACGGCTGGTTTGGATTGAACCGGCTGAATCCCGGCGCCACCTCCCTCCCGCCGGGCGGCCTGGACGAGGCCATTGCAGCAGGCGCGGTGGAACCCCTTCACTCCTGACCCCACCTATCCGTCGGACGTCATTCGGGTTTGGTACCGGTGGGCGCCGAAGCGAAGGTCGCGATGCCGGCATTGGTCCCGGGCTGTTTGCGCCGGCGCCTGACTGACCCGCCATGCCGACTTTCCGCTGACCCTCCTCATTGCTTGGAAACAGCGCTGCGGCGATGGCTTTCGCAATCTGCGCCGGGTCATCCTTCGTTCGGCAAGACAGCCTGTCGTGGGTCGAAGCCGGCTCGGCGCCAACACCTACCCTAAAGATGCCAATCGCGAACGGCAGCACCTGGCCGACATGCGACTCCGGTGCCGGCGGCCGGGGGCTGGTCAGCACGACGTGGCGTGGATCGACCTCCGTCCGCTATGCGGAGCATGCCCGTGGATCCCAGGCCGCCATGAACGCTTCACGGGTTGCAGTTCTTCTCAACGAAGGCCAGGACGTCGGGGAACCAGACCGACGCGCCCATGTACGCAAAGCTGTGCCCTTCCTTGCTTGAATGGCCGTAGGGTGGGTAGATCTTGACCTCGCCTTGCTTTCCGGCCGCCTTCATTTCCGATAGCAGGACTCGGCTGGGGGACAGGTTGAAATCGTTCTCAGCCTGGAGGAAGAAGATCGGGGCGCGAGAAGTGCGAACCGCATCTGTCATGAGCACTCGAAGTTGTGGCGCGTCGTCCCAACTCTCCGCGCCGCCCGATGCGTCGACGGCCGCACAGTAGGGTGCGTTTGCCGCTCCGAGAACGGCTTCGACCCCACCGAACGAATTGCCGGCCGCAGCCACGCTATCTGGTCGCACGAAGCCTTGGGTCTTGAGCCACTTCAAGGCGGCAAGTTGATCCTGGAGCTGTTCGGTGCTCAGCAAGCGCGTCATCGTCTCAGCCGCGTGCATTTGCCCGCCGCGTATTCGAGCGTCTCTGATCTCGTCGCCGATGTAGTGACCAGCGTCCTTGCTCAACCCCTGGCCTCGTCGGTACGGCATGAAGAAAACCCAACCGTTCGCAGCAAAGAGCGGACCGATGATCTTGCTGGCCTGGCTATTCAGCATGCCGGGCGCACTGCCGTGGTTGTAGAGGACGGCTGGAAACGGGCCGCTCCCCTTCGGCTTGAAGAGCTCGCCACCGAGCGTGCTGGTCTCGCCCTCGAAGTGGACGATCTCAGGACTGTCGATGCGTTCGGTTGAGTGCGCGGAGCACACCATCAGCATTGACGCGACAGCAATGGAGGCGTGACGAACGCCCGATTGCAAGCCGCGCGCGGCCCGGCGCCGACTGTGCCAATTCCGCGCTGTTGCGACGAACTTCCGCTCCACGGCTCTTCCTCAGGGCAATTGCTGGGCGTACCGCTGGTCACGACCAGCGTTGGACTCCTCCGAAGCAGACCACTGCAACCATCGGCTCCTGGCCGAACTCAGTCACCATTGTCGGCTACCAGACTAGCACCCCTCGGTCCACTGTTCGCAGACCAGGCAGCAGGGCAGGCGCGTCGCGGGCAGCGGGGGAGCGCGCCATGGGACTTGCGCTGAGTGTCCCTGCCAGCCACCTTGGTCGGAAAACGCGACTCCGATTGGCCAGCGAGGCGCCCACCGAGCACCAACGGCTGGCGGCTTGGCCTGAAGCACACGAACTTACCGGCATGCCACATGATTCATGCCGATGAAGTGTGCCGCCGCAAAGCCGTCGGGCGTGTGCGACGGCTCGTGGCCGACAAGCGCCCTCGACATCGGGAGCCCGGCCACACCACGAGTCGCAGCACTGCACCAGACCATTGAGTGCTGTATACCATTCGATCAAGGTAGATCGGCCGCGGGCGAGGTCATCCCTGAGCACCTCAGACTCCTTCGGATTCGACGCCGTCAAAGAGTCAGTCTGAGTGGTTGCGCTAGCGTCTGAATCGTGAATCAGGTTGGGATGATCGTCGGCGTGCGGATCGGCCGCGGAATCAGCACGCGATCAAGTCGAGTCAATAGCGTTGGTACGCGAAGCGGCTTGTGCCAGACGTCCATGAAACCGGTGCCCGCGGCATTGAACTCGAGCTCGGCAGTGACTGCGATCGCGGGGATGGGCTCCCAACCCGGAACGCTTCGCATGCGTTCCAGAAGTTCGGTGCCGCGACAATCCGGCAGGCCCAAGTCGAGCAGCAGTAGCGCTGGCCGGAGATGTTGGGTGGCAGCCATAGCGGAGGCCCCGTCGACCACGATCACAAGTTCGAGTTCGGGACGATGACCGAAGACGACCTTCATCAGCAGCGCATTGACCGGATGGTCCTCGACATACAGGACAACCTCACGGACGCCGGGCTCCGCAACGCCTCGGGTTTGAGCCATTTCGATTCTCCGATTCGTTCGTGGCGGCTGCTGATGCCGCCGGCAGGCCAGAACCGCCAGCCGAGAAGAACTACGTGAGGACAACTGTTCGCGGTCGGCAAATCGCGACCGGCGGCGGACTCTGCCTTGGCGCGCGTGCAACTCGTTCAACTGCGCAGCACGCAATAGCCAACGTCCCTCAGGCAACTAGACACACCAATGAAGCTGAACGACTTCTCCATCTCGTTTGCGTCGACATTCAATGCAAGCGGGGCTGGAATGCCGGATCCGACCAAGCTTCGAACCAATTGCGGGATCTTCACCTCATCCAGCGCAACGCCAGACGGTACGACCAAGTAGGTGCCGGTCTTCAGCGTTCTGTACCAATCGCTCCGCACTGCCTATACCCCCATGGGTTTACTGAACGACATGGTATTCCGAGTATCTCAGGATTCTTTGCTCAGGATCAAGGGGCTGCGCGCTTGGCGCCTGGAGAGCTTCCCGCTTTCGCTCTGCATCGTGGAAGTTGAGTGCTCGAAGTTGTTCGCCGATGCTCACGATGAGGCCTTCGCGGGTCGGAACGCTGATTGTGGTTCAGTTCAAATGACGGAGCCGTACCGCCAACAGCTCGCCCGGAAGCAGACAGGGGCCGACGGCTGCTGGTGGCCGAACTACGACCTCGTTCGCTCCCGACGAAACACTTCACGCCGTTTCGCGATGACGCTCATAGTGCACTCGGTCGTGCCAGGCACCCTCGAGATAGAACGATCTTCTCGACACTCCAAATGGCGTGAAGCCCGAGCGTTCAAGCACGCGACGCGAGCCTGGGTTGTCGACCCGGGCAACGGCTTCGATCCGCCATAGCCTGAGTGGCCCGAAGGCTTCGGCCAAGCAGAGCGCAACAGCCCTTGACGCGATGCCGCGGCCATTCTCCGATCGGTCGACCCGGTAGCCGAGTTCCGCGCATTCGAAGTGACCTCGGCGCACGTCGTGAAGGTTCACGCGCCCCACAAGGCGTTGACCGGCGCGGACGAGAAATTGGTAACCGCGATCTGCAGCTTGAGCATCGCAAGCCGCGGCTATGGCGGAGCGAATGCCTTCCTCGCTGTAGTACGACGGCTCGCGGGCGTTGATCACTGTCTCGAACCAGGCGCGGTTGCGTACCTCGAACGCGAGCAACTCCTCAGCATCAGCAAGGCAGGGCGCGTGGATGTGAATATGCATACGCGTAGATATCGCGAACCCGGATGCCCGAAACCTGCCGGTAAGCCGCCATTCGCGACCGGCAGCAAATGGCCGGCTGCAGGCCGATGCCGGCGTGGCTGTCGGGGTAGCTACTGCCCCTTGGCTGCAGCCAGCCTGGCCTCGGCCTCAAGCTTGCCTATGCCCCGCAGAGACGCGATGGCTGCCAACGCCTCAGGCCTCGGCTTCGCCTTGCCCGACTCCCAGGCGTAGACGGACTGGCCCGTCGCACCGACGAGGAGGCCAAAGTCGGCTGCCGATAGGCCGAGCCGCTTTCTGTTGGCTGCCATCCCCTTTGCTCGAAATCGCAGCCCGGTACCGTTTGACTCGCCTGACTCACTCGACACCGGCGCACCTGGCCGAGCCGCAACGGCGCTTGATCCCTTGGCCAGTTTCTTGACCGCGCCCTCCAACTCCTGGAGGCGACGTTTGAGACCCGCGATTTCGGTGCGCTGAGAAGCGACCGTCTTTTTGAGGCCATCGCCGCTTTCACGCACCTCTTTGCGAGCAAGTCTGGTGATTTCGGCTTTGAATACGGTAGCAATATTGGGCATTTGCGCTTCGGGCCCTTCGCAGGCCGCAGATATCGACACTGGCCGCCTCTGTCAGGCATGCGCCTGATTGGCGATCTCCATTGCGTCGTAACTCGATCCCTAGATCCGAACTGTACTCTCGAGCGTCTGCCCAGAAGCCGCCCGACGCGAAGGGCAGCTCATGGCCGGCTGCGGGCCCTGAACGTCGCCCCTCACCTCGGTTCATACGGCTCGGTCGGCGTTCCCTGATGGAAACTCATGCGCCAACCGGCATCGCAGCGCTGCCAGATCGATGAACGCAGGGTATGTCGATGCAGCGTCCCGTCGGGCAGCGCTTGCGCAGAGCGATAGGTCAACAACGCGACGTCGACTGCCAAGCTTCGCACGATGAAGTTGTCGGCCACCACGTGCGCGTGCTGGGCTGCAGTCAGCAGTTGGGCGACGATGTCGCACTTCGCATAGGCAGCGCCGGAGCGACCGAACTCGTGGAAATCATCGTGTAGGAGCGCATCTAGACGGGCTGCATCCCCACGCACCTCCGGTTGGTGCAGCTCAACCTCAAGCGCTTGAAGCTGGCTGAGAAGAGACGCGTCTGGCCATTGCATGGGAATCACGCCTTCGTGGTCGAACGATGCCCCAGGGTCGAGGCGCGGCGGCATCCACAGTCAATGCGGACATCGCACTGCCGATCCGGTGGGATCAGTTCGAGTCGCTCAGTGTGAAGGGAAGGAGTGTCCATGATGTGCTCGGGCATGGCTCAGCAGTCCAGGGCGAAACCGGCTGCCGCCAGCCATTCCGCAGCGGAGACAGTTCGTTCCCGCACCTATTTCATACTGATCCGAAGCAGACGGTTGCGAGCGTCTGGTTGTGTCTTGGCCGCTATGCGCCAGCCGCGCCTGACTCGTGGTGCCGGGGGCGTCCTTGGGCGCACCTTCGGATTCGGCAGCCCGAGACAGGCGTTCGGATGCAGACATCGAAAATGTCACTCCTTGGACGCGCAGTCCCAGTGCTCGGCGATCTTGCCATTCTCGATGCGGAACATGTCGAACCAGGTCGTCGTCGACTTCTTCGTCGCGTCCTTTGGATCCATCGTCATCCGCACGAAACTGATGATCACCTTGTCGCCCTCTGCCACCATCGTCACGACGGGGGCCTGGATGGTGGGCTGGATGGCCTTGGGCTTGACGAACTGCGTGAAGAAGGCGACGAACGCGGCGCGCCCTGTCGGAACATTTGGGTTGTGCTGGACGTAACTCTCGGTCATGTACTTTTCAGCCAGATCCATGTGTCCGGCCTCGAAGACCTCGCGCCAGAAGTCGTACACCAGCTTCTTGTTGGCAACCAGGTGCGGATCTGCGCTCGTCAGCAGCACCGCTTGGTCGGTCGCGGCTTGAACGGGCAGTTGGGCGTGTGCCGCGATCGGAGCTCCACACATTGCGACACGGAGTGCGATCGAGGCAAGAGCGAGGACGGTTTTCATTCGGGGCTTCGTGGTTGGAATGGGGAGACGGGCAACGACCCCTCAGGCACAGCGACCGGTTCCGTCGGGATGGTGGCGTCGAGGCGAACCGAACGTCGAAGTTGTTCACCCAGGTGTGGTTGCAATTGCCAGTCTATCCCGGTGCACACGGCTCGGCGGACTGCCCTGAACCTGACGTTGGCGAATGGCTGGTTGTGGCCGGAAGTGTGAATCCGCGTGCCCAGGAGCCCCGCAATCTGCTCAGTCAAGGGGCAAGTTGCTTCCGCATAAAGACGCTAAGCGGATGGTCTGGATACTCGCCGTAGGGGCCGCAGCGCCCGTAGCCTTGCTTGGTGTAGAACGCCAGCGCCTGATGCGAGTGGGGGCCCGTTTCAAGCAAGACTGTTTCGCAGCCCTGCATGCGGGCAGCCGACTCCAAGAATTCGATGACCTGCTGTGCGGTGCCCGCACCGCGAGCCTCCGGACGGACATACATGCGTTTGAGTTCGCCGTAGTTGTCGTTCATCACGATTGCGCCGCATCCTTTGGCGATGCCGTCGGAGTCACGGGCGACAGCGAACAAAACGCTGGGAAGCGCCAAGGAGTCCAAATCAAGGGCGTAGCGCGCTTCAGCCGGGTACAGCGTATCCTGGTAGGCGTCCAGCTCGGCGATGAGTGCTGCGACCTCTGGCTGCTTCGGGGATTCGAGGGTGACGTTCATGCGCAGTTTGTGAGTCCGACGGGTCTCGGAATTCTTGGCAAGGGAATTTCCGTCCAGTATCTCAAACGAGGGCAACCAGGCTGCCAGAAAGCTGACGCCTGTAACAGTCTGGTTATGACAGACAAGCGAAACCGAAGCTACCGCGACAGTCCGTTCGCTACGCCCCGCTGTGGGGCTGTACTGTCACGCGGCCTCGTCCTGCTGGTCTGAGGCGCCGATCTCCCACAGCTCCCAGCCCTCGTGAATCACGAAGGACCCGATGATGACGCCGGCGATCAGGTCGATGATACGGTAGCCGCTTGCAGCGACCAGTCCGCCGGCAACCAGCACCCCAGCGTTGACGAACACATCTGCTCGAGTGTCGATCCAGGTCGCGCGAAGGTGAACCTCGGAGGACCGACGATACTTGCTCAGCATGCGCAGAACCACGCCATTTGCGAACAGTGACGCGCACGCAAAGATCATGATCAAAACGCCGCTTGGCTCGTAGCCATGGAGCCATCGATCGGCAACCTCGCCGAAAACGACGAGGCCAAGTCCCATGAGCATCGCTCCGTTCCATCTCGCTGCTGCGCGTTGCCTCTTTGAACTGCCACCGATTGCGAGGTAGGCAACGGCGTACCCCGACGCGTCGGCGAGCATGTCGAGCGCATCTGCGAGTAGGGCTGATGACGTCGCAAGTCGCCAACCTATCAAGCCAACACAAAACATGACGATGTTCACCCCGAGCGCCGCCGCAAGTGTGCGTCGGTCTGAGTGATGTCTGACTGCGGCGGTTCGAGCTTCGGCCATCTCTGGATTCCTGCGTCCGCAGGCATCATCCCAGTCGTGGAATGGTACAGGCGACTACCCAAAAAGCGATCGCCGGCGACCGGCCGGCCTTGGCCGGGACCACCGATCCTGAGCCGGTGGCAGGCTCCTCCGAAGCCGAACACTGTAACCGTCCGGTCCTGGCCGACATGTGCCAGCTGGGTCGGCGACCTGGCCGCCGGCCGGGCTTTCGGTACCCTACCCCATTGCCGTCGGTCGCGACGGGCAGCTGCTGCCGATCAGAGACGTTACCGCTTCCGAAGCCTCCCCGAAGTCTTCACCAGCCTCAGGTGTCAGGGGCTCCCAGTGGGTAACGCACCCGCAGGTGTTGCAGCGAAAAGTCTCGATGGACCGTGCGCCCCAAACATAGCCGACGGTACTTCCCGGGTGGCCAGACATCTGCACTTCGTTCCTCGGGTAGAACGCCCAGAGTGCCCCGTATCTTCTACAGATAGAACAGTTGCAGTTGATCAGCGCTGTTGGGCGATCAGGAACTTCGAGCCGCATGTTTCCGCAGTGGCACGTGCCGACTACCATGAAGCAGTTCTCCAGGATGGTTGCTGCGACCCCGATGGGCAGCGTCGGGCAGTCTATCCATGACCGGCGACCTCACGCCTCTCGAGCTAGTCCTGCAGGCTTACCGCACGGCACACGAACCGAACGCCCGCCGCCTGCGCGTCACCGGCAAGGCCACGCAATGAAGGCCGCAAAGCAAGAGCGCGGCAGCGGGTCGTTTCATGGACGGCATCATGGTTTCTGGATCGCCGGCGGAAATGTTCATCGACCATATCTTTGCGTACCTGTCTTCCGGCCTGCCCGCCGGCTTCGCGGACAATGCGGACGACGCGAAACGGGGCCGGAACGCGGAATCAGGAAGATCCACTGTCCCACGACGCCCCAGCCTCAACGTCGCCGACGGCAGCGCCCACCCACACATCGAGAAGGAACATTCATGCGCAACGGACTTTGGGCGAACGCGCTCGCCGCCGCCCTCGGCCTGCTGACGCTTGGCCTGGCCGGCGCCCAGCAGCAAGCCGGCCAGACCCCGCCGGTGCAGACCGTTGCCGTGGTCGGCACCCGGGCGATCTCCAATTGGACGCGCGCCGAAAGCCAGCACTTTCTGGTGTACTCCGATGCCCCGGAGGAAGACGTCACCCAGCTCCTGGACAACCTGGAAAAGCTCGACCAGTTGCTGCGCATCTACACCGGTCACGTTGGTGAAAGCGCACAGGCTGAACCGAAGCTGAGCCTGTACTACTCCAGGCAGGTTTCCGACCTGGGCCAGGTCGGCGGGGACCCGCCGACCGATGCCGTCGCCCTCTACAGCAGTTGCGCCGCCGGTGTGCGGGGCGTCGGGCTGCAGATCGAGCGCATTCCGGCGCTCGCCGACGCGCAGCTCGACAAGGCCCCGCTCAACGACAGCCTGTCCTATGCCTTCGAGGCCTACGCGCGGCATTTCCTCTATCGCCATACCGACATCCGCACGCCGAAGTCGTTCATCGACGGCTTCGCGCAGTACTTTTCCAGCGTCCGCTTCTCGGAAAAGCAAATGGTGGTGGGCCGGGTGCCGAAGAGCCTGGGAGAGTACCTTGAGTTTCTCGGTGAAGGCCGGATGTACAGCCTGGAATACACCGAGGTCCTGGAGAACCACGACGCCAACGCCCACAACTACGGCGGCCCCGCGGGCGTGCACCTGGAATTCGAGGCCAGGTCCTGGCTCCTGATGCACTACATGATGTCTTCGTCGGACAAGCGCAAGCGCATGAACAGGTACCTCGCCCTGGTCGACCTGGGCCAGTCGCCCACGGCGGCGTTCGAGCGCGCATTCGGCCTGAAGGCCTCCGACATCGACGTGGTGATGTGGCGGTATCGCCTGCGCGGCATGCAGGTCCTGCGGGTCGAGCCGCCGGCGCTTCCCACCCTCCAGGTGCGTTTCCACGCCCTGCCCCAGACTGCCGGCGAATTCGTGCTGGCAGATGCCGCACTGAAATCCTGCCCGACCCCGCAGGCGGGAGAAGCGCTCCTGAAGAAAGTCTCCCGCATCGCCGGCCGATTCCCGAACGACAATTTCGGCCGGCTCACCTTGAGCCGGGCGCAGATAGACTGGGGTCGTGCCGAGGAGGCCTTGCCCCTCCTGGATGCCGTCCTGCAGCAAGAGGATACGAATTTCGAAGCCAGGTATCTGCTGGGCCTTGCGAACTTGCGTCTTGCCGAGCAAAGCCAGGGTGACGCCAGGCGCGCTTATCTGCAGTCCGCGCAAGGCCATCTTCGGCGTGCGCTCGAATTGAACCTGCAGTCCCCGGAAGCGGCTCTCGCGGCCTTCAAGGCGGAAATGGCCGCAACCGACGAGCCCGGCGAGGCCGCACTGGCGGCCGTCATTTCCGCCTCGCATGCCTCGCGCGACTTCAACTCGCTCGCCCGATTTGCGGCGCTGGCCTATTCCTACGAGGGCAAGGCGCCCGAGGCCAAGCGCGTGCTCGCCTGGCTGGCCCAGGACGAGCGCGACCGGCCCATGGCGCAATGGGCCACGCAGTGGCAGGGCCGCCTTGACGCCGGCGCGACCCACGACGACATCCGCGTGGAAATGCACCGGGATGTCTCGCCCGACGCCCTCTTCAAGGAGTGGACCATCGACCTGGAAAGCGTGATGCAGCGGGTGAAGCTCAAGTACGACATGGCGAATGCCGCTCAATTCATCAAGCAGGCGCCGGGTGGAAAGCCCGATGCGCCGACGACAGGCCAGAGCGACGGCAAGGGCCAGCGATAGCGCGCTGCGTCAGCAGCGGCTCGCCGGCACGATGGGCGAGATCACCGCGGCTGGCAGCATCCCGCGCAAGCCACATGCTCGGCTGCCGCAGGCCCGCGTCGACCACGTCGGTGGGCATCGGGGCGTCCATCATCAGACAGGCGCGCAGGCGCGCGTCGACTCGGCAGGCCTCGCCCACCTCGATTCCGCCGAGCGAAACGCCAACGGCACCGACCCGCTGCATATCCAGCTTCCCGGTCAGGATGCGATTCGGGTCCGTCTGGTTCAGGGCGGGAAGCCGATCGAGCGCAAAGCCCACGTCCTTCGCGAGATACGGGACGATGCTGCCGTCATTCAACGCCCTGCCGTTCGGCAGCGACACGCCCCTGGCGGACGACGTTGACCCTCCCGGCATGTGGCTCGGGCCCACGGCGGAGCGGAACTGCGCCAACGTCAGGCCGTCGACTTGATGGCCGTCCGGGAAAACGACGAGCCTCAAAGGTGAATGGCTCACCATTCCGCTCGTGCGCGCATATTGCGAACCCGCTCTTCTCTATCTCCTGCCACATCTCGTCGTGCCCAGGACCGCGAAACGGCTCGTAATCAAATACCCCATCCGCTGTAGGCTGCATTGCTGCCAAGGAACATGCCCAAAGGGTCACCGTTGTACGCGGATTCGCCGGAGCATGGGGTCAATGTCATCTTGAAACGTGATGTGCGCGGTAGCGAAAGCCGTCGACTGAAACGTCAGCTGCTGGCCGATCAGCGACACACGCAGCCGCAGACAGGATGGGCGAGCTAAGCCTCGGCGGCGGCCACCGCATCGACGAGGCCGAGTTCAGCAAGGTCGTCGCGGCAGGAGGTGCGTTCAGCGACCCCCATTGCGCCGTACTGCTCCAGCGCCAGGGACCTCCTGCGTTCAAATTCCTCGTGTCGGCCGGCTGCCCGGCACGCCGAGGCACCCACGGCATGAGCGAAAAACTGTTCATACGCTGGCGCAGAGTTTCGCTCGCACGTCCTCAGGCATCGCTCGGCGCAGTCGATGGCCTCGGCCAGGCGACCTGCCTGGATGCGGCTTCGCGCACAGCGGGCTGGAACAAAGTCAACGCCTGGTCAAGTTGCTGATGCCAAGCCAGCGCAGATGCCGCAGTAGCCAGCGCGCTTGCGCGCTCCTCGCTTGTCAGAGGGTCCAACGCCGCGGCGTCGCCATCGATGAAATGCAGGATGGCAATCGACGTCGTGGCTGGCCGGTACGCGGCCCGCGCCCCGGGTTCAAAGCGAACCCGCAGTTGGTCGAGAACCGACACGCCGGCGCCACGGTTGTTCAGATGCTCGGCGTGGACGTGCGTCAGGAGCCGCGAAAACGCCTGCAACTGCACGTCGTTGGAAACGCGCATCGCCGATCCCGCGAGGGAATCGTGAACCCCCTGCGGATCTTGCTCATGATCCCGCCACCCGTCAGCGATCAGTTCTTCGACATTCATCGGTGCATCCTATGAGAAATTTGCCCCGAGATCCAGGCAGGCAGGATGCCTCGAAGCGGTCGCTGGTGACGGTCGGGTCATGGCCGCTCGGAGCCCCGCTGTCGGCTCCTCTGCTCATCGACCTCCAGAAGGCCGACCCTGCCTTGGCCATGCACCGGCAACTGGAGCGATGAGATACTTCTTCGCATGACGCGCCTTCGCACCGCCGCCACGATGCTCTCCGCCACGCTGATGGCCTCCGCCTGCATCGTCGTGCCGCGTACGGAGACCAGCTACGACCCGGACTGCCGCATCACCACGCACCGCATGATGCTGGACACCGTGCAGGTCGGCCGCATCAACAACTGCAGCTACAAGCAGGACTGCGTCGCCATCGTGCTGGGCTTGGGCGTGACGGCGGCGAGCGCGATCGTCTCCGGCTCGATTGCGGTGGTGGGTAACGCGGTCTATTGGGCGGAGCGACAGGCGGGGTGTGCGGTGATGGCGCCCGCAACGGCCAAGCCGATCTCGCCAGCAACGGCGCAGGGGTAGTCGGCGGCGTGAGGCTCGGCATGGGCCAGCGCGGTCACGGCGGACCACTGGATCTCGCGAGTTCGCGCAATCACCTCTCGGCGTCGATGTTGAAGACCAGGTTCACCAGCGCGATGTGGATATTGGGCGTGGGCTGGTAGCGCCACTGCTTGACCGCCGCCAGTGCCGCATTGTTCAGGCGCGGGTTCGAGCTCTCGACCACGGCGGCTTCGACCACCGTGCCCCCCGGCTCGACTTCGAATCGGACCTTGACGCTGCCCTTGTGCATGCGCTGCACGACCTCGAAGGGAAAGTCCGGTTGGACCAACTTGACGTTGACGAGTCCAGGATCGGGCTCCGCCGCGGCAGGCAGCGCGACGTCCGGTTGGCCTGGTACCGCGCCGACAGGCACGGCGGCCTCGACGTTGTCCGCGATGCCGCTCGGCGGGGTCGCATCGGGTGCATCGCCACCGAGCGCCTGAGCAAGGGGGGCCGGCTGTGCAACCGCACCCGGCGCGGCGAATTTCGCCGAGTCCGTCACCGTGTTGGTGGCCACCGGCGTCGATGCGTCGACCCCCTTGGGTTTCTCGCGTGCCTCCTTCGCCGGCCTGGCCGCTTGAGCCGGGGCGGCGACAACAGGTTTGGGTGCAGGCGCGGCCTTGGTCGGTGCAGGCTTGACCGCCAGGACCCGGATCCAGTACATCGTCCGGTCGGACTCCTTTTGCGCGCGCTCGGCAGCAGAAGCAGCAGCGGATGTCGGAGGCAACCCCTGCGTCCGCGCCCCGACACAGGTGAGGGCGCAGGACAGCAACAATGCGCCACGCAGCGCAGATCCGGTTTCAGTCATGGCCATCCTGCCCGCTCGACAGCCCAGGGCGCCGTTGTCCGGGTCGCCCCACCTGGCGCGGAACGTGGACGTCGCCTTGCGCTCGAGCGAGTGGTCGTGGAGAAGCCTGCCGGCGATCAGGTTGCGGATCGTTCCGATCTTCATGTCGTGGCGCGTGGCAGAGGCGACCAGGTCGTCCAGCCGCGCCATCGACCCGTCGCCGCTTCGGGCAGGAGTGCGTCCCTGCCGACCCGCCATGTCGACCGCCAACTTCGGCGCGTTGCCGCGTGCCGACCGTCGCCGTGCCTGTGATTCGCATCGTTTGTCTCCTCGACCCGAGTGGTGGGCGACGGCTCGAAATGGCAGTCGTCCCGGCCCTCTGTGCGGTATATTCATATGCTAAGCGTTGATTTATATATTTTTCATAGGGTTACCTATAGGCATTCGCACTGGACTTCGAATCGAAGCCGAGGAAGCGCCCATCGTCGACATCGACGCGACGGACTGCCTACCCGCCCTCACCGCGCTCGGCAAGGCCTGCGGGCCAGTTTCAAGGCCGCAGCCGCTCGACCCACCTGCTCACGATTTCCAGGCCGGCAGGAGCCACCTGAACCCACGTCCCGCCGAACAGGATCTCCGCGCCTCGGACGACCGTGTAGGTCGTCCTGATCATGCCCTTGACGAGCGTGACGTTGCCGCTCTCGACGAGCGGTGGCACTTCCATCTCGAAGTTCACGACGGTGTCGGCCGGAATGCGTTCGTCGCTCAGCAGGCCCACGCCGGCCTCCGAGAGGTTGCGAACCTTGAGTTCGATGACCTCCCCGTCGGCCAGTTGCATGCGCGCCGGCCACGCCACCTCGACGCGCAGGTCCGTGCGCGAGTCCGGCGCATCGGCGGCGACGCCTCCAGGCACGATCGTCGACGCGAGTTCCGCCGCAAGCGCCGCTTCCGCGTCGTCCGCGGACGACTCGGCCGACTGCGACGATGCCGGCTGGGGCGGAAGGTCGAACAGGGCAGCGACATCTTCGGACGGTGTTGTCTTCATGGCTCGGACAGGAAGGAATCAGGCGGCATGGGTTCGCGAGGACGGGTGAGGCTGCTCGCCCGGGCCGATCGCGACCTATCGTAGCGCCATTGCGGGCACGAGCGGCGCGCACCCCCGAGGGGACCGAAACCGCGATTGCACCGGACGCGCACGGCGATGCCGCACCGCGCTAGCGGCTGGAACTTCGAAGTCGGTCCGGCAACCCGTCGTGACTGCCGAGTTCCCTCGCGGGCACGTCGTGCCACCAATCCGCGGCCTTCAGGTCTGCGCGGCGAGACGGATTCAGCGGATAGAAGATGCGGTTGCCGGGCTTCGCGGCTTCCCCGCCGACCAGCAGCAACGCCTCGCTCGCGGCGTTGTTGATGAAGCAGTGGCAGATGCCGGTGCCGGCGGGAAAGGCGGCGAGGTCGCCGGCGCGCATTCGATGAATGTTGCCGTCGATCCAGGCATCGACCTCGCCTTCGATGACATAGACGAACTCTTCCTCGTCCGATTCGGCATGCGGCCAGGAAGAGCGACTGCCCGGCGGCAGGCGCTGGAGGTTGATGCCGAGGCGCACCAGGCCCGCCGTGCTGCCGGCGCTGCGAACCGGGCCCATGGCCTCGGTGCTGTTCGGATAGGCGTGGCTGTGCTCCGGCAGGTTGCCGGTCGACACGATGAATGCCGGGCGCGAACTCATGAGGCTTCTTCCGTCCATGAAGCAGGTTGGATTTCACGGGCTGCCGCCGCTTCCTGGAACAGCTCGAGACCGGACCGGGGCCAACCGCGGCTCGCGGCCGCGTGCCGCCGCGTCGCGGCAGGAGGGATCGTAACGCCGTCTGCCGGTTGCCGAATCCGGGTTCAGCCCGGCCTGCGCTCGCACGCTGTCATCGTAGCGGCGCGTCGACTGCGCTGCTTCCGTTCGCCGGCGCGTGGCTGGCGTCAGCGCTTCGCCGCGTCGCCCGCCCAGAGCTCGTCGAGGAACGTGAAGTTCCACTTGTCCGGCGGCTCGCGGCCGATGATGCGGTCGCTGGTGCCGGCCGACAGGTCCAGGCGCTGCAGCGAGACCGGCATGCCGGACTTGAGCGAGTAGAAGACGCGCACCACCGGCGCGGTCAGCAAGGCCGGGTTCTGCTCGATGACGACCGCCAGGCGGTCGGAGTGCAGCCGCACCAGCGAGCCGGTGGGGTAGATGCCCACGCTCTTGACGAAGGTGGCGAAGATCACCGGATCGAACTGGCCCTTCCAGCTGGCCATCTTGCCGATGGAATCGGCCGGATCCCAGCCGTTCTTGTACGGGCGGTTGGAGGTGATCGCGTCGTAGACGTCGCAGATCGAGCCCATGCGCACCAGCTGGCTCAGCTGGTCGCCGGGCAGCTTGTGCGGGTAGCCGCCACCGTCGATGCGCTCGTGGTGGTGCAGGCAGACGTCCATCGCCGCCGGGTCGGTGCCCCTGGCCTCCTGCAACAGCTCGAAGCCGCGCACCGGGTGGCTGCGCATCACGTCGAACTCCTCGTCGGTGAGCTTGCCGGGCTTGTTCAGGATGTCAAGCGGCATCAGGGCCTTGCCCACGTCGTGCAGCAGGCCGGCGGTGCCCGCGCTGCGGCACTGCTCCTCGTCGAAGCCGAGCTCGCGGCCCAGCGCCACCATCAGGGCGCACACGGCCACCGAGTGCATGTAGGAGTAGTCGTCCTGCGTCTTCAGGCGCGCGAGGCTGACGATCGCGCCGGGGTTGCGGATGACGGAGTCGGAGATCTCCTGCACCAGCGGCATGAACGATTCGGCGTCGATCGCGTGGCCCAGTCGGGCCTCGGCGAACATCTTCGTGACCTGGTCCCGGCCGCGGTTGCAGACCGCCGTGGCGGTGCGCATCTCCTCGTCGAAGCTCTTGGACGGCGCCGGCACCGCGATGGACGAGGGCGCAGGACGCGCGGCCGGCTGCGACGACCTGCCCGCCGGCGCGACCGGTGCCATCGTCGGCACCGCGCGCGTGGGCGCGGCGGGGGCCGCCGCGCGCTGGGGCGTGGGCAGGGCCGCGACCTCCTCGACCACGTCCAGGCCCTTGCTGGCGTCGATCCAGACTTCCTTGATCACGCTGTCGTGCAGCTTCTTGAGCTGTTCCGCGTCGCGGATGACGAAACGGGTCTTCCAGAACGGGTGATCCATCCAGGCGCCCTCCAACGCATGCAGGTGCATGCCCAGGCGAACCTGGTCGACGCGGATCTTCTTGAGCATGGAGCGTTCGGGCGAAAGGATCGATCTGCCAGCGGAAGCCGGCGCTGTCCTGTTTTCGGCCAGACACGACTCGACTGTAGTCCCTGGCGCCCGGAATCGAAAAAAACAAGGCCGCCCGCGGCAGCCTTGTCGTGATCGATTGCCGCCGCGGCCGCCCGGCCGCCGCGCCTACTTGAACTTGGGCTGCGGCACCGTGCGCAGGTCGCCCGGCAGCGACGACAGGTAGCCGGCGATGTCGGCGATCGTCTCGTCCTGCAGGGGCTTGGCCATCGCGCCCATCACCGCGTTGGCGCGGCCGTAGTGCGGGTTGCCCTCGATCTTGTAGGAGCGCAGCGCGATCGTCAGGTAGTCGGGGTACTGGCCCGCCAGGCGCGGGATCGTGCCGTCGGTAGGGGTGGAGAAGTTGGGGCCGTGGCAGGCCACGCAGGTGGCCAGCGCGGTGCGCAGCTTGTCGGGCACCGGGGTCTCGAGCGCCGCGGGCACCGGGGCGTCCGGCTTGCCCAGCTTCGAGTAGTAGGCGGCGACGTCGGCGATGTCCTCGTCGGTCAGCGACGCGGCGATGCCGTGCATCGTGGGGTGCTTGCGGTCGCCGGCGCGGTAGGCCGTCAGCGCCGAGGTGATGTACTTGGGATCCTGGCCCGCGATCTTGGGCACCTTGTAGACCTGCGGAAAGTCGGCCTGGTAGCCGACGATGCCGTGGCAGCCGATGCACATCTGAACCTTGGTCGATCCGCGTTGCGCATCCTGCGCGTGGGCGGTGGAGAAGATGCCCGCGAGGGCGAGCAGCAAGGTCAGGGTTCTTGTCATCGTCTCGTCTTTGTTGGTCGGGAGAGGCAGTACTTCCGCGGGCCGGTCTGAAACGCCAAGCCTCCGGACGATTATAGGGACGTCCCTTTATACTGGAACGACCCTCCCTGTCCGGCAAAACCCGCCCCCCATCGCCATGAAGTTCGAAGGTTCCAGCAACTACGTCGCCACGCCCGACCTGATGCTCGCGGTCAATGCGTCGATGACCTTGCGCCGTCCGCTGCTGGTCAAGGGCGAGCCCGGCACTGGCAAGACCATGCTCGCCGAGGAGGCCGCGTCGGCGCTGGGCCTGCCGCTGCTGGAGTGGCACATCAAGAGCACCACCAAGGCGCAGCAGGGCCTGTACGAGTACGACGCGGTGAGCCGGCTGCGCGACAGCCAGCTGGGCGACCCCCGCGTCAAGGACATCCACAACTACATCGTCAAGGGCGTGCTGTGGCAGGCCTTCACCAGCGAGACGCCCTGCGCGCTGCTGATCGACGAGATCGACAAGGCCGACATCGAGTTCCCGAACGACCTTCTGCGCGAGCTCGATCGCATGGAGTTCCATGTCTACGAGACCAAGGAGACGATCCGCGCGATCCAGCGCCCCGTGGTCTTCATCACCAGCAACAACGAGAAGGAGCTGCCCGATGCCTTCCTGCGCCGCTGCTTCTTCCACTACATCAAGTTCCCCGAGGCCTCGACGATGCAGCAGATCGTCGACGTGCACTTCCCCGGCATCAAGCAGGACCTGATCGCCGCCGCGCTCAAGAGCTTCTACGAAGTGCGCGGCCTGCCGGGGCTGAAGAAGAAGCCGTCCACCTCCGAGCTGCTCGACTGGCTCAAGCTGCTGCTCGCCGAGGACATCCCCGTGGCCGCGCTGCAGTCCAAGGACGACAAGGTCTCGATCCCGCCGCTCATCGGCGCGCTGCTGAAGAACGAGCAGGACGTGAGCCTGTTCGAGAAACTCATCTTCATGCAACGCAACAACCGTTGAGCGACCGATGCTGAACGTCCAACCCGTCACCCTCGCCGACGGGCGCATCCGTCTCGAGCCGATGTCCCTGGCCCATGTCGACGCCCTCGGCGCCGCGGCCGCGGACGGCCAGCTGTGGAACCTGCGCGTCACCTCGGTGCCCGACCCCGACGACACGCGCGGCTACGTCGAGCGCGCGCTCGCGATGCGCGAGCAGGGCCACCGCCTGCCCTTCGTCGTCGTCGACCTCGAGAACGGCGGCCGCGTCATCGGCTCGACCAGCTACCACGACATCGTGCCGGCCATCGACCGCCTCGAGATCGGCTGGACCTGGTACGCGAAGAGCACGCAGCGCTCGCACGTCAACACCTGCGCCAAGCTGCTGCTGCTGGTGCACGCGTTCGAGACGCTGGGCGCGCAGCTGGTGGGCTGGCGCACCGACAACTACAACTTCGCGAGCCAGCAGGCCATCGAGCGGCTGGGTGCGAGGAAGGACGGCGTGCTGCGCCACCACGCGCTGCGGCGCGACGGCACGGTGCGCGACACGGTGATGTACAGCCTGGCGGCGGGCGAGTGGCCCGAGGTCAAGGCGCACCTGCTCTACCAGCAGGCCAGGCCGCGCTGAACGCGACGGCTCGAACATAGGGATCCCGCTCCCGCGGGGGATTGTCGGGGCCGTGCCCCCGCCCTATCGTGATCGACTCCCAACGCCTTTCCGGAGTCCACCATGAACACGCCCTGCCGCGCCCACCTGTCCCTGCTGCCCGTCGCCGCGGCCGCCCTGCTGTGCACGCTGGCACCCGGCGCCGGCGCCACGCCGCTGAACAACGGCTTCGGGGCCCAGGCGTATCTCGACACCCCGCTGCCCGGAACCAAGGCCGTGCTGCGGCCGGAACTCGCGGGCGTGGTGCTGGCCGACGTGCTGACGCCGTTCACGGTGGGCACGGTCAGCGGCGTCGTGCAGAACCGGGTGGTGCGCGAGAACGGCACCGGCACGCTCGACTTCTACTGGCGCGTCGAGGTCGATCCGGCCGCCACCGGCACCGGCGTCTCGGCCTTTCGCCTGACCGATTTCGGCTACGGCTACCTGACCGACGCCGACTGGCGCATCGACGGCACCGGCACCATCCCGGCCACCACTGCGCGCCTGTTCAACCCCGGGCCCTATCCCCAGGGCGACGTCAACTTCCTGTTCGACCCGACAGTGGACGGCGGCGAGAGCTCGAGCTTCTTCTTCCTGCACACCAGCGCGACGAACTACGCCGAGACGGCTGGCTACGACCTGCTGGTCGGCCCGGGGCTGACCCTCAGCGGCGCCTTCAGCACCTTCGCGCCGGCCGTGCCGGAGCCGACCCCGGCCGCGCTGCTGGCGCTCGGCCTGCTGACGCTGGGCTGGCTGCGCGGGCGCCGCAGCCCGGCGCGCGACTGAGCCGGCGGGCACGACGTCACCGACTCGCCACGCACGCGCCGGCGCTGGAAGACCGCCGTGCCCGTCAGGGCAGCGGACGGGCGAGCCACGCCTCGGCCGCGGGCTGCTCGCCGAAGATCGCGATGTCCCAGCCGGCCTCGCCCGCCAGGCCGATGCCCAGGCCCAGGATGGCGCGCGCATGGGGTTCGCGCACGACCATGGCGTAGCGGATGGCGCGATCGAACCCGAACTTGTCCAGGTTGGTGTGGAAGTCGCGCACGTAGGTGCTCGAGATCTCGCCCACCAGTTCGTTGAGCACCAGCACGCGGTGGATGCCCAGGCTCTTGCAACGCAACGTGGCCGCGGGCCAGAACTCCCACTGCTCCTCGATCTTCTCGAAGTCGTGGACGCGCCTTTGCCCGCTGAAGCGCACGACGAGCGTGTCTTCAGTCTGGGAAGCGATCGTGATCGTGCCGATGGTCGGAACTCCTGGGCGGGGTCGGCCTGCGGTGCGCCGGAGCATGCATTGTGACCATTCGCGCCGGGCTCGCGCCGGCGCCGGTGCCGGCGCCCCGGGGGCCTACGCCGTGCGGAACTGTTCCACGGTGCGCGCCAGCTTGCCGGCCTGGTCGCGCATCGACTCGGCCGCGGCGGCCGACTGCTCGACCAGCGCGGCGTTCTGCTGCGTCATCTGGTCGACGTTGTTGACCGCGTCGTTGACCAGCTGGATCCCGCCGGCCTGCTCGCTGGCGGCGGTGGTGATCTCGCCCAGCACCTCGCTGACGCGGCGCACCGCGCCGACGATCTCCTGCATCGTCGAGCCGGCGTCCTGCACCAGGCGCGCGCCGCTCTCGACCTTGTCCACGGAAGCGCCGATCAGCGTCTTGATCTCCTTGGCGGCCTCGGCCGAGCGCTGGGCCAGCGAGCGCACCTCGCCGGCCACGACCGCGAAGCCGCGGCCCTGCTCGCCGGCGCGCGCCGCTTCCACCGCGGCGTTGAGCGCCAGGATGTTGGTCTGGAAGGCGATGCCGTCGATCACGCCGATGATGTCGGCGATCTTCTTCGACGACGCGTTGATCTCGTCCATCGTCGAGACCACCTGCGCCACCACCTGGCCGCCGCGCGTGGCGATGGCCGAGGCCGAGTTGGCCAGGCCGTGGGCCTGGGTGGCGGCGTCGGCGCTATGGCGGATGGTGCTGGTGAGCTCGTCCATCGAGCTGGCGGCCTGCTGGAGGCTGCCGGCGGTCTGCTCGGTGCGGGCGCTGAGATCCTGGTTGCCGCTGGCCACCTCGGTGCTGGCGACCTGGATCTGTTCGGTGGAGCTGCGGATCTCGCGCACGATGCGCGTCAGCGACGCCTGCATCTTGGCCAGCGAGCCGACCAGCTGCGCCGACTCGTCGGTGCCCACGGCGTTGCAGTTGCCCGTCAGGTCGCCGGCGGCGATGCGGTCGGCGGCTTGCTGGGCCGCCTGGACCGGGCCGACGATGCTGCGCGTGAGCACCACGCCCAGGCCGATGGACAGCAGCACGCAGACCGCGGCGCAGGCGATGCTCACCGCCCGCATGATGTCCAGCGCGGACTTGATGTCGGCGCTGCCTGCCTGCGTGCGCTGCTTCTGGTAGTCGACCATCTGCTCGATGGTGCCGACGTATTCGTCGCACAGCTTGTTGAACTTGGTCAGCGCCTCGCCCGTGGCGATGGCCGCCGCGATGGACGTGCCGCCCGCATGGGCCTGCATCAGGACCTCGCGCTGCGCCAGGTAGCGCTTGCGCGCCTCCGCGACCCGCGCCAGCAGGGCGATGCCCGTCGGCGTGGTCTCCAGCACCACGATGCGCTTCTGCAGGCCGCTGATCTCCTTGCTGGTCGCCTGCATCCTGGCGTTGAGCGTCTCCGACAGCACCGGGTCGGTCACCATGCCCAGGGCCTGGGCGCGGTTGGCGTTGACGGCCGTGTTCTCGCGCCAGCGGAACACGAGCGCGGTGCGTTCCTGCTGTTCGGTGGCGGCCTCGTGCGCGAGGCGTTCCACCTCGCTCATGCGCAACTGGACGAAGGCCGTGGAGACGATCGTCAGTGCGACCACGATCCCGAACGACAAGCTCAGGCGAGGACCGATTCGCCATCGGCTGAGGAAATTCATGCTGTCTCCTGAAAATGCAAGGCTCCCGGCGATCTCTCGTCGGACCTGAAGCGAATTGTCCGCAACCGCGACCGCGCGGAACGGTCGAGAAGCCGCCCCTAACCGGTGCATTCCCGGTTCTTCGGCAAGTCCGGGCAGGCCTTGAGGTCGGCGCCGACCCGGCGGCAGCATCGGTGATACCCTAGCCGGCAAATCCGCGCCTGCGCGCGCGACGCCCCTGTCCGCGCCCGGGCGCCCCGGCCCGCCCTCCGTCATGCTGATTCCCTTCTTCTACACGCTGCGCGACGCCAAGCTGCCCGTCTCGGTCAAGGAATACCTCACGTTGCTGGAGGCCCTGAAGGCCGGGGTGATCGGCCCGTCCATCGACGACTTCTATTTCCTGGCGCGCACCACGCTCGTCAAGGACGAGGCGCATTTCGACCGTTTCGACAAGGCGTTCGGCGCGTACTTCAACGGCGTGGCCGCGCTCACCGCCTCGAAGGAGATCCCCGAGGACTGGCTGCGCCAGCTGCTCGAGCGCGAGCTCACGCCCGAGCAGAAGGCCGCCATCGCGGCCATGGGTTGGGACGAGCTGATGAAGACGCTGCAGCAGCGGCTCGAGGAACAGAAGGGCCGCCACGAGGGCGGCAACAAGTGGATCGGCACCGGTGGCACCTCGCCGTTCGGCCACGGCGGCTACAACCCGCAGGGCGTGCGCATCGGCGGCGCCGGCAAGAACCGCAGCGCGGTCAAGGTGTGGGAGCAGCGCGCCTACCGCGACTACGACGACTCGCTGGAGCTGGGCACCCGCAACATCAAGGTGGCGCTGCGCCGCCTGCGCCGCTTCGCCCGCGAGGGCTCCGACGTCGAGCTGGCGCTGGACGACACCATCCAGGCCACGGCCGCTGCCGCCGGCATGCTCGACATCAAGATGCGGCCCGAGCGCCACAACAAGGTCAAGGTGCTGCTGCTGATGGACGTCGGCGGCACGATGGACGACCACATCCACCGCGTCGAGGAACTGTTCTCGGCCGCCAAGGGCGAGTTCAAGCACCTCGAGTTCTACTACTTCCACAACTGCGTCTACGATTTCGTGTGGAAGAACAACCGCCGCCGCTTCGCGGAGAAGCACGCCACCTGGGACGTGATCCGCAAGTACAACAGGGACTACCGGCTGATCTTCATCGGCGACGCCACGATGAGCCCGTACGAGATCCTGCAGCCCGGCGGCAGCGTCGAGTACAACAACGCCGAGGCCGGCGCCGAGTGGATCCAGCGCCTCACGCACGCGTTTCCCAAGCACTGCTGGATCAACCCCGAGCCGCAGGGCGTGTGGCAGTACCGGCAAAGCATCTCGCTGATCGAGCAGCTCGTCAGCCAGCGCATGTTCCCGCTGACCCTGCAGGGGTTGGAGGGTGCGATGCGTCTCCTGACGAAATGACGGCAGCGGGCGTCTCGCGCGGTCTCGTCCAGCGACCCCCGGCCCCGCGCTCGCGCGCGCCGGCGCGCTGCGCGCTTCGCACGCTGGCGCTGGCGCTCGCCGTCGCGTACGGCAGCGGCGCGCAGGCGGCCACGCGCGAGCTGGTGGTCGAGGCGCCGTCGCCCTTCAAGGCGCTGCTGGAGAGAAACCTCGACATCGAGCGCGCCGCGCGCCTGGCCGAGGCGGACAGCCTGGACGACGCCGAGTGGGCGCGCCTGGTCGCCGCCGCCCCGGCGCAGGGCCGCGCGCTGGCGCAGACCGAGGGCTATTTCCGCGCCGAGGTCACCGTCGCGCCCGATCCCGCCGACGCCCACCGCATCCTCATCCGCCTGGTGCCCGGCGAGCCGGCCACCGTGGGCCGCTTCACGCTCGAGTTCGACGGCGACCTGGCGCGCGCGACCGAGCGCGGCGACACCGCGGCGCTCGATTTCCAGGCCAGCCTGCGCGCGCAATGGCAGCTGCAGCCGCAGCAGGTGTTTCGCAACGGCAACTGGGACGACGCGAAGGCGCAGACCCTGTCGGCGCTGCGCAATGCGGGCTACGCGGCGGCCATCTGGACGGCCACCGCCGCACAGGTCGACCCGGCCACCAACCAGGCGCGGCTGTTCCTGGTGGCCGACACCGGCCCGCGCTTCCTGGCCGGCGACATCGTCGTCGAGGGCCTGGAGCGCCAGGACGAACGCAACGTGCACCAGCTCGCCGGCTTCGGCCCCGGCGCGCCGTTGACGCAGGCGCGCCTGCTCGACTACCAGGACCGGCTGCAGAAGACGGGCCTGTTCGACCAGGTCGCGGTGATCTACGACCCCGATCCGGCGCAGGCCGGCCACGCCACCGTGCGGGTGCGGGTGCACGAGCAGTCGCTGCAGCAGGCCACGGTGGCGCTCGGCGTCAGCTCCACCACCGGCCCGCGCATCACGCTGGAACACACCGACCGCCGGGTGTTCGGCCTGGCCGCGACGGCCACCAACAAGGTGCAGCTGGGCCGCGACGTGCGGGAGTGGAACGGCGCGTTGGCGACGCATCCGGCCGAGAGCTTCCACAGCTGGTTCGTCGGCGCGAGCCTCAGCCGCATCCTGTCGACCGGCGACCAGGTGCGGGCCGGCTACGTGCGCTTCGGTCGCACGCAGGACAGCAACGCGCTCGACCGCATGACCTACGTGCAGTTCGAGCGCTCGATCCAGTGCAACACACCGGACCAGAAACTGTTCCCGGACGTCACCGACTATTGCGTCGACGCGCGCGCCCTGTCGCTGAACCAGGCCAACGTGTGGCGCAACGTCGACAGCGTGATCCTGCCGACCCAGGGCTACACACTGTCCGGCCAGGTGGGCGTGGGCTACGCGGGGGGGCCCGATTCGGCGTACGGGGCGTACACGCGGCTGTACGGCCGCCTGACCCAATACTGGCCGTTGCCGTACTCGTTCCATGCCCAGGCGCGCGTCGAGCTCGGGCAGATCATCGTCGACCCGAGCGTGGCCATGCCGGACGCCGAGCAGTGGCGCGCCGGCGGCGAGGACTCGGTGCGCGGGTACGCCTGGCGCTCGCTGGCACCGGTCAACACCTACGGCGCGACCGTCGGCGGCAATTCGTTGATCACCACCAGCGTCGAGGTCGCCCATCCGTTCACGTCCACGCTGCCCTCGGTCTGGTGGGCCGCGTTCGTGGACGCTGGGCGCTCGGCACCGCGTTTCAACGACCTGAAGGTGGCGGTCGGCTACGGCCTGGGCGTGCGCTGGCGCAGCCCGGTCGGGCCGCTGAAGATCGACTGGTCCTGGGGCGAAGAGATCCACCGCGGCCGCCTCGACCTGAGCGTCGGCGTCGCGTTCTGAGGCTGCGATGAGCGCGCCCGTCCCCGCTCCCCCCGCCGCGCCCGGACGCCGGCCCGCGTGGCAGCACGTCGCCCGCGTCGCGTCCGTGGCCGCGGCCGCGACGGCGCTGGCAGTCGGCGCATGCGTCGCCGTCGCCGGCGCGCTGTGGAACAGCGAGGACGGCACGCGCTGGCTGCTGCGCCACGTGCCCGACTTCACGGCGGTGGACGTGCGCGGCTCGCTGGGTGGCGGCGACCTGCGCATCGGGTCGCTGCGCGCGCTCGTGGCGGGCGTGCAGGTGGACGTGGCCGGCCTGCATGCCGACGGCCTGGCGCTGCGCTGGCGCCCGCGCGCGGGGGCCTGGTTCGGCGTGACGCTGGCGACGCTGGAAGCCGATGCGGTGCACATCGTGTCGCTGCCCGCGGCCGTGCCGGCCAAGGCCCTGGCGGCGCCGAACTCGCTGCGCAGTCCCGTCGCCCTCGACGTCGCCCGCCTGCGCGTGGGCACGCTGGCGATCGCCGACCACGCGCCGTTGCGCGACGTGCAGGCCACGCTGGCCGTCGGGGCCGACGGCGGCCGCGTCCATCGCGTCGACGACCTGCGCTTCGGCTGGGAGCGCGTGCAGGCGGAGGGCCGCCTGCTCGCCCACGCCGATGCGCCGCTGGCCGTCGACGTCGCGCTCGCCGCCCACGACGCGCCGGCCGCGCCGGCGGCCGCCTCCGCGCCGGCAGCCGCCGCGTTGCCGCACTGGGCCGCGAGCGCGACGCTGCACGGCCCGCTGGCCGGCTTCGACGTCGTCGCCAGCCTGCAGGGCGAGGCCCAGGGCGCGCGCGCGGCGCCGCGGGCGAACGCCCGCGCCCACGTCAAGCCCTTCGAGGCCGTGCCGCTGACCGAGGTGCTGGCCGACACCACCGAGCTCGACCTGCGCGCGCTGTCCGAGCGCGCGCCGGCCACCCGCCTGCAAGGCACCCTGCGCCTGGCCACCACGCGGCCCGCCGTGCTCGACATCGACCTGCACAACGCGGCGCCCGCCGCCTGGTCGTCCGGCGGCCTGCCGTTCTCCGCGCTCACCGCGCACCTGGAAGCGCCGTGGAGCGGCGAATCGATCGCGATCCCGGCGCTGCGCCTGGTGCTGGCCGACGACAAGGGGCCCGGCGGCGAACTGCGCGCGCAGGGCCGCTGGCAGGCCGGCAAGGCGCAGGTGCAGCTCGACTTCGACCAGTTGCAGCCGGCGCGCCTGGACGCCCACCTGGGCGCCTGGCGCATCAGCGGCCCGCTGCGGGCCGACCTGGACCGCCTGCCCCCGCCGGCCTCGCTGTGGGGCGGCGCGCCGGCCTCGGCCCCCGCGGCCGCGGCCGCCCGGCCCGCGGCGGGCGCCGGCACTGCGTTCGCCGGCTGGACTGCCCACGTCAGCGGCCGCCTGGCCGGCACGGCGCCGCCATTGCCCGCCGGCGCAAAGACCGTCGTCCCGCCGCCGATGGCGCTGCAGCTCGACGCCCTGCTGCGTGCCGACACCGTGCAGCTCAAGCAATTCGACCTCCAGGCCGGCCCCGCGCGCGTCGGCGCGACCGGCGCGCTGCGCCGCGCCGCCGACGGCATCTGGCAGGGCGAGGCCCAGGCCACGTGGGCGCAGCTGGACCCCGGCGCCTGGTGGCGGCTGGCCGACGCGGGTCCGTTGCGCGACGGCCCCAACCTGCTCAACGGCTCGCTCTCGCTGCAGCTCGCCGGCGCGCCCGCCACCTGGCAGGGCCTGGCCGGCGTGCACGGCAAGGCCGACCTGGTGCTGGCGGACAGCCAGCTGGCCGGCCTGGCACTGGCCGGCAAGGCCCATGTGGACGCGCTGGGCGCGCCGTGGGCCGTGGCGGCGGAATTGCACAGCGGCGTCAACCAGGCCCGCGTCGACGGCGCGATCAGCCCCGGCAACGCGCAGGCCGACGCACTGGCCGTCATCGACCAGCTGCACCTGAGCGTCGACGCCCCCGCGCTGCAGCTGTTCGCCCCGCTGGCGACGCGCACCCAAGGGGCCTCGCCCGCCATGGCCGCCGCCTCGGCGGTCGGTGCCCTGGCCGCCTCGCGCACGATTCCCGGCGAGCTGATCGCCAAGGCGGCCACCCAGGTCGCCACCGGCGGCAAGACCGACGACGCGCGGGCGCTGGCCCCGGCCGTGGCCGCCTCCGCGGCGCGCGCGGCCGAGCCCGGGCGCGCCGACTGGCCCACGCGCGGCGCGGCCCGGTTCGACGTGCAGGTCACCGGCGGCCGCCTGGCCATCGCCGACGCCACGCCCGCCCGGCACGGCGCGGCCGCTCCGCTGCGCATCGTCACGCAGGGCGAGCTCAGCGACTGGGCCGGCCCGCAGTTCAAGCTCGCCAAGCTGCAGTGGAGCGCCCACGGCAGCACCGACCCGCAGGCGCCGCTGGACGCCACCCTCACGCTGGTGGACGGCCAGATGGGCGTCGCGCGGATCGCGCACGCCCAGGCGACGCTCAGCGGCACGCTGGCCCGCCACCAGCTGCAGCTGCAGGGCGAGGCGCCGGTCAGCCCGCCGACCTGGCTGGCCCACCTGGCCAACATCGGCAAGGCCAACGCGACGCGCCTGGACGTGCTGCTGCAGGGCCGCTGGCAGCCCGCGGCGGTGGACACGCCGGCCTGGCAGGGCCACCTCGCGCAGTTCGACCTGCGCGCCGCCACCGAGGCGAACGCCGCGACGCCGCCGTCGGCCGCGGCGTCGGTGCCCACCGTCGTCAACCCGAACTGGGTGCACCTGCAGCCGTTCGACCTGAGCCTGTCGCGCGACGCCGCGGGGGCCTGGCAGACACTGCGCGTGGGCGCCGGCAGCGCCGAGTTCGCCGGCCTCGCGCTGGCGTGGCAGCCCTCGTTCTGGACGGCGCCGGCGAGCCCGGGCGCCAGCAGCCGCTGGGCGGTCGACGCCGCGCTGGCGCCGTTCTCGGTGGCGCAGTTGCTGGCGCGCGCCCAGCCCGACCTCGGCTGGCACGGCGACCTGCGCATGACCGCCCAGGTGCATGCCGCCTTCGATGGCCAGTGGCATGTCGCGGCGCAGCTGGCGCGCAGCGGCGGCGACCTGGGCGTGTCCGACCTCGTGCAGGATCCGAACGCCCCCGGCCTCGCGCTGGGCCTCACCCGCGCCCTCCTGCAGGTCAAGGCCGAAGGCGCCCACTGGGTTGCCGACGCCGACGTCGCCGGCACCCGCCTGGGCGAGCTCACCGGCCACTGGACGGCCGACGCGCCCTCGCCGGCCTCGCTGCCCGGCGCCGGCTCGCCGCTGCACGGCAGCATCCAGGCGCACGTCGAGGACCTGAACGTCTGGGGCGCCTGGCTGCCGCCGGGCTGGCGCCTGGGCGGCGAGCTGCGGGCCGACCTCGCGCTGGCGGGCCGCTGGGGCGACCCGCAGGTCACCGGCACCGTGACGGCCGACAAGCTGGCGATCCGCAACGCGCTCGAGGGCGTCTACGGCCACGACGGCGAGGCCGCGATCCGGCTGACCGGCGACCGCGCACTGGTCGAGCGATTCACCCTGCGCGGCGGCAACGGCGAGCTGTCGGTGACCGGCGGCGCCAGCCTGGGCCTGCAGCCGCTGGCCACGCTGCAGCTGCAGGCCCGGCAGTTCCAGCTGCTGGGCCGCATCGACCGCAAGATCGTCACCAGCGGCAACGTCGCGCTGCGCCTGGGCGCCGAGGCGATCCGGATCGAAGGCAAGATGGCCATCGACGAGGGCCTGTTCGACCTCAGCAAGGGCGACGCGCCGTCGCTCGACAGCGACGTCGAGGTGCTCGACGCCAGCGCCCCGGTCGATGACGGCGCCACCAGCGCCGCCGCGAGCGTGCCGCGGACGGGCCGGGCGACGCAGATCGACCTGGCGGTCGACCTCGGCGAACGCCTGCAGCTGCGCGGCCGCGGCATCGACACCCGCCTGAAGGGCGCGCTGCAGATCACCGCGCCCAACGGCGTGCTGGCGGTGCGCGGCGACGTGCGCACCGACGGCGGCCAGTACGTGGCCTATGGGCAGAAGCTGGTGGTCCAGCGCGGCGAGATCGCGTTCAGCGGCCCGGTCAACGACCCGCGGCTGGACATCCTGGCCGTGCGCCCCAACCTCGACATCACGGTGGGCGTGGCCATCACCGGCACCGCGCTGGCGCCGCACGTCAAGCTGTTCAGCGAGCCCGAGATGAGCGACGGCGACAAGCTCTCGTGGCTGATGCTGGGCCGCGCCCCCGAGACGGTGGGCGGCGCCGACACCGCGCTGCTGCAGCAGGCCGCGATGGCGCTGCTGGCCGGCGAGGGCGAGGCGCCCAGCGACCAGCTGCTCAAGCGCCTCGGCCTGACCGATTTCGCCGTCAACCAGAAGACCGACGCCAACGACGTGCGCCAGACCGTGGTCACGCTCGGGCGCCAGGTCTCCAAGCGCATCTACCTGGGCTACGAGCGCGGCGTCAACGCCACCTCCGGCAACTGGCAGCTGATCTACCGCATCGCCCAGCGCCTGACCATCCGCGCCCAGGCGGGCGAGGACCCCTCGCTCGACGCGATCTACACCTGGCGCTGGAACTGACGCTCCCGGCGTGAAGCGCCATTCCCGCGTCGCCTGCGCGGGAAGTCGGCACGCCGGCGCCGCCGGGCGTGCAACAAGTCACACTCCGCTGCGGTTGCAGGCGCCCGCGCTGCGCCACCATTGAACCGTCGACCTGGAATGCGGAATGCACTGTGGACGAAACCTGCGACGCGCATGAACACTGTCCCCACACCCCAGCCCTCCAACCGCCCGCCCGCGGCGCCCGGCGGCGCGCACGACGACGCCGAGGACCGCCGCCTGGTCGCCCGCGTCAGCGCGCACGAGCTGGCCGCCTTCGAGATGCTGTACCGGCGCTACCACCCCCGGCTGAGCCGCTTCCTGCAGCGCATGCTGCGGCCGGAGCACCTCGTCGAGGAGGTGCTCGACGACACCCTGTACGTCGTCTGGAAGCAGGCCGAGCGCTTCAACGGCAGCAGCAAGGTGTCGACATGGATCTTCGCGATCGCCTACCGCAAGGCGCTGAAGGCCTTGTCGCGCCATGACGACCCGTTGCCCGAGCCCGGGGGGGACGACGACCAGCCGGTCGCCGACGCGGGCGAGCGCCCGGAGGCGCGGCTGAGCCTGGCGCAGGCGCGCGCCGCGATCGACACGGCGCTGCGCGCGCTGTCCGCCGACCAGCGCGCCGCGGTCGAACTGACCTACTTCCACGGCTTCAGCTATCCCGAGATCGCGCAGATCGTCGACTGCCCGACCGACACCGTCAAGACACGCATGTTCCACGCCCGCAAACGCCTGCGCACGGCCTTCGGCGGCCAGCTGGACGACTGGCTATGACCCGCGCGCCGTCGACCCCGCCGGAATGGCCGATGATCCCGCCCGGCACCTCTTTGACCTGGAGACTGGCATGAGCGGTCAGATCCTTCGACTCGAACCCGACCCGCACGTGGCCGTGCAGCGGCTGCTGCCGTGGTACCTCACCGGCCGCCTCGAGACCGCCGAGCACGAGGCCGTCGAGACCCATCTGGCGCAGTGCCCCGAATGCCGCGCCGAGCTCGAGACCGAGCGCCAGTGGCAGCTGCTGCAGCCGGGCCCCAACGTGCCGGTGGACGTGGAACACGGCTGGGCGCGGATGCGCGCAAGACTGGCCGGCGACGTCGCTGCGCCCGCGCCCGTGTCGGCCGCGGCCCCGCGCCGCGCGGGCTGGTCGCTGCCCGGCTGGCGCGCCGGCCCGCCGCT
>CAYQMX010000038.1:0-48234 GCA_964418745.1 uncultured Vitreoscilla sp.
CGGCCTGCTGGCGCAGTGTTTCCTGGCGAGCGGCCTCCTGGCGCGCGGCTTCCTGGGCTTCGGCGGCGCGCTGCGCGGCCTGCTGGCGCAGTGTTTCCTGGCGTGCCGCTTCCTGGCGGGCCGCCTCGGCGGCGGCGCGTTGAGCCGCCTGCTGGCGCAGCGCGTCCTGCCGCAACGCCTCCTGGCGTGCCGCCTCGGCCGCGGCGGTGGCGCGTTGCGCGGCCTCCTGGCGCAGGGCTTCCTGGCGCGCAGCCTCCTGGGCCTCGGCGGCGCGCTGCGCGGCCTGCTGCCGCAGCGCTTCCTGGCGTGCCGCTTCCTGGCGGGCCGCCTCCGCCGCGGCGCGTTGAGCGGCCTGCTGGCGCAGCGCGTCCTGGCGTGCGGCCTCCTGCCGTGCGGCCTCGGCGGCGGTGGCGCGCTGCGCGGCCTCCTGGCGCAGCGTTTCCTGCCGGATGGCTTCCTGGCGGGCCGCGTCCGCCGCGGCCGCGGCCCGCTGCGCGGCTTCCTGGCGAAGGGTTTCCTGGCGCGCGGCCTCCTGGACCTCGGCGGCCCGCTGCGCGGCCTGCTGGCGCAGGGTCTCCTGCCGGATGGCCTCCTGGCGTGCTGCGTCCGCCGCGGCCGCGGCCCGTTGCGCGGCTTCCTGGCGCAGGGCTTCCTGGTGCGCCGCCTCGGCGGCGGCGCGCCGCGCGGCCTCCTGGCGCGCGGCTTCCTGCGCCTCGGCGGCGCGCTGCGCGGCCTGCTGCCGCAGGGTTTCCTGCCTGGCCGCCTCCTGCCGCTGGGCCTCGTCGCGTGCGGCCTGTTCCGCGGCTTCGGCCTGCAACCGCAGCGTGGCCTGGCGTGCAGCCTCCTCGCGGGCCCGTTCGGCCCGTTCGGCCTGCTCCTGCGCGAGGCGGCGGGCCTGGCTGGCCGCGTCGTCCGGGCTCGAGGCGCCGGCGTGCGGCGGACGCGGTTCCGCGCTGGGCAGCGGGATCTTGTCCCGCGTCGGGTCGTCGACCGCCAACACGGCGTCCGGGACGAGCGGTTCGACAGGCGCCTTCGGCGGCGGCGGCGGCGGTGGCGGTGGGACGGGCGGCCGGACGGGTTGCGTCGGCGCCGCGACGGCGCGGGGCTCCGCACGCGCCGTCGGGTGCGTTGCCGGGCGGGTGGCCACGGGGCGTGGAGCCCGGGTCGCGGGGGCCGCCGGAGCAACTGGGCGTGGCGCCGGCAAGGGTACCGGTGCCGGTGCCGGTGCCGGTGCCGGTGCGGGCGCAGGCGCAGGCGCAGGCGCAGGCGCAGGCGCAGGCGCAGGCGCGGCGAGGGCGGTCGTCCAGGCGTCCGGCGCGCGGGCGCCCGCCGGCGCCGGGCTGGCCGCGAGCAGCGGCACCGGCACGGTCGGACGGACGTCAGGCGGCTTCGACGGGGCGGCATCGCCGGGCGACGGTGCCAGCACGACGACCAGGTCCGGCGCCTGGATGCGGCGTTCGTGCAGGGGCAGCGCGATCTTCGGCGAACCGAATCCCGGGGCGTCGAACTGCAGGATGAACAGCAGCACGTGCACGACGATCGAGAACACGATCGCGTCGGCCATCCGCCTGCGCTCGACGCGGCGTTCGCGATCGCGCCGCCGCGACTCCTGGCGCCAGGGGTCGCGGCGGCTCCGGCGCCGCTCGCCGATCGGCGCGTCGGTGGCGCGCACCCGATCGTGATCGGGCGTGTCGGCGCGTTTGTCTGCTGGATCCAATCGACTGTCGCCCTTGCCTCGGGCGTGTTGGCGGACGTCGCGCCGGTGGTGCGACATTCCTGTGCTGCTCGTCCAGCCGGCGCCCGTGCGGGGCGCGGCTGCGCATCGGCCCCTCCGATGCGTCCCGCGCAGTGTCCAGCATCAGCCCGCGGCGCGGGTGTCGCGACCCGGCCAACCGTTTCAAGATGTTTCGAGAATCGCGGTCGGCGCAGGGCGCGGTCGATCCGTCCGCGCGGGCCCTCTTTCCCGCTCGACGATTCGCCACGGCGGCACGGACGTGGGAGCATGGCGTCCCCGCCTCCCTCTCGCGCCCCACCATGACCAGCCCCCTCACCGACCTGTTCGAGCAGCAACGCATCGAGAACGCCCGGCTCTCGGGACAGATCGTCGCGCTCGAGATGGCCGTCAAGCTCCTGTTCATCCAGCACCCGAACCCGAACGCGCTGGCGGCGTTCTATTCGAAGGCGATCGACGGCCTGCTCGACATCACCCTGGCCACGCGCATGCCCGAGGAGATGCGCGATGCGCTCGACCAGGCGCGCAACGGCATCCTGGAGGCGTTGCGCCAGCAGCCCGCGCTCGGCTGACGCTCAGGGCGGGATGCCCAGCGCGCCGGTGTCGTTGCTGCCCCAGCACCAGGCCGCGCCATCGGTGTCGATGGCGCAGGTATCGACGTTGCTCATCGCCAGGCTGATGAAGCGGTGGTTGCCGGCCACCGCCACCGGTGTGGTGTGCGCCTGGTCGTCGCCGCTGCCGAGCGCGCCGCCGGCCATGTCGCCCCAGCACCAGGCATGGCCGTCGGCGGTCAGCCCGCAGCTGCGCTCGGGACCTGCGGCGATGCTCGCGAAGCGCTGGTCGGTCGTGACGGCCACGGGCGTGCCCTGGATTGCGGCCGTCGCGGCGCCGTTGCCCACGCCGCCGCCCAGCCCCCAGCACCACGCCTGGCCGTCCTGGGCCAGCGCACAGGTGTGCTGGATGCTGGCGGCGATGTCGCGGAACACGTGGCCGCCGGCTACCGCGACCGGCGTCGCCGAGGCCACGCCGGCGCCGTCGCCCAGCAGGCCGTAGGAGGCGCTGCCGACGCACCATGCGGCGCCCGCCGCGTCGAGGCCGCAGGCGTGGCCCTGGCCGATCGTCAGCCGGGTCCAGGCCACGCTGCCGCTGACGGCATCCCAGCGCAGCGGCGTCGTCGACGCGGCCGGGCCCTTGGTGCCGAACCCGAAGCCGGTGCCCCAGCACCAGACGCTCGCGTCTGCCGTGAGGCCGCAGGCCAGGCCGGTGGAGGCGCTCGCCGCCAGCGCCGTGAAGACGTGGCCGCCCGCGACCGCCACCGGGCTGGTGCTGCTGGTCGCAGCGCCGTCGCCCAGCTGGCCGCCCAGGTCCATGCCCCAGCATGAGGCCGCGCCGGCCGCGCCCAGGCCGCAGGTGATCAGGTCGCCGGCGACGATCTGCGTGTAGGCCGCGCCGCCGGCCGCCACCAGCGGCGTGGTCGAACAATCGAGGTTGCCGTCCATGCAGCGCTGCGTCGAGGCGGCGCCCAGCTGGCCGCGTTCGTTGCTGCCCCAGCACAGGGTGCGGCCGTCCGTGGCCAGCATGCACATGTGCCAGTTGCCGCCGGTGGCGCTGGCGAAGCGCGTGGCCGTGGCCACCGCGACGGGCTGGTTGGCCTGGCGCGACGCCACGGCGCCGCCACCGTCGCCGCCACTGCTCCCGCAGGCCGCCAGCGCCAGTGCCGCGGCGGCGAGGGCCAGCAAGCCCCGCCAGCGCCCGGCGCGGCCGCGGCGCGCCTCGTGAGCCCAGTCGCTGTCGTGCGTGGCCATGGCGATCCTTCCGGCGCGCGACGGGTCGCGGCAGGAGTGCCGCCCTGGACGCGCGTGGCCGAGCCTAGCAGAGCCGGCGCATCATCGGCCGCGCTCGGCCGCCAGTTCGCTGCGCGTCGCCACGAACAGGTTGGCGAGCACCGAGCGCTGGCGCTCGTCCAGCTGCGCGTCCAGCCGGTCGTGGGCCTGCTGCAGCTCGGCCAGCGCCTGCTGGCGGCCCTCGCCTTCGTCGACCTCGGCGTCGATGAAGGACTTCAGCGGCGCGACCGCGCTGACGCTGCTGGCACTGCGCCACAGGATGCGCTGCAGGCGGCGCTCGTTGTGCTGGCCGACCTCCGCGAGGCCAACGACGAAGTCGCGCCACGCTGCCTGCTGCGACGGCGCCAGCGCCAGCTCGGGCGCGCCCTCGCGCAGGCGCCGCGCGAAGGCCGCCACCAGGTCGGGCGGCAGCGCGCCGGCGCCCGGGCGGGCGTCCTTCGGATCCTTGTCGGGACGGCCGCCGTCCTGCTGAGGGCCGCGGCCGCCGTGGCCGCCGCCACCGCCGCCGCCCGGTCCCCCCATCTGGGCGCCAGCCGGCGCCGCGACGGCCAGGCCCAGCAAGGTGGCGAGCGTCGCGCGGCGGCGCGCGGACGGCGAGGGGACGGGCAGGTCGGCAGGGGTCACGGCGGGGCGCCCGCGGGCGCGTGTCGGCAGGGGAGGGCCATGCTGCGGCGGCCGCGTTGCTGGCGTGTGAGGGCGCCGCGTCGGCGCCGACACGCGGGCGGCGGTCAGGCCATGTCGACGGTGGCGAACGCCAGGGCGGCCACCTGGTCGTCGGTCAGCGCGCAGCCGCCGGCGCGCGCGTTCTCGAACGCGTCCACGCCGATCTCGGCGACCGCCAGCGCGCGCACGCGCTCGCTGGCCGCAGCCTCGTTGCGCTCGCGCCCCTCGGACTTGGCGCGGTAGCCCTCGTCCGAATAGCCGGCCAGCCAGGCCGCGGCGCGCGGCCGCTGCTCCAGGGCCGCGAGCAGCGCCAGGTAGTCGGCGCAGTAGGGCTGCATCTCGAACGCGGTGGCCTTGGCCCAGGCGGCCAGCAGCATCGCCCGCGCCGGTTCGGTCTCGTCGAGCGCCAGGTGGCAGGCGCCGAGATTCAACCGCGCGTAGGCCAGGATGTGCTCGTTGCGCGAACCCGAGAGCTGCTCGATCAGCGCGTGGCCGGTGCGCGCCGCGGCGTCGACGTCGCCCGAGGCCAGCTCGGCGTCCATCAGGTTGTTCAGCGAGGTCTCGAGGTCGTCGCCCAGCTGCGCGGCGATGGTCGCGGTGCGGCGGATCAGCGCCAGGCGCGCGGTGGCCGCCTCCGGACCGGCGTCGGAGCGGCTGAGGAAGAACGAGTGCGCCTCCAGGCCGATGTCGAGCCGGTGCGGCGGCCACGCCGGATCCTCGATGCGGTCCAGCTCGTCCAGCGCCGCCACCAGGTCCGCGGGCGGCATGTCGGCCAGGCTCGAGCCGCTGACCACCCATTGGCCCAGCGCCCGATAGAGCAGCCAGCGATCGGGCGCGCCGGCGTCGATCGTGCGCGCCAGCTCCAGCGCGCGGTCGACCGCGGCGAACGCCCGGCGCTTGCGCGGGTTCGTCCACGCGCGCGCGGTGGCGAGCGCGGCGCGCATGCGCAACTCGGGCGAGGGGGCCAGCGCGGCGAGCGTGGTGCAGGTGTCGGCCAGCCCCATGCGGTCGGCGTGCATGAAGCGGTTCATCGCGTGCAGCCAGGTGGCGCCGATCGCCAGCGCGCAGTCCGTCAGGCCGGCGCGGACGGCCCAGGCCATCGCCTCGGCGGCGTTGGGCGCGTCGAGCTCGACCTCGCGCTTCCATTCGTCGACGCGCATGACGCCGGAGTGGCGCGTGTGCCAGTGTTCGTCGTAGAGCGCGCCCAGCGCCAGCGCGTGGCGTTGCCGCAGCGCGGGTTCCTCGCCGGCGGCCTGCAGCTGTTCGAGCGCCAGCGCCCGCGGCGAGGCCAGCAGCCGGTAGCGCGGCTGCGCGTCGTCGGCGCTGCCAAGCACCGCCACCAGCGAGCGGTCGACGAGGCCGGACAGCGCGTCCAGCACCGTCCACTCGTCCAGTCCGCCGGCCTGCGGCGGGTCGGCCACCACGCGCTGGATCAAGGCCAGCGACGCGCTGCCGGCGAACACGGACAGGCGGCGGAACACGGTCTGCTCGCGCTCGTTGAGCAGGCCGTGGCTCCATTCGACGGCGGCGCGCAGCGTCTGGTGGCGCGCCGGGGCGGCGCGGTCGCGGCTGGACGTGAGCAGCTGCAGCCGGTCCTGCATCGACGCGGCCAGGCGCTGCACCCCGAACATGCTCACGCGCGCGGCCGCCAGCTCGATGGCCAGCGCCAGGCCGTCCAGCGCCGCGCACAGCGCGATCACCGCGGGGGCATTGGCGTCGGTGAGCGCGAAGCGCGCGTCGGCGGCCTGGGCGCGCTCGGCGAACAGCGCCACCGCGCCGAACTCGCCCGCCTGCGCGGCCGGCAGCGGGCCCTGCGGCACGGCCAGCGCCTCGAGCCGGTAGACGCGTTCGGCGGCGAGCTTGAGCGGCGTCTGGCTGGTGACCACGATGCGCAGCCCCGGTGCCTTGTCCAGCAGCGCGTGGGCGATGCGGGCGACGTCGTCGAGCAGGTGTTCGGCGTTGTCCAGCGCGACCAACATCTGCAGTGGCGCGAGCGCTCCTGCCAGGCCCACCAGCGGCTCGCCGGCGGGCGGTCGCACGCCCAGCGCGGAGGCGATCGCGCCGGGCAGCGCGGCGCCGTCGGTGACCGTGGCCAGCTCGATCCAGCACACGCCGTGGCGCCAGGCCTCGCGCTGCGCGTGCAGGAAGGCCTGGGCCAGCCGCGTCTTGCCCATGCCGCCGGCGCCCACCAGCGTGACCAGGCGGTGCGCGTCGACGAGCGCCGCGAGCGCAGCCAGGTCGCCGCCGCGGCCGATCAGCGGCGGCGGGCGTTCCGGCAGGTTGGTGCGCAGCGTCGGCCGCTCGGCGTACAGGTGCGCGTCGTCGGCCGCTGCCGGCGGCGCGACGGCCACCGCGGCGGCCTCGGGCGCCGGCTCGGTGCGCGCGGTGAAGCGGTAGCCGCGACCCGGGATGGTGGCGATCAGCTCGCCGCCCAGCACCTTGCGCAGGGCGCTGATCTGCGCCGCCAGGTTGTTCTCCTCGACGATCACGCCGGGCCAGACCTGGTCCATCAGTTCGTGCTTGGTCAGCAGCTGCGCGGGCCGCGCGGCCAGCACCAGCAGCAGGTCGAAGGCGCGCGCCCCGAGGTTGGCGGGTACGCCGTCGACGAGCAGCCGGCGCTCGTGTGCCTGCAGCTCGAACCGGCCTGCAGGGCCGAATTTCAGCGAGTGGGCGGACGGATCCATGGCGGACGCAGCCTCGATGGCGGGCGGGATGGCCCAGCGTAGCAGGGTCTGGCCGCCGCCGCGACAGGACGAACGAGTGCGGCGCGATGACGCCACGCCGGCGCGGGTTCACAACTTTTCAGAACGGTTCACGGCGCTTTCATGACGCGGCGAGCGCGGTCCGCGACAGTTCGTTCACCCCAACGAACCCACCCAGGAGCCGCCATGAACGCCACCGCCGACAACGCCAACAGCACCGCCACCACCGAATCCGCCGCCCGTCCCGCCAGCGGCCTGTCCGGCCTGCCGCGCCGTCCGCGCATCGGCTCCGCCCTCGCCAGCGTGGCGGTGACGGTGGCCCTGTTCGGCAGCGTCGTGCTGGGCATGACCGCCACGGACGCCGCCGCCGCGCCGCTCGTCGCCCGCGCGTCCGCCGCGTCCGCTGCCCGCGCCTGATGCGCCGGCCCGCCTCGCCATCCCGTCCACCCACCACCCCCCGCAGGAGACCGCCATGACCACCGACCGCACCCCCATCGCCCCGCCCAACGCCAGCACCGACCAGGCACCCAACCGCCCGCGCGGCCTGCCGCGCCGCCAGCGCCTCGCCGGGGGCGTGGCCAGCGCCGTGATCTCCGCCGTTCTGCTGGGCGGCGTCGTCTACGGCATGGCCGGCGCCGACGAGGGCCTCGCCACGATGGCCGGCGAGCCCGCCGGCGCGACGTTCGCCTGAGCGTCAGTGCAGCTTGACCAGCGGTCGCGCCCGCTTGACCAGGAAGCGCGCCATCGCGAGAACCGCGGTGCGCAGCGTGCCCATCACCGCCCGGTGGTGCATCAGGTGCAGGCTGACGTAGACCATGCGTGCGAACAGGCCCTCGACGAACCAGGTCGTGGAGCGGAACAGGTTGCCCATGAGGCTGCCCACCGTCGCGCTCGAGCCGATCGAGACGAGCGAGCCATGGTCGTGGAACACGTACGGCGGCCGGGCGCCGGGGTCGGCGCCGGCCGGCAGCTGCAGCAGCGCGTAGAGGTAGTCCGCCTGCTGGTGGGCCGACTGGGCCCGCGGCGGCACCGCCTTGCCGCCCGCCTGCGGGCACCATGCGCAGTCGCCGAAGGCGAACACGCCCGGCACGCCCTCGACGCGCAGCTGCCCGTCCACCTTGACCTGGCCACCCCGGGTCACCGGCAGCCCCACCTCGGCCAGCAGCGGCGGCGCCTTGATGCCGGCGGCCCACACGCAGAGGTCGGCGGGGTAGACGTTGCCGTCGGCGTCCGTCACCCGGTCGGCATCGACGGCGACCACGCGGCACGAGGTGTTGACCGCCACATGGCGGAGGCCCAGCAGGCGCGTCGCCGCCGCCGCCACGTTCTCGGCCAGCGGCGCCAGCAGGCGCGGCGCGCCCTCGAGGATGCGGATGCGCACGTCGCGCCCGGCGTCGATGTGGCGCAGCCCGTACTGCGCGTGCAGCGAGCTCGCCTCGCGCAGTTCCGCCGCCAGCTCCACGCCGGTGGCGCCGCCGCCGATGATGACGATGTCGAGCGCGGCCATCGGGTCGTGGCGCTTGCGCGCCTCCACCAGCGACAGCAGCTGCAGCATGCGCAGGCGGAACCGCTCCGCGTCGTGCGGGCCGTCCAGCGAGAACGCGTGTTCGGCCACGCCCGGCACGCCGAAGTCGTTGGACACGCTGCCGATGGCCAGCACCAGCGTCTCGTAGCCGATGCGGCGCTCGGGCAGCACCTCTTCGGCGCCATCCAGCACGGCGCCGACCACCAGCGCGCGTGCCGCCGCGTCGAGGCCGGTCATCGCGCCGTAGATGAACGAGAAACCGCTGTCGTGGGCCAGCATCTGGTACGACAGGCCCTCCTGGTGGATGTCCAGCGTGCCGGCGGCCACTTCGTGCAGCGAGGGCTTCCAGATGTGGAACAGCTTGGCGTCCACCAGCGCCACGCGCTCGGGGCCCCACTTGCGGCCCAGCTTGCAGGCCAGTTCGAGTCCGCCGGCGCCGCCGCCGACAACGAGTACCGAGAAGGGTTGGTCAGTCATTCATGGGCAGTGTCATCCGCAACGCCTGCGTGTTTACCACGAGATGCGCGGCACACCGTTGCTGCGCGGGGACACCGCGCCGCCTCGGAGGCGACCGGTCGCTTCAGGCTTCGTCGACGAGCGCGTAGAGCCGGCGCAGTTGTTCGCGCGCATCGGCCACGCAGGCCAGGCAGGCATCCTGGTCGCCGGAGCCGTTCATGATGTCGACGCCCCAGTTGGCGCCGTCGACGTCGCGCGCGTGCCAGTAGACAGCGCCGAAGAACACGTTGGCGCAGGTCTCGCAGGGCAGGGCGATGGCGCTGATCATGCGGCGGATGTAGTCGCGCGTCATCACGTGGCGGCCGGTGGCGTCGCGTTCTGCGTCGGCGTGCACCGCCACGTCGGCGGCCGCCTCCATGGCCGTGCGGAACGACAGCATCGACGGCGCGTCCACCGCGGTTCCCAGCAGATCGGCCGCCGCGGGCGTGCGCGCATGCCAGCGCCAGCGTCCGTCGGCCTGCCGGACGAATTCCACGGACTCGTCGGTGATGATCTCGCTGCGATCCACGCGCGTCTCCTCGAGCGTCAGGCGGGATGAGGCCGATCGTAGACCTCATTGACGAGCGCGCCACGTGTGTTTCTGGGGATGGCCGCGGAAGCATCCTGTCACTCCACCGCCGGGCTCGCTTCTTGCCGATGAGGGGCTGAACCCCAAGGAGGTGAGCCATGATTTCCGCCATCGGCACGCACGGCAAGTTGCCGGCATCCCATCCCGCGCCCTTCGACAAGGGCTGGGTGCCCCCGGGCTACGTCGGCCCCGTGGCCCTGCCCGGCACCGGGCGCCTGGTGTACTGGACCGGCCGCATCGCGATCGGCCTGCGCTACGCGCCGCCGGAGCACGTGCGGCACTGACGGCGTCGCGCCGGCGCAGGACTGCGGCACGCCGTCATGTCGGCGCGTCCCGCGTCCCGCGGGCGGCCGGCGCGCATCGCTTTCGCGCTCGTCCAACGTGAAAATGCCCCGCGCTGCGGGGCATTTCCCATGGCGTCGGCGCCCGCGTCGGGCGAGCGCCGGGGTGCCGCGATTACTTGACGATGATGTCGTTGCGAACGGCGGTGACGCCGTTGGTGTCGCGCGCCAGGCGTTCGGCCATCATGCGTTCTTCCGTCGACTTGGCGAAGCCGGACAGCTGCACGACGCCCTTCATCGTGTCGACCTTGATGGCCATCGCGCTGACCGTCGGATCTTCGGCGAACTTGGCCTTGACCTTGGTGGTCACGGCGGAGTCGTCGACGTACGCGCCGACGGTTTCCTGGTGGCGTTCGACGGCGCAGCCGGTGGCGGTGACCAGCGTGGTGGCGGCGATCATGGCGGCGATGGCGAGACGAGTGATCATGGGGAACTCCTTCGGGACGTTGTGGATACGGTACGCCAACGATAGGGCGCGCAACGCTCGAGCACGATAGGCGCAGGCCGGGTCCCGGTGTCGGACGGCACCGACAGCGTGCCTGGCCGGCGGCGCGCTAACCGACGTTCGCAGGCGGCTGCGGGAACGCGCCCGGCCCGATCAGCGCCGCCAGGTCCGCGCCGGCATCGCCGGCCCCCGATACGGGCTCGGGCAGCGGCAGGCGCGCATGGATGGTCGTCCCGTGCCCCGGCCGCGACCGGATCTTGAGCTCACCGCGTCCCGACTGCACGCGAAAGCGCATGCCGGCCAGCCCGTGCGCCGAGGCGCGCGCCGCGGTCGGATCGAAGCCCACGCCGTCGTCGCGCACCTCGACGTCGGCCCACGCCCCCTGCGCGGCGACGCGCACCTGCACCGTCGACGCACTGGCGTACTTGGCCACGTTGGTCAGCGCCTCCTGCACCAGGCGGTAGACGGTCAGCTTGCCGGCGTCGTCCAGCGGCAGTTCCTCGGCCTCGGTGTCGATCTCCAGTTCGCTGCGTTCGGCGAACTCGGAGCACAGGATCTCGAGCGCGGCCTTCAGGCCGAGGTTGTTCAGCGACGAGGGCCGCAGGTCCTCGATGATGCGGCGCTTCAGCGCGATGCCCTCGTCCAGCGTCTTGACCAGGTGCACCATGCGTTCGAGCACCTCGGGCGGCGCGGCGGCGAGCCGGCTGCGCATGCGCGCGACGTCGAGCTTGGCGGCGGTCAGCAGCCCGCCGAGCTCGTCGTGCAGCTCGCGCGCCAGGCTGCTGCGCTCGTCCTCGCGCGCGGTCTGCAGGTGGGTGGCGATCTGCGTGATCTCGCGCGTGCGGCGCTCCACCTCGACCTCCAGCCGGTCGCGCTCGAAGCGCAGCGCGGCGGCGCGTTCCAGCCGCTCGTCGTCGAAGCGGCGCGCCTGGCGTGCGTACAGCAGCAGCGCGGCCAGGCTCAGCACCACCAGCGCCGCGATGCCGATGCGGCTGAACAGCAGCGTCTCGGTGAGCAGCTCGCGCGACTCGTCGATGCGGGTCGTCTCCACGCGGGCCATGTTGCGCGCCTGGCCCTCGATGGCGAGCATCGTCTCGCGGCCGATGTCGGTCAGCACGAGGTCGCGCCAGCCCTCGGTGGCCTTGTTCTCGAACATGGTCACCGTGGTGTCGAGTTCCGACATGCGCTGGCGCGTCAGCTCGTCGAGCTTGCGCACGTCGGCGCGGCGATCGGGCCAGGCCGAATAGATCTGGGCGAGCCGGGCGAGCTGGCCTTGCACCTGCGCCGCGGCGCGCGTATACGGCTCCTTGTATTCGGTGCGGCCGGTGAGCAGGTAGCCGCGCTGGCCCGATTCGGCCGCGATCACCTCGCGCATCAGCAGGCTGACCTCCACGCGCGCCTCCAGCAGCGCTTCGCGGCTGGCGATCACGGCCAGCGCACGCTGGTGGCCGATCTCGTTGGTCAGGAGCACGGCCAGGCCGAGCAGGAGCGCGACCGGAGCCGCGAAGCGACTTCGTCGCGCGGTTTCCAGCGTCCTCAGGAATGACATGTCGGGTTCCCCGCTACACTTGAATCAATCGGTCCGTCGCCCGCGTCCATCGCGGCCTCGCGTCGATCCTCGAGGCGAACCGGCCGATCGTTCCGGCAAGGCGCCGACCTGAATTCAAGTTCATCGATTCCGCGGGAGACTACATGATTCGCGTTGTGATCGTCGACGATCATGCGATCGTCCGCGCCGGCCTTCGGCAATTCCTGTCGGACCATGTCGACCTGCGCGTCACCGGCGAGGCCGCGGACGGCCGCGAAGCCCTCGAGCTCGTCCGTGGCGGCGACCTGGACGTCCTGCTGATGGACCTGTCCATGCCCGACCAGAGCGGCGTCGATGCGCTCGCCGCCATCAAGGCGCGGCGTCCCGACCTGCCGGTGCTCATCCTCAGCGGCTTTCCCGAGACGCACTACGCCACGACGCTGCTGCGCCAGGGCGCCAGCGGCTACCTCAACAAGGGCTGCGATCCCGACGAGATCGTCAAGGCCATCCGCACGGTGTCCATGGGCCGGCGCTACATCACCGCCCAGGTGGCCGAGATGCTGGCCGACGGCGCCGCCGGCGCCGGCGACCGGCCGGCGCACGAGCAGTTGTCCGAGCGCGAACTGCAGGTGTTCCTGCGGCTGGCCAAGGGCGAGACGGTGGGGCAGATCGCCGAGGGCATGTTCCTGAGCGTCAAGACGGTCAGCACGTACCGCGCGCGCACCCTCGAGAAGCTGCAGCTCGAGACCAACAGCGACCTCACGTACTACGCGCTGAAGAACGGCCTGATCCAGTAGGCCCGTCACTGTCGAGCAGCCGCACGGCGTTCGGCGCGCGAGACAGCGTGCATGTTCGTTCAGGCGGTCCGCGCCGCGCGCGCCACGCAATGGTCGACCAGCGCGTCGATCTCGCCCGACTTGTCGAACACCGCGCTCGCCCCGAGCGCGAGGCACTGGCGCCGGATGTCGGCGGTGGCGTAGTTGGTGAGCACCACGCGCTCGAACGGCGCGCGGGCCTCGTGCAGCGCCCGCAGCACGCCCATGCCGGAGCCCTGGCGCAGGAAGATGTCGATGATCGCGATGTCGCACCGGTTGGCCTCGTTGGTGAGCCAGTTCAAGGCGCCGGCCTGGTCCACGGCGGTGCCCACCACCTTCACGGGGGCCATTTCCTCCAGCGCGGCGATCAGGTTTTCCTGGATCACCGGGCTGTCCTCGACGACGAATGCCAACAGGTTCGACATGCCACAAGCCGGTCCGCCGAGGATGCCGGCGCGACCCAATGCTCCACATTGTGCAACGACCGGAACGCATCCCGGCCAGGCGGGGCGCTCGCTCGCGGCGCCTCCGTTGCGGCGCATCCGTGGCGCCGCGCAGCACGTCCGCTCGAGTCAGTCGTGCGGCGCGTCTCCGGAGGTCAGATGCAGCCAGGTGGACGGGAACGGGGCCTCGTCGCCGAGGTTGTCGTCGTCGTGGAGCATGTCGAACATCGCGCCGATGGCCAACATGGCGCCGTGATCGATCGTCGCGTCGTTCGCGTGTCCTGCGGGAAAGTTGTCCATGTGCGCCTCCGACCAGCCGGGTGTCCGTTGGGCGACTGCGCTGGCGGGCGCTCGTCTGCCGTAGCGTCAGTTTGCTCAGGCATGGGTGGCCCCGCCATAGGCTGAGCACCCCACCCCGTGTCGGACGGCGCCTACACGACGGCAGGCCTCATTTGTATCAAGCCGTGCGGCCGGTGTCGGTCAAGGCCTACCGGCGATCGGCTCGTTGGACTATGGAAACGGCGCGGGTCGGGGCGTACCGTGGAGCCATGACTACCTACACCACCCCCCACTTCGCGACTGGCCTCCCTGACCGCAACGTGCGTTCGGAGTCGTCCCAGGTTCGCCCCCGCCCCGCCACCGCGGCCACCTATCGCACCGCCGGAGTCTCCGACGAAGCCGCAGCGCTCGCCGACGGGCCGACGCCCGACTGGCAGCCGGGTGCTTCCTCCAAGGGCGTGCCCAAGGCGGCCATCGGTGCACTGGGCGCGGCCCTCGTCGGCGGCGTGGCGCTGGCCATCGTGCTGCTGGCGCCGTCCAACAAGGTGACCAAGCCGGTCCTGCCCGATCCGGTCGCGCAAGCCGCGGCCACCGCCAAGGCCCCCGATGCGACCGCCGCCGCCACCGAGCAGATGACGCAGCAGCCGCCCGCCGCCGGCATCACCGCCGACGCGCCGGCCGCCGTCGCCGTGCCGGCCCCGGTGCAGGCCGTGATCCCGAGCGCCCCGCCGGTGGCCAACGCCCCCGTGGCCCGCGTGCCGCGGCATGCGCCGGAAGCGGTCGCGACGCCGCGCGTCGCCCCGCAGCCCAAGGCCGCCGCACCGGTGGTGACGCCGGACGTTCCCGCCGCCGCGGTGACGCCGCCAGCGGACGTTCAGCCGCCAGCAATGCAGCAGACACCTCCGGCGCCCACAGTGGCACCGTCGGATCCGAGCCCGGCGCCTGCGGCGACGCCGGACACGCCGCCACCGGCACCGGCGCAGTAAGGCCCGTCCCCGCAACCCCCGCACCGGCCCCGGCCGGCGCGGTTTCCGGAGAGCCCCCATGAGCACGCACTTCCCCTGGTCGCACGCCTCGCACTGGATGAGCCATGGCCCCGTCAACCGGGCCATGACGCTGGTGCTGGGCGTCATCGCCGTGTCGCTGCTGTTCAGTGGGTTGCGGGTGCTCGATGCCGCGGTGTCCGGGGCCCTGGTGGCCCGCCACGCGGCCAACCCCGTGGCCGCCAGCGCGCCCGACATGCTGATCGGCACCGAGCCGTCGTCGGCCGGCGCGCCGATGGACGCGTCGCTGGTCGAGATCCCCGAAGCGACGGCGGCCGCGATCAGCCTCTGAGCGGCCGCCGCTCCGCGGCCCCCGATCCGAAAGAAACCGCGCCCGGCGCGGTTTCTTTCGTTAACGACCTGGGGCTTGCGTCGATTGAACCTTGACGCGGATTGAAGTAGCCTGCCACCCTTTCGCCACGAGAGTTTCCGCCAGCGTGGGCAGCAGGTGGCGCAGCTTGGATGCGACGGCCGAATTCGCGGCAAGTATCGTCCAGCCTTCATCGTCGAGCGGGCCCGCGCGCAGGTGCTGGCGCAGCAGGCCGGGCAGCACGTCGGCCAGCGCGTCGAGGCGCGCCTGCGAGGCGCGCACCCGGGCCAGCAGGCCGGCCAGGCTGTCGTCGCCGGCCAGGCTCTCGCCCAGGGGCCGCGCGAGCGGCGCCACGGACTGCCGGCCGGGCAGCGGCGCGTAGAACGCCCGCGGCCGCGGCGTGGCGGCGGGCGGGGCGGGTTTGTCGGGTCTCGGCGGGGCCATTTCTCTGGAGAGTGTAGCGATGCAGATCATGATCACCCACGGCGGCCTGGCGCGCACGCGCGTCGTGCACGTCAGCCCGTTCCAGATGATCGCGTCGGTGTGCCTGCTGGTGGCGGGCATCCTGCTGCTGTCCGGCGCGATCTACCACTATTTCTTCCTCAAGGCCGCCCGCGAAGGCTGGCCGGTCGTCAGCCAGCTGGTCAAGCTGGTGGTGCACGACGAGAGCGCCCAGCGCGACAAGATCCTGCGCGAGAACCTCGACGCCATGGCCCGGAAGGTGGGCGACATGCAGGCGCGCATGATCAGGATCGAGGCGATGGGCGACCGGGTCTCGGGCATGGCCGGCCTCAAGCCCGAGGACCTGTCGGGCCTGACGCGCGGCAAGGCCGGCGGCGCCGGCGGCCCGTTCGTGCCGATGACCCGGCCCGGGTTCGACGAGCTCAACGGCGCGCTGGAGGCGCTGGCCGAGGCGGCGGGCGAGCAGAACGACCTGCTCACGCTCACCGAATCGCGCCTGCTCGAGTCGCGCCTGAAGACGCTGATGATCCCCAGCAGCCGGCCGATCGAGGGGCCGGTGGGCTCGGGCTTCGGCTTCCGGTCCGACCCGTTCACCGGCCGCGGCGCGCTGCATACCGGCCTGGACTTCCCGTCGCCCGTGGGCACCGAGATCCACGCCGCCGCCGGCGGGGTGGTGCGCACCGCCGAGATGCACCCCGAGTACGGGCTGCTGCTGGAGATCGACCACGGCAACGGGCTGACCACCCGTTACGGCCACACCTCGAAGATCCTGGTCAAGGTGGGCGACCTGGTCAAGCGCGGCCAGATCGTCGCCGACGTGGGCACCAGCGGTCGCTCCACCGGGCCGCACCTGCACTTCGAGGTGCTGGTGGACGGCGTCCCGCAGGATCCGCAGCGCTTCCTGGCCGGGCCGGGCGCGCACGGCCCGGTCGTGCAGACGGCGGCCGGCCAGGCGACCCCGCTGGGCGCCGAGCACCGCTGACGCCGGAGAGGTTCCGCCCCGGGCCGACAGGGCCCGAATGCTACACTTCGCCGTTTTTCGCCTCGTTCCGGGCGGGGTCGGCCCATGGTCGATCTGCCCGTCGTGCGCGGGCCGCGCTCCCCTCGGGGTTTTCGCGGATCCCGTCGTGCCGTGGCCTTGCCCTCGCGCGTTGCATCCCCAGATGCGGCGCAGTGCGAAGTCGCGAGGCGGTCTTCGAGAATTTGCTTGCCACCCCCCGGCAGGCCTGCGGCTCACAGCCGGCTCCGCCAAAACCGGCCGCCGTGCGTTGTCCGCGGCCTGTCATCCTGGCCCAGAACCCACGCATGTTGCCCAAGCTTCTTACCCAGATTTTCGGTAGCCGAAACGATCGCCTGCTCAAGCAGTACAGGAAGGTCGTCGAGAAGATCGCCACGTTCGAGGCGTCCACCGCGGCGCTGAGCGACGACGCGCTGAAGGGCAGGACGGCCGAGTTCCGGGCGCGCCTGGCCCAGGGCACCGCGCTGGACGACCTGCTGCCGGAGGCCTTCGCCGTCGTCCGCGAGGCCGGCAAGCGCACGCTGAAGATGCGCCACTTCGACGTCCAGCTCGTGGGCGGCATGACGCTGCACGAGGGCAAGATCGCGGAAATGCGCACCGGCGAGGGCAAGACGCTGATGGCCACGCTGCCGGTCTACCTCAATGCGCTGACCGGCAAGGGCGTGCACCTGATCACGGTCAACGACTACCTGGCGCGCCGCGACGCCGAGTGGATGGCCCGCCTGTACAACTACCTGGGCATGACGGTGGGCGTGAACGTGCCCGGGCTGTCGCGCGAGGAGAAGCAGGCTGCCTACAACGCCGACATCACCTACGGCACGAACAACGAGTTCGGCTTCGACTACCTGCGCGACAACATGGTCTACGAGACCGCGGACCGGGTGCAGCGCGGCCTGAACTTCGCGATCGTCGACGAAGTCGACTCGATCCTGATCGACGAGGCCCGCACGCCGCTGATCATCAGCGGCCAGGCCGAGGACCACACCGAGTTGTACGTGCGCATCAACCAGGTGGTGCCGCACCTGAAGCGCCAGATCGGCGAGGAAGACCCGCGCACCGGCGAGGGCGTCATCGAGCCGGGCGACTTCACCGTCGACGAGAAGGCCCACCAGGTCACGCTCACCGAATCCGGCCACGAGCGCGCCGAGGAACTGCTGGCCCAGGCCGGCCTGCTGGTCGAGGGCGCCAGCCTGTACGACCCGGCCAACATCACGCTGATGCACCACGTGTACGCGGCGCTGCGGGCCAACCACCTGTACCACCGCGACCAGCACTACGTCGTCTCCAACGGCGAGGTGACCATCGTCGACGAGTTCACCGGCCGCCTGATGACGGGCCGCCGCTGGTCGGACGGCCTGCACCAGGCCGTCGAGGCCAAGGAAGGCGTCGAGATCCAGAGCGAGAACCAGACGCTCGCCTCGATCACGTTCCAGAACTACTTCCGCATGTACGCCAAGCTCGGCGGCATGACGGGCACGGCCGACACCGAGGCCTACGAGTTCCAGGAGATCTACGGCCTCGAGACCGTGGTGATCCCGCCGAACCGGCCGACCCAGCGCAAGGACGAGCTCGACCTGGTCTACAAGACCGCGCGCGAGAAGTACCTGGCCGTGGTCGAGGACATCCGCGACTGCGTCAAGCGCGGCCAGCCGGCGCTGGTGGGCACCACGTCGATCGAGAATTCCGAGCTGCTGTCGGGCCTGCTGCAGAAGGCCGCCATCCCGCACCAGGTGCTCAACGCCAAGCAGCACGAGCGCGAGGCGCAGATCGTGGCGCAGGCCGGCCGTCCGGGCGCGATCACCATCGCCACCAACATGGCCGGCCGCGGCACCGACATCGTGCTGGGCGGCAACGTCGAGAAGCAGGTCGAGCACGTCGAGGCCGACGACGCCATCGCGCCGGAGGAGAAGGCGCGCCAGATCCAGCAGCTCAAGGACGAGTGGCAGGCGCTCAACGCGCAGGTCAAGGCCGCCGGCGGCCTGCGCATCATCGCCACCGAGCGCCACGAGTCACGCCGCATCGACAACCAGCTGCGTGGCCGCTCGGGCCGCCAGGGCGACCCGGGGGCTTCGCGCTTCTACCTGTCGCTGGAAGATCCGCTGATGCGCATCTTCGCGGGCGACCGCGTCAAGGCGATCATGGAGCGCCTGAAGATGCCCGAGGGCGAGGCCATCGAGGCCGGCATCGTCAGCCGCAGCCTGGAAGGCGCGCAGCGCAAGGTCGAGGCGCGCAACTTCGACATGCGCAAGCAGCTGCTGGAGTACGACGACGTCTCCAACGACCAGCGCAAGGTCATCTACCAGCAGCGCAACGAGATCCTGGAGGCCAAGTCGCTGGTCAACCAGATCGCCAACCTGCGCGAAGGCACGATGGACGACCTCACGCGCGCCTTCGTGCCCGCGGAGAGCGTCGAGGAGCAGTGGGACCTCGGCGGCCTGCAGAAGGCGCTGCGCGACGAGTACCTGCTCGACGTGCCGCTGGCCGAGATGGTGGAAAAGAGCGACTCCATCACCGACGCGGACGTCGTCGGCATGGTGGTCAGCGCCGCCAAGGCCGCCTTCCAGGTCAAGCTGGACATGGTCGGCGAGGAGCAGTTCACGCCGTTCATGCGCATGGTGCTGCTGCAGAACCTGGACACCAACTGGCGCGAGCACCTGGCCGCCCTCGACTACCTGCGCCAGGGCATCCATCTGCGCGGCTACGCCCAGAAGAACCCGAAGCAGGAGTACAAGCGCGAGGCCTTCGAGCTGTTCTCCACGCTGATCGACACCGTCAAGACCGAGGTCACGAAGGTGCTGCTGACGGTGCGCGTGCAGACGCAGGAGCAGGCCGCCGAGGCCGCGCAGGCGATCGAGCAGAGCGCCGAGCAGGTCGGCAACGTGCAGTACACGCACCCGAACGACGACGGCAGCGTCAGCGAGGAGACCGGCCCGCTGAACCTGGCCGCCGACGACCGTCCGCTGCAGACGCCGCGCGTCGGCCGCAACGACCCGTGCCCGTGCGGCAGCGGCAAGCGCTTCAAGGAATGCCACGGAAAGCTCGCGTGACGCATTGATGACGCTTCCCTGAACGGGAGCGTGATCCCCACAAAGCCGCATCGGTTTCGCGCCGCATGCGGCTTTTCGATTTCTGGGGCAAGGTTTAGCCGCGACAATCCGCCCCTATGGCATTCCAGAAGAATTTCTTTCCGCGCCAGGTCGTGGAGGCCGGCAACCGCTGGGACTGGGCGCTGCTGCCGCTGGTGCTGGCCGGGCTGGTGCTGCTGGGTTACGGCGGCGCGCAGATGACGCGGCCCTACCACCTGGGCGACGCGATCCCGCTGACGCTCGATCCGTGGCAGCTGCCGTACTACCTGCTGCGCACCACGCTGCGCATGCTGCTGGCGCTGGTGTTCTCGCTGCTGTTCAGCTTCGCCTTCGCCACCGCGGCCTCGCGCTGGCGCGCGGCCGAGAAGGTGCTGGTGCCGCTGCTGGACATCCTGCAGTCGATCCCCATCCTGGGCTTCCTGGCCATCACCGTCACCGGCTTCATCGCGATGTTCCCGGGCAACCTGTTCGGCGTGGAGTGCGCGGCGATCTTCGCCATCTTCACCTCGCAGGCCTGGAACATGGCGTTCAGCCTGTACCAGTCCATGCGCACCGTCCCGGGCGAGCTGCAGGAGGCGGCGCGCGTGTTCCAGCTGTCGGCCTGGCAGCGCTTCTGGCGGCTGGAGCTGCCGTTCGCGATGCCCGGGCTGCTGTGGAACATGATGATGTCGATGTCGGGCGGCTGGTTCTTCGTGGTCGCCTCCGAGGCCATCGCCGTCTCGGGCCAGAACATCAAGCTGCCGGGCGTGGGCTCCTACATCGCGCTGGCCATCGAGGCGCGCAACCTGCAGGCGATCGGCTGGGCCATCCTGGGCATGCTGATCGGCATCACGCTGTACGACCAGCTGCTGTTCCGCCCGCTGGTGGCCTGGGCGGACAAGTTCCGCTTCGAGGAGGGCGGCCAGGAGACGGCACCCACGTCGTGGCTGCTCACCTGGTCGCGCCGCACCGAGCGCATCGCCAATCTCAGCGAGCGCTTCACGCACGCGCTGGAGAGCACTTTCACGTGGTTCCGCAGCTCGTTCGACGGCACCTCGATCCGCGCCCGCCCGCATCCGGCCAGCGGCGCGCTGGCCCGCGTGTGGGACGCGCTGATCGCCGCGGGCGGCCTGTACGCCGTCTGGGCGCTGTTCTCGTTCGTGCACGCCGAGGTCGGCTTCGCCGAGGTCTGGCACGTGTTCCTGCTCGGCTGCGCCACCATGCTGCGGGTGGTGCTGCTGATCAGCCTGGCCGCGCTGGTGTGGGTGCCGGTGGGGGTGTGGATCGGCATGCGGCCGATGTGGTCGGGCCGGCTGCAGGCGGTGGCGCAGTTCCTGGCCGCGTTTCCTGCCAACCTCATGTTCCCGGGTGCCGTGGTGCTGATCGTCCACTGGCACCTGAACCCCGACATCTGGCTGTCGCCGCTGATGGTGTTCGGCACCCAGTGGTACCTGCTGTTCAACGTGATCGCGGGCGCGTCGTCGATCCCGTCCGAGCTGCGCTTCGCGGCCGGCAACATCGGCCTGACCGGCTGGCTGCGCTGGAAGCGCTTCCTGCTGCCGGCCGTGTTCCCCAGCTTCGTGACCGGCGCCATCACGGCCAGCGGCGGCTCGTGGAACGCCAGCATCGTGTCCGAGTACGTCACCTGGGGCAACACGACGCTGGAGGCGCGCGGCCTGGGCAGCTACATTGCGCACATGACGGCCGCGGGCGACTTCCATCGCATCGCGCTGGGCATCTGCGTGATGTGCATCTTCGTGATGGGCATGAACCACTTCGTGTGGCGCCGCCTCTACCGCATCGCCGAAGAGCGCATGCATTTCTGATCGAGCGCACATGGAAAAATACGGCCCCCCCATCATCCAGATCAAGGACGTGCGCAAGTCCTTCCGCGCCGCGGACGGCCGCGAGCGGCCGGTGCTCGAAGGCGTCGACTTCACCCTGCGCGAGGGCGAGATCGTCGCGCTGCTCGGCCAGTCCGGCTCGGGCAAGAGCACGCTGCTGCGCATCATGGCGGGCCTGATCGGCGTCGACAGCGGCAGCGTGCAGTACCGCGGGCAGCCGCTGTACGGCCCGGCGCGCGCCATCAGCATGGTGTTCCAGTCGTTCGCGCTGTTTCCGTGGCTGACCGTGCAGCAGAACGTCGAGCTCGGCCTGGAGGCGCGCGGCATCGCGCGCGCGGAACGCGCCGAGCGCGCGGAAAAGGCGATCAGCCTGATCGGCCTGGCCGGCTTCGAGGGCGCGCTGCCGCGCGAGCTCTCGGGTGGCATGCGCCAGCGCGTGGGCATCGCGCGCGCGCTCGTCACCCAGCCCGACGTGCTGCTGATGGACGAGGCGTTCTCGGCGCTGGACGTGCTCACCGGCGAGCGCCTGCGCGACGACATCCTGGAGCTGTGGACGCAGGGCGGCATGCCCACCAAGGCGATGCTGGTCGTCTCGCACAACATCGAGGAGGCGGTGCTGATGGCCGACCGCATCCTGATCTTCGCCAGCGACCCGGGCCGCATCCGCTTCCAGCTGGCCATCGACCTGCCGCGCCCGCGCAACGCCGACTCGGCCGAGGTGCGCTCGCTGATCGACGAGGTCTACGCGCTGATGACCGCCGGCGCCGGCCGCGCCGACCGCACGACCGAGGAGCCCGAGGCCCTGCGCCTGTACGACCGCCTGCCCGACGCCGACGTCGCGCGCATGGACGGCCTGCTGGAGCTGCTGGCCGGCGCGCCGTTCCACGGCGAGGCCGACCTGCCCAAGCTGGCCGAGGAATCGGAGCTCACCGACGACGAACTGCTGCCGGTGGCGCGCGCCGTCGACCTGCTGGGGCTCGCGCGCCTGCAGACCGGCGACCTGCACCTGACGCTGGCCGGCCGGCGCTACGTCGACGGCGACCACGCGCTGCGCCAGCAGCTGTTCGGCCAGCAGGTGCTGGAGAACGTGCCGCTGGCCGCCCACATCCGCCACAGCCTGGAACAGGATCCCGAGCGCGCGCTGCCGGAGAAGCCGTTCCTGCGCCTGCTCGAGCAGCACCTCGACGCCGCCGAGGCCGAGCGCGTGCTGCAGACCGTCATCGAGTGGGGCCGCCACGGCGAGGTGTTCGAGTACGACTTCCACGCCGGCAGCATCCACCTGCCCGACGACCAGCAGGACGAGGCGGCGCGCACCTCCATCATCGAGTGACGCCGCGCGCCGCGGCGTGCGTTCCCTGCACGCCCGGCGCGGCCGAAATCGTTCGGCCGCGCCGCGTTCACGGATGTGGTTTCCCACCATTGCCGGCCGTTCGTGCGTCGTAAGACACTCCGCCCGACAACAAGGACAAGAGACCACAAGAACAACAAAGGAGGGTTCCCGTGACCAGTGCCCCGTCCGACGCGATCGTCGCCTCCGCGGCCACGCTGCTCGAACGCATCGAGGCCTTCGGCCTGTCGGCGGACGACGATCCGCTGGGCTTCGAGACCCGCCTGGCCGACGACCACGGCTGGACCCTCGGCTACGCGCTGGCCGTCACGCAGGAATACCGGCGCTTCCTGGCGCTGACGCAGGTCGCCGGCGGCCCCGTCAGCCCGTCGCCCGACGTCGACGCGGCCTGGCACCTGCACCTGACGCGCACCGTGCACTACAAGGCGTTCTGCGACGCGGTCTTCGGCGCCTTCCTGCACCACGAGCCCGCCCGTCCGGGCGAGGGCGCGCGCCATCGGGCGATGTACGGCGAGACGCTGGACGCCTATCGCCGTGCCTTCGGCGCCAGCGCGCCGCCGCCGGCGTGGCCGCGGCCCGGCGGGCCGGTCGCCCCGCGCGTCCGCCCCGCGGCGGCCTGGACCGTGCCCGCCGAACTCCGGCCCGGGCACCGCCTGGCCGTCGTGGCGGTGCTGGTCGCGATCGCGCTGGGCCTGCTGCTGCGCAACGGCGGGCTGCTGGATCCGCTGCAGGAGGTCGGCCCGGGCAGCTTCCTCGCGGTCGCGTTGCTGGCCACCTCGCTGCTGGGCTGGCGCGGCCTGCGCGCGAACGTGCCACCCCCGCACGCCACCGCGCGCGACGTGCTCGAGCCCTACGAGGCGGCCTGGTTCAGCGGCGGCGCCGAACGCATGGCGATGACGGCGATCGTCGCGCTCACCGAACGCGGCGTGCTGCTGGCACCGGGCAAGGCCGGCGAGCGCGGCGCGCACCCGCCGATCCCGCTGAACGGCGCGGTGCAGCCGCGCTGCCTCCACCCCGCCGAGGCGGCGTGCCTGGGGGCCGCGACCGACGGCGCCATCCGCTTCACGCTCGCCTGCCTGGCGATGCAGCCGCTCGCGCGGCAGGTCGAGCGTCGCCTGGTCGTCGCGGGCATCGCCGGCGACGCCGCGGCGCTGCCCGCGCGCCGTGCCCGCGCGCTGCTGGGCATGGTCGCGGTGCTGGCGGTCGAATTCGAGCGCATCTTCCACGCCTTCGGTACCTCGCACCGTATCGGCTTCCTGGTGCTGCTGGCCCTGGCCGGCACGGGCCTGGCGTTCGCGCTGGCGCGCCGCGCGGCGCGCACGAGCCCCCGCTCGGAGCGCGCGCTGCGCCCGCTGCGCCTGGCGGCCGGGCGCTACCGGAAGACGACGCCGGTGGGCCAGGCACTCGCCTTCGGCGTGGCGCTGGCCGGCGGCGCGGCGATGGCCGACGACCTGCGTTTCGACGGCCTGCAGCAGCAGGTCAACGCCCTGTCGGCGGGCGTGGCGGAACGCCGCGTGCGCAAGGGCCGCGGCGACGGCGACGGCTCGTCCTGCAGTTCCTGCAGCAGCGACGGCGGCGCCGGCGCATCGGCCGACGGCGGCAGCAGCGGCTGCGGAAGTTCCTGCAGCAGCGGCTGTGGCGGCGGCGGCGACTGACACGATTTGTGACACGCGCCGGCGTGGTTCTTGCCGGCATCCGACGACCCCCGCGACGCGCCGACGCACGAGCCGTCCTGCGCGCCTTCTAGAATCGTGACTCGGCGTGGCGCCCTTGCCCACGCACCCAGGAGCCTTTCCCATGCCCGTCAATCTTGCCGCCCCTCAATCCGCCGACCTGCACCCCGTCCCGGGCGTGCGCGTGGGCATCGCGATGGCCGGCGTGCGCAAGGCCAACCGCAAGGACCTGGTCGCCTTCGTGCTGGACGCCGGTACGGCGGTGGCCGGCGTGTTCACCCAGAACCGCTTCTGCGCGGCGCCGGTTCAGGTCTGCCGCGAGCACCTGGCCGGCGTCGAGGGCCCGGACGGCATCCGCGCGCTGGTCATCAACACCGGCAATGCGAACGCGGGCACTGGCGCCGACGGCCTCGCCCGCGCGCGCCGCACCTGCGAGGCCGCGGCCGCGCTGCTGGGCCTGAAGCCTCGGCAGGTGCTGCCGTTCTCCACCGGCGTGATCATGGAGACGTTGCCGGTCGAACGCATCGAGGCCGGCCTGCCGGCGGCGCTCGGCGACCTGGACGCCGCCCACTGGGCGCAGGCGGCCGAGGGCATCATGACCACCGACACGCTGCCCAAGGCCGCGTCCACCCAGGTGGCCATCGGCGGCCACACCGTCACGATCACCGGCATCAGCAAGGGCGCCGGCATGATCCGCCCGAACATGGCCACGATGCTGGGCTTCCTGGCCACCGACGCGGTGATCGCCGCGCCGCTGCTGCGCGCGCTCGCGAAGCAGGCGGCCGACGCGTCGTTCAACCGCATCACGATCGACGGCGACACGTCCACCAACGACAGCTTCGTCGTGATGGCCACCCAGCAGGCCGGCCATGCGCGCATCGACTCGCTGGACTCCGCCGACGGCCGGGCACTGGCGGACGCGGTGACGCACGTGGCCCGACGGCTGGCGCAGGCCATCGTGCGCGACGGCGAGGGCGCCACCAAGTTCATCACGGTGCGCATCGACGGCGGCCGCGACGAGGCCGAGTGCAAGCTGGCCGCCTACGCGATCGCCCACTCGCCGCTGGTCAAGACAGCGTTCTTCGCCAGCGATCCGAACCTCGGCCGCATCCTGGCCGCGGTGGGCTACGCCGGCATCGTCGACCTGGACCAGTCGCGCATCGACCTGTTCCTCGACGACGTGGCCGTGGTCACCGACGGCGGCCGCCGCGCCGACTACCGCGAGGAGGACGGCGCCCGCGTGATGAAGCAGTCCGAGATCACGGTGCGCATCGACCTCAAGCGCGGTGCCGCGACGACGACCGTGTGGACCTGCGACCTGTCGTACGACTACGTGAAGATCAACGCCGACTACCGGAGCTGACGCGCTTGGCCGCCGCTCCGCTCACGCTGGCCCAGCTGCGCCGCGACCGCCGCCTGGTCTGGTGGTGGCTGCCGGTGGGCGGCGCGGCCATGTTCCTGGTCGTCAAGGCCTGGCAACAGGTCGCCGGCGAGCCGCCGCCGGCGCTGTACACGACGCTGGACGTGGTCTGGATCGCCGTCACCTTCGGCCTGATCTGGCGCCGCTCGTCCAGCCGCTGTCCGCAGTGCAACCACCGCTGGCTGCGCGCGTTTCCGTGGATGTCGCTCAAGAAGGTCCAGTGCCCCGTCTGCGGGCACGAGGCGAAGTAGTCGGCCCGCGGCGACGGGCCCCCACCTTGGTGCTTGCCGGCGCATGCACGGCGCTGCTACCATCCATGCTCCTTGCAGAATATCCGCAGCCCAGGCCCATGACCACCCGCACCACCACCACCCTCCGACGACGCGCGCTGCGCGGCGGTCCGGTGCGTCGTGCGCAGCGCGGTTCGGCCGTGCGCGGGCTGGTGGTGGCCACCGGACTGGTCGCCGCCATCGGGCTGCAACTGGGCGGCTCGCGGCTGCAATGCCACCTGGCCGGCATCGTGGGCGCACCGAGCGCCGCGCCGGTCGTGGCGCCTGCCGCGACGCCGTCCTGCGGCTCGCCGTCCGGCGCCAACCCGATGCGTCCGTGCAAGGTCGCCACGGCGACCGCCGGAAACGCACCGGTCATCTAGTTCTCCCAGCAGCGCGGGCCTTGCCCGTTACCGCTGGGACTTCCAGCGGTAGTCGTCGTCCATCCGGGACTCGCCGCTGACAACCATCCGGTCATCCGCCGCCCACGAAGCGGCACCGTGATCCGGGACAGGGGAGACGAGAGACATGAACAGGAAAGCGAGCGGAGCCGCCGTCGCGGCCGACGCCCATGCCCCCCGGCGCATGCTGGACGCGCTGCGCGCGCGCTTCGCGCTGGCCCCCAACGACCTGCTGCGCGACGTGGTCTATCGGCGCCTGTGGACGTCGGTGCTCACCAGCTCGTTCGGCGCGCAGATCATGATGCTGGCACTGCCGCTGACCGCGGCGGTGCTGCTGCACGCCACGCCCACGCAGATGGGCGCGTTGACGACGATGGAGATCCTGCCGTTCGTGCTGTTCTCGCTGCCGTCGGGTGTCTGGCTGGATCGCGTGCGCAAGCTGCCGGTCTACATCGCCGGCGAGATCACGCTCGCGTTCGCGGCCGCCAGCGTGCCGCTCGCGTGGTGGCTGCACGGCCTGACCATCCACTGGCTCTACGTGGTGGCGTTCACGATCGGCGTGGTCTACACCTCGGCCGGCAGCGCAGCGCAGATCGTGCTGACGCAGGTGGTCGAGCGCGACCGGCTGGTCGAGGCCAACGCCAAGAACGCGCTGGCGAGCTCGGGCGCCGACGTCGCCGGACCGGGCCTGGCCGGGGCGCTGATCAAGCTGCTGGGCGCGCCGATCGCGCTGCTGTTCGACGCCGCGCTGCTGCTCGTCTCGGCCGTCATCCTGCGCGGCATCCGCGTCGACGAGAAGCCGCCCGCGGGCGCCAAGGAGTTCTGGTCGGAGCTGATGGCCGGGTTGCGCTTCGTGCTGGGCAACCGGCTGCTGGTGGTGCTCGCGAGCTGTGCCGGTGGCTGGCAGATGTGCAACAACTCGGCCACGGTCGTCAACATCCTGTTCGCCACCCGCACGCTCGGGCTGTCGGAGCAGAGCGTGGGCCTGAGCTACGTCTGCCTGGGCTTCGGCACGGTGCTCGCGAGCCTCGTCGGCCACCGCATCAGCCAGCGCTTCGGGCCCGGGCCCTCGATGACGATCGGCATCGGTTCGTGCAGCCTGGGCTGGACGCTGCTGGCGATGGCGCCCGTCGGGCCGCTGGGCGTGGCGATTTTCGCGCTCAACCTGATGCTGTTCGGCGTCGGCGCGGTGATGATGTTCATCAATTTCCTGGCGCTGCGCCAGGCGGTGACGCCAGCGCCGATGCTGGGGCGCATGACCAGCACCATGCGCTGGCTGATCCTGCTGCCCGCCGCGCCGGGCGCGCTGATCGGCGGCTGGCTGGGCGAGCACGTCGACCTGCGCGCGTCGCTGGCGTTCTCGGGCGTCTGCGGCCTGGTGCTGACGGCGGTGGCGTGGCGCAGCCCGGTGATGCGCGCCGTGCGCGTGCTGCCGGTGCTGCCGCCCGACGTCGAGGCCGAGGGCGGCGCCGAGCTCGTGCGGCCCTGACCGCCGCGGGCCGGTCTCAGCCCGCGGCGCGGGCCGCTTCGGCGTAGCGCTCGACCTCGTCGGTGATCACGCCGTCGACGCCGGCGGCGCGCATGCGCGCCACGTCGGCCGGGTCGTTGACCGTGTAGACCAGCGCGCGCAGGCCGGCCTCGTGCAGCCGCTGCGCGAGGCCGGCGTCCATCAGCGAATGGTGGGTGACCACGGCGCGGCAGTCCAGGCGCCGGGCGACCTCGAACCAGCCGGACCAGAGCTTGTCCAGCAGCAGGGCCCGCGGCAGCGCCGGCTCGGCGGCCGCGGCGGCCTCGAGCGCCGGCACCTCGAACGAGCTCAGCAGCGGTGCCGGTGCGACCCCCGCCCACAGCCGCGCCGCGGCGTGCGCGACCCGCTCGCCGGTGCGCGCCTCGGTGCCCGGCGTGGGCTTGATCTCCAGGTTCACGGCCAGCGCGTTGGCCTGCACGAAGCGGGCGATCGCCGCCAGCGTCGGCAGCGGCTCGCCGGCGTGGCGGGCGCCGTGCCAGCCGCCGGCGTCGAGCTGCGACAGCGCCGCCCACGGACGTTCGCCCGCCGTGCCGTGGCCCGACGTCGTGCGCTCGAGTTCGCTGTCGTGCAGCAGGAAGGGCACGTCGTCGGCCGACAGCTTGACGTCGCACTCGGCCATGCGAAAACCCAGCGCCGCGCCCTCGCGGAACGCGGCCAGCGTGTTCTCGGGGGCGCGCTTGCCGGCGCCGCGGTGGGCGATCCAGTACGGGTAGGACCAGGGGGCGGACAGGGTCATGGCAGGATCCGGGCAGCGCGAGGGCGGGACGGGCCGCGACCGGCGGCCGCGGCCGCCCTTCGCAGGCGGCGAAGCGACGATTGCCCGAAACCGAGGCGTCGGACGCGTGTTGTCGCGGCCAGTGTAGAACCGCCACGACACCCGGCCCGCGCGGGGGTGTTCGCCCCGACCCTACGCGGCGCTGCCGCAGGCTGCTGGGTTACGATTCAACCCCACGCTGCCGGCACTTCGAGGCGTGGACACGCTTCCCCTCGTGCCCAGGCCCCATGAACGCTCCCCTTGCCACCACCCTGGCTGCTGCCGCGTCGCTCGCGCAGACCCATCCCGCCGCCCCCCGGCTGCGGGAAATTCCGTACAACTACACCTCGTTCTCCGATCGCGAGATCGTGCTGCGCCTGCTCGGCGCGCGGGCCTGGGAGATCCTGGACCGCCTGCGCGAGGAGCGCCAGACCGGCCGCTCGGCGCGCATGCTCTACGAGGTGCTGGGCGACATCTGGGTGGTGCAGCGCAACCCGTACCTCGAGGACGACCTCCTCGACAACCCGAAGCGCCGCGGCCTGCTGATCGACGCGTTGAACCATCGCCTGGGCGAGGTCGAGAAGCGCCGCACGCCCAGCGTCGACGCCGCGCGCGACGCCTTCGTCGCCGAGCTGCTGGTCGGAGCGCGCGCCGCGGTGACCGCCTTCGCGAAGCACTTCGGCGATGTCTGGGACCTGCGCCAGCGCGCCCGCAAGGTGCTGGGCAGGGTCACCGCCAAGGACAACATCAAGTTCGACGGGCTGTCGCGCGTCTCGCACGTCACCGACGCCACCGACTGGCGCGTCGAGTACCCGTTCGTCGTCCTCACGCCCGACACCGAGGCCGAGATGGCCGCGCTGGTGGCCGGCTGCGTCGAGCTGGGCCTGACCATCGTGCCGCGCGGCGGCGGCACCGGCTACACCGGCGGCGCCGTGCCGCTGACCTGGCGCAGCGCGGTCATCAACACCGAGAAGCTGGAGGCGATGACCGAGGTCGAGCACGTCGCCATCCCCGGTCACGACGCCCCTGTGGCCACCGTGTGGACCGAGGCCGGCGTGGTCACGCAGCGCGTGGCCGACGCGGCCGAGCGCGCCGGCTTCGTCTTCGCGGTCGACCCGACCTCGGCCGAGGCGAGCTGCATCGGCGGCAACATCGCGATGAACGCCGGCGGCAAGAAGGCCGTGCTGTGGGGCACCGCGCTCGACAACCTGGTCAGCTGGCGCATGGTCACGCCGCAGGCGAAGTGGCTGGAGGTCACGCGCCTGGACCACAACATGGGCAAGATCCACGACGCCCCGGTGGCCCGCTTCGAGCTGAAGTACTTCGATGCCAGCGGCAGGAAGCTCGAGCGCACCGAGATCCTGGAGATCCCCGGCCGCACCTTCCGCAAGGAGGGCCTGGGCAAGGACGTCACCGACAAGTTCCTGGCCGGCCTGCCCGGCATCCAGAAGGAAGGCTGCGACGGCCTGATCACCAGCGCGCGCTGGGTCGTGCACAAGATGCCGGCGCACGTGCGCACCGTCTGCCTGGAGTTCTTCGGCAACCCGAAGGAGGCCGTGCCGTCCATCGTCGAGATCAAGGACTACATGTTCGCGCAGGCCAGGCTGCCTGGCGGCGCGATCCTGGCCGGCCTGGAGCACCTGGACGACCGCTACCTGCGCGCGGTGGGCTACGCCACCAAGAGCAAGCGCGGCGGCCTGCCCAAGATGGCGCTGTTCGGCGACATCGTCGGCGCCGACGAAGCCGCCGTCGCCCGCGCCACCAGCGAGGTGGTGCGCATGGCCAACGCGCGCTCGGGCGAGGGCTTCATCGCCGTCAGCCCGGAGGCGCGCAAGAAGTTCTGGCTCGACCGCAAGCGCACCGCCGCCATCGCCAAGCACACCAACGCGTTCAAGGTGAACGAGGACGTGGTGATCCCGCTGGAGCGCATGGGCGAGTACACGCTGGGCATCGAGCGCATCAACATCGAGCTGAGCCTGCGCAACAAGCTCGCGTTGCTCGACGCGCTGGAGCAGTTCCTGGCCGGCGGTGCGCTGCCGCTGGGCAAGAGCGAGGACACGCAGAACATCCCGTCGGCCGAGCTGCTGGGCGACCGCGTGGCGCGCGCGCTGGGGCTGGTGGGCGAGGTGCGCGCGCTGTGGCAGGGCTGGATGCACGGGCTGGACGTGCTGCAACCGGCCAACGTCGAGGAACCGCCGCGCACCTTCTTCGACAAGCTGCAGGACTACAGCCTGCGCGCGTCGTGGAAGACGCAGGTGCTCGCGCCGCTGCAACTGGTGTTCGCCGGCGCGGAATTCGCGCCCATCATCGAGGAGTGCCGCCGCATCCACAAGCAGGTGCTGCGCGCGCGCACCTGGGTGGCGCTGCACATGCACGCCGGCGACGGCAACGTGCACACCAACATCCCGGTCAATTCCGACAACTACGAGATGCTGCAGACCGCGCACGAGGCGGTCGCCCGCATCATGGTGCTGGCGCGCAGCCTCGACGGCGTGATCTCGGGCGAGCACGGCATCGGCATCACCAAGCTCGAGTTCCTGACCGACCTCGAGCTGGCCGACTTCACCGCCTACAAGCAGCGCGTGGACCCCGAAGGGCGGTTCAACAAGGGCAAGCTGCTGCGCGGCGCGCCGCTGGCCGCGCTCGGCGACGAGGTCCGCCATGCCGACCTGTCGCACGCCTACACGCCGTCGTTCGGGCTGATGGGCCACGAGTCGCTGATCATGCAGCAGTCCGACATCGGCGCGATCAGCGCGTCGATCAAGGACTGCCTGCGCTGCGGCAAGTGCAAGCCGGTGTGCGCCACCCACGTGCCGCGCGCCAACCTGCTCTACAGCCCGCGCAACAAGATCCTGGCCACCTCGCTGCTGGTCGAGGCCTTCCTGTACGAGGAGCAGACGCGCCGCGGCGTGTCGCTGCGCCACTGGGAGGAGTTCGAGGACGTGGCCGACCACTGCACCGTGTGCCACAAGTGCCTGACGCCGTGCCCGGTGGACATCGACTTCGGCGACGTGTCGATGAACATGCGCAACCTGCTGCGCAAGATGGGCCAGAAGACCTTCCGCCCCGGCAACGCCGCGGCGATGTTCATGCTCAACGCGACGAACCCGCAGACGATCAAGCTCGCCCGCGCCGCGATGGTGGGCGTGGGCATGAAGGTGCAGCGCGCCGCCAACGACGTGCTGAAGCTCGCCGCGCGCAAGCAGACGGCCGCGCCGCCGGCCACGGTGGGTGCCGCCACCGTCAAGGAGCAGGTGATCCACTTCATCAACAAGAAGCTGCCGGGTGGCCTGCCGAAGAAGACCGCGCGCGCGCTGCTCGACATCGAGGACAAGAACTACGTCCCGATCATCCGCGACCCGAGGACGACGACGGCCGAGACCGAGGCCGTCTTCTACTTCCCAGGCTGCGGCTCCGAGCGCCTGTTCTCGCAGGTCGGGCTGGCCACGCAGGCGATGCTGTGGCACGCCGGCGTGCAGACGGTGCTGCCGCCGGGCTACCTGTGCTGCGGCTACCCGCAGCGCGGCTCGGGCCAGTTCGACAAGGCCGAGGAGATGATCACCGACAACCGGGTGCTGTTCCACCGCGTGGCCAACACGCTGAACTACCTCGACATCAAGACCGTGGTGGTCAGCTGCGGTACCTGCTACGACCAGCTGCAGGGCTACAAGTTCGAGGACATCTTCCCGGGCTGCCGCATCGTCGACATCCACGAGTACCTGCTGGAGAAGGGCATCAAGCTCGAGTCCGGCAACGGCTACCTGTTCCACGACCCGTGCCACAGCCCGATGAAGCAGCAGGATCCGCTCAAGACGGTCAAGGCCCTGGTGGGCGACGCGGTGCTCAAGAGCGCGCGCTGCTGCGGCGAATCCGGCACGCTGGGCGTCACGCGCCCCGACATCGCCACGCAGGTGCGCTTCCGCAAGGAAGAGGAACTGCGCAAGGACGAGACCGCGCTGCGCGCGCTGCAGGCCGCCCGCGGCCTGGCAGCGCCCGATGCCGACCTGAAGATCCTGACCTCGTGCCCGAGCTGCCTGCAGGGCCTCACGCGCTACGGCGACGACCTGAAGACCGGCCTGCTCGAGGCCGACTACATCGTCGTCGAGATGGCGCGCAAGATCCTCGGCGAGAACTGGATGCCCGACTACGTCAAGCGTGCCAACGCGGGCGGCATCGAGCGGGTCCTCGTCTGAGGGCGTGATGGCGCTGCGCACGACGCGGCACGCGATCGACGCGTTGCTGCGCTCGTGCGGACTGGCCGCGGAACGCGTGCGGCCCGTGGCCCGCGTCTACTGCGAGATCCACCGCATCGGGTTGCGGGCCGGCGCCGGCGGGGCCGGCGACGTGGCCCTGCGCATCTATCCGGCGGACCGGGTCGACGCGCGGCCCATCGAGGCGGAGATCGCCTGGCTGCGCGCGCTGGCCGACGACGGCGTGGCCGTGCCGCGCCCCGTGGCCGATGCGCAGGGCCGTTTCCTGCACCGCTGGCAACCCGACCCCGCCGCGGCGCCACGCCACGCAGTGCTGCTGACCTGGCTGGACGGCCGCATGCACGACCGCGGCCTGACGCCCGAGCGGCTGCGGCGCGTGGGCGTGCTGGCGGCGCGGCTGCATCGCGGCGCGGCGCGCCTGGTGGAGGCCGGGCGCATCGCCACCGATCGGCCGGCGTTCGACAGCGACCTGGGCGCGTGGGCGGGCGGCACGCGCGCCGGCGCGGGGGCGCTGGGCGCCGGCTTCGTCGCGGCCGCGGGCGCGGCGGCGGGGCGCGTCGGCGCGGAACTCGCGCGCCTGCCGGCTGCCGGCGACAGCCATGGCTTCCTCCACGGCGACCTGCACCAGTGGAACCTCGTGTTCTCGCGCGACGTGGCCGGCGCGATCGACTTCAGCGACTGCGGCTGGGGCCCGCACGCGTTCGACCTCGCCGCCCCGCTGCAGTTCCTGCGCCACTGGCTCACCGACCAGCACGATCACCGGCCGCGGGCCGCGGCGCTGCAGGACGCCCTGCTGGGCGGCTATTCCAGCGTCGCCGCGCTGCCGACCGACATCGAGCGCCAGATCGACGCCTGCGTCATCGCGCGCCTGTTCATGTCGCTGGACTGGATCCTGGACGACTGGCCGCGCGCGGACCATCGGCCGTGGCGGGCGAAGTTCGTCCAGGGTTGCACGGACGCGTTCCGTGCCTATGCGACCTGAAGGCGGCGCTCAGGCGGCCCGCTTCTCCGACTTGGCGAAGTACTCGTCCATCAGGTCCGCGGCGGTCTCGTCCGGGTACTCCATGATCTCGGTGCCCTGCACCAGGTCGATGGCCGACTCGGCCCAGGCGGCGGGCTGGCGCTGTTGCTGCGGCGCGGCGGGGCGGGCGGCGGCGGCCATGCGCTCGACGTCGGGGCGGGTATCCAGGAAGTCCGGGACCGACGTGATGGTGCTCTGTCGGCCGCGCGACGGCAGCAGGTTGCGCAGCAGGTGCTGCAGGGGATTTCGGTAGTCCATGTCGGGGCCTTGCGGTCGAGTGAAAGCACGGGCCGCGCGGGGGACGGCGGCGGCGGGGTGCGAGGGGTCCGCGACGCAAGGACTTGTGGTTCGTGCTCACGGCGGCGGGCCGCGCTGCATGGGCGGTCCATCCGTCGATGTATTCGAGCACATCTGCTTACATCCGGTGCGTCGCGGCGCGCACGCGCCGGGCTGCCGCGTGACCAAATTCCGGCTCGCCGGGTTCGCGATGGGGGGCTCGCGCCGGGGGGGGGCTCAGCCGACCGGCCGGCGGGGGCGTTGCCGGGCGGCTTCCATCTTGACGACGGTGGCCAGGGGCGGCGCGGCCGCGAGCGCGTCGTGGTGCGGCCGCAGGGCCTGGGCGATCAGCGCGGCGACCGCCGGCGCGTCGAGGTCGGCCGGCGACGTCAGGCGGATGCCGCGCACCTGCTTGCCGGCGCCTTCGAGCAGGCCCGCGGGATCGTCCAGGCCGGCGCCGTCGAGAAAGAACAGCGTCACCCATCTCGGGTAGCCGGCGATGGAGATGAACGAGTCGCGCGACCGGTCGGTGGGCCCGAAGCCGAACACCAGCGCGTTGTAGTTGTCGAACACCATCTCCACGCCGCGCGGGAAGCGGGCGCGCAGGCGCCGGCGGGCGTCGCGCAGCTGCGCCGCGACCGCCGGCGTGAACCTGTCCACGAAGGCCGCGATGCGGCGTTCCACTTCGGCGTCGGTCATCGCGCGCGGCCGCTCAATCGAGCGACAGGTGGCGTTCCTTGATCAGCGCATGCCAGAACGAGGTCTCCTTCTGGATGAACGCCGCCAGCTGCGGCCCGTCGGTGGGCGCCACCTCGAGGCCGAAGGCCTCCAGGCGCGCCTTGACGTCGGGCGCGAGGATGGCCTTGCGCATCTCCGCGCTCAGGCGTTGCGCGATGTCCGCCGGCGTGCCCTTGGGGGCGAACAGGCCCTGCCAGGCGATGGCCTCGAAGTCTTTCAGCGGCGCACCGCCCGCCTCCGCCAGCGTGGGCACGTCGGGCAGCAGCGCGATGCGGTGCTTCGACAGCACCGCCAGCGCCTTCAGCTTGCCGCTGCGCACCTGCGCCAGGCCGGCCGCGGTGTCGACCACCATGATCGGCACCTGGCCGCTGAGCACGTCCTGCATCGCCTGCGCGGTGCCGCGGTAGGGCACGTGCACGATGAAGCTGCCGGTACGCTGCTTGAGCAGTTCCATCGCCAGGTGGTGCGGACTGCCCGCGCCGGGCGAGGCGTAGCTGTACTTGCCGGGACTGCGCCGGACCGTCTCCAGGAACTGCGCCGCGCTGGTGAAGCCGGACCCCGGGTTGACGACCAGCAGCAGCGGAAAGCTGGCCATGAAGCCCAGCGGCACGAAGTCGGCCGGGTTGTACGGCAGCGATTTGTACAGCGCGGTGTGGAACACCATCGCGCCGTTGTCGCCGGTCAGCAGCGTGTAGCCGTCGCCCGGCTGCTTGGACGCAGCCTCGGTGCCGATGATGCCTGCCGCGCCGGGCCGGTTGTCGACGACGATCGTCTGGCCGAGCTGCTTGCCCATCTGCGGGGCGATCTGGCGGGCGAGGAAGTCGGAGCCGCCGGCGGCCGGGTAGGCGACGATCCAGCGCAGCGGCCGGCTGGGCCAGGCGTCGGCGGCGCGGGCACCGGGGCCCAGGAACGCGGCCCCGGGACCGAGGGCGCCCGCGGCGAGGGCAAGCAGGGAACGGCGGTGCAGCGTCATCGTGGTGGCGTCCGGCGGTGGTGCGAGGATGGGTCTCGAAGGATCGCGGGCATGCGGCGCGCATGCCGGCTGGCACACAATACCGCATCGCGCCCGGCCTTCGCACCGGGAGCGGTCCCCGCCCCTGGTCCCCGTTCCCGCCACCGCCAAGATGCCCACCTTCCAGCCCCTGGCCCCGCCAGCGTTCCAGTCCGATTGCGAACTCTGTCGCGAGGCCGGCGGCGTGCTGGTGTTCCAGTCGGTGTGCTGGCGCGTGATCCGCGCGCAGGACGCCGCGTTTCCCGCCTTCTACCGCGTCGTCTGGCGCGCGCACGTGGCCGAGTGGAGCGACCTGTCGCTGGCCGAGCAGGCCGCGCTGATGGGGGTGGTGGGCGCGGTCGAACGCGTGCTGCGCGACGCGCTCGCGCCCACCAAGATCAACCTGGCCAGCCTCGGCAACGTGGTGCCGCACCTGCATTGGCACGTGATCGCGCGCTTCGACTGGGACAGCCATTTCCCCGCTCCCGTGTGGGCAGCGGCGGTGCGCGCGGTCGAGCCCGCGCCCGCCGAACGCCTGCGCACGAGCCTGCCCGAGCTCGATGCGCGCGTGGCGCGCGCGGTGGCGGCGCTGGCGCCCGCGGCCTGACGCGGACCTGGGGCGGCCGGCCGTGACCGCGACGCTGCGCCAGGCCACGCGCGCCGACCTCGACGGCATCTGGCGGGTGCGTTACGCGGTGGTGGAGAACACGCTGGAGCCGGGGCGGATCGAGGACGACGAGGTGATCGCCCAGCTTGAGACGACCGGGCGCGGCTGGGTCGTGGAGGAGGGCGGCGCGATCGTCGCGTTCGCGATCGGCGACGCCAGCGGCGCCAACGTGTGGGCCCTGTTCGTCGACCCGCGCGCCGAGGGCCGGGGCCACGGGTCGCGGCTGCACGACACGATGGTGGAATGGCTTTGGACGCACGGTCTGACCACGCTCTGGCTGGATACCGGCGCCCACACCCGGGCGCGCGGCTTCTACGAACGGCGCGGCTGGCGCAGCACCGGCCCGAGCGGGCCCGGCCAGGTGCGCCTCGAGCTCGCGAACGCCTGGCCTTAGCGCACTTTCCGACGGCCCGCCGCGGTGGGCGCCGCCGGCAGGCTGGCGTCGCACAGCGTGAGCACCTTGAGCGTGGGCGCGGTCGGAAAGCCGTTGGCGATCGCGCTGGCCGGGCGGGCGTCGAACGCCACGCGGCAGCCGTCCGGCGACACGACCGGCGCCTGCGACATCGCGCAGGCGTCCATGCCGGTGGCCTGGCCCGGCGCGGGTCGCGTCGTGCACCAGATGCGCCGGCTCTGCTCGCCCTGCACCAGGTACAGGCCGCCGCCGTTGCCGGGCATGCCCGGCTGGATCACCAGGTCGCCGGCCTGGGTGGCCACCATCTCGGCCGCGGCGGGAGCGGCGAGGGCGTCGAGCTGGCGCGTCAGGCCCGCGGGCAGCGCGTGGCGCGCCAGCAGGCCATCGAGATCCATCGTCAGCAGCGGCACGTCGCGCGGCGGGTTCAGCAGACGGTCGTGGACGCCGGGCGCCAGCTGGTACGCTTTGCGGAAGGGCAGCCAGCGCACGTCGTGCGAGATGTCGTTGATGCCCACGGCGAGCGCCACCTTCTTCTTGGCGGTGACCAGCGTCGGGCCGCCCGGATGGCCGTTGTCGTCCGGCACGCCCCACACCAGCGTGCCGTGCTCGGGCTGCAGGTAGCGCACCGGCTTCCTGCTGGCCAGCAGGTCGTGCAGCCCCAGGTCCTCGGGGGCGGGCTTGAGGCACGCGCCCGGGTGCCAGCCGGCCTTGAACTCGGCCGGTGCCGGGGCCAACCGGCGGGTCGCCGGATCCCAGACCTGGAACTGCTGCACCGAGGGCGGCGAGCGCGAGCCGATCGCGAAGCGCGACTCCAGGTCGCCGATGTCCAGGCCCAGCAGGTTGTAGGCGGTGTTGGCGCAGTCGATGAAGCCGCGCGGCACCAGGAGGCTGGCGCGGCGCGCGGGCACGTCGTAGGCGACGATCTTGCGCACCATCCACGGCGCCTTCGCGTTCGCGTCGGCGAAGGTGGTGATCGCCAGGGTGTCGTTGTCGAGCCAGGCGAAGCGGCCGGGCATCTGGATGATCAGCGGCACGCCCGTCTCGAGGATCTCCAGCGGCGCGTCCACCGGCGCGGCGCCGCCCGCGGTCGCGCGCGCGTCGGCCGCCGGATGCGCCGCGGCCGGTCTGGCCACGCTCGGGCAGTCCTTGTCGGTGTACAGGATCTCGCCCTGCGAGCCGGCGCATTTCTGCAGGTCTGCGAATGCCGGCATCGACAGCACCAGGGCGAGCAGCGGAAGGAAGCGTTTCATGGACGGCGGTCGGGCGCGGAAGTTCGATCGTGCGCGATTCTCACGGCTTGTTACCAGTTGACGACCCCCCCGGAAGGGGGAGAGGCGGCCGCGCGACACCGCTCGCGCGATCGGGCCGCCGGGGTCTTGCGGCGGCGGCGCGCCGCGCCACCGCGATAAACTGGCGCCATGCCGGCCCCGACCTCTCCCGACCACCGCTTTCCCGTTGCGCTCACGGTGCACCAGCAGACGCGCGCGCTGGAGATCGAGTTCGACGACGGACAGGCCTTCCGCATCCCGTTCGAGCTGATGCGCGTGTACTCGCCGTCGGCCGAGGTGCAGGGCCACGGGCCGGGCCAGGAGACGCTGCAGACCGGCAAGCGCGACGTCGTCATCGTCGACATCGATCCGGTGGGCCACTACGCCGTCAAGCCGACCTTCTCCGACGGCCACGATACCGGCCTGTTCACCTGGGACTACCTGTACCGCCTGGGCTCGCAGCAGGACGAACTGCTCGCCCAGTACCTCGAGCGCCTGGCCGCCGCCGGGCTCGACCGCGACGCCGAGATGGTCAAACCCGGCGGCGGCGCCTGCCATTCGCACTAGGAATCCGTGGCCACGGCTTCCCCCTTTCCCGAGACCCCCGACATGACCCAGACCCACTTCGGCTACGAGACCGTCGACGAGAGCGAGAAGGCCACGCGCGTACGCGGCGTCTTCGATTCCGTCGCGAAGAAGTACGACGTGATGAACGACCTGATGTCGGGCGGCATGCATCGCGCCTGGAAGAAGTACACCGTCGCGGTGGCCAACCTGAAAGCGGGCGACAAGGCGCTGGACATCGCCGGCGGCACCGGCGACCTCGCGCGCGCCTTCGCCAAGCGGGTCGGCCCCACCGGCTGCGTGGTGCACACCGACATCAACGAGGCGATGCTGCGCGTCGGCCGCGACCGCCTGATCGACGAAGGCATCGTGCTGCCCACCACGATCTGCGATGCCGAGAAGCTGCCGTTCCCCACCGGCCAGTTCGACCTCGTCAGCGTGGCCTTCGGCCTGCGCAACATGACGCACAAGGACGTGGCGCTGGCCGAAATGGCTCGCGTGCTGCGGCCGGGCGGCCGGCTGCTGGTGCTCGAGTTCTCGAAGATCGCCGCGCCGTTGCAGAAGGCCTACGACTGGTACTCGTTCAACGTGCTGCCCAAGGTCGGCCAGTTCGTGGCCGGCGACGCCGAGAGCTACCGCTACCTCGCGGAATCGATCCGCATGCATCCCGACCAGGCGACGCTGAAGTCGATGATGAAGACGGCGGGCTTCGGCCACGTCGATGTCCACAACATGGCTGGCGGCGCCGTGGCGCTACACGTCGGCATCAAATGCTGATCACATGCCAACCATCCTGCTGACCGGCGCCACCGGCTACATCGGCTCGCACACCTGGCTCGAACTGCAGGCCGCCGGCTACGACGTCGTCGGCCTCGACGATTTCTCAAACAGCTCGCCGGAGGTGCTCAATCGGCTCGAGCAACTGTCCGGCCGGACGCCGGTGTTCGAGCGCGCCAGCGTCGGCGACGCCGCCGCGCTGAACGCCGTGTTCCAGCGCCACCGCATCGACGCCGTGGTGCACTTCGCCGCGTTCAAGGCGGTGGGCGAGTCGACGCAGCAGCCGCTGCGCTACTACGCCAACAACATCGGCGGCCTGCTCGCGCTGGCCACCGCGATGCGCGCGAACGCGGTCAACCGCATCGTGTTCAGCTCCAGCGCCACCGTCTACGGCAAGCCGGAGAAGCTGCCGATCCGCGAGGACGCGGCCACCGGCGCCACCAATCCCTACGGCGAGACCAAGCTGATCGGCGAGACGATCCTGCGCGACATGGCGGCCGCCGAGGCCGGCTGGCAGTCGGGCATCCTGCGCTATTTCAACCCGGTGGGCGCGCACGAGAGCGGGCGCATCGGCGAGGATCCGCGCGACATCCCCAACAACCTGATGCCCTACGTGGCGCAGGTGGCCGTCGGCCGGCGCGCCCGCCTGTCCGTGTTCGGCAACGACTACGACACGCCCGACGGCACCGGCGTGCGCGACTACATCCACGTGGTGGACCTGGCCCAGGGCCATGTCAAGGCGCTGCAGCGCCTGCTGTCCACGCCCGGCTCGCTGCTGGTCAACCTGGGCACCGGCCGCGGCTACAGCGTGCTGGAGCTGATCGCCGCCTACGAGAAGGCCAGCGGCCGCCCGGTGCCCTACGACATCGTCGCCCGCCGCCCCGGCGACATCGACAGCTGCTACGCCGACCCGGCCAACGCGCTGGCCGAACTGGGCTGGAAGGCCACCCGCGACCTCGACGCCATGTGCGCCGACAGCTGGCGCTGGCAGTCCACGAACCCGAACGGGTTCGCCGCGGCCGCCTGACGGCAGCGGGGCCGGGCCGCGGGCCCGCCCCTGGCGCGGGTCGAGTACCGGCGCGTCCCCGCGCCGACCGGGCGCCCGCCACCTACAATCGCCGCATGGACTTGCCTTTCCAGGATCTGTGGCTTCCGGCCGTGCGCAACCGCATGGTGCTGTTCGCCAACCACGTGCTGACGGGATGCCCGCCGGCGGTCGAGCGCCTGCGCGCCCACGCCGGCAAGGTCGCGCGCATCGACGTCAGCGGCTGGCCGGGGCTGATCCCGGTGCCGCCGCCGCTGACGCTGCGCATCACGCCGGCCGGCCTCTTCGAGGGCGTGGAGACGGCCGAGGAGGCCGGCGTCACGCCCGAGCTCAACGTGCGCATCGACGCGTCCGAACCGGCCAGGGTGGCCGGCAACGTCATCAAGGGCGGGCTGCCGCCGATGACCATCGACGGCGACGGCGCGTTCGCGGCCGACTTCAACTGGATCGCGCAGAACGTGCGCTGGGATCCGGCGGCCGATGCCGAGCGCTTCTTCGGGCCGACCCTGGCCGAAGGCGTCAGCCGCGCCAGCGCGCAGCTCGCCCAGGCCGCCGAGGTGGCCCGCAAGGCGGTGGGGCAGGTGTTCGACATGTTCCAGGCCCGCAGCAAGTGAGTCGCCTCGGCGAACGCCGCGCGGGCGGCCGCGACCGATGAAGCACTTCGGCCGGCTCTTCTTCATCACGTTCACGCTGCTGCGCTTCGGCGTCGACGAGATCGCGCTCGGCCGCGTGCGCCAGCCCTGGCTGCGCCTGCTCGCGCGGGTGATCGCCATCGGCCGCAGCTACGACGAGCCGCGCGGTGCGCGGCTGCGCCAGGCGCTGGAGCGGCTGGGCCCGATCTTCATCAAGTTCGGCCAGGTGCTGTCCACGCGGCGCGACCTGCTGCCGGCCGACATCGCCGACCAGCTCGCGCTGCTGCAGGACCGCGTGCCGCCGTTCGACGGCCTGGCCGCGCGCACCCTGGTGGAAGCGGGCCTGCTCAAGGAACTGGGCCGCAGGTTCGAGGACGTGTTCGACAGCTTCGACACCACCCCCATCGCCAGCGCTTCCATCGCCCAGGTGCACTTCGCCACGCTCAAGGGCGGCCGCGAGGTGGCCGTGAAGGTGCTGCGGCCCAACGTGCTGCAGGCCATCGAGAGCGACCTGGCCATCCTGCACACCGTGGCGCGCTGGATCGAGCGCGTCAGCGTCGACGGCAAGCGGCTGCGCCCGCGCGACGTCGTCGCCGAGTTCGACACCTACCTCCACGACGAGCTGGATTTGATCCGCGAGGCGGCCAACGCCGCGCAACTGCGCCGCAACATGGCCAGCCTCGACCTGATCCTGGTGCCCGAGATGCTGTGGGACTTCTGCACCTCGCGCGTGATGGTGATGGAGCGCATGTACGGCCTGCCGATCAGCCAGGTCGACCGCCTGCGCCAGGCCGGCGTCGACATCCCGAAGCTGGCGCGCGACGGCGTCACGATCTTCTTCACCCAGGTGTTCCGCGACGGCTTCTTCCACGCCGACATGCACCCGGGCAACATCCAGGTGAGCGTCGCGCCGGCCACCTTCGGCCGCTACATCGCGCTCGACTTCGGCATCATCGGCACGCTCACCGAGTCCGACAAGGACTACCTGGCGCAGAACTTCGTCGCCTTCTTCCGGCGTGACTACAAGCGCGTGGCCGAGCTCCACATCGAGAGCGGCTGGGTGCCGGCCGATACCCGCCTGGAATCGCTGGAGAGTGCGGTGCGCACCGTCTGCGAACCGCATTTCGACCGCCCGCTCAAGGACATCTCGCTGGGCCAGGTGCTGCTGCGCCTGTTCCAGACCTCGCGCCGCTTCAACGTCGAGATCCAGCCGCAGCTGGTGCTGCTGCAGAAGACGCTGCTCAACGTCGAGGGCCTGGGGCGCCAGCTCGACCCGGAGCTCGACCTGTGGAGCACCGCGCAGCCCTTCCTCGAGCGCTGGATGAACGAGCAGGTCGGCTGGCGCGGCTTCGTCGAGCGGCTCAAGGACGAGGCGCCGCGCTACGCGCACTACCTCCCGGCGCTGCCGCGGCTGGTGCACCAGGCGCTCACGATCGCCGCCCGCCAGTCCGCGGGCGCCGAGGCGCCGGCCTCCGCCGCGCTGGTGACTGCCTTGCTGGCGGAACAGCGGCGCACCAACCGGCTGCTGCAGGCGGTGCTGTGGGTGGCGGTGGGCTTCGTGCTTGGGTTGTGCGCGGTGCGCCTGTTCGTCCACTTCCATTGACCGGCCACATGCCCGGCGGCCTGCCGGGTTGAATCGTCACGAAATGGCGTCATATTGACGTCTCGCGGCCCGTCCGCCCGGGGCTTCTGGCCCCGGCGGCCCGGGCAATCTATAATTTCATGTTTTGAGTCGAGAGCCTAGCCATGCCGATCTACGCGTATCGCTGCGCTTCGTGCGGCCATTCGCGCGACGTGTTGCAGAAGATGTCCGACCCGGTGCTGACCACCTGCCCGGTGTGCGGCGCCGAGCAATTCCAGAAGCAGGTGACCGCGGCCGGATTCCAGCTCAAGGGCTCCGGCTGGTACGCCACCGATTTCAAGGGCGGCAGCGCGCCCGCCACGGCCGTCGCGCCGGCCACCTCCGGCGAGGGCGGCGGCAGTGCCGCCCCCGCGGCGCCGGCCGCCACGCCGGCCCCGTCGTCCGACAGCGGCACCTCGGCCTCGGCGTCGTCCTCCGGTTCGCACGGCGGCGGCAGTTGCGCCTGCCACTGACCCGCGGCCCGACCATGCACGCCATCACGGCCGCGCTCGCCCGCGGCGGGAGCCCTTCTTGAGAAAGTACCTGTTCGCCGGCCTGCTCGTGTGGCTGCCGCTCGCGATCACCGTGGGCGTGCTGATGTGGGCGGTCGGCCTGATGGACGGCGTCTTCCATGGCATCCTGGGCGGCGTGCAGCACGTGCTGCCCACCAGCGCCGAGAACTTCATCGCCCTGCTGGCGGGCGTGCCGGGCCTGGGCGTGGTGCTGCTGGTGCTGCTGCTGCTGGTCACGGGCATGTTCGTCACCAACATGGTGGGCGCGTGGTGGCTCAAGCAGTGGGACAACCTGCTGTCGCACATCCCCATCGTCAAGTCGATCTACGTCTCGGTCAAGCAGGTCTCCGACACGCTGTTCTCCACCAACGGCAACGCGTTCCGCGAGGCGGTGATGGTGCAGTACCCGCGCGAAGGCAGCTGGACGATCGCCTTCGTCACCGGCAAGCCCTCGGGCGAGGTGGCCGCGGCGCTGTCCGGCGAGCACGTGAGCCTGTACGTGCCGACCACGCCCAACCCGACCTCGGGCTTCTTCCTGATGATGCCGCGCAGCGCCTGCAAGCCGTTGCGCATGAGCGTCGACGAGGCCCTGAAATACATCATCTCCATGGGCGTCGTCGCGCCCCCGGCCGGGATCCTGGTCCCGCCGGAGGGGGCCGACCCCAATCGGGTGGGCTGAACGCCACGAGGTCATCGGCGTTCAGTCCTGAGGGTGATCCCCCGCCTCCGGCCTGCCCCGAGTTCCCTTTCCGAATTGCCAGGCCGCGCCGGCCCAGACGCCGCGCGTCGCGCTTGCCGAACAAACCGTCCAAAACGGAGTACTGCCATGAGAACCACCTACTGCGGCCTGGTCAGCGAGACGCTGATGGGCCAGACCGTCACCCTGATGGGCTGGGCGCATCGTCGTCGCGACCACGGCGGCGTGATCTTCATCGACCTGCGCGACCGCGAAGGCCTCGTGCAGATCGTCTGCGACCCCGATCGCGAAGCCATGTTCAAGACGGCCGAGATCGTGCGCAACGAGTTCTGCCTGAAGGTCACCGGCGTCGTGCGCGCCCGCCCGGGCGGCACCGAGAACGCCAACCTCACCAGCGGCAAGATCGAGGTGCTGTGCCACGAGCTCGAGGTGCTGAACCCGAGCGTCACGCCGCCGTTCCAGCTCGACGACGAGAACCTGTCGGAGACCACGCGCCTCACGCACCGCGTGCTGGACCTGCGCCGCCCGCAGATGCAGAAGAACCTGATGCTGCGCTACCGCGTGGCGATGGAAGTGCGCCAGTTCCTCGACAAGAACGGCTTCGTCGACATCGAGACCCCGATGCTGACCAAGAGCACGCCCGAAGGCGCGCGCGACTACCTCGTGCCCAGCCGCGTGCACGACGGCCATTTCTTCGCGCTGCCGCAGTCGCCGCAGCTGTTCAAGCAGTTGCTGATGGTGGCCGGCTTCGACCGCTACTACCAGATCACCAAGTGCTTCCGCGACGAGGACCTGCGCGCCGACCGCCAGCCCGAGTTCACGCAGATCGACATCGAGACCTCGTTCATGACCGAGAACGAGATCCGCGACATGTTCGAAGGCATGATCCGCTCGGTGTTCCAGAACGCGATCAACGTCGACCTCGGCAAGTACCCGGTCATGACGTACCAGGACGCGATGCGCCTGTACGGCTCCGACAAGCCCGACCTGCGCATCAGGATGGAGTTCACCGAGCTCACCGACGTCATGGCCGACGTCGACTTCAAGGTGTTCTCGTCGGCGGCCACGCTGCCCGGCGGCCGTGTCGTGGCGCTGCGCGTCAAGGGCGGCGCCGAGATCAGCCGCGGCGAGATCGACGCCTACACGGAAGTCGTCAAGATCTACGGCGCCAAGGGCCTGGCCTGGATCAAGGTCAACGACGTCGCCAAGGGCCGCGAAGGCCTGCAGTCGCCCATCGTCAAGAACCTGCACGACAAGGCCATCGCCGAGATCCTGGCGCGCACCGGCGCGGCCAACGGCGACCTGATCTTCTTCGGCGCCGACAAGGCCAAGACCGTCAACGACGCCATGGGCGCGCTGCGCCTGAAGGTGGGCCACTCCGACTTCGGCAAGGCCAACGGCCTGTTCGAGGACCGCTGGGCCCCGCTGTGGGTGGTCGACTTCCCGATGTTCGAGCGCGACGACGACGAAGGCCGCTGGAATGCGGTGCACCACCCGTTCACGGCGCCCAAGGACGGGCACGAGGACCTGATGGACACCGATCCGGGCGCCTGCATCGCCAAGGCGTACGACATGGTCCTCAACGGCTGGGAACTGGGCGGCGGTTCGGTGCGTATCCATCGCGCCGAGGTGCAGAGCAAGGTGTTCCGCGCGCTCAACATCGGCGCGGAGGAAGCGAAGATCAAGTTCGGCTTCCTGCTCGACGCGCTGCAGTACGGCGCCCCGCCACACGGCGGCCTGGCCTTCGGCCTCGACCGCATCGTCACGATGATGACCGGCGCCGAGTCGATCCGCGACGTGATCGCCTTCCCGAAGACCCAGCGCGCTCAGGACCTGCTCACCGGCGCCCCGAGCGCCGTCGACGAGAAGCAGCTGCGCGAGCTGCACATCCGCCTGCGCAGCCCGGCGGTGACGACGCCGACGGCCTGATCCGCCGCCCGCACCGGCCGGCCCTGCACCGGTCGCTCCAGGCCCGCACGGGAACGCCCAGGCGAACCCCGCGGGCCTTTTCTCGCCGGCGCCGTCAGGGGGCCGCGGGCGGCTGCGGCAGCACCGGCAGGGCCAGCGACTGCTGGCGGCCCTCGAAGAAGGGCTGGAACGCCGCGCGCAGGCCGCGCGCCCAGTCGCGCGCCTTCGCGTCCTCCTCGAAATCGGCGGTGGGCAGGAAGATCGACACCGCGCCGACCGTCGACAGGCTGCGTTCGCTGTAGCGGAATTCCACCATCGTGCGCGAGGCCTCCGCGGCATGGGCGCGCAGCCAGTTCATGGCGCGCGGCGCCTGCGGGGCGTATTCGGTCTGGACGTCCGCGTGACCCAGGATCGCCAGGCACTCGGGCAGGTGGATGCCGCGCGAGCGATCGTCCTTGAGGATGTCCTCGTTGACGGCGCACTTGCCGTCCAGCCAGTTGTTCGACTGCGGCATGTCGGCGTCGAGCAGCGACAGCACCACGACGGCCGTCAACCCGGTGCCCGACTGGCCGGCGATCCAGGCGGTGATGCCGTTGACCTCCCCGCGCGGGGTCGTGAATGTGCGGCGGTTGCGGCCGATCAGCGTCCAGGTGCCTTCCGGCAGGGCGAGCGTGCGCTGGCCGATGCGGGCGGCGTGGTCGGCCAGTGCCAGCGGGAACTCGCCGGTCGCGACGTCCAGCGCGTGCGCCTCGACGCACGTCGCGAGGGTGGCCAGGAGCGCGATCGCGCGCCAGGGCGTGCGGGCAAGGGTGGAGCGGGCGGCAGGGCGTCGGGTCATGCGCGGCGGAAGGCGAGTGTGCGGCGGGGGCTCCATGATCGCTCATGGCGCGCGGTGCACGACGGCGTCGGCGTCAGCGCACGACCTGGTCGATCGCGAACCGCACGCTGTTGGACCACGGCGCCACCGCGCCGGACTGGCCCACCAGGTCGCCCGGCTTCACCCGCCCGCTGCCGCTCTTCGAGATCCGCGCCGACACGATCACCTTGTCGGCGTGCATGAAGCGGTCGGGCGAGCCGATCATCTCCTTGGTGCCGATGTCGAAGTCGAACGGCAGGTTGCTGACCTCGACGCGGATCTGCGCCAGCGGCAGCCCGTCCGGGTCGCCAGGCAGGCGCACCACCACGAAGACGGTGTCGTCGGACGCGACCTGGCCCGCGAACTTCGCAGCGAGCTCGATGCGTCCCGACAGCAGCGGGGCGATCGCCTCGGCGGCGGCGCTGGCGGCCGACTTCGCCGGGACGGCGGCCAGGGAGGCCGCGCCGGCCGGCGCGCCGGCGGAGGCTCCCGACGCGGCGGACGCCGCCGGGGCGAAGCGGCCGTACTGGTCGGGCGCCAGCGATTCGCCGCGCCGGATGCGCTCCAGGCGCTCGCGCCGGTTCTGCGCGTCCTGCGCCGCGGCGATTTTGCCCTGCTCCAGGATCAGCTCGCTGCGCGCCCGCAGCCCGGCGTGGCCCGAGATCAGGTAGGCCGTGAAGCCGCCCACCAGCGCCACCATGGCCACCGCGGCCCAGGCGCGCACCCGCAGCGGCACCTTGGGCGCCGGCGTGTCGGGCACCAGCGCCTGCATCAGCTTCCTCATCAGCGCGGCGCGCTGGGCCTCGGCCTCCTCGGCGCGCAGCAGGCCCTTGCTCAGGTAATCGTCGACTCGGCGCAGTTGGGCCTGGATGGCTTCGGCTTGGGGGTTCATGGGAAGGCGGAGCGGGTAATCGGCCATTTTCGCAGGTCGTCGGGCCGGCGTCGCCGTCGCGCTAGCATGGGCCCATGAGTTCCCCGTCCGCCGCCGCTCGCCCGCCCAAGATCCCCGAGTCCGTCCTCGTCGTCATCCACACCCCGCAGCTCGACGTCCTGCTGATCGAGCGCGCCGACGCGCCCGGCTTCTGGCAGAGCGTCACCGGCTCGCGCGACAGCCTCGAGGAGTCGCTGGTCGAGACCTGCGTGCGCGAGGTGGGCGAGGAAACCGGCATCGCCATCGGCAGCGCGGCGGTGCCGCTGGCGGCGCTGCGCGACTGCGAACTGGTCAACCTCTACGAGATCTACCCGCGCTGGCGCGCCCGCTACGCACCCGGGGTCACGCACAACACCGAGCATGTGTTCGCGCTGGAGGTGCCGGCAGGCACGCCGGTGACGCTGGCACCGCGCGAGCACACGGCGCTGCAGTGGTTGCCCTGGCGCGCGGCGGCCGACGCGTGTTTCTCGCCGTCCAACGCCGAGGCCATCCTGCACCTGCCCCGCTGGAAGACATGACGACCCGGCTCGCTGCGCTCCCCGCCCCCGAGGGGCTCACGCCGGCTTGCTCC
>CAYQMX010000038.1:48334-48412 GCA_964418745.1 uncultured Vitreoscilla sp.
CGGCCGAGCGCGCGCCGGCGGGAGACGACCCGGCTCGCTGCGCTCCCCGCCCCCGAGGGGCTCACGCCGGCTTGCTCC
>CAYQMX010000039.1:0-46986 GCA_964418745.1 uncultured Vitreoscilla sp.
CCGGCGCGCCGGTGCGCCGGTGCATCAGCAGCGGCTCGTCGCCGAAGGCCTGCGGCGTGGCGGCGCCCGGCGGAACCCGGGCGTCGAGCAGGCGGACGTCGGCATCGGCGCGGCCGTGTCCGCGGCTGACGATGCCGGGCGTCCAGCCCTGTTCGCGCAGCAGCGCGACCAGCGCGATGACCGTCGGCGTCTTGCCGGCGCCGCCGACGATGACATTGCCGACGACGACCACCGGCACGCCCAGCGGCCGGGCGCGCGCCCGGGCGCGGCGGCGCGCGGCGACGGCGCCGACGAGCCAGCCCAGCGGCGCGAGCAGCACCGTCAGGGGCGTGAGGCGGGGGCGCCACCAGTGGCGCTGCAGGAGTCGGGCGAACGCGGCGGGCATGGATCGTCAGGTCGCGCCGCCGGCCCTCCGCGCGTGGGCGGAGGCGAGGCGTCGGCGGCTCAGGGCGCGGCGCTGCCGGCCTGCGCGGCGAACGTCATGCGCGACAGGCCGGCGCGGCGGGCGGCGTCCATCACGTTGATCACCGCCTGGTGGGTGGACATCGCGTCCGCCGAGATGATCAGGAACGGCTCCTTGCGCGTCTCGGCGGCGCTGCGCAGCGCGAGCGTGAGCGCGTCGACGTTGCGGCCGTCCACGGCCTGGTGGTCGACGGTGTAGCGGCCGTCGGCGGCCACCGCCACGATGATCTCGGCCGGGCGGTCGCGCGAAGCGTCGGCGTTGGCGCTGGGCAGCGTGACCGACAGCTCGGTGAACTTCGAGTACGTGGTCGACAGCATCAGGAAGATCAGGATCACCAGCAGCACGTCGATGAACGGGATCAGGTTGATCTCCGGATCTTCCGGACGGGGCTTGCGGAAGTTCATTTCGCCTGGCCCGGCTGGCGACCCGACGTCACGCGCACGAGCTGCGTGAGCAGCTGTTCCGAGGACTGCTCCAGCGTGTGCAGGTAGTCGTCCACGCGGCCGCGGAAGTAGCGGTAGAACATCAGCGACGGGATGGCCACGATGAGGCCGGCGGCCGTGTTGTAGAGCGCCGTGGAAATGCCATGCGCGAGCTCGGCCGGGTTGGTGTTGCCGCCGCCTTGCGAGCCGAAGATCTCGATCATGCCCACCACGGTGCCGAACAGGCCCAGCAGCGGCGCGGCCGCGGCGATCGAGCCGAGCGCGTTGAGGTAGCGATCCATCTTGTGGCCGGCGTCGCGGCCGGCGCCTTCGAAGGTCTGGCGCAGCTGGACCTCGCCCACCTTCGGGTCGACCGCCAGCAGCTTCAGGCCCGAGGCCAGCACGCTGCCCAGCAGCGAGTTGTCGGCCAGCTTGGCCACCACGTCTGCCGGAGGCAGGCCGTTGCGGGTGACGGCGATGACCTCGCCCAGCAGGTAGCCGGGTGCGATGCGCGCGGTGCGCAGCGCCATGAAGCGCTCGACGATGAGCGCCACGGCGGCAATCGAGCAAAGGATCAGCGGCCAGATGGGCCAGCCGGCCTCTTGTACGATCTTGAGCAAATCAACCCCTTCGACGTCTGTGATGCACGCGCGGATTATGGCTTGAGAACCCCTGCTCGAATCCGGCCGACCGGATGCCGCGCCTGCAAGATTGTTGAAACACGAAGTGAAGCGCCGCATGGCGTCGGCAAGTCGCCGTCGGCGGCCGGGCGGGCACCTTTCCGGGGCTTTTCCACCCATCCACACGATCTGTGGAAAACTTTGTGGGTAACTTGGCTCGAGCGGCCCGGGACCCGCCAATTCTGGTGCTCCGGATTGACTTGCTCAAAAAATAGGCAACAAAAATATGATGCAAATCAATCACTTGCGTGATAGTGACAGCGCCGTGACGGGGTTTTGTACCTCTGGACACACGGCTCGAAATTGTGGAGTACTAGGGTTTGTCCCCCCGTTTTATGCTAGGGAGGCCCGCTGATGGCCGACCCGTTCGCCGTGCCCGGATTCGGCGGCACGGGGGCCTCGCCCGCGGCGGCTGCGCCGCGGCCGTCCGCGTGGAGCGTCTCGGCATTGCTGCTGGCGGCGGGCGACGCGCTGGCCGCCCGGTTCGGCGCCGTGACGGTGCGCGGCGAGCTCAGCGGCGCGACGCGGGCGGCGAGCGGCCATTGCTACTTCACGCTGAAGGACGCTGCGGGCGGCGCCGGCGCGCTGCGCTGCGCGATGTTCAAGCGCGCCGCCGCGCTCAGCAACGTGCCCCTGCAGGACGGCCTGCAGGTGGAACTGCGCGGGCGGCTGGCGGTGTACGAGGCGCGCGGCGAACTGCAGATGGTCGTCGAGTCCATGCAGCGCCTGGGCGCCGGCCAGCTCTACGAGGAGTTCCTGCGGCTGCGCGCGCGGCTGGCCGCCGAAGGGCTGTTCGACGCCGGGCGCAAGCGGCCGCTGCCGCCGTTCGTGCGCACCGTCGGCGTGGTGACCTCGACCGCAGGCGCCGCGCTGCACGACGTCGTGGCCACGCTCGCGCGGCGCGCGCCGCACGTGCAGGTGATCGTCTATCCGAGCCTGGTGCAGGGCGCGGACGCGCCGGCGGCGCTGGTGGCCGCGCTGGCCCAGGTCGAGCGCCGCAACGAGGTCGACGTGGTGCTGGTGTGCCGTGGCGGCGGATCCCTGGAGGACCTGTGGGCGTTCAACGACGAGCGCGTCGTGCGCGCGCTCGACACACTGTCGCTGCCGGTCGTCAGCGGCGTGGGCCACGAGACCGACGTCACGCTGGTGGACCTGGTGGCTGACCTGCGCGCCGCCACCCCCACGGCGGCCGCGGAGGCCGTGGCGGTCGAGCGCGCCGTCGTGCTGGACGGGTTGACTGCCGCGGCACGCCGGCTGTCGGCGCGCGTCGAGCAGCGCCTGCAGTCCCACGCGCAGCGCCTCGACACCGCGGCCGCGCGCCTGGCCCGGCCCGCCCAGGCGCTGGGCGCCTGGCGCCAGCGCCTTCAGCGCCTGGAGGCGCGCCATGCCGCGGCGCTGCGCGCCCGGGCGCAGGCGCTCGAGCGCGCGCAGGAGAGCCTGGGCGCGCGGCTGGCCCGGGCCGGCGAGCGCGTGCTCGGCGCCGGCCGCGAGCGCCACCAGTCACTCGGTGCGCGCTTCGTGCGCGCCGCCGAGCGCACGCTGGCGCGCCATGCCGACGCCTTGCGCCGCCACGAACACGCGCTGGCCAACCTCGATCCGCAGCGCGTGCTCGAGCGCGGCTACACGCTGCTGGAGTCGCAGGACGGCTGCGCGCTGGTGTCGGCGAGCGCGCTGCGGGCCGGCCAGGGCGTCGTCGCCGTTCTGCACGACGGTCGCGCCGACCTGCGCGTCGAACGCGTCCGCCCGGACGACGAGCCGTCAGCCTGAGTGCGGGCTTTAGCCCCGGATCGGCGCTTGCCCCTCGTTGCCTGCCTACAATCGCCCCGGAGCGCGGCCCGACCTGCCGGTTGCGCGCCGCCCGTATTCAAACAAGCCAGAAAGGACACGACCCATGGAACACACGCTGCCTCCGCTGCCGTACTCGCATGACGCCCTCGCTCCGCACATGAGCCGCGAAACGCTCGAGTACCACCACGACAAGCACCACAACGCCTACGTGACACAGCTCAACAACCTGCAGAAGGGCACCGAGTTCGAGGCGCTGTCGCTGGAAGAGATCATCAAGAAGGCCTCTGGCCCGATCTACAACAACGCCGCCCAGATCTGGAACCACACGTTTTTCTGGAACTGCCTGAAGCCGGCCGGTGGCGGCGAGCCCAAGGGCGCGCTGGCCGCGGCCATCAACGCGAAGTGGGGCTCGTTCGCGGCGTTCAAGGAGGCGTTCCAGAAGTCGGCCGTGGGCAACTTCGGCTCGGGCTGGACCTGGCTCGTGAAGAAGGCCGACGGCAGCGTCGACATCGTCAACATGGGCGCCGCAGGCACGCCGCTGACCACCGCCGACAAGGCGCTGTTCACGGTCGACGTGTGGGAGCACGCGTACTACATCGACTTCCGCAACCTGCGCCCGAAGTTCGTCGAGACGGTACTGACCTCGCTGGCGAACTGGGATTTCGCCGAGGCCAACTTCGCCTGACGGCCGCTTTCCGGCAACCCGAACGAAGGCGGCCTCGAGCCGCCTTTTTCATGGCCGGTGCGCGCGGGCTCTAGCGTATCCGGGGCGAAGTTCGATGCGCTCGCGCAAGAATTGTTCGCGCGGATGCACCGAAAGCGTTCCGCCGGTGCCTTGTTCGGGGCGTGGTGCACACCGCTGGCCGGGCGCCACGGCCACCGCGGTGCGACGCGCGCCAGGGGGGCCGCGCGGTGCCTGTGCAGATCCACCGTCGACGGGCCGTTCCACCGTTGTTCCTTCGGTGAAATGTGGTTGATCCCGATAGGGGTCAAGCGCCTTTTTGGAGTATCTTTGCGCCCGTTGAGGTCATCCATCCGTCACACTCAACTTTCCCCCCAACCGGAGGTTTGTACATGCAAGTGAAACTGAACGTGATCGTCGCCGCAGCCGTTGCGCTGTGCGCTGGCGCGGTCTACGCCGAAGACATCGTGGTCCGCATCGGCCACGTCGGTCCCGTCTCGGGTTCCCAGGCCCACTACGGCAAGGACAACGAAAACGGCGCCCGGATGGCCGTTGCCGATCTCAACACGCAGAACGTGATGATCGGTGGCAAGAAGGCCAAGTTCGAGCTCGTCGCCGAAGACGACGCTGCCGATCCGAAGCAGGGCACCGCTGCCGCCACCAAGCTGTGCGACCAGAAGGTGAACGGCGTCGTCGGCCACCTGAACTCCGGCACGACCATCCCCGCGTCGAAGATCTACAACGCGTGCGGCATGCCTGAAATCACCCCGTCGGCCACCAACCCGGCGCTGACCAAGCAGGGCTTCGGCAACGTGTTCCGCCTGCTGGCCAACGACAACGCGCTGGGCTCGGGGCTGGCGCTGTACGCCGCCGACGCGCTCAAGCTCAAGCGCATCGCCGTCATCGACGACCGCACGGCCTACGGCCAGGGCGTCGCCGAGGTGTTCAAGAAGGCCGCGGCCGCCCGTGGCATCGAGATCGTCAGCGAGCAGTACACCAACGACAAGGCCACCGACTTCATGTCGATCCTGACGGCCATCAAGTCGAAGAACCCGGACGGCATCTTCTACGGCGGCATGGACCCGCAAGCCGGCCCGATGCTGCGCCAGATCGAGACGCTGGGCATGGCCAACGTCAAGTTCTTCGGCGGCGACGGCATCTGCACCGAGAAGCTGACCGAACTGGCCGGCGGCGCCAAGACGCTGGGCAACGTGGTGTGCGCGCAGGGCGGCGTCTCCATCGCCAAGATGCCGGGCGGCATCGAGTGGAAGAAGCGCTACGACGCGAAGTACCCGGGCGACTTCCAGGTCTACTCGCCGTATACCTACGACGCGACGATGGTGCTCGTCGACGCGATGAAGCGCGCCGGCTCGGCCGACCCGAAGGTCTACCTGCCGTTCCTGAAGGCGACGAACTACAAGGGCGTGACGACCACGGTCCAGTTCGAAGCCGACGGCGAACTGAAGAACCCGGCCATGACGTTCTACGCCTACAAGGACGGCAAGCAGATCGCCCTGAACTGAGCGAACCCTGCCGGCCCGGCACGCGCGAGCGCGTGCCGCACCAGGAGCGCCTTCGGGCGCTCTTTCTTTGCTCCTTCTCGGCCACGGGGTGGCGTTTCCAGCGAGGGCCATTGTGAGGGTTCGCTGCCTGGCTGGGCCGTGTCGCCACGTTTCGCTGACGAATTCGAAAACCCTACGGACCGGTGGTTTCACGCAGAGCGCAACGGAGGACGCCAGATAACATTGCCATTCAATCCGTTTCTTACATGGCCCCATCATGCGAAATTTGTTCATTCCTCTAGCTGTGCTGGCGATGGCCGGATGCGCCACTCAGGAGTCCGGGCTCGTCGGCGCCACCGCCCCGACGGTCGTTGCAAGCAGTACCACCGTGCTGACGCCGGAATCCAAGCTCGTCTGCCACCGGGAAACCTCAACCGGGTCGAACATGATCCATACAGTCTGCGAATCCGAACAGTCTGCCGCCGACCGCAACGGCGTTCAGGAACAACTGCGCAATATGGCGCCGCCAAACGCTGTCGCGCATCCTGCCGTCGGCGGGCACTGATCCGACACGTGGCGATGAGCGGTGCGCTTGGCCCAACGCGCCTGCACGTCGCGGCGCCCGGACACGGCCAAGCATTCCATCTCCGACTTACCGTGCGAGTCGTCGCTGTTCAGTGCGCCGTCGAGGGAGATATTCGAGCTGTTCGGAGCCGACCGGCACCGCGGACGGGCCTGTCGCGGCGGTCGCACTTCATTCGATGAGGAACAGCGAGCACATCGCCACCGACACCAGGCCGCCCGCGGCGACGATCGCGCGGCAGCGCAGCAGGGGGCCGGCGATGCGTATCAGCGCGACCGTCGTCACGACCCAGGTGAGCAAGACGACGGCGACCAGGAACAGCCACGGTTCGCCGATGAGATCGTGCAGAAGCACGCCCGCCGCCGAGGCGGGCAGCAGCGCGAGCGCGAAGCAGCCCGCGTAGAACACGGGGTCGGACAACCGCAGCCGCCGCCGCTGGCCGGGACGATCCTCGACGTCGGCGACTTCGGGCATCTGGTCGAGTTGGTCGTACATGGTCGGCCTCCTGCGCGAACCGGCCACCCATTAACGCGCCGGAGCGGGCGCGCCGTCAAGCCGCCAACGGGAAAACACCGGCCCCGGGGCGCCGGACGCGCGTCGCGTTCAGCGCGCCAACGCGCCCGGAGCGACCGGCAGCTCGCCGATCGCCCGCACCAGGCGCGAATGGAGCTCGACGACGCGGGCCAGGCTCGCCTGTTGTTCCGCCACCGTGAGCCCGGCGTCGACCGCAGCCTCGACCTCCGCCACGGCGCGGGCGAGTTCGTGCGCCCCGATGGCCCCCGCGCCGCCGCGCAGCGAGTGGGCCAGCGCGGCCGCCTGGGGCGTCGGGCCGGCCTGCATCGCCGTCACCAGGGCGTCGACCTGCACGGCCGAGGTCGCGGCGAACGTGGCCAGCAGTTGCGCCAGGCGGCGTGCATCGCCCTGCATCACGTCGAGGCCGTACGCCGTGTCGACCCCCGCCAGCACGGCGAGCGCGCTGTCCAGTGCGGCGTCGGCGGCGTGGCCGGCAGGCGCCTTGTAGGCGAGGGGAGCCTGGACGCCATGGCTCGGCAGCCATTGCGCAAGGGTCCGGTACAGGTTCTTCGGATCGACCGGCTTGACGATGAGGTCGTCCATGCCGGCCTGGCGGCACTGCTGGCGATCGTCCGCGAACGCGTTGGCGGTCAGGGCCAGGATGGGGCGCGCGGACCAGCCCGGCAGGCCGCGGATGGCGCGCGTGGCGGCCAGGCCGTCGAGCACCGGCATCTGCATGTCCATCAGGATCAGCGCGTAGGGCGTGCGGCGGGCGTGCTCGATCGCCTCCTGGCCGTTGGCCGCGGTGTCGACCGCCAGGCCGACGCCGTGCAGGAGTTCGAGCGCGACCTCCCGGTTGATCTCGTTGTCCTCCACCAGCAGGATGCTCGTGCCGGCGAAGCGCTGGCGCAGCGTCGACTCGGCGTCGGCCGTCGCGGCATCTGCTGCGGTAGGCACGACGCCGCGGCCGCGGGCCAGCCGGGCCGTGAACCAGAACGTCGAACCCTCGCCGGGCCGGCTTGACACCCCCGCCTCGCCGCCCATCAGGCTGGCCAGGCGGCGGGTGATCGCCAGCCCCAGGCCCGTGCCGCCGTAGCGGCGCGTCGTCGAGGCGTCGGCCTGCTCGAAGTCGCCGAACAGCCGGGCCTGCTTGGCCTCGGCGATGCCGATGCCGGTGTCCTCGACCTCGAACCGCACCAGCAGCGCATCGCCGCGGTCCTCGAGCGGCACGGCGCGGATGGCGATGCTGCCGTGGTCGGTGAACTTGGTCGCGTTGCCGGCGTAGTTCAGCAGCGCCTGGCGCAGCCGGGTCGGGTCGCCGCGCAGCCAGGTCGGCATGGCCGAAGTGTCGACCGTCACGCGCAGTCCCTTGAGCCGGGCCTGCTCGGCGATCAGCGACTGCACGTTGTCGACGACCGCCGAGGGGTTGAAGTCGACGCTCTCCAGCTGCACCTGTCCGGCCTCGATCTTGGAGACGTCGAGGATGTCGTTGATGATGGCCAGCAGGTGCTGGCCGGCGACGTCGATCTTGTCCAGGCGTTCGGCCTGCTGGGGCGACGGGTGCGCGCGCCGCATCAGGTGGGTCAGGCCGATGATGGCGTTCATCGGCGTGCGGATCTCGTGGCTCATGTTGGCCAGGAAGGCCGTCTTGCTGCGGTTGGCCTGCTCGGCGTCCGAGCGGGCCTTCTGGTCGATCTCGCGCTGGCTCACGTCCCGCAGGATCGCGGTGTAGTAGCGCTGGCCGTTGGCCTCGAGCCGGGCGATCGAGGCCTCGATCGGGAACGTCGAGCCGTCGGCGCGCAGGCCGCTGATGGGCCGCGCGCCGCCCATCCGGCGCGTGACCTTGGCCGACACGCCGAACGCGTCGACGAGGGCGCCGTGGACCTGCGCGACATCCGGCGGCATCAGGTGATGCAGCAGCGCGCCGATCGTGTCGGCGGCGCTGCGACCGAACATGGCCTCGGCGGCGGGGTTGAACAAGGCGATGCGCTGGTCGGCGTCGATCATGACGATGGCGTCCATCGCCGAGTCGATGATGCCGGTCAGCTGGGCCTGCTGCTTCCTGCTCGCGGCCAGGGCCTGCCGGCGTCCGGTGACATCGGCGAGCGTGCCCACCACGCGTTGCGGGCGGCCATCGGGCGCGCGGGCCACGACGCGGGCGCGCCCGGACAGCCAGCGTTCGGGCACGCGGTCGGAGTTCAGGCGGAACTCGAACGCGATGCTGTCGGTCTCGCCCCGCAGGTGCGCCTCGAACGTCGCGCGGACGGCGGGCAGGTCCTCCGGATGCACGGTGGACTCGAAGAACGCGATGCTGCCGTCGTCCTCCGCGGGCTCCCGCGCCAGGAGCTCGTGGCAGCGCGGCGATCGGAACACCCGGCCGGAATCCACGTCCCAGTCCCACAGGCCGTCGCGCAGCGCCTCCAGGGTCAGGCGCAGCCGGATGTCGCTCTGCGCCAGGTCGGCGGCGGCCGCTCGTTGCTCGGTGATGTCGCGCGACATGACGAAGACCGCGACGACCTGGCCGGCCGGGCCCATCACGGGGCCGCGCACCGACTGGAAACAGCGCGGGCCGCTGGCCGTCGTGACGACGTGCTCGAAGGTCATCGGGCGGCCGCTGCGCAGCACCTGCGCGTCGAGCGCCGCCAGTTCCGCCGCCTCGCCCGCGGGCAGGAAGTCCTCGGCGCGCTGGCCGAGGATGCGCTGCGCCGGCACGCCCATCGTGGCGACGACCGTCGAGTTGACCAGCAGGTAGCGGCCCTGGGCGTCCTTGACCGAGATGCCGTCCGGCGTGGACTGGATGACGGACTGCAGCAGGTTGCGATCGGCGCGCGCCCGCCACAGCGAGCGCCGCAGGACCTCGGACAGCATGGACAGGATGACGCCGTTGACGATCAGGAGGAACCACTGGAACGTGTCGGTCGCCGATCCGAGCCGCCACGAGCCCGGCGGCGTCATCGCGAGCACGTACACGCCCGCGGCCGAGATCAGCGTCGACAACAGGCCGGGCCGGGCGCCGCCGATCAGGGCGCTCAGCGCGATCGGCAGCATGAACAGGATCAGCAGCGGGCGATTGCCGGACGGCGCGGCCATCTGCTGGCGCAGCCAGAGCATGGCCAGGGTCAGCACGATGCTCACGCCGTAGGCCAGCCAGGGGAAGGTGTCGTGCACGCCCAGCCGGTCGTCGATGGCCGCCTGCACGTCGACCGGCTCGGCGCGCGGATCGGTGGCGGCGGGGACGTTGCGCAGCGCCAGCGCCAGCGCCGCGGCGGTCGCCAGCACGAAGAAGATGCCCTTGGCCAGCGACAGGCGAAGCATGAGCTGCTGGTCGGCCACCTTGGGCAGCAGGGAGTCCGAGAATCCGATCCACGCCAGGCCGACCAGCAGGTAGCCTGCGACCACCATCCTGATGAACTGGGCGCGCTTCATGGCATGCCGGGCCGGCCGCTCAGGCAGTCTGCGCGTCGAGCTTGAAGACCGCCACCGTGCGCGCCAGGTGGGCCGCCTGGTTCTTCAGGCTCTCCGCCGCGGCCGCGCTTGCCTCGAACCGGGCCGCGTGCTGCCGGGCCTGCGCCAGCGACCCGCTCTGCAGGAGGGCGACGAGCAGCAGGGCCGCGCTGAGCGACAGCACGCCGCCGAAGGCCGGCGCCAGTCGCGCGCCGATCTTGAGACGAAGAATCGTGTTCATGGGGACCGATATTTCCTGGTGGAGGGGACACGGGCTGCCCGGCGCACGGCCTGTCGTCGCATGCAGCCGCACTGCGACGGTCGTCCGGCTTGTCGCCGCCATGCGGGCCCCGGGGCGAGGCCTTGCTGCGGCAAGCCCATTTTTGCCGCTATCGGTGCAGGCGCACCGAAGTCTGATGTAGGGAGTTCTCGCCGCCGCGCGTGCGTGAAGCGGGTCGCCTGTCCGGGCCCGGACAGCCCGGTTGCGGCCACCGACGGAGGGAAGCCGCGAGCGGCGATCACACCCGTGCCGCCTGTGCGCTTGTTAAATGACCATGGGTCAGTTATATTCCATGAATTAGTTGACCTACGGTCACTTTAAAGGAAAGCAGGCATGGCAACGACAGGAAAGTGGGCCCTGGTCACGGGCGCCTCCAGCGGCTTCGGCATGGACTTCGCGCACGAACTGGCGGCGCACGGCGACAACCTCGTGCTGGTGGCCCGGCGCGTGGAGCCGATGCAGGTGCTGGCGGCCGAGCTCGAGCGCGCGTACGGCGTGCGCGTGAAGGTGATCGGCATGGACCTGGCGCGTCCCGGCGTCGGCGCCGAGCTGCAGGCCCTGCTGGAGGCCGACGGCATCGCCGTCGACACGTTGGTCAACAACGCGGGCCATGGCCTGTTCGGCGAATTCGTGGACCAGCCGCTGCAACGCACGCTCGACATGCTGCAGCTCAACATGCTCACGCTCACCGAGCTCACGCACGCCTTCGGCGGGGCGATGGCGCGCCGCGGCACCGGCCGGATCCTGCTCGTCGCGTCGATCGGCGGCTACCAGGCCACACCCACCTACGCCGCCTACAGCGCCAGCAAGTCCTACGTGCTGCTGTTCGGCGAGGCCCTGCACGAGGAATTGCGTGCCCGCGGCGTCACCGTGACGGTGCTGTCGCCGGGCATCACGGCCACCGAATTCCTCAAGGTGTCGGGCCAGAAGGCCACGCTCTACCAGCGCCTGGTGATGATGCGCAGCCGCCCCGTCGTGCGCATCGGCCTGCGCGCGCTCGAGCGCCGGCGCGCCTCGGTGGTGCCCGGCTGGCTGAACGCCGTCACGGCCTGGAGCAATCGGCTGATGCCGCGCAGCGTGCAGCGCAAGGTAGCATTCCTGCTGATGCGCAACGACTGACCCGACGAAGCTTCCTTGGCACGCCCCACCCTGAACGACGACGAGCGCGCGCTGAGGCGCGCCCAACTGCTCGCGGCCGCCCACGCGCTGTTCCGGGCGTCCATGGAGCTGCCGTCCGTGGCCGCGATCGCCGAGGTGGCCGGCGTGGCCAAGGGCACGGTCTACCTGTCCTTCGGCAGCAAGGAGGAGATCTTCATCGCGCTGCTCGAGGACAGCTTCGCGACCCTGCTGCAGGGCGTCGTGCCCGCCATCGCCCGGTTGCCGGCGCAGCCCGGGGCGGCCGCCGAGCGCTTCGCCGCGCTCTATGCGCAGGCCGTCGCCGCCGTGCCGGACCTGCTGCCGCTGGCCGCCATGACCAACGCCGTCCTCGAGAAGAACCTGCCGGTCCCCGCGATGCTGGCCTTCAAGACGGGGCTGGCATCCGGCCTGGACAGCGCCGCGACGGCGCTGGCGCAAAGCGCGCTGCGGCTGGACCACGACCGCGGCGTGGACCTGCTCCTGCGCACCTGGAGCATGACGCTGGGCCTGTGGCAGGCGCTCGACTTTCCGCAGGCGTTGCGCGGGCACATGCGCCAGGCCCCGCTCGCCGTCTTCGACCGTGACTTCGCGTCCGAGCTCGCGCACGCGGTGGGCGCGCTGTGGCGGGGTTCCCTGGCGCGCACCGGGACCCGACGCGCGCACTAGCGGTGCGGGAGCCCGACGGCAGGCGCCATCGAACCGACCTCCGTCACTCGTCGCCGAGGTTCCAGCGCTTGCCGACGTTGCTGACCGCGGCGCCGATGACTTCCTGGAAGCCGAAGCCGTTGCCGAAGCCCGACATCCACCAGTTCAGGCCGGTGCCGTCCGCTCGCTGCGCGGTGGGTAGCGGCACGCCGATGGCGGCGCCGCTGGCGCGCACGTCGCGGTGTTCGTGGATGAGACGACTGACCTCCGCCTGGATCGCCTCGGCGGAATGAAGAGCTCTTGGCATCGGCGGGAAACGGGTTGGGCCGCAGGACGGCGTTTCGAAGAGCAGGGCGCTCTCGCCACCGGGAACCGTCGACATGCCGAAGTGGCGTACCGCGCCGCGGGTCGTGCCCGCTCGCGGCTTCAAGTCGTTGATTTCCAATGGATATTGGCGGAGGGGGCGGGATTCGAACCCGCGGTAGGCTATTAACCTACACATGCTTTCCAGGCATGCGACTTAAACCGCTCATCCACCCCTCCGGAGGGTAGCCGGCTATTCTAGCCGATGAAACGGAGGCTCTGTCCAGCGTCGCGGCGAGGACGTGGCGTCGAGCTGGCGGGCGAGGGCGGATGTTGCGGATCCGGGTCGTCCGAAAGCGGTTCGCGGCCAATCGGGGGTTTTTGACATTCCGCGGCAAGAGTTCGGCCCTACACTTCGCGCTTCGCCCGTTTTCCACCCGCCACGCCCGCACTCCGAGCGGGCCTCGTGCCATGCATCGCTTCCGCTTTCCCATCGTCATCATCGACGAGGACTTCCGCTCCGAGAACACCTCGGGCCTGGGCATCCGGGCGCTCGCGTCCGCGATCGAGAAGGAGGGCATCGAGATACTGGGCGTGACCAGCTACGGCGACCTGTCGCAGTTCGCCCAGCAGCAGAGCCGCGCGTCGGCGTTCATCCTGTCGATCGACGACGAGGAGTTCACGCCGGGCCCCGAGCTCGATCCGGCGGTGCTGAGCCTGCGCAAGTTCATCCAGGAGATCCGGGCCAAGAACACCGAGATCCCGATCTACCTGTACGGCGAGACGCGCACGTCGCAGCACATCCCCAACGACATCCTGCGCGAGCTGCACGGCTTCATCCACATGTTCGAGGACACGCCGGAGTTCGTGGCGCGCCACATCATCCGCGAGGCCAACAGCTACCTCGGCGGCGTGGCCCCGCCGTTCTTCAAGGCGCTGATGGACTACGCGCAGGACGGCTCGTACTCCTGGCACTGCCCGGGGCACTCCGGCGGCGTCGCGTTCCTGAAGAGCCCGGTCGGCCAGATGTTCCACCAGTTCTTCGGCGAGAACATGCTGCGCGCCGACGTCTGCAATTCCGTGGAGGAACTGGGCCAGCTGCTGGACCACACCGGCCCGGTGGCCGACTCCGAGCGCAACGCCGCGCGCATCTTCAACGCCGACCACTGCTTCTTCGTCACCAACGGCACCAGCACCTCCAACAAGATGGTGTGGCACCACACGGTGGCGCCGGGCGACGTGGTGGTGGTGGACCGCAACTGCCACAAGTCGATCCTGCACTCGATCATCATGTGCGGCGCGGTGCCGGTTTTCATGACGCCCACGCGCAACCACTACGGCATCATCGGCCCGATCCCGAAGTCGGAGTTCACGCGCGAGGCCATCGAGCGCAAGATCGCCGCCAACCCGCTGCTGGCCGGCATCGATCCGAAGACGATCAAGCCGCGCATCATGACGCTCACGCAGAGCACCTACGACGGCGTGGTCTACAACACCGAGACGATCAAGAACCTGCTCGACGGCTGGATCGACACGCTGCACTTCGACGAGGCCTGGCTGCCGCACGCCGCGTTCCACGACTTCTACAGCGTCTACCACGCCATGGGCAAGGCGCGCGCGCGACCGAAGGAGGCGATGGTCTACGCCACGCAGTCCACCCACAAGTTGCTGGCCGGCCTGTCGCAGGCCTCGCAGGTGCTGGTGCAGGACTCGCAGACGCGCAAGCTGGACCGCCACCTGTTCAACGAGGCCTACCTGATGCACACGTCGACGTCGCCGCAGTACGCGATCATCGCGTCGTGCGACGTCTCGGCCGCCATGATGGAGATGCCCGGCGGCACCGCCCTGGTGGAGGAGAGCCTGAAGGAGGCGCTCGACTTCCGCCGCGCGATGCGCAAGATCGACGCCGAGTTCGAGGAGGACTGGTGGTTCAAGGTCTGGGGCCCCGAGAAGCTCGCCGACGAGGGCATCGGCGAGTCGCGCGACTGGGTGCTGGAGGCCAACGAGAGCTGGCACGGGTTCGGTAACCTGGCGCCGGGCTTCAACATGCTCGACCCGATCAAGAGCACCATCATCACGCCGGGCCTGGGTGTCAACGGCGACTTCGACCAGGCCGGCATCCCGGCCTCCATCGTCACCAAGTACCTGGCCGAGCACGGCATCGTGGTGGAGAAGACGGGCCTGTACTCGTTCTTCATCATGTTCACGATCGGCATCACCAAGGGCCGCTGGAACACGCTGCTGACCGCGCTGCAGCAGTTCAAGGACGACTACGACAAGAACGCGCCGCTGTGGCGCATCCTGCCGGAGTTCTGCGCCGCCCACCATCGCTACGAGCGCATGGGCCTGCGCGACCTGTGCCAGGCCATCCACGAGGTCTACACGCTGGGCGACATCGCGCGCCTGACCACCGACATGTACCTGTCGGACCTGCAGCCCGCCATGAAGCCGTCGGAGGCCTATGCGCGCATCGCGCACCGCGACACCGAGCGCGTGGCCATCGACGCGCTGGAAGGCCGCATCACCACCTCGCTGCTGACGCCGTACCCGCCGGGCATTCCGCTGCTGATCCCGGGCGAGCGCTTCAACCGCAAGATCCTCGCGTACCTGCAGTTCGTGCGCGAGTTCAACGAGCGCTTCCCCGGCTTCGACACCGACGTGCACGGCCTGGTCATCGAGGAAGACAGCTTCGGGCGCAAGCACTACTTCGTCGACTGCGTGCGCGACGCGCCCGCGCCGCACTGAAGCGACGGGGGCGCGCGCCGGCGCGGCGCACGGGTGCGCGAGCGAGCGCGATGGGGTGCGAATCGATGGCGCGTCGCGAGGCGCCGGGCCGTCGAGCGCTGCGCCATGGCGGCCGCAAGTCCATGTTGTCGCACTCAGATACATGTTCGGTCGCCACGGATCCCCGCGCGCAACGCGACGGGGCATCGAACTTGCCGATGCGTCGACGATCGCACCTCGGGAAGGCGTAGCCCGCGCTTCCATGCCGGCCACAGTGTCTCCTGCGCCCTCTCGTCCAGGCTTGCGCAGCGCTTCGTGGCGGACGGGACGTGGGCGATCGCCTTCAGCCTGGACACCTCCCGAGGAGAACTCCATGAAGAAGCTTTTCACTGCCTCCGCCCTCGCGCTGCTGGCCTGCGGCGCCGGCGCCGCGACGGTCGCCTTCGAGGCCGACCCGTGTTCCGACAACCGCTTCTGCTACAACGTGCCCAACGACGGCGGCCTGGTCGACCTGCTGCTGTATGCGTCCGCGGCCAACGGCGGCGTCGTCGAACTGATGTTCCCGGACGGCACGTACTACCTGGGGCATGGAGCGGTCGGCCTGTCGATCGCCAACTATCCCGTCTACCGGCAGCCGAACAACGACGCGGTGATCTACGTGTCGGCCGACTGGCTGACCTGGACGACCAAGGGCAGCGGCTCGGGTCGCGGCGGCTATGCCACCCACACCCACTGGTCCTTGCTGGGAGGCTCGATGATCACGCCCTGACCGGCCGCGCCGGCACGTCCGGCGCGCGGGCTAGTTCAGGTGCGAGATGCGCACGCCCGGTGCCGGCGCGTTGCGGTTCTGGGTGTCGATGCCCGCATCCGAGCGGTTCGGGTTCTGCTCGCGCTGCACCGCCAGGCCCACCGACATGATGTCGATGACCAGCAGCTGCAGGATGCGCGCGACCATCGACAGGAAGGTGGAGCTGTCTTCCGCGTGGTCCAACCCGATGCACACCGTGGCCAGCCGCGCCAGGCGCGACTGGCTGGCGGTGATGGCGATCACGCTGGCGCCGCGTTCGATGGCGATGCCGGCGGCGCGCACCAGTTCGGCTGTCTGGCCCGAGCTCGAGATGAACACCGCCACGTCGCCCGGGGCCAGCATCTCGGCGGCCAGGCCCTGCAGCGAGGTGTCGGTCTGCGAGATCGCGGGAATGCGGAAGCGCAGCAGCTTGTGCTGCGCGTCCAGCGCGACGACCGCGGAGTTGCCGCAGGCGAAGATCTCCACGCGGCGCGCGCCGCGCAGCAGTGCGATGGCGCGGTCGATGGCGGCGGAATTCAGCGACTCGCGGAAGTGCACGATCGCCGAGATGGTGTTGTCCAGCACCTTGGCGCTGAGGTCGGCGGTGGGCTCGCCGCGCCGCACCTGGCTGCGCAGCACGGGGATGGTGCCGGTCAGGCCGGAGGCGAGCTTCAGCTTGAAGTCGGCCAGGCCCTCGAAGCCCAGCGAGCGGCAGAAGCGGATCACGGTGGGCTGGCTGACCTCGGCCTGGGCCGCGATGATGGCGATGGCGTCGTTGAGCAGCGAGCGCGGGTTGCCCAGCACGACGTCGGCCACGCGGCGTTCCGCCGGCGTGAGCGTGTCGCGCGAGCTGCGCACGCGATCGAGCAGCGGGCTGTGCGAGCTCGGATCGGGCACGTGCTCGGCCAGCAGCAGCGACAGGCCGCGGAAGGCCGGGTTGTCGGCCGTCAGCACATAAGTGGGGATCTTCGCGAGCCAGGCCGAGAACCGGCCCTTGGCCTCGAAGCGGGCGCGGAACTGCGAACGCTCGAACAGCTCGCCCAGGCGCGGCACGATGCCGCCGCCGATGTAGACGCCGCCGGTGGCGCCCAGCGTCAGCGCCAGGTTCGAGGCGAAGCTGCCCAGCATGCCGCAGAAGCAGTCGATGGCGTCCACGCTGGCGGTGTCCGACCGGGCCACGGCGCGGCGCACGATCTCGGCGGTCGTCAGGTGCTGGCCGCCCTGCGCGGTGCCGGCGGTGAGCGCCTCGTGGATCAGCTCGATGCCCGGGCCCGAGATCAGCCGCTCGGCGGACACGTGGGGCAGGTGCTTCCAGGCGTGCTGCAGCACCTTCAGCTCGCGCTCGTCGTTCGGCGCGAAGCTGACGTGGCCGCCCTCGGTGGCGAGCGTGGACCAGCGGTCCTCGGCCGGGATCAGGCCCGACACGCCCATGCCGGTGCCCGGCCCCAGCAGCGCGATCGCGCCGTCAGGCTGCGCCTGGCCGCCGCCCACCTGAACGCGCTGGTCCGGCTGCAGGCCCGGCAGCGCCATCGCCAGGGCGGTGAAGTTGTTGACCACCAGCAAGGTGGCCAGGCCCAGTTGCTGGCGCACGCGCTCGATCGAGAACGCCCAGTCGCGGTTGGTCATCTGCACCGCGTCGCCGCTGATCGGATTGGCGATGGCGATGGCTGCGTGGCGCGGCGGCGGGCCCTCGAGCCCGCGCAGGTACGCCTGGACCACGTCGGCGAAGCCGGCGAAGTCGGCGCACGGGAACACGACCACATGGTTGAAGTGGCCCGGCGAGTCCTCGACGCAGAAGCGCGCGTAGGTAGCGCCGATGTCGGCGAGCAGGCGGGGCTCGGCGATGGAGGCCGGTGACCAGGGGCTGTCTTTCACGTCTGGGGTGCTTTCCGCGTTCATGCGCTGATTGTCGGGCCTGCGCGCCGTGTTTTTGCAGCCAGCGGAATCGGTTCCATTGGCGAGAAGCTCGGCGGCGCGCCGAAGGACGCCTACAAAACTCCCTGACGATAAGTAATTGAGCTACATATGCGTCTTGGGGTCTACCAGCGCAAGGATGCATCATTGCGGTGCGACCCCCGTGTTTCTACCCGTGTCGCAGGCGCCTAAAACGGGCGTTTAGCAGGCGGAACACCATTGCAAAGGCGTAAAAGATCGGTAAACTTCTGTCGAGAATCAGGTGATCTAGTTTTAATACATCCGATTTTCGGCCTTCAACGGATGGGGGTCGTTTGACTACAAACGCTTTGTATCGACCGGGGTCGCGTGTCGCGACCATCCGCAGAACACAGGAGACAAGCTGGTGAAAAACTCAACGGGTAAGCGTTCGGCCGCAGCCTTCAAGCTCAAGCCGACCATGGCATTCGCAGGTCAGGCCACGGTGGGGGCCTTCGTGGCCCTGGCCGCGACCGGATCGGTCTACGCGCAAGCGACCGCCGCGGCGCCCGCGCCGGCCGCAGCCGCCTCCGACGCCTCGCAACAGGTCGTCGTCACCGGCATCCGCCGGGGCATCGAAGCCGCGATCTCGGTGAAGAAGAACTCCGACCAGATCGTGGAAGCGATCTCGGCGGAAGACATCGGCAAGCTGCCCGACACGACGATCGCCGAATCGCTGGCGCGCCTGCCCGGCGTGACCGCGCAACGCGACAAGAACGGCAACGCGACCAACATCAACATCCGCGGCCTGGGCCCGGATTTCAACGGCTACCTGCTCAACGGCCGTGAACAGACCAGCACCGGCGACAGCCGCGCCGACGACCTCAGCGTCTACCCGGCCGAACTGATCGGCGGCGCCACCGTCTACAAGACGGGCGACGCGAGCCTGATGACGGCCGGCCTGGCCGGCACCATCGACCAGAAGCTGGTCGACCCGCTGTCGTTCCCGAACCGCGTGATCGCCGTCAGCGGCCAGAAGAACGAGACCAACCGCGGCCTGCCGGTGCTCGGTCACGGCAATCGCTATTCGCTGACCTACATCGACCAGTTCGCCGACCGCAAGATCGGTATCGCGCTGGGCTTCGTCCACCAATTCGGCCGTACGAACCAGGTGGGCGCGGGCAACTGGGGCGGCGGCGGCCATCAGGCGTTCGACGCCAACGGCAACAACCTCGGTGCACCGGTCGCGGCCACGGAGACTACGCCCGCCCACTTCGCCGACGTCGACCTCCCGGGTTTCGGCAGCGGCCTGAGCATGCAGAACACGCACGTGCGCGACGACCGAGACGGCATGGCCGGCGTGCTCGAGTTCAAGCCGAACAGCAACTTCACCAGCGAGATCGACTTCTATCACGCCAAGATCCAGACGGCGACGAAGAACACCTTCCTGAAGATCGGCCTCGGCGGCCTGGCGGTTACCAACGCCACGGTGTCGAACAACACGATCACCGCCGGCACGTTCAGCCTCGGCGCGAACCCGAACGGCCTGATCGTCGATTCGGAGAACATCACCGACAACGACACGCTGCAGTCCTTCGGCTGGCGCAACAGCGTCAAGCTGAGCGACACCTGGAAGGTCGTGGCCGACGTCAGCCACAACTCGGCCCAGCGCATCGAGCGCGACATCGAGGTGTACGGCGGCATCACCAGCGCCGACACGCTGAGCTTCACCACGCCCGGCGGTTTCGGTGTTCCCAAGCTCACGGTCGGAAACCCGTCGGCCTACACGTCACCGGGCGCCATCGTCATCCGCGACCAGACGGGTTGGAGCGGCCGCTCCGACGCGGCGCAGGCCGGCTACGACAAGGGTCCGACCACGATCGACAAGATCGATGCGCTGCGCCTGGACTTCACGCACGACCTGTCGGACGGCATGTTCAGCGACGTGGCGTTCGGCGGCAACATCACCAAGCGCACCAAGGACCGCCACGCCGACGAAGGTCTGATCGTCTCGACCACCAACGGCGGCCGCGACCCGATCGCCTACCCGGCCGGTTCCTACGTCGAGAAGGACGTCGGCGGCACGGGCCTGGACCTGCTCACGTTCGATCCGACCCCGGGCCTGTTCCCGGGCGCCACGCTGCAGCGCAAGTACAACGACGACATCCTGTCCAAGAGCTGGAACATCAAGGAAAACGTCAGCACGGCCTATGCAAAGCTCGACATCGACACCGAAGTGGCCAAGATCCCGGTGCGCGGCAACGTCGGCCTGCAGTACGTGTACACCGAGCAGGCGTCGTCCGGCTTCCAGGCCAACATCGGCTCGTCCGTGACCTTGACCAACCCGGCCGCCACCCAGACCACCAACGGTACCAGCTACGGCAATGTGCTGCCGTCGCTGAACCTGACAGCCGACCTGGGCAACGGCAACCTGCTGCGCTTCGGCGCTGGCATCGAACTCGCGCGGCCCAACCTGACCGACGAGCGCAACTCGTTCACGGTGACGCGCAACGACCAGGCAAAGTGCCCGGATCCCACCGATCCCACGAAGACGGTGACCTGCACGGTGCTGACCGGTTCCTCCGGCAACCCGTACCTGAAGCCGTTCAAAGCCAAGGCGCTGGACCTGTCCTACGAGAAGTACTTCGCGAACAAGGAAGGCTACGTCAGCGCCGCCCTGTTCTACAAGAAGCTCGACACCTTCATCACGCCGCTCTACGACTCGGCCTACGATTTCACGACCGCGGCGCAGCGCCTGGGCGTGCAGCCGTCGCCGCAGTTCGGCTACACCGGCCAGTACGTGACGACCGTGAACGGCCATGGCGGCAACCTGAAGGGCTTCGAGCTGACCGCGCAGTTGCCGGGCAGCCTGCTCACCAGCTACCTGACCGGCTTCGGCATCAACGGCAGCTTATCGTCGACCAGCAGCTCCATCCGTTCACCCAACACGATCGGCAAGAAGCCCACGGACGCGGCCAGTCCGGGCTCGATCGGCCTGACCGGCCTCTCGCACCTGAACGAGAAGCTGATGCTGTACTTCGAGCGCTGGGGCTTCAGCGCCTTCATCGCCGAGAACTCGCGTTCGCAGTACATCGGCAGCGTGGCCAACACGACCATCGGCGGCTATCCGACGCTGGTCTACATCAAGCCGCAGAAGTGGGTGTCGGCGCAGGTGGGCTACGAAGTGCAGGACGGCTGGCTCAAGGGCCTGGGCGTGCGCCTCGAAGGCAACAACCTGAACAAGCCGGTCTACAAGGAAGCGGACTACTCCGGCGCGATCACGACCACCAACAAGACCGGCGCCTCGGTCGACCTGCGCGTGTCGTACAAGCTGTAAGCAGGCAGCTTCGCGCTGTCGTACAGTCGGTACGACAGCGCGCACCAAACCCCTGCGCGACGCACGTCGGCAGGGGTTTTTTCCAATTTGCGGCGCGGCCTTCCGAAGCATCGGCCGCGCCAGGAGTCTTCAGTCATGAATGAAACCGGCAAGCTGGACGTCGTGATCGTGGGCGGCGGGACATCCGGATGGATGACCGCGGCCGCGCTCGCCCAGGTGCTCAGGGGCAGGTACAACATCACGCTCGTCGAATCCGACGACATCGGCACCATCGGCGTGGGCGAGGCCACGATCCCGATGATCGCCCTGTTCAATTCGATGCTGCAGATCGACGAGGACGAGTTCATGCGCGAGACGCAGGCCTCGTTCAAGCTGGGCATCGAGTTCGTCAACTGGGGTCGCCTGGGCGACCGCTACATCCACGGCTTCGGCAGCATCGGCCAGGAGAACTGGACGGTCGACTTCCACCAGTACTGGCTCAAGCAGTACCTCGCCGGCAAGGCGCAGGAGCTCGACAAGTACTCGATCAACACCGCGGCCTGCCACCAGAACAAGTTCATGCGCCCGCGCATGGACATGCCCAAGTCGCCGCTGTCGCACATCCGCTACGCGTTCCACTTCGACGCCACGCTGTATGCGCGCTACCTGCGCAAGTACGCGCTGGCGCGCGGCGTCAAGCGCGTCGAGGGCCTGATCACCAGCGTGCAGCAGCGCGAGGGCGACGAGCACGTCACCGCCATCACGCTGCGCAGCGGCGAGGTGATCGCGGGCGACCTGTTCATCGACTGCTCGGGCTTTCGCGCGCTGCTCATCGAGGGCGCGCTCAAGACCGGCTACGAGGACTGGTCGCACTGGCTGCCCTGCGACCGCGCGGTGGCCGTGCCCTGCGAGTCCACGCCGGTGCTCACGCCCTACACGCGCTCGACGGCGCGCCAGGCCGGTTGGCAGTGGCGCATCCCGCTGCAGCACCGCATCGGCAACGGCCACGTGTTCTCCAGCAAGTACATGAGCGAGGACGAGGCCACAGCCATCCTCATGAGCAACCTCGACGGCGCGCCGCTGGCCGACCCGCGCGCGCTGCGCTTCGTCACCGGCCGCCGCAAGAAGACCTGGAACAAGAACGTCGTCTCGATCGGCCTGGCCAGCGGCTTCCTCGAGCCGCTGGAGTCCACCAGCATCCACCTGGTGCAGATGGGCATCGCCCACCTGCTGACCTACTTCCCCGCGGTCGGCTTCGACCAGGCGGTGACCGACGAATTCAACCGCAAGATGCAGCAGGAGTTCGAGTGGGTGCGCGACTTCATCATCCTGCACTACAAGGCCACCGAACGCACCGACACGCCGTTCTGGAACTACTGCCGCGAGATGGCGGTGCCGGAGCTGCTGCGCAACCGCATGGAGCTGTTCCGCACGGACGGCCGCGTCTTCCGCGAAGGCGAGGAACTGTTCGCCAAGACCAGCTGGATCCAGGTGATGCACGGCCAGCGCCTGCGGCCGGCGTCCTACCACCCGCTCACCGACCTGCTGAGCGAAGAGGAAATCGCCGTCTACCTCGACGAGGTGGCCGGCGTCATCGGCGCCTGTGTCGACGTCATGCCGACGCACGCCCAGTTCATCGCGGACCATTGCGCCGCCGGGCCCGTCGCGGCCCTGTGACTACCACCCAAGGGGACATTCGAATGAAGAAGACCATCGCACGCCTGGCGACCATCGCCGCGGCCACCGCCATCGCCATCCTGGCGGGTTGCGCGGGCGCGCCGCCGCACGCGAAGCTGACCTACGAGACCTCGCCCGCGGGCGCCACGCTGTACGAGGACGGCAAGTCGCTGGGCGTCGCGCCGCAGATGCGCACGTATACCGGCGATGCCGGCACCGCGCAGATCCGCACGCCCGAGGTGACGGCGGTCTGGCCCAGCGGCGCCAAGGCCACGTTCTGGACCTACCTGAAGGTGGGCGACGACAACATCACCACGATCACGCGCCCGTCCAACGCGCCCAACCTGCAGGCCGACCTGGACAATGCGAAGAACTTCGTCAGCGCCGAGGAGCGCGCCAAGGCCGCGCTGCTGCGCGACCAGAAGCGCAGTTCGGCACGCTGCCTGGCGCAGCAGCAGGGCGGCGGCGTGGTGGCCGGCATCGACGACTGCAACTGAGGTCGTCCGGGCGGCCGGGACGGCCGCCCGCACCGGTGGGGCGCCTCAGCGCGCCTGGCGCCGGCAGTTGAAGAAGCCGTTGAGCGTCAGGCGGCCGGTGGCCGGATCGGCGGTCATGCGCTCCGGCGGGCCGACGTCGCCGGAATGGAAGTGGCAGGCGTCGTACAGGATCATCCGGTTCCATGCCGCCGGCACACGCGCCACGCACTCGAAATACGGATTGCTGCCGTTCATGTAGCCGGCCTGCAGGCCGTGGCGCGCCGAGAAATGCACGGCATCCAGCGTCTGGCTGTCGATGACGATGCGGTCGGTTTCGTCGGGCGACTGCCGTGGCACGTAGAAGCTGGTGCCGCCGAGTTCGGGCGCCCGGAACAGGTACAGCACCGACGCGATGTAGATGCCGTCGGGATCGCTGCTGACGCGGTCGCGATGGCACTGCCACTGGCGCGGATCGAGCTGCGCGGGCGGCGTGGTGACCATCGACAGGCGGATGTCGTGCGCCAGCGTGCGGCGCGCCTGCAGGCGGGTGCGCGCGTGCTGCGCGAAGAAGTCGGCGAAGCGGGCCGACAGTCCTGCGGGTCCGGGCGTGATCACGCCGGGATAGGGGAAGCCTGCGGCCGGCCGGAAGGCCTGGCGACGTGCCCACTCGACCAGGCCATCGGGGTCCAGCAGCACGTCGTCGACGATCACCACTTGGCCGCCGCCGGGCAGCGCCAGCGGGGTGATCGTCGGCGCGGGATTGAAGAAGCGGGCGTCGCGGTCGTCCCAGTTCATGGTCGCCCGGCCTTCGCGGGAGCCTCCGCGGCGCCGCCGGCCACCAGCACGCAGCCGAAGCGGGCCGGCACGGTCAGGATCAGCGTGCGCGCCGCCGGATCCGCACGCACGGCGCGGTGCGCCAGCGCGTCGGTCCACGCGCCGCCGGGCGCGTCGGCGGGCAGGGCGACGGCCAGCGTGCGCGCGGTGTCGCCGTTGTTGGTGGCGGTGATGGCCCAGCGCCCGCCGTCGCGGCGCGCCAGCACCACCACCTGCGCGTCCACGTGCAGCGGCGCCAGCAGCGTGCCGTGGCGCAGCACCGGCAGGTCCTGGCGCAGCCGGGTCAGGCGCCGGAAGTCGGCCAGCAGGGCGTTGTCGGGATGGCCGCCGCGGTCGGCCCACGGATAGGTGCCGCGGTTCATCGGGTCGGGCCCGCCGGTGACGCCCACCTCGTCGCCGTAGTAGATGGCCGGCGCGCCGGGATAGGTCATCTGGAAGAACACGGCCAGGCGCAGCTTGTCCTTGGCCAGCGCCACCTGCGCGGGCGTGCTCTGGCCGTCGACATCGCCGAACACGTGCAGCGAACGCGCCGAATCGTGCGTGGACAGCAGGTTCATCAGGGCCTGGAAGCTCTGCGGCGGGTAGGACTCGCGCATCAGCTCGAGGTTGGCCGCCATCAGGTGCGCGTCGCCGCCGTTGGCGTAGTCCAGCACCGCGTTGCGGAAGATGTAGTTCATCGTCGAATCGAACTCGTCGCCGAGGAAGAACTTGGACGCGTCGAACCAGGTCTCCGCCACCGTCAGCGCATCCGGCTTCGTGGCCTTGACCACGGTGCGCCATTCGCGCCAGAAGGCGTCGGGCACCCAGGGCGCGACGTCCATGCGCCAGCCCGCGGCGCCCAGGCCCAGCCAGGTGCGGGTCACCGAGTCGGGCGCGCCGTAGGCGAACGCGCGGTACGCCGGGTCGGCCTTGTCCAGCTCGGGCAGGTCCGCCACGCCGACCCAGCCCTTGAACTGCTTGTCGGGCTCGGCCTGCGCGGGGTCGAACGTGTACCAGCTGGCGTAGGGCGAGGCCGGGTTGACGTGGTTGTTGCTGAACGCGCCCTGGCCGCCGCGCGTGCCGTAGCGGTCGAAGTAGATCGAGTCGGCACCGCTGTGGTTGAGCGAGGCGTCCGGCAGCACGCGGATGCCGCGCTTCGCGGCCTCGGCGCACAGGCGCCGGAAGTCGGCGTTGCTGCCGAAGTGCGGGTCGATGTGCTTCCAGTCGGCGGTGTCGTACTTGTGGTTGCTGGCCGCGGTGAACATCGGCGTGATGTAGAGCGTGTTGGCGCCGACGCTGCGGATGTAGTCCAGCTTCTGGATGATGCCGGCGATGTCGCCGCCGAAGAAGTCGTTGCTGTACTCGTCGTCGCTGCCGTCGCCGGAGCGCGGCACGAACGGGCGCTCGTTCCAGTCCTTGTGGAACTCCACCGTCTTGTCGTGGAACCGGTCGACGCCCGGCTCCGGGTCGTTGCGCGGGTCGCCGTTGCGGAAGCGCTCCGGGAAGATGTAGTAGTAGACGGCGTCGCGCGCCCAGGCCGGCACGCTGTAGGGTGTGAAGACGGTCTGGCGCCAGCGGCGGATGCGCTTCGCCGACGACGGCATCTCCGCGACCACGCCGGCGCCGCCCGCGCCGCGCTCGCGCGTCCAGTAGACCGGTGTCGCATTGTTCTCGATCACCACGGTGCGGCCGCCGACCTTCGCCTCGAACCAGTAGCCGTAGACCGCCGGCGCGTCGAAGCGGAAGTGGCCGCGCCAGCGTTCGCGCGCGCCATCGCGGGTGCGCGCGAGCGGCACGCGCGCGAGCTCCGCGTACGCCAGCACGTCGTAGTTGCCTTCGAGCCGCCGCTTGTCGACGACCAGCGTCAGCTGCTCGACGCCGGGCAGCGCGCCGAGCGAGAACGCGACGTCGGTGCTGACGGGGACGGCGCCGTAGGGCGACTTGTCGTCCGCGCGCTGCGAATCGAAGGCCAGGCTCAGCGCCACCGGGTCGACGAGGGTCGAGGCGGGCGGCGGCGGGCGCGGCGTGTCGGCGGGCAAGTCGGTGATGGTCAGCGTCGGCGCGCCGCCGGGCATGGCCGCGGGGGCGAGCGCGAGCCGGGTCATGCCGTGGAAGCGGTAGGTCACCGGTGCACCCTTGCGGGCCAGCGCCAGCGGCGTGCCGGGCGCGGTCTTCGCGTCGCCCGCGAGGCCGAAGTCGCCGTCGGCCGTCCAGTCCTCGTCGCCCAGCTTGAAGTTGTGCTCGCCGTCCAGCGGCCCGACGATCTCCCAGTGGTCGCACTGCCATTGCAGCGCGGCGTCGTCGTCGGCGCGCCAGTCGTTGAAGCTGCCGCGCACGTAGAGGACGTGGCCGGGGGCCGGGTTGGGCCGGCAATCGGCCGCCCGGGCCTGGGTGGCGGCGCCGGCGAGCGCCACGGCGAGGAGGGTGGCGCGCGGCAGGCGGGGCTTCATTGGACGCGCTTGTAGTTGGTGTAGCCGCCCGGCGGGGCGACGTCGGGCTTGAGCACGACGAAGCCGTGCGCCGGCAGCGTCAGGTCCATCAGTGCCGAGTGCAGGCCGACGAAGCCCGGCGTCGCCGGGTCGCCCTTGTCGGCCAGCAGGTTGACCATGCGCGAGCCGTCCATCAGCTTGGAATTGGCCACCAGCACGGTGTCGGACACGGGTTGGTCGGACGGGTTGAGCAGCACGACGACGGTGTCGGCGGCGCGGTCGGTGTAGCGCTCGAAGCCGATCAGCCGGCCCGCGGTGATCGCGCGGTAGTTGCCGACCCGCAGCGCGCGGTTGGCCTTGTGCAGCGCGATCAGCCGGCGGTTCCAGTCCAGCACCGGGTTGCCGGCCCGTACCAGGTCCCAGCGCATCGGCGCGCGCATCTCGGGGTCGTCGCCGCCGGTCATGTCCAGCTCGGTGCCGTAGTACAGGTCGGGCGAGCCGGGCAGGGTGAACTGCAGCACCTGGGCCAGCCGGCGCCGCTTCGCGTCGGGCAGGGCGGTGGCCAGGCGGGCGGTGTCGTGGTTGTCGAGGTAGACCCAGGACTTCAGGATGTGCTCGTAGTCGGCGTCCTGCACGATGCGGGCGATCATCTGCTGGCCGGTGGCTGCGTCGATGCGACCGCCGGCCACGCCCAGGATCACCTGGCGCAGCGTGAAATGGATCAGGCCGTCGACCGACGGGTACCACTCCTTCGGGAAGTTGGCGATCTCGCCGACGACCAGCGAGCCGGCCTTCTCGTCGTGCGCGGCCCGGGTCAGCTCGCCCAGGTACTTGAAACCGATGTCGAAGGCGACGTCCAGCCGCCAGCCGTCGATGCCGTCGCGCAGCCAGCCGCGCACGATGGAGGCGTGCGCGCCGTACAGGTCGTCGCGCACCGCGGGATTCTCGAGGTTGAGCTCGGGAAGGTTCTCGGCCAGCGCCCAGGCGCGGGCGCCGCCGGCGTACTGCGGGCCGAACATGAACCAGTTGCGGTAGGGGCTCTTCGGGTCGGCCTCGGCCTGCCTGAACACCGGCGAATTGCGGCCCATGTGGTTGAACACGCCGTCCAGCACGATCTTCATCCCGCGCGCGTGCACGTCCCGCGCGAGCTCGCGCGCGTCGTCGCGGGTGCCGTATTCGGGCGATACCTCGCGGTAATCCAGCGTGTCGTACTTGTGGTTGGTGTACGCCAGGTCGATCGGGTTCAGGTACAGCACGTCGGCGCCCAGGCCCTGCACGTAGTCGAGCTTGCCGCGCAGGCTGCGCAGGTCGCCGCCCCAGAAGTCGATCTCGTGGCTCCAGACCTTGGCCTCGGGCAGGTAGCGGCCGTGCACGGGCAGGTCGGTCCAGGCGTGCAACTTCTTGGGCGCCGGGTACAGCGCGCGCTTGGCCTCGAGGTCGGCCGCGGGCGCGAAGCGGTCCACGTGAACCTGGTAGACCACGGCGCCGTTGCGCCAGTCCTGCTCGCGCGCCTCGAACACGCCGGCCAGCGCCTGGTCGGCGGCGTTGGCGTAGTCCCCCTTCGCGGCGACTCCCTGGGCGGGCGACGGGACGGCCGCCAAGGCGCACAGCGCGCCCGCCAGCAGGCGCAGGCTTGCCGCGCGGCTCATTCCTTGACGCCTCCGGCGGTCAGGCCGGACACGATCCAGCGCTGCGCGGCCAGGAACACGGCGGTGATCGGCAGGCCCGACAGCACCGCGGCGGCGGCGAAGTCGCCCCACAGGTACTTCTGGTCGGCCAGGTAGTACTTGGAGCCGACGGCCAGCGTCAGGTTGGACTCCTCGCGCAGCAGGATCGAGGCGACCGGGTACTCGATGATGGTGCCGACGAAGGCCAGCACGAAGACCACCATCAGGATGGGCACGGCCATCGGCAGCAGCACGCGGAAGAAGGCCTGGAAGTGGCTCGCGCCGTCGACCTTGGCGCATTCCTCGATCTCGACCGGGATCGTCTCGAAGTAGCCGCGGATGGTCCACACGTGCGTGGCCACGCCGCCGAGGTAGGCCACGATCAGGCCGCCGTGGGTCTCCAGGCCGAGGCCCGGCACGTAGTTGCCGATGGTCTCGAAGATCGCGTAGATGGCCACCAGCGCCAGCACCGGCGGGAACATCTGCAGCAGCAGCATGCTGTCGAGGATGGGCATCTTGAACGCGAACTTCAGGCGCGCGAACGCGTAGGCCGCCGTGGTGGAGATGGCCACGATCAGCGCCGACGCGATCGTCGCCACCTTGACCGAGTTCCACAGCCAGCGCAGCACGGGGAAGGGCGGGTGCATGACGACGCCGTCGGCGGTGGTGACGTCGAAGCCCAGCGCCAGCTTCCAGTGCTCGAGGCTGATCTCGCGCGGGATCAGCGAGCCGTTGGCGAAGTTGCCGGGACGCAGCGAGATCGAGATCACGGCCGCGAGCGGGAACAGCGTGACGACGAGCAGGACGACGAGGAAGGCATGCGCGCAGAGCACGCGCCAGCGCTGGTTCTTGCCGGTGACGATGGCCATGGGGTGGGGTCCTTTTTCAGCGGCCCGCGTTGCGCGCCGCGACGCGCAGGTTCGCGAACGACAGCAGGGCGACAAGGAAGAAGATCACCGTCGAGATCGCCGCGGCGAGGCCGAAGTTCTGGCCCGAGTCGAGGAAGGCGATGCGGTAGGTGTACGAGACGAGGATGTCGGTCGTGCCGGCCGGGATCTTCGTGTTGAGGAAGTCGGGGCGGCCGTTGGTCAGCAGCGAGACCAGGACGAAGTTGTTGAAGTTGTACGCGAACGCCGAGATGATCAGCGGCGACAGCGGCTTGACGATCAGCGGCGCGGTGATCCTGAAGAAGTTCGTCAGCGGCCTGGCACCGGCAATGGCCGAGGCCTCGTACAGGTCCACCGGGATCGCCTTGAGCAGGCCGGTGCACAGCACCAGGAAGTACGGATACCCCAGCCATGTATTGACCACGAGCATCATCGTGCGCGCCAGCAGCGGGTCAGAGAACCAGGCCGGCTTGATGCCGAACACCGCGTCCAGGATGCCGTTGATCTCGCCGAAGTTCTGGTTGAACAGGCCCTTGAAGACCAGGATGGAGATGAAGCCGGGCACCGCGTAGGGCAGGAAAAGCAGGGTGCGGTACAGGGTGCGGAAGCGCAGCGCCTCCCAGTTCAGCAGCACCGCCAGCGTGCAGCCCACGGCCAGCGAGAATGCCACCGACAGCGCCGCGAACACCACCGTCCAGACGAAGATGGACAGGAACGGGCCGCGGAACTCCTTGTCGGCCATCATGCGGGCGTAGTTGGCCAGTCCCACCGCCACCTTGAAGCCGGGCTGCAGCCGGTCGCCGTCGGCTGCCTGGTAGAAGCCGGCGACGGTGTCGGGCCAGTAGGTCTTGAGGTCGTCCAGGCGGGTCAGCGATTCGTTCGGGTTGGCGCGCCAGACGGCGGCCGAGGGCCCGAAGTCGTGCACGCCGGTGTAGACGAGGACGCGGCGATCGGGCATCGCGAGCTTGAGCGCCATCAGGGCGTCGCGGTGCGCCAGCACCTCGCGCGTGCCGAGGGCCGGCGCCAGCGCGATGTCGGGGGGCAACGGGCTCATCGACGCCGTCGCGACCTTGTCGCCCTTCAATGGCAACGGCGCCGAGACGAAGCGCGGTGCGCTGGCCGCGGCGTCGTATGGTGCCAGCACCAGGCGCAGCCCGCCGGCGTCCGGGTGCAGCGTGAACGCCAGCGCGTGGTCCTCGTCGGGCACCGTCTGCTCCAGCAGGTAGGCCTTGACGCGCTCCTGGCTCAGCAGGTGGGTGGAGGAGTAGTTCGTGAAGCCGATCCACATCGTGTACAGCAGCGGGAACGCCACGAACAGCAGCATGCCCACGACGCCCGGGAACAGGTAGCGCCAGGCGAGCGCGGTGCGCGACACGTACACGTACAGGCCGGCCGCGAACAGCGCGAGCGTGCCGAGGGCCAGCACCGGCTGGCCGGCGGCATGGATGGCGAAGGCGAGCCACAGGCCGCCGACGGCGACGAGGGCCGCCACGCCGGCGCCGGCGACGCGCCTCCAGTCGATATTTTTCATGGCGGGTCGGGCGCTCACTTGACGAGGATGCGGGCCTTGGCGCCGTCGAGGGCATCCTGGGGCGACTGGCGCATGTTGGTGATGGCTTCGAGCGCGGCGTCCATCGCCGTCCAGAACTTGCCGACCTCGGGGATGTTGGGCACCGGCTCGCCGCGGCGCGCGTTGTCCATGGTGGCGGCGATGTGCGGATCGCTCCTGAGCTCGGCGAAGTAGGCCTTGTTGGCGGGCGTGCCCAGCGGCACGTGGGCGTTGATGGTGCGCAGCCCGTCCAGCGTCAGCACGTAGTTCTCGAGGAAGTCGCGCGCCAGGTCCTTGTTGCGGCTCGGCGCTGCGATCATGCAGCCCAGCACGCCGACGAAGGGCTTGGGTTCGTGGCCGTCGACGGCGGGCAGCGGCGCCACGCCGAAGTCGATGTGGCTCTTCTTGACGTTGTCCCAGGCCCAGGGGCCGGAGATCATCATCGCGATCTCGCCGCGGTTGAACGCGCCCTCCATCTCGGAGTAGCCGGCCCCCTTGGGCAGCACGCCGGTGCGGATCAGGTCCTGCAGCATGGTGGCGGCCCGCACCGCGCCGGGGGCGTTGACGCCCACCGAATCGGTGTCGAGGCTGCCGTCGGCCTTCTTCGCGAAGATGGTGCCGCCCGCGCCGGCCAGCAGCGGCCAGGTGAAGAAGCTCTTGTTGTAGTCCCAGAGGATGGCCTTCTTGCCGTGCGTGGCCAGTTCCTTGTCGATGGCGACGACCTGGTCCCACGTGGTGGGCGCCTGCTTGATCAGCGCCTTGTTCCAGATCAGGCCGATGGCCTCGATCGACAGCGGATAGCCCCAGGTGCGGCCCTGGTACTGGAACGCCGTCCAGGCCGAGTCCTCGATCTGGTCGTGCAGTTCCTTGCGCGGCTTGACCGGCACGATCAGGCCCGACTTGGCCCACTCGCCGGCGCGGTCGTGCGGCCAGCAGAAGATGTCGGGACCCTTGCCGGCGCCGGCGGCGGCCTGGAACTTCGACGGCGCGTCGTCGGGATGCTGGACCAGCACCTGCACGCCGGTGTCGGCGGCGTAGTGGTCGCCGATCTTCTGCAGGCCGTTGTAGCCCTTGTCGGGGTTGATCCAGACCAGCAGCTTCAGGGGCTCGGCGGCCTGCGCGACGCCGCCGGCGAGGGCGGCGGCCGCGACCGCGCACGCCGCGACGCGGCCGAGGGCGATGCGCGCGCTCATAAGGCAGCCTTCGCCCTGCGGGCTGCGGCGCAAGCGCCTTTCGGAGCGGGCGGGCGGGCGCTCATGCGGCCTCTTGCTGCGCTTCGACGACGTGGCGGCGGAAGGCCTTGCCCTCGGCGTCGAAGAGGTAGGTGCGCGCGGCCGGAACGATGAGCGACAGCGCGGCGCCGTTGCGCAGGCGCGTCGCGCCGTCGAGCTCGCAGACCAGCGTCTCGGCGACGCCCGGGTAGTCGCAGTAGGCGTGGGTGGTCGAGCCCAGCGATTCGACGAAGGTGACGATGGTGGCTATGGCGTTGTCGGTGCGGCCGGCGGCCGTCTCGAGGTGCTCGGGGCGCACGCCCAGCGTCACCTTGGCGCCCGGTGCGGCGCGCGCGGCTTCGACCTCGCAGCGGATCTGCGCGCCGGACGCCAGCCGCACGACGGCGGCGTCGGCCCCGGCGGAGACGACGACGGCATCGAGGAAGTTCATCTTCGGCGAGCCGATGAAGCCGGCCACGAACAGGTTGTCCGGGTGCTCGTAGAGCTCGAGCGGCGAGCCCACCTGCTCGATGCGGCCGGCGGCCAGCACGACGATGCGGTCGGCGAGCGTCATCGCCTCGACCTGGTCGTGCGTGACGTAGATCATCGTCGTCTTCAGGTCCTCGTGCAGCTTGGCGAACTCGTAGCGCATGCGCACGCGCAGGGCGGCGTCGAGGTTGGACAGCGGCTCGTCGAACAGGAACACCTCGGGCTTGCGCACGATGGCGCGGCCGATGGCCACGCGCTGGCGCTGGCCGCCCGACAGCGCCTTGGGCTTGCGGTCCAGCAGGTGGTCGATATTGAGGATCTTGGCGGCCTGGTGCACCAGGCGGTGGATCTCGTCCTTGTCGACCTTGGCGATCTTCAGGCCGAACGCCATGTTGTCGTACAGGTTCATGTGCGGGTACAGCGCGTACGACTGGAACACCATCGCGATCCCGCGCTCGGCCGGCGGGACGTCGTTGACGACGCGGCCGCCGATGGACAGCGTGCCGCCGGTGACGTCCTCGAGTCCGGCGATCGTGCGCAGCAGCGTCGACTTGCCGCTGCCCGACGGGCCGACGAACACCATGAACTCGCCGTCGCGGATCTCGAGGTCGATGTCGCGCAGGATCTGGATGTCCCCGAAGGCCTTCTGCACCTTCACGAGCTGAACATGTGCCACTTGGTCTTGTCTCCTGGAGCGGAAGAGTGAACTCCCTGCGTCCGCTTGTCTCTTGGTGGTAGCCGCAGCACGGCCTCAGGCCGCGCTTCGCCGTTGAATGTAGAGAATATACAATCATCCTGTCCACAGAACAATGCGTAACTACTTCAAGTACATTCATTTTCTACCTGTGAAAAGCGTGATTTCTCATCGGCTCAGGGATAACCCTCTGTAGGAGAACTACACAAACGGGTCGCGACACGCGATACTCGCCGCAGTCCAGTCCGGGCGACGGTTTCCAATGCCGCAGCCCGGCCCCGTCACAAGGATCTCCCGCAATGAGCAAGACAACCGTCGCCACCCCGGCGCACGAGCCCCAGGGCGTGCGCGCAGGCGACCAAGCAGACCCTGCCTTGACCCAAGAATTCACCACCACCTGGAAGCGCGAACTCTCGCAACGCAGCGACGCCCCGTCGCCCGATGCCTGCCTGCGGGCCGCCATCGTCGCCTGCCGGCCGCTGCTGGCCGACCGATGGGCCGCCACCCAGGCGGCCGACGCGAAGCGCGCGCGCGGCGTGCGCCGCGTGCACTACCTGTCGATGGAGTTCCTGATGGGCCGGGCGCTGCGCAACGCGCTGTCGGTGATGGGCCTGGAGCCCGCGCTGCAGGCCGCGCTCGACTCGCGCGCCGGCGCCGCGGCGCTGGGCGACGTGCTGGAGCAGGAGCCCGACGCCGCGCTCGGCAACGGCGGCCTCGGCCGCCTTGCGGCCTGCTTCCTCGACTCGTTCGCCACGTTGGGCCTGCCGTCGTTCGGCTACGGCCTGCGCTATGCGCACGGCATGTTCGCCCAGGCCATCCAGGAGGGCCGCCAGGTCGAGCTGCCCGACGAATGGCTCAAGCACGGCAACCCGTGGGAGTTCGTGCGCGCCGAACTGCGCTACCCCGTGGGCTTCGGCGGCGTCGTCGAGAGCTCGGGCGGCCACCGCGCCTGGAAGCCGGCCGAGGAGGTCGTCGCCCAGGCCTGCGACTTCGTCGTGCCGGGCCACGCCACCGAGCGCGTGTCCACGCTGCGCCAGTGGCACGCGCAGCCGGCGCGACCGATCGACTTCGGCATGTTCTGCCGCGGCGAGCACATGGCCGCCGGCCAGCACCTGGAGGCCGCCGACACGCTCAACTGGGTGCTGTACCCGGACGACAGCACCGCCGCCGGCCGCCAGCTGCGCCTGAAGCAGGAGTTCTTCCTGGTCAGCGCGTCGCTGCAGGACATGATCGCGCGCCACCTGCGTGAGCATGCCGAGATCGACACCTTCGGCCGCCACAACGTCGTCCACCTGAACGACACGCACCCGGCGCTGGCCCCGGCCGAGCTGATGCGACTGCTGCTGGACCAGTTCAACATGGGCTGGGACGAGGCCTGGCGCGTCACCACGCAGGCCGTCAGCTACACCAATCACACGCTGATGCCCGAGGCGCTGGAGACCTGGCCGGTGCGCATGTTCGAGGAACTGCTGCCGCGCCACCTCGAGATCGTCTACGAGATCAACCGCCGCTTCCTCGACGAGGTGGGCGCGCGGTTCCCGGGCGACCCCGGCATGATCGCGCGCATGTCGCTGATCGACGAGAACGGCGAGCGCCGCGTGCGCATGGCCTCGCTGGCCATCGTCGCCTCGCACAAGGTCAACGGCGTCTCGGCGCTGCATTCGCGGCTGATGGTCGAGACCATCTTCGCCGACTTCGCAGCCATGTGGCCGCAGCGCTTCCTCAACGTCACCAACGGCGTGACCCCGCGCCGCTGGCTGATGCAGGCCAACCCCGAGCTGGGCGAACTGCTGGACCGCCACATCGGCACCGACTGGCGGGCGAACCTCGACGGCCTGAAGGCGCTGGCGCCCAAGGCGGCCGGCAAGAAGATCGGCCAGGAGTTCCTCAGGACCAAGCGCGCCAACAAGGAACGCCTGGTCGAGCGGGTGCGGCGCGACTTCGGCGTCACCATCTCGCCGGACAGCCTGTTCGACGTCCAGATCAAGCGTATCCACGAGTACAAGCGCCAGTTGCTCAACGTGCTGCACGTGGTGGCGCGCTACCAGGCCATCGTCGCCAACCCGGACGCCGACTGGGTGCCGCGCACCGTGATCTTCGCCGGCAAGGCCGCCTCGGCGTATCACGCGGCCAAGCTGACCATCCAGCTGATCCACGACGTGGCCCGCGTGGTCAACGCCGACCCGCGCGTGGGCAACAGGCTCAAGGTGGTGTTCCTGCCGAACTACGGCGTCAGCCTGGCCGAGGTCATCCTGCCGGCGGCCGACCTCAGCGAGCAGATCTCCACCGCCGGCACCGAGGCTTCGGGCACCGGCAACATGAAGTTCGCGATGAACGGGGCGCTGACCATCGGCACCTGGGACGGCGCCAACATCGAGATGGCCGAGGCGATGGGCGTGGAGAACATGTTCGTGTTCGGCCTCCGTACAGATGCTGTCGCGAAGATGAAATCCTGGGGATACGATCCGCGTCTCTATGCGGAAGAAAACCAATCCCTTCAACAGGTGCTCGACGCCATCGGCGGCGGCGTGTTCTCCTGGGGCGAACCCGATCGCTACCGTTCGCTGGTGCAGCCGCTGCTGCACCGCGACCCCTACATGCTGCTGGCCGACTTCGCCGACTACGTCCACGCGCAGGAGCAGGTCGACGCGCTGTACCGGCAGCCGGCGGCCTGGGCCGAGCGCGCGTTGCGCAACATCGCGGGCATGGGCGCGTTCAGCACCGATCGCACCATCGCCGAGTACATCGACAACGTCTGGACGGGTCCCAAGACGCGTTGAACGCCATGGCCGAACCGGAGCCGCCCATGCTGTCCGATGACGACCTGAGCGCGCTCGTGCGCGCGCGCCACCACGACCCGTTCGCGGTGCTGGGCATGCACGCCGACCCCCAGGGGCGCCTGTGGGTCCACGCGATGCTGCCGGCGGCCGTTTCCGTCGAGGTGACGGACGCGGCCGGCGCGGCCGTGGCCAGGCTCCAGCGGCGTCCCGGCGGCGACCTCTTCGAAGGCCTGCTGCCGGGCCGCACCGAGCGCTTCGACTACCGGCTGCGGGTGCGCTGGGATTCAGGGGTGGAGGGCGTCTATGCCGACCCCTACGCCTACGGTCCGCTGGTCGCCGACGACGACCTGCATTTCCTCGCCGAGGGCACGCACGTGCGGCCCTACGAGGTGCTGGGCGCGCTGCCCATGGCGATGGGCGAGGGCGAGGCCGCCGTCGCCGGCGTGCGCTTCGCCGTCTGGGCGCCCAACGCGCGCCGGGTCAGCGTGGTCGGCGACTTCAACAACTGGGACGGCCGGCGCCACCTGATGCGCTCGCGCGGCGGCTCCGGCGTGTGGGAGATCTTCGTTCCCCACATGATCGTCGGCGACCGCTACAAGTACGAGATCGTCGGCCCCGACGACACGCTGCAGCCGCTCAAGGCCGATCCCTACGCGCGCGCCGCGCAGCTGCGCCCGGACAGCGCCAGCCTGGTCGCCGCGCTGCCGCCGCGCCGCGCGCTGCCGGCCGCGCGCGCCGGCATGAACGACCGCCATGCGCCGGTCTCCATCTACGAAGTCCACCTGGGCTCGTGGCGGCGCCACGTCAACGGCGGCTTCAAGACCTGGGACGAGCTCGCGGCCGAGCTGCCGCCCTACGTGGCCGACCTCGGCTTCACGCACGTGGAGCTGATGCCCATCACCGAGTTCCCGTTCGACGGCTCGTGGGGCTACCAGACGCTGGGCTTGTTCGCGCCCACCGCACGCTTCGGCCCGCCCGAGGGCTTCGCGCGCTTCGTCGACGCCTGCCATGCGCAGGGCATGGGCGTGATCCTCGACTGGGTGCCGGCGCACTTCCCGGTCGACGCCCACGGGCTGGCCCGCTTCGACGGCACCGCGCTGTACGAGTACGAGGATCCGCGCGAGGGGTTCCACCGCGACTGGAACACCTACATCTACAACTTCGGCCGCCCCGAGGTGCGCAACTTCCTGGCCGGCAGCGCGCTGTACTGGATCGACCGCTACGGCGTCGACGGGCTGCGCGTGGACGCGGTCGCGTCGATGATCTACCGCGACTACAGCCGCACCTCGGGCGAGTGGCTGCCCAACCGCTACGGCGGGCGCGAGAACCTCGAGGCGATCTCGTTGCTCAAGCACATCAACGAGGTGATCGGCGCCGAGGCGCCGGGCGCGGTGACGATGGCCGAGGAATCGACCACCTTCCCCAACGTCACCGAGCCGACCTACGCCGGCGGCCTGGGCTTCCACTTCAAGTGGAACATGGGCTGGATGCACGACACGCTGCAGTACATGCGCCAGCCGCACGTGCAGCGCCGCTGGCACCACGAGAAGCTCACCTTCGGCCTGGTCTACGCGTTCAGCGAGAACTTCCTGCTGCCGCTGTCGCACGACGAGGTGGTGCACGGCAAGGGCTCGCTGCTGGGCAAGATGCCCGGCGACGACTGGCAGCGCTTCGCCAACCTGCGCGCGTACTACGGCTTCATGTGGGCCCACCCCGGCAAGAAGCTGCTGTTCATGGGCCAGGAGTTCGCCCAGGACGGCGAGTGGAACCACGACGCCGAGCTGCCCTGGCACCTGCTCAACAACGCGCGCAACGCCGGCGTGCAGCGCCTGGTGCGCGACCTCAACCGCCTGTACCGCGAGCTGCCCGCCATGCATCGCCAGGATTGCGACGGCTTCGGCTTCGACTGGATCGAGTCCACCGAGGCCACGCACTCGCTGCTGGCCTGGGTGCGGCGCGACGCCGACGGCCACATGATGATCGCGGTCAGCAACATGACGCCGGTGCCGCAGTTCGGCTGGCGCCTGGGCGTGCCCGACGGCGCGACCGGCTGGCGCGAGGTGCTCAACACCGACTCGTCGCACTATGGCGGCGGCAACGTGGGCAACGCCTCGGCGGTGCTGCCGGTCACGCCGGTGCCCTCGCACGGGCGCGCCCAGTCCATCATGCTGGTCGTACCGCCGCTGGCCACGATCTACCTCGTCCCGGGTTGATGCACGCCATTCCTGCCACCGCCCAGCCCGGGCGCTGCGAACCCATGGGGGCGCATGCGCGCGACGGCGGCGTCAACTTCGCCGTCTTCTCGCAGCATGCGCAGCGCGTCGAGCTGTGCCTGTTCGACGCCGCCGGCACCACCGAGCTGCGGCGCTACGAACTGCACGGCCCGCACGACGGCGTCTTCAACGGCTTCCTGCCGGGCGTGGGCGTCGGCCAGGTCTACGGCCTGCGCGCGCACGGCCCGTACGACCCGTGCAACGGCCATCGCTTCAACGCCCACAAGCTGCTGCTCGACCCGTGCGCGCGCGAGATCGTCGGCCGCTTCGAATGGCGGCCGGAGCACCATGGCTACCAGCTGGGCCATCCCGAGGGCGCGCTGTCGTTCGACGACCGCGACAACGCGGCCATCGCGTTGAAGGCGCGCGTGGCGCCGCCGCCGGCGCCGGCCTACGGCTGGCTCAACGCGCCGCGCATCGACCCGGCCGACGTCGTGCTCTACGAGGTCCATGTCAAGGGCTTCAGCCGCCAGCTGCCCGAGGTGCCGCCGCCCCTGCGTGGCACCTACGCGGGGCTGGCGCACCCGGCCTCGGTGGCGCACTTCAGGAAGCTCGGCGTGACCACGCTGTCGCTGCTGCCAGTGCACTACCACCTGGACGAGCCGGGCCTGGCCGGCCGCGGACTGACCAACTACTGGGGCTACAACACGCTGGGCTTCTTCTGCCCCGACCCGCGCCTGTCGACGACGCCGGACGATCCCGCGGCCGTCAACGCCGAGTTCCGCGCGATGGTGGCCACGCTGCACGAGCACGGCCTCGAGGTGGTGCTGGACGTGGTCTACAACCACACGCCCGAGGGCAACGAGGCCGGGCCGACGATCAGCTTCCGCGGCCTGGACAACGCGAGCTGGTACCGACTGCTGCCCGACGATCCGAGCCGCCTGGAGAACCTCACCGGCTGCGGCAACACCGTCAACGTGGCGCATCCGCACGTGACCCAGTTCGTGCTGGATTCGCTGCGCTACTGGGTGCAGGAAATGGGCGTCGACGGCTTTCGTTTCGACCTCGCGCCGGTGCTCGGGCGCACGCGCCACGGCGGCTTCCAGCCCGACGCGCCGTTCTTCGTCGCGCTGCGCCAGGACCCGGTGCTGGCCCGGGTGCACCTGATCGCCGAGCCCTGGGACGCCGCGCCCGACGGCTACCAGGTGGGCCGTTTTCCGGGCCGCTTCAGCGAGTGGAACGACAAGTTCCGCGACACGGTGCGCCGCTACTGGCTGCACAGCGGCACGCCGCAGGCCGTCGGCCGTGGCGAGCTCGCGCGTCGCTTCACCGCCTCGAGCGACCTGTTCAACCACGGCCAGCGCACGCCGCTGGCCTCGGTCAACTTCATCGCCGTGCACGACGGCTACACGCTGGCCGATCTCACCAGCCACGCACGCAAGCACAACGAGGCCAACGGCGAAGGCAACCGCGACGGGCGCGACGGCGAGCCGTGCGCGAACTTCGGCGTCGAGGGCCCGACCACCGACCCGCACATCCTTGCGCAGCGCGCGCGCGTGCGCCGCGCGATGCTGGCCACGCTGCTGCTCGCGCAGGGCACGCCCATGCTGTGCGCCGGCGACGAGATCGGCAACAGCCAGCAGGGCAACAACAACGCGTACTGCCACGACGGCCCGATCGCCTGGCTGGACTGGGCCGCCGCGGACGGCGACCTGCTGCGCTTCGTCTCCGCCGTGCTGGCTTTGCGGCGCGCCCATGCCACGCTGCGGCCGGGCGACTGGCGGTCGAGCGCCGCCGTCGGCGCCGGGGCGCCGCGCCTGACCTGGCTCAGCGGCCGCGGCCACGAGATGGGCGCGGTCGACTGGCACGACGAGAAGGCCCAGGCCTTCGCCTGCCGCATCGATCCGGCGCCCGGCGCCGCGGCGCCGGGCGACCTGGCGTTGCTGGTGCTGTTCAACGGCGAGGATCGCGCGCACGATTTCCGCCTGCCCGCCGGTTTCTGGACGCTGGCGCTCGACTCCAGCTTCGACCTGCAGGCGTCGCTCGCCGCCGACGCCGTCCTCACCCAATCCCTGCACCTGCCGGCGCGCGCGCTGGTGGTGCTCCGACAGAAGACCTAGAGACCGACATGGACCTCCACAAGCGTTCCGCCGGCGTGCTGCTGCACACCACCTCCCTGCCGGGTCCGCACGGCATCGGCGACTTCGGGCCCGCGGCCCTGCGCTTCGTCGACTGGCTCGTCGCCGCGGGCCAGGCCGTCTGGCAGCTGCTGCCGACCGCGCCCATCGGCCCGGGCAACTCGCCGTACCAGGGCGTGTCGGCGTTCGCCGGCAGCCCGTTGATGGTGGCGCTGGAACCGCTGGTGGCCCGGGGCTGGCTGGCCGCGCCGGCGCTGCCGCCCGGCGGCTTCGACGCGCTGAAGGTGGACTACTGCAAGGTGGTGCCGTGGCGCATCGCGCAGTTGCGCGCCGCCGCCGCCGGCTTCGCTGCCAAGGCCGGCGCCGACGAGCGCGCCGCGTTCGCCGCGTGGTGCGCGGCGCAGGCCTCTTGGTTGGACGACTACGCGCTGTTCATGGCCATCGAGACCAGCTACTCGGGCCGCCCCTGGTGGGAATGGGAAGGCAGCCTGCAGCGGCGCCAGCCGGCCGCGCTTGCCGCCGCGCGCACCCAGCACGCTCACGAGATCGCGTTCTGGCAGTTCGTCCAATGGCAGTTCGACCTGCAGCTGGCCGCCGTCAAGAAGTACGCCAACGAGCGCGGCGTGTCCATCATGGGCGACCTGCCGATCTTCGTCGCCCACCACAGCGCCGACGTCTGGGCCCGCCCCGACCTCTACACGCTGGACGCCGACTTCCAGCCCACCGTGGTCGCCGGCTGCCCGCCCGACGCGATGGCGCCGGACGGCCAACGCTGGGGCAACCCGCTGTACCACTGGGACCGCATGGCCAAGGAGGACTTCGCCTGGTGGACGGCGCGCGTGTGCCGCGCGCTGGAGCAGGCCGACGTGTTCCGCATCGACCACTTCCGCGGCTTCGCCGGCTACTACGAGATCCCGGCCTCCTGCCCGACCGCGCGCGAAGGCACCTGGCGCACCGGCCCGGGCAAGGCCTTGTTCGACGCGATCGAGCGGGCACTGGGCCCGCTGCCCATCGTCGCCGAGGACCTGGGCTTCATCACGCCCGATGTGGTGGCGCTGCGCGACGACTGCGGCTTCCCCGGCATGCGCATCCTGCAGTTCGGCTTCGGCGGCGACGCCGGCAACGAGTTCCTGCCGCACAACTACATCGCCAACACCATCGCCTACACCGGCACGCACGACAACGACACGGCGCGCGGCTGGTGGGACAACGCCAGCCCGCGCGAGCGCGCCTACGCCGGCAGCTACCTGGCCAGCGGGGGCGACGACGTCCACTGGGCGATGATCCGCGCCTGTTGCAACTCGGTGGCCAACATCGCCGTGTTCCAGCTGCAGGACGTGCTGGGACTGGGCAGCGCCCACCGCATGAACACGCCCGGCACCGTGGGCGAGCAGAACTGGTCGTGGCGCTTCGACTGGCCCCTGCTGGGCAGCGAGCCGGGCCGGGTGCTGGGCCTGATCAGCGCGGCCAGCGGCCGCGCGCCGTTCGAGCTGGTGCACCTGCCCTAGGCGGGCCGCAACACGTTGCTGTTCAAGGTGTACAACGGCATCGACCTGATGTTCCTGGCGGTCATTGTCGCGCCGTAGCGCCGCGGCGGCGCCGCGCGACTCAGTGGGTCTCGAGGGCCTGCGTCGACCAGCCGCCGCCGAGCGCCGACACCATGCCGATTGCCGCCGTCTGGCGGTTCAGCGACACCTGCATCAAGGCGCGCCGCGCGCTCAGCGCCGAGGCCTGCGCCGTCACCACGTCGGTGTAGGCGACCAGGCCCTGCTTGTAGCGGTTCTGCATTTCCTGCTCGGTCTGGTCGGCGGCCTGCGAGGCCGTGCGGCGCAGCGCCTGCTGCTGCTCCAGCGAGCCGGCGGCCGACAACTGGTCCTCGACCGCCGCGAACGCCGCCAGCACCGTCTGGCGGTACTGGGCCACGCTCTGCTTCCACGCCGCCTGGGCCTCGTCCTCGCGGGCCGTGCGGGCGCCGCCGTCGAATATCGTCTCGGCCAGCGACACGCCCAGCGACCACGCGAACGAGGAGGCGTTGAAGAGGTTGCCCAGCCGCGCGGCGCCCTGGGTGCCGCTGGCGCTGAGCGTCAGCGACGGGAAATACGCGGCGCGCGCGACGCCGATGTCGGCGTTGGCCACCGCCACGCGACGCTCGGCCGCGGCGATGTCGGGCCGGCGTTGCAGCAGCTCCGACGGCAGGCCGGTGGGAATGGCCGGCACGGCCGTCGAGTTCCAGTCGCCCGCCGGCAGCGTGAAGGTGGCGGGTGCCTGGCCGGCGAGCACTGCCATCGCGTGGAACAGCTGCGCGCGCTGCTGCTGCAGCGAGGCGAGGTCGGCCTGCGCGTTGGCCAGGGTGGTCTGCGCCTGCAGCACGTCGCTCTTCTGGGCGATCGCGGCGGCGTAGCGGTTCTGCGTGATGGTCAGTGCGCGCTGGTAGCCGGTGATGGTGGTCTGCAGCGTGACGATCTCGGCGTCGGCCTCGCGCACCGACAGGTAGTCGACGACGAAGGCCGTCTGCGCCGACAGCAGCGCGGCGGCCAGGTCGGCCTCGCTCGCCTGCGCCGTCGCGGATGCGGCGGACACGGTATTGGCGATGCGGCCCCACAGGTCGGGCTCCCAGCTCGCGCCCAGGCCCAGCGAGAAGTGGTTGGTGACGGCCGGCGTCGCCGTCGTGGCGCCGGCGGTCGACGCCGTCGCCGCGTGCTTGCCGCCGGTGCCCGAGCGGGTGGCACCGGCGTCCAGCGACAGGCTGGGGAAGAACGACGCGCGCTGCTCGCGCACTGCCGCGCGCGACGACTCGACGGCGGCGGCGGCCGCGGCGACGTTCTGGTTGGAGACCGCGACCTGCGGCACCAGCTGGTCCAGCACCGGGTCGCCGAACAGCGTCCACCAGGGAGTGCGCGTGAGCGTGTCGGCCGGCGCGGCCGCCATCCAGCCCGGCGGCGGCTCCAGGTAGCGGCCCGCGGCGGGTGCCTGCGGCTTCTGGGCGGGCGCGAGCGCGGTGCACGCGCCCAGCGCGAGCAGGCCCGCGAGCGCCAGCGCGACGCGCGTCGAGCGCGCACACGCGGCCGGCGTGAAGGAAAGGGGAGAGCCCATCGTCATCGTCAGTTCCGGGTGGCCGCGGTCGCGGCGTGGGGCGCAAGGGGAGGGTATGCGTCGTCGGCGTGGCGACTGAGCATCTGCTCGTCGGGGCCGCGTCGGCGCAGCTTGTCCAGCAGCAGGTAGACCACCGGGGTAGTGAGCAGCGTCAGCAGCTGGCTGGCGATGAGGCCGCCGATGATCGCGATGCCCAGCGGCTGGCGCAGCTCGGAGCCCTCGCCGAAGCCGATGGCCAGCGGCAACGCGCCGAGCGCGGCGGCCAGCGTGGTCATCAGGATCGGGCGGAAGCGCAGCCGGCAGGCCTCGCGCACCGCGTCGTGCGCCGACAGGCCGCGCGAGCGCTCGGCCTCCAGCGCGAAGTCGATGATCAGGATCGCGTTCTTCTTGACGATGCCGATCAGCAGGAACACGCCGATCAGCGCGATCAGCGAGAACTCCATGCCGAAGATCATCAGCGCCAGCACCGCGCCGACGCCGGCCGACGGCAGCGTCGAGAGCACCGTCAGCGGATGCACCAGGCTCTCGTAGAGCACGCCCAGCACGATGTAGATCACCACGATCGCCGCGGCGATCAGCAGCGGCTGCTGGCCCTGGTTCTGCTGCGCGGCGGCGGCGGTGCCCTGCATGCTGCCGCGCACGTTGATCGGCATGTGGATGGAGGCCGAGGCGTGCTCGATGGCGGCCTTGGCGTCCGACAGCGAGCTGCCCTCGGCCAGGTTGTACGACACCGTCGTGGCGAGCTCGCCGTCCTGGTGGTTGACGCTGGCGCGCGCTGCGTCCTCGCTGAACGAGGCGATGGTCGACAGCGGGATCATCGTGCGCGCGCTGGTGTTGACCGTGGCACCGGTCGAGGCGTCGCGGGCGCCCGGGTTGGCGCTGACCGTGGGGCTCGACGCCGCAATGGCGGTGCTGGCCGCCCCGGCCGCGGCCACGGCGTTGCTGCCGTTGCCGGGCACGCGCACGTCGCGCAGCGACACCGGGCTGCGCGCGAACTGCGGCATCGCTTCCATCACCACGTGGTACTGGTTGAGGGCGTCGTAGATCGTGGCCACCTGGCGCTGGCCGAAGGCGTCGTAGAGCGCGTTGTCGACGTCCTTGTTGGTCAGTCCCGAGCGCGCCGCGGCGTCGCGGTCGATCGTCACGAAGCTCTCGATGCCGTTTTCCTGCTGGTCGGTGTCGATGTCGGTCAGCGCGTCCTCGTTCTTCATCGCCTCGGCCAGCTTCGTCGCCCACTTCGCGAGGTCCGCCTGGTTGTCGCTCTTCAGCGTGTACTGGTAGGTCGAGTTGGACTGCCGGCCGCCCATGCGCAGGTCCTGCACCGGGTTGAGGAACAGGCTGATGCCCGTCACCCGGGCCAGCTGCGGGCGCAGCCGCGCGATGACCGCCTGGCCCCCGTCCTTGCGCTCGCCGCGGGGCTTGAGGTTGATGAACATGAAGCCGCCGCCGGCCCGCGAGCCGCCGGTGAAGCCCACCACCGTGTCGACCGCCGGGTCGGCGCGGATGATGTCGACGAGCTGGCGCAGCTTGCCCTGCATCTGGTCGAACGAGATGCTCTGGTCGGCGCGCATGCCGCCGTTGAGCTGGCCGGAGTCCTGCTGCGGGAAGAAGCCCTTGGGCACCGCCACGAACAGCCACACGTTCATCGCCACGACCGCGGCCAGCACCAGCATGACGGTCAGCTTCGCGTCGAGTGCCCAGTCGAGCGCGCGTTCGTAGACGTGCAGCAGCCACTCGAAGGCGCCCTCGGTCGCGCGGGTGAAGCGGCTCGCCGGCCGCTGCTTCTTCTTCACGCCATCCGGGTTGCGATCGAGCAGCCACGCGCACATCATCGGCGTGGTGGTCAGCGAGATCACCAGCGAGATCATGACCGCCGCCGACAGGGTGATCGCGAATTCGCGGAACAGCCGGCCCGGCTGGCCGCCCATGAACAGCAGCGGGATGAACACGGCGATCAGCGACAGGCTGATCGACAGCACCGTGAAGCCCACCTCCTTGGCGCCCAGCAGCGCGGCCTGGAATCGGTCCATGCCCTGCTCGATGTGGCGGCTGGTGTTCTCCAGCACCACGATGGCGTCGTCGACGACGAAGCCGGTGGCCACGGTCAGGGCCATCAGGCTCAGGTTGTCCAGGCTGAAGCCGAACAGGTACATGACGCCGAACGTGCCCAGCAGCGAGACCACCGTGGCGATGCCCGGCACCAGCGTGGCGCGCAGGCTGTGCAGGAACACGCCCACCACGAACACCACCAGGGCGACCGAGATGATCAGCGTGATCTCCACCTCGTGCAGCGAGGCACGGATCGAGTTGGTGGCGTCGGAGGCCACCTGCAGGTCGATGTCGCCGGGCAGCTGCGCCTTCAGCTCGGGCACCAGCGCGCGCACGCCGTCGACCGTCTCGATGATGTTGGCGCCCGGCTGGCGGGTGACGATCACGATCACCGCCGGGCGGCCGTTGAACAGGCCCAGCGTGCGCACGTCCTCCGGGCCGTCGGTGACGCTGGCGATGTCGGCCAGCTTGACCGCGGCGCCGTTGCGCCACGCCACGGTCAGCGAGCGGTATTCGGCCGCGCTGTGGCCGGGCTGCTGCGTGTAGATCTGCAGGCGCCGCGCGCCGTCCTCGATGCTGCCTTTCGGACGCGTCGCGTTGGAGGCCTGGATGGCCGCGCGCACGTCCTCGGCCGGGATGCCCAGGTTGTTCAGCGCCAGCGTGTTCAGGTCGATCCGCACGGCCGGCAGCGAGCCGCCGCCGATCTCGACGTCGCCGACGCCGGCGACCTGCGCCACCTTCTGCTGCACGATGTTGGACACCGCGTCGTAGATCTGCTGCGGCGTGCGCGTCGTCGAGGTCAGCGCCAGGATGATGCAGGGCGCATCCGACGGGTTGGCCTTGCGGTAGGTCGGGTTGCTCCTGAGCGTGGCCGGCAGGTCGACGCGCGACGCGTTGATCGCCGCCTGCACCTCGCGCGCTGCGCCGTCGATGTCGCGGTTGAGGTCGAACTGCAGGCTCACGCGCGTGGAGCCCGTGCCGCTGCTGGAAGTGACCTCGTTGACGCCGGCGATCGTGCCCAGGCGGCGTTCGAGCGGCGTGGCCACGCTGCTGGCCATGGTGTCGGGGCTGGCGCCGGGGATGCTGGCCGACACCGAGATCGCCGGGTAGTCGACCTGGGGCAGGGGCGCGACCGGCAGCACGAAGAACCCGGCGATGCCGGCCAGCGCGACGCCGACGGTCAGCAGCACCGTGGCGATGGGCCGGCGGACGAAGGGCGACGACAGGTTCATCGCCCGCCTCCGGGCGCGGGGTGCGGCGCGTCGGGGTCGAACCCGATGCGCTGCGGCACCGGCGGCGCCTCGAGGGCGAGCTGCGGCGCGGGCGCCGCGTCTTCGTCGTCGCCGCCGCCGAAGCGTGCCTTCAGCCGCGCGCCGAGGCGGTCGAACCACAGGTAGATCACCGGCGTGGTGAACAGCGTCAGCAGCTGGCTCACCAGCAGGCCGCCGAAGATCGACAGTCCCAGCGGGTGGCGCAGCTCCTTGCCATCGCCCCAGCCCAACATCAGCGGCAGCGCGGCGAACAGGGCGGCGAACGTGGTCATCAGGATCGGGCGCAGGCGCAGCAGCGCGGCCTGGTGGATCGCCTCCTGTGGCGACTTGCCCTCGCTGCGCTCGGCGTCGATGGCGAAGTCGATCATCATGATCGCGTTCTTCTTGACGATGCCGATCAGCAGGATGA
>CAYQMX010000040.1:0-41392 GCA_964418745.1 uncultured Vitreoscilla sp.
CAGGTGCAGGTGCAGGTGCAGGTGCAGGTGCAGGTGCAGGTGCAGGTGCAGGTGCGGGTGCGGGTGCGGGCGCGGGCGCGGGCGCGGGCGCGGGCGCGGGCGCGGGCGCGGGCGCGGGCGCAGGCGCAGGTGCAGGTGCAGGTGCAGGTGCAGGTGCAGGTGCAGGTGCAGGTGCGGGTGCGGGTGCGGGCGAACCCCCGACCGCAGGGGCGGGGCTCGATTCGCCGCCGCCGCAGGCCGCCAGAAGGGAAAGCAGTGCCAGGACGGCGGGACGTGTCAGGGGAGAGGTCATGACCCGATGTTCTTGAGGTTGTTGGGGCGAGACTGTAGCGACCCGGCGTGGCTTGGAACCGGCAAGCACACAACGCTTCGTAGCCATCTGTAAGCACTCGCCGGGTGGGCAACGTCTTCCCACACAACTGAATCGGCGAGCACGATCGCGGGCCGATAGGCAACCTGCCATTGGTTCTCATCCAGCCACTCCTGGGAAACAGGGACGAGCGCGTGCTGACCGCTGTTACGACCCGCGCCAATTCAGGGCTGCGTACCCGAGCCATCCGAGGGCGAACAAGGCCGCGCGTCCCGCGGCAAAGCCGGAAGTGCGCGGCCCCATGTCATGGTGGGACGGGCGGCACGGGTTCAGGGCTGGGCTCCGCTTTCGTAGGTGGCGGGGGGCGCCACTCGTCCTCCTGCACCCCAAGAAGGGCAAGGCGGCGCGCCGAACTCGTAATGGCCAGAACCCACCTGCAGGTGCACGACACCGCCAGCCCAGCGGGCGTCCCGCACTCCAGGCGCACGTGAGGCCACGTGCCAGCGCCCTTCCCGCACGGTCGATGCATCCGGCGCCGGCAGCAGGACCTCGGCTTCGGTATTGACCGGCACGTCGACACTCAGGCGCAGGCCGCCGGGCGTGCGACGCCACTCGCTGGCCAGCACTCCGTAGGGGGTCCGGATGCGTGCCCTGGCCTCGCTCAACGCCGGATGGCACATCAGCGGCGCAATGCGGGCGCGCTTGTAGCCGGCTTCCAGCATGTGCAGGCCGCCGAGGCGGTCGAACATCCAGTCGCCGACAGCGCCGTAGGCGTAGTGGTTGAAGGAGTTCATTTCCACCGGCCCGAACTCCCCGTCGGGGCGGATGCCGTCCCAGCGCTCCCACATGGTCGTGGCACCCATGCGGATTTCGAAGCCCCAGGAAGGATAGTCGTCGTTGAGCAGCAACTTCATCGCCAGGTCGTCGCGTCCGATGCTCGAGAGCGCAGGCAGCAGCCACGGCGTGCCCAGGAAGCCGGTCTTCAGGTGGTCGTTGTCCACCGCCAGCTTGTCGACGAAACGAGCCGCCGTGCCGTCCCGGTCCCCGGGGAAGCTGACCAGGCCCATGCCCAGCGCCATGGCATAGACAGTCTGCGTGCCCAGCTCGATGCGCCCGTCCGCTTGTCGATAGGCCAGCACGAACGCCTCGCGGATGCGCCGGGCGAGCATCTGCCACGCCTGCGCCTGTTCGGCATCGCCCAAGGCAGCGGCCATCTCGGCCATCATCCGCGTGTCCTCGGCGAAGTAGGCGGTCGCGATCAGCCGATGTTCGTGCAGCCGGTCCACCCCTTCCAGGTTCAGCCAGTCGCCCGAGAAGAATGACGCCCGGCCTTCCTCGAGCAGGTTGCCGTCGGCCGTGGCGCTGGTCTTGACGAAATCGTAGAAGCGCAGCATCGCCGCCCAGTTGCGCCGCAGGATGCGGGTGTCCCCGCTCGCGTGCCAGACCGCGTACGGCACCGTGACGAATGCGTCCGACCAGCCGACGCCCGTTTCGTCGAAGGCCTTGCCCGGCTGCGGCACGATGGCGGGGATGTTGCCGTCGGGGCGCTGGACGTCGCGCATATCGTCCATCCACTTGGAGAGGAAGGCGCGCGTGTCCTGCAGGCGACTGGCCGTCGGCGCGAAGACGCTGATGTCGCCGGTCCAGCCCAGGCGCTCGTCGCGCGCCGGCGTGTCGGTGGGAATGGAGAGGAAATTGCCGCGCTGCCCCCAGCGGATGTTGCGAACGAGTTGGTCGAGCATCGGATTCGACAGGCGCAGGTCGCCGATCGCCGGAAGGTCCGAACCGAGCACCACCGCCTGGACCTCGCCGACGTCCGGTGCGCTGTCGACACCCGAGATCTCGATATAGCGGAAGCCATGCGGCGTGAAACGGGGCTGGTAGACCACGGTCTCGTCGCGCGCGAACGTGTAGGTGTCGGTGGCGCCGGCGGTGCGCAGGTTGTCGGTGTAGAGCTCCCCCTGGCGCGCGCCCCGGCGATAGAGCTCCTCGGCGTAGCGCAGGCGCAGGGTCTGGCCGGCACGTCCGCGAACCCGGACACGCGCGACCCCGACGATGTTCTGCCCCACGTCGTAGACGAACGCGTCGCCAGGTACCGGCAGCCGCGCCCGGGCCGCGCGGACTTCGGTCGCGCGCACGGGCTCGTCGGGCTGGGGCACGAGCTTGGCCGCGGTGTCTGGACGCGGCACGACCGGCGCCCAGGCGGCGGCGTCGAAACCGGGCTCGTTCCATGCCTTCGGCAAGCGGGCCGGGTCGTACCGCTCCCCGTCCTGCAGGTCCGCCTGCACATACGGCCCGGGGATGCTGCGCCACCGCGCATCGGTCGCGAAGTCCTGGGTGCTTCCATCCGCGTAGGTGACGCGCAGCTTGGCCTTGAGGGCGAGCTGCTGGCCGTAGACGGTGCGCCAACCCATGCCGACCTTGCCGCGGAACCAGCCGTCCGCGAGGGCTGCACCGATGGCGTTGCGCCCATCTCGCAACAGGGCGGTGACGTCATAAGTCTGCACCTGCAATCGCTGGTTGTAGTCCGTCCAGCCGGGCGCCAGGTACTGGTCGCCCACCGGCTTGCCGTTGACCCACAGTTGGTACACGCCGCGGGCGGTCGCGTAGAGGCGGGCCTGGCGCACGGGTTTGTCCAGCTGCAGCACGTCGCGCAGCAACGGGCGCGGCTGGTCGGCGGCATCCACGGCGCCGCCAATCCACTCGGCGCCGCGCCAATCGTCGGCCGAGACGAGGCCGGTCTCGAACCATGCGGGCCTGCTCCAACGGCTGGCACGCCCATGGCGATCCCAGACCCGGACCTGCCAGTGGTAGCGCGTGGCGGGGTCCAGCCGAATGTCCGGCGGCAGGCGAATGTCGGTCTGCCGGTCGGAGGCGATCCTGGCGGACGCCCATGTCTGCGCGCTTCCCGGTGCCGTACCGACCCGCACCTGGTAGGCCGACGGGCGGGCGTCGCGAACGCGGGCGCGCATCGTCCATCCAAACGACACGTCGTCGGTGTCGACCCCCAGCGGGTTCGTGCGGGCGTTGGTGGTCAGTTCCGTGACGGTGACTTCGCTCGCGTCACGCGGGCGTGCCGCCCGGCACGGCGCGGCGAACAGGATCGCGGCGGCGATGAAGGCCAGCGAAAGAGCCCGGGTGCGCATGTCTGCCAGGGGAAGGACGCCGGCCGGCTCACGAAACGGCGGGGCGCTTCTTCGCCGCCCGCGCCGGTACCGTCAACCGGGCCGGTGCGAGCCCGGCGGCCGTACCCTCGCCGGACGCCACGATCGTGATCTCGCCCGCGTCCTTGCCCGCCCGCACGATCACCTGCGCCAGGCCGTTGAACAGCGAGCGGCGCGGCGCCTGGTCGCTCTCCAGGCAGTTCGGGTCGCCGTTGCCCACCCCGATGAGACGACCGGCGCCGGTCACGCGGAAGGCGATACCGTGGTTCGCGGTCGGAACGGTGCGCCCCAGCGCATCGACCGCCTCGACCCGGACGATGGCCACGTCCTCGCCGTCGGCGGCGATCGCCGGCCGGTCGGGTACCAGCCGCAGCGCCGTGGCCGGCCCGGTCGTCTCCCGCCGTTCGGTCAACACCAGCTTGCCCGCCCTGTAGCCGCGGGCCTCGATCGCTCCCGGCGCGTAGGCCACCTTCCAGGCGAGGTGGCCAAGGCGCGGCATGCTCTGGCGCCCGAGGCTGCGGCCGTTGACCAGCAGTTCCACCTCGTCGACGTTGGCATAGACCCAGACCGGGATCTCGCGGCCTTCCTGGCCCTGCCAGTTCCAGTGCGGGAACAGGTGCAGCGCAGCTTGCTTGCGCCACCAGGCCTTGTAGTAGTGGAAGTAGTCCTTGGGGTAGCCGCAGGTGTCGACGATGCCGAACTGGGAGCTGATCGAAGGCCACCCGTAGGGCGTGGGTTCGCCCCGATAGTCGAAACCGGTCCAGGCAAAGCCGCCGGCGAGCCAGGGGCGCTCGGCATGGAACTTCCACCACTCCTCCGGCGTGGATCCCCAGGGGACCTTGCCGTCATAGCTGTTCACGAGGTTGCGGCCGGCGTCGGTGAAGTATTCGCCGCGGGTGGAGACGGCGCTCGAGGTCTCGGTGCCCAGCACCGGACGCTTCGGGTGCCTGGCATGGAAGCCATCGGGCTCCCACTGGTTGTAGTTGAAACCCACCACGTCCATGGCGTCGGACACGCCCTGTTCGTTGTCGCTGTTGACGGCCACCGTGACCAGCCGCGTCGGATCGAGCTGGTGGCAGCGCCGCACCATGGTCTCGGCGATGCGGGCGCCCTGGGCAGCCATGGGCTTTTGCAACTGGCCCTCCTCGTTGCCGATCGACCACAGCATCACCGACGGCGAGTTGCGGTAGCGCGTGACCATGGTCTCGAGCTGCTGCAGGCCCTCGGTACTGGAGGCGAGCTGGCGGTTCTCGCAGAGCAGCAGCACGCCCATCCGGTCGCAAGCCTCCACGAGCTCGGGCGCCGGCATGTTGTGCGAGGTCCGGATGGCGTTGCAGCCCATATCCTGCATCACCTGCACGCGGAACGCCTGCAACGCATCGGGCACCGCCGCACCCACGCCGGCGTGGTCCTGGTGGTTGCACACCCCCTGGATCTTCACCGATCGGCCATTGAGGAAGAAGCCGCGATCGGCGTCGAAGGCCATGGTGCGCACGCCGAAGGTGACCTGGTCGGCGTCGCGCGCGATGCCGGCGACTTCCAGCGCCACCTGCGCGGTGTATCGATGCGGGGTCTCGAGGTCCCACAGCCGAGGCTGGCGCCAATCGAGCTTCACCTCGAACGGCACGCCGGCCTCCGCGGCGACCACTTGCTCGGCCGATGCGGCGCTGGCCACCTCGCGGCCGTCGGCATCGAGCACGCGCCACACCACGCGTGCGCGTTCGTCCGCGTGGCCCTCGTTGCGCACCAGCGCCGCCAACACGACCCGCGCGGTGTCCGCCTCCACCGTGGTCCGCACGACGGTGTCCCAGCGCCCGAGGTGCAGAGGGGCGGTCTTGAGCAGCCAGACGTGCCGATAGACCCCGGCCCCCTCGTAGAACCAGCCGTCGCCGGCGCTCGCGTCCACGCGCAGCACGATCGCGTTGCGCGCACCGTAGTCCAGGACGTCGGTCAGGTCGAGCCGGAACGGCGCGTAGCCGTTGTCGCTGCGGCCGACGAAGCAGCCGTTGACGAAAACCAGCACGTCGCGCATCGCGCCGTCGAATTCGACCCAGATGCGGCGCCCGGCGTCGCTCTTGGGCAGGTCGAACTCGCGCCGGTACCAGCCGACGCTGGTGGTCGGATAGCTGCGGCCCAGCGGCTTGTAGCCGTGCGAGCGCGTTTGGCTTTCCCCCTTGGCGGTGTCGTCGCGGACAAAGGGCAGCTCGACGGCCCAGTCGTGCGGCAGGTCCAGCGTGCGCCAGTCGGCGTCGTTGAAGCCGACGTGGGCGAAGCCGAACTCGCCCGTCTTGCTGAAATCGCCCTGGCCCAGGCCGAAGCCCAGGTCCTGCGCCGGATCGCTGCCGTGGCCCAGGCGGAACTTCCATCCGAAGTCGAACAGCAGGCGCTCGCGGGCCGCCGGGGCGGCCGCCGCAGCACCGGCCATGCCCGGCCAGGCGAAGCCCCCGGCCAGCGCCAGGCCGCCCACCAACAACTCCCTGCGCGCGATATCGGTCATGCCTGTCGTCTCCTCATTGTGTTGGCAGACGCAGTTGCATCCGCTTCTGGTTTCTCACGATCACCAGCTCCAGGCCTGCAGGCGGCTGCGCGTCCAGCGCTGCGCCCAATTGTGCGGCGCGGGCCAGCGGCTCGACACGGCCCGACGGCGCCGCGATGCGGCCGACGATGACGTCGCCCGGTCGCAGTCCCGCCGCCTCGCCGGGACTACCCGCCTCGACCGCCAACACGCGCACGCCGGCTATCGACGCCAGTCCCGCCGCCGACTGCTCGCCCAGCGTCTCGATCGACTTGAAGCGCAGGCCACGCCAGGCCAGCGGCGCTTCGCCCACCACCGGCGCGCCCGCGGGTGCAAGCGTCGCCGGCAGGCGGGGAGCTTCGGCCAAGCTGCGCAGGGCCGGCGGGCGTACGCCGAAAGCGTCCATCGGGAAGTTGGCGAAGCCGATTGCCGCGGCCAGTTCCGTGTTCGTGACCGTGAAGTCGCCCCGCGCAGCGTCCACGAAGGCGGGATCGCCAGCCACCGAGTGCGCATCCGTCCCACGGGCCTGCGCGCGCCGGAGGTCCTCGGCCCGGGCGAAGGCGTTGCGGTCCACGCTGCGCCCCCAGGCACGCATTCCGACCGGCTGGTGATCCGCTGCCACGATGTTGGACTCGAACACGTCGCCACTGTCGTCGAACCACACGTGCGGATGGAAGCTGCCGTTGACCAGCACGTTGTTGCGCACGAGGCGCGAGAACCCTTCGCGCAGCTTCAGGCCGCCGGCCAGCAGGACGTTCTCTTCGATGATGTAGTTGGATGCGCCGTCGTCGAGGTCGATGTCCCAGCCGCGATCGCAACGCAGCCGGTTGCGGCGAATCAGCACCGGCGCGATGGCGTCCAGGGTCACGAGGAAGCGATGGGAGGCGACGCGGCGGTCCATCTCCGCGCGATCCGGATGCCACCAGCGATCGCGGCCCCAGCTGTTGAACGCACCATGGTCGCCCGTCTCCAGCACGGTGTCCCAGGCGTCGTTGTAGGTGATGCGATGGCCGCCCCAGGTGCCGTCCCCGACGTTGATCGCCGCGCGCGGCATGCGGTACAGGGTATTGTGGTCGACGTCGATGCGGGCCGCCATCGAGATCTCGATGCCCGCGGCCTGCTTGTCGATCTGGCCGATGTCGTGGATCAGGTTGTCGACCGCGCCGGAATCCTTGGGATAGTCGTCGCTGCGCGGCCCGGGGATCGGGTCGATGTCCGCCACGGCCAATTGCTCGTAGTACTCGAACAGGGGCGATCGCACCGCGGACGGACGCCCGACAAAGGCGATCGCCGTGCCGCCGATGTCGTGGATGTGGTTGGCGACCACCTGGATGCCTTCGTTCCGGCCGCTGACCAGGACGGCCTGGCCGCCGAGATCCCGGAACTCGGAAGACTCGATGCGGACGTCGCGCGCGTTCTCCACGTCGATCGCGGCGACGCGGGCGAATTTCCAGTCCGATCGAAGCAGCGGCTCGGTGGCCTTCAGGAAGCTGGGTTCGGTGTCCTCGAACAGCAGGTGCTCGATCCTCACGTCGTGCACGTCGACGCGACGGCCCTCGATCCGCAGCAGTTCGTCGGTGGACCCGGCACGAAAGCCTCGCGCCGGTGGCCGCCTGTCGCCGTGCGGCTTGTAGTAGAGCCAACCTTGCCTGGTGTCGAGGTACCACTCGTCGGGGACGTCGAGTTCCTCCAGGACGTTCTCGACGAACCGCCCGCGCTCGCTGGGCGGCATCGCCCGGTTGTTGCCGACCTGCGGGCCGAACACCAGGCTGCCGTCGTCGTTCTTGCCCAGGATGGGTACCTCCACACCGCCCCAGGCGTTGCCGTGCAGTGCATGCAGCACGGCACCCGACGGGTCGTGCCAGCCTCGCACGCGCCCGGGGGCGATCGCATCGACCGTCGTGTCGCCGGTCGCGCCATCGTGTCCCGCATTCGGGTAGCGCGCGCGCACGAGCAGGCGCGGGCCGAGCCACAAGCGCTGGAACGAACGGCCGGACAAGGGGGCGCGCCAGATGCCGTCCTTCCAGGCCTGCCACGCCAGCGGGGGCAGTTCGACGGCGCCCGAGAGCACGGAGCGCATGCCCGGCGCCCCGGCGATGACAAGGGGGGCGTCCGCCGATCCCGACAGGGCGTCGTCGATCAGCAGCGGCGCCTGCAGCTCGTAGCGGCCTGCGGACAGCTCGATCCGGCGGACGCGCTTGTCGGCCTTCGCACGTTCGAGGGCGAGCAGCAGTGAAGCGGTGTCGCGTGCGCGCAGCGTCGTGGCGTCCGTGGCGGCTTCGCTGCGGGCCGGCATGGCGAGCGCACTGGCCAGCAACATCGCTGCGCCAGCGCCCAGCATGCGCCGCCCTGCAAACCCCGTCACGGCCTCGGTGAGCCTCATGACGGCCGGTTCATTCAAGCAGATCGGCGCCCATCGGCTCGATCCGCACGGTACCGGTCCAACGCTTGCCGCTCAACAACCCGTTCATCGAGCCGGTGATGGCCACGTCCTTGGGCTCGCCCGTGGTGTTGACGTAGTAGAGCCGACCCGCCACCTTGCGGGCGAAAACGCCCTCCGGCGTCACCGGGCCGGATTCGATGCCCAGGCTGGCGTAGAGCTGGCGGTAGAGCGGCCCCAGGATGGCCGGCTGCGCCAGCGTCCCGACATAGATGGCCCGGCCCTTCCCATATTGGTTGACGGTGATGGCCGGACTTCCTGCAGGCAGATGCGTGAAGCGGGCCAGCACCTGCGCCGTGCCCGGCTCGAGCAGCTCCACGAAACCCTTGTCGCCCTGCACCTCGTCGCCCCCGATCCGCATCCGGACCGGGCTCGTATCGTAGAACTCGCTCGTGCGCATGCCGAACACGTCGCTCAGCCGCCCGGGCAACGGCGTGTCGTACCACTGATTGTGCTCATCGACCTTGTCCGACTGGGCCGTCATGATGACGGTGCCTCCGCCGGCCACGAACTTGCGCAGTCGTTCGGCGGCCGCGCCGTCCAGGAGGTACATGCCGGGAACGATCACCAGCTTGTAGCGCTCCAGGTCTTCATGGCCGACGTTGATGACGGCCACGTCGATGTTGTCCCTGAACAGCGGCTGGTAGGCGTTGTGCGCCTGCTCCATGTAAGGCATCCGGATATAGGGGCCGACCGTGTTGGACAGGCCCTTGGGCGGATTGGTGGCGATCAGGTTGTCGAACGAGTAGGCGATGGCCACCTGCGGCTGTTGCAGCCGCGGGAACCCGAGCTTCTCGAGCTTAGCGAAATCGCGCGCGATGCCCGCGAATTCGTCGAGCTTCCACGACGGCCGGTCGTCGTGGTCGATCAATCCGAACAACGCCTGCTCCTCGCCCCCGCGATGGCTGTGCCAGGTCCAGGGCAGGACCGCCTGCGCCCCGAGCAGGAGGCCGAAATGCGCCCACATGCGCGAGCGGCCCGGCGTGCCGTAGTACCCCGGCCCGCCCGCGGTGAATTCGTTGAACCAGATCGGCGCACGCAGGCCGCCGCGCATCATGGTGGCCTCGAAGGCGCCGCCGAGCGGATCGCCGGGGTAGAAGCCCATCGCGCCGTAGCTGACGTAGTCGCGATAGGTCGACAGGTAGTCGAAGCCCTTGCGCCAGGCGCTGTCCCAGAGGTTGGAGATCGCCGGCTTGTCAGGGACGTTCCTGCGACGCACGGCCTCCAGCGACTCCAGAACGGCGATCGTCTGGTCGGACCAGAAGCGCCGCATGTCGAGGTAGGCCTCGTACAGGCCAGGGCCGTCCATGTAGGGCAGGCGGATCTCGTCCCAATCGCCGACGTGGCGCGACCAGTTCTGCGTGGCCCAGGCCTGGTTCAGCGCTTCCAGCGTCCCGTACTTCTTCTTCAGCCATGCGATGAAGCGCAGGCGATCGGCCGCGGAGTACGAGACCATGCCGTTGCCGCTCTCGTTGTCGTAGCCGATCGCGAACAGCGCCGGATGCCTGGCATAGCGGCGGGTCAGCGTGTCGGCCAGGCGTACCACCAGGCGGCGGTAGTCCGGGTCGCTGACGTCGTCCATGTAGCGCTCGGCCGGATCGAGGCGCGCGCCGTTCTGGTTGACGAGGTCGACCCCGGGATACTTGTGGTGCAGCCAAAGGGGCGCCGGTTGCCCCGGGATGTCGAGGATCACCTTCAGGCCGGCGGCCTGCATCTGGTCCATGATCCAGTCGAACTTGCGGAACTCGAAGCGCCCTTCCGACGGCTCGAAGGAATCCCACGACAGGTCGCCCATCCGCACGATCTTGAAGCCGGCGGACTTCATGCGCGCGATATCCTGGAGCACCTGGTCGCGGCTGCGATCGAAGGATTGGTAGTTGGTGCCGACGAACAATTGGCCGGCACCCGGCCATTCGGGGTGCGCGTCCGCCGGCTCGGCGTGGGCAGTGCCCGTGCCGATCGCCAGGCCGCAAAGGGCTGCTGCCAACGTGAGCATCGCGGCGAGAGCCAGGTCTTTGAATACAGGTCGCATGATGATCAGTGATCGATGGAGTCGGGAGAACATCCGGAGGTTCCATGGGCAACCTGCCTGCGCCATGGCCCATTGGTACGTGGGCATTTTCGTTCGCCCATCGCCCTAATTAACATGGGGTATCCACGGAGGGCGCGAGCGGGCAAGTCGGCCCCGCATCGGTCTGCGACCCGATGCGTGAAAGCGACTCATTCGGCATCGGCCGGAATGACCGACACCTCCGCGGCGCTCGTCCAGCCATTGCCCCAGACCTCGCCGAGCGCGGTGAAGCGGAAGAAGCGCGCGTCCGCAGCAGCGAAGTGCTGGATCTGCAGGTCCGGGTTGTTGCGAACATTGGAGAAGGTCCCGTTGTCGATCCGGGTCTTCCATTCGACGCCGTCGACGCTGGTCTCGAAGCGGAAGTTCACGACCGTGCCGTTGAGCTGGTTGTCCTGGCGCGGCAGATAGGTGAAGCCGGCGATGCGGTGCACCTTGCCCATGTCCACGGTGATCGCGTGGGGCAGCTTGAGGTCGCCGCGCCAGCGGGTATGCCAGAAGGTGGACGAATCGCCGTCGATGGCGAAGGCCGCGGGGTTGTGGCCCTCCGTGACTTCCTCGCTGTCGACCGCCACCACCTTCCAGCCGCTGGGCACGAGGCCGGCGAAGGTGCGCGTTCCCACGACGCCCACACGTCCGTCGGGCATGACGCGCGCGGCCTTGACCACGCCCGCGGCCGGCAGCTTGAGGCTGCCGGCAAAGGTCGGCGAGCTCGGCGTGGGCGTGCTGCCGTCCGTTGTGTAGACGATGCGGCCGCCGGACGGATGGCTGAGGCTCAGCGTGCCATCGGCCTGGCGGTCGGAGATGACCGGCGGCAGCGAATCGGGGGCCTGCCGGAACAGCCCGATCTCGGCGAGCGTGGGCGCGAAGCGCGCCGCCGTGATGCGCACGCGCAGCTTCGTCGCCGTGACCGGATGCTTGAGGCGGATGAGTCGGCGATGGCCGACGGTGGTCAGTTCGTCGGAGTCGATCTTGGGCAGCGCAACCCAGGCGCCGCCGTCCCAGGCCTCGAGCGCAAACGCCTCGATGCGCTGGCCGCGCCGGTCCACCGCCTCCTGCAGCGAGACGACATCGAACGTGCGCGGCGCGGGCAAGGTCAGTGTCAGCGTGCCCGTGTCGCGGCCTGCAGGGGCCTCCCACCAGGTGTCGAGCCTGCCGTCCAGCGCCGCCGCGGCACGGTGGCCGGTCGCGGCGCCGTCGGCGTCGAGCCGGCCGCCGCGGGCGAGGTCCTGCGCGAAGGTCTCGCGCACGATGTCGGAGACCTGGCGCATGGCCAGCAGCTCGTCGTCGGGAATCAGGCCGCGATTGTCGGGCGAGAGGTTGAGGATGAGGTTGGAATTGCGGCCGATCGACGAGTAGTAGACGTCCACCAGTTGCGTGACGGCACGCGGGTGCTTGTCGGCGGCCCAGAACCATTGGCCGTTGCCGAGGATGGTGACGTTGGTCTCGGCCGGATACCACCACAGGTGCGAGCCGGGCTTGAGCTGCGCGCGGCCGCCCAGGTCGCCGCCCTGCATGTCGGGCCAGCGGAAGCCCTGCGGCGATTCCGGCAGCGGGATGACGCTCCATTCGGTGGTGCGGCCATAGCCGCTTTCCGAGCCGACCCAGCGCACGTCCGGGCCCTTGCCCATGATGACGGCCTGGGGCTGGAGCTGGCGTATGAGGTCGTACCACGCCGCATAGTCGTAGGTCTCGGAGACGCTCGGGTCAGGGTTGGCACCGTCGAACCAGACCTCCTCGACGGGACCGTACTGCGTCAGGAGTTCGTAGAGCTGGTTCAGGAAGTAGCGGTTGTAGTCGTCCACCACGTAGGTGAAGGACTTGAACCCGGCGGTCGGTGCGCGTCCCCGGGACGGATCGCTGCTGAAACTCGCGGGATCGGTGGGGATGGTGGACTTCAGCTTCGCGCTGCCGTTGCCGTAGTAGCCGGCCGGATTGGAGCGGTTCGTCTTGAGCTGGTACAGGTCGGCCGGCGACAGGTAGATGCCCAGCTTGACACCGGCCTGCCGCGCGGCCTGCGACACCTCCTGGACAAGGTCGCCCTTGCCGCCGCGCCACGGACTGGCGACGACCGAGTGCGGCGTGTAGCGGGTCGGCCACATGGCGAAGCCGTCATGGTGCTTGGCCACCAGCACGAGCATCTTGCCGTCGAACTGCTTGACCGCGCCCAGCCACTGCTTCGCGTCCAGGCTTGTCGGGTTGAAGATGGCGGGGTCCTCGTGGCCGCTGCCCCACTCCACCTGGTTGAAGGTGTTCACACCGAAGTGCAGGAAGAACGTGCGCTCCAGCCGCATCCACGCGCTCTGGTTGGCGCGCGGCAGCACCTTGGCGGCCTTCTCGGCGACGGTGGCGGGCGAGTCGTGTTCGTCGACAAGCTGCTCGGTGGCATAAGGGATGGCCTCGGCAGCAGGCGGCGTCGCGCCGGCAGCCAGGCCAAGCCCGAGGGTGAGGCCGAGGACGATCGCGGCAAGTGGACGGTTCATGGCAGTTCAGTTCCAGTGGTGGGCGGTCGATCGGTTCAACGCGCCGCGTCGACGATCGCCTTGATCAGTTCGGGTTGCTTCGGGGCACCGGTCGCACGGTCGATCAGCGCGCCGGTATCCCACCACATCGGCACCAGGCCGTTGCTGGCGATCGCGTGGGTCACGTACCGCGCCCAGTCGTCGACGTAGGACCGGGCTCCCGGATGGTCAGGCTTGGCATAGGCACCGTATTCGCCGACGATCACGCCCACGCCGTGGTCGACGAAGTGGCTCTTCATCGATCCGAACTGCTTGTCGACCCACGGCTCGTCGGCCCAGGGGTCGCTGGCCGAGCGATCCGTCGCCCGCTTGCCCCACTGCCAGACCTTGCTGTCGCCGTTGATGGTGAAGTTGTACGGGTCGTAGTAGTGCACCTCCATCAGGAGGCGACCAGCGGCCGTATCGCGCGGAATCTTCGCGAAGTTGACCGCACTGTCGATGTTGGTCGTGAAGCTCTGCACGACGAGGTAGCGCGTCGCGTTGCGGCCTCCGGTGGCGCGCACCGCGTCGACGAAGGTCTGGTTGAAGCTGTTCTGCACCGCGGCCTGCTCGGGGGTCGGCGGGGCGACGGTGTTCTCCAGGCCGACCTCGTTGCTGCCGGCGAACAGCAGGTGCTCGTCGTAGTCCTTGAAGGCCGTCGCGATCTGCGTCCAGTAGGCGTTCAGCTGCGCCTCGATGGCGGCCTGGTGGTCGCGCGAGGGATGGTTCATCCAGCCGCCGTCCCAGTGCGTATTGATCATCACGTAGAGGTTCGCCCGCCGCGCCTCGTCGACCACGTCCTTCACGTGCGCCATCCATTTCGGGTCGATATGGTGCTGCGCGTCTTCGTATGGCCGCCAGGACAGCGGAATGCGCACGCTGCGGAAGCCGGCGGCCCTGTAGGCGTCCATCAAGGCCTGGGAGGGCGCCGGGTTGCCCCAGGCGGTCTCGTTGGGCAGCGCCTCCATGGTGTTGCCGATGTTGATGCCCGGTGTCATCAGTCTGCTCAGGTCGATGACGTTGGCCGGTTCGCGATCAGCGGTGGCGGCGGTGGCGGCGGTGGCTGCGGGGCGCGCGGCCTCGGGCGCGACGGCGCAGGCGGCGAGGCAGGAGGCAGCTGCACAGGCCAGCGCGGCAAGGCGCGCGCGCTGCGAGGGGTGCGCGTTCATGGTCGTCTTCCGTGCCATCGGGGTCAGGGCTGCGCGGCCGCGCCGAGCACCACCACCGACTTCGCCGGCAGGTCGATCGTCAGGCCTTCGGCGTCGCTGCGAGCGGCGTAGGGGGCCGGCTCGATCGCGTGGGGACGGTCGAAGGTGTTGTGGGCGTCCATCGTCGTCGACGTCAGGATGCGACCCCGGAACTCGCCCTTCAGGTTCGTGCGGACACGCGCCGCGCGGTCCGGGTCCAAGTTCACCAGAGAAAGCACCGTCCGGCCGTCGGCGCCGCGCGCCACGCTGGCCTCCACGGCGGGCAGCTCGTCTTCGCCTTGACCCCACTGGGGCGTCGTCAAGGTGGCCTTCAACGGCGTCGCGCCCTTGAAGGGCCGGTACATGTCGAACACGTGGTATGTCGGCGTCAGCAGCATGCGCGGCCCGTCGGCGAGCACCATGGATTGCAGCACGTTGACCATCTGCGCGATGCTGGTCATGCGCACCCGGTCGGTGTGGCGCTGGAACACGTCCAGCGTCAGCGCCGCCACCAGCGCGTCGCGCAGGGTGTTCTGCTGGTAGAGAAATCCGGGGTTGGTGCCCGGTTCGGAGTCGTACCAGGTGCCCCACTCGTCGACATACAGGCCGACCCGGCGCTTGGGATCGTACTTGTCCATGATGGTCTCGATGGCGACGATGCGCGGCTCGATGGCGCGCGCCGTCCTGAGCGAGCGTCCCCACTCGGACGCGGCGAAGCCGAGGGCCGGGCCCTTCTTCGACCAGTCGCCCGTCATCGTGTAGTAATGCAGCGTCAGCGCGTCCATGTGGTCGAGGGAGCGCTGCATGAGCGTCTCGATCAGGTGGTCGTTGCCCGTGCCGTCGCCCGAGGCGACGCGCTGCACGCCACCGCTGGTGAACGTGGCGTAGCGATTGTGCAGGTCGCTCTGGTACTCGGGCCGCATGTTGCCGCCGCAGCCCCAGCTCTCGTTGCCGACCCCGAGGTACTTCACCTTCCACGGCTTGTCGCGGCCGTTGCGCCGGCGCTCGTCCGTCAGTGCGGACGGACCCGTGGCCGTCATGTACTCCAGCCACTGGCTCATTTCCCGCGGCGTGCCCGAGCCCATGTTGCCGGCGATGACGACCTCGGCGCCGATCTGCTCGGCCAGGTCCATGAATTCGTGCGTGCCCACGCGATTGGATTCGGGCACGCCGCCCCACCAGCGATTCAGGCGCACCGGGCGCTTGGCCGGGTCGCCGATGCCGTCGCGCCAGTCGTAGTCGTCGGCGAAGCAGCCTCCCGGCCAGCGCACGACCGGCACCTCCAGGTGGCGCAGCGCCTGGACGACATCCTTGCGCCAGCCGCGCGTGTTGGGGATCGGGGATTCGGGACCGACCCAGATTCCCCCGTAGATGCCCGCACCGAGCTGTTCCGCGAACTGGCCGTAGATGTCGGGGTCGATGCGAGGACCGGCCGTCTGTGACTCGACGACCAGGCGCGCCTGCACTGGTTCCGCCGCCGGAGCGGCAGCGGCGAGGGAAGAGGCGAGCCAACAGGCGGCCGCGAAGGCCTTGCAGGGACGGTTCATGTTCATGGGGTGTTTGTCTCGATCAGGTGGGCGCGGCCGCGCGTATGCGGTCAGCGTGGCACCGGCCATCTCATGCCAGGCTGCGGTAGCGGAAGTTGCGGAAGCGGACCTCTCCCGTGCCGGCGGCGAAGATCGCCACGCGCAAGGCGAGAAAGCCGTTGAAGACGTTGTGATGGAAGCCCGAGACTTCGCGTTGCCAGCTGTGCTGCAGCCACGGGCCGTCGTCGGCGGCATAGTGGAAGGTGACGTCGTGCTCGCGGTTGGTCACGCGCAGCCGGAAGCGACCGCCGTCCAGCGGCTGGGTGAGCCATGCCGGCTCGTCGCCGTTGTGAAATGTGAGCAGCTTGCCGCCGCCCATGCCCACTCCCACGTGGGCGTGGGCGTCGTAGAACAGTGCCAGGCCGCCCTTTGCGCCCGGAGAGATCTCCAGCTCCACCTCGGCCTGGTAGCTGTGGTCGCCGGCCGTGCAGAGCAGGGGCGAGCTGTCTGCCAACTGCTTGCCGCGCGCCGCGAGGACCAGTTGGCCTGCTTCGTGGCGGAGCCGCGGCGGCTCGCTCGCCGCGGGGTCGAAGAAGCACCATTGGAGCCCCAGTCGATCCTGCGTGAAATCATCCGAAAGCGCGGGCGGTCCGGCGCTAGGGCGGCCGCCTCGCGGCTTCGCGAGCGGACGATCCAGCGTGCCGCCCTTGGCCTTCAGCCAGCCGTCATGCGTCCATTCGATCGGCTCGAGCAACAACTGGCGGCCGAGCGTTCGATAGCCGTTCTCATAGCCGTGGTAGGCCATCCACCAGTCGCCGCCCGGGCCCTGCACCACACTGGCGTGGCCGCGCGACCACCAGGGCTCCGCCCGGCTGGCCGTGTGCACGACGGGGTTGGCCGGGCAGTCCTCCCACGGGCCGTAGATCGAGCGCGACCGCGCCACGGTGACCATGTGGCTCGTCGGCGGTCCGCTGGTTCCGCCCACGGCGGCGATCATGTAGAAGTACTCGCCGCGGCGCAGGATCTTGGGCCCTTCGGGCGCGAACATCTCCACCACCCAGCCTTCTGGGTACCGCCAGGGGGTATGCGCGTGCTCCAGCTTGCCCACCGTGGCCAGGCCGTCGTCGGTCAATCCGATGCGACGGATGCCGTTGAAGAACAGGTGCCTGCGCCCGTCCTCGCCCACGGCATGGCCGGGATCGATGCAGCCGTCCAGGCCCAGGTCGATCGGCTCGCTCCACGGGCCGCGGATGTCGTCCGCATGGATCACGTAGACCGCCACCCTGCTGGGCTGCAGCACGGGAATGTAGATGAAGTAGCGTCCCGCATGCTTGACGAGGTCCATGGCCCAGACCGTGCCGAGCGGCTTGGTCAGGGCGGCGACGAGGGGCGACCAGTTGACGAGGTCCGTCGAGTGCCAGATCAATGCGCCGGGCGACAGGTTGAACGACGAGCACGTCAGGTAGTAGTCGGCACCGTCTTTCAGGATGGTCGGGTCCGCATGGTCGCCGGCCAGGACCGGATTGCGGTAGGTACCGTCGCCGAGGTCGGCGACGCGCTGGCCGTCCGGGCCGGCGCCGTAGAGCGCCCTGGGCACAGGCGGCGGCGCCGCAGCGGTGGCTGGCCGGCTCGCGGCGGCCGCTGAGGCCGCGATCGCCGAGGCCACGAACTGCCGGCGCGAGGTGGGGATGTCTTTCATGGGCTCTTTCCGTGCAGTCAGACCTGGCCGCGGCGCCCTTCCAGCGCCAGGCGGATCTCGGTCATGCGCGGTCCGTCGAGCGGAAACCTGAACACGGCCAGCAGGGCCAGCGCCAGGCCGATCGCCGGGATGCCCGAGAGCAGCGCTCGAACGACCAGGATCGCGTGCTCGCTCTGCACATGCAGGTTCGCATCGAAGCCGGTGAACTGCAGGATCCAGCCGGACGCGCCGATGCCGATGGCGCCGCCGACTTTCAATATCCACGACTGGCAGGCCGAGAAGGAGCCTTCGCGACGTTGGCCGGTGCGCAGTTCGTCGTGGTCGATGACGTCCGCCAGGAGCGAGCTGGACAAGATCCAGAACCCGGCGCCGGTGAAGGCGACGAAGCCGCAGGCGAGCAACTGCAGGGCCGGATGCGCAGGATCGTAGAGGAACCAGTCGGCGATGAAGGCGGCGAGCGCCATCGCCAGCACCGTGGCCAGGGCGTTTCGCTTGCCCCAACGCCGGGCGATGGCGCCGAAAGCACCGTTGCCGGCCAGGCCGAACACCAGCCCTGCCACGCCCATGGCGGAGTTCCACTGGGCGGCCTTCGCGACATCGCCGCCGCACACGTAGAAGACGGTGGTGTAGTAGCCCAGCACGGAGACCATGGAGGTCGCCACGCCGTAGGCCATCATCGCCCCGAGCAGGATGCGGAACGGCTTGTCCTGGAGAGTACGGTAAAGGGTATCCTTGAACGGCACGCGGGCGCTGCGCTTGACCACCACCTTCTCGTAGTAGCGCTCCCTGACCAGCAGGAAGCTGGCGATGGCGAGTGCCACCATGATCGCCCCCAGGATGAGGGTATAGGTCTGCGCACCGCGCAGGATGTCCGGCTTGCCGTCGGCACCGCGGAAGATCGCCAGCGTGGTGAACTGGGCCGCCACGAACATGCCCAGAACCGGGATGTTCTGGATGGCGTTCTTGATCTGCATGACGGCGGTGCGCTCGTGGTAATCGGGCGTCATCTCCGAGCCCAGGCTCACCCACGGCATGTTGAAGCAGCTCATCACCGGCACGTAGAGCAGCAGGGAGACCAGCATGAACACGAAGTACTGCGTATCGGACCAGCCGCGTCCGACCGCGAACATCAGTGGCAAGCCCACGCCCGCCAGGACGCCGCCCACCAGCATGAAGGGCCGGCGCCGCCCGAAGCGCGTCCGGGCGTTGTCCGACAGCCAGCCGAACAGCGCATCGGAAGCCGCATCGATGAAGGTCTTCAACGCCAGCGCCGTGGAGATCAGCCCCGGCGCCACGTGCAGGCCGAGGTTGAAGACCTGGAAGGCCAGCGAGGGATAGAGCCAGTGGCCCCACATGTCCAGGAAGGAACCCAGCCCGTAGCCGACCTTCTGGCGCATTGGAACGCGGTCGGAGATGTCGGCCGCAGCGGCAACGGATTCGACGGGAATCATGACGCGCAGGCTTTCGGGCAATGGTGCGCGCTGCGGCGCGACGGCCGCGGGGCCGGAGGCGCAGCGTCACGACTTGCTGCGCGTTCGTCACGCGCGGACTTGCATTGCGCGCGGCAATGCTCGGCGCTGGATCGGCCTCTTGTGACTTGTCTCATGTCGTTTCCGTTATTTTTTTGGTTGGCAGCGCGAAGTGGGTCGCGCTGAGGGTCTGGCGGCGGCCCGGGGCCGAGCGCCGCGCGTCTTCAGTCGGTGTCGGTCTCCAGGGGTTGGACGCATCGATAGAGCCGGCGATATCGACGCAGGCGGGACTGCAGCGTCGCCCGCCGCGCCTCTTGCGGGAAGAAGCTCGCGGCCACGGGCGGACGAATGCAGACTTGTTCCGGGGAGCCACCGACGGCCATCCAGGCCAGGCGAGCGGCGCCTAGCGCGGCGCCGGTCGGCGAGCCGGCATGGACGACAATCTCCACGCCGAGGACATCGGCCATCAATTGAGCCCAAAGGCTGCTGCGCGCCCCGCCGCCGACAAGCGACAGACGCCGGACCTCGGCACCGGCCTCACAGAGCGCGAAGAGTCCGTCGGCCATTCCGAAGGCCACACCCTCGAGTACCGCATACGCGCAGGCGCCGCGCGTGGTGTCGAGGCGCAATCCGTGGAACGCGCCGCTCGCGAAAGGTGAGTTGTGCGGCGTGCGCTCGCCGGCCAGGTACGGCAGGAAGATGGGAGCCGCGGCGCACGCCGCCTCCGACAGCGCCGCGGCTTCGTCGACCAAGACAGCTTCGTCGGCGGCGCCGCTGACCTGGGCGTACCACTTCAGGCAGGCCGCTGCCGACAGCATCACGCTCATCTGGTGCCAGCGGCGCGGCAAGGCATGGCAGAACGCGTGCACGGCCGAGGCGGGATTCGGGAGAAATCGCTCGTTGACGACGAACAGCACGCCCGAGGTGCCCAGCGAGATGAATCCATCGCCCGGTTCGACGGCACCGATGCCGATCGCACTGGCCGCGTTGTCGCCGGCCCCACCGGCGATCACCACGCCAGGGGGAAGGCCCCATGCGCCTGCGACCTCAGGCGTCAACTGCCCCCCCGGTGCGCAGCTTTCGACCAGCCGGGGCATCTGGTCCCGGCACAGGCCGGTGGCGGCCAGCAGTTCGTCGGACCAGTCCCGCCGGGCCACGTCGAGCCAGAGCGTGCCCGCCGCATCCGAGGGATCTGAAATCTTCTCGCCGGAAAGCTGCAGTCGCAGCCAGTCCTTGGGCAACAGCACGCTGCGCACCCGGGCGAACAGCTCGGGCTCGTGGCGCTTCACCCATAGCAGCTTGGGCGCCGTGAATCCCGGCATCGCGAGGTTGCCGGCAATCGCATGCAGCTCCGGCGCGAGGCGGGTCAGCTCCTCGCACTCGGCATGGCTGCGACCGTCGTTCCACAGGATGGCCGGGCGCAACACACGATCGTGCTCGTCGAGCAGTACCGCACCATGCATCTGGCCTGAAAGCCCGATTGCCTGCACCTGGGAGAACTCGCCCGGATGGACATGGCGCAGGCGCGCGATCGCCGCCTGGGTCGCCGACCACCAACTGTGTGGATCCTGCTCCGCCCACAACGCCTGCGGACGCGACACCTCGAGCGGCGCCGTGGCGATGCCCAGCACCGTCCCGCCAGCGTCAAGCAGGAGTACCTTGACTTCCGATGTCCCGAGATCGATGCCCAGGTAGGTCACAGGCTCTCCCGCGGGTCTTGCGCAGGAGGCATCGACCGGCGCGTCGATCGCAGCGGCAGGCGCCAATGAAAGGGGGCCGGGGATTGCCGGCAAGCAGCAGGTTCAGCACGATCGATCAGCAAGCTGCTCTCCATGGTTCGGATGCGAGAAAATCAGATCAGTATAGTTCGAGCATAAAACTAATGTACGTGGGACAACTACCTACCGTCATGGCGACACCCCCGCCGACCCGGACCGAACCGGCTAGGGGCTTTCCCCGACTTTATTTAGTTCGTCGCCCGAACTACCATTTGCCAATCGTGAGCTTGCGACGGCAGAACCGGGCAGCGCGCGGGGCTGTCCGCGTCTTGCCAGAACACCTGCAGCCGTGCCGGGCCTCACAGTGATTTAAGGATAAATGAGCCATTTTGACGGCTCGAATTCAAGTTCAGTGCCTGGAACACCAATCGCTCTCAAGCGTCCGCCAATCATGCACCGTCAACAGCGCCCTTCTCGTCATCGCACCCACCCGCCGACTTTCGCCAGGATCACACGTTGACAATCGATCTCGCCGGCGGCGCCAAGCACCAGCAGCTGTTCAAGCGCATCAACAGGATGGCGCTGGTGCGGCAATTGTTCGCCAACCCGGGCATGTCGCGCGCCGACCTGGCCAACGCGGTCCAATTGACGAAGTCCACGGTCAGCACGCTGGTGAGGGAACTGGCCCTGGAAGGATGGCTCACCGAGCGCGAGGTGGTGCCTACGGGCGACCTCGGGCGCCGTCCCACGCCACTGTCGATCGATCCGACGCGGCTGCAACTGCTCGGCGCGGAAGTGGGCATCGAGTCGCTGCGCGTGATGGCCACCTCGCTGACCGGCGACATCCTCGCCAAGGCCGACGTCGCGCTGGGATCGAACAAGAGCGCCCAGTCCTGCGTCGCCACGCTGGCCTCCGCATTCATCAAGCTGCACCAGCAACTGGACCCGGCGAGCCGCCAGGTCATCGGCATCGGAGTCGGCCTGCCCGGCGGCGTGGACGAAGAGAGCGGCTTCCTGCATTTCGCACCCAACCTCGGCTGGCGCGACGTGCCGTTCGCTGCCCTGCTGGGCGCACAGCTGAGCGGTTCCCCGTTGGCCGGCGCTCCGCTGTTCGTGCAGAACGAGGCCGACGTCGCCGCGCTGGGCGAGATCGAATTCAACCCGGCGGCGGCGCCGGATCCGCTGCTGTATGTCAGTGTCAACCAGGGGGTGGGCGCCGGAGTCGTCGTCGGCGACCGGCTGCTCACCGGCGTGCGCGGCTTCGCCGGGGAAGTCGGCCATACCATCCTGAATCGCAAAGGCCCGTTGTGTTCGTGCGGACGTCGGGGCTGCGCAGAGGCCTTGATCGGCTTTCGCGCGATGCTGCCGGCACCCGCGCCGCAGTCGTCGGACTCGCCGCTGCGCAAGATCGCCCTCCTGCTTGCCGAGGGCGACCCGGCCACGGCCGCTGCCGTGGCGAAGGCCGGTGGCCACCTGGGCCTGCTGTTGCAGAATCTGACCGCGGCCTACGACCCGGCGTGCATCGTTCTCGGCGGATCGGCAGTCGAACTCGGCGAGGCCTTCGTACGCCCGGCGCTGGAAACGCTCAATCGATACGCGAGCGCAGCCAACCTCGCGCTGCCCACGGTACGCATCTCGCGCTTCGGCGCCGACGCGGTGGCCATCGGCGCCGCCGCGCTCGCCCGCTACCGCCTGACGCGTCCGCTCATCGCACCGGAGTCCGGCAGCGCGGCGACCGCCGATCGCCCGGCGCGCAAGTTCGCCAAGCCGCCGATCACCGCGGCCGCGCCCGCGCCCGCCGCCCTCAGCCTCGTCGCCCAGGAGATCGACTGATGTATCTCGGCATCGACGTGGGCACATCCGAAGTAAAGCTGCTGTTGCTTGACGCCACGGGGCATATCGTCGGACTGGCCGGCACGGCGCTGGCGCTGTCGCGCCCGCAGCCGCTGTGGTCGGAGCAGCAGCCCGAAGACTGGTGGCGGGCCACCGAAAGCGCCGTCGCCTCGCTGCGCGCCGCCCACCCGGCGCAATTCGCGCAGGTGCGCGCGATCGGCCTCTCGGGCCAGATGCATGGCGCCGTCCTGCTGGATGCGCAGGACCGTGTGCTGCGTCCCGCGATCCTTTGGAATGACGGTCGCAGCCACGCCGAGTGCGCGGAGTTGACCGCACGCGCGCCCATGTTGCATGCGGTGGCCGGCAACCTGGCGATGCCCGGGTTCACGGCGCCGAAGCTCCTATGGGTTCGCAAGCACGAGCCCGAGGTCTTCGCGCAGGTGCAGTGCGTTCTGCTGCCCAAGGACTACCTGCGCATGCGCCTGAGCGGCGACAAGGTTTCCGATCCCTCCGATGCTGCGGGAACGCTGTGGCTGGATGTCGCCGCACGCGACTGGTCCGACGAGCTGCTGGCCGCCTGCGAGCTCAGTCGCAGCCAGATGCCGCGCCTCGTCGAGAGCAACGCCCCGTCGGGCTGCCTGCGGCCTGAGATCGCCCGCGCCTGGGGCCTCGGCCCCGAGGTCGTGATCGCAGGCGGTGCCGGGGACAACGCCGCCAGCGCCATCGGCATTGGCGCGACACAGCCTGGCGACGGCTTCATATCGCTGGGCACATCGGGCGTCCTCTTCGTGGTCGACGAGTTCTACCGGCCGAACCCGGCGTCGGCCGTGCACGCCTTCTGCCACGCGCTGCCGCAGCGCTGGCACCAGATGAGCGTCATGCTCTCTGCCGCCAGTTGCCTGGCGTGGTTCGTGCAATTCAGCGGTGCCGCCGACGAAGCCGAATTGCTGGCCGAGGTGGCCGCGCTGCCGGCCGAACGGCTGCACGACGCGCCGTTGTTCCTGCCCTATCTCGCCGGTGAACGAACGCCGCACAACGACCCGTTCGCACAAGGCGCGTTCTTCGGCCTCACGCACGCAGGCACGCGCGCGTCGGGCACCTACGCAGTGCTCGAAGGCGTGGCATTCGGCCTGGCCGATGGCCTGGCCGCGCTGCAGGCTTCCGGCACCCGGGTGTCCGCACTGTCGCTGGTGGGGGGCGGCGCGCGCAGCACGCTCTGGGCCCAGCTGATCGCCGACGCGCTGGACGTGGAGATATGGACCCATTCGGGCGGCGAAGCTGGCGGCGCACTCGGCGCCGCGCGCCTGGGCTGGCTGGCCGATGGCGGCCAGCTGGCCGATGTCTGCCGCAAGCCCGAGATCACCGCCCGCTACCTGCCCGACGCGACACGCCACGCCAGCCTGCAAGTGCGGCTGGCCAGATTCCGCGACCTCTATCAACGGCTCGCTCGCAGCCAACGATGAACCAACCAACGACCTTCTCCAGGGACCCTGTCATGACCAGCTACTTCCAAGAACTTGCACCGATCGAATTCCGCGGCCCGGACAGCGACGACCCGCTGTCGTTTCGCCACTACGACAAGAACCGCGTCGTCCTGGGCAAGCGCATGGAGGACCATCTGCGCTTCGCCGCGTGCTACTGGCACACCTTCTGCTGGAACGGGCTCGACCCGTTCGGCGGCGGCACCTTCCTGCGTCCCTGGTTCGAGGGTGGCACGCCCATGGACCAGGCCGTGCGCAAGGCAGAGTCGGCGTTCGACTTCTTCGCCAAGCTCGGTGCGCCGTACTACTGCTTCCACGACCGCGACGTCGCGCCCGAGGGCGCCAGCCCGCGCGAGAGCCACGAGAACTTCCTGCGCATGGTCGACGTGCTGGGCGAGCACCAGCAACGCACCGGCATGAAGCTGCTGTGGGGCACGGCCAACCTGTTCAGCCATCGCCGCTTCATGTCGGGCGCGGCCACCAATCCCGATCCGGCCCAGTTCGCGATGGCCGCGCTGCAGGTGCGCGACGCGATGGACGCCACCCTGCGGCTGGGTGGCGAGAACTACGTCCTGTGGGGCGGGCGCGAAGGCTACGAGACGCTGCTGAACACGCGCATCGGCCAGGAGCTGGACCAGATGGGCCGCTTCCTGTCGATGGCCGTGGACTACAAGCACAAGATCGGTTTCAAGGGCACGATCCTGATCGAGCCGAAGCCGCGCGAGCCGACCAAGCACCAGTACGACTTCGACGTGGCTACCGTCTATGGCTTCCTCGTGCGCTACGGCCTGGACAAGGAGGTCAAGGTCAACATCGAGGCCAACCACGCCACGCTGTCGGGCCACAGCTTCGAGCACGAGATCGCCACCGCCGGCGCGCTCGGCATCCTGGGCAGCCTCGACATGAACCGCGGCGATCCGCAACTGGGCTGGGACACCGACCAGTTCCCGAACAACGTCCCCGAGACGGCGGTCGCGATCTACCACATGCTGCAGGCCGGCGGCCTGGGCACGGGCGGCATGAACTTCGACTCCAAGGTGCGGCGCCAGTCCATCGACCCGGTGGACCTGTTCCACGGCCACATCGGCGGCATGGACGTCTGCGCCCGCGCCCTGCTGATGGCTGAACAGATGATCCTCGACGGGCGCCTGAAAGCCGCCGTCGACGCGCGCTATTCCGGCTGGAACACGGCGGGCGCACGCGATATCCTCGAAGGCCGCGTGGCCCTCGACGACCTGGCCAACCACGTGCTGGCCACCAACGTCGACGTGCTGCCGGTCTCGGGTCGCCAGGAATTGCTGGAGAACATGGTCAACCGCTTCTGCGCCGGCTGAAATGAACCGCATCGAGCGCTCCGCCTTCGCCGTCCGCGCCCACCGCGCGGACGGCGCCGGGACGTTCGTGGCAACCCATCGCGCGGAGGCACCCGGACCGTCGCCTCCGATCCCGAACATCGCGTGTTGCATCCATGTCCGCAAGGATCACGCGATTCCGTAGCCGCGTCGGCCCAGCCGTTCGCGCGTGTCGTCCCATGCCCTGGGGCGAGTCCTGAAACCCTAAAAAAGCACACAACATGAGACAATTTCAGAGGACAGCGTTGTCAGTGGCGGCGGCACAAGTCGCGCTGCTGTGGAGTGGGATCGCGCTGGCGCAGACGCCGCCGGCACCCGAGGCGGCCGCCTCCGCGCCCACCGGCGCCAAGCCCGCGGCCAAGGACGATCCGGTGGTCATCGTCGTGACCGGCCAGCGCGCGGCCTTGCAGTCCGCGCAGAAGATCAAGCAGAACTCCGAGGAGATCGTCGACTCGATCGTCGCGGCCGACATGAAGCTGCCGGATCGCTCGGTCACCGAGGTGCTGCAACGCGTCGTGGGCGTCACGATCGACCGCACGATGACCAAGAACGATCCGGAGCATTTTTCCGTCGAAGGCTCGGGCGTGATGATTCGCGGCCTGACCTGGGTACGCTCCGAGTTGAACGGTCGCGATTCGTTCTCCGCCAATGGGGGTCGCTCGCTGAATTTCGAGGACGTGCCGCCCGAACTGCTGGCAGCCGTCGACGTCTACAAGAACCCCTCCGCGGAACAGACCGAAGGCGGCATCGCCGGGCTGGTCAACCTGCGCACGGCCCTGCCGTTCGACTACAAGGGTTTCAAGGGCGCCATCACGACCAAGGCCACCTGGTCGAAGCTCAAGGGCGGCAAGCCGACGCCGGAGTATTCGGGAATGCTGTCGAACACCTGGGATACATCGCTGGGCAAGTTCGGCGCCCTGATCGACCTGGCCTATTCGGAGAGCTCCACGCGCACCGATGGCTTCCAGGCCGAGCCGTACTACCCCCTCACCAGCACCAGCGGCACGACAAGCGGCCAGACGATCTGGGTGCCGAAGGGCGCCTCGTGGCGGACGCTGAATTTCGATCGCAAGCGCACGGGCGAGTACGCCGCGCTGCAATGGAAGAACAACAGCGGCCTTGAGTCCTCGCTGACCTACTTCAAGTCGAAGTACAAGATGCAGTGGGACGAGAACGCGATCTTCGCGCAGTCCAGCCCGTACAACATCACGGTCGACCCGGGCGCCACGTTCAACAGCCAGAATGTGCTGCAGACCGGCGTGCTGCGTGACGCCACGGACGGTGGGATCAACTTCGGCGCCGACACGCGCGTCGCCACTCGCAACTCGAGCACGGGTGATCTGGCCTGGAACGTGAAGTGGAAGGCGTCCGACAAATGGAGCTTCAATTCGGATCTGCAATTGATCCGCGCCACGACCAACAGCTTCGATTCGACGGTGGCCACCGGCGTGCAATTGCCCAAGGAGACCGTCAACCTGTCGGGCTCGATGCCGCACCTGCTCTTCGACGACGCCGACCGCACGTATCTGGCCGACCCAGCCAACTACTACTGGGCCTTCACGATGGAGCACAAGGACAAGAGCAGCGCGCGTGAAAACGCCTGGCGTGGCGATGCCGAATATCAGTTCGACAACCCGATCCTGAATTCCTTCCGGTTCGGCGTTCGCCTGACCGAACGCAGCGCACTGACGCAGAACTCCAACCCGGGCTACAACTGGGCCGCGATCACGCAGCCCTGGCAGATCGGCTGGGATATCAACCACCTCGCCTACCTGGGCGATCCGCGCTTCAGCGGCAACACCCATCTCCACACCTTCAACAACTTCTTCAATGGCAAGCAGTCGGTGCCGTCGCTGATCTTCCCCGACACGTCGGTGGCGGCGGGCTACCCGGACAGCTACGCTGCCGTGCACAAGTATCACGACATCCTGTGCGCGGAGCAGCACGGCGGCGACAGCAGCGCCTGCTCGGCCTGGAAGCCGGCCACTTTCGGAACGGATCCGTCAGGCACCAACGACCAGCAGGAGCATACGCAGGCCGCCTACGGCCAGCTCCGGTTCGGCTTCGACGACCTGAAGTACCCGGTCGAAGGCAACCTGGGCTTGCGCTACATCCACACGAACGCGCGAGCCAACGGCTACACGCTGCTCACGCCCGCCACTGTGACGATCCCGGCGGGGGGCACCGTCTCCGGCGTGCCGGTGCCGATCATGGCGCCCTTCTCGCAGGCCGGTTCGTTCCAGCATTCGTACGACAACTTGCTGCCCAGCCTGAACCTGAAGATGAATGCGAGCGAGAAGCTGCAGTTCCGCCTCGCGTTCGCTTCCGCCATGTCGCGTCCGGACTTCTCGGACATGCAGGCCTACACGACGATGTCGCAGAACGTCACCTCGCATACCGTCGGCAACCAGGTCATCGTCGACTCGGTCTCCTACACGGGCTCGGCCAGCGGCAATCCGCTGCTCAAGCCGGTCAAGTCGAACCAGCTCGATCTGTCGGGCGAGTGGTACTTTGCCCCGACGGGATCGTTCACGGTGGCCGCGTTCGACAAGGAACTGCGCGACATCGTCGTCAACCAGACGTCCATCATGACGCTGCCCGACATCAATGGCGGCCAGCATGACTTCACCGTCACCAGCCCCGTCAACGGAGCGAAGGGAACGGCACGCGGTGTCGAGGTAGCGTTCCAGACCTACTTCACCGCGCTGCCCGGCTTCCTGTCCGGATTCGGCGTGCAAGCCAACTACACTTTCGTGGACAGCCACCGAACCCTGTACACGCCGGTCAACCAGGCGTACTGCACGGGCGGAAACAGCGCGTCCAACATCAATCTCAACCTCAACGGTTGCGATACCGATGGCAGGACCTTCGGCAACCTGCCGCTGGCCAATCTGTCGCGCAATTCGTTCAACCTGACCTTGATGTACGACCAGGGGCCGCTCTCGGCTCGCATGGCCTACAGCTGGCGTTCCAAGAGCCTGCAGGCGGTCAACGTGAACGGCACGAACGGCTCGGACGGCACGGACTCCAACCCGAACAGCTCGACGCAGGGTCAGCGCAACGTGGGATGGGGCCTGCCGACCTGGGCCGACGCCTACGGGCAGGTGGATGCATCGGTCTCCTACAAGATCACCGACAGCCTCACCTTCGGGCTGGAAGGACAGAACCTGTTCAACGCGACGTACCGTCAGCTGATGCAGCAGCACATCGGCATGATGGGGCGCGCCTGGTTCGCTACCGGTCCGCGCTACACGGCCCAGATGAGCTATTCGTTCTGACGGATTGCCCTGCCCGCGCACGCGCGCATGACGGCGCGCGCGCGGGAGAAGGGGCAATTGGCGACCGGGACGCAAGGTCGCCGGTCAAGAACGCCATGTCTGGCGCCCACGCGCGCCCGGGCAGACCCGCACGGAGAAATGAAGTGGTAATGCGTCGTCGATTCATTGCGCAGGCCGCAGCCTGTGGCCTGCTCGGTACCGGCTTGCACGCGGCCTTGGGTGCAGCGCCGAAGGGCGCAGATCCGTACACGTGGAAGAGCGTCCCGTTCGGCGGCGGCGGCTTCGTCGACGGGTTCGTCTTCCACCCGCGCGAGAAGGGCCTGCTGTATGCACGCACCGACATCGGCGGCGCCTACCGATTCGAGCCGGCGACCCGATCCTGGCTGCCGCTTCTCGATCAGCTGTCGAAATCGCAGACGGACCTGTCGGGCGTGCTCAGCCTGGCGGTCGACCCGAACGACGCCGATCGCGTGTACGTGGCCGGCGGCCTGTACCTGGACACCGAGGCCAGGGGTGGGGCGCTGCTGGCCTCCGGCGACCGCGGCGTTACCTGGCAGATCAACGAGCTCGGGATCAAGCTGGGGGGCAACTCGCCGGGCCGCGGCTCCGGCGAACGGCTGCAGGTGGATCCGAACAACGGCGAGATCCTGGTTCTGGGCACGTCGCAGGACGGGCTGTTGATCAGCAACGACCGCGGGCACAGCTTCAACCGCGTCGCGTTTGCGGCCAGGCACGTCTCGCTGGTGCTGTTCGACCCGCGCAGTGGCGAGCACGGCAAGGCCACGCAAACCCTGTGGGCCGGTGCGTTCGACAAGCCCGGGCTGTACGTGTCGCACGACGGCGGCCGCAGCTTCGCCCGCGAAGCGGGGACACCGGCGCAGGCGCCTCAGCGCGCCGTGCTCGCCGACGACGGCACGCTCTACGTCACTTTCGCCCTCGGCGACGGCACCGTGCCCTGCAACCCCAGCCACGCCAAATCGGGCGGCGTGTGGAAGCGCGACGCGGCCGGCCACTGGACGGACATCACGCCCGACAGGACGCCGGGGTTCGGTTGGTCGGGCATCGACGTCGACCGCCAGGTCCCGGGTCGACTGGTCGTCTCGTCGATCGAGCGCTGGAAGCCAGGCGACGACGTGTTCGTCTCCAACGACGGCGGCGCGCACTGGACGTCGGTCGGCGCGCACTCGCGGCACGATGCGAGCGCCTACCCGTGGCTGGTCGACTACATGCGCGGCAAGGACACGATGGGGCACTGGCTGGCCGACATCAAGATCGACCCGTTCAACGGGGAACGCGCCGTCTACGGTACCGGCTACGGCCTCTGGCTCACCGACAACCTCGGCGCCGCGCTGCGCGACGAGACCGTGAAGTGGGACTTCGCCGTGAACAATTTCGAAGAGACGGCGACCCTGGAGATCAGGAGTCCATCCGGCGGCGCGGCGCTGCTCGGTGCGATGGGCGACGTCTCGGGCGGCGCCTGGGACGACATCGTGAAGACGCCGCGCAACGGCCTGTTCGCACCGAGCAACGAGACCAACCGCTCGGTCGACTTCGCCGAACTCCGGCCCGCCATCATCGCGCGCACCGCCGACCAGGCCGCCACCGGCGGCTGGTGGTCGCCCGACGGTTCGGTCACCTGGAGGCCGTTCGGCCCCTCGCCGCGCAGCACCAGGTCGGCCCAGGGCGCGTACCTGGAGTCCGGCAGCATCGCCGTCTCGGCCAATGGCAGCTCGTTCGTCTGGGCGCCCGAGAAGCAACCCGCGCTCTGCTCGCGCGACCACGGCAAGAGCTGGGTGCCGGTGGCCGGCTGGCCCGTCGCGATCAAGACCGAGCTCGTCCCGGTGGCGGACCGCAAGGTCGACGGTGTGTTCTACGTGCTCGATCGCGAGGCCGGGCAGATCCTCGTCAGCGTCGACGGCGGGCTGAGCTTCCGGCCGGGCGTCACCGGCCTGCCCAAGCTGGCCAGCTGGCAATCGTCGCAACTCGTCTGCGCGCCAGGCAAGGTGCGCGACCTGTGGGTGGCCCTGCACGACGTGCTGCTGCACATGCCGGGCGCGGATCAGCCCGCGATCACGATCCGGAACGTGCTCGAGGCCTGGAAGATCGCGCTGGGCAAGGCGGCGCCGGGGTCGAGCTACCACAGCGTCTATGTCTGGGGCAGGATCAACATCGACGGCAACCCCGTCGAAGGCCTGTTCCGTTCGGACGACGAGGGCCGGAGCTTCAGGCGCATCGACGACGATCGCCATCGCTACGGCCGGCTGTTGTCGATGACCGCCGACCCGCTCGAGCACGGCACCGTCTACCTCGCGCCGCACGGCCGCGGCGTCGTCGTGGGCCGTCCCCGCCAGGCAGCCTGAGATGATCGAACCGACCTACCATTCATGACACTCCTCTTCCGCCTCCTTGCCCTTGTCGCCCTCGCCGCCAGCCTGCTCTGGCTGACGCCCGTCCACGCACAGAAGTTCGACGAGCTGGCGCAGACGCCGCCGATCGGCTGGAACAGCTGGAACAAGTTCGGTTGCGACGTCAGCGAGCAACTGATCCGCGAGACGGCCGACGCGATGGTGGCGACGGGGCTGCGCGACGCCGGTTACCGCTACGTCAACATCGACGACTGCTGGCAAGGCGGTCGCGATGCGCACGGCGATCTCTTCCCCGACGCCAAGCGCTTTCCCTCCGGCATCAAGGTACTCGCCGACAGGCTGCACGCGCAGGGCCTGAAGCTGGGCCTCTATTCGGACGTCGGCAACAAGACCTGCGGCGGCTACCCCGGCAGCCGCGGCCACGAGTACCAGGATGCGCGCACCTTCGCGGCCTGGGGCGTCGACTACCTGAAATACGACTGGTGCAACACCGAAGGCATGGACTCGGCCTCCTCGTACACGACGATGCGCGACGCGCTGCACGCCACCGGCCGCCCCATCATGTTCTCGATCTGCGAGTGGGGCGAGACCAAGCCCTGGCTCTGGGCCCCGGCCGTAGGCCAGTCGTGGCGCACCACCGGCGACATCGCGCCGTGCTGGAACTGCGAAGTGGGCCACGGCAACTGGTCGTCGTTCGGCATCCTGCGCATCGTCGACATGCAGTCCGCGCTGCGCAAGTACTCGGGCCCCGGCCACTGGAACGACATGGACATGCTCGAGGTCGGCAACGGGCTGACCGAGGACGAAGACCGTGCGCACTTCACGCTGTGGGCCATGATGGACTCGCCATTGATCGCCGGCAACGACCTGCGCGGCATGAGCGCCTCGGTGCGGGCCACGCTGGCCAACCGCGACGTCATCGCGCTCGGCCAGGATCCGCTGGGCATCCAGGCCTTCCGCACGCTGGCCGAGGGCCAGCTCGAGGTCTGGGCCAAGCCGCTCGCGCACGACGAATGGGCGGTGGCCTTCCTCAATCGCGGCGACACGCCACGTCGTCTCGCCTTCGACTGGAAGGAGCACGCGGTGGGCGACGGGCTGAGCGGGCGCAACCTGGGCGCCGACAAGTCGACCTACCGCTGGACCGAGCTGTGGTCCAAGGCCACGGGCAGCACTGCGCAGGCGCTGGATCGCTCGCTCGCCCCGCACTCCGTGCTCGTCTTCCGCCTGGTTCCCGGCCCATCGGCCGCGGCCGCCACGGGATCCTGACATGAACGATGCGCGATCCACGAACCCCAGGCGCATGGCGCTCGCGTTGTCGCTGCTGGCGACGCTCGCCGCCTGCGCCACCAGGCCCACGGCCGATCCGGCCGCGCTCGTGTTGTACGACGGCCGGCCGCTAGCCTCCTGGCACGTCGCCGTCGCCGATTTCGAAGCGCAGGCGCCGTTGACCGGCACGCGCACCACCGTGCCGAAGCCGCCCGAACCCAAGGTGCCCGAGAGTCAGGTCGAAGTCCATGTCTCCGACAAGTCGGGTCATGGCGACGCGCTGACGCTGCATTTCACGAACGCGTGGTATGCCAGCCTGCGCCTCGAGGGCGGCACGCCGGTCGACCTGCGGCCCTACGTCGCCGACGGCACGCTGGAGTTCGACCTCGACGTCGTCGACATGGCCCAGGGCGGGCTCACATTCAAGATGGCCTGCGGCGCCGGCTGCGAACGCAAGGTGCCCTGGCTGCGCGCCGCCCGCGCGCTGCAAGGCAAGGGCTGGCAGCATCTCTCGTTCGCCATGGGCTGCTTCGCGCGCGAGGGCGACAGTTTCGGTGCGGTGACGCAACCGTTCGCGCTGGACGCCAGCGGTACCGGCGAGGTGGCCGTGGCGAACGTGCGGGTGGTGCGCAATGGCAAGCCCACCGCGAGCTGTCCGGACTACCGCACGGAGTCGGTGACGCCAACGACGCTGGATCAGTCCTGGTCCGTCGGTTGGTGGCTCCCACGCCATCAAGAGAAGCTGGATCAGATCCGCACGCTCGTGGCAGCAGGCCAGCACAGCGACCTCGTCTTCATTGGCGACTCCATCACCGAAGGCTGGGAGAAGAGCGGCCAGCCGGTGTGGAATCGCCACTATGCGAAGTACCGCGCGCTGAACCTCGGATTCGGCGGTGACCACACCGAGAACGTGCTGTGGCGGTTGCAGCACGGCGAACTGGACGGCCTCAGCCCGAAGGTCGCCGTGCTGATGATTGGCACCAACAACACCGGCGACCGCCAGGAGGATCCCCGCACCACGGCGGCCGGTGTGCGCCGCGTGCTCGACGAGGTGCGCATGCGCCTGCCCGAGACACGCATCCTGCTGCTGGCCGTGTTCCCGCGCGACGAGTCGCCCACCGGACCGCTGCGCCAGATCAACAATCGCGTCAACGCGATCATCTCCGGCTTCGCAGACGGCCGGAAGGTCTTCTTCCTCGACATCAACCAGTATCTGACCAACTCCGACGGCACGCTGTCACGCGACGTGATGCCGGACCTGCTGCACCCCAACGAGAAGGGCTACGAGATCTGGGCCGCCCGCATGGAGCCCAGCCTGCTGAAGCTGCTCGCCCAACCCTGATCCGGTTTCCCGGATGCCCCGGACGCTTCGTCCCTGAAGTGTCTCCTGCCGATCTTCCGACCTGAGGTCGTTTACGACATGTTCACGTATTCCAGCCCCTTCCCGCCGACGTTCGTCTTCGGCGTGGCCGCCGCGTCGGCCCAGATCGAGGGCGCCGCCTTCGAGGATGGCAAGGGCGAGTCCATCTGGGACCGCTTCTGCCGCATCCCGGGCAAGGTGCACGACGGCGACACGCTCGATGTCGCCTGCGATCACTACCACCGCTTCGATGAGGACTTCGCGCTGATGGCCTCGCTCGGCGTGCGGCACTACCGCCTGTCCATCGCGTGGCCACGCCTGTTCCCGGACGGCGACGGCGCACTCAACCAGGCCGGGCTCGACTTCTATCACCGTCTTTTCGCCAGCATGGCAAGCCATGGCATCACGCCGTGGGTGACGCTGTTCCACTGGGACCTGCCGCAGGCCCTGGAGGAAAAAGGCGGCTGGACGGCGCGTTCGACGGTGGATGCCTTTGCCCGCTACGCCGACACGGTCGTCAAGGAGTTCGGCGCGGTCGTCAAGGACTGGATCACGCTCAACGAGATCCGCTGCTTCACCCAGCTGGCCTACGGCTATGGAATCAAGGCTCCCGGCCGCACCGAAAGTGCGGCGGTCGTCAACCAGACCTTCCACCACGCCCTGCTCTGCCACGGCCATGGCGTGCGCGCGGTGCGCCAGCACGGCGGCGCGGGCGCGCGCGTGGGCCTGACCGACAACTGCGACGTCAGCGTACCTGTCACCGAGACGCCAGACGACATCGCCGCCGCGCGCGCCTGGTTCATCGACAGGAACCTGCACGTGCTTGGCGCCATCCACGGCAAGGGATACCCGCAGCTGTACCTGCAACGCGCCGGCACGGACGCGCCCACCGTACAGCCGGGCGACTTCGACCTGATCAGCCTGCCCACCGACTTTCTCGGCCTCAACATCTACACCGCCACCTACGTCCGGGCCGGACGCGACGGCCAGGCTTACGAGGCGCTCAAGCTGCCTGCCAACTACCCGCGCGCCGACAGCCCCTGGCTCAACCTGGTGCCTCAGGCCATCTACTGGGCCTCGCGCATGTGCCACGAGGAGTACGGGCATGCCGCGATCTTCATCACCGAGAATGGCTGCGGCTACAACGACGAGCCCGTCGTCGACGGCGAAGTGCATGACCTGCACCGTCGCGACTACCTGCGCAACCACTTGCGCGAGGTGCACCGCGCCATCGCCGACGGCGTTCCCATCGAGGGCTACTTTCTCTGGTCCTTCATCGACAACTACGAGTGGGAAGACGGCTACCAGCGCCGCTTCGGCATCGTCCACTGCGATTTCGAGACCCAGGTTCGCACACCCAAGCTGTCGTCACGCTACTACGCTGACGTGATCCGCAACCGCACCATCGTCTGATTCGCCGACCATGGCCAAGCCCGCCGCCAAATCGACGCAAGTCCGCCATGCCGCCACGCTGGCGGACGTCGGCCGCGCGGCCGGCGTGTCGGTCATGGCCGCGTCGGCCGTCCTCAACGGCGCCAAGACCTCGACGCGGATCTCCGACACGACGCGCGACCGCATCCTCGCTGCGGCGGCCCATCTGCGCTATCGCGCCAATGCCACCGCGCGCGGGCTCGTGGTTCGGCGCATGAACACCATCGGCGTCGCCACCACGCTGTTGCACAACGAGCTCAACCAGTATTTCCTCGAGGTCTTCAACGGCGTGATCGAAGCCGCGGCCGCGGTGGGGCAGAACACCACTGTCTTCACGCTGCCCGACTGGAGGGACGGTGCGCGCCGAATCTCCGGGTTCTGCGACGGACGCATCGACGGGCTGATCCTGGTGGCCCCGCTGCTCGAACCCGAGGACGGCAAGTCCCTGCCCGACCACACACCCCTCGTTTCCGTGCACTCCAACAACGAGTTGCCCAACGTGGTCAATCTCGAATCCGACGAGGAGGCCGGCGTGTTCGCGATGGTGCGCCACATGCTGTCGCTGGGGCACCGCCGCATCCTGCACATCGCGGGCCCGGCGCACTCGATCGGCGCCCTGCGGCGCATCTCGGGCTACAGGGCCGCACATGCAGCCGCCGGCGTGGAGCCGCCGGCCGGATATATCGTCCATGGCGAGTACACCAGCCATTCCGGCTTCCACGAGCTGCAGGCCTGGCTGCAGGCGCATCGCGGCGACGAGCTCCCGCAGGCGGTCTTTGGCGGCAGCGACGCGATCGCCATCGGCTGCCGGGACGCGCTCGTCGCTCGCGGCTATCGCACGCCCACCGACGTCTCGGTGGTGGGCTTCGACGATACCTTGCTCGCCCGCGCAACCCGTCTGGCCACCGTGCGCCAGCCGCTGCGCGAACTGGGCCAGCGCGCGGTCAGGTTGCTGATGGACCGCATCGAGGCCAAGCAGCAGGACACCAGCTGCACCCTGCCCAGCAACATCGTGCTGGCCACCGAAGTCGTCCTCGGTCAATCGCTGGCGCCCCCGCGCAGCCATGGGCTGGTCATATCGTGAACTCCCGCTACCGTCGCGACGCCGCAGCTCTGCGGGCGTCGAACCAACATCCAATGCAACCTGCCGCCAACCTGCCATCCATGCCCGCGCCTGACCGCGTCCCCATGTCCCAGAAGGTCGGCTACGGCCTGGGTTCCGTCATCGACATGTGGGGACACTGGCTCTACCCGTCGCTGGCGCTCCAGGTCTTCAACGTGTTCCTGCACATGGCGCCCGGACTGATCTCGACGGCGCAGATGATCAAGATCATCATCGACGCCGCCTCCGACGCGCTGTTCGGTTGGGTCTCCGACAACACGCGCACGCGCTTCGGCCGCCGCCGTCCCTACATGCTGGTGGGCGGCATCCTCGCAGGCATCGGCCTGCCGCTGCTGTTCGCGGTCGGCAAGGGCTGGACCGACATGGAGTACTTCGCGTTCATGCTCGTGACGACCTTCCTGTACGTGCCGGTGATGAGCTGCTTCAACATGCCCTGGGTCAGCCTGGGCTCGGAGATGACGCCGGACTATCACGAGCGCACCAGCGTGATGGCGATCAGGAACGCGATCCAGAAGGGGCCCGAACTGGGCCTGTTCTTCGCGGCCCAGGCCACCACGCTGGCCGTCTACAACGACGCCGCCGGCAAGCCCGACATCCTGCGCGGCGCCCAGGTCTACTGCGCGGCGCTGGGCGCGGTCATGGTGGTCGTCACCGTCGCCATCTTCCTGCTCACGCGCGAGCGCTACTACGAGCGCCTGGTCAGCAACAAGCAACAGAAGATCCCGTTCGCCGATACCTTGTGGCGCACGCTGCGCTGCAAGCCCTTTCGCCAATTGCTGACGATGGCGCTCGCCTACGGCATCGGCACGGCCATGGTCAGCGCCCTGGGGTACTACGCGACGGTGTACTTCGTCTGCCGTGGCGACGTCGCGCTGGGCGGCAGGTGGAACACCGCGATGGGCGTCTCGGGCATGGTCTTCGGCTTCCTCGGCATCCCGTTCTTCACCTTCATCGCCCGCCGCGTGGGCAAGCCCAATGCGCTTGCAGCGGTCTTCGCGCTGGCCATCTGCGCCTTCATCGGCGATTGGTGGCTCTACGATCCGGCACGACCGTACCTGCAGCTGCTCGCGTGCGGGTTCGTCGCCTTCACCGGCGCCGGCTTCTGGACGCTGCTGGGCTCCGTGGTCGCCGACATCGTCGACTACGACGAGCTGGAAACCGGCAAGCGCCGCGAGGGCTCGTTCGCGGCCTGCCAGTCGTGGATCACCAAGGTGGGTATCGCACTTGGCGTGGGCGCCTCGGGCTGGATTCTCCAGTTCACCGGGTTCGACGCCAAGGTGCCGGTGCAGACCGAGCACTCGATCTTCATGATCCGCATCCTGCTCTCGGGCATCCCGGTGCTGGGCCTGCTGATCGCGTTGATCGCCGTGCTGCGATTTCCGCTGACCGAACGACACATGCACGAGATCCGCGTCGCGCTCGAAGCGAGACGGGGCCGCGTTTGAAGCTTCGCTTGCAGGGTCCTGGCGGGCGTTCGAGTCTCGTCCGTCGCAGGCCTGCCGCCCGAACCGTTCCTGAACAGAAAGGCCTTCCTTGTCCTCGATCCCGCTTCCAGCCGCGCCTGCGAGCCGCCACCCGTTCACCTGGGTGCCCTCGCTCTACCTGGCAATGGGCTTGCCCAACGTCACGGTAGGAGTCGTCGCAGCGATCATCTTCAAGAACCTCGGCGTCTCCAACGAGGACATCGCGCTCTACACGTCGCAGATGTACCTGCCGTGGGTGCTCAAGCCTGTCTGGTCCCCCTTCCTCGAGCCATTCAAGACCAAGGCATGGTGGGTGATCAGCATGGAGTTCGTCATGATGGCGGCCTTGGGCATGGTGGCGTTCTGCCTGCCGCTGGAAGGATTCTTCAGTGCCTCGCTGGCCTTCTTCTGGATCGTGGGTTTCGCTTCCGCGACGCAGGACATCGTGGCCGACGGCGTGTTCATGACCACCATGCCACTGCGCGACCAGGCTCGCTACGCCGGGCTGCAGGGCATGTGCTGGAATTTCGGGGCGGTGATCGCGTCCGGGTTGCTGGTCTCGCTCACCGGATGGCTGCACAACGGGATGGGTTGGTCCTGGGTGCATTGCTGGATGCTGATCATGAGCGGCACCGCGCTGGTCATGGGCGCATTCGGGTTGTGGCATCTGCGCGTGCTGCCTCCGGGTGCGCCGTCGGCGCTGCAGGGACAGGGCTTTCGCGCGGCGTTCCCGGCATTGCGAGAGTCGTGGTTCACGTTCTTCCAGAAGCCGGGCATCTGGATGATGCTGCTGGTGGTGTTCTTCTACCGCTTCGGCGAGGGCTTCATCGAGAAGTTCGGCCCGCTGTTCATGCTCGATCCGCGCAGCGCGGGCGGCCTCGGACTGGACAACCAGGCCCTCGGCACCATCAACGGCACCGTGGGCACCATCGCCTTCATCGCCGGCGCGTTCCTCGGCGGGTTCCTGATCGCGCGCATGTCGCTGCGGCGCTCGTTCTTCATCCTGGCCCTGGTACTGAACCTGCCGCACGTGACGTACTTCTACCTGAGCCACGCGATGCCCGACAACGTCTACCTGATCGGTGCCGTCGTGTCGTTGGAGAAGTTCGGCTTCGGCATGGGCTCCGTCGGCCAGATGCTCTACATGATGCAGCAGATCGCGCCCGGCCCGTTCAAGATGACGCACTACGCGTTCGCCACCGGGGTGATGGCGCTGACAAAGTGGTCCACCGGCTCGATCAGCGGCTGGGTCTACGGGATGCTGGGCCACAGCTACGCGCCCTACTTCGCGTTCGTGCTGGTCGCCTCCATCCCGCCGGTCCTGTTTGCCTGGTTCGCGCCGTTTCCGCACAAGGTGGAACACGACGACGCCATCGATCCGAGCTAGCGATGCCATTGACCCGCCCGCTGCGCCTGCTGCTGCATGCCCTCGCGGGGTCCGCAGCGGCCCTGCTCCTGCTGGCAGCGCCGTGTGGCCACGCGGCGTCCGCGGCCATGCGCCAGGCCGTGCAGCTCGATGCGTCCTGGCGTTTCCTGCGCGCGGACGTCCCCGCCGCGAGCCAGGAGGACTTCGACGACTCGCAGTGGACGGCAGTCGCGCTGCCGCACACCTGGAACGGGGTCGACGGCGAGGCCGGCGGCGACTACTACCGGGGCGTGGGCTGGTATCGACGCAGCCTGGACCTGCCGCCCTTCGACGGCGCACTGCGCCACTACCTGCAATTCGACGGCGCGGCGCTGGTCGCCGACATCTGGGTCAACGGCCATGCGGCCGGACACCACGCGGGCGGGTATGCCGGATTTCGCCTCGACGTCAGTGCCTGGCTGCATGCCGGGCGCAACGTCATCGCCGTGCGCGTCGACAACGCGCCGTCCGCGCAGGTGGCGCCCCTGGGCGGCGACTTCACGGTCTTCGGTGGCCTGTATCGCGGGGTGCAGTTGCTCACCGTCGCCCCGGTGCACATCGACCTGCTCGATGACGGCGGACCTGGCGTCTACGTGACACCCGGCGAAGTCACGCGCAATCATGCGCGACTGACGATCCGGGCGCGGCTCAGCAACACGACGTCCGTCGCGCAGCGGCTGCACGTGCACTGGCAATTGCGCGACGCGGCCGGAAGACTCGTGCAGCAGGCGCTGAGTCCCTTCACCGCAGCGCCCGCCGACACCCAGGTCGTGGAACAGAGCCTGCGGGTGCCCCATCCGCACCTGTGGCAGGGCGTCGACGACCCGTACCTCTATACGCTCAGCGTCGAGGTGCTGGACGATTCGGCCCTGATCGACCGCGTCGACACGCAGGTGGGTATCCGCGAATTCTCCGTCGACCCCGATCGCGGCCTGTTGCTCAACGGCCGGCCGTATGCCGTGCATGGGGTGAATCTGTTTCACAGCGGACGCCCGGGCCAGGGCCTGGCGGTCAGCGATGCCCAGGTCGACGAGGATTTCCGAATCCTCCAGGAACTCGGCGCGACGGGGGTGCGCCTGGTCCACTTCCAGCACCCGCAACGGGCGTACGACAACGCCGACCGCCTGGGCCTGGTCACCTGGACCGAGATCCCGCTGAACTCGGCGATGGACGACAGCGACGCCTTCCGCAGCAACCTCACCCGGCAACTGCGCGAGCTGGTCAAGCAGAACTACAACCACCCCGCGGTGTTCGTCTGGGGCCTGGGCAACGAGGTCTACCGGTCGGATCCGGCCAGCCATGCGCTGCTGGCGCAACTGCATCGCACCGCCCACGAGCTGGATCCGCAACGACTGACGAGCTATGCCCATTGCTGCGCCGCCGACGACGATGCGCTGACCCGCCAGACCGACCTGATCGCCTTCAACCGCTACTACGGATGGTACGACGGCGACATGTCGGACATCGGCCCTTGGGCCGACCGTGTGCATGCCCGCCAGCCCACGCGCGCCATCGGCCTGAGCGAATACGGCGCGGGCGCCAGCGTGCTGCAGCAACAGGACCCGCCCGAGCGCCCCATCCCGAAAAGCCACTGGCATCCCGAGCAGTACCAGGCGCTGTTCCACGAAGCCTACTGGCGCCAGATCACCAGCCGGCCCTACCTGTGGGCGAGTTTCGTGTGGGTGGGTTTCGACCTCGCTTCAGCCGGTCGCGACGAAGGCGATCGCCCCGGCGTCAACGACAAGGGGCTGGTGACCTACGACCGCCAGACCCGCAAGGACGCGTGGTACTGGTACCAGGCCAACTGGAGCCGCAAGCCCATGGTGTACATCACGGGCCGGCGTGCCACGCCGCGGACCGGGATGCGCGCGGACATCAAGGTCTATACCAACACCGAAAGCGTGAAATTGCAGGTCAATGGCAATGATCTGCCCTGGATGCCGGCCCATGATCGCGTTGTGATCTGGCGCGATGTCGAACTGCGCGCGGGATCCAACGTCATTGCGGTCACAAGCGAAGGCGGGATCGCGGACTCGATCAGATGGGACGTGGCGCCGGCGCGAAAGTGAAGCGCCTCTCCCGGCAAGCACGGCGCCGACCGCGCCGTGTGCCGCCAGGCCGAGGCTCCGTCGATGCGACAGGTCAGGGCACCGCCAGGCCGCCCGACCGAACAGGGTTGGAGTACCCGGCCGGTCGTGCGTCGACGCCACATCTTCGACGCGGCGGGTCCGAGTCCATCAGTAGTTGTAGAGGACCCCGCGTCCGGCCAGATAGACGCGACCCGCGACGGTGTTGTCTGCCGCAAGCGCCCCGATGCCGCCCCACTGGTGGGAGTCATCGTTGATCCGGGTCCAGGTGCCTCCCCCGTCGTCGGATCGGAAAAGCCCGGCGACGCCGCCCACCGTTCCGACAAGGTACACAGCGGCAGAGTAGGTTG
>CAYQMX010000041.1:0-39236 GCA_964418745.1 uncultured Vitreoscilla sp.
CGGAACAAGGAACAGGAACCATGATGACGAAGCATCGTCTCGCAACGAATGCGGCCACCTGCCTGCTGGCCGTCGTGCTGGCCGGTTCGGCGCTCGCACAACCTCCGGCGGGCGCGCCACCCGGGGCCCCCCCGGGCGCGCCTCCTGGCGCCCCCGCAGGTTTCCCTCCGGGAGGACCGCCCCCGGGCGCGCCGGGCGACAAGGTGCCGCCGATGTTCGCCATCCCGCCCCTGCCCGCGAACGCACCGAAGGCGCCCGCCGACCCGCACAACCTCGAAGGCACCTGGAGACACGCCCAGATGCTGGTGTTTCGCAACCTCGTCGACATGTACGGCGACCCGCTGCCTTACAACGATCGTGGCCGGCGCCTCATGGACCGCCGCGTCAAGGCCACCTACGTCGACCAGATCCCCGTCTCCAACGCGTCGGCCGAGTGCCTGCCGCCCGGCCAGCCCTGGCAGATGGACCTGAACTTCCCGTTCCAGATCTACCAGGACAAGGACGTCATCTCGCTGCTGTTCGAGGAGTACCACGGCGCCTGGCACATCCGCATGAACGGCCAGCACCGCAAGGACGCCAAGCGCGAGTACTTCGGCGATTCGATCGGCCACTGGGAAGGCGACACGCTGGTCGTGGACACCACCAACTATCGCCGCTCGCTGTGGCTGGACGTCGACGGCACGCCCGCTTCGGTCAATGCCCACCTGACGTTCCGCATCCGCAAGGTCGATCTCGGCGAGACCAAGCTGGAAGTCGTCGTCACCGTGGACGATCCCTGGTACTACACGAAGCCGTGGTCGATCGTGCGCCTGTACTCGTGGCGTCCCGACATGGCGAACTTCGCCGAATACAACTGCGAGAACCAGGTCGGCGCCAAAGGCGGCGTGTCGCAGTACGGTCTCGTGCCGGAACCGCCGGAAGAGACCCAGTGAGGAGCCATCAAGTGAACCAGCCCATTCGCCTCGGGCGCCTCGCGCCCCTGCACCGCACCATCATCGCCGCCGCCCTGCTGGCAGCGGGCGCCGCCAACGCGGCCGGACACCCCAGCCTGGACGGCGTCTGGAAGCTCGAGCGCCAGCAGTCGGAATTCGTGCCGGTGCAAGGCCAGATCCCGTTCACGACGGACGGCCGCAAGGACTACGAGGCCAACAAGGCCTCCGCCGCCAGGAAGGAATTCGGCTATGACCGCACGCAGACGCGCTGCGCCTCGCCGGGCCTGCCGCGATTGATGCTCACGCCCCGGTTGTTCGCCATCCACGATCGCCCGCAAATGGTGGCGATGGAGTTCGAGTGGAACCGCCTGATGCGCCTGATCGACCTGCGCCAGGGCAGCGACAAGCTGCAGAACCTGATGCTGCCGAGCAGCGACGTGCCCACGATGATGGGCGAGACCACCGGCAAGTGGGAAGGCAATGTCCTCGTGGCGCACACGAAGAACCTGTCCGCCCAGAAGCTGCTGGACGCCTACCTGCCCAGCGGCGACGACCTGGAGCTGACGGAGCACATCCGCCTGCGCGACGCGAACACGCTGGAGGACCGGATCACGATCCAGGATCCGGCCAACTTCACGAAGCCCTGGGATACCGTCCTGGTCTTCAAGCGCCACCCCGGCACGGCCTCGCAGTTCCAGGAGGACATCTGCCTCGAGCGACGCAACGCCGGCGAAGCGCCGCTGCCGCGCTGAGGCGAGGGCGTCCGCGTGACAACGACTCCCGGCCAGACCGGCAGCTACGGCCGCACCGCCGTGCTGCTGCACTGGGCCATCGCGCTGCTGATCGCCATCGGCTTCACGGTCGGCCTGACGATGGTGGACCTGCCCCTGAGCCCGCAGAAGGCCAAGGTGTTCGCGTACCACAAGTGGATCGGCATCACCGTGCTCGGGCTCGCGCTCGTGCGCGTCGCGTGGCGTGCGACGCATGCCGGGCCGCCCGAACTGCCCATGCCCGGCTGGCAACGCCTCGCGGCGCGCGCCACGCACGTGCTGCTGTACGTGCTGATGCTGGCCATCCCGCTGGCGGGCTGGATGTACACCTCGGCCGCCGGCTTCCCGGTGGTCTACCTCAAGCTGGTGCAACTGCCCGACCTGGTCGCCAAGGACAAGGAGCTCGCGGCGCTGCTCAAGCTCGTCCACAAGCTGCTGGCCTGGAGCCTGTCGGGCGTCGTGGCCCTGCATGTGGCCGCGGCCCTGAAGCACCACTTCATCGATCGCGATGCCACGCTCAGGCGCATGCTCGCATGGCGCCGCCCCCAAGGAAACTGACCATGACTCTCCGTTCATTCCGATCCGGCGCCACGGCGCTGGGGCTCGCCCTGAGCCTGGCCGCGATCGCCGCGGCCGACCGCCTCATCGATCCCAAGAGCACGCTGACCGCCACGTTCACCCAGGAAAAGGTGCCGGTGGAGGCGCCGTTCCACAAGTTCAGCGGCCACATCGACTACGACCCCGCGAATCCGGCCGCGGCCAAGGCCAGCCTCGAGGTGCAGACCGCGAGCCTGGACATCGGCTCGCCCGAGTACAACGAGGAGGTGCAGGGCAAGAAGTGGTTCGACGCCGCTCACTTCCCCAAGGGCACGTTCGTCTCGACCGCCGTGGTCGCCAAGGGCCCGGGCAAGCTGCAGGCCACCGGCAACCTCACGCTCAAGGGCAAGACGGCCCCCGTCACGGTGCTCATCACGGTGAGCAAGGCCGGCGCCCTGACCCAGTTCGACGGGGCGTTCGACCTGTCGCGCAAGGCCTACGGCATCGACGATCCGCAGTGGAACGACGTGCTCGAGGACAACGTGAAGGTGAAGTTCCACCTGCTCCAGTAGGACGGGTGCGACAACCCCGCGAACGATGCCCTGGGGCCGCGTTCGCACGCCATCGACAACGGAGACAGACCATGCACATTTCCAGCACGACAGACAAGCCCCTCCGGGCAGGCACACTCGTCGGCGCGACGATCGCGGCGACCCTCTCGCTGTGCATTTCCAGCGCCGATGCCGCGGCGCCGAAGAAGGACGCGGCGGGCAAGGTGGCCGTTCCCGCGCAGTTCGCCGTCACGGCGACCTTCCAGGAGCTCATGGACGCCGAGATGGACGCCACCAGCGAGAAGATCTGGAATGCGGTCAGCATCGTCAACGACGAGTCCGGCACGCACCAGAAGACGCCGTCCACGCCGGCCGAATGGCAGGAACTGCGCCGCCAGGCGATCCGGATCGCCGAGGCGTCCAACCTGCTCATGATCCCGGGCCGCCCCGTCGCAGGCCCGAACGTGAAGACGACCATCAAGAGCGTGGAGCCGCTGGACGTGGCGGCCATCCAGAAGCGCCTGGCCGCCAACCCGGCCGCGCTCGCCGCGTTCGCGCAATCGGCCCGCACCGTCGCCTTGCAGCTGGTGGACGCCGTCGACAAGCACGACGTGCAGAAGCTCTCGGACCTCGGCGGCTCGCTCGACGAGGTCTGCGAGGCCTGCCACAAGACATTCTGGTATCCCGAACAGAAGTAGCGTCTCACGAGACAGCACGCCGATGATGCACCCGGGCGCGCGGCCGATGTGGCCGCCCATCGGGCTAGCGGTGTCGCGCCAAGCGCATTTCCCGAAGGAGTGACCGAGATGATCGAGATCCTGGGCAGGCCTGCGCCTGCCCTGACGCGAAGACGTGCCATCGCCTGCCTTGGCGCAGCGGGCATGGGGCTGGCCGTCGCCGGCCGGCTGACGGCCTCGAGGCCCGCGGCCGGCAGCACCCTCTACAAGATCGTCTACGACGATCGCGAGGCTGAAGGACGCGCCTTCGGCGCACATGTCGCGGCCGCCGGGTTCACGACCGCGACGGTGGGCGACGATCCCACCTGGCTCTGGTTCGACGACCTGCATCACCGATGGCGCGGAGCAGGCGTCGCCGGCCTGACCACGCCGGCGGTGGCCTTCTCGCTGAAATTGATGGCCGAGCTGGCCGGCCTGCGTGCCGTGATCTGGGGGCGTCACTGGATCGGCCCGAGCCGGACCTCCCATGTGGTCGCAGCGACTGAACCTGGCCTGGCGGCCTGGATGCGCCAGGCCGAGGGGGGCGCGGCGTGGACGCAGGCGCTGCACGGCATGATCGCGGCCGCCGCTGCGCAACCGGCCGCCCCCGCCCGCTTCAACCATGCCAGCGGCGAACACGAGGACGGCGCGCGGGAAATGGTGTCCTGGCTGCTCGCGCCCGTCATCAAAGGATCTGCATGACCATCGTCACGAAACTCCCGCCGGGCCTCGATCACGCAACGTTCGAACGCGCGATCCGCAAGATGGCGGCGGTCGTCGGCAGCCAATGGGTCTTCACCTCGGCCGATGACATCGACCTCTACCGCGACCCCTACTCGCCGCGGCGCGGCCAGCCCGACGAGAGCATGCCATCGGGCGCCGTCGCGCCGGACAACCTCGAGGAGGTCCGGGCGATCATGCGGATCGCCAACGAGCACCGCATTCCGATCTATCCGGTGTCGACGGGAAGAAATCTCGGTTACGGCGGCGCCGCACCGGTCCTGTCCGGCAGCCTGGTGCTCGATCTCAAGCGCATGAACCGCATCATCGAGGTCAACGAGGATCAGGCTTACGCCATCGTCGAGCCCGGGGTCAGCTATTTCGATCTGTACCGGCATCTCCAGGACAACAAGATCCGGCTCTGGATCGACTTTCCCGGGCCCGGCTGGGGCAGCCCGCTGGGCAACGCCCTCGACCGAGGCATCGGCGGCTATCGCTTCGAAACCGCCTCCCATTGGAATCAGCATTGCGGCCTGGAGGTGGTGCTGGCCAATGGCGACCTGGTCCGGACCGGCATGGGCGCCATGCCCAACGCCAAGACCTGGCCGTTGTTCAAGTTCGGCCTGGGGCCCGACGTCGATGGACTGTTCAGCCAGTCCAATTTCGGGGTCGTGACCAAGATGGGCTTTCGCATGACGCGCGAGCCGCAGGCGCTCATGTCGGGCATCGTCACCTTTCCGCGGCACCGCGACCTGCACAAGGCGGTTCCGATCTTCGGCCAGCTGATCGACCACGATGTCATTCGCGGCCCGTTCGCCTTGCTGAGCCCCGCCGTGGAGGATGCCTACAAGGTCGACTATCCGGATGACGGGCCGTTCTGGAAGCTGATGGATCGGGCGGAGCAGCCTGGCGACGAGGAATGCGAGGCCTTCATCAAGGGAACCGGAAAACCTGCATGGGTCGCCTTCGTCAGGTTCATGGGCATCGAAGAGGTGGTCCAGGCGCAATGGGCCACGGTCAAGAAATGGTTCGGTGCCATCGACGGCGTCTCCTTCCAGGAGATGCCGATGACGCGGTTTCCGCTGTCGGAGGCGCAACGCGCCGCCATTCCAATGAAGGAGTGGGAGCCGAGCCTGGGGGCCTTCGCCATGGGGACCCGGGCCCAGGGCGGGTGGCCCACCGCCAGCACCGGCCACATCTTCTTCTCGCCGATCCATCCCTTGACGTCGCACGACATCCTGAAGGCGCGCTTCGAGTTCACCCGCGTGATGCGCAAGCACAAGCTGAAGACGGTCGACGCCAACCTGGCGCTGATCGCCAACGGCTACAGCGGCATGGTCATGGGGCTGCGCCTGACGGAGGATGCGGCGGAAAACGCCCGGGTTCGCGCGGCGTACCTCGATCTCGTCAAGGTCGGGGAGTCGCTCGGCTATGCCGAATACCGGACGCATGCGATGTTCATGGATGAAGTCGTGAGCGGCTTCTCCTTCAACAACCACGCCTTGCTGCGACTTGCCGAAACGCTCAAGGACGCCATCGATCCCAAGGGCATCCTGTCCGCCGGCCGCTACGGCATCTGGCCGAAATACCTGAGGAAGCATTGATGCGCGCACGTCCGACGTCATTGCTGCTGGCCGCATGCGCCCTCGTGGCCGTGGGTCCCGCATTCAGCCAGTCCGCGACGGACAAGCCGCCGCTGGCGCAGCCGGCGCGCTCGTCGGCGTGGACCACGGTGACCTATCCGGAAGGGTCGGCGCCGCGCGGCAAGCTCATGTTCGCGCGCTTCTGTGCGGCATGTCATGGGGCGGCCGCGCCAGCCCCTTCCGCCGGGCCCCCGGGTCCCGGCGCCCCCCCGGGTCCCGGCGCCCCCCCGGGTTTCGGCGGCCCTCCGGGTTCCGGCGGCCCTCCGGGTTCCGGCGGCCCTCCGGGTCCGGGCGGCCCGCCGGACGCGAACGCCATGGGCCCGGGTCCCATGGGCCGGGGTCCCATGGTTCCGCCCGGAACGGCGGAGCTGCAGGTGAAGTATGGCAACAAGGAGATGGCGGAGCTCGAGAAGCGGACCGACCTGGCGGCTGCGACCGTCGTCTACTTCGTGCGGCACGGCACCGGGGTCATGCCCCCGCTGCGCAAGACCGAATTGAGCGACGCCGACCTGAAAAGCATTGCCGACTACCTGGCGCACGGGCGTTAGTACCGGAGGCGAACAGGCGTCGGCGTGAAGCGGTGGATGCGGCGGCCCTGATCGTCGTCCAGCCCACGGCCCCGGTCGCGCTTGATCAGGCGACCGGCAGGGCCGGCGATCGCGAACGGCCTCGCCGGCGCCGTGGTCAGGAACCCGGGACGTACAGCTTCGTCTGGAAGCCCGTGACGCTGATCGTCACGTCGATCGGCTGGTGGCCCTTGTTGAGCCAGTACCAGCCATGCGCCCCGGCGAATGGCGCCGTGAAGCTGCCCGCGTCCTCGCGCCGCGCGCCGTCGATCAGGTAGCTGGTGAACTCGTCCTTGGCACCGGGCCGCTCGCCATGCATGTCGACCGCCACGTCACCGGTGGCGCTCCAGTGGTAGACCAGAGTGTCGCCGGCGGCCAGCTGCGCCTTGACCTCCACGCCAAAGCCCGGCGGCACCATGACGGTCATGGCTTCGGTCCTCGGTGCGGCGGCGCTGCGCACGGCAGCGGATGCGTCGAAGCTTTGCCCGGGCTGGGCGCCGAAGGCCGCGACGGCCTGCGCCCTGAGCGCGTCCACGCCTGCCGCATTCGTCGACGCCGCGGGCCGGGATGGCGGTGCCGCCGTCCGCGCCAGTGCCGGCAGGCCAAGCCGGTTGCCGATGCCCGTGGGATCGATGCCGTATTCGGCTGGCAGCACGGCGACGACCAGCAGCAGCGCGGCGGCGGCGGCGGCCGCGCCCGTGGCGGCGAACAACTGGCGCGCGGACGGCATGGGGTTCACATCGTTGGGTGTCATGAGGATCCTCGGGTTCACGTGGCCACCAGGTAGCCGGTCGTCTGCAGTCCGACCAGCACGAATCCTGCACTCATCAGCACCGTGTTGGCGGCGAACGCGTGCCGCCCGAAGGCTGCACTGCGGCGCCACAGGCCCATCACGATCAGGATCACGGCGAGAGCCAGGACCTGGCCCAGTTCGACCCCGACGTTGAAGGCCAGCATGTTGGGCACCAGCCCGTCCGCGGACAGGTGCAGTTCCTGCAGCTTGGTGGCCAGGCCCAGGCCATGGAAGAAGCCGAAGACGAGGACCGCCGCGCGAGCGTCGGGCTGCACGCCGAACCAGCGCCGGAACGCGCCGAGGTTGTCCAGCGCCTTCCACACCACCGACAGGCCGATGACGGCGTCGACGAGGTGCGCGTCCACGCGCCACCCTCCCAGGACGCCCAGCAGCAGCGTCGTGCTGTGGCCGATCGCGAACAGGGTGGCGTAGGCGGCGACGTCGCGCAGCCGGTACAGGAAGAACACCACGCCGAACAGGAACAGCAGGTGGTCGTAGCCGGTGACCATGTGCTTGGCGCCCAGGTAGACGAAGACCGCCAGTTGCCGGCCGGCGTTGTGCTCCATGAACGCCTTGTCGGCGCCGGCCACGCCATGGGCCAGCGCCGCGGAGCCGGCCAGCATGAGGCAAAGTGAAATGAGGCGTCGCATCGTCGATCCAGTCAGAAGCTGCGGCTGACGAACCAGAAGGCGCCCAGGCCCACGAGCGCCGAGCCCACGCCGTCGATCAGCACCCGGCGCGGCAGCGCGAGCTTGAGGCGCACCAGCAGCGCCGCCAGGCCCACCAGCCCCAGCACGAGCATCAACTGGGCGATCTCGACACCCACATTGAAGCCGACGAGGATCTGCGCCAGCTTGTCGGGCGGCAACTGCATCTCCAGCAGCGTGGCCGCGAAGCCGAAGCCGTGGATCAGCCCGAAGACCAGCGTCACCACCAGCCGCAGGCGCCCGGCGTCGCCCATGTGGCCCGACATCAGCAGGTAGTTCGAGCACAGCAGCGCCGAGCCCAGCAGCAGCAGCGGCGGCATCAGGCCGATGTGCAGCAGGCTCGCGATGGCCATGCCGACGAGCGGGATGCCGATGGCCGCCGCCACGAACCCCGACCGGCGGGTGACCACCGCGATGTTCTCCGCGCCGATCATCGCGATCGTCAGGCCCACCAGGGCGTCGATGAACTCCGGGTGCGGCCGCAACGCGCCGGTGACCGCCAGCGCGAGGGTGACGCTGTGGCCGAGCGTGAAGCCGGTGACCACGAAGATCAGGTCGCGCAGGCGCCGCGAGATCAGCACCAGCCCCAGCATGAACGACATGTGGTCGGGGCCGGTGAAGATGTGCTCCATGCCCAGGCGGATGTAGTCGAGGAAGCCCGCGTCGCGCATCTCGGCGTCGCCCGCGGCGGCGCGCACCTCGTGCTGCTCGCTGGTGAACAGCTGCTCGACGAACTGGCCGTCGGCGGTGCGGATCTGCGCGAACGTGACGTGCGAGGGAACGAGGTCGAAGAACGCCAAGGACTTCAGGGCGATGTCGTCCTTGCCCGGGCAGGTGAAGTCGAACTCGAAGCGGCGGAACTGCGTGGTCGCAGCCATCGCCCGCGACGAGCCGATCGCGCAGGCCTTGCCCGCGCTCGTGGCGCCGAGATGGCCCTTCAGGTAGTCCAGCACCACCTCGTTGGGCGGCTGTTGCTCGCCCTGGCGCGCGAGACGCGCCGATTCGGGGAGCGGGATCGAGAACTCGAGGTGCACGCGATCGGCGGCGATCTCCCAGACCGTGTGGGTCTCGCTCTTGGTATGGGCGAGCGCGGCCGGCACGACGAGCGCGACGGCGACGGCGGCGAGCGCCGCGCGCCAGCGACGGAGCGCGCGCATCACGCGCCCTTCCCAGCCAGCGCCTTGGCGTCGTCGGACAACTGGATGTCGGCGCGGCCGCGCAGGAAGTCCACGCTGGAGCGCAGCACCTGGTCCTGCGCCGCCTTCTTGTAGTCGATCCAGGCGCGGTCCGCGACCGCCTCGAACGCCTGCTGCCGGGCCGCGCGATGCTCGATCATCACGACGACGTGCGTCCCGTCGGAAGCGGGCACCGGGTCGGATACCCCGCCAGAGGCCAGCCTGCTCGCGGCGGCGTACACCGGCGCCTCGAGCCTGGCCTTGGCGGCGAAGTCGAGAACCGCGCCCGAATCCACGCGGCCCGAGTCCTCCAGGCCGAACTCCTTGGCCACCTGCTCGGGCGGTTGGCCCGAACGCAGCGCGGCCACCGCCTTCGCCGCGTCGGCCGCGGGATGTGCGCCGGTGCGCGCCACGAGGTCGCGCAGGCGGAACGAGGCGTCGGTCACGTACCCGTCCTTGTGATTGTCGTACCACTGCCGCACCTGTTGCGGCGAGGGTTCCTGCGCGAGCACGTTGGCCGTCACCTCGAGCTCGACGCCCGCCACCATGGCCGCGCGCACCTCGGGATCGAAGCTGGGCAGGTCGATCTCCACGCCGCGCTGCACGCTGAGCTCCTCGGCGATCATGTCGTCGAGAACCTTGCGGCGCTGCACCGGGGTCGTCTGCTCGAAGGGCACGCTGAATTGCGCCTGCACCTGGGTCGTGAAGTCGCTGCGCAGGATCGGCCGCCCGTTGATGAGCGCCATGGCCTCCGGCGGCACGGCACTCGTGCGCGTGCCCTTGGCGGTGAAGAGGCTGTAGCCGGCGAAGGCGAGGCCGATCAGGGCGCCGCACGCGAACAGCACCAGCGAGCGGCGGGTGGCCGCATGCGAATCCGGAGCGTTGTCGTTGCTTGTGTCTTGCATGTCGTTGGATGTCCTCTATCGATCGCGTGCGCCGGCTGCGAGCCAGACTGCCAGCGAGCGGATGTCCGCGTAGTCCAGGTGGTGGATCCACGCCGGGCAAAGGCCGTGTCGGCCGTCCTCGAGCGACGCCCGCAGCGCGTCGCGGTCGCCCCCGTAGAGCCAGGCCGGGCCGGTCAGCCCCGGCGCGCCGAGCTCCGTGCTGCCGCGCGCATCCGCGCCATGGCATTCGGCGCAGCGACCCTTGCCTGCGTACAACGCGCGGCCGCGCTCGGCGACCGCCGCGTCGTGCGGCTGCTTCGACAGGGCCAGCATGTAGTCGACAAGATCGCCGATCTCCCCCGGCGCCAGCTGGCGCACGCGACCCAGGGCCGGCATGTCCTTGAAGCCCTGCGCCTTGGGATGCCCGGATCGGATGCCGTACAGGATCGTCGTCTCGATCCCGGCGACGTCGCCCTTCCCTTGCACCCAGGTCGCGTCGGCGAGATCGGCCGCGCCGGTGCGGCGGTCGCCGCGCCGGTCAGCGCCGTGGCACGACGCGCAGTTCGCCGCGTAGACGGCCGGCGCGCGCGCGAGCGCGTAACGCACGAGCGGTCCGTCCTGCTGCAATCGGGCGGGATCGGCGCGTACCAGTGCGTCGGCGAGGGCGTGGCGGTGCCACGTCCAGGCGATGCTCGCCACGGCCAGCACCGCGGCCAGCGCGAGGCCGACCCAGACGCGGCGGGACTGTCTCCAACTCATCTTGTGTTCCCGGGTTCCATCTGCTCTTCCCATCCATCGGCTATCGAACTCGGGGAGGTTCGACGTCGCCGAACGTCCCTGGCTGGATTTCGCCGATCTGCATGATCGCACCGGGCGCCAACCGCACGCCGACGACGTCGCGGCTCACAGGCTGGCGCGCAGCGACAGCCGGATCGTGCGCGGCTCCATCGGGTGCACCAGGCGGCCGTCGACGCCGTTGCCGTTGTTGCACGCCACGCCCTCGCTGCGGGTGCACGAGCTGCCCCAGTACGCGATGTCGTACGCCTTCGAGTCGAACAGGTTGAGGATGTCCGCGCCGAGTTGCCAGCGCTGGTTGAGCCGGTAGCCCAGCCTCACGTTGGTGGTGAAGGCCGGTGACGACTTCTCGGTGCCGGTCTCCTCCAGCGGATAGGCGCCGATGTAGCGCAGGCGAACGCCAGCCAGCCACGGGCCCTTGTCGTCCGCGGTCACGCCCAGCGACGCGGACAGCGGGATGGCGTTGGGCACGTAGCGCCCGCCGTTGCTCTCCTGCTCGAAGCGCGCGTGCGAGATCGCGACGTCGGCGTCCACGTTGATCCAGTGGTTGACCGTCGCGTCGTTCCACCACTCGACGCCGTAGCGGCGCGACCCGCCTTGCGGCTGGGTGACGCCGGCGTCGCCCACGAACACCAGCTCCGACGCCAGGTGGGTGGTCCACAGCGACAGGCTCGTGTTCCAGCCGGCGAGCGGCGAGGTGCGCACGCCGAGCTCGGCATCCATCGCCCGGGAGATCAGGCTGACCGGTTGCGCGGCGGAGCCGTCGGACGGATTGACGGTGGAGATCGATCCGCGCGCGTCGTTGCTGTGGTAGCCCAGGCCCCAGTTGGCGTAGAACTCGGTGCCGGAGAACGGGCCGAACGCCAGCGACACCTTCGGGCTGAGCTGGGTCGCGCTGGACTTGCCGCTGTTGGACATGTTGTACTGGCCGCCGGTCGCCGAGTCGCGCGCATGGATGTCGTCGAAGCGCAGCCCGAGCACGCTGCGCAGCCACGGCGTCCACTGGGTGCGCAGGTCGGCGAAGGCATTGGACGCGGTCTCGATCACCGCGTCCTGCCGAACGGTGCTGGTGCGCTCGCGATCGACGGTCTCGAACAGGCCCACCTTGGGAATGCGATCCTGCCGGAATCCCGCGCCCACGGTCAGGTCGCTGTCCAGCAGCTTCGGGCCCAGGTGCCAGCCCTGCTTCAGGACGCCGCCCCAGGTGACTCGATTGTCGAACTGCTCGTGCTGGCTGTCCTGGAGGCCCGACGGCGTGGAGAACAGATCGAGCGCGTACCGGATGACGTAGGCGTTGGCCTGCGTGGTCGTCGTCTCGTCGGCGCGCGACCATTCGCCCGACAGGCTGTAGCGGCCGGTCTTGCCGCCGTCGGTGGGCGCCAGGGTGCCGTACCGGCTGATCTCGCCGCTCTCGATCGCGCGCTGCGGCACCTCCTCCGTGCCGATCCAGTGGGCGCGGTAGCCCGCGGCCGTGATGTTGAAGCCGTTGTCGAGGGTGCCCGAGGACAGGCGCAACACGCCGCTGAACTTGCGCAGGCCTTCCGGCTGGACCCAAGGTCCGTCGGTCTCGGTGAAGTCGATGGCACCCAGCACGTTGTAGGCACCCACCTTCTGGCTGCCCACCCCGAAGGCGCGGCGGTACTGGTTCGGGCCGGCGGTGAGGTCCATGAAGGGCTTGTCCACGGTGTTCGCGTACGACATGCGCGCGATCCCGGTGGTGTCGAAGTCGCCGTCCTCCGCGCTGTAGGCCCCCTTGCGGAAGTTGATCTTCTGGATCAGCTCGGGCGACAGGAAATTCAGGTCGGAATACCCCTGGCCGTGTGCGTGGGTGACCTCGTTGATCGGCATGCCGTTGAGGTAGGTCGCGAAGTCGGTGCCATGGTCGAGGTTGAAGCCGCGCAGGAAGTACTGGTTCGCCTTCCCGTCCCCGGAGTGCTGCGTGATGATCAGGCCGGGCACGGACTCGAGCACCTCGGCAGGTCGCAGCAGCGGGCGGTCCGCGAGCTGGGCCGCGGTGATCGTGCCCTCGGTGGAGGAGTCGGCCGCACCCACCAGGTTGGCCGAACGGCCCGTGACGATGACGCTCTGGGGGGTGTCCGCGGCGGCCACCGCCTGCGCGCTGGCGTGCGCGACGAGGCCCAGCGTGAACGCAGCCGTCGCGCAGCGCGCGGCAAGATTTGCATGCATGGAAGGTCTCCGAGCGTCCAAGTGGCCGCTCATTCGATTCGTTGTGGAAACAGGGCTGGCTCGGGGGGCGACACGTCAGGTCGTGAAGCCGATCCAGCGCCCGAAGAAGACGACGACGATCCACAGCGAGAGCGACAGGGCGCCCGCCAGGCGCGCGGCCGGGGGCGGCGGCAGGACGTCGTCCCAGTCGGCGACGCGGCGGAAGGCGCCGAAGTGGAAGACGAGCATGTTCGCGGCGGCCAGGGCCATGAACAGGAACTTGAGCTGGAACTGCGGGTTGTGCCAGTACACCTGCGCCTTCGAGATGAACATGACCGAGCCGGTGATCACCGCGCCGGCGAAGGCGACCCAGGTGTAGGGCAGCACTTCCCTGGAAAGCCGGGAGACGGCGCTGTCGCGCGAGGCCAGGCCCAGGAGTCGCAGGTCCATCATGAGGATGGAGCCGAAGACGGTCACGATGGACAGCACGTGCAGGCATTCGTCGAGCGGGAACCACCAGTCGCCCTCGCGGACGAAGGTGGCGAAGTCGGTGTGCTCGATGAGATTGAGCAATTGATCGATGGTCATTTCAACGGGTTCCTGGGCGGGTCTGGGGGGCGGTCGAAGCGGCGATCACTGCTGCCACGTGTAGGCGATGAGGCGGCCGCAGAAGATGATCGCCACCCACAGCAGCAGCGAGACGACGGCGAACACGCGCGCGCTGGCCGGCCGGGTGGCGGCGCTGTCCCAGGCCGCGGCGTGGGCGCGCACGGTTCGGCCGAACCAGACGTTCAGCGCCAGCACGCACACGAGCATGCCCATCTTCAGCCAGAAGGCCGTGGTGCCGAGTTCGCGAACAGGCTCCGCCACGGTCTGCAGCAGGCCGGTGAGCAGCAGCGCGACCAGGGACCACCACATCCAGGGCAGGACGGTCGACGCCAGGCGCGACACGCTGCGCCCCGAGGCGCCCACGCCCAGCAGGCGCAGGCTGATCATCTGGCCGCTGCCGAACACCACCGAGATGGCCAGGATGTGGATCGACTGCGAGGTCGCGACCAGGCCGTTGGTGGTCTGGAACAGCAGGCTCAGCCGGCTCGAGGCGATCCAGTTCGCCAGGGTGGTCAACAGGTCATGCATCGTTGTCTCCGTTTCTTTGTCTCGCCGTCGGTGGGCTCGACATGTTTTTTGCGATTCCCGTGTTGACGGGTTGAATGAATGAACGTTCATTCACACTATAATTAGTCGCCAGTCGAAGCTCAAGTAAAGAATCGATAATTAGCGAGAAAAGATGCAATCCAAGACGAAGCGACCCAGCCACGACGAGCGCGCCCAGGAGCGCCGCGTCCAGATCGTGGATGCCGCGCGCCAGTGCGTCGTGCGCCGCGGCTTCCATGCCTCGACCATGGCGGAAATCGCCGCCACGGCGAAGATGAGCGTGGGCCTGATCTACCGCTACTTTCCGAACAAGGATGCGATCGCGCACGCGATCGTCGAGTCCGTGGTCAATCGGACCGACCCTCCGTCGATCCCGCACCGGACCGAGGAAATCCCTGGCGACATCGTGCGCCTGATGCTGAGCGAGCCGCCACCGGAGCAGCGCGAGAACCAGATGCTGCTGCTGGAGGTCCACGTCGAGGCGACGCGCAATCCCGTGGTCGCCGAGATCATGGAGCGCACGGACGTTGCGTTCCGGGAGCGTTTCCTCGCCAACGTCTACAAGGATTTCCCGGCCTTCGATCCAGACGAAGCGGCCGCCCGCATGGAATTGCTGGCGGCCATCGTGAACGGCACGACCATGCGGCGCCTGGCACGCCCAGGCCCGCCCTCGGAAAGGCTGGTCGAGGTCTACCGCGAGGCGATCTCCGCCCTGCTGCAGCCCAAGCCGATGTCGACGACCATGCATGCCCAGGGCGCGCGACCGGAGCTTCCGGTCGCCGCACCCCCCGGCGTCCAGGACGGATCGGCATCGACCGCGACCCGTCGACGCCGGGCGTGACGGGGCGAGCCTGGCACCCGCCCGGTGCTGCGCGGGAGCTCGTGGACCCGCAGCACGTGACGGCAAGTCCGGCTTGCCGTGCACCAGGCCAGCGGGCATGGCGGGGGGTCGATGCGGTTCGACATTCGTCCACATGAGACAGAAGCGCCAACCATCGTCTATATATATTTTAGTCGGCGTTATGCACCAAAGCTCGGAATTCTCACTGCTGCGTTAGACTCTGAGGAATGAGGCGCGACGCGCCGTTGCCCTGAGCCCGAACGTCATGACCGTCTCGCAAACCACCACTGTCCCGCCCACGTCGTCGGCCCGCAGCCTCACCGGCCTTGCGTTCGAGAGCATCCGGGCCGACATCCTGTCAGGCGTGCTGAAGCCCGACCAGCGGCTTCGCATCCAGGCGCTGAGCGCGCGCTACAAGATCGGCACCACGGGCATCCGCGAGGCCCTCTCCCGCCTCGTCACCGACGGCCTGGTGGATTCGGAGGACCAGCGTGGCTTCTGCGTCGCGCCGGTCTCGCACGAGGAGTTGGTCGACCTGACGCGCACGCGCATCCTGGTCGAGCAGCTCGCGCTGCGCCAGGCGGTCGCGCTGGGCGACGTCGAGTGGGAATCCAACATCCTGTCGGCCTTCCATCGCCTGTCGCGCGTCGACGCGCCGACGTCGCCCGAGAAGCACGCCACTTGGACCCTGGCTCACCAGCAGTTCCACGAGGCCCTGGTTCGCGGTTGCGCATCGCCGTGGCTGCTGCGTCTTTGCGCGCTGCTCTACGACAAGTCGGAGCGCTACCGCAACCTCGCGGAGCGCCAGCCCGACTCCCAGCGCCGCGACGTCCAGGTCGAGCACAAGGCGCTGATGGACGCCGTGATGGCCCACGACGCCGACCACGCCTGCGCGCTGCTGGAGGAGCACTTCTGGGAGACCACGGAGATCATCCTGAAGTCGTCCTTCGGCGCGCCGGCCGACGCGCGGCGCAAGGCGGCCTGAGCCGACCCGCCGCATCGACCTGGGCTGGCGCGTCCGCGGCGTTGCCTGGCGCGCCTGCCAGAGGCCGCGCCCGGTCTCGCGGAATACGCAGCGCGGGCCCGGGGAGCGGGAACGCAACGCTCAGTTCACACCGAGCTTCGCGGGCAAGCCGAGGATTTCCCGCGCCTGGGCCGGCGTCGCGATCGCCGGGCCCAGGTTCTCGATGAGCAGGCGGGCCTTGGTCACCTGTTCGGCGTTGCTCTTGGCGAAGCGGCCCTTCGATATGTAGGCGTTGTCTTCCAGCCCGACGCGCACGTGGCCGCCCAGCAGCGCCGATTGCATCGCCATCGGGAACTGGTTGCGACCGATGCCGAAGCCCTGCCACTGCGCACCCGCGGGCAACAGGTTGCGGATGTAGGTCATCGTCTCGGTGTCGGCCGGCATCGTGAAGTTCAGGCCCATCACGAACGAGAACATGCCCGGGCCTTCGAGCACGCCCTTCTTGATCAGGTGCTTGGCGAGCACCGCGTCGCCGGCGTCGAACAACTCGATCTCGGGCCGCACGCCGGCCCCGCGAATCAGGTTGGCCATCCGCGTCAACACTTGTTCGGTGCTGATGACGATGCCACCGAACACCTGCGCCGTGACCAGGTCGAGCGTGCAGATCTCGGGCTTGAGCTTGAGCACGTGCTCGACGCGCTTCTCGGGACTCCAGATGTGCGTCTCCGGGCCAGGCGCAATCGGCAGCAGCGGGTCGGCGGGATAGAAGCCGGAGCCCAGTCCCGTGGTCAGGTTCAGGATGACGTCGGAATTGCCCTCGCGGATGAGCCCGACCGCTTCCTCGTAGAGCGCGAGCTCGCCCGAGAACTGGGCCGTCTTCGGATCGCGAACGTGCACGTGCAGGATGGCGGCGCCAGCTTCCGCGGCCTCGAGCCCGGAATCGGCGATCTGGCGCGGCGTGATCGGTTGGGCCGGATTACCGGAGTAAGGGCCGGCACCGGTCAGGGCACAGGTGATGACGATGGTGTCTTGCATGATCTTTCCCATTGAGGTGAATGAGGGTGGCGGGAGCCGCCTTGGGGCCGCTATTGGTTCGCAGGCTCTCAGGATTGCAGGTGGATCTCGCCGAGGACGACGCTGTTGGCCAGCAGCTCCACGTCGATTTCAGCAGGCGCGAAACCCGTCGCCAGCACCGACAGCCGGTACACGCCGCTGCCCGGCGCGAGATCGTCGAAACGAAAGTCGCCGAAGGCGTCGCTGCGCGTGCGCGCCAGTTCGGCGCCCGCCCGCGACAGCCGGACTTCGGCATCCACGACGCATTCGACGCGCTCGTTGGTCTCGGCGCACAGGCTGCCGCCCACGAAGCAGCGATCGGCGCGGTGCAGGTTGCGGTAGAGCACGCGGGGACGTCCGCCCAGGCCGGACTTGACGGGGCGCAGGCCTTCCTTCTCCACCCGCACGGCCATCTCCTCGTCGGTCGCGCGAACGACCTCGAAGACCTGGGTCGGGCAGACGGCGACGCACCGGGGCGCGTCCCAGCCGGTATCCAGCAGGTGGGCGTCGAAGAACCAGGTCTGCGGCAATTGCGCCTGCTCGTTCCAGACCACGGCGTCGTAGGGACAGGCCGCCACCAGGTCGCGCCGGCCCTTGCACTTGACGGGATCGAACACGACGATGCCGTCGTCACGCTTGGTGATCGCGCCCTTGCTCGCCTTGACGCAGGGCGCGTCGTCGCAGTGGTTGCACATGCGGGGCACGTAGGCCACGTCCACCATCGGAGTCGAACCGCGCACGTGGCGCTCGATCCGCACGACGCCCCGGCCTTGAGGCGCGTGGGGGGCCGAGTAGCCAGGGAAGTCGTTCCCGACGAGTTCGTCCTTCGCGGCGAGGAGGCAGTTGTTGCAGTTCTCGCACCGGGCGACGTCGATGATCATGTTCCACTTCATGCCGGCACCTCCGTGCGCCGGCCGCCCATCGAGGTCCGCCGGGCCGCGACGTCGCGCGCCGCGGCAGCCACCTCTGGCGTCACTCGCCAGGGCTCGACCTGGACCAGACAGGAGTTGGGGCTCATGCTGCTCGTGCGGCGCTGTTGCGATCGCGAAGGGGTCAACACGTTCATCGAGCCACCGACGTCGACGATCTCGCCATCGATGTCGATCAGCATGTACTCGGCGCTCGACTCGAAGGACTTGACGACCCCCGGGGCCAGCAGCGGCGACACGTCCGCGGCGCAGATCACGGCGCCGCGGGCGTTGAAGACCTTCACCAGCGAGCGGTGCGTGATGCCGCGCGCCGCGGCGTCCGTCTCGTTCATGCGCAGGAGCCAGTAGTAGTGGCCGCCGATCAGGCACCGATGGTCCTCGATGTCGTTGATGAAGCTGCCTTTGCCGTCCACGCCGGTATGGAAGCTGAAACGCGAGTGCGTCGCGACCATCTGCAGCGGATAGTCGCGCACCAGGCTCTCGGTGCGCGGCCCTTCCCACGCAGGGATGTAGCGATTCAGGACCGGTCGATCGGGATTGACCGGATCGCTTCGCTTCAAGGTCTCCGGAATGAATTCGATCTTGCCGCTCGGCGTCTGCAGGCCCTTGCCGAACTCGCCCGCCCATTGCGAGGGCAGCGGCTGCGGCTCGGCGATGTCCTTGTGGCGATCCTCGGCGAACCAGCGGAAGTTCACCGGCGGCTCCAGCCCCTCCTGCTCGGCGGGCACCACGAAGTAGCCCTTGTGGCAGAACTCCTTCCACGTGACCTTCTGCGCCACGTCGCTGCCGTCGAACACGCGCTTGGCCCAGTCCAGCTCGCTGCAGCCCTCGGTGAACATGGCGCCGAGGCCCAGGCGCTGGAGGATGAGGCTGAAGATCTCGTAGTCGGACTTCGATTCGCCCAGCGGCTCGATGCACTTGTGCTGCAACACGACCACGCGATGGTTCAGGCCGTTGAAGCCGTGCTGCAGGTAGCCGCCCCCGGCGGCCCACTCGCCGATGTCGAAGCGCTCGAACTGCGTGCAGGCCGGCAGGATGACGTCGGCGAACTGCGCCTCGCCCTCCATCCAGATCGACTGGTTGACGACGAACTCGATGCTCTCGTGCCGATAGGCCTGCACCATCCGGTTCGACTCGGTCATGGTGCTGAAGAACGAGCCGCCGTACTTGTAGATCATGCGGATGGGCGAGTAGCCCGCCATCGGGTACTCGAACGGCGCGAACTGGAGTTCCGTCGCCAGGCCGTCCCACAGGTAGCCGGTGGCCTTGCCGTCGATGATGGCCTCGGGAAGCTGCTGCTTGGGCACCAGCTGGCGCACGGGATTGACCGTGAGCACGTGCGGCATGCGCTGGTAGTTGTTGACGGCGTTGCCGTTCCACTGCAGCTCGCCGGAGATGCCGCCGTCGGCGTAGCCCGGGAAATAGAACTCGTGGTCCAGCGGCGTGCCGGCCTGCAGGTTGCCCATGTTGATGCCCGGCTTGCCCAGGCCCTGCATGGCCATCATCATCACCATGCAGCGCGCCCACTGCGCGCCCGTGGCGCCGCGCGACGCGCCGCCGAAGCCGCTGCCCTGCGCACCCACGGCCAGGTAGGTCTTCTTGCTGCCCCATTGGCGCGCCAACGCGCGCACGACCCGTGCCGGGACGCCCGTTTCCGCTTCCTGCCATTCCGGTGTCTTGACGATGCCGTCCTCGACGCCCATGAGGTGGTCGCGCCAGGCGTCGAAGCCCGTGGTGCGCGAGGCCACGTAAGCCTTGTCGTAGAGGTCTTCCTCGATCCAGACCTGCATGATGGCCTGCGCCAGGGCCGGGTCGGTCGTCGGCTTGATGGGAATCCAGCGCCCGCCCAGCAGCTGCGCGGTGGGATTGAAGTGGGGATCGACGTGCACGAACTCGATGCCCAGCTCCTTGGCCCACAGCCGGCGTTGCGTGCCCTCGAAACCCATGTAGGCGCCGTTCGTGCTCTCCGGGTCGCACGACCAGAACACGATCAGCTGCGCTTCCTGGAGGCAGTCGGCCACGGTGCCGTAGTTGGCGCCGATGCCCACGCGTTGCGCGTGGCCCCAATGGTGCATCGCGCCCCAGTACCAGCCTTCCCAGCTGTCCGGGTTCGCGGCAACGCGCGTGAAGCCGATGAGGTTGCCGAAGCGCATCATCGACGACAGGTAGTAGCCGACGTTGCCCCACTGATGGTGCGAGCCGTGGGCGATGGTGATCGAGCCGGGGCCGTTCACGCGCTTCTGCCGCTGGATCTCGCCGGCCACGATGTCCAGCGCCTCGTCCCACGAGATCGGCGCGTAGCCGCTCTTGCCCCGGTTCTGCGGATTGCGCTCGCCGTGCGGATCGAAGTCGACGCGCTTGAGCGGGGTCAGGATCCGGCGCTCGGAATAGACCGCCGACTTGAGCGCCAGCGCGTGCGGCGCGACGGTCGCCTGGCGGCGCGGCTGGAACGTTCGGCCGCGCGCGGTCAGCTTCCAGCTGTCGGCATCCTTCGCGTCGAATTCGATCGGCGTCAGGCGCAGGATCCGGCCGTTCTTCACATGCACGAACAGCGGCCCGCCGTTGGTCAGCATGGTGAAGCGGGTGCAGCCGTCGCGCATCGGCGTGCCCATCTGCAGCGCGGACGACTGGGACATGTTCATCATCTGCATGAACCAGACGCACACCGGGTCCGGTCCGACGACCATCACCTTGAAGTTCTTGGCCGCATGCACGACCTCGCCCATGTCCGCGTCGGGCTTGAGCATCGACAACGCGACGTCGACGTTCTTGAAGATCATCCTCACGGTGGGATTGGGATGCAGGCCTGCCGTCGACGTGATCCTGCCGCCGACGAACCTGAAGTGACGGGCGATGCTGCCGTCCTTCAACTGGATCTGCACGATCGCGTCATGCCGCTTGACGAACGCCCGGAACGCCGGCCGCGTGCCCGAAGCCTTGTTGAGGACGGGCCCCAGGACGAACAGGATGAACCGCAGCATCGAGCGCTTCATGCCGCCCTCCGCGGGACGATTCGACACCCGCACGGGGCCTGGCGGCCGCTTGCACGGGATGCTTGCATGTCATTCATCATGTCTCCTTGACCCACCACGCACGAGCCGCCGATCAGGATCAGACCGGCTCCTGCTCCACCGCGTTCTCGATGTGGCCGAGACCGGCGATCTCCACCTTCACGACGTCGCCCGGCTGCAGGAACTTGCCGAGCGCGATGCCGACGTTGGCGCAGGTGCCGGTGGCGATCAGGTCGCCCGGCTCCAGCGTCATCACCTGCGACAGCTCGTGGATCTGCTGCCAGATGTCGTAGATCATGCCGCCGGTGCTCGTCTGCTGGCGCAGCTCGCCGTTGACCCACAGCTTCATGTCGAGCGCGTGGGGGTCCGCGATCTCGTCGGCGGTGGTGATCCAGGGGCCGATCGGTCCGTGGCTGTCGAACGACTTGCCCAGCGTGAAGGTCGGGCTCTTGAACTGCCAGTCGCGCGCGGTGACGTCGTTGACCACGAAGTAGCCGCCGACCACGCTGCGGGCGTCCTCCACGCTGACGTAGCGGCAGCGCTTGCCGATGACCACGCCCAGTTCGGCCTCGTAGTCCATCTTGTCCGAGACGCGCGGCTTGTAGATCGGGTCATACGGCCCGGTGATGCAGCTCACCTGCTTGTTGAACCAGAGCTGGTTCTTCGGCATCGCGATGCCGGCCTTGGCCGCCTCGTCCGCATGATCCTGGTAGTTCATGCCGATGGCCATGTATTTCTGGGCGTCGGGGATCGGCGCCTCGAGGCGGACGTCGGCAAGCGCGTGGCCTGCAGGCCGCTTCTCCGCCAGCAACTTTGCCAGCCGGCCGATCTCCTGCGGGCCCTTTGCCAGCAGCTCGCGCAGCGTTTCGGGAGCCGCCGGGTCCAGCTGCGACAGGGGGACGGCGCGATCACCGTCGATGACGCCGACGACGGTGCGTCCGGCGATCGTGAATCGGGCGAGTTTCATGGGGGTGCCTCGTTGACGTTGGGTGTGGGGTTTCAGGCGAAGAATTCAGGGGTGAGCGGAGGCGCCCATTGGTGCAAGGCATCGTTGCCGATCTCGGCGGTACCGACCGGCGTGGAATCGTTGACCAGGTCGCCGTCGGTCCAGTGTTCGATCTTGTTGCCGAACGGATCGCGCCAGTAGTCGAAGATCTGGCTGCCCTGGACATGGCGACCGATGCCCCAGGCGTGCGTGTAGCCCTTGTCTTTCAGCCACTGCCCGCCCTGCACCACGTCGTCCAGGTCGACCACCTCGAACGCGGCATGATCGAAACGCGACCTGCCGTCCTGCGCGGTGATGAGCGCCACCGTGTGGTGGTCGGTCCACTCATCGCCCAGTCCGCAGTGCATGAACGCCGCGATCTTGTTGGCTTCGACACCGGCCCAATAGGTGTCGGACGGCTTGAAGCCCAACAGGTCGCTGTAGAACGCGAAGCAGGCGTGGAAATCGGCCACCAGCAGCGCGACGTGGCCCAGCCTGGCGACCGCGCAAGGCTGCGGCTTCACGCGGATGGTGCGCCCGAAGCGCTGGCGCCCCGTCATCGCGTTCATGGGCGACGGCTCGCGGACCGGGAGCGCCTCGACCGTGGCCTGGCCGTGGATCACGTCCACGAGGAAACCCGAGGGGTCGACGAGGCGCACGCGCTGGCCGCCGCCCGGTTCCGGGTTGGCCTCGACGGGCCGACCCGACTTCTCGGACAAGGCCTGCAGGTCGGCGGCCGATCCGGCACGCAGGCCGAATCCGATCGCGGCGGCGGTGTCGCCCTTCTCCGTGATGTGGCAATGATGGGCGGTGCCGCCGGCCCGCATGTAGAGCGCGTCGGCGGTGCGCGCGGCACGGTGCAGCCCGAAGTCCACCAGGAACGTTTCCATGCGTTCCAGGTCGGGCGCCTGGTAGCGGACGAAGGCGATGTCGACGATGCGGGTCATGCGGTTTCTCCGGGGAGTTGGACGGAAGCCTTCGCATCCGCGCCGGGCTGCGGCGCGGAAGGCTTCGAAGGGAAATGTGCAAGCGCAGGCAGCACGACGAGCCCGGCCAGCATGGAGAGCGCGTGGTCGACGGCGGTGGCCAGCGGCGCGGCGCGGACGTGGCGATTCATGGCCTGGGTGGCCCCCGATTGATCCATGGCTTGTCTCTGGATGGTTGTCTTCTTGTCGTCGCGATGGAAGGAAGCGCCTTTTCGCCTTCCAATAGATTAACATCGCTTTTATCGATATTCTATATGGAAGTCCATCAACTCTTGAAATGGATGCGCATTCAGTCCATCGTGGACGGGCATTTCAGGCTCATCGTGGACGACCGTGTCGCGAAAGCGATCCCTGTCCCCGGCAGAGGCTGACACCGCATTTCGGATGGATGGCGCCGGGCCCAGGGCAGCGCCCGGCCCCCGGGCGACGCAGCGCAGGCGGTCCGGCTGGAGCGGCGGGCGCGGGCGCGCTCGATCCGCCGGCCCGGCCGCGGATCGGCAGGCCGGGCCGCTTCTTGTCGACCCGCGCCGCGGGCAGCTAGTCGTTGAAGTTCAGCGGCAGGCCGACATAGTTTTCGGCCAGCGTCCGCGAGCCGGATTCGGAACGCGTCAGGTACTCGAGTTCCGCCTGCTGGAAGCGATCGTTCATCGCGGCGTCGTCCGGGAATCGATGCATCAGCGTGGTGAGCCACCACGAGAAGCGTTCAGCCTTCCAGATCCGCGCCAGGCAACGCCGCGAGTAGTCGTCGATGCCCGCGTCGCTGCGCTCGTCGAAGTGCTCGATGAGGGCGGACGCCAGGAACTTGACGTCGGTGGCGGCGAGGTTGAGTCCCTTCGCGCCCGTCGGCGGCACGATGTGCGCCGCGTCGCCGGCCAGGAACAGGCGCCCGAAGCGCATCGGCTCCGTCACGAAGCTTCGCAGCGGCGCGATGCTCTTCTCGAGGGAAGGGCCGGTGACGAGTCGCTCGCGGCCCTCGTCGTCCAGTCGGAGGCGCAACTCGTTCCAGAACGCGTCGTCGGACCATTGCTCGACCTTGTCGGTCAACGGCACCTGCAGGTAGTAGCGACTGCGCGTGGCGCTGCGCTGCGAGCACAGCGCGAAACCGCCGGGGCTGTTCACGTAGATCAGTTCCTCGGAGACAGGCGGCGTGTCGGAGAGCAGCCCCAGCCAGCCGAAGGGGTAGACCTTCTCGAATTCACGGATGGCCTTGGCCGGAACGCTGGCGCGGGACACGCCGTGGTATCCATCGCAGCCGGCGATGAAATCGCACTGGATCTCGAAGGACTGGCCATCGCGCTGGTAGCGCACACGCGGCGTCGCGGTGTCGAAGTCGTGGATGCTCACATCGCTGGCGCTGTAGACCGTGGTCAGGCCGGCCTGGCGGCGTGCGTCCATCAGGTCGCGCGTCACTTCGGTTTGTCCATAGACCATGACCTTGCGACCACCGGTCAGTCGCTCCAGGTCGATCCGATGGCGCGCGCCGCCGTACAGCAGGGCGAATCCATCGTGCACGAGCCCTTCCTCGTGCATGCGCGCGCCGACGCCCGCCTCGTCGAGCAGGTCGATCGTGACCTGTTCGAGGACGCCGGCACGGATGCGGCCGAGGACGTAGTCGGGACTCTGCCGTTCGAGGATGACGGCGTCGATTCCCGCCCGGTGCAGGAGTTGCCCGAGCAGCAGGCCGGACGGGCCGGCGCCGATGATGACGACCTGGGTGCGGGTCATTGGATTTCCTTTCGAGTCTGTGCCGCTTCGGACACGGAAGCCGGGTGGGCCGCCGGGTGGCCCATGATGGTTTCGCGCAGGCGTCCCCACGTGGCCTGGAACAGCCCCGGGTCCATGCGCTTGACGTCCCTGACCAGGGGGCGGAAGTCCATGTGTGCCAGCACGTCGCGCTCGAGATCGATGCCGGGCGCGATTTCGGTCAGCTCCAGCCCCTCGGGGCGCAGGTGGAAGACGGCGCGCTCGGTCACGAACACGACCTGCTGTCCGCGCAGGGCGGCGTCCGGTCCGTTGAAAGTGACCTGTTCGACGGCGTCGATGAACTTGCGCGACTTGCCTTCGTTCAGCACGGTCAGCTTGCCATCGCCGATTTCCAGCTTCAGGCCGCCGGCCGTGAACGTGCCGCAGAACACGAGCCGCTTCGTGGAGCGGGTGATGTTGATGAAGCCGCCACAGCCGACCGGCCGCCCGTTGAACTTGCTGACGTTGACGTTGCCCTGCGCGTCGACCTGGGCGAGGCCGAGGAAGCTGGCGTCCAGCCCGCCGCCGTCGTAGAAGTCGAACTGCGAGCTCTGCTCGATGATCGCCTCGGCGTTGTAGGCCAGCCCGAAGTCGCCGAGCTGGGCCGGGATGCCCCCGGTCACGCCACTCTCGATGCTGAGCGTGAGTTCGTCGGCCACGCCTTCCTCGGCCGCCACCGAGGGGATGCCGGCAGGGATCCCGATCCCGAGATTGGTGACGGCGCCGGGCATGAGTTCGGCGGCCGCACGCCGCGCGATGACCTTGCGCTCATCGAGCGGCATCGGCTTGAGCGAGTCCACCGGCACGCGAATGTCGCCGCACAGCGCGGGATCGAACTGGGTCGAGATCGTCTGCATGTGGTTCTCCGGCCTGGAGACGAGCACGTAGTCGATGACGACGCCGGGGATCTTCACCGACTTGGGATGCAGGGTGCCCGCCTTGACGATGCGCTCGACCTGGCAGATGACGATGCCCCCGCAAGCGCGGGCCGCCTGGGCGATCGCGAGCTGTTCGAGCAGCACGCCTTCCTTGTCGAGGGTGATGTTGCCGCGCTCGTCGGCGAGGGTGCCGCGGATGATGGCCACGTCGATCTTCGGCGACGGGTAGAACAGCCAGTCCTCGCCTTCGAAGCTGACGCGCCGGACCAGGTCCTCCGTCGAGCGCGAGTTCATCTTGCCGCCTTCGCGCAGCGGATCGACGAAGGTGCCCAGGCCGACGCGGGTCAGCAGCCCCGGCGTCCGGCTGGCGATCTGCCGCGTGAGGTGCGACAGCGAGCCCTGCGGGAAGTTGTAGGCTTCCACCTCCCCATCGAAGACCATGCGCATCATCTCCTTGCCGGTCTGCCCGAAGTGGCCGGCGACGACGCGCCGGATCAGGCCCGGGTGGGCGAAATGCTTCATTCCGGCCGTGCCGGAATTGCCGACGGCGCCGCAGGCCCAGGTGGCCAGGTTCGTCGGGTGGCCGGTGGCGAGGAAGTGGCGTTCGATAGCCTGCAGGGCCTCTTCGGGCAGGCTGGTGACCGCGAGGCCACCGAGGAAGATGGTGGCGTTGTCGGGAATGAGCGCACCGACATCGTCGGGTTGGATGATCTTCAAGGGAAATGCTCCTGTAGCTGCGGGCAGCGTCCGAAGGGAACGGCCCGGCGGGTTGTTCAGCGCGCGCGGGCGTCGGTGACGCGGATCACCGTGGCGAGTCCGGTGTCGCCGGCCGCGCAGCCGGTGAACAGTCCGATGCCGCCCCCGCGCAGGGCCAGTTCCTCGATCAGTTCGATGACGCCGCGCAATCCGGTAGGCGCCTGCGGATGGCCCCAGACGATGGAACTGCCGAACTGGTTCATCCGTTCCCACGGGAAGCCGATCGCACGCGCCAGCGCGATGTCGTTCACGGCGAAGGGGTTGTGTGTCTTGAGCGCGTCCACGTCGCTGACCTTCAGCCCCGCGGCCTGCAGCGCACGCTGGGCGGCCGGCGCCGGCGCGGCCGGCATGTGCGACGGTTGCTCGCGGAACATGCCGAAGCTGAGGATCTCGACCTCGATGCCGCCGTCGGTCGCCAGTTCGCGCGCCTGGTCCCGGGTCGTGACGATGGCCCCGGCATTGCCGTCGGCCGGATGCGTCTGGCCGCCGAACGTGATCGTGCCGCCCTCGACCACCGGGCGCAGGCGCGCGAGGCCCTCCGCGGTCGTGGGGAACACGCCTTCATCGGCCGACAGCACGCCGGAGGCCTTGCGAAACCGCGAGTCGTAGAGCGGCGCATCGACCATGTATCGGCGCTGGAAGGCGCGGTCGTCGGCCAGCGCGGCCAGGTACTGCTCGTAGCGGAGCAGTTTCACGGCGTGCTGCTCCTCCGTCGTGATGCCCAATCGAGCCGCGACGTTCTCCCCGGTGCGCAACATCGGTTGCCCCGCATAGGGATCTCGAGCCATGTTGTCGAGCACCCATTGCTCGGAGACGCCGTAGCCCCCGGTGCCGGTCGGATCCGGGTAGTACAGCACCGGCCCGTTGGATTGACGGTCGGCCATCACCAGGAGCGCACATTGCGCCGTGCCGGCAACGACCTCCTGCGCGGCCATCTGCAGCGCCCGCACGCTGGTGGCGCAGGCCTGCTGGACCGTGGGGCCGGCGACGCGGTCGATGCCCATCAAGCCGGTGACATAGGGCAGTCCGTAGAAGCTGCCCGGTTGCGGGTTGGTGAGTCCGAGGATGCCCAGGTCGATGCGATCCAGCGGGATGCCACGGGTCTCCAGCGCCTGCTTGCCGCAGATCGCGGCCAGCCTCAACGCGTTCATCGAGGCGAGCGAGCCCTGCCACTTGGCGAAGGGGGTCGACCAGTAGGCACCGTAGGGAATGAATGCGTTCATCGCCGTCTCCATGAATTTATAGTTCAATACTATAACTATAAGTCGCGAACAGCAAGCAGCACAGAAATCACTTTTACACAGGCAAATCGACCCCAATCAGCGGGTTTACACCTAGACAACTCGGTTGAAGTAGTTATTTTGTTGAAGCATCATGGCGGCAACTTATGCAAGGACGAAGAGGCCATGACGCAACCCCCACAAACGCAGCAGGGTCAGGAACTGCCGGTCGAAGGCACCCTGGCCGGGCTCGACCTGCTCGCGATCACGACGATCGGCCCCGTGCTCCATGTGCGGCTGAACCGCCCGACCAAGCGCAACGCCATCAGCGACCGGCTGATCGCCCAGTTGCACACGGCGTTCCTCAACCTGCCTCCGGACACCCGCGCCGTCCTGCTCAGCGGCGAAGGCGATCACTTCTGCGCCGGCCTCGACCTGTCCGAACTCGTCGCGCGCGATGCCCGGGCCGCGGTGGCGCATTCGCGCGGCTGGCATGCGGCCTTCGATGCCATCCAGTTCGGTTCGGTGCCGGTGATCGCCGTGCTGCACGGCGCCGTCATCGGCGGGGGCCTGGAACTGGCGTCCGCCTGCCACCTCCGGGTGGCCGAGCCGTCCACCTACTTCGGCCTGCCTGAAGGACAGCGCGGAATCTTCGTGGGCGGCGGCGGGTCCGTGCGCATTCCGCGCCTCATCGGGACCGCCCGCATGACCGACATGATGCTGACGGGGCGCATCTTCGACGCCGCCGATGGCGAGCGCTTCGGCATCGTCAACTACCTGGCCTCGACCGGCGAAGGCGTCGCAAAGGGCCTGGCGCTCGCCCAGAAGGTGGCCGCCAACGCCCCGATGACGTCGTTCGCGGTGATGCACGCGTTGCCGCGCATCGTCGAGCAATCCCCGTCGGAAGGACTGTTCACCGAGTCGCTGGTATCCGCGCTGGCCTCCACCACGCCCGAGGCCCAGGAACGACTGCAGGCCTTTCTTCAAGGCAAGGCGGCCAAGGTGGTGAAGTCGTGAATCCCGACCGGCAGGCGCCCTTCCGGCCTGTCCGCGTCGGTGGATGCCTCGATGCGCGCGTCGAGATGCGCGCCGACGGCAGCACCCTGCTGCAGTCGAGCGAAGCGCTTGGCGAGTACCCGCGACGAGTCAGCGACCTGCTGGCACGCTGGGCCCGGTCCGCGCCGGAACGAACGTTCGTCGCCAAGCGCGGCGCCGACGGCGCGTGGCGTCGCATCAGTTACCGGCAGATGCTGGCCCAGGCGCGGCGCGTGGGCCAGGCCTTGCTGGATGCAGGACTGGGCGCGGAGCGTCCGCTGGCCATCCTGTCGGGCAACGACCTCGAGCACGCCACGCTGATGATGGCGGCGGCCTGGGTCGGCGTTCCCTACGTGAGCGTGTCGACGGCCTACTCCCTGGTCTCACCCGATCACGAAAGGCTGCGGCACGTGTTGCGCACGACACGGCCAGGCATGGTGTATGCGGCCGGCCGGCAGTACGCCGCCGCGATCCAGGCCGCGGTCCCGGAGGACGTGGCGGTGGTGCTCGGCGAAGGCGCCATCGAGGGACGAGCGACGCGGGCCTTCGCCGACCTGCAGTCCGATCCGCGCGCCGAGGTCGATGCGGCACGCGACGCGACCGGGCCCGACACCATCGTGAAGTACCTGTTCACCAGCGGCAGCACGAAGATGCCCAAGGCGGTCATCACGACGAACCGCATGCTGTGCTCGAACCAGCAGATGCTGCGCCAGTGCATGGCCTTCCTCGCGGACGAGCCCCCGGTGCTCGTCGACTGGCTGCCCTGGAGTCACACGTTCGGGGGCAACCACAACCTGGGCATCGCCCTGTACAACGGTGGCACGTTCCATATCGACGACGGCAGGCCGACCCGGGGCGGCATCGGCGAGACCATTCGCAACCTCATGGAAATCGCGCCGACCGTCTACTTCAACGTGCCCAAGGGGCTGGAAGAAATGACCCAGGCCATGGAGGGCAACGGAGCCCTGCGGCGCTCGCTGTTCTCGCGCGTCAAGGCCTTCATGTTCGCGGCCGCGGGTCTGTCGCAGACGACCTGGGACGCGCTCGAGCGCCACGCCGTGGCGACCTGCGGCGAGCGCATCCGCATCGTGACGAGCCTGGGCATGACGGAGACCGCCCCCTCGGCACTGTTCCTGGTCGGCACGCATGCACGCTCCGGCTACGTGGGACTGCCCTGCCCGGGCGTCGACGTCAAGCTGGTACCGGTCGACGGCAAGATGGAAGTCCGCTTCCGGGGACCGAACGTCATGCCCGGCTACATGAACGAGCCCGGACTGACGGCCGCCGCCTTCGACGAGGAAGGGTTCTACTGCACCGGCGACGCGGTTCGATGGGTCGATCCGGCCGATGTGAAGCTCGGGCTGGCCTTCGACGGGCGCATCGCCGAAGACTTCAAGCTCTCCACCGGCACCTTCGTCAACGTGGGCGTCCTGCGCGCGCGCGTGGCGCTCGAAGGGCACCCGTACGTGCTGGATTCGGTGTTGACGGGCGATCTTCGCGACGAACTGGGCGTCCTCGTGTTTCCCCGGCTGGACGAATGCCTGGCGCTGAGCGGGCTGGACACCTCGGCAAGCGCCGAAGAGATCCTGCATCACCCCCGCGTGCGCGAGTGGTTCGCGGGCCTGGCCACGCGGCTGCATGCGAGCGGCACCGGGAGCGCCAGTCGGATCACTCGCATGCACCTGCTCGTCGAGCCGCCCTCGATCGCGCACGGCGAGCTCACGGACAAGGGTTCCATCAACCAGCGGGCAGTCCTGGCCCACCGCGCCTCGGTCGTCGAGGCGCTCTACGAAGGTCGCCCCGGCGACCCCTGGCTCATCCTTCCCGCCCAGCGGGAAGCTGGCCCCACGCTAAAGGAGTAGTTTCATGCAGATCCAAGGACAAGTCGCCCTCGTGACGGGTGGAGGCTCCGGCCTCGGCGAGGCCGTGGCCCGCGAACTCGCGCGGCAAGGCGCACGCGTGGCGGTGCTTGATGTCAACGAAGCCAACGCTCGACGCGTGGCCGACGAGATCGGCGGCATCGCCTGCAAATGCGACATCACGAGCGCAGATCAGGTGACCGCGGCCATCGAGGCCGCCGAGAAGGCCTTCGGCCCGGCCCGCATCGTGATGAACATCGCCGGCATCGGCACCGCCAAGCGGGTCATCGACCGCCAGGGCGCGCCCGCCCCGCTGGAGGACTTCGAACGGGTGGTGCGCATCAACCTGGTCGGCACCTACAACGTGATCCGCCTTGCGGCAGCGCGCATCGCACGACTGGACCCGACCGAGGACGGCGAGCGGGGCGTGATGGTCTGCACGGCGTCGGTGGCGGCATTCGACGGCCAGGTGGGCCAGGAGGCCTATTCGGCTTCGAAGGCCGGCATCGTCGGCATGACCCTGCCGTTGGCGCGCGACCTGGCCCAGCATGGCGTGCGAGTCTGCACGATCGCGCCGGGCCTTTTCGCCACGCCCTTGCTCAAGGAACTGCCCGAGGAGGTCCAGGCCGGCCTCGCTGCGTCCATTCCATTCCCGAAGCGTCTCGGCCATCCCGCCGAGTTTGCGTCCCTCGCGGCGCACATCGTGACCAACGGCCACCTGAATGGCGAAGTCATCCGTCTCGACGGTGCGCTGCGGATGGCGCCCCGCTGACCCGAGGGGCTGCCGATGACCGCCTACAAGCCGCCCGTGGAGGACATGCTGTTCGTCCTGGAGGCCGTCCTCGACGCCCCGGCCTCATGGCGCCAGATTCCGGACTTCGTCGAGGTCGATCTCGACCTGGCCCGCGAAGTCCTGCAGCAGGCGGCGCACTTCGCACGGGACGTGCTGGAGCCGATGGACGGACCGGGCGACCTCCAGGGGTGTGGCTGGCATCGAGGCGATGTGGTCACACCCGACGGCTACGCCGCGGCGTGGCGCCAGTTCGTGGCCGGCGGTTGGCCGGCGCTTGCCTGCGAGGTGACGGAAGGTGGCCAGGGCCTGCCGCAATTGCTCAACATCGCGCTCTTCGAGATGCTGGCGGCGGCCAACCATGCCTGGACGATGTATCCCGGCTTGCAGCACGGCGCCTACGAGGCGGTGCGCAGCGTGGCGTGTGCGGATCTGCGCGACCGCTACCTGCCGAAGCTCGTCTCGGGGGAATGGCTGGCCACCATGAACCTGACCGAACCCGGCGCCGGCAGCGACCTGGGACAGGTTCGATGCCGGGCCGTGCCGGAGCGCCCGGACGCCGGATGCGGCGTGCGCAACGGCGACGCGGTTCGGGTCACCGGCGGCAAGATCTTCATTTCGGGCGGCGATCATGACCTGACCGACAACATCGTGCACCTGGTGCTGGCACGCCTGCCGCAAGCACTTCCCGGCACCAAGGGACTGTCGCTGTTCCTGGTCCCCAAGCTGCTGCCGGACGGGCAGCGCAATTCGGTCCTCTGCGACGGGATCGAGAAGAAGATGGGCATCAAGGGAAGCGCGACCTGCCAGATGCGCTTCGAGGACGCGCAGGGCTGGCTGCTGGGCGAGCCCGGCGGCGGTCTCGCGGTGATGTTCAAGATGATGAATGCCGCGCGACTGCACGTGGCGATCCAGGGGCTGGGGCACCTCGAGGCGGCGACCCAGATCGCGGTGGACTACGCGCTCGATCGGGTGCAGTCGCGCGTGCCCGGACACGCAGGGCATGCGGAAAGCTCGGCGTCGGCCGGTGCGTCGCCGGTCCCGATCGCCGGGCATCCCGCGATCCGGCGCGTCCTGCTGGACCTCCAGGCGCAGTGCGAGGCGGCGCGGGTCATGGCCTATCACGCCGGCTTGCTCCTGGACGAGGCGGAGCACCATGTCGATGCCATCGTGCGCAAGCGGCGGCACGACAGCGTCGCCCTCCTGACCCCGGTCTTGAAGGCCTTCCTGACACACCTCGGCCACCAGGGTGCCGACCGGGCGCTCGGGGTGCTGGGAGGCTATGGCTACATTCACGACTACGGCATCGAGCAGCATGTGCGCGACAGCCGCATCGCCATGATCTACGAGGGAACCAACGAGATCCAGGCGATCGACCTGCTGCAGCGCAAGGTGCTGGACCGTCCCGAACGGGTCCAGGCATTGATGGCCGACTGGCGCGCGGAACAGGATCTCCTGGAGCAGGATGCCGCCAACCGGGGCGGAGACGCAGCGATCCAGCTTCTCGCCTGGCGTGATGAACTCGAGCGCCAGATCGGGTACGTCGAACTGGCCGTGCATGCGTTGAAATCGAGCGAGGACCGCGAGCGCGCCTTCCGCATCGCGGACGACTTCCTGCATGGCCTCGGGCACGCACTCATGGCCTGGGCTTGGGCCCGGATCACCCGGGTCGCGCTGAAGTTCCCCGACCGGGCAGCCTGCCGGCGCCGAATCGACCTGGCCGAGCACGGCCGCCGCTGGGTGTTGCCCGCGGCGCGCGTGCACTGGGAACGCGTCTCGGACGCCAGGCTCGTCCTGGGCCACGTCTCGAGCTGGACCAGCGGTACAGGCATCATCGCGGGATGAAATCTTCCCGGAACAACCAACCGTCGATCGCGAAGGGTGTCTTGAGCTCGGTGATCGGCTATCACATCGCCACGGCCCGGGTGACTACGCAAGGGCTGTTCGTGCGCCATATCGGCGAGCCGTTCAGCCTGCGGCCCGTCGAGTTCTCGCTGCTGATGCTGCTGCGGGCCCACGGCCACCTGACGCCCAAGCAACTCAGTCGCCTGCTGGCCTTGTCCGGCCCCAACCTGTCCATGCTGCTTGACCGCATCCAGGATCGCGGTCTCGTCGAGCGCGTTCGCAGCGCCGTGGACCGGCGTTCGCAGCAGATTCTCCTGACGAGCGCGGGGCAGGAGCTCGTCCATCGGCTCGAGGCCAGGGTGCCCGGCATGGAGATCGAACTCGATGCCGTGCTGACGCCTGCCGAACGCGCGATGCTGATCGAACTCCTGCAGAAAGTCGCCGCCCATGGAGGCGGCGACCGGGAGACGCCGGCGGGTCCGGAATCCGCGCGAGTCGGCGAAGTGAACGAAGGCTGAGGCCGACCCTCGCGACCGTGGTGATCACATCAATCCATGAATAAACGATAGAACCAAAGAATATCGATTTTCCAATGGAAAACGGGTAGACTCGCCTGGAGGCATGGCGCGAGTCGAAGCTCGTCTGGTACGGATGGGTCGGGGATCAAGGTGGCCGCGTCTGCCATCGCAGCGTCTGCCTGCGCATACGGCACGCGCCAGCGCCTGCGTTGCGATTGACCAGGGAGTCATTCGCCTATCTTGAATCCATCGAAAGGTTTGCCATGGCGGTCGTTTTCATCACGGGGTGCAGTTCGGGTTTTGGCGAAGCCATGGCGTTGGCCTTCGCGCAACGTGGTGACAAGGTGTTCGCCACCCTGCGCAACGTGGAATCCGCTCCTGCGTCGCTGAAGGCATTGGCCGCCGGCAATCCCGCTGATTTCTTCATCGCGCCGCTGGACGTGACCGATGCGGCCGCGCGCAAGCGGGCAATCGAGGGCGCGCTGGAGCGGTTCGGACGTATCGACGTGCTCATCAACAACGCAGGCGTCGGCGCGCGCGGCGCGTTCGAGGACACGCCCGAAAGCCAGTTCCGCGCGATGTTCGAGACGAACCTGTTCGGCCCGCTGGAACTGGTGCGCCTCGCACTGCCCATCATGCGCGCGCAAGGCTCGGGCCGCATCGTCAACGTGACCTCGGTGGCCGCGGTGTTGAAGACGCCGTTGATGTCCGCCTATTGCGGCAGCAAGCATGCGCTGGACGCGGCCACCGCCGCGCTGGACATCGAAGCCCGCAGCTTCGGCGTGCGCGTGGTCGCGCTGATGCCCGGTCCGTTCAAGACCGATCTGCCGAAGAAGTCGCTGGATCGCGCCGCCAGCGCGCCTTACGCGAAGATCTCCGCGCACTTCAACACGCTGTTCGACGCCATGGAGTCGCACGCTCCGGAAGATCTGTCGCCGGTCGTCGAAGCCGCGCTGGCGGCCGCCACCGATGCCGACCCGGCGATTCGCTACCCGGCGGGATTGCCGTCGATCCCGATCCTGCCGCCCATCCTGCAATCGCTCGCGCCGCTGCAGGCAGTGGGCCTGCACCTGACCGGGCAGGATTGAGGTCCGCTGCGATCCGCAGGTGAGAATCCAATGACGAGAGTTCTCCTGCAAACGCGACATGCCGGTCACGGCATTCGGAACATCATTTGGCAATGCGGCGAAAGCGGGGCAGGTGCTCGAGCGACGCTGCATGGCGTTGTCTGGCGTGAAGGACGGAGGATTCAAGTTCGTCCGCTTCGCGCCCTGTTCATTGTTCAGGATTGGAGCTGAAGCCCATGAAGAAAGAAAACACGACACGAAACCGGACGCGCCTGATCGGGCTCGTGCTCGCCGCGGTCGTCACGCTGCACCTGCCGACGGCCAGCGCGCACCACAGCTTCGGAAAGTTCGACATGATGGCGCTGACCACGTTGAACGGCACGGTGCGTGACTGGAAGTGGGCGAACCCGCATACCTGGCTCACGCTCGAGGTGGAAAAGGCCGATGGCACCACCGAGGTCTGGGAACTCGTCGGCTCCAGCCCGAACATGATGGCCCGCTGGGGCTGGAAGGCGGGGGACGTCAAGGTCGGCGACAAGGTGTCCATCGACGTTCATCGGGGCCGCGACGGTTCGCACATCGGCGCGCTGAAGAGCATCTTCCTGCCCGGCGGCAAGGTGCTGACGGATCCGGCTGGCTCCAACGGGCAGGACCTGGCCGGTGCCGGCCCGGCCGCACCGCCCAGCAAGCCCGAGGGAGAGCTGTACAAATGATCCACGCCCATATCAAGGAAATCGCGTTGTGCGTTTGCGTCGCGCTGACGACATCGGCCATCGCGGCCGACAAGCCTGCGGTGCCGCACACCAGGCAAGAACAGGAGAAGGCGTGGCGCGACATCGCCAAGCTGCCGGATTTCTGGCAAGGGACCTGGCAATCCATCGGCTCGATCGCCGACGACTTCCCCGTGCCGCCGGACTACACGCCCGCCGCGCTGGAACAGATCAAGAACTTCAAGCCGACCGAAGACAGTCCGTTCGCCAACTGCACGCCGCTGGGCTTGCCGTTCGTGCAGAACATCGGCGGCATGCCGATGAAGTTCTTCCAGTCGCCGGGGATGATCGCGCTGTACATCGAATCCTCCGGCATGACGCGCTTCATCCACGTCGATGGTCGTGAGCACGACAATCCGCCCAACCCGTCCTACCTGGGTGAATCCATCGGTCATTGGGAAGGCGGCACGCTGGTCGTCGACACCACCGGCTTCGTGGACAACACCTTGTTCCAGATCGGTCGTGATCGCCGCGCGTTGCTGCAGGGCGACCCGAACCCGATGGCCGGCGTGATCTTCGGCAAGCACGGTCCGAACATGCGCCTGGTCGAGCGCATGCGCCTGCTGGATTTCAAGACGCTGGAAATCCAGACGACGGTCCACGACAGCTCGGTGTTCAACAAGCCGTACGCGTTGCCCCCGCGCAAGTTCCTGCGCGGCATCGAGCACCGCAACGAGCCGCAGGAATGGGCCTGCACCGACAACCGGGACTTCCTCGACCCGGAGACGGGCAAGCTGGAACTGAACGTCAAGAGCAAGGCGCAAAGCCGTTGAGCACGGCATCGATCGCCTGTCGATGACCCCGCTTCCGCCCTGCCCCACCTGACCGGCGTCGCCGAGGGACGCACCACGCGTCCTTCGGCCTATCTCCACCGACATCTCGGCACCGCCGGCTCCCGCGGTCGGCCCGCGCTCGTCCCTGCTGCCCAGGATCGGTCGGAAACGCCCCCCCGCCCGGACAGGGGACTCAGCGGCGCGGCTCAGGCGTTCCGACAACGTCTCCTGGCTGTCGGGCGGTCGCCATGCCCCGCAGGCGGGCAAGGGCGATGCCGATGTCCCGCTCGCTGTTCAGCGCTTGGCTTCCCTGACATGGTGCGACCGGATCCCATAGCGTCCGGGGGACATGATCCCGTTCGGGTCCACCGCGTCCTTGATCGTCTCCAGGAAATCGCGCAGTGCGTGATCGTTGTAGGAGTACGTGCCCATGATGAGATCGTAGAAGGCCGGGGCCGTCCGATATTCGCCCCACCCTCGTTCGGCGGAGACTGCAACGAGCTCGCGGATGATGTCGCGCAGCCTGGCGTTGACGGTGGGAGACCGGGTGACCGGCAGGCCGACGGCGAACAGGAAAGCCCGCTCGAAGATGGTCGATGGCAACTGGAGCGGCGGACCGGGCAGCTTGTACTTGCGTCCGATCGCGGCGAACAACTCCATCGCCTCGATGGCCGCCTCACCCGTCCTGGGAATGACCGGCGAGAAGAAGACGTGGCCGACAACGTCCTCCCCGTCGTAGGAGAACATCGGGCCCATGTCGAAGGTCTTCAGGGATGGAATGCCGAAAGGGCCCAGGTCTCGGGTCCTGGCCTGGTCGTCCGGTGAAAGCGGAAGGCTGCGGACCTTGCCGAGCTTGAAGGTCGCCCCCGGGATGGCCTTCAAGGCGTCGCAGACGCACTCCCACTGCGCCCTGATGAGTTTCTCCGGACCGTAGAAGTTCAAGTCGCAGGCCCAGAAGGCCAGACCTGTCGACTGGGCCGCGGCATCAAGCTTGTTCATGTCGACCCCGTGCGGGTCGTTCAGGATGGCGCCGATCCTGGGATCCAGCGGCTTGGGCGGGCCGTCCTCGTGCGCGGCGAACGGGGGCGTGCCGGTCGTGGGGCTCGACAGGTTCCACAGGCCTTGCACGATCTTGCCCTGCTCGAGCCGGCCGATGATGTCGACCAGTGGAATGAGGTCACGGTACCTCGGGACGTTGACGGTGCCGGTCGCAAAGTTCTCCGGCGAGGGCATGAGCCAGAAGCCCATCTTGGTCACGATGCCGTAGTTCGACTGCTTGAACAGGCCGTCGATGCGAGGACCGAAGCCGGGCTTGAACTGCTGCCAGGTCCTGGCCCCGGGCATGGCGCCCATGCCGCTGCGCATCATCCGGCCGTTGGGCAGGACCACCTCGACGCCGCAATGGGCCTCGAAATGGTCGCGGTAGGCCGCGAGGGTGACGCCGCAGCCGCCGTCCAGCGCATTGCCCAGCACGCTGCCCCAACCCGGGCTCGGGACGTCGATCGAGAGCTTCAGGCCCTTCTCCTGGATGTAGTGGTACAGGTCGAAGTAGCTGACGCCGGGCTCCACCACGACATAGCCGTGCCGTTCGTCGATCTCGACGATGCGGTTCATCCGCTTCAGGTCGAAGACGACGCTGCCGGCCAGGGCGGGGGCGGCGCCGCCGTAGCCCAGGTTCTTGCCCGTGGAGATCGGGTAGATGGGAATGCGATAGCGGTTGGCGATCTTGACGAGTTCGACGACCTGGTCCGCATGGTCCGGCGCCACCGCCGCGGACGCGGTGCGCTCGTCTGCTTCGCCCCACAGGATCGAGTAGGGGTCGCGGTAGAGATCCAGGTCCTCGTCGGACGTGAACAGCCACTGGTCTCCGACGATGCTTGCGAATGCCCTGAGGGCTGCCGTGAAGTCGGCCTGGCTGACGTTTGGCGGCAATTTCATGGTCAGGCTTCCTGTCGCCCACGGTTGATTTGAGGGCCGGCAGCTTTCTGCATGGCCCAGGCGTGCACCGTTCCGTCGCCGCGCGACGGTCGGTAGGCGCGGACACCGGACGAAGGGCTTGCAGCGAGGGGATGCGCCCCGCCCAGAATGGCAGCCACATCGTCCCAGCAGGTGTCGTCGCCTGGACCGCCGGCACAGCGCTGACTCCGCTCGGTCAGGCGGAAGCCGTGATCCCAGGCGAGCCGCTCCAGGCAGAACAGCGTGGCTCCTGAACTGATGCCGACGATCGCCCGGCTCTCGTTCAGGACGCGCATCAGTCCGGCATGCGACGCCGCATCGAGGTGGATGCCGACGACGGGCAACGTCCGGCTGCGAGTCTCGATGACGGTCGCCAGCTGGCGGGGCATCTCGATGGTTTCGTCGATGAGCAGGGCATCGATGGCTCGCGGTTCCCGGCGGCGACGCGCGGTCGCGTCATGCGCGCCGAAACCGGCGGTCCCGGCCACCGCCGCGAAGGCCAGGCCGGCGCCGAGAACTGTCCGTCTCGTCATCATTTGCGATTGCTCCCCATTCGACTTGTCCAGGCCGCCCGGTCACTCGATGCGTACGTCACTGTGGACGAGCGAGATAGGCGCCCAGGAGCGCCAGATCGGCGTCGCTGATCTCCGTCTTTCGGAAGGTGGGCATGAACGACATGCCATGCCTGACCACCAGCCTGACGTAATCGGGCGTCAGGCCACTCCGCTGTTCCAGGACGGCGGGAATCGCGCCCTTGTACTTGCGCTGGAGAGCCTGGCTGCCCGGCCCCTCCGCCGTGCTGTGGCAATCGCTGCACCATTTGGCGAAGACCTTCCCGCCTGCCGATTGCACAGGCTTTGCCGGAGAGGCGGAATGCGGCACGGGCACGTCGCCCCCGATCGTGAATTCCTGCGGAGCGGCCCAGGCCAGCACCGGCAGCGCTGCGCAGGCGGACAGCGCCAGCGCCTTCTTGAACTCGTGCATCTGCATCCTCTCCAAGGAATCTTGACTTGTCAGTGGCGTGGCAAAGTCTGCGCGTCGCTGGTCGCGGATGGCGCGCCGCCGGTTGCGCGGCGGATGGCCGCGACGACGGCCGCGACGAGGCAGACCATGCCGAACACCTGGAGCACCGCGGGCAGGCTGCCGC
>CAYQMX010000042.1:0-38501 GCA_964418745.1 uncultured Vitreoscilla sp.
CACCTGCACCTGCACCTGCACCTGCACCTGCACCTGCACCTGCACCTGCACCTGCGCCCGCGCCCGCCACCGGCATCCAGTGGCGCGGGGTCAGCCTCGCCGGAGCAGATTTCGGGCCGGGCAACTTGCCGGGGACCTACAACATCGACTACACCTACCCCACGGTTGCGAGCGTCGGCTACTTCAAAGGCAAGGGGATGGACACGGTGCGCCTGCCGTTCCTCTGGGAGCGCCTGCAGCCTTCGCTGAACCAGGGCTTCGACGCGGCTGAACTGGCGCGGCTGACGGGCTTCGTCGAGCAGGTCACGGCCACCGGCGTCACTGTGATCCTCGACCCGCACAACTATGCACGCTATCGCGGCAACCTGATCGGTTCGGGCGCGGTGCCGAACACCGCCTTCGCAGATTTCTGGTCACGCCTGGCGACGCAGTTCAAGGGCAACGGCAAGGTGGTGTTCGGCCTGATGAACGAGCCACACGACATGCCGACCGAGCAGTGGCTCGCGGCCGCCAATGCGGCGCTCGTGGCGATACGCGCTGCCGGCGCAGGCAACGCAGTCACGGTGCCCGGCAATGCCTGGACCGGAGCCCACAGCTGGCAGGAGACCTGGTACGGCCAGGCCAACGGCACCGTGATGAAGGGCATCGTCGACCCGGGCAGGAACATGGTGTTCGAAGTGCACCAGTACCTCGACGGCGACTCGTCGGGCACGAGCAGCACCTGCGTCAGCACCACCATCGGCTCCGAGCGGCTGCAGGACTTCACGCTCTGGCTGCGGGCCAACGGCTACCGCGCCTTTCTCGGCGAGCTGGGTGCTGCCGCCAACGACACCTGCAACAAGGCTGTCGCCAACATGCTCGACCACGTGCAGGCCAACAGCGATGTGTGGGCCGGTTGGACGTGGTGGGCGGCCGGTCCGTGGTGGGGCAACTACATGTACTCCATCGAACCGACCGGCACGACGGACAAGCCGCAGATGGCGGTGCTGCAGCCCTACCTCGTCAAGTGAACGCCCGAGCGACCAGGTCGACGACCAAGCACCGAGTCGACAACATGAACCAAGACGTCAAAGGGGACCGCGGATCGCAGGCGATGATCGCGTGCGCCATGCTTTTCTCACTGGTGTTGTCCGCCTGTGGCGGAGGCAGCAGCAATTCCGCGGCCCCGCCGGTTGGCGCCACGCCCGCGCCGGCACCATCGCCGGCTCCTGCCCCAGGCCCGGCGCCAGCGCCGAGCCCTGCACCTGCACCTGCACCATCGCCATCGCCATCGCCGGATCTGATCACCACCGGCAACCCGTTCTCGAACGCGCTGACCTACCTCGACCCTGACTACGGCGCCAAGGTGGCGCAATCGCTGAGTCGCGTTTCCATGTCGTCGAGCGATGCCACGTTGATCAACGCGGCGGCCAAATTTCCGACCGCGGTCTGGCTGGATCGCATCGCCACCATCGACGGCAACAAGGCAGCCGGCGGCGCGATGGGCCTGGTCGATCACCTCGACGCCGCCGTGGCCCAGCAAAAGGCGCAGAGCGGCGGCACGCTCAAGCCGATGACCGTGCTGATCGTCGTCTACGACCTGCCCGATCGCGACTGCGCGGCGCTCGCCTCCAACGGCGAACTGAGCTCGGCCAACAACGGCTTGGCGACGTACAAGACCCAGTACATCGACCGCATCGCCGAGATCTTCGCCCGCCCGGCGTACGCCGGGCTGCGCATCGTCGCGGTGATCGAGCCCGACTCGTTCCCCAACATGCTGACCAACGTCAACATGGGCAAGCCGGTGTGCGATGCCGTGGATCAGAAGAAGGTCTACGTCCAGGGCATCCAGTACACCCTCAACAAGCTCGCCGGCCAGAAGAACGTGTACATGTATCTCGACATCGCCCACTCCGGCTGGCTCGGCTGGGACAACAACCGGGCCAAGGCCATCGCCGGCTACAAGGACCTGGTGCAGGGCGCGACCCCGAGCGGCAACCTGGGCGTCATCCGCGGCTTTGCCACCAACACAGCCAACTACACGCCGCTGCACGAGCCGTTCTTCGAAGGCACCGACGCCAATGTCAGCACCGGCGGCACGACCCAGTTCTACGAGTGGAACCACATGATCGACGAGGTGAGCTATGTCGACAAGCTGCGCAGCGAGTTCGTCGCGGCAGGCTTTCCGAGCACGCTGGCCTTCGTGATCGACACCTCGCGCAACGGCTGGGGCGGTGCCAATCGGCCCACGGCCCCGGCACCCGATGTGGACGACATGCGCATCGACCGGCGCGCCGCGCGCGGCAACTGGTGCAACGTGAAGAACACCGGCGTCGGCGAACGGCCCAGGGCCACCCCGGATGCCGCGCGTTCCTACGTGGACGCGTACGTGTTCGTGAAGCCTCCGGGCGACTCCGACGGCACCAGCGACAGCACGGCCACCACGCCCGACGCCGAAGGCAAACGCTTCGACCCGATGTGCGGCCCGGGCAACACCGACGCACTGAGCGGCGCGCCCCACGCCGGTCAGTGGTTCCACGAGCAGTTCCTGATGCTGTTGCGCAATGCCTACCCGCCGCTGCAGTGAGCCCGCGGCCGGGCGCGTTCCCATCACGTGGCAAGTGGTCGCGGGTGACGTGCAGGGGCCGATCGCGTTCCGCTTCAAGGAAGGCAGCAGCCGCTACCGGACTGCGATCCAGGTGCGCAACCATCGATTGCCGATCACCGGCCTGGCGATCGATCCCGCAGGCAGCGCCACGTGGATCGACGTGGAGCGGCTCGACTGCAACTACTTCGTGTACCCGCTCGAGATCGCCTCCGGTGCCTTGCAGGTGCCCGTCACGGCGCTCGGCGGCGCCACGCTGGTGAGCAGCGTGCCCGAGCCCGTGGGCGGCGTGGGGGTGCAGGGCGATGGACAGTTTCCCTGACGGGCGTGGTCCATTCGGCGCGCCCTGCACCACGCCAGGTCAGGCCGCCCTTCGGACTTGCTGCTCCACGCGGGCGACAGGCCGACCCCCGATGATCATCCCGAGGACCTCGTCCTCGGTGACATCGGCCGTGCGGTAGGTGCCCACCACCCGGCCGTTCTTCATCACCGCCAGCCGGTCGGACAGGCCGAACACGTCGGGCATGTCGTGCGTGATCAGGAAGATGGCCACGCCCCGCGCCTTCAGGCGCATGACCAGCTCGTGCACCATCCGCGTCTCTTCCGGGCCGAGCGCAGCGCAGGGTTCGTCCATGATGAGTACCCTGGCGTTGAAGTGCAGGGCCCGCGAGATGGCGACGACCTGGCGCTGGCCGCCCGACAGGGCGTGCACCGGGACGCGGATGTTGGAGAAGTTGGGATTCAGCTGCGCGAACACCTTGCGCGCCGCCGCCTCCATGGCGTAATCGTCCAGGGTCCGCCAGCGCGTCATGAGTTCGCGCCCCAGGAAGAGGTTCTGGACCGCGTCGAGGTTGTCTGCCAGCGCGAGCGTCTGGTGGATCGTCTCGATGCCGAGGGCCTGCGACTGCGCCGGGCTCGCGATCTCGACCACGGCGCCGGCCATGCGGACTTCACCCTGGTCGATGGGATAGGCTCCCGCAAGCATCTTCATCAGCGTCGACTTGCCTGCCCCGTTGTGGCCCAGAACCGCGACGACCTCCCCGGCGTCGAGATTCAGGCTCACGTCGCTGACTGCCTTGACACCGCCGAAGGACTTGTGGATGCCATCGATCTCGATGAGCGACGAATTCATGCCAGTCGCTCCCCGCTCCATCGACGATAGAGCACGTCGAACGCCACTGCGACGATCAGGACCTGGCCGATGATGACCATGCGCTGACCGATCCCGACGTCCATCAGCAGCAGACCGCTGTCGAGGAACTGGATGATGAGCGCGCCCAGCACCGAGCCGAGGACCGATCCGCTCCCTCCCGCCAGGCTCACCCCGCCGATGACCGCGGCCGCGATGACGTACAACTCCATGCCGGTGCCCAGCGAGTTGGTGCCGGCATTCAGGCGCGCGACCGCGACGATCGCGGCAATCGTGATCGTCACCGACAGCAGGATGAACAGCTGCAACGTGACCAGGCGCACCGGAATGCCCACCAGGCGTGCCGCCTCGGGGTTGCCGCCGATCGCGAAGACGTAGCGCCCGAACCGTGTCCGGCGCACGATGAAGCTGACGATCGCCACCACGGCGCCCCAGATGACGACCGGGACGGGAATTCCCTGGCCCTGCGATTTGCCGGGGATCTGGTAAGCGCACATGGCACCCGTCAAGGCGATGGCCAGGCCGACCAGGCCCAGCGTGAAGACGACATCCGCAAGCAGTGGCCGCGACGGGAAGCCGTGGCGCGCGCGCGCGCGCCGCGACGACGTGACGCGCCAGGCGAGCAGCACGAGCAGGGCGGCAGCCAGAGTCCAGCTGCCGGTGATGCCGAGCGCGCCGTTCAGGCCGCCGCCGAACCGCAGGAAGGTCTCGTCCATGATCGGTTGGGTCTTGCCGTTGCCGACGAGGAATGCCGCGCCGCGGAACGACATCAGGCCGCCCAGCGTGACGACGAACGAGGGGACGCCCAGGTAGGCGGTGAGGCCGCCCTGATAGATGCCGACGAGGAGCGCCGCAAGAAGGCCAGCCGCGCTGGCGGCGAGCCAGTGCCAGCCCAGCGTGTATTGCAGCCAGGCAATGAGCACGCCGACGAAGCCCATGACCGAGCCGACGGACAGGTCGATATGACGGGCGACGATCACCAGGGAAATCCCGGTGGCGACGATGCCCACCACCGCGGTCTGTTGGGCGATGTTGTAGAGGTTTTCCGGCGTCAGGAAGTTGCCGGTGGCCAGGTGGAAGAAGACGGCCATCGTCGCCAGTACGGCGGCCATCAGCGCGAGGCGCACGTCGAGTGCGCTGAGTTGCAGGGATTTCATGAGAGATGCTCCGGCGCCGCCCCCGGAATTTCCCGGGTGCAGCGCCTGGGGGAGACGACTACTTGCAGGCCGCCGGAGCCTTGTCGGCGGTCACGCCCTTGCACAAGGCGTCCTTCGTGATCCAGCCCGCCTTGACCACGACGTCCAGGTTGGCCCGCGTGATCGGCACCGGCTTCAGGAACTTCGACTGCATCGCCACCTTGTGCTCGCCACCGCTCCAGGTCACGGTGTCCGGCACCTTCTTGCCCTTGGCGAGGTCGACCGCGGCCTCGGCGGCCTCCTTGCCGAGAAGCCGCGCGTCCTTCCAGACCGACACCGTCTGGGTGCCGAGCGCGATCCGGTTCAGCGCCGCCTGGTCGCCGTCCTGTCCGGACACCGGCACCCGGGAGATGCCCCGGGCCGACAGCGCCGCCACGACGCCGCCCGCGGTGCCGTCGTTGGAGGCCACCACCGCGTCCACCTTGTTGCTGTTGCGCGTGAGGATCTGCTCCATGTTCTTCTGGGCCACCTCGGGCTTCCAGCCATCGGTGTATTCCTCGCCCACGATCTTGATGGCGCCGCTCTTGATCGCCTGGGCGAGCACTTCCTGCTGGCCCTCGCGCAGGAAGTCGGCGTTGGGGTCGGTGGGCGACCCCTTGATCATCACGTAGTTGCCGGTCGGCTTGACCGAGAAGACGCCGCGGGCCTGCATGCGACCGACTTCCTTGTTGTCGAAGGTGATGTAGTAGACGCCGGGTTGCTCGATCAACCGGTCGTAGGCGATGACCGGGATGTTGCGTTGCTTGGCATTGGCAAGCGCCGGCACGATCGCGTCCTTGTCCATGGCCAGCACGATCAGTGCCTTGGCGCCCTTGGCGATCAAGCCATCGACATCGGCGAGCTGCTTCTCGGGCGAGCCGCCGGCATCGGCACTCACGTAGGTCGCGCCTTGCTTGGCCAGTTCGGCCTTGATCGCGGCCTCGTCGGTCTTCCAGCGCTCTTCCTGGAAGTTCGACCAGCTGACGCCGACCACGATCCCTTGGGCATGGGCCGAGAACGCCGCGAGCAACGCCGCGGCCAGGAGGGGGTGTCTGAGGTTCATCGCGTGTCTCCGAAGGTTGTAGTGATCCCGGGCGCCGCTCTTGGCGGTGCCTCCCCGCAGAATACTTGGTGCGACGCCCGAACTAAATAGCACTTTCCCGTATCATCGACTTCTGATTCAACTCGGCCGTATCAGTGCGTCCCGGCGGCCTGCTGCGAGGCGCCGGCCGAGCCGGCCAGGCGCCAGCAGCCGCGTCCTGCGATTTTCGCCTCGTAGAGTGCCAGGTCGGCAGCCTTGTACAGCGCGTCCGGTGTTGCGGCGTCGCGCGGCGCCCACGCGGCGCCGATGCTGGCGCCCACCTGCAGTGTCGCCTGGCCGTGGACGATCGGCTGGCTGACCGACTCGCAGATGCGCGCGCAGACCTCCGCGAGGCTGGCCGCGTCGACCAGGTCAGGCAGCAGGATGGCGAACTCGTCGCCGCCCAGGCGGGCGACGCGGTCCGTCTCGCGCACCGCCTCGACCAGGCGGCGGGCGACTGCGACCAGCACCGCGTCGCCGGCGTCGTGCCCCTGCGTATCGTTGATCTGCTTGAAGCGGTCGAGATCGATCACCAGCAGGGCGAAAGCGGTGCCGCGGCGTGCGAGGTGGGCGAACTGGCCGCGCAGTTCGTCGTTGAACAGGCGCCGGTTCGCGAGGCCGCAGAGGCCGTCATAGTAGGCGAGCTGCTCGAGCTGCTTCTGGCTTTCCTGCAACTGGAGCGTGCGCTCGGCGACCAGGCCTTCGAGCACGCGCTGGCGCCGGCGCAGCAGGGCCAGCCGGCCCCGCACTGCAACCGCCAGCACGCCGGCCGCGACCAGGGCGAGCACGGCGCGCACCCACGGGATCTCGTGCCAGCGTGGCGCGACATGCAGCGGCAGGCGCACCGCCGGCGACCACCCGCCGTCGACCGGCGCCGTGCGCAGTTCCAACAGGTGGTCGCCGGGCGGCAGGTTGGTATAGCTGGCGATGCGGCGCGCCGCGTCGGCGTCGACCCAGCCCGCGTCGACTCCGCTCATGCGGTATTGGTAGCGGCGCGCCTGGGGCGTGATGAAGTCGAGCGCCGCGAACTCCACCAGCAGGCTGCGCCGGCCTGGTTGGACGACCAGCATCGGGGTGCCAGGGCCCAGCGGATAGCTATGCACGGGCGGCGCGTCGCCCAGCCGGACCTCGGTCACCGCGAGCTCGACGGGAGAGTCGACGCTGACGGCTTGGTTCGGGTCCACGATCGTGAGACCGCCCGATCCGCCAAACAGCACATGCCCATCCGGCGTGAGGGCACCCGCGCCCGTCCAGTAGGTGCGGATGCCGACGCCTTGCGCGGCGCCGAAGGCTTGTACGGCCAGGGTGTCCGGCGCAACGCGTGCGATGCCGTGGTCGGTGCTCGCCCAGACCGCGCCGTGATCATCGAGCACGAGCGCGTTGACACTGTTCTCAGGCAGGCCTTCGGCGGTCGTGACGCGCCGCACCTGCTGCCCGTGCTGCCCGTTCGGCCATTCGAGCAACCGGATGCCGGCACCGAATATGGCCACCCAGATCCGGCCGGCGCTGTCGCGCACGATGGACGAGACGTAGCCTGCCGGCACCCCGACCTGGCCGGGCGCCTCCTTCGGCACGCGCGAGACCGTCATCGTGGCCGGATCGAGCCGCGCGAGACCTGCGAAGGTGCCGACCCACAACGTCCCGTCGGGCGCGGGCAGCAGCGCTGCCAGCCGTTGGTCCCCCAGCCGGGCGCCGTCCTCGCGCGCCACGACGCGCAGCCGGCCATCGGCCGCGGGCTCCAGGCCCCAGAGGCCGTCGAAGCCGCCGAGCCAGAGGCGGCTGCCTTGCCAGGCCATCGTCCAGGTGGATGCGGTCGGCGCCCGCCCTTCGATCGTGACGTGTCGCAGGTGGCCGCCCTGCGCGTCCGCCAGGTACAAGCCGCGCTGTGTCCCGACGTAGACGCCGCCGTCGGGTGCCGGCACCATGCTGAGTACGCGTCCCTTGGGCAGGGCGGTGCGCGGTTCCGACGGATCCGGCCGCAACTGCGCGACCCGGCCCCGTTCCCGATCGACGATGTCGATGCCGCCGTCGCCCAGGCCCAGCCAGACGCGTCCGTCGGGGCGCGCCAGCACGGACGCGACGTTCGGATGGCTGATGGCCTGGGCTGACCCGCTGCTGAACCAGGTCGCGAACCCATGCGAACGGGTCGCGTGGAAACTGACGGCGGTGTCGGTCGCCACCCAGACCAGGCCGCGCCCGTCGATGTGGAGGGTGCCTACGTCGTCGTCCGCCAGGCTGCCACCGCCGTGCATTTCGTGGCGCTCGCGGCGCGCCTGCCAGCGCCGGGTGTCGACGCGCAGGATGCCTTCGCCGCTGAACCCGATCCACATTTCGCCGTCGTCGGCTGCCGCGAGGCCGGTGACCGTCTCGGTGCCCGTTCCGCCTTGGGCACCCGTGAGCGCGCGCAGCGGCCGGGCGGTCGACTCCCCCGGCTCGGCGATGAACACGCCATGGACATGCGTGCCGATCCAGATTCGACCGCTGTCGTCTCGTGCCAGCCGGCGCACGATCGGCGTATCGCCGTCGGCGCTGGGCAACGCGACGGCGACGAAGCGGGAGGCGCCAGGGTCGAGCCGGTAGAGCCCGTGCTCGGTGCCGGCCCACAAGGTGTCGTCGGGCGCGCGCAACAGAGCCCGCACGCCACCGTCGGGCAAGCTGCGTGCGAGCGCCGATGCGGCGCGCGGCTGCACGCGGCCGCTTGCAATGTCGAGGCGGTCGAGGCCGCCGCCGGTGCCGATCCACAGTCCGCCCCGGCCGTCTTCCGCCAGCGCCTGGACGCTGTTGCGGCTGAGGGCCTGGCCAGGCGCCAACGCGGGATCGAACCGGTCGTGAGCCGGGTCGTAGCGCACGAGTCCGGCGGCATTGGTGCCGATCCAGAGCCGGCCGCGGCTGTCGGCCAGCACGCTCAGGAGGTAGCTGTCGGGCAACGCGCCGCGCACCGCGAGGTCGCCGAGGTACTTGCGCACGCGGTAGCCGTCCCAGCGCAGGAGACCGCTCTGCGTCGCCACCCACAGGAAGCCGGTGGCGTCCTGGGCGATGTCCATCGTGCCGGGCTCCGACGCAAAGGCATGATCGAACGCCGCGTCCGAACTGCGTTCCCACGCGTCGGCCGGCGTGGCATGCGCTGTTGCTCCGAGCAGCCCTGCCAGCATGGCGGCCGCTGCGGCCCGCGGCCAGGAGCAGACGCGGCGGGACAGGAAACTGGACAGGAGACGGAGCATGGCGGACGCGGCGAGGTGCGCATCCGCTCTTTCGGAACCCCGTGCCGGAACTTGAGCCATCGGCGGCCGGGCGCGCGACAAACCGGTCAAAGGTCGCGCAAGTGTCGAGAATCCCCTGCCTCCCGGGCGCCGCGCGGCCCGGCCGAAAGCCCCAGGGGCCCCGGCAGCAAACGATGCGAGGCGGCAATCAGCGGAAGATGCGCTGGGCGAACTGGTAGAAGTTGGTGGCCCAACTTTCGCGATCATGACCATGGCCGTCGACGTTCCAGGTGTGGCGAACGTCGGACTGCCGCAAGTAGCTGTGCAGCCCCTGCGAGATGTTGATCAGCCCGTCGAGGCGCCCGGCCGACAGGTACAGCAAGGAGAGCTCGTCGCGCGCGGCGGCGGGATCGGGGAGCAGGCGTTCCGGTGGCAGCGTGTTGGGCGCGGACGAGAAGCCACCGATCCAGGCGAAGGTCTCGAGGTGTCCCAGTCCGATGTTGAGCGACTGCCCGCCCCCCATGGACAGGCCGGCGATGGCACGGTGCCGGCGATCGGCCAGCGTCGGGTATTTCGCGTCGACTGCCGGAATCAGGAACCGCAGCAGGTCCTTCTCGAAGGCTTCGAAACCTGCCGCGTTCCCGGGGGTGAATACCTTGTCCGAAGGAGGGGGACGGTCGTCGCGAAGCGCCCGGCCATTGGGCATCACGACGATCATCGGCACGGCCTTGTCGTCGGCGAGCAGGTTGTCGAGGATCGCATCGGCATGCACGTAGCCGCGCCACTCATCCTGGTTGCCGGCAATGCCGTGCAACAGGTACAGCACCGGATATCGACGATTCGGTGAATAGCCGGCGGGCAGGTAGACGTTCGCGGTGCGCGGCGCGCCGGTGACGCCCGAGTCGTAATGGAAGGCTTCCACGCGCCCCGGCGCGACGCCGGGCCGGAGGCGGTCGAATCCGGCGGGCGGTTCGGCAAACACCTGGACGTCGTCCGGGCCGAGCACCACCGGGCGCGCGAAATTCGCGCGCGCCTGCTCGGGACTGACGCTGCCGCCGTCCTGGGCCGGCGACGCCGCGGGGATGAGGGCGAGCGCGAGCAAGGCGGGCAGGCCGGGGATTCGGAAGCGCATCATGGAGAGGGGGGCCAGGGCGGTCCGCGCCGGACCGCCCCCGCGGGCGTCAGCGACGGACCGGCTCCAGCGTGACCAGCGCGATGTCGTTGCGGCGCATCGGCAGCTTCCACGACAGCTTGCCGTCGTGGCCCACGTGCACCGTCCGGCTCGCCTCCGGCTTGTCGGCGGTGAGGCCCTGCAGCGTCGCCAACTGCTCCGCACTCAGCGTCTTGGGGGCGCCCATCTCGAGCCAGGCCGTATGGGCGTCATTGGCCTTGTAGCCAGTGCGTTGCACCAGCACGCGGTAGTCGCCCGGCTTCAGGCCGCGGACGCTCAGTTCAACCGAGCCCGCAGCGCCGGCCGGGATCGGCTTGCCGTAGTACACGCCGTTGCTGGTGGGCTGTTCCGTGTTCTTCCAGTCCCAGACGAGCACGGTGGTGCGGTCGCCCTCGGTGGCGGCGAGCACCTTCTCGTCGTTGCTGGGAATCTCGTTGCCGCGCAGCGCACCGAGGTACTTGTAGGCGAACCACGCGGGCTTGCGCACGCCGTCGCGCGTCATCAGGCCGAAGCCGCCGTGGAAGGCCGCGTCGGGGGGGCCGGGTTCCTCGAACAGGTCGCTGTACGTCCAGTAGCTCATGGCCTGCGCGTAGCCGCGCGTGCCGCGCAGCTTGGTGAGGATCCAGGGCGCGCTGACGTAGCTGTCATGCACCTTGTCGCGCGGGTTGTAGCTGGTGCTCCACTCGGTGATATAGAGCGGCAGGCCGGGGTAGGCCGAGGCCTCGATCTCCTGGCGCACGCGCCGCACGTCGCCGATGATCGAATCGGGATTGGGCGAAAGCTTGCGGTCGGACTTGCCGAACTCGTCCAGGAAGCCTTCCTCCACGCCGTAGGTGTGGGTGGTGACGAAGTCCACCGGCAGTTCGTTGGCCTTGGCGTAGGCCAGAAGTTCGGGCACCCAGGCCGCGCCGGCGGTGGCGGGGCCGCCCACCTTGAGCGCCGGATCCACCTTCTTCATCGTGCGAACGGTGTTCGCGTACAGCTCGAAATAGGCCTTCTGGTCGGCATGCTCCCAGAAGCCATCGAGGTTGGGTTCGTTCCATACCTCGAACAGCCACTGGTGCACCTCCTGGGCGCCGTAACGCTGGATCAGGTGGCGCGTGAAGGCATCGATCAGGTCGGCCCAGGGGCCGGGCTGGGGATGCGAGGTGTTGCCCTTCCAGTAGAAGATCGTGAGCTTGGAAGTGGTCATCGCGTCCGGCGTGAAGCCGATCTCGACGAAGGGCTTGATGCCGCGCGCCAGCAGCGCGTCGTAGAGCTTGTCGATGCCGCTGAAGTCGTAGACGAAGCGGTCGTCGACCTTGCGCACCGTACCGTACACGTCGTGGAAGATGTCGTGGAAGCGCACGTAGCGGAAGCCCAGTTCATCGACTGCGGTCTTGATCTGCGCCAGGTTCTCCGGGCGGCCGGTGGTGCCGGGATAGTCCGCACCGACGGCCAGGTCGAAGAAGCGGTCGACGGGCGCGGAGGCGTGCGAGCGGTCCAGCTCGACATGGCGCACGGCCGGCCCGGCCGCGCCGGCGGTGCCCGCCGCCGTGATGGACAGGGCCAGCGCCGCGGCGCCGATCGGTTTGAGGGGCTTGATCATCTGGATGTCTCCGTGCTTGGAATTCGTTCGTTCAGGAAGGGTCGGGGAGCGGGGTCAAGACCTGCAGCGCCGCCGAGACGTACACCAACGGAGCGTTCCAGTTGATGGCGATCTCGTTGGTCGTGAAGCTGCAGAACGCATCGAGGTAGTCCTTGGCGGGAGCCTCGGACGGATAGGGCTGTTTGCAATCGCCGCCCCGGCCGGGATGCGGGCCGCCGACGAGCAGGCCCGGCACCGGTGGGAGGTTCGGCCTCGCGCCGGACGGGCGGTGATGGGGATGAAGCGGTGAGCGCAGGCCGAAACCAGTGACCATCGAATACCCGGTTGGGTTTCTGCCGAGCACGTAGTCCAGCGCGGACTGCGCGGCGTCGAGCTCGCGCCGGTCGCCGCTGAGGCGGTAGCCCTGGATCAACACCAGAGCCTGGTTGAGCGCGTTGGAATTGCTGCCCCAGTTGAAGTCCTCCACCTGCATGGCGACGCGGGCGGGCGAGGCCTGCCACTGCTGCCGGAGGCGGCTGGCGAGGCCTCCGAGCTGGCGTTCGATCAGCGCCTGGTCGGCCGCCGGCGTGAGCTGGGCGCGGTGCTGCGCGAGGCTGATCCAGGCCAGCGTGCCGACGCTGCCCCACCCCGGAACCTCCGCCTGCAGCGGTGGCTGGGGCATGGCGCGCCAGAAGGCGTCGTCACGGGTGCTGATGTAGAGCTCGGCGGCGGCCCAGGAAAACTCGTCGTCGAGATGGTCGTCGTCGTAGCCCCCGGTGTGGATGTCGGCCGGCTGGCGGTAGACCACCGCGGGGTGGGCCTGCGCCCACTGCCAGGCGCGGCGAGCGGCCGCCAGCGTGCGCGCCGACAGTCCGGGCCGTCGCGATTCGAAGGCCGCGAAGACGCGGCTCGCCTGGGCCATCACGGCGGCGAAGTCCAGCGCGGCGGCGGTCGTCTTCTGCACCACGTAGCGCTCGCTGGTGGCCTCGTGGGGAAGCACGACGCCGTCGAAGGACTGGTTGGTGAGCTTGTGGTAGACGCCGCCGTCGGCCGGATCCTGCATGGCGAGCATCCAGTCGAGGTTCCAGAGCACCTCGCCGAGGAGGTCGGGCACGCCGTTGCCGGACTCGGGGATGTCGAGCCGCTGGGCCTGGAAGAATGCCGGGAATTGCTCGTAGGCCGCCAGCAGCGTGTAGACGGTGATGCCGGAGTTGACGACGTACTTGTTGTAGTCGCCGGCGTCGTACCAGCCCTTGGGCGCAGCGATGATCGTGCCCTCCGGACGGCCGGGGCCGGCGGCGGAGGCGTGCACCCGCACGCGGTCGTCGGGGTGGCCCGCGGGCCGTGCCCACGCGCCGGCGTGGACCGCGTCCAGCGCGATGCCGGCGCGGTTGTAGTAGTAGGCCTTGATCGCGGCGGCGTCGAGCGCCGCATACGCGTCGCCGGCGATCGCGAAGGACGCTGACGGTGGCTGGCCGTCGACCTCGAGGTGGTAGCGCCCGGGCCGCCGCAGTCCCGAGAACTCCGCCAGGCGCAGCGGCTCCCGGGCCGGCTCCCAGCGCTGCGGCGGGCTCAGCGGGCCATGCCAGGCCGCGACGCCCGTGGCCTCGTCGATGACGGCGAAGGTGGAGGCGGTGGCGTCGCGCACCGCGGCCCACTTGGCGCCGCCGGGCAGGTAGCCGACCTGGTCGACCTCGATGGCCACCGGGTCCGCGGCGGACGCGCCGGTGCCTGGAGCGCTGGCGCAAGCAGTGAGGAACGCGGAAAACGCCGCCGCGAGGGCGGCGCAACGGCGGATGTGAACCGCCATCTCAGCCTGCAGTCCACGCGAGCGTGTCGCCGCCCGCCTGCAGTGGGCTGAACGAACCGTCCACGTCCAGCCGCCAGTCGTGCAACGCGCCCTCGTCCAGCGTTGCCGTGTAGGTGTGGCCTGCGCGGCGCACCGTGCCGCGCGCCGCGATGGCGCCGGCCGGCGTGGGCACCACGAACGCGGCAGCGGCACCGTCGGCCAGCTCGAACACGCGCAGCGTCACGCCGCGGGCGTAGTCGTAGTCGGGTCGCCTGGTCTCGGCGCCCCACGGCAGCACGGTGCCGGGCGCGACGTACAGCGGCAGGCTCATGAAGTCGTGCGTCTCGCTGTACCAGTGGCCGCCCGCCTTCTTCTCTCCGTTCTGAAGGTGAGTCCACGCGCCGTTTTCGTTTCGTGGCAGGTAGAAGTCGACCTCGCCGCTCTCGGCGAAGACCGGAGCGACGAGCAACGCATCGCCGAGGTGATATTGGCGGTCGAGCGTGACGCAGGCCGGGTCGCCCGAATGCTCCATCACCATCGACCGCATGACGGGCACCCCCGTCTGCGTCGCATCGATCGCCACGCCGTACAGGTAAGGCATGAGTCGGTGCTTCAGGTGCGTGAACACGCGCAGCACGTCGCAGCTCTCCTCGTCGATCAGCCAGGGCGCGCGGTACGAGCTGCTGCCATGCAGGCGGCTGTGCGAGGACAGCAGGCCGAACTGGAGCCAGCGCTTGTAGACGGCGGGCGGCGGGTTGCCCTCGAAGCCGCCGATGTCGTGGCTCCAGAAGGCGAAGCCGCAACTGGTCAGCGAGAGGCCTCCGCGCAGGCTCTCGGCCATCGACTCGAAGTTGGACCAGCAGTCGCCGCCCCAATGCACCGGATAGCGCTGGCCCGAGGCATAGGTGGAGCGCGCAAACAGCAGCGCTTCGTCTTCGCCGCGCACGTCCTCGAGGAGACGGTACACCGCCTCGTTGTACTGCAGCGCGTACAGGTTGTGCATCTCGACCGGATCGCTGCCATCGTGATAGACGACGTCTTCGGTGGGAATGCGCTCGCCGAAGTCGGTCTTGAAGCAGTCCACGCCCATCGCCAGCAGGCGCCGCAGATGGCCCTGGTACCAGGCCGTTGCCGCCGGGTTGGTGAAGTCGACGATGGCCATGCCGGGCTGCCAGAGGTCGGTCTGCCAGACCAGTCCGTTCGTGCGCTTGATGAAGTAGCCCTCGCGTGCGCCCTCGGCGAACAGCGCCGACTTCTGGGCGACGTACGGGTTGATCCAGAGGCTGATCTTCAGCCCCTTGGCCTTGAGGCGGGCGAGCATGCCCTGCGGATCGGGGAAGCCGCGCGGATCCCACTGGAAGTTGACCCACTCGAACTCGCGCATCCAGAAGCAGTCGAAATGGAACACCGCCAGCGGCAGTTCGCGGCGCTTCATCTCGTCGATGAAATGGGTCGCGGTCGCCTCGTCGTATTGGGTCGTGAACGACGTCGTCATCCACAGGCCGAAGCTCCAGGCCGGCGGCAGCGGCGCGCGCCCCGTGAGCGCGGTCAGGCGTCGCAGCACGTCCTTCTGCGTCGGGCCGGCGACGACGCAGTAGTCCAGGCTCTCGCCTTCGCGGCTGAACTGGACGCGCGTGGTCTTCTCGGAGGCCACCTCGAACGAGACCGGGCCAGCCTCGTTGACGAGAACGCCGTAGCCGCGGTTGGTGAGGTAGAAGGGAACGCTCTTGTACGCCTGCTCGCAGGCGGTGCCGCCGTCCTTGTTCGTGTTCTCGACCACCTGGCCGTTCTTCACCCAGGGCGTGAAGCGCTCGCCCAGCCCGTAGACGGATTCGCCGACCTGCAGCGTCAACTGTTCGTGCAGGAAGTTGCCCTGGCCGGCGTACTGGACGTAGGCGAGGCTGCGCCAGTCGCTGCGAGTCAGCACGCGATCGCCCTCGCGGAAGGTGAGCTGCCAGCCTTCGCCCTTGCGAACGTCGACGGACAGCGCGCCGCTGGTCAGCGTGACGCGCTCATCGGTCTCCTCGATGCGCACCGCGGGATTCGTCGTCCCGGGCATGGGCACGTGCAGCCGCGGCGGGCACGACGCGCTGTAGTGCTCCACGCTGACGCGCACGACGCCTTCGAGCGGCGAGCGGATGGTGAGGGTGAGCACCGGACCGGCCAGGGTGTCGCCGCGATGCTTGATCGGACGGGTGGTCGCCAGCACCACGAGGCGATCTGGATACGCGGCGACTTCATAGGCCTGCGCCGCGTAGTGCGCCGTCACGCCGGGCTGCATGAGCCATTGTCCGTCAGTGAACTTCACGATAGTTTTCCATGGAGAGATAGTCGAAAGGGCTCAGCGACCGCTGTGCTCGACGAGGACGCGGTCCAGGATGCCCGAAGGCTGCCCGGGGGTGGACTGCACCATGAGCGTGACCTGTCGGTGCGTGGCGCCGCGTGGCAACGGAACCGACAACGGGCCCGGTTCGGGATTCTGCTTGTCGCCGAGCTTCGCGCCGTCGACCCAGACCTCGGCGCTGCCCGCGACCTTGCGGAAGGTCAGCAGTGCGTGCCCGTCGTTGGCGTCTGCGCGCACGTTCACTTCCGAGCGGTAGAGGCGATAGGCCTGGGCTTCGGGCTCCTGCCGCATCGGCGGTTCGCCCCAGCCCCAGCTGTTCATGTCGTTGCCGGCGACGACGACCTTGGGATCGGCGCGCGTCGCCTGGGGCGGCGAGATGCGCCAGACCAGCATGTACGTGGTCGGCTCGGCGGAGGGCGCGGACGCCACGGCCGGGGCGGCCTGCAGCGTCAGCTCGGCATGGGCCTCCTGCAGTCCCGCGGCGGACGCACGCAAGCTGAGCGCACCGGTGCCGCCGCGACGCGACTGCACGATCAGCTGGGCAAGGCCGTTGTAGAGGCTGCGCTCGCTGGCCTTGTCCGCCTCGTGCGAGTTGGGGTCGCCGTTGCCGACGCCGATGAGGCTGCCCTCGCCTTCGACGTCGAATCGAACCAGCGCATTGGCGAGCGGCACGGGCCGGCCTTGCGCGTCGACCGCGCTCACCGTCACCGGCACCGCGTCCAGGCCGTCGTTGGCGAGCGCGCGACGATCCGGGGTGAGCACCAGCCGTGCCGGCGGCCCGCTCGTCTCGACCTTGTCGCGCGCAAGCTCGACGCCGCCCCGCAATGCCACCGCTTCGAGGACTCCCGCGGTGTAGGGCACGTTGAAGCTTGCCATGTCGATCGGGTCGACGTCCCCTTCCGCGACGACCTGGCCATTCAACAGCAGCCGCACGCGCGGCGCGTTGCTTGCCACCATCACCTTGACCGGCTGGCCTTCGCGGCCGGGCCAGTTCCAGTGGGGCAGGATCTTGACGACTGGCCTGTCCTTCACCCAGTGGGCCTGGTGGATGTAGAACGCCGCCTTCGGAAAGCCGGCCAGGTCGATGGCGCCGAAGAACGAGCTCGCGCTGGGCCATTCGTAGGGCGTGGGCTCGCCGCGGTAATCGATGCCGCTCCACAGGAACGACCCGGCGATGAAGGGGCGAGCCGCGATCGCGCGCCAGCCTTCGCGGTGCGTGGTGCCCCAGGACGAGGGTTGGTCGTCGTAGCTGTCCATCACGTGCGCCGCCGGGTCGTTGCGGAACTCGCCACGAGACATGTACGCCGAGGTGTCTTCCGTGCTCGTCATCGGCCGCGTCGGGTGCTCCTTGTGGTAGCGGTCGTAGGCCCACGATTGGTAGTTCAACCCAACGACGTCCAACGCCTGCGCGGCGTTGACCGGGGTGAACAGGCCTGCATGCATCGCCGCCGTGACCGGGCGCGTCGCGTCGAGCACCTTGACCGCGGAGACCATGCGCCGGGCCATCTCGTAGCCGACTTCGGTGCCCTGGAGCGGCTCCTCGTTGAAGATCGACCATATCATCACGCTCGGGTGGTTGCGGTCCCGGCGCACCATCCACGTGAGCTGCTGCAGGTAGTCGGGCGAGGGGTTGAAGTGACGGTTCTCGTCCAGCACCAGCAGGCCGAGGCGGTCGGTCATCGCCAGGACTTCAGCTGCCGGCGCGTTGTGCGCGAAGCGGATGGCGTTGACGCCCATTTCCTTCAGGCGCCGCAGCCGGAATTCCCAGATCGACTCGGGCACCGCGACGCCCACGCCCGCGTGATCCTGGTGAATGCAGACGCCCTGGATCTTCGTCGACGCGCCGTTGAGGAACAGGCCCTTGTCGGGATCGAAGCGGATCGTCCTGAATCCGGTCTGCACCTCGGTGCGATCCAGTGGACGGCCGCCTTCGCGCAGCACGGCGCGCACCCGATACAGATTCGGATCGGACAGCGTCCACAGGCGCGGCGCCCGCAGCTCGAGGTGCAGGCTGGCGTCGGACGTGGCCAGGGGTTGCACGGTGGCGCGGACACTGCCGTGGCTCACCTCCACCCCGGCGGGGTCGATCAGGCTCACGTCGACGCTCACCGGGTGGGCGGTGGCCGCGCTGCTCTCGAGGGTGACGGCGACCGGCAGCGTCCAGCCTTTGCCGCTCCTGACCGGATCCGCATGCAGTCCGTCGGTCGCGATGTGGACCGCGTCACGCTTGACCAGCCAGGTGTGGCGATAGATGCCGGCACCCTCGTACCACCAGCCCTCCATGGCGTCCGCATCGACGCGCACCGCGATCGTGTTGATGTCGTCGCCGTAGCGAAGATAGGGCGTGACGTCGAGGTTGCGGCCGTTGTAGCCGGACCAGTTGCGGTTGACCACGATGCCGTTGATCCACACCGTGCTGTTGGTCGCGACAGCGTCGAATTGCAGCTCGATGTGTCGGCCGCGGTCGGAATTGGGAAGCTGCAGATAGCGCCGGTACCAGCCGATGCCACGGTGCCGGTAGCCCTGCGAAGGATTCTCCTTGGCGTCGAAGGGGCCTTCTACCGCCCAGTCATGCGGCAGATCCAGCCGCCGCCAGCCGGAGTCGTCGAAGTCGGCGGCGGCGGCTCCCCAGGCACCGTCGGCCTTGCCGTTGTAGTAGCTGGATCCGTGGTCCCGGATGGGGAAGGTCGGCACGTCGCCGAGGTGGAAGAGCCAGCCCTGGTCGAGTGACAGCCGCTCGCGCTCCGCTGCGGACGCCGGAGCACAGCACGTCGCGAGCGCCCACAGCAGGCAGAGGACTTCTATCGTTCGGATCTTCATGTGGTTCGACCAGGTGGCCGCTGGGTGGCCGGGCTGGCGCAGGAGCAGGGAGCAGGGAGCAGGGAGCAGGGAGCAGGGAGCAGGGAGCAGGTGGACGGACAACGCGATCCTGGCCGCCGGGGTGATCCGTGGAAGGCGGCGTGGCTCCGGGGTGCCTCATGCCCGGTGCTGGCCAGGGCCCATATGTTAGTTCGACGATCGTACAAAGTAGTTGGTGGAAACACTGAATCGGCTGCGGAAGTTGGGCTGCAGCACCTGCAGCGGCACGCGCTGCAGCCCAGGCACGGGCAACTCTAGGTGTTTACCTCACCATGATTCGTTCGGCGGTCGAACTAAAATGAGCGGTCAACGAGGATCCGATTTTCTCAATTTGTTTGCCATACCAACTTAACATCGCGGTTTTCACAAGTTCATGCACCAAGGAAAGGGCAAACCGTGACTGTTGACGCAACCGGCAACCAGCAACTGCTCAAAGACATCAATCGCATGGCGCTCGTGCGCCACCTGTTCGCCCATCCGGGCTTGTCGCGCGCCGACCTGGCCACTGCGATCGGCCTGACGAAGTCGACGGTGAGCCTGATCGTGCGCGAGTTGCTCGAGGAGGGTTGGCTGGTGGAGCGCGAAATCGTCGCCACCGGCGACCTGGGTCGGCGGCCGACGCCGCTGTTCATCGACCAGGGCCGGCTGATGCTGCTCGGTGCCGAAGTCGGCATCGAATCCGCACGCGTGGTCGCCACGTCCTTGACCGGCGAAGTGTGCGCAACCGCCGTGGCGAACTACGGCGCCAGCAAGAGCGCCAAGGCCTGCGTCGCGGCCCTGGCGACGGCCATGCTGAAGGTGCTCGCCCACCTGGACACCGACAAGCAGCGTGTCATCGGCCTGGGCGTGGGCCTTCCCGGCGGAGTGGACGAGGCGACCGGCTTCCTGCATTTCGCGCCGAACCTGGGTTGGCGCGACGTCCCGTTCGGCGCGATGCTGCGGCAGAAGATCGTCGGCACCGCGCTCGCGGATGTGCCGATCTACCTGCAGAACGAAGCCGATGTCGCGGCGTTGGGCGAGATGGAATTCAATCACTCGGCCGCCGCGGATCCGCTCCTGTACCTGAGCATGAACCAGGGCGTGGGCGCCGGCGTGATCTTCAACGACCGCCTGCTCACCGGCAATCGTGGCTTCGCAGGCGAAGTCGGGCACATGGTGCTGCAGATCAACGGGCCCGTCTGCTCGTGTGGCCGCCGCGGCTGCGCCGAAGCCATGATCGGCTCGCGCTCCATCCTCGGTACCTCCGAGGAGCATCCGCGAGCGCTCGACGAGATCCGGCGCCTGGTGAAGGACAAGGACCCGGAGACCCTGCGTGCCGTCAAGAAGGCCGGCGGCTACCTGGGCGTCCTGCTGCAGAACCTCGCGGCGGCCTACGACCCGGGCTGCATCGTGATCGGCGGCCAGATGGCCGACCTGGGCGATGTCTTCCTGCAGCCCGCGCTGCGTACGCTCAACGAGTATGCCCAAGCCGCCAACCTCACGCCGCCGAATGTCCGCACGTCCCGCTTCGGCCAGGATGCCGTCGCAGTGGGCGCGGCCGCGCTCGCCCGCTACCGCCTGACGCGCCCGCTGATGGCGGACCTCAGCGTGGACGTGCCCATCGAGCACGCCGCCTGATGAACCCGCCTACCCCCCAGTACGTTCCATGCGGTCGACGCGCCGGCGGAACGCTCATGAAATGAAGAATGACTGATACCAAACGCCTCTTCCGTCCCGTTGCGGCCGCCTTGCTGCTGTCCGCGGCGGGCGCCTGTGTCCATGCCGCCGAGCCGACGCCAGAGGGGCCGCGGGTCGTCGAGCACGAGGGTCGCCATGCGCTGATGGTCGATGGTGCGCCGTTCACGATCCTGGGGGCCCAGGTCCACAACTCGAGCAACTACCCGAAAGCCCTGGAACAGGTCTGGCCGGCGATCCACGACCTGCACGCCAACACCGTGGAGACACCGGTGGCGTGGGAGCAGGTCGAGCCGGTCGAAGGGAAGTTCGATTTCAGCTTCGTGGACACCTTGATCGCGCAGGCCCGCGCGCACCAGGTGCACCTGGTGCTGCTGTGGTTCGGGACCTGGAAGAACACCAGCCCGCAGTACACGCCGGAGTGGGTGAAGTTCGACAACCGGCGCTTCCCCCGCATGGTGGGCAAGGACGGCAAGCTCAGCTACTGCCTCTCGCCTTTCGGCGAGGAGACGCTGCGCGCGGACAAGCGCGCCTTCGTCGCGCTGATGCAGCACCTCAAGAACGTGGACGGGGCGCGGCACACCGTCCTCATGGTGCAGGTCGAGAACGAGATCGGCACGTACGGACAGGCAAGGGATTTCGGCGCGCGCGCCCAGGCCGCCTTCGAACAGGACGTGCCGGCCGCCGTGCTGCAGCGCAAGAAATCCCCCGTTCCCGGCGCGACGCACGGCAACTGGGCTGCCGTGTACGGCGCCTATGCCGACCAGTATTTCCACGCCTGGGCCGTCGCGCGCTACATCGAGGAGATCGCGCGCGCGGGGCGCGCGGTGTACGACCTGCCGATGTACCTGAACAACGCCTTGCGCGACTCCGTCGTGCCGACGGCGCCCTGGAACAACGACTTCGCCAGCGGCGGGCCCACCTACGACGTGATCGACATCTTCAAGGCGGCGGCGCCGCACGTCGACATCGTTGCGCCCGACCTCTACCGACCGGAGTCGGCGCAGGTCCAGGGCGCGATCGACAAGTTCCAGCGTCCCGACAATGCGCTGTGGGTGCCGGAGATGGGCAACGCGGAGGTGTATCCGCGCTATGTCTACCAGGTGCTGGGCCGTGGCTCGATCGGCGTGAGCCCGTTCGGGATCGACTACGCCGACTATGCCAACTTCCCGTTGGGCTCCAAGTTCGCCGACCACCGGATGGTGGATCCGTTCGCGAAGATCTACGCCGCCTTCGCGCCCATGCAACGCCAATGGGCCCGCTGGGCGTTCGAGGGGCGCACCCAGGGCATTGCCGAAAGGGAGGATCACGCCGACCAGATCCTCGTCCTGAAGGGCTGGAAGGCCACCGTCTCGTTCGGGCAGTGGCAATTCGGCGAGAAGACCTTCGAGGGCAATGCGAAGGAGCCGCCGCCGCACGCCAGCCAGCTCCTGGGCGGCCTGGCGGTGGCCCAGATCTCGGACGACGAATTCATCCTCGTCGGCCAGTACGCACGCGTGCGGCTCGACGGCGAGCCGGCGGGCGATGGGCACGGTTCCATGATCGCGCGCGCCGAAGAGGGCAGCTTCGACGCCGCGGGCCATTGGGTGATGGAGCGAAACTGGAATGGCGACCAGACCGACTGGGGGCTGAATTTCACCGGCAGGCCCACCGTACTCAAGGTCCGGATGGGCCGGTATTGAGCCATGAGGATGCAGCGAAGGAATCTGCGACGGGGCCTGCTGGCGCTGTCCGCGTGGTCGATGATGGCGGGGTGCGCGGCGCGGGCGCCTGCCGCTCCCCAGGCATTGACGCTCTACGACGGTCAGCCGCATGCCGGGCTGCGGGTGCAGATCGCAGCGGCTGACGGCGAACAGGACATGAAGGGCGGTTCGGCGGAGATCCTGCCGAAGTCGCCAGCGACCAGGAGCCAGGCGTCCGTGCACGTCTCGGCCAGGGAGAGCGGCGCCGACGCCCTCACGCTGCACTGGGAGGACACCTGGTTCGCCAGCCTGCGTCTCGTGGCCGACAAGCCCATGGACCTGCGCGCCTACCTGCCCGGCGGCGCGATCGAGTTCGACCTCGAGGTGCTGGACATGGCCAAGGCCGGCCTGACCTTCGCGATGGGCTGCGGCAAGGACTGCGGCAGCAAGGTCCGCTACGTCCTGCCCTCCCGGGCCTTGCAGGGCACGGGCTGGACGCATCTGTCGATTCCGCTGCGCTGCTTCGCGCGCGACCGCAACGATTTCAGCGCGGTGAACCAGCCCTTCGCGATTGAGAGCGGCAACGTCGGACAGGTAGCGCTCGCCAATGTGCGGATCGTGCCCGATGGCCAGCCCAACGTCGCGTGCACCGACTTTCTCGTGGCGTCGGTCACGCCCGAGCCGCTGACCGAGTCCTGGGCGCTGGATTGGTGGATGCCGCGCCATGAGGAGAAGCTGCAGGAGCGACGAACGCTCATGGCGGCGGGTCGACAGCCGCAGGTCGTCTTCGTTGGCGATTCCATCACGCAGGGCTGGGAAACTGCGGGTCGTCCGGTCTGGGACGAGTACTACAAGCCCTATCACGCCCTCGATCTGGGCTTCGGCGGCGACCGCACCGAGAACGTCCTCTGGCGCCTGCAGCACGGCGAGGTGGACGGCCTCTCGCCCAAGGTGGTGGTGCTGATGATCGGCACCAACAACACGGGCCATCGCCAGGAAGACCCGGCCACCACCGCCGCAGGCATTGCGCGCCTGGTCGAGGAACTGCGCCAACGCATGCCCGGCGCCAGCGTGCTGCTGCTGGCGGTCTTTCCGCGCGAGGAGCGTCCCGACGCCCCTCTGAGGCGGATCAACGACCAGGTCAATGCGCGCATCGCTGCACTGGCCGACGGTCGCCACGTGTTCTTCCTCGACATCGGCAAGGACATGACCGGGCCCGACGGCTCGCTGTCCAGGTCCTTCATGCCCGACCTGCTCCACCCGAACGAAGCCGGCTACCGAATCTGGGCGCGCAGCATGCAGCCCACCTTGCAGAAACTGATGAACCCATGAACACGATCCATCCAGGAAATCTCTTTCCATCCACATTCGTCTTCGGCGTCGCCGCGGCGTCGGCGCAGATCGAAGGCGCCGCGTTCAAGGACGGCAAGGGCGAATCGATCTGGGACCGCTTCGCCCGCGTGCCGGGCAAGGTCGCCGGCGGCCACAACCTCGACATCGCGTGCGACCACTATCACCGATTCGACGAGGACTTCGCGCTGATGAAGTCGCTGGGCGTGGAACACTACCGATTGTCGATCGCGTGGCCGCGTATCTATCCGCAGGGCGACGGCGAGCTCAACCAGGCCGGCCTCGATTTCTACCACCGCCTCCTGGCCAGCATGACGCGCCACGGCATCAAGCCCTGGGTCACGTTGTTCCACTGGGACCTTCCGCAGGCGCTGGAAGACCGCGGCGGATGGACCTCGCGCGTCACCGTCGAGGCGTTCGCGCGCTACGCCGAGACCGTCGTCAAGGAGTTCGGTGCCATCGTCACGGACTGGATCACGCTCAACGAGATCCGCTGCTTCACGGCGCTCGCCTATGGCACCGGCAGCAAGGCGCCCGGCCGCCGGGAAAGCCCCGCCGTCGTGAACCAGACCTATCACCATGCCTTGCTGTGCCACGGCCACGCCGTGCGCGCGGTGCGCGAGCATGGCGGGCCGGGCGCACGCGTCGGGCTGACCGACAACTGCGACGTCAGCGTCCCGGTGATGGAGATCCCCGCCGACATCGCCGCCGCCAAGGCATGGTTCCTCGACAAGAATGTCCACCTCCTCGGCGCCATGCACGCGGGCGGCTACTCCGAAGCCTACCTGCAGCGCGCGGGCGCCGACGCACCTGTCGTCGAGCCGGGCGACTTCGACCTGATCAGCCTGCCCACCGACTTCCTGGGCCTCAACATCTACACGGCCACCTACGTGCGCGCGGGCCGCGACGGCCAGCCTTGGGAGACCTTGGCGCTCCCGGCGTCCTATCCGCGCGCCGACAGCCCGTGGCTGAACATCGTGCCCCAGGCCGTCTACTGGGCCACGCGCATGTGCCACGAGCTCTACGGCCACAAGTCGATCTACATCACCGAGAACGGCTGCGGCTATGACGAGGAGCCGGTCATCAACGCCGAGGTGATCGACCTGCACCGGCGCGACTACCTGCGCAGCCACCTGCGCGAGGTGCAGCGGGCCATTGCCGACGGGGTGCCCGTCGACGGCTATTTCCTCTGGTCCTTCATCGACAACTTCGAATGGGAAGACGGATACCAACGCCGCTTCGGCATCGTGCACTGCGACTACGAGTCACTCCGCCGCACCCCCAAGCTCTCGGCGCGCTACTACGCCGAAGTCATCCGTACGCGCGGCATCGTCTAGGCGCGACGCGCATGACGGAGGCGGCATGACTCGAGCAGCCTGGCGGTCGGTGCAACGATGACTGCCTGCTTGCTGGCGCTGGCTTCGCCCGGCTGGACGTCGGGTGCGCGGCTGCGCGCGAAGCCCGACGTCGCGACGCGCGCGGACACGCCGGCGCAGCCCGCGGTCGGCTTCTTTGCGCCCTCCGAGGTGAACCTGCTCGCGGGCCCGTTCGAGTCCGCCCGCACCGCAGGCAGCCGCCAGCTGTTGGCACTGGACGTGGAGCGCCTGCTGCACGACTTCCGTGTCGAGGCCGGCCTGCCACCACGGTATTGCAGCGATGCCCGAACGCTTCCGTGCGAGCCGCCGACGGACGCGACATGCGCCGGCGACGTGCTGGGCCGGTACCTGAGCGCATGCTCGCTGACCTGGGCCGCCACGCACGAGGCACCACTGAGGGAACGCGCGGACCGGGTGGTCAACGAGCTGCGTGCCTGTCAGCATGCCGCGGGCGGCGTCTGGGCAGGAGCGTTCTCCGGCATCGTGCCGGAGGCGAACCAGGCCTCGCGGCACGGGCTGCAGGATCTCCTGGCCGGGCTGCGCGACGCGCACCTGCATGCGCGCCTGCCGCGTGCGTTGCCGGTATTCGCTCGCCTCGTCGATGGAATCGAGGAGGCCGTCCAGGCATGCGGCGACAGCCGGCTACAGCCGCGGCTGCCTCAGGCGAACGGCGGCATGAGCGAAGTGCTGGCTGACCTGTTCACGCTGACCGGGCAGCGGCGCTACCTGCGGCTGGCCGAGCGTTTCAGCGATCGTGCATCGCTCGATGCGCTGGCCCAGGGGCGCGGCCTGCCGGCCGGTGCGCATACTGCGGCGCGGATCATCGAACTCGTCGGGCTCGCGCGCCTGCACGGGCTCCAGTGCCGGGAAGATGGTCTCCTTGCCGCGCAGCCGTTCTGGCGCGACGGAACGGTGTCCGGTCCCGTCGCCTGCGAAGACCTGGCTGACGACTGCCTCGCGGCCGGCCATGCGCCCGGTCGTCCAGCCCCGGGGCAGGGCGGGCAGGCCAGGCACGTGGACGATCTGCTGCGGCTCACGCGCCTGCTCTTCGCAGCCAGCCCCCTGGCGGGCTACGCCGACTGCCAGGAGCGCATCCTGTTCAACACGCCCCTGGCGTTCCCTGATGCGAGCCTGAGCGCGGCCGATGCGATCTATGCCCAGCGCGGCGACGTGCTGTACGTCAGCCAATTCATCGCGTCGCGGCTGGACTGGTGCGACAAGCGCCTGCAGCTGAGGCAGCACACCAACTTTCCAGACGAAGCCGCCACCCGGATCTCGATCTCCTGCGCGCGTCGCGTCCGATTCGCGATGCGCCTGCGGCATCCGGCCTGGTGTCGACGGCTCGCCGTGGCGATCAACGGCCGCACGTTCACGGTGAGCGAGGTGCCCGGGCGTTTCGTCGAGATCGACCGCCACTGGTGCGACGGCGACGTCGTCGACGTGCGCTTGCCAATGCACCCGTACACGCGGCCGATCTGCGCAGCCCCCGGCACTCTCGCGCGCATGGTCGGTCCCGTCGTGCTCGCCGCTTGCGCGGCTTCCAGCATCGCTGGCCCGCCGCTCGAGCGGCGCTGCCGTTCCATCGCTTCTGCCGAGTAGACCCCATGAAGATTTCCAGACGTTCCCTTCTCGGATCCGCCAGCGCCGTGGCCTCGCTGCGGATCGCCGCCGCGCAGGCCACCCCGGTGCCTGCGCGTTTCCAGCCGACCTGGCCCTCGCTGGTCGACGGCTACCAGACACCCGATTGGTTCCGCGACGCGAAGTTCGGCATCTGGGCGCATTGGAGCGCGCAGTGCGTGCCGGAAGTCGGCGACTGGTATGCGCGCAACATGTACATCCAGGGCCATTGGCAGTACGAGCATCACGTGCGGACCTACGGGCATCCGACGCGCTCCGGCTTCATGGAGATGCAGAACCGCTGGAAGGCGGAGAGGTGGGATCCGGAGGCGCTGATGGATCTCTATGCCAAGGCCGGGGCGCGCTACTTCGTGGCCCTGGCCAACCACCATGACAACTTCGACGCGTACGACTCGAAGTACCACCCGTGGAATTCGGTACGTGTCGGGCCCAGGCGCGACATCGTCGGTACCTGGGCCCGTGTCGCCCGGGCGCGCGGCCTGCGCTTCGGCGTCAGCAACCATTCGGCCCACGCCTGGCATTGGTTGCAGACGGCCTATGGCTACGATCCCGAGGGGCCGCTCGCCGGCCAGCGCTACGACGGCTTCCGCCTGAGCAAGGAAGACGGGCGTGGCAAGTGGTGGGACGGCCTGGATCCGCAGGATCTCTACACCGGCCGCAACATCGTGATGCCCGAGGGCATCGCCACGACCCGCACCGCGCAGGAATGGCACGACCAGAACACGGGCAACTGGGACGAAAAGCCGCCCGCCGGCAATCCGGCGTTCACGCGCTCCTGGTTTCTGCGGGCCCGCGATCTCATCGACAGCTACCGGCCCGACCTCGTCTACTTCGACAACGCCGGACTGCCGCTGGGACAGGCCGGCCTGGACATCGCGGCCCACTACTACAACGCGAGCCTGGATTGGCACGACGGCCGCCTGGATGCGGTGATCAATGCCAAGGGTCTTCCGCCGGAGCGGCGGGCCGCGCTGGTCGAGGACGTCGAGCGGGGGTTCCGCGAAGGCATCGAGCCGCTGCCGTGGCAGACCGACACCTGCATCGGCGACTGGCACTACAACCGGGGCCGGTTCAACGACCACAGCTACAAGTCGGCCCAGTCGGTGATCCATCGCCTGTGCGACACGGTCTCGAAGAACGGCAACCTGCTGCTGTCCGTCCCGGTGCGGGGCGACGGCAGCATCGACGACGACGAGCACAAGATCCTGGCGGCGCTGGCCGAGTGGATGGCGCGCAACGGCGAGGCCATCCACGGCACGCGCCCCTGGCGCAGCTTCGGTGAAGGCCCGACGCGCGTGGCCGGCGGCATGATGAGCGAAGGGCAGGCGTCGTCCTTCACCGCGGAAGACATCCGCTTCACCACCAAGGGCGACGCCCTGTACGCCATCGCGCTCGGATGGCCGCGCTCCGGCACGTTGCGCATCGGGTCGCTCGCGCAGGATTCGGCCCTCGCGCCGGGGGCGATCGGCAGCGTCGAGGTGCTGGGGGCGGGCGCGGCGGCATTCACGCGCAGCCGCAAGGGACTCGAGGTGCGCCTGCCCGAGGGGCTGGCCGGCGCGAGCGCGATCGTGCTGAAGATGCGCGGGCCCGGCCTCGCCTGACGCGCGCGCCGCGTGCGGCAGCGGCGAACGCCTCGCTGCATGACAACGACGACACCGAGACAAGACATGCAAATCATCCGACTCGCCCTGGGGGCGTGGACATCGATCTTCCTGGCTGCCGCAGGCGCCGCCCCGACCACCGAGCCGATGCCGGCCATCGAGGTCGCGTCGCCCGACGGCCTCGTCGCCTTGCGCATTCGCGCCGATGCCCAGCGGTTCTCGATCGCTCGACGGGGAGAACCCGTCGTCGCGGAGTCGGCGCTCGGGCTGGATCTCTCCGACCACCCGCTGGGCAACGTCGCCCTCGAGGCCCGTAGCGACATCCTGGTTGACGAGTCCATCCCGCTGGTCGCGACCAAGGCCTCCCGCGCGAGGAACCACTATCGCGGCGCCACGCTGGTCTTTCGCGAGACGAGCGGGGAGGGCCGCCGCTTGCTGGTGGACGTCCGCGCCTACGACGATGGGGTGGCCTTCCGCTATCGGCTGGACGGACCGGCGCCCGTGAGCGTGCTCGGCGAACGCACGACCTTCGTCCCTGCTGGCGACGCGCCATGCCTCGTGGCGCCTGCAAACGGTGCCCATGAGACCAGCTTCGAACACCTCAGGTTCTCGCAGATGCGCGCCGGCATCGCCTATGACCTGCCCGTCGTCTGCGCCACGCCCTCGGGCCGCACCCACTACGCACTGCTTCAGGCCGACCTGGAGGGCTATGCGGGTGCTTCGCTCTGGCGCGAGGGCGATGCCCTGCGGGTGAAGCTGTCGGGCGTGCCGGGACGCGCCGGCGCCGCGGTCGTCTCACCTTCCGGCCTGAGCACGGCCTGGCGGGTCGTCATGATGGGCGACCGCGCGGGCGACCTGATTTCCTCGGAGCTGATCGGCAATCTCAATCCGCCGCCGCGCGGCGATTTCAGCTGGGTGCAACCGGGCAAGGCCGCATGGGACTGGTGGTCCGGTCCGCTGGAAGGCATGAAGCCGGACATTCAGGCCTATCGCCGCTTCATCGATTTCGCCGCGGCAGCGGGCTTGCGCTACTACCTGATCGATGCGGGCTGGGCGCACGGCACGGGGCCGGGCTGCTGCGATGCCCTGCCCACGACCGACATCACGCAGGCGGCCGAGGGCATCGACATGCCCGGGCTCGTGCGCTATGCGCAAGACAAGGGGGTGGGCCTGATCCTCTGGGCCCACTGGGACCACGTGGCGCCACGCATGGAGCAGGTGCTGGACACCTACGTCCGCTGGGGCATCCAGGGCGTCAAGGTCGACTTCATGAACCGCGATGACCAGGACGTCGTCGCCTTCTACCAGCGCATTGCGGCAGAGACGGCCAAGCGCCATCTGCTGCTCGATCTGCACGGCGCCTATGTGCCGGCCGGGCTGGAACGGACGTTTCCGAACTTCATCACCCAGGAGGGCGTGCTGGGTGCAGAGTGGAACAAGATGAACAGGAACGTCACGCCGCGCCACAACCTCATGCTGCCGTATACGCGCATGCTGGCCGGCCCGATGGACTACACGCCGGGGGGCTTTCGCAACGGCACGCCGGCGACCTTCGACGTCCGCGCGCTGATGCCGATGACCCAGACCACCCGCGGACAGGCGCTGGCGATGTACGTGGTCTACGACAGCCCGTTGCAGATGGTGTCCGACGATCCGCAGGCCTACCGCGACGCCGACGGCTTCGACTTCATCCGCAGCGTGCCGACGGCGTGGGACGAAACGCGCTTCATCGCCGGCGAGCCCGGCCGGGACATCGTGCTGGCGCGGCGCGCCGGCAAGTCGTGGTACCTTGGCGCGATGACCTCGGACGAGGCGAGAACGGAGCGCGTGACGCTGAAGTTCCTGCCTGCAGGGCGCTACCGCGCGACGTCATGGGTGGACGGCAAGACGCCCAACGAGGTCCGGCGCATCCAGCGCACCGTCTCGTCCACCGATGTCCTGGAACTGCCGCTCGCGGCCGCGGGCGGCGCTGCGGTGGTACTCGAGCCGCTGGCGGGCCGCTAGACCGGCTCCGAGGGCCCGCTGAGGGCCTTCCAGCGGGGTGGGCCAGGCCCATCCCCGTTCCTGGCATCGCCGAAGCCGCGCGGGGAACTCGTCCCAGGGGCCTACTCCGGGAGCCTGGTTTCGGTCTTGATGGCGTAGGTGGCATTCAGCGCCGCGACACCCGTGCCGGGTTGCCCACCGCCCACGGAAAGCTCGTAGCGGCCCGGCAGCAGCCGACGCTCCCCCGCGGCAGTCACGAAGCTCAGGTCCCTGGGCGACAAGTCGAATGTCAGCCGGGCCGATTGGCCGGGCTCCAGGCTGACGCGCTGGACGCCGCGCAGCGCAAGTCGCGGCATGCCGGGGGCGGCCGGTGGGGTGATGTAGAGCTGCGCGACCTCGTCTCCCCTGCGGGTGCCGGCGTTGCGCACGGTGGCGGTGACGCGCAGTCCGCTTTCGGGCGCTCCGCTGACTGGCACGACACGCAAGCCGCCGTAGCTGAACCGGGTGTAGCTCAGCCCGTGGCCGAAGGGGTAGACCGGCTTGCCGCCGAAGTAGCGATACGTGCGCCCCTGCATCGCATAGTCGTCGAAGGGCGGCAGGTCGGCGACGCTGCGGTAGAAGGTGACCGGCAGGCGGCCTCCCGGGTCGGCCTGGCCCGTCAACACGTCGGCGATCGCCCGGCCGCCGGCCTGACCCGGGTACCAGGCCTCCAGGATCGCCGCGGCGTTGTCCTTGGCCCAATCCAGGCCGAGCGCGCCTCCGTTCATCAGCACGACGATCACGGGCTTGCCCAAGGCCTTGGCGGCTTCCAGCAGGTGGCGCTGGTCGGGCGGCAGGTCGAGCGAGGTGCGATCGCCGCCGGCGAAGCCGTCGATGGCGATGGGCATCTCCTCGCCTTCGATGTCCGAGGTCAGGCCCAGGGCAGCGACCACCACGTCGGCCTTGGCGACTGCGGCCTTGAGTTCGCCGTCCAGGTCGTTCGTGACCCGCTTCCAGAGCAGGCTCGAGGACGGTCCGACGCCCGGCTCGCTCTCCAGCCGCACGGCGTAGCGGTGGCCCTTTTCCAGGACCACATCGGTGAGCTTGGGCGGTTCGCCCCAGCTCGGATAGGCCTCGGCATGGACGCCGGCCCCGCCGGTGGCCACGTCGCCCTTGATGCCGGCCATGCCGATGCGGTAGCTGCCGCTGGCCGGCGGCACCAGGAAGCCGGTCCAGACCACCTTGTAGCGGCCGCCGACTTCGGGGTGTTGCGCGGCGTTGGACACCACGTGCGGTTCGACCTGGGTGAGGATCGCCTGGGCTTCGTAGCCGCCGTCGGCAGCGGCCTTGTGGTACTCGGCGCGCAGGCCGGGTTGGCCGTCGGGCGTGACGAAGGCCGAACCGGGCACCGGATCGCCATCGGTGATGGACGCCGTGAATGGCACCAGGCTGATGCTCGCCTGCGGCAGCGCCTGCCGCAGGCCATCCTGGATGGACACGGCGGCCCCGGTACGCTCGGACGAGTAGTTGCCGCGCAGCACGCGCGTGGCATCGGCGAGCGGGCCGACGAGCGCGATGCGCACGCCGGGCTTCAAGGGCAGAACGCCGTCGTTCTTCAGCAGCACCAGGCTTTCGGTGGCGCTCCTGAGCGCGAGCGCCTGGTGCGCGGGGCTGTCGATCGCCGACGCCGCAACCGCGGTACGGGCCGGCCCGGGCAGGTCGCCCGTGCGCAGCCGCGCCGAGAACAGCCGCACCAGCGCGCGGTCGATGTCGGCGGCGGTGATCAGGCCTCGGGCAAGGGCGTCCTTGTAGCGCTGCAGCAGCTGCGGCCGCCTGGACCACACGCTGGTCTGGCATTCGTTGTCGACGCCGGCCTTGAGCGCCGCCGCGACGGCAGCAGCACCGTCGGGCGCGTATTTGTGCCCGCCATCGATGTCCGTGACCGCATCGCAGTCCGACACGACGTAGCCCTTGAAGCCCCAGGCACCGCGCAGCCGGTCCTTCAGCAGCGGGCCGCTGGCGCAGGCGGGCTGACCGTCGACGCGGTTGTAGGCACACATCACCGAGCCCGCCTTGGCGTCGACGATGGCGGCGCGGAAGGCCGGCAGGTAGGTGTCTTCGAGGTCGTGCGGGCTGGCGAAGACGTTGGCCGAGTGGCGCGTCGATTCCGGCCCGCTGTGCACCGCGAAGTGCTTGGGCGTGGCGATCACGTCGGGCAGTTCGGGGTTCTGCCCCTGCATTCCGGTGACGTAGGCGACACCCAGGGTCGCCGTCAGGTAGGGATCTTCGCCATAGGTTTCCTGCCCGCGCCCCCATCGCGGGTCGCGAAAGATGTTGATGTTGGGGGCCCAGGTGTCGAGCCCGCCACCGCTCAGCTTGTGCAGCGCGCGGACTTCGAGGCTGATGGCCCCAGCCACTTCCCGGACCAGCGGCGCATCGAAGGTCGCCGCCAACCCGATCGGCTCGGGGAAATTGGTGGTGGGCACCGGACCGATCGCCCCGTGCAGCGACTCGGTCCACCAGCCGTAGCCCGGCACGCCCAGGCGCGGGATGGCGGGGGCGACGTTCAGGAGCTGGTCGATCTTCTCGTCCAGCGTCATCTTGGCTACCAGTTCGGCGGCCATGGTGTCGGCTTTTGCGCGTGGACTCGTCGCGACGGCCTGCGGGCCTTGTGCCAGCGCACCAGTGGCAACGCTGAGTGCCAGTGCCAGTTTGAGAAGTCGAGGCCTGGGGTACTTCTTGTTCTTCATGGACGCATCCTCACTTCGCGGCATCGATGATCACCTTGATCACGGCGGGTTCCTTCTGTGCACCGGTCACCCGGTCAATCAGTTCACCGGTGTCCCACCACATCGGCACCAGGCCGTTCTGGACGATGGAGTGCGTGACGTACTTGGCCCAGACCTTGCGGTACTCGGCCATGCCCGGGTATTTGGGTTTCACGTAGGCACCGTACTCGCCCACGATCACGGCCACGCCCTGGTCGACGAAGCGCGTCTTCATGCTCCTGAACATCTTGTCGAAGTAGGCTTCGTTGGCCCAGGTCTCGGTGGCCGCCGCATCGGTGGCGCCGGCACCCCATTGCCAGATCTTGCTGTCGCCGTTGAGGCTGAAGTTGTAGGGGTCGTAGTTGTGCACCTCCATGAACAGGCGGTTGGGCACGGTGTCGGTGGGCATGGTGTTGATCGACACCGCATGCTCTATGCTCGTCCAATAGGCCTGCACCACCAGGTGGCGCCGGGCGTTGTTGCCGCCCGTGGCACGCACCGCGTCGACAAACGCCTGGTTGAAGCCGTTCTGTACCTTGGCCCACTCCGGCGCGATCGGCGTCCCCCAGGGTGCCTGCATGCCCACTTCATTGGTGCCGGCGAACAGCAGGTGGTCGTCGTAGTTCTTGAAGTTGGTCGCGATCTGGGTCCACAGCTTGGTCAACCTGGCGTTGATGCCCGCCTGCTCGGCGTAGGTGGGATGGTCCATCCAGCCACCGTCCCAGTGAACGTTGATGACAGCGTAAAGGCCGGCCTTGCGGGCGTAGTCCACCACCTGGGTCACGCGGGCCATCCAGGCCGGTCTGATGGTGTAGTTGGCGTCGGCGTACTGGCTCCAGGCCACCGGGATGCGCACGCTCTTGAAGCCCGCCGCCTTGTAGCCATCCATGGTGGCCTGCGTCGTCAGCGGCGCACCCCAGGATGTCTCGGCAGGAAGGGCTTCAAGCGTGTTGCCCAGGTTGATGCCGGGCACCATCTCGCGCGACAACTGCACGCTGGTCAGATCGCGCATGTCCGCAGCGCTGGCGTTGTATGCGAATGATGCGCTGAGCGTCAGGGACGCCAAGCTCATCGCGAAGAACTTGAAGGTCTTGTTCATGATGAAGTCATTGATATTGCCGCGTGAATTGGCTTGCCGGCGTGGAGGGGGGCGCATCAGTCGTGCGAGAAGAGTTTCACCTTCACCACCCGAGGGCCGGTGGCGGCGTCGAAGTTGTCCCAACGCCAGAAGGGAATTTGAACCGCGCTGCCTTGGTTGGTCTGGTCTCCGTTCAGGCGTCGCCCGTTGACCCACTGGCCCTTGCTGTAGACCTGCTCCCAGACCTCGGCGATGCCGACTTCGCGCTGCGTCGCAGAAGAGAAGTACACGGCCAGGCCGTCACCTGCGATCAGGAATTCATCCGGCGCGGTGTTGACGATGAGTCCGTAGGCGCGGTCGTCCGGGGACGTCGTGCTGTAGATGACGTGCGCCACGTAGCCACCCAGCGTGACGTCGCGGCTGGACGGCGCACCGGTCGCTTCCTTGACCCCTTCCAGTTGCGGGGCTGCGCTCCTGGGCTCTTCGGCCTGCAGGATGCCCTCCATCCGGCCCGTTCCCTGGAACTGGAGGATCAGGGGGCTGAGTTCGCCCACGAGCTTGAGGCTCTTCGCAATGGGGCCGTCCACTGCCTGGCCCTCCAGGCCGAAAGGCGAAAAGCCGATCGCGTCGTGATGGGATACCGCCCAGAACACATTGCGCGCGGCCTGGTTCAGGTCGACGGCGGACGGCTTGTACCAGACGTCGGCGTGGGTCTCGGGGATGAATAGCGGATTGTCGGCCCGGTGGTAGCTGGCGGTGACTTCCTTGAAATTGTTGGCGTAGATATCCGGCGCGCAAATGGCGATCGCTGGCGCAGCGGCCTTCCACACATCGATGACCCGGTGGACGGGGCCGCCGGAAGGGAACCCGCCGGGTTGGTCGTTGCCCGCCAGCCAGGCATTCACGTAGAGCGGGAGATCGTAGGCGGCTTTGCCGGAGGCAGCGATGTCGCCAAGGTAGGACGCGTAGCGCCAGGCCATGAAGACCTCGTCGCCGTCCTTGGTGTTGCCGAAGACTTCGCCCCAGGTGCCGCGCTCCTTGCGCCCGTTGTGTTCCCAGAGCGCCTCGAGATGCGGCGCGAGACGGCCCTTGTTGGCGACCAGGTGGTCGATCAGTGGCTGGGGAACCTGAGCCGCCAATGCGCCGTCGGCTTCGGGGCGGTGGTCGCGCGATTCAAACAGGCCGGTCTCGTTCTCGACCTGCACCATGATGACCGTGCTGTCCTTCGCGTCGATCTGGCGCAGGTGTTTCATCATCGCGGTGAAGGCGGCCTTGTCCGCATCGCGGGACGCCTGACCGAAGGTGGAAAGCGCGGACATGGGGTGCCCGTTCGCATCGAGCGCACGCGGGAAGCGAACGGTGTCTCGACGCACCCAGGCCGGCGCGTATTGGGACACGCCATTCTTCCAGCTGCCAAACCACAGCAGAACCAGCTTCACATGGTGCTGGCGTGCCGTGTGGACCATGGCTTCGAGCTGCCCGAAGTCGTAGCGGCCCTCGCTGGGCTCGAGCAGTTCCCAGGTGACTGGCGCAAACACCGTGTTGGCGTGCATCTGAACCAGCTTGCTCACCGTGCGGTCGAAGTACTCGGGGTTGCCCGAGGACGAGTTGTGCACCTGCCCCCCGACGATGAGATAGGGCTTTTCGTTGACGATCAATTGCGTCGCGCTGCCATGCGCCCTGAGGTAGGGTGGCTTCGCATCGGCCAGATTGCATGCGCAAAGGACGATGCCGATCACCAGAATGTTGATGAGGCGGCGATACGTCGGCCTGTTGATGGAAAGGCAGCCACCCCTCACTTGGCGGCCTCGACGATCTGCTTCACCAGTTCAGGCTCTTTCCGGGCCCCGCTCACGCGGTCGATCAGCCCGCCCGTGTCCCACCACATCGGCACCAGGCCATGCTGCACCATCGAGTGCGTGAGGTAGTCGGCCCAGCGATTGCGGTAAGCGACCATGCCCGGATAGTTCGGCTTCAGATAGACGCCGTACTCGCCGACGATCACGGCCACGCCGCGGTCGACGAAGTGCGTCTTCATCTTCTGGAACAGGGCGTCGATGTAGGCCTCGTTGGCCCAGGTCTCGGTGGCCGCCGGGTCGGTCGCGGTCGCGCCCCATTGCCAGATCTTGCTCTCGCCGTTGATCGTGAAGTTGGACGGGTCGTAGTTGTGCACCTCCATGAACAGGCGCTTGGCCACGGTGTCGGTGGGCACCGTGTTGATGGTCACCGCGTTGTCTATGCTCGTGAAGTAGGCCTGCACGACCAGATGACGCCTGGCGTTGTTGCCGCCGGTGGCACGCACGGCATCGACGAAGACCTGGTTGTAGCCGTTCTGGACGGCTGCCCATTCGGCGGTGATGGGCGTGCCCCAGGGCTGCCCGTCCATGCCCACCTCGTTCATGGCGGCGAACAACAGGGTGTCGTCGTAGTCCTTGAAGGTATTGGCGATCTGCGTCCAGAACTTGACCAGCTTGGCGTTGGTCGCAGCCTGGGTGGCGTAGGTGGGCTTGTTCAGCCAGCCGCCGTCCCAATGAATGTTGATGACGACGTACAGGCCGTCCTTGCGGGCGTAGTCCACCACCTGCTTGACGCGCGCCATCCACTTCGGGCTGATGTTGTTGCTGGCATCGGCGTACTGGCTCCACGCTACCGGGATACGCAAACTCTTGAAACCAGCGGCCTTGTAGCCATCCATCGTCGCCTGGGTCGTCAGCGGGTTTCCCCAGGCCGTTTCGCCGCCGATGGCATCGAGCGTGTTGCCCAGGTTGATGCCCGGGGACATCAGCCGCGACAGTTGAACGCTCGTGAGCTCGCGCATGGTGCCCGGGGCGGTGTCGCCGGCCGCGGCGGGCAGAGCCGCAGCAGCAGCAGCCGTTGCCGTGCACGCGAGCGCGAGGACGAACCAGCGCGTGGCCACGAGGCTGATGGAATGGAATACGTTCTTCATGAGTTTTCTGCAGGACAGGAGTTCAGCCGCATCGACGTCGAACCCCGGAAACGCCTGCGGCTATTGGGCTGTCCAGTCGATCGAATCGATGTAGAGCGTGCCTGTCCAGGCCGCTCCCGTCGCGAATTTCAAGCCAAGCCGCTTCAAGGGTGCGATCGTCGGCTGGGTCACGCCGTTGCCGTCCACATATGTCAGCGGCACCTGGATGGTGAGCGTGTTCCATGCGCCAGCTTGCAGATTGCCATACCAGATGGTGGTATAGGCCTGCCAGTTGAAGTCCTGAAGGTAGGGCTGGATATTGGAGACCTGATGGCCGACAGGAACCCAGACATGGAAGGTCACGATGGCACCGGGGGGCACGACCACGTCGCCCAGGTCCAGCGACGATGTGCCTGCGCTCGTGCCGTTGAAGTTCACGGCCAGCGACTGCTTACCCGCAAAGTGTTGCGTGCCTGAGGTGGCGATTGCGGCGATTTGAGCGCCGCTCGGCGACCAGCCCTGGACATCGGTTTCGAAGTTGAACTTCGTCGGGTCCGGGTTGACGCCGGGTGTGGTCGCTTGAGCCTCGGGCGAGAAACCGGACGGTCCCGAACTGTTCACGGCAACCACCTGGTAGTAGTAGGTCGTGCCGTCGTTGAGGCCGGTATCGGTGTAGGACGTGCCAGTGAGGCCGCGGACGGACGGCGCGGCGGGTTCGTAGCCGGATTCCGCCGTGCGGTAGATGTTGTAGCTGGTCGCTCCAGCGACGGAATTCCAGGACAGCGACACCTGGCCCGCGCCAGATTTCGCGACCAGCCCGGTTGCCGCGTAAGGCGCACCGTTCGGAGGCGGCGGCGCGGCCCCACCGGTCAACACCGTGACGGCGTCCTGGCTGGTGATCGCACCCGTGGCGTAGTCGAACAAGGCGCCCGGTGTGCTCCAGTTGAAGGGGCTCAGGCCGTGGCCCTGGGCAGAGTCGGCCACGTACTTCATCCAATAGAGCGAAGACGCCTGGCTGTAGCTTGCAGCAACGCCGGTGGTCGGTTTGCTCGTTACCCCGAACTCGCCGATCATCACGGGAATGTCCTTGGCGACATATTGATCAGCGAGCTGCTGGAAACCCGAATCGATGGCGCCCTCTTCCGGCGAGCTGGCGTTGCGAGTCGGGTCGGCTGGGTTATGGTAGGCCGCGCCCCAGTAGTAGATCGCCGTGCCCCACGACTGGTCGGTATTGAAGACCGTGAACAGTGAAGGCGTGTAGTTGTGATATTCGACCATCAGGCGACCGGCGGTCGGGTCGACAGGCATGGTCTTGAGCCACGAGGTATCCCCACCCCCTTGCAGCACCAGCCAGCGGTTGGTGTTATTGCCACCGGCACCGCGCACCGCATTGACAAACGTCTGGTAATAAGCCATCAGCGTGGTCATCGCGGCCGGGCTGCTCACATTGGGCTCATTGGCCGCAGCAAGAAGCAAATGATTGTCGTAGCCGGCAAACGTGGTGGCGATCTGGGTCCAGTAGGAGT
>CAYQMX010000043.1:0-32885 GCA_964418745.1 uncultured Vitreoscilla sp.
CTGCACCTGCACCTGCACCTGCACCTGCACCTGCACCTGCACCTGCACCTGCACCAGCGCCATCGCCATCGCCATCGCCAGCGCCAGCGCCAGCGCCAGCGCCAGCGCCAGCGCCCTCACCCGCGCCGTCCCCGGCTCCGACCCCCGACGTCACCGTCACGCTCACTCCGGCCAGCACCCGCGCGATCTCGCCGTACATCTACGGCCTGAACTTCTACAACGGCGTCACCAACCCGCCCCCGCTGCCCACCTTCGACCGCGCCGGCGGCAACCGCTGGACCGCCTACAACTGGGAAAACAACGCCTCCAACGCCGGCAGCGACTACCTGTACGAGAGCGACAACTACCTGAGCAGCAGCGCCACGCCCGCCGAGGCCGTCCGCGCCTTCATCGCCGCCGACCGCGCCGTCGGCGCCGCGAGCCTGGTCACCGTGCAGATGCAGGGCTGGGTCTCGGCCGACGAGAGCGGGCCGGTGAGCACGTCCAACCCGCCCGACACGACGCGCTTCAAGCCGCTGGTCTTCAAGAAGAGCACGCAGACCAGCGCGGCCTTCACCACCACGCCGTCGACGTCCGACAACGCGGTCTACGTCGACGAGTTCGCGTGGGCGCTCGACCAGAAGTTCGCGGGCCAGGGTATCTTCGGCGCGACCGCGGCGATCCCCACCTTCCTGCAGCTGGACAACGAGCCCGAGCTCTGGAACTCCACGCACCTGGAGATCCAGGGGGCCACGCCCGTGTCCTCCGACGCGTACATCGCCAGGACGGTCGCGCTGGCCAAGGCCCTGAAGGACCAGTTCCCCGCCGTCACGATCGTCGGCCCCGCGCACTACGGCTTCGGCGGGCTCTATTCGTGGCAGGGCGAGCTGGCGGCCACGCCGTCGGGCACGAACTGGTTCGCCGACAAGTACCTGGCTGCGCTCAAGACCGCCGGCGCGGCCTACGGCCGACCGCTGGTCGACGTGTACGACTTCCACTGGTACTCCGAGGCCACCGACCCATCCGGCACCCGCATCACCAACCTGAACGGCAGCACGCTGAGCGACGCGCAGGTGCAGGCCATCGCCCAGAGCCCGCGCAGCCTGTGGGACACGGGCTATTCCGAGTCCTCCTGGATACGCAACGTGCTGGGCGGCCCGATCGCCCTGCTGCCGCGCCTGCAGGCCAAGATCGCCGCCGCCGATCCGGGCATGAAGCTGGGCCTGACCGAGTACAACAACGGCGGCTGCCAGCACATCGCCGGCACGCTTGCCCAAGCCGACAACCTGGGCATCTTCGGCGCCCAGGGTGTCCATGCGGCCAACTACTGGCCGCTGAGCAACAACGAGCCGTACTGCTTCGCCGCCTTCCGCGCGTTCCGCGGCTTCGACGGCGCCAGCGCCACGTTCGGCGACGTCGCGGTCAAGGCGAGCTCGAGCGACGTGCAGAGCGTGGCCGCCTACGCGAGCACCGACAGCGCGCACCCCGGGCGCACCGTGTTCGTGGCGATCAACCGCGCGACGACGGCCAAGCAGACGCTGTTGTCCGGCCTGCCGGTCTCCGGCACCGCCCACCTGTGGCGCATCAGCGCGTCGTCGGCCACCGGCCAGAGCCCGGTGCGGCCCGTCGCGGCCGGCACGCAGGCCGTCTCCGGCTCGTCCCTCAGCCTCGCCCTGCCGGCGTTGAGCGTGACGACGATCGACGTCTACTGATTCAGACGCAGGCGAGCGCCGCCACCAGCGCCAGTGGCATCGCCACGGCGCCTACGCGCAGGAACTGCCAGGCCGACACGTGCTCGCCCTCGCGCCGCAATGCCACCAGCCACAGGATGGTGGCCAGCGAGCCGGTGACCGACAGGTTGGGCCCGAGGTCGATGCCGATGGCGATCGCCGAGCGGATGTCCGCCGGCAGCGGCCCCGAGCTGGCCGCGGTGCCGGCGACCAGGCCGGCCGGCAGGTTGTTCATCAGGTTGGAGGCGAACGCGACCAGCGTGCCCGCGCCCCAGGCCGTCGCGCGCGGCGCCGCGTGCGCGGCCGCCTGCAAGGCCTCGGTCAGCGCGCCGATCAGGCCGGTGCGCCCCAGGCCGGCCACCAGCACGAACAGGCCGGCGACCAGTGCCAGCACGCTCCACGACACGTGCTCCAGCAGGGCCCACGGCGCCTCGCGCTTGCCGGCCTGCACCGCGGCGATGGCCAGCGCGGTGGCGCCCAGCGTGGCCGCGCCGAGCGGCAGCGCCAGCGCCGACGCCGCCAGCATCGCCAGCACCACGCCTGCGATGCCCGCCGCCGTCAGCCGGCCGCTGCCCGACAGGCGCTGCACCCGCGTGGCCGTCTCGATCGGCGTGGCCAGTTCGGCGCGAAAGACCAGCGCCAGCACGGCCCAGGTGACGACGATCGCCGCGAGCGAGGGCAGCGCGAACGCGCGCACCCAGCCCGCCAGCGGCGGCATGTGGGCCCCGAACACGACCAGGTTGGCCGGGTTGGAGATCGGCAGCACGAAGCTGGCGGCGTTGGCGATCAGCGCGCAGGCGAACAGGTAGGGCAGCGGCTTCGCGCCGGCCTTCTTGGCGACGACGTAGACGGCCGGCGTCAGCACCACCGCGGTCGCGTCGTTGGACATGAACACCGTCACCACCGCGCCGATGGCGTAGACCAGCGCGAACAGCCGCCGCGCAGAGCCGTCGGCGTGGCGCACTGCCCAGCCGGCGAGCGTGTCGAACAGGCCCTCGCGGCGCGCCAGTTCCGACAGCAGCATCATGCCGGTGAGAAAGAGGTACACGTCCAGTCCCTCCATCACGGCGTGCAGCGCCGTCGAGACCGGCAGCAGGCCGCCCGCGAGCAGCGCCAGCGCGCCGCCCACGGCCCAGACGGCCTCGGGCAGGCGGCCGGGGCGGACGATGACGGCGGCGGTCGCCAGCGCGGCGATGGCCCAGATGGCGAGGTGGGCGGGACTGGCGGCGGGCCAATGGATCATGCAAGTCGATGGCAGTGGGAGGGTTGCGCCCCGGGGCAGGCGTCGTGCCCTCCATTGTCTTTCGTCAAACAGCCGTCGTTTCACGGCCATTTCCGCTGCGCCAGCCGGAGCCGGAAGGACTAGGATGGACGCTTCCTGTCCCTCTCGAGAAGATCGCCGCGGAGCGCCCATGACGGAAGACAACCGACCCGTGAACCTGGATTTCGACCTGCCTGCCCAGCCGCAGTCGCTGGTCAAGCTCGCCGCGCTGCTGCGCGAGGACGACGTCAACCTGAACGCCGTCAGCACGCTGATCGAGGGCGACATGTCGTTCGCGGCCGCCGTGATGAAGGCGGTCAACTCGCCGCTGTACGGGCTCAAGGGCCGGGTGCAGAGCGTGCAGCAGGCCGTCACCTACCTGGGCGTGCGCGAGATCTCGGCCATCGCCTACGAGACGGGCCTGCAGGCCGCGTTCCCGAAGGTGCCGGAACTGGTGGCCATCTGGGAACGCGCCAGCATCCGTGGCCTGCTGATGGGCCGCCTCGCGCAGGCGCTGTCGATGGAAGCCTGGAGCGCCCACACCGCCGGCCTGTTCGAGGAATGCGGCAAGGCCGTGCTGTACCGGCACGCACCCGGGCAGTACGCCCCGATGCTGGCCGCCGCGCGCGACGACGTGCACCTGGTCGAGCTCGAGCGCGCCGCGTTCGGTTGCGGCCACGACGACGTCGGCGCCAACCTGTGCGAGGCCTGGGGCCTGAACCCGGCGGCGGTCGCCAGCGTGCGCCACCACGTCAGCATCCACACCACGATGCGCCTGCCGCGCGTGGCGCACCGCTACATCTGCGTGCTGTCCGCCCTCGCCCACACCATCGTCACCGACCCGTCGCAGCTCGACGAGGTGGCGATGAAGCTGGCGCCGCAGGCGATGCTGGACCAGACCTCGCTGCTGCGCGGGCTCAACCGGGTCAAGGACAAGATCGACGAGGCGCTGGCCAACGGCTGAGGCCGCGCCGCCGAATCCGCTCCCGTCGCGCAGGCCGCGACGCGTCCGAACCGTCACAAGTGCGGCCCGATGTCGCGCAGAATCGCCTCGTCCAACAGGAGGAGTCGTGATGCGCCCGGGATGTCTCGTCGTACTCGCACTGGCCGGCTGCGCCGGCGCGTCGCCCACGCAGCGGGCCTCCGCGCCCGCGGTGTTCGATGCCGCCAGCCTGCAGAAGCTGGCCCTGCACAAGGTGATCGACCTGACCGGCGTGATCGGCGCGCCCAGCAGCCAGGATCCGGCGGCCGACGGCACGGTCTACACCTGGAACACCGCGTCCATGGACTCGACCTGGGTACCCACCCCGGTCATGACCGCGGGCTTCATCAGCAGCCTGCCGCGCGGCGCCGACTCGACGGGCGGCGGCGGCCAGAACGTGGCGCGCGAGGTGAAATGCCGGGTGCGCGTGACCGGCGGCAGCGACGGCACCATCCGCCACATCGACTTCAACGGCTCGCACACCGGCTGCGACCCGGTCAAGGGCCGCGTCGCGGACTGGATCAACAAGGTCGGCTGAAGCCGCGCGCGCCGGTCGCCCGGCCGGCTCAGCCGAGGGCCAGCGCGCGTTCCGTGCCCGCGTGCGCGAGGCGCGACACCTCGGCGGGCGCCAGCGCCTTCATCCGGTGGTCCGACCACACCTGGCGCCAGCGGCGCGCGCCCTTGACGCCGTTCCACAGTCCCAGCATGTGGCGCGAGGCTTGCGACCAGTGGTGCTCGGTGGCCTGCAGGCGTTCCAGGTACTCGACCATCGCCGCCTCGACGTCCTCGCGGGTGCGCGCCAGCGCCGGCCCGCCCAGGAAGCGCTCGTCCCAGTCGGCCATGCACCACGGGTCGTGGTAGGCCTCGCGGCCGATCATCACGCCGTCCACGTGCGCGAGGTGGCGCGCGATCTCGTCGTCGCCCTTGACGCCGCCGTTGAGCACGATCGTGAAGTCCGGGAAGTCCTGCTTCAGGCGGTAGACGAACTCGTGGCGCAGCGGCGGGATCGTGCGGTTGTCCTTCGGGCTCAGCCCCTGCAGCCAGGCGTTGCGGGCGTGCACGATGAACACCGTGCAGCCGCCGGCGGCCACGGTGCCGACGAAGTCGCGCACGAAGTCGTAGCTCTCGACCTTGTCGATGCCGATGCGGTGCTTGACCGTGACCGGCAACGTGCACGCGTCGCGCATCGCCGCCACGCTGTCGCGCACCAGGTCGGCCTCGCGCATCAGGCAGGCGCCGAACGCGCCGCGCTGCACGCGCTCGCTCGGGCAGCCGCAATTGAGGTTGACCTCGTCGTAGCCCCAGCGCTGCGCCAGCTTCGCGCACGCCGCCAGCGCATCGGGTTCGCTGCCGCCCAGCTGCAGCGCCACCGGATGCTCCTCGGCGTTGAAGTCGAGATGGCGCGGCTGGTTGCCGTGCAGCAGCGCGCCGGTGGTCACCATCTCGGTGTACAGCAGCGTGTCGCGGGTGATCAGGCGGTGGAAGTAGCGGCAGTGGCGGTCGGTCCAGTCCATCATCGGCGCCACGCTGAGGCGCCACGGGCTGGGCTGGTCGACCGGGGCCGGGATCGGCTCGGAAATCATGTCGCCTATTGTCGCCGCGAATCGCGCGGAGGCCGGCCCGAGGGCGGCAAGGCCCGGCGGGCGACGCGCGGACCGCCGTCCGTCCCACCCGGCGCCGGCCGCCATTTCGTTGTGCCCGGCCGACGCCGCCGCCGGCTTCGTTCCGTTCGGGAGGCCGTGTCACGCTGTCCGGCGCCGGTTCCGAGCAGAATCGCGCCTTGACCGGTGCCGGAGGGCCCGGCAGCAAGGCGCCCGCGAGGCGCCGCAACCCAGGCAAGCCAGACCGGGATCCCATGAGACTGCTTTCAAGACTGCCCCTGCGGGCCCTGCTTACCCTGCCCTACGTGCTGCTCGTGCTGGGCACGGCCATCGTCATCGGCATCCTGTCGTACACCGCGGGCCGCGATGCGGTCGACAACCTGTCGGGGCAGTTGCTGACCGAGACGGTGCATCGCATCGAGCAGGCGGTCGAACGCCACGTGGCCGGCTCCGAGGCGGTCCTGGAGGTGGCGTTCCCCAAGGGCATCGCCGCGCCGGAGGCCATCGAGTCCGACCTGCCGAGCCTGCGCACCCGGTTCTGGCTGGCGACCTCGGTGCACCGCGACCCGAACAACTATGCCTACTACGGCGACCGCCAGGGCCACTTCATCGGCCTGTGGCGCTCGTCGGAGTCCGACGCCGAGCTGCGCCTGCGCACCGCCGGCACCGGGCCACGCAGCATCTACCACTTCAGCGGCATCGCCGGCGAGCTGGGCGCGGCGGACGTGGAACAGCGCATCTTTGACCCGCGCGAACGCCCCTGGTACAAGGCCGGCGCGGCCAATCCGCTGCAGACCTGGACGTCGATCTACGTCGACTTCAAGCTGCGCGAGCTGGTGGCCACGCGGGCGCGCCGGGTCAACGACCGCAGCGGCGCCTTCAAGGGCGTCGTTGCCACCGACCTGTCGCTGCGCCAGGTGACCTCGTTCCTGCAGCGGCTGGCCCTGAGCGGCAACGGCGTGGCGATGGTGCTGGAAAAGGACGGGAACCTGATCGGCGTCTCGCGCGGCGCCCACATGCAGTCCCTGGCCGACGGCAGCAGCGTGCGGCTCAACGCGGCGCAGAGCACCGACCCGCTGGTGGCGGCCACCTACGGCGCCGTGCGCGGGCTGGCCGACGCGGCGGCCGACGCGCGGCCGCACACCACCGTGTTCTCCGGCGCCGACGGCGCGCCGGTCCAGGTGGGCTACGCCCGCCTGACCGACGAGGCGGGGCTGGACTGGCTGATCATGGTGGCGGTGCCGCGCAAGGACTTCCTGCACGGCATCATCGACAACTTCCAGCACACCGTGCTGCTGGCCGTGCTGGCGGCGGTCGTCGTGATGCTGACCGGAACGCTGGTGCTGTCGACGGTCACGCGCGAGCTGCGCCGGCTGGCGGCCGCCGCGCGACGGGTCGGCGAAGGCAGCACCGCGCCGATGCCGGAGTCGCGACGCCGCGACGAACTGGGCGACCTGGCGCGCAGCTTCACCGAGATGCACCGCCGCCTGCTGACCGACCCGCTGACCGGGCTGGCCAACCGCGAGGCGCTCATCCGCAGCGTGGAGGATCGCATCGTCAGCCAGCGCCGCCGCGGCGATCCGCGCCCGTTCGCGGTGATGTTCGTCGACATCAACCACTTCAAGAAGGTCAACGACGACTTCGGCCACGACATCGGCGACGCGGTGCTGCAGGAGCTGGCCAACCGGCTGGCGGCCGCGGTGGGCGCCAACGACCTGGTGGCCCGCTTCGCCGGCGACGAGTTCCTGGTGATGCTCGACGCCGTCGACCGGCGCGAGGAAGCCGACCGCGTCCGCGCGACCCTCGAGGCCCTGCTGCGCCAGCCGCTGCAGGCGCTGTCCGGCGCCACGACGCAGGCGCCCGAACTGGGCGCTGCGATCGGCTACGCGATCTACCCTGCGGACGGCCAGGACGTGGACACGCTGGTGCGCCACGCCGACCAGCAGATGTACCTGCGCAAGCGCGTGGGCTGACGAAGGGAGCGGCGGGCGCCCCGCCCTGCTCATCACTGATTTTCCCCGACGGCGTCCCCGCTGGCGCCGTGGCTCGACCGCAGCCCGCGGGCGCTGGCCGAGGCCCGCCGGTTGCCCCGTCGAGCGGGTGAACATCGCCTTCCCCCTTCCGCCGACATGAGCCTCGGCCTCCACCTGGTCGCCGCCGCGATGCTGGCGACCGCCGCCCCCGCCTGCTCCTGGGCGCATCCCGGCGCCAATCCGTACCGGGGCGACCCGGTGCGCGCGCTGGCCGATTTCGACCTGCCGGCGCCCACCCGGCGCAAGCTGGGTGCGCTGATGGCGGCGCACCGCACGACCGACGTCGTGGCGATCACCCGCGACGACATCGTCGGCACCCACGACTACGGCGACCTGCGCGAGATGCACAGCGGCGGCGGACGGGTGTGCCACGGCGCGGTCGACCGCTCGGCCTGGTCGCCCGCGCGGCGCGAACGCGGGCTGGTCTACTGCGCCGACGATGCTTGCGTGATCGTGCCGACCATCTGCAACAACGTCTCGCTGGTGTCGCGCAAGCCGGACCGCGCGGCGCTCGCGGACGACATGCCCATCGACATCGCACCCGCCGCGGGCCCGCCGTCGGCGCCGCCCGTGGAAGTGGCCGCGGCCGCGCCGACCGACTCGGCGCCGCTGGACTTCATGCCGCCGGCCGCCGGCGGCGGGTCGGGCGGCGCCGATTCGCCGGGTGACACCGGGCCCGGGCTGCCGATCACCGGGTCACTGCCCTGCTGCGATACCGTCCCGATCTTCCCGATCGTGCCGCTCATCCCGGTCGTGCCGCCGCTCGCGGCGGTACCCGAGGCGCCGACCTGGGCGCTGCTGGTCGCCGGCGCCGCGTTGTTCGCGGTGCGACGCGGCCAGCGCCGCCGGACTCAGGCCAGGTCGCGCAGCGGGTGCGCGTGCGCCGGCCACGGCGAGTCGAAGAACGCCTCGACCATCGCGACGTCCACCGCGGCGACCGTGGGCGGGTTCCAGCGCGGCGCGTGATCCTTGTCGACGACCAGCGCGCGGATGCCTTCCAGCGTCTCGCTGGCACCGGCGCGCAGGTGGAAGCAGTGGCGCACCAGGTCGCGCTCCATGCGCAGGTCGTCAGCCAGCGACAACGTGCGGGCGCGCCGGATCTGGGCCAGCGTGACGGCCATCATGAGGGGCGAGCGCCGCGCCAGCGCCTGCGTCAGCGCGGCGGCGAAGTCGCCCTGCTCCAGCGCCAGCGCGGCGACGATGGCCGCGAGGTCGGGCGCAGCGAACACGCGGTCGAGGAGTTCGCGGTGCGGCGCGAGCGTGGCCGCGCCGGCATCGGCGGCGAACGCGTTGACGGCCGACAGCGCGCCCACGCCGTCCACCGCGGTGGCGTCGGCGATGGCCTGCACGAGCTCGTCCAGGCGCGCGGCCGGGACGTGGGCGTCGGCCCAGTCGACGGCCAGCGCATCGGCGGCGTCCAGCACATGGCCGCTCAGCCCCAGGAACTCGCCCAGGTGGCCCGGCGTGCGCGCCAGGAACCAGCCGCCGCCGACGTCGGGGAACAGGCCGATGTTGGTCTCGGGCATCGCCAGCTTCGCGTGCTCGGTGACGATGCGCATCGAGGCGCCCTGGGCCAGGCCCATGCCGCCGCCCATCGTGATGCCGTCCATCAGCACGACCGTCGGCTTGCCGAAGGTGTGGATCAGGTGGTTCAGCGCGTATTCCTCGCTGAAGAAATCCTCCAGCGTCGGATCGCCGGCCAGCGCAGCCGAGTGGAAGTAGCGAATGTCGCCGCCGGCGCAGAACGCCGGCGCCTTGCCGGGGCGGTTGGCGCCGCGCAGCAGCACCGCCCCCACCTGCGCATCGTCGCGCCAGGCCAGCAGCTGGCCCGTGACCAGCCGGATCATCTCCAGCGACAGTGCATTGAGCGCCTGCGGCCGGTTCAGCGTGAGGATGCCGAGGTGGCGGCGGCGTTCGGCGAGGACGACGGGCGATCCGGACGGGGTCATGCGCACTCCTGGGCGACGGGAACGGCCTGGCGCTCGCGCAGGCTCAGCAGTTCGTTGAAGACGAGCGCGCCGACGACGATGCCGCCGCCGACCAGGGCCGAGCTGCCCGGCGCCTCGCCGGCGCCCACCCAGGCCCACAGCACGCCGAAGATCACCTCCAGCAGGCCCAGCAGCGCCACCTCGGGCGCGGGCAGCGCGCGCGCGACGCGGACCAGCAGCAGGCACGGGATCGCCAGCTGGAACACCCCGAGGGCGCACAGCAGCGCGAGGTCGTGGGCGTTGGACTTGAATGGCCAGGCGAGCGGCAGCGTCACCAGCGCCGAGAGGGCGGCGCCGATCAGCACGGCGCCGAGCATGTCGGGCTGGGCGGCCGGCGTCGCGGCGCTGTCGTCCGCGCCGGCCGGCGCGCGGCCGGCGTGCTGCAGGACGGTGTAGTTCAGCGCCGAGGCCAGCGGCACGGCCAGCGCGACGGCCATGCCGGCCAGGCTGCGCGCGTCGGCGGCCTGCATGCTGCGGCCGAACATCCAGGCGATGCCCGCCCCGGCCACGGCGATCGCGACCCAGGTGCGCGGCGGCTGGCGATGGTGCAGGAACAGGCGCGCGAACACGGCCGTCAACAGCGGGCTGATCGACATCGTCACCAGCACGTTGGCCACGCGCGTCATTGTCAGCGCCACCATGAACGCGGTGAACATCACGCTCCAGCACAGGCCCGACATCCAGACCACGCGCGGCGAGCGCAGCAGGTCGGCCCACAAGCCCCAGCCGCGCATCCAGGTCAGCGCGACGCCCAGCCCGACGAGGTTGAACAGGCTGCGGAAGAACGTCACCTCGAAGCTCTCGGCCGTCTGCAGCGAGCGGCTGACGACGCCGGCCGTGCTCCACATCAGCGTGACCACGACCATGCCCAACGCGGCGCGGGCATGGCCGACTCCGGCACCTTCCCGGGCGCCGGGCATCGCGGTCGTCGAGTGCCGACCGCTCCAGGCCATCAGCTCTTTTTCGCGCGCTTGCGCTCGTTTTCAGTCAGGAAACGCTTGCGCAGGCGCACGCTCTTGGGCGTGATCTCGACCAGCTCGTCGTCGTCGATGAACTCGACGCCGTATTCCAGCGTGAGGTCGATCGGTGGCGTGATCTTGATCGCGTCTTCCTTGCCGGACACGCGGAAGTTGGTCAGCTGCTTGGTGCGCGTCGCGTTGACGACGAGGTCGTTGTCGCGGCTGTGGATGCCCACGATCATGCCTTCGTAGACCGGATCGTTCGGCTTGACGAACATGCGGCCGCGATCGTCGAGCTTGCCGAGCGCGTAGGTGAAGATCTCGCCGGCGTCCATGGAGATCAGCACGCCGTTCTTGCGGCCGCCGATCTCGCCCTTGTGCGGCTCGTAGCCGTCGAAGATGTTGCTGATCAGGCCCGAACCGCGGGTCAGGTTCATGAACTCGTTGGAGAAGCCGATCAGGCCGCGCGCCGGGATGCGGTACTCCAGGCGCACGCGCCCGTTGCCGTCCGGCTCCATGTTGACCAGCTCGCCCTTGCGTTCGCCGAGCGCCTGCATGACGCCGCCCTGGTGGGTTTCCTCGACGTCGGCGGTGACCAGCTCGATCGGCTCGTGGCGCACGCCGTCCACGTCGTGGAACACCACGCGCGGCTTGGACACGGCCAGCTCGAAGCCTTCGCGGCGCATGTTCTCCAGCAGGATGGTCAGGTGCAGTTCGCCGCGGCCCATCACTTCGAAGATGCCGTCTTCGCTGGTCTCGCTGACGCGCAGCGCCACGTTGTGCTGGAGTTCCTTCTGCAGGCGGTCCCAGATCTGGCGGCTGGTGACGTACTTGCCTTCGCGGCCGGCCAGCGGCGAGGTGTTGACGCAGAAGTTCATCGTCAGCGTCGGCTCGTCGACGCTGATCATCGGCAGCGGGGCCGGGTTGATCGGGTCGGTCACCGTCACGCCGATGTTGATGTCGTCGATGCCGTTGATCAGCACGATCTCGCCCGGGCCGGCTTCGGTGACCTGCACGCGGTCCAGGCCCTGGAACGTGAGCACCTGGTTGATGCGGCCCTTGACGGCCTTGCCGTCCGGGCCTTCCATCACGACGACGTCCATCGACGGCTTGATCGTGCCCTGAAGGATGCGGCCCACGCCGATGCGGCCGACGAAGGTGGAGAAGTCCAGCGCGGAGATCTGCAGCTGCAGCGGCGCTTCCGGGTCGCCCTTGTTCGGCTCGACGTGCTTGAGCACCGTGTCGAACAGCGCGGACATGTCCTCGCCCCACTTCTCGCCCGGCGCGCCTTCGGTCAGCGACGACCAGCCGTTGATGCCCGAGGCGTAGACGACCGGGAAGTCGAGCTGCTCGTCGTTGGCGCCCAGCTTGTCGAACAGGTCGAACGCGGCGTTGACGACCATCTCGGGCTTGGCGCCCGGCTTGTCCACCTTGTTGACCACGACGATGGGCTTCAGGCCGAGGGCCAGCGCCTTCTTCGTGACGAAGCGGGTCTGCGGCATCGGGCCTTCCTGGGCGTCGATCAGCAGCACGACGCCGTCGACCATCGACAGCGCGCGCTCGACCTCGCCGCCGAAGTCCGCGTGGCCCGGGGTGTCGACGATGTTGATGTGCGTGCCCTTCCAGCTGACCGCGCAGTTCTTGGCCAGGATGGTGATGCCGCGCTCGCGTTCGATCGCGTTGTTGTCCATCACCGTGTCGACGATCTTCTCGTGCTCGGCGAAGGTGCCGCTCTGGCGGAGCAGTTGGTCGACCAGCGTGGTCTTGCCATGGTCGACGTGGGCGATGATGGCGATGTTGCGGATCTGCGTGCTAGCGGTCATGTCGTTCTCGGAAGGTTCAATTCAGTCAGCAGGCCCTGCACTTCGGTGGGGCTCAGCAGGCGATCGGCGATCAACTCGCCAGCCGTGATGTGCGCGCTGCCAAGAAGTGCGTGCGGTTCGGGCCCGTACACGCGCAGGTGCGCGCAGTCGGGCTCGGAGGTGCGCCGGCGCAGGCCGGTCAGGAAACGTGCGGCCTCGTTGGCTTCGAGGTGCACGGCTGGCCATTCGGCCAGCAGGGTATCGGGGCGGAGCAGGCAGCGTTCGCGCTCGGCTTCGGGCATCGCCTCGAGCGCCTCCAGCGTGACCGCGCCTTGCAGCGTCAGGGGGCCGCTGGCCGTCCGGCGCAGTCCGACCAGGTGGGCGCCGCAACCCAGCGACTCGCCGATGGACTCGGCCAGCGTGCGGATGTAGGTGCCCTTGGAGCAGCAAACCTCGATTGTCGCCGTCTCCGGGTTTTCATGGTGCCAATCCGTGATTTCAATCGTGTGAATCGTCACGTCGCGCTCGGCGCGCTCGATCTCCACCCCCTCGCGGGCGTATTCGTAGAGCGCCTTGCCGTTGTGCTTGAGCGCCGAATACATCGGCGGCAGCTGGCGGATCGGGCCGGTCCAGCGAGCGCAGGCGGCTTCCAGAGTCGCCCGGTCGACATCGACGGGGCGGGTCTGCAGCACCGCACCCTCGGCGTCGCCGGTGCGCGTGGTCTGGCCCAGGCGAAGCGTGGCGCGGTAGCGCTTGTCCGAGTCCAGGCTCACCTGGGCGAACTTGGTGGCCGCGCCGAAGCACAGCGGCAGCAGGCCGGTTGCCAGCGGGTCGAGCGTGCCGGTGTGGCCGGCCTTCTCGGCGCGCAGCAGCCACTTGGCCTTCTGCAGCGCGTCGTTGGACGACAGGCCCAACGGCTTGTCGAGCAGCAGCACGCCGTGCACCGGGCGGCGCTGCACCTTCACGCGCGCAGGCCGGCCCGCGCGCGCGGCTGCGGGGGCAGCGGCGGCGTCCGTCGGCGGCGCGGGGTGCAGCTCGGTCATGGGATCAGTTGCCCGCGCCGGCCGGGTCGGCGGCCGGGGGGGCGTCGGCGGCGGGCGCGTCGTCCTTGGCGCGGTTCGCGTTGGCCTGCAGGATCATGGCGTTGAGTTCGGCCGCGCGCTCGGTGGTGCGGTCGAAGTGGAAATGCAGCGTGGGCACGGTGTGGATGGACAGGCGCTTGAACAAGCCGTTGCGCAGGTAGCCCGCGGCCTCGTTCAGCGCGATCTCGCTCTCGGCCGGATCGCCGATCAGCAGGGAGAAGTACACCTTCGCGTGCGCGTAGTCGGGGGTGACCTCGACCGAATTGACGGTGATCATGCCCACGCGCGGATCCTTCAGCTCGCGGATCAGCTCGCCCAGGTCGCGCTGGATCTGGTCGGCGACGCGGAAGCCGCGGTTGGGGATGTTTCGTTTGTGTCGCATGATTTTTCCGTCGCTCAAGTGAAAAGCCCCGCCAACTGTTCTGGCGGGGCTTTTGCACAGGTGAAGTGCGTCCCGCCTTACAGCGATCGAGCCACTTCCTTGATCTCGAAGAACTCGAGCTGGTCGCCTTCCTTGAGGTCGTTGTAGTTCTTGATCGTCAGGCCGCACTCGAAGCCTTCCTTGACCTCGCGCACGTCGTCCTTCATGCGGCGCAGCGAATCGAGCTCGCCCGTGAAGACGACCACGTTCTCGCGCAGCAGGCGCAGCTTGGAGCCGCGACGGACGATGCCCGACGTGACCATGCAGCCGCCGATGGCGATCTTGGAGACCGTGAAGACCTGGCGGATCTCCGCCGAGCCGACGATTTCCTCGCGCTGCTCGGGCGCCAGCATGCCCGTCATCGCCGCCTTCACCTCATCCACGGCGTCGTAGATGATGTTGTAGTAGCGCAGGTCGACGCCGTTGTTCTCCGCGAGCTTGCGCGCGCCGGAGTCCGCACGGACGTTGAACCCGATGATGACGGCCTTGGAGGCGATCGCCAGGTTGACGTCGGACTCGCTGATGCCGCCCACGGCCGAGTGCACGATCTGCACCTTGACCTCGTCGGTCGACAGCTTGAGCAGCGACGAGCCGAGCGCTTCCTGCGAGCCCTGCACGTCGGCCTTGACGATGATGGGCAGCACCTGGACATCGGCGGCACCCATCGTGTCGAACAAGTTTTCCATCTTGTTCTTCTGCAGGCGCGCCAGCTTGACGTCGCGGTACTTGCCCTGGCGGAACGTGGCGATCTCGCGCGCACGCCGTTCATCGGTCAGCACCATGAAGTCGTCGCCGGCCTGCGGCACTTCCGTCAGGCCCTGGATCTCGACCGGGATGGACGGGCCGGCCTCGTTGACCGCATTGCCGTCCTCGTCGATCATCGCGCGGACGCGGCCGAAGCTCGACCCGGCCAGCACGATGTCGCCGCGCTTGAGCGTGCCGGTCTGCACCAGCACGGTCGCGACGGGGCCGCGGCCCTTGTCGAGACGCGCTTCGACGACCACGCCCTGCGCAGCGGCTTCCGCCGGCGCCTTGAGCTCCAGCACTTCGGCCTGCAGCAGCACCTGTTCGAGCAGGGCGTCGACGCCCTGGCCCGTCTTGGCCGAGACCAGCACGAACGGCGCATCGCCGCCGAACTCTTCCGGCACGACGCCTTCGGCCACCAGCTCGGAACGCACGCGTTCCAGGTTGGCGTCGGGCTTGTCGATCTTGTTGATCGCCACGACGATGGGCACGCCCGCCGCCTTGGCATGGTGGATCGCTTCCTTCGTCTGCGGCATGACGCCGTCGTCGGCCGCGACCACCAGGATCACGATGTCGGTGGCCTTGGCACCGCGCGCACGCATGGCCGTGAAGGCCGCGTGACCCGGGGTGTCCAGGAAGGTGATCATGCCGCGCGGGGTTTCCACGTGGTACGCACCGATGTGCTGCGTGATGCCGCCGGCTTCGCCGGAAGCGACGCGGGCGCGGCGGATGTAGTCGAGCAGCGAGGTCTTGCCGTGGTCGACGTGACCCATGACCGTGACCACCGGGGCGCGCGGCAGCAGTTCGCCGACGACCTGGGCGGCCTTCTCTTCCTCGCTGAAGGCTTCCGGATCGTCCAGCTTGGCGGTGATGGCCTTGTGGCCCATCTCCTCGACCACGATCATCGCGGTCTCCTGGTCCAGCTGCTGGTTGATCGTGACCATCTGGCCCAGCTTCATCAACTGCTTGATGACTTCCGAGGCCTTCACGGACATCTTGTGCGCCAGGTCGGCCACCGAGATGGTTTCGGGCACGTGCACTTCCTGGATGACCTGTTCGGTCGGCGCCTGGAACGTGCTGTTGCTCGAATCGCGATCGCGACCGCCGCGTGCGCCACCGCGCGGAGCACGCCAGCCCGGACGGCCGGCACCCGCGGAGGCGCCCGGCGCGCCGCGGCCCTTGCTGGCCTCGCCACGCTTCTTGGCGGCATCGTCGGCCCAGCTCGAGGAAAGCTTCTCGGACTTGACGGCCTTCTTGTCGCCCGGCTTCGCGCCCGGTGCCGCAGGGGCGCCCGGGACGGCCTTGGCCTTGTGGATCGTGCCCTTGATGCCGGCGGCGGCCGCGTCGGCCACCTTCGGCGGTTCCGGCTTGTGGGCGACCAGCACCTTCTTGGGCGCGGACATCATGGCGCGGATGGCGGCGGCTTCCGCTTCGGCGGCCTTGCGGCGACCCTGCAGGTCCGTCATGCGCTTGGTTTCCTCGGCCTCCGCGTCGGCGGCCTTGATCACGCGCACCTGGCGCACCGGCTCGACCGGCGGGGCGACGGGTTCGGGCGCCGGCGGCTCGACGACCGGGGCCGGCGCAGCGGCAGCCGCCGCGGCGGCCGCTGCGGCCTCGCGGGCAGCGGCGTCCTTGGCCGACTTGGTCATCGCCACCTTGGGCTTGGCGGCCTCGACGGCGATGCGCGCCGCTTCGGCGGCGGCCTTGTCGGCGGCGGCCTGCTCGGCGGCCGCCGCGGCGGCCTTGGCGCGTTCCTCGGCTTCGGCGCGCACGCGCGCTTCCTCGACTTCGCGCAGGCGACGCTTCTCGGCCAGCTCTTCTTCCTGCTGGCGCATCAGCGTGGCCTGGGCGCGCGCTTCCTCTTCACGGCGCACGAGCTCGGCTTCCTCCGCGGCGGCGGCGGCCTGGACCTGCTCCTCCGTGGCGGAATCGTCGCGCTGGACGAACGTGCGCTTCTTGCGCACCTCGACCTGGATGGTGCGGGCCTTGCCGCTCGCATCCGCCTGTTTGATCTCGCTGGTCGACTTGCGGGTCAGCGTGATCTTCTTGCGCTCGCCCCCGGTGGTGCCGTGCGCGGTGCGCAAGTAGTCGAGCAGCCGCTCCTTGTCTGCGTCGTTCAGCGCGTCGTCGGCGGTCGCCTTGGCGACGCCTGCGGACTGCAGCTGTTCGAGCAGCGTTGCAGCGGGGCGGTTCAGCTCCGATGCAAACTGGGCGACGGTAGTCACTGCCATTTCAGGAATTCCTTGCTCGTTGTTCCGGGCGTTCGTGTATTCGTGGTGGGCACTTGGCTCAGGTGGTGAACCAGTGCTCGCGGGCCTTCATGATCAGCGCCTTCGCGCTGGCCTCGTCAACGCCGGTCATCTCCACCAGTTCGTCGACCGCCAGGTCGGCCAGGTCGTCGCGCGTGTGCACGCCCCCGTCCGCCAGCTTCCCGATCAGATCGGGTGTCAAACCTTCCAGGTCGCGCAGGTCCTGCGAGACCTCCTCGACGCGTTCTTCGCGTGCGATCTCCATCGTCAGCAGCGCATCCTTGGCACGGGTGCGCAGCTCGTTGACGGTGTCTTCGTCGAAACCTTCGATCTCGAGCATTTCCTGCAGCGGCACGTAGGCCACCTGCTCGAGGCTCGTGAAGCCTTCCTCGATCAGGATGTCGGCCACTTCCTCGTCGACGTCGAGCTTGTCGACGAACAGCGCGCGCACGCCGCCCGATTCCTGGGCCTGCTTGGCCTGGGATTCCTCGGCCGTCATGATGTTGATGCGCCAGCCGGTCAGGTCGGACGCCAGGCGCACGTTCTGGCCGCCGCGGCCGATCGCGATCGCCAGGTTCTCCTCGTCGACGACGACGTCCATCGCGTGCTTTTCCTCGTCGACGACGATGGACTGCACGTTGGCCGGGGCCAGCGCGCCGATGACGAACTGGGCCGGATCCTCGCTCCACAGCACGATGTCGACGCGTTCGCCGGCGAGCTCGTTGGTGACCGCGGTCACGCGCGAGCCGCGCACGCCCACGCAGGTGCCGATCGGGTCGACGCGCTTGTCGTGCGACAGCACGGCGATCTTGGCGCGCGAGCCGGCGTCGCGGGCGCAGCTCTTGATCTCCAGCAGGCCCTGCTCGATCTCGGGCACTTCCTGGCCGAACAGCTCGACCATGAAGCCGGGCGCGCTGCGCGACAACATGATCTGGGGGCCGCGGGCCTGGGAATCAACCCCGGCGATGAACGCGCGCACGCGGTCGCCGGAGCGCAGGTTTTCCTTCGGGATCATCTCGCTGCGCTTGAGGCGGCCTTCGACGCGCCCCTGCTCGACGATGATGTCGCCCTTGTCCAGGCGCTTGACGGTGCCGGTGAAGATGCGTTCGCCGCGCGACAGGAAGTCGTTGAGCAGCTGCTCGCGCTCGGCGTCGCGGATCTTCTGCAGGATGACCTGCTTGGCGGCCTGGGCGCCGATGCGACCGATGGGCACCGAGTCGATCGGCTCCTCGATGTAGTCGTCGACCTCGATGTCGGGGATCTGCTCCTGCGCTTCGAACAGCAGCACCTCGGCATCGGGGATCTGCAGGCCGGCCTCGTTGGGCACGACGTGCCAGCGGCGGTAGGTGTCGTAGTCGCCGGTCTCGCGGTCGACCGACACGCGAATGTCCACGTCGGCGCCGTGAAGCTTCTTGGTGGCCGAGGCGAGCGCAGACTCGACCGCCCCGAACACGAGGTCGCGTTCAACGGTCTTTTCGCGCGAGATCGCGTCCACCAACATCAGCATTTCGCGGTTCATTGTTCTTGACCTCCGTCGTCGGATTGAGCACCGGCCTGGGGCACGGCGGCGAGGTCCGCCTTGCGGCGGCGCCCCTTGAAGTCGATCACCGGCACCAGCCGGGCTTCCTGCAATTCGTCCAGCGTGAAATCGAGCACCTGCTCGACATCCGCCTTCGCACCCGCCTTCGCCTGCGTCTTGCTGATCGCAGCCGCCGGCAGAACCAGCCCCCAGCCCTCCCCGCGCACCTGCAGTTCGCCAGCGAACTTCTTGCGCGCCTGGAACGGCTGCTTCAACGTGATTTCCACCTGTTCGCCCACGAAGCGCCGGAAATCGCGCTCGCCCCGCAGCGGTCGATCCAGGCCCGGCGAGGAGACCTCGAGCCGGCTGTAATCCGCATTCTCGACTTCCAGCACATATTGCAGCTGTCGCGTGACAGCTTCGCAATCCTCGACCAGCACGAACTCGGACTCGCCCGTGGTGTAGGCCTTGCCCGGCACGCGATCGATCGTGACGCGCAGGAGTCCACCGCCGACGCGCTCGACGTCCACCAGGTCGTATCCCAACCCGGTGACGGTGCGTTCGACGGCCGAAGTCCAGCCTGGGGTGTGTGCGGGTCCTGCCAAGAAGGTTTTCTGAGGTTCGAAAGTTGAAACGGAGGGCCAAAAAGTCGCAAAGGCCCCTGAGGACCCTTGCAACTTGCTTTTCGACGACGCGGCTTTCGAGGGCCGCGCAGTCGCAGAGTTCTTCCCGCCGGCGTACCTTGCGGCGCGGACTTATTTCACGGTGCAAACGACGCGGCAAAAAAAATGGGCAGAAGACAAATCCGCCCAGCTCTTCCACGCGTCATGTGTCTCGTCAAACTCATCCCCTGCGTCCCCTGGTGTCGGCGGTCAGGCGCGACGGGCGGTGCGGGTTTGCGTAATCCAGTACATCAGCGAAGCTCGTATTATAGCCTGCAAGAGACGTACCTGCAAGATTGAGGGTGCGACAATCGCCATACTAGCAACATACGGAGACCGCATGGGATTCCTCGCCGGCAAACGCCTGCTCGTCACGGGCGTATTGAACAACCGATCCATCGCCTATGGCGTCGCCCGCGCCTGCCACCGGGAAGGCGCCGAACTCGCCTTCAGTTACCAGGGCGAGCGCTTCAAGGAGCGCATCACCGAATTCGCGGCCGAGTTCGGCTCGAAACTCATTTTCGACTGCGACGTCGGCTCCGACGAGCAGATCGCCGCCCTGTTCGACGGCCTGAAGCAGGCCTGGCCCGAGGGTTTCGACGGCTTCGTCCATTCGATCGGCTTCGCCCCGCGCGAGGCGATCGCCGGCGAGTTCCTGGACGGCCTGTCGCGCGAAGGCTTCCGGATCGCCCACGACATCTCGGCCTACAGCTTCCCGGCCATGGCCAAGGCCGCGTTGCCGCAGCTGCGCCCGGGCAGCGCCCTGCTGACGATGACCTACCTGGGCGCCGTGCGCGCGGTGCCGGCCTACAACACCATGGGCCTGGCCAAGGCGTCGCTGGAGGCCAGCGTGCGCTACCTGGCGGCCGGACTGGGCCCCAAGGGCATCCGGGTCAACGGCATCTCGGCCGGGCCGATCAAGACGCTGGCCGCCTCGGGCATCAAGGGCTTCGGCAAGCTGCTGAGCGTGTTCGAGGAAAACGCCCCGCTGCGCCGCACCGTCACGATCGACGACGTGGGCAATGTCGCGGCGTTCCTGCTGTCCGACCTGGCCGCGGGCATGACCGCCGAGATCTCCTACGTCGACGCCGGCTTCAGCGAGGTGATGGCCGGCGGCCTGGTCGACGCCGACTGAGCGGCCCCCCGCGGCCGCCCCGCAGGGCGCGCGCCGCGGGCCGCGGCCTGCCTCCCGGACGGTGCCCATCCTCAGCGCCGCGCGCCCAGCGGCTCGCCCAGGATCTCGTCCATGCCGGCCAGCAGCGCCTCGAAATCGATCGGCTTGGCGTAGTAGCCGTTCGCCCCGGCGGCGGCGGCGCGCACGTGGCCTTGCTCCTCGGCATCCGCCGACACCACCAGCACCGGCAGCGCGGCGAACTCCGGATCGGCGCGCAGCCGGCGCAGCAGGTCATCGCCGTCGCCGTCGGGCAGGTGCATGTCGAGCAGGAGCAGCCGCGGTCGCGCAGCGCGCAGCCGCAGCGTCGCCTCGGCCAGCGTGGTGGCCACCTGCAGGTCGATGGCCCGGCGCCCGGACAGCACGGCGCGCATCACCTCGACGTTGACCGGATCGTCCTCCACGTACAGCACCGTGGCCGGGTGCAACGGCGGCGCGGGCGGCGCGTCAGCCGTCACGCCAGCCGCGGCCGGGCTCGCCGCCGGCAGCCGGATCGTGAAGATCGAGCCCTGGCGATCCGTGCTCGCCACGTCCAGCTCCCCGGCCATCAGCGCCACCAGGCTGCGGCTGATGACCAGGCCCAGGCCCGTCCCGGGCCGGTCGGACGCCTCGCGCCCGAGCCGGTTGAACGGCTGGAACAGGCCGGCCAGCTGGTCGCCGCTCATGCCCAGGCCGTCGTCGGTGACGCGGATCTCGACGCGGCCGTCGCGCGTGCGGCTGGTGGTGAGCTCCACCCGGCCGCGTTCGCGGTTGTACTTGATGGCGTTGCTCAGCAGGTTGAGCAGCACCTGGCCCAGCCGGGTCGGGTCGGCGCGCACCCACCCGGCATCGGGGGCATAGCGGTGCGCCAGCTCGACGCCCGCGGCCGCGGCGTCGGCGGCCACCAGCGCGAGCGCGTCGCGGCAGACCGCGTCGAGCGCCACGCACTGCAGTTGCACGCGCTCGGCGCCGCGATCGATGCGCGACAGGTCCATCAGGTCGCCGATCAGGGCGGACAGGTGGCGGCCGGCCTTGCCGATCAGCTCCACCCGGTCGGCGCGGATCGGGTCGGCGCTGACCACGCTGTCGGTCCTGAGCACGTGCGCGAAGCCGACGATCGCGTTGAGCGGCGTGCGCAGCTCGTGGCTGATGCGCGAGAGCAGCTCCGACTTGGCGGCGCTGGAAGCCTCCGCGCGCTCGCGCGCCAGCGCCGCGGCGCGCGCGGCGGCGCGCTGGGCCAGCAGCGCGTTGAGCGCGGCGGCGAGCTGGCCGATCTCGTCGGCGCCGTAGCGCCGCGCGCCGATGTCGCGCACCTGCCCGCCGTCGCCCTGCGATTCGAGCGCGCTCACCTGGCGCGCCAGCGCGCGCAGCCGCGCCACCACGTGCGCATAGGCCAGCAGCGTGAGCCCGACGACGATGCCCAGCACCTTCAGCAGCTCGATGGGCAGCCGGTAGGCGGCGCGGGCCGCGATGGCGGCCTCGACCTGGCGATACGACTCGCCAACCTCGACCTGGCCCAGCACCTCGACGCGGTTGGGCGCGTGCAGCGGCAGGCTCCAGCGCGGCGGGGCATCGCTGCCCGCCGCGTCGGGCCGCGCCACCTGCAGCCGCATCGACTGCTCCGGCGTGGCGATGGTCACGCTGGCGATGGCGCTGTCGCTCAGGAGACTGTCGACGGCCAGGCGCAGGCTGGCCTGGTCGTAGGTCCACACCGCGTGCTCGATCGAGGCCAGCGCCAGGCCGGTGGCGCGAAGTGCCCGCTGGTGCACCTCGGCGCGCTCGCTGCGGCGCTCGAACCACAGCTCGGCGCCGGCCAGCAGCGCGAAGGCCAGGAAGGCGAAGGTCGCGGTGCGCCAGACCAGGCGCCGCACCAGCGGCGACGCCAGAGTGTCGGCCAGGCGGATCATCGGCCGGCCGGCATGCGCCTGCGCGCCGCCTCGAGCTGGGCCAGCGCGCCGGCCACCGGCAGGCGCTGGCGCACGAAGTCGTTGAAGACGCGGATGCCGGCGGCGGCCAGCTCGCCGGTGCAGTCGCGGTCGAAGTACTGCGCGATGCCGGCCGCCTGGCCCAGCAGCACCGCCCCGGCGCGCGCCAGCGCGTCCTGCGGCAGCGGCAGCGCGCGATGGGTCGGCAGCTTGCCGAAGGGCTCGGCCAGCAGCGCCTGGATCCCGGGCTGGCTGGTCCAGGCCAGGAAGGTCGCCGCGCCGGCGCGGTTGCGGGCCCGCGCCGACATCATCAGCACGTCGGTCGGGCCGTCCTCGTAGTCGGGCATGTCGGCGCGCATGCGCGGGAACGGGAAGAATCCGACGTCGGCGCGCACCGCCTCCGGCAGCGCGCTCGCGAAGAAGTTGGCCATCAGGTAGGTGGCGGCGCGATCGCGCAGCAGGTACGGCGCCGCATCGCGCCAGGTGAGTTCGAGCGCGTCCGCCAGGTACCAGTTGTCGTCGCGCAGCGCGTGCCAGGCCTCGAACACGGCGCGCACCCGCTCGTCGGTGAACGCCACCTGCCCCTGGGTCAGGGCGAGGTGGAACGCCAGGCCGTTCAGGCGCAGGTCGAAGTAGTCGAACCAGGCGGCGCTGGCCCACGGATCGCCCAGCCCGAGCACCGTGGGCGCCATGCCCCGCGCCCGCGCCGCGCCGGCCAGCGACTGCATCTCCTGCCAGGTCGACGGCACCGCGAGTCCCGCGCGGGCGAACGTCGACTTGCGGTAATAGAAGCCCCATTGGTAGTAGTTCAGCGGCACCGCGTACGGCCGGCCCTGCCACGACACTGCATCGACGAGCGCCGGCGAGAAGACCTGCCCGAGCGCGCTGGTGCGCCACAGGTCGTCCAGCGGGGCGACCAGGCGGCGCCCGGCCAGCTCGCGCAGGCGCGTGCCGGCGAACCAGTAGTACAGGTCGGCGCCGTCGGCGTCGGCACCCAGGCGGCGCGCAAGCTCGGCCTTGTAGGTCTCGGGCGCGGTCGCGACGATGCGCGCGCGCAGGCCCGGATGCCGTGCGTTGAACAGCGCCACCCAGGCCTCGAACTGGCGCCGCTCGATGCCGGAGTAAGGCATCAGCGAGAGCACGACCTCGCCGGTGGCAGCATCGTCGGGCGCGCCGGCCCGCACGCGCGACGCCGGGACCGCCAGGCCCGCCGCCATCGAGACAAGGACTCGTCGTCGCATGCCATACGCTCCTGATGCGAGCGAAATGATAGGACTTTCGTCCTGCTCGACGGCGCAGGTCTTCCCGGAGAAGCGCTGGCGCGCAGAACCGGGCCGCGCGGGCCCGCGCGGGCGCCCGCGACCCGTCTCAGAGCTCGTCGAGCGCGCGCGCCGCGCCGATCAGCGCCGGCGAGGTCTCGGCGTGGATCAGCCAGGTCGGGATGCCGTCCAGGTAGTCGCGGAAGCGGCCCTTGGCGACGAAACGCTCGCGGAACGCCGAGCGCTCGATCCAGTCGCCCAGCCGCGGCACGATGCCGCCGCCGATGTACATGCCGCCGCGCGCGCCCAGCGTCAACGCCAGGTTGCCGGCCACGCTGCCCAGGAACGCGAAGAAGATCTCCACCGCCTCGACGCAGCGCGGATCGCTGCCCGCGGTGGCGGCGCCGGTGACGTCGGCCGGCACCAGGGCTTTCGCGGCGACGCCGTCGATCGCGCACAGCGCTTCGTAGAGGTTGACCAGGCCCATGCCCGAGAGGGCGCGTTCGGCCGAGGCGTGGCCGAACCTGTCGCGCAGCGCGGCGACCACGCGGTCCTCGCGCGCGTTGGCCGGTGCCAGGCTCACGTGGCCGCCCTCGCCGCCCAGCGGCACCGCGCGGCCGGCCGCGTCCACGCGCAGCAGGCCCGACACGCCCAGGCCCGTGCCCGGGCCGATCAGCCCCACCGCGCCGCGCGGGTCGGCCGCGCCGCCGGCGCCGATGCGACGCAGGTGTTCGGGCTGCAGCGCCGGCAGCGACAGCGCGAGCGCGGTGAAGTCGTTGATCAGCAGCAGGCGGTCGAACCCCAGCGCCTGGCGCACCGCCTCGATGGAGAACGACCAGTGGAAATTGGTCATCTGCACCTGGTCGCCGACGATCGGGTTGGCGATGCCCACCGCGGCCTGCCGTGGCCGCGCGCAGGCCAGCTGCGCGACGTAGGCCTTCAGCGCGTCGTCGAAGGTGGCGTACGCCACGCTCGGATAGGTCACCACCTGGGTCGGCTGGGCGCCGGGCGCTTCCTGGACGGCGAAACGGGCGTTCGTGCCGCCGACGTCGCCCATCAGGCGCGGGAAGCTGGAAGAGGTGGCGACAGTCATGGACCGGGGGAGCTCGCTGGAAGTGGGTGGGCACGCGCCGCGAGCCTGCATTCGCGACGAAAGTCGTGAATGTAGTTTACCTACGATTCCAGATCAACCACGCCGAACCAACTAACGCTTTCCCGGAGCGGTGTCGCAACCAGAGAGCGAGGACATCCGGGTCAAGTCGTAGTCTGCATACACCTTAATTTTTCATTAACGACGCTCTCAGCGCAGCTCGTAGATGCTCACCGAGCGCGCCGGCAGTTGCAGGGTCGCGCCCAGCGTCACCGGCTTGCCGGCCAGCACGTCGCGCGCCGCCGCCGGCGTCTTCAGCACTTCCTTGAAACGGGCCAGGTCCAGCGTCGTCTCGGCCTTGTTCTTGTTGATCACCACCATCACGGTGGACGCGGCGTCGTAGCGGAACCAGGCGTAGGTGCCGTTCTCCGGCACGAAGTGCATCAGCTTGCCGTGGTGCACGGTGGTCTGCGTCCGGCGCCAGTTCAGCAGCGTGCGCACGAAGGCCTGCATGTCCTTCTGTGCGGCGCTCAGGCCCTGGCCGGTGAAGGCGTCGACCTTGTCGCCGGCCCAGCCGCCGGGGAAGTCGCGGCGCGCCTTGCCGTCGTCGCGCACGGTGGGGCTGGTCATCAGGATCTCGGTGCCGTAGTACAGCTGCGGCACGCGCGGCATCGTCATCACGTAGGCCAGCGCCATCTTCGTGAGGCCGACGTCCTCCTTGAGCGCGCTGAACAGCCGCGGCAGGTCGTGGTTGCCCTCGAACAGGACCAGCTTCGAGGGTTCGGGGTACAGCACGTCGTTGACCAGGCCCTCGTACAGGTCCATCAGGCCCGCATGCAGGTTGTCCTCGTCGCTGGCGAGCGCCTTGCGCAGCGTGCCGTTGAGCGGGAAGTCCATCGCGCTGGGCAGGGGCACGCGGCCGCCGGCGCCGCGCCCGCCGCCCAGCCAGTGCATCAGCACCGTGGGCTGGCCGGTCCATTCCTCGCCGACGATGTTGAGGTTCGGGTACTCCGCCAGCACGCGGCGCGTCCACTCCTGCAGGAAGTCCTGGTCGGAGTAGCCCCAGGTGTCGACGCGCAGGCCGGCCAGGCCGGCCATCTCGACCCACCAGATCGCGTTCTGGATCTGGTACGTGGCCAGGAACGGATTGCGCTGGTTCATGTCGGGCATGTTCGGGCTGAACCAGCCGTCGGTGTAGACCCGGGCGTCGGCGTGCGACGCGTACGGGTCGCTGGCGGTGGTGCGCGCGTGCTGCGTCTGCACGTACTTGCCGTCGAAGCCGATCCAGTCGGGTGCCGGCATGTCGTGCATCCACCAGTGCTCGGAGCCGATGTGGTTGAGCACCACGTCCATGATCACGCCGATGCCGCGGTCGTGCGCGGCCTGGACCATGCGCACGTAGTCCTCGTTGCTGCCGAAGCGCGGATCGATCCGGTAGGTGTCGGTGGCGGCGTAGCCGTGGTACGAGTAGTGCGGCTGCCTGTTCTCCGTCAGCGGCGTGGGCCACAGCATCGTCACGCCCAGGTGCTGGAAGTAGTCGAGGTGGTCGACGATGCCCTGGATGTCGCCGCCGTGGCGGCCCGTGTCGTCGTCGGCGCGCCGCACTTCGTCGCCGTAGCCGGGCACGTTGTCGTTGGCCGGGTTGCCGTTGGCGAAGCGGTCGGGCACCAGGTTCATGATCACGTCGGACGAGTCGAAGCCGCGCCGCTGGGCCGATCCGGGCGCGCGGGCGCGCAGCTCGAACGGCGCATGGAAGCGTTGCTCGCCATGGCTGAACACGATGTCGACGCGCCCGGGCGCCGTGTCAGGGGCGATGCGCAGGTCGATGAACAGGTAGTTCGGGTTGGCCACGCGCGACACCGACTCGATGCGCACGCTGCCCGCGAACGCGTCGCCGATGCGCGGCGCCGCGTCGGCGATGCGCGGGCCGTGCACCAGCAGCTGGAGCTTGTCGCTGTGCATGCCGACCCACCAGAACGCGGGCTCGATGCGCTCGATCTGCGCCGGCATGGCCAGCGGGGCGGGCGCGTCGGCCGCGAGGGCGCCGGCGCCCAGCGAGCTGGCGGCGAGCAGGACGGCGGCGGAAACGGTACGGGGGTGGTGCATGGGCGGAGATCTCAGGGTTGGCGGGCGGCGACGAACACGACGGCGCTGCGCGCGGGCACGGTGAAGCGGCCGTTCGCGTCGTCGACGCGGGCCGTGCGGGCGACGCGGGTGTCGGCCGCCTGCGGATCGAGGTGGACGGGGTGCAGGCGCCAGCGGCGCTCGCGCAGCGCGGGCAGGTCCAGCGCGTGCGCCTGCTTGTCGGCGTTCAGCACCACCAGCACGGCGCCGAACTTCGAGTCGGCCAGGCCCTGCCCGTCGACGAGTTCGGCGATGACGGTGGGATCCTGCGCCGGGCCGCTGGCCGGAAAGCTCACGCGCTCGCGCACGGCCGCGGCGGTGGCCAGGTGGAACAGCGGCGTGCTGGCACGGATGCGCAGCAGGTCGCGGAAGGCGTCGCGCGTCCAGGCGATGTCGGCGGGCGTGGGCTTGAGCGACGCGTCGGCCAGCAGCGGCCGCTCGACCGCCCACAGTTCGCCGTTGTCGGCCCGGGGCGGCAGGCCGGCGCCGAAGCCGTTGTCGGTGGCCGTCCAGTCGAGGCGGTTGAACCAGTCGCCGGAGTCGAAGCTGTTCTTGTCGAAGGACTTCGAGCGCAGCAGGTCGACGCCGGCATGGAAGTACGCCACGCCCTGGCTGAACGCGACGACGGCCGCGCCCAGGATCTGCACGCGTGCGCGGTCGGCGCCCGACGTGGCCGACGGCAGCTTGAGCAGGTTGTTGTCGAACAGCGTCTGGTTGTCGTGGTTCTCGACGTAGTTGACCGCCTCGCCGGGCGCGCTCGCGTAGCCGGCGGGCTGGCTGCCGTAGGGGATGTGGTCGAACGCCAGCGTCGGGCCGCGCCAGGTGGCCAGCGTCATGTCGCGCACCGAGCCGGCCAGGCCGACGCGGATCATGTCGGCGGCGTCCAGCAGGTCCTCGCGCGTGGCGTGGCCGAACCCGTTCGGATCGTAGAACTGGCCGTTGATCCAGCCCTGGTCGGCGCGCAGGTGCGAGCTGTCGGTGGCCGAGCCGCCGCGCACGGCGTCGCGCGCGCGGTCGCTGAAGGTGCCGATGCCGGTGCCGTTGAGCGACAGCTGCGAGGCCTGCACGAAGCGCGCGCCGTCGGCCACCTCGCCGAAGTTCCAGCCCTCGCCGATCAGCGGGATCTCGCGGCCGGTGGCGGCCTTCAGGCGCCGCTGCAGGGCCTCCATCACCGCGCGCGGCTGGTGGCCCATCAGGTCGAAGCGGAACGAGTCGACGTGGTACTGCACGGCCCACTGCGTGACCGAGTCGACGAGCAGCTTGCCCATCATCAGGTTCTCGGTGGCGGTGTTGTCGCAGCAAGTGGAGTGCTCGACCCGGCCGTCGGCGTCCAGCCGCTGGTAGTAGCCCGGCACGACGCGATCCAGCACCGACTGCGCGTGCTGGCCGCTGCTGGAGGTATGGTTGTAGACGACGTCCATGCCCACGCGCAGGCCGGCGCGGTGCAGGCCGCGCACCATCGCGCGGAACTCGCGCACGCGCACGGCGCCGTCGTTGGCGTCGCTCGCGTAGCTGCCTTCGGGCGCGTTGTAGTGGAACGGGTCGTAACCCCAGTTGAAGCAGTCGCCCGCCGCGCCGGCGACGACGGCGGCCTGCTGGGTCTCGTCGGCCGGGCCCCCGGCGATGCGCGGCGTCGTGCAGCCGCGCTCGGGCACGCTGGCCAGGTCGAACACCGGCAGCAGGTGGACGTCGGTCAGGCCGGCCCGGGCCAGCGCGCGCAGGTGGCGCATGCCGGCGCTGCCGGCGTCGGCGAACGCCAGGTACTTGCCGCGATGCGCGGCGGGCACGCTGGCGTCGCCCACCGAGAAGTCGCGCAGGTGCAGTTCGTAGATGGCCATGTCCACCGACGTGCGCACCGTGGCGGGTGCGGCATCGCGGGCCCAGTCGGGCGGCGCCGTCGCGGCATCGGCCAGCGCGCCGATCCAGCTGCGGCGCGAATCGGCGTCCAGGCTGATCGAGTACGGATCGGTGACGCGGTTGCGCACGACGCCGGCACCCGGCACGAACACGTCCACCAGGTAGGTGTAGTAGCCGCCGGCGCGCCGGCCCGGCACGCCGCCGCGCCACAGGCCCGTGGCGTCGTCGCGGGCCAGGGCGACGACCGCCGTCGCGGGGCCTTCGGCGCGCGCGTGCAGGCAGGCGTGCACGGCCTGTGCGGTCGGGGCCCAGAGCGCGAAGCGCGTGGCGGCGGGCGCCAGCGTCACGCCCAGGTCGGTGGCGTCCGCCGCCGCCGCGTAGGCCGCGTCGAGCGCGCCGGCGAGCTGGGTCGCGCTGGCGTCCAGCACGCGGCCCTGGTCATCCTCGCGCACGACCAGCGCCTGGCCGCGCAGCGCCCGCGCCACGCGCGCCGGGTCGTCGGCCTGCAGCAGCGCACCGGCGGCGACATGCTTGAAACGCCGCGCCAGCTCGGGCGGCGGCGCCGCCGTGGACAACGTCAGCGGCAGCGTCTCGTCGGCCCCGGCCACCGGCTCGCCGGCCCGGGCGACCAGGGCGCCGGTGGCCGAGTCGACCAGCACGTAGCGCCCTTGCGCCGGCATGCCGGGCCACTGCAGCAGGCCCTGGGACAGCCACACGGCGCGCGCGGGCACCACCGCGGCGTTCGCGACGTTCGTCAAGCTCGTGGCGAACGACGGCGCATCGCAGGCCGCGCGCAGGCGCGCCGGATCGTCGGCCGCGGCCGCCCGCGCACAGCCCGCAGTCAGCGCGAGCAGCAGTCCCGCGGCGAGATGGCAGCGGGGGCCGGTCACGCGCTCGAAGTAGTTTTGCTTCACAAGCGTGTTGTCTCGTAGTTTTAAGGAAGGAATGCTACATGCTATTTGAATATCCACAGGATGGTCCGCATGGCTTTCCCTCACTCGGACGACCCCTCTGTTGGATTTATGATGTACTTTGACTACAGCCAAATGACATCAAAACGACAAGCCTGGAGACAAGGCCCATGACTTCGCCCCGCCGCGCCCTGCCCGCCAGGTTCGCCCTGGCCCTCGCCTGCTGCGCCTGGCTGGGCGCCTGCGCCACCCGACCCGACCCGGGCGTGGACGTGGCGGCCGTGCGCCAGGTACCGCGCGCCGCATCGCTGCCCGTCGGCTGGGAGCACGGCGCCTTCATGGAGGTGTTCGTGCGCAGCTACCAGGACAGCGACGGCGACGGCGTCGGCGACCTGCGCGGGCTCACGCAGCGCCTGGACTACCTGCAGGCGCTGGGCATCCGGGGCCTGTGGCTGATGCCGGTCAATGCCAGCGGCGACCACGATCACGGCTACGCCGTCACCGACTACCGTGCGATCGAGCCGGCCTACGGCAGCCTGGCCGACTTCGACGAGCTGGTGCGCCAGGCCCATGCGCGCGGCATCGGCATCGTGATCGACTACGTGATCAACCACAGCTCGGACAAGAACCCGCTGTTCGTGCAGTCGGCCTCGTCCAGGGCCAGCCCGTGGCGCGACTGGTACGTGTGGGAGGACGCCAAGCCCACCGGCTGGGACATCTTCGACAAGGATCCGTGGACGATGACGCCGAACGGCGCCTACTTCGCCCAGTTCGGCGCCGACATGCCCGACTTCAACCTGCGCAACCCTGCCGTCGTCGCCTACCACCTGGACAGCCTGCGCTTCTGGCTCAACCACGGCGTGGACGGCTTCCGCGTCGACGCCGTCGGCCACCTGTTCGAGAACGGCGCGCAGGGCTGGAGCATGCAGCCCGAGAACTACCCGTTCCTGGCGCGCGTGCGGCGCGAGCTCGACATCGACCATCCGCACGTGATGGTGTGCGAGTCGCCGGCCGACCCGATCGGCTTCGCCGCGCAGACCGCGTGCGGCGCGGCCTTCGCGTTCGGCCACAGCGACGCGCTGGTCAAGGCCGGCCGCGGCGACGAACAGGCCATCCACGCCGTCGCCGACTACTTCACCCGGGCGCCCGACTCGATGGCCACGATGGTGTCCAACCACGACCACTTCGCCGGCAAACGCCTGTGGGATGCGATGGGCGGCGACCCGGCCCGCGTGCGCGTGGCCGCCGCGGCGTACCTGCTGCAACCCGGCACGCCCTACATCTACTACGGCGAGGAACTGGGCATGTCCGCCGCCGCCACCGACGACCCGGACGGCCAGCTGCGCGGTCCGATGAGCTGGACGCCTGCGGGTGGCTTCAGCACCGGCGTGCCCTATCGCCCCGGCTCGACCAACCTGGCCACGAACAACGCCGCCGCCGAACGCGCCGACCCGGGCTCGATGCTGGCCTTCTACACGGCGATGCTGGGCCTGCGCAACACGCAGGCATCGATCGCGCGCGGCCGCTACGTCGCGCCGCACGTCGACGGTCGAACCCTGAGCTTCCAGCGCGTGCTGGGCGACGAGCGCACGGTGGTGGTCATCAACTACGCCGACGCCGCGGGCGCCGCCGGCCTCGCGGGCCTGCCGGCCCACGCCGCGCTGCGCCGCCTGTTTCCCGCCACCGCCACCGCACCCGCAGCCGCGCCCCGGGCCGGCGCCGACGGCACGCTGGCGCTGCCGGCCCCGCCCCTGTCGGTGCAGGTCTTTCTCGTGTCGCCCTGACACGCCGCGCACGCCGGCCGGCAACAATGGCCGTCCGCCGCCGGCGCGCCTGCCTTCCGGGCGCCAGGCTCGACAGGTAAAGTTTTTCGAATGCCGTCTTCGCCCGCCAAAACCGGGTGCGCGGTTTGCTATGGTGTCGCGCGGTCGAGGTGAGCACCGGGGACGGGTTCGCCTGACCCGGACGCCGGGCATGGACATAGAAGAAGCGACGCGCGCCGCACCGACGGCAGGCGCCGAACAAGGAACGTGATGGAACAACAACGATCGGCCACTGGCACGCCGCCTGCGGCCGCTGGAAAGAAGCGCCGCTGGGTGGGCACCACCGTCGCCGTGCTGCTGGTGGCGGGACTCGGCGCGCTGGCCTGGAACCTGACGCATCGACCGGCTTCGGCCCCCACCGCCGGCGCGGGCGGCCCGCCCGGTCCCGGCGGCCCGGGCGGCCCGGGCGGACCCGGCGGCGGCCGCCGCGGCGGGCCCAGCGCCACCACGGTGGGCGTCGCCGCCGTCGCCCACGCGGACATCCCGATCTACATCGACGCGCTGGGCACCGTCACGCCGTCGGCCACGGTCACCGTCACGCCGCAGGTCTCGGGCGTGCTGACCAAGGTGCCGTTCCAGGAAGGCCAGATGGTCAAGGCCGGCCAGCTGCTGGCCACCATCGAGCCGCGCCCGTTCGAGCTCGCGCTGATGCAGGCCCAGGGCCAGCTGCAGCGCGACGAGGCGCAGCTGGAGGCGGCCAACGTCACGTTGAAGCGCTACCAGACGCTGCTGCAGCAGGACTCGATCGCCCGCCAGGACGTCGACACGCAGGCCGCCACCGTCAAGCAGCTGCAGGGCACGGTGCTGGGCGACCAGGCCGCCGTCGGCACGGCGCGGCTCAACCTCGCGTGGACTCGCATCACCGCGCCGGTGAGCGGGCGCGTGGGCCTGCGCGCGGTCGACATCGGCAACCTGGTGTCCTCGGGCACCTCGGGCGGCATCACCACCATCACCGAGCTGGCGCCGATCGACGTCGAGTTCGCGATCCCGCAGGACCGCATCCCGCCGCTGCAGGCGCGCATCGCCACCAACGCGAAGCTGGCCGTCACCGCGATGGACCGCACACGCACCAGCCTGCTCGACACCGGCGTCTTCCTGTCGCTGAACAACCAGTCCGACACGCAGACCGGCACCGTGCGCGCCAAGGCCCGTTTCGCCAACGCCGCCAACACCTTGTTCCCCAGCCAGTTCGTCAACGTGCGCGTGCTGCTCGACACGCTCAAGGACGCGGTCGTCGTGCCGGTCACGGCGCTGCGCCACGGTCCCACCGGCGATTTCGTCTACGTGCTCAACGACGATCGCACCGTCACCCAGGCCGCGGTGACGCAGGGCGTGGCCACGGCCGACACCGTGCAGATCACCAAGGGCCTCGAGGTGGGCGAGCGCGTGATCACCGAAGGCGGCGACCGCCTGAAGGACGGCGCCCGGGTCTCGCTGCCCGGCGACGCGGCCTCCGGCGCCCGGCGTGGCGCCAGCGGCGCGGCGTACGGCGGCTCCGGCGCGCGCGGCGGACACCGTCGCCGCGACGACGCGGGCAGCGCGGACGGCGCCGCCCCGGCCCCGGCCGACGGCGCCAGCCGTCCGCACGTCCGGCCCGCAGGCGCCAGCGCCGCCCAATGTCACGGCAAGCACGCGACGATCGTCGGCACCCCCGGCAATGACGTGATCCACGGCAAAGGCGCCAGCGACGTGATCTACGGCGGTGGCGGCGACGACAAGCTGCTCGGCCAGACA
>CAYQMX010000044.1:0-30071 GCA_964418745.1 uncultured Vitreoscilla sp.
CGCCGGCCCGCCGCTGCCGGCGCGCGCCTGGGCGGCGCCGGCGCTGCTGTCGGTGGCGCTCGCGGTGGCGCTGGTCGTCACGCTGCGCCCGGCGCCGGCGCTCGGCGACTTCCACGCCCTGGCGGCCCCGGCCGCGGCCGGGGCCACGGCGGTCATCCGCTTCCGGCCCGACACCTCCGAGGCCCGGTTGCGCCGGATCCTCGACGACAGCGGCGCGCGGCTGGTCGACGGCCCGACCGTGAGCGGCGCCTGGGTCGTGCGGCTGCCGCGCGAGCGCTACGCCGCCGCGCTGGCCGCGCTGCGCAAGGCGCCGGGCGTCGAACTCGTCGAGGCGCTGGAGAGCGCGTCGCCATGAGCCCGCTGCGTGCGTTGCACCGCCTCGGCGCCGGCCTGGCGCTGCTCGTGGCCGCCGCCGTCGCTGCGGCCGGCGACGGCGCGGCGACCCCGGGACCGACGCCGGAGGCTGCCGCCCCGGCAGTGCACGAGGTGCTGGTCATGCTGCGCTCGCCGCCGGCCCACGCCCGGGTGGACGGCAACTACGGGGCGGCCGGCTACGGCGACGCGGCGCGCGCGCAGGCGCAGGCGCGCGTCGGCGCGCGCCTGGCCGCCGCGCACGGCCTGAGCGTCGTCACGCTGTGGGCGATGCCGGCGCTCGGCATGGACTGCGTGGTGCTCGCCCTGCCGCCCGGCGCCAGCGTGGACGCCAGCGTCGCCGCGCTGCAGGCCCATGCCGAGGTGGCGTGGGCGCAGCCCATGAACGAGTTCCACGCCCAGGGCCACGTCGACCCGCTGTTCGCGCTGCAGCCGGTCGCCGCGCAGTGGCGACTCGACGACGTGCACGCGGTGGCCACCGGCCGCAACGTGCACGTGGCCATCATCGACAGCGGCGTCGACGACGCCCATCCCGACCTCGCGCAGGCGGTCCAGGTGCGCGCCAACTTCGTCGACGGCCGGGCCTGGGCGGCCGAGCTGCACGGCACGGCGGTGGCCGGCCTCGTCGCCGCGCGGGCCGACAACGGCATCGGCATGGTGGGCGTCGCGCCCGACGCGCAGCTGTACGCGCTGCGCGCGTGCTGGGAGGTCGACACCCGCCAGACGCTGTGCAACTCGCTGAGCCTGGCCAAGGCGCTGAACTTCGCGATCGAGCGCCGCGCCGAGGTCATCAACATGAGCCTGTCGGGGCCGACCGACCTGCTGCTGGGCCGGCTCATCGACGTGGCGCTCGCCCATCGCCAGCAGGTGGTCGCGGCAGTCGACGAGCGGGCCGCGGGCGGTGGCTTCCCGGCCGCGCATCCGGGCGTGATCGCCGTCGGCGACACGCTGTCCGGGGCGGCGCCGGACGGCACGTGGTCGGCACCGGCGCGCGACCTGCCCACGACGGTGCCCGGCGGCGGCTGGCGGATGGTCACCGGCACCTCGTTCGCGGCCGGTGAGGTGTCGGGGCTGCTGGCCGTGATGGACCAGGCCCGGTCCGGCGCCGCTGCCCGTGCCGACGAGCCGTCGCTGCGGCTGGTGCGCCTGCCCGGCGGCGCCATCGATGCCTGTGCCTCGCTGCTGCGCGCGGCGGATAATGCGTCGTCCCGCGCGGTCGTCGCACCCGGCTGCCGCGCGGTGATCGCCACCGTCGGTGCGCCGCCAGGCCGCTCCCCATGACCTCTTGCTGAAGGACGCCAGCGATTGAAGGCCCCCGCTCGCAGCACGGCGACGGCCAGCGCATGGCGCCTGGCAGCGCCCTGCGCGCTTGCGGTCGCCACGATCGGCCTGCACGCCCCGGCGCAGGCGCAGTTCGCCGGCACCCTGGGCATCGACAGCGTCAACCGCTACCGCGGCAGCGGCACCGACGACATCGGGCCCGTCGTGCGCGCCAGCGCGATGGGCGACGCCAGCGCGGGCGCGTATGGCGGCATCTCGGGACTCTGGCGCACCCGCGACGCCGGACTGGCCAGCGCCGACGCGATCGCCGGCTGGAGCGGCCGGCTCGCCGCGCTCCCGGGCCTGGACGGGCTGGCGCCCGACTGGGGCTGGGACCTGGCCGTCCACCGCACCCACTACGGCGGCGGCGAGCGCTACGACTTCTCGGAAGCCATGGCGGCGCTGCTGGCGCCCGGCGGGGCGCTGCGCACCTGGTTCGCGCCGCACTACTTCGGCGGCAGCACGCGCACGCTGTACACCGAGCTCAATGCCAGCCATGCGTTCGACGACCACTGGCGCGCATTCGGCCACGTCGGCTGGCTGCACTACGGTCCGGCGCCCGCCTACCAGGCGCGCACGGCTGACCGCGTTGATACCTCATTGGGTATCGGCCTCGCGCTGTCGGACTGGGACTTCCGGCTGGTGCGCGACGGCATCGTCGGCGGCCCGGCGCCCGACGACGTGGCCTCCGCTCGGCGCCGCCCCGCCTGGATCCTCGGCGCCAGCGTCGCGTTCTGAGGGGCGCGGCGCGGATGAACCGCGCCGCCCGTCCTCGGCATCCACCGGCAGGCGCTGCAACGGCGCCGCATTCCAGCCAGGAGCCGAGACCATGTCCCCCTTTCCCTTCGCCCGCCCCCTGCCCTTCGCCGTCGCGCTCGCCACCGGCGCCCTGCTCGCCGCCTGCGGCGGCGGGGGCAGCAGCGGCATGCCGACGTCGCCCACCGGCGGCACCGGCGGCCAGAACTGCACCACCGACCCCTACGGCACGCAGACCTGCACGCCCACCGGCACCACCTTCGGCGGCGCCGGCGGCGGCAACTACGTGGCCAACGCGCTGGTCAGCGACAGCGCCGCCACGCTGGCGCTGCACCACGACGCCAGCCTCGTCAACGCCTGGGGTCTCGCGTTCAACCCGCAAGGCTTCTCCTGGATCGCCAACGCCGGCACCGCCACCTCGACGCTGTACGACGGCACCGGCGTCGCGCAGTCGCTGGTGGTCACGCTCGCCCAGGGCAACCCGGCGGGGATCGTCTTCAACGGCGGCAGCGCCTTCCCGATCAGCGCGAACGGCCTCAGCGGCGCGGCGCCGTTCATCTTCGCGACGCTGCAGGGCCAGATCTCGGCCTGGTCGCCCGCCGTCGACGCCACGCATGCGCTGACGGTGGTCGACGACAGCGCGGCCGGCGACAGCTTCACCGGCCTGGCGATCCACACCGGCGCCGGTGGCGACATGCTCTACGCCGCCGACTTCCACCACGCCGGCGTCGTCACCCTCGGCGGCAACTTCGCGCCGGCGGCCACCGCCGGCGGCTTCGTCGACCCGACGCTGCCGGCCGGCTACGCGCCATTCGGCATCCAGCAGATCGGCGGCAAGGTCTACGTCACCTATGCGAAGCAGGACGCCACCGGGCAGAACGAGGTGCATGGCGCCGGACTGGGACTGGTCGACGTGTTCGACCTCCAGGGCACCCTGCTCTCGCACCTCGTGGGCACGGGCGGCGCGCTGAATGCACCATGGGGCGTCGCGCTGGCGCCCGCCAACTTCGGCAAGTTCTCCAACATGCTGCTGGTGGGCAACTTCGGCGACGGCAAGGTCAACGTGTACGACCCGGGGACGGGCGCGGCGCAAGGCACGCTGTCCAACAACGACGGCTCGGCCATCGTCGTGCCGGGCCTGTGGGCGCTGCAGTTCGGCAACGGCCTGAACAGCCAGCCGACCAACACGCTGTTCTACACCGCCGGGCCGGGCGCCGAGGCGCACGGGCTGTACGGGCGCATCGACCTGAATTGACGGCCGACGCGGCCCGGGCCGTGCCGCCGGCCCGGGCCGACGCGGGCGCGCCCCCCTCGGTGGCGGCCGGCGGCCGGGGTGGCGGGCCCGCCCACTGTCTGCCCGTCCAGTTGATTTCGCGCCGGGACCGTGCTTTTTGCTCCAGGGCATGGTATGATCGAAGACTTTTCTCCCCACCCGGAGCACTAATACCAAATGGCAACCTCCTCCAAAGCTAAGAAGCGCACCGTCCGTCTCGCCTCGGGCCGCAAGCGCGCTCGTCAGGACGTGAAGCTGAACGCGCACAATTCGTCGCTGCGCTCCAAGTTCCGCACCGTCATCAAGAACGTCCAGAAGGCTGTCGCCGCCGGTGATGGCGCGAAGGCCGCTGAACTGTTCAAGACCGCCCAGAAGTCGATCGACTCGATCGCCGACAAGGGTCTGTTCCACAAGAACAAGGCCGCTCGCCACAAGAGCCGCCTGGCTGCCAAGGTCAAGGCCCTGGCTGCTCCTGCCGCTGCCTGAAGCGGATTTCCGGGTGGAAATGTAGGAAGGGCTCGCGCTGCGAGCCCTTTTTACTTGGGGAAACGAAGGGCCCGCGGTGCGGGCCCTTTTCGTTGGCGCGGGCGCAGGAGCGGCCGGCTCAGCGCTCAGGCGCCCGGCGGCTTGGGCGTCGGCTGGAAGCTGCCGTCGGGCAGCAGCGTGCCCTCGACCACGTGCAGCTTGTTGTCGCGCGCGAAGTTCATGACGAAGTCCCAGGCCATGGGCTCCAGCCCCTTCAGCCGCTCGTCGACGATCACGTTCTTCACGTTGTCGATCAGCCGCGGCACGCAGTAGGGCGAGTAGCCGATGAACGAACCGATGCCACCCTTTGCCCCGCCGGGACGGAAGCACGACATCGCGCCGGCGAGCCGCTCTGCCCAATCGCTCGGGCGGAACGCACGCCCGTCCAGGGTCTGGCCCTGGATGAAGAATTGACGGGGTTGAGCCGGGTTCATTGAGGTCGGGTGGACGGGGAACCACGTATTGTGCCTTGCGCTGTTGCATCGCAGCAAACATGAGGGTTTCCCGTTCGGGTCGCACCCGTGCAATTCGCCGCCCTTTAGAATGTTTCTCCCCCAGGCCGGCACCCGCGGTGCGCATTTTCGCAACCCCGGTGCCGGCTTGCCGTTTTCCCCGCCCTTGCAGGAGCGCCCCCGATGACCCAGACCGCCGCCATGCCCCATGTGATGAACACCTACGGCCGCCTGCCGTTCGCGTTGTCGCACGGCCGAGGCTGCCGCGTCTGGGACACCGACGGCCGCGAGTACCTGGACGCGCTGGCGGGCATCGCCGTCAACACGCTGGGCCATGCCCACCCGCGCCTGGTGGCGGCCATCGCCGACCAGGCCGGCAAGCTCATCCACTCGTGCAACTACTACCAGGTGCCGCTGCAGGAGACCCTGGCCGCGATGCTGTGCGAACGCTCGGGCCTGGCCGCCGCGTTCTTCTGCTCGACCGGCCTCGAGGCCAACGAAGCGGCGATCAAGATCGCCCGCAAGTTCGGCCATGACAAGGGCGTCGACCGCCCCGAGATCGTCGTCTGCGAACGCGCCTTCCACGGCCGCTCGCTGGCCACGCTGTCGGCCACGGGCAACCCGAAGATCCAGGCCGGCTTCGGCCCGCTGGTCGAAGGCTTCGTGCGCGTGCCCTTCAACGACGCGGCCGCGGTACGCGAGGTGGCCGCCACGCACCCGAACGTGGTCGCCGTGCTGGTGGAGCCCGTGCAGGGCGAAGGCGGCATCAACCCGGCGCGCAACGACTACCTGCGCGAGCTGCGCGCCGTCTGCGACGAGCGCGGCTGGCTGCTGATGCTCGACGAGGTGCAGTGCGGCGTCGCGCGCACCGGCAAGTGGTTCGCCTACCAGTGGGCCGGCATCCAGCCCGACGTGATGAGCCTGGCCAAGGGCCTGGGCTCGGGCGTGCCGGTGGGCGCGCTGATGGTGGGCGAGCGGGCCAGGGACGTGTTCGGTCCCGGCAACCACGGCACCACCTTCGGCGGCAACCCGCTGGCGATGCGCGCGGCGGTCGAGACGCTGCGGGTGATCGAGTCCGAAGGCCTGCTGCAGAACGCGCAGGCCGTGGGCGAGCACCTGCGGGCCGCGCTGCGCCACGCGCTGGCCGGCCAGGCCGGCGTGGTCGACGTGCGCGGCGAGGGCCTGATGATCGGCGTCGAGCTGGCCCGGCCCTGCGGCGTGCTGCTCAACCGCGCGGCCGACGCCGGCCTGCTGCTGAGCGTGACCGCCGACACCGTGATCCGCCTGGTGCCGCCGCTGATCTTCACGATCGCCGAGGCCGACGAGGTGGTCGCCAAGCTGGCGCCGCTGGTCAAGACCTTCCTGGCGGAGCAGGCATGAAGCCCGGCGACACCCTCATGAAGCACTACCTGCAGTTCAAGGACCTGCGCGCGCAGGAGTACGTGTACCTGTTCGAGCGCACCCGCGAGATCAAGAAGCGCTTCAAGAACTACGAGAAGTACCAGCCGCTGGTGGACCGCACGCTGGCGATGATCTTCGAGAAGGCCTCCACGCGCACCCGCGTGAGCTTCGAGGCCGGCATGTACCAGATGGGCGGCTCGGTGGTGAACCTGACCACCGGCGACAGCCAGCTGGGCCGCGCCGAGCCGATCGAGGACAGCGCGCGCGTGATCAGCCGCATGGTCGACATCGTGATGATCCGCACCTTCGAGCAGACCAAGATCGAGCGCTTCGCGGCGCACTCGCGGGTGCCGGTCATCAACGGCCTGACCAACGAGTTCCACCCGTGCCAGATCCTGGCCGACCTGTTCACCTTCATCGAGCACCGCGGCGCGATCGCCGGCCGGACGGTGGCCTGGGTGGGCGACGGCAACAACATGGCCAACACGTGGCTTCAGGCGGCCGACATCCTCGGCTTCACGCTGCACGTGAGCACCCCCAGCGGGTATGAGCTGAACACCGAAGTGGCCGGCGTGCGCAACACCGCCTGCGTCAAGCTGTTCGACAACCCGCTGGACGCCTGCCGCGGGGCCGACCTCGTGACCACCGACGTGTGGACCAGCATGGGCTACGAGGCCGAGAACGAGCGCCGCCTGGTCGACTTCGAGAAGTGGTGCGTGGACGCCGCGATGATGGCCGTCGCCCGGCCCGATGCCCTGTTCATGCACTGCCTGCCGGCACACCGCGGCGAGGAGGTGACAGCCGCGGTCATCGACGGCCCGCAATCGGTGGTGTGGGACGAGGCGGAGAACCGCATGCACGTGCAGAAGGCGCTGATGGAGTACCTGCTGCTGGGCCGCATCGGCTGACGGCGGCAGCGCGGGCGCACGGCGCCCGCGGCGGGACGGCAACCGCCATCCGGCGCGTCGGGAGACGCGGCGGCTGGTCGCGCGCACGCGTCGATCCGGCATCGGTGCAGACCCGAAGCGACAGGACACGGGCACAGCGAATGCCATCTGGCGCTCGCGGTAGAGCTCGTTGGCGGGCAACCGAACCCCAAGGATCTGCTATGTCCAAGAACACCGGCTCCATCGCGAGCTCCCCCACTTCCTGGCTGCGTCTGTACGCGGTGGTCGCGGCCCTGCCGCTCGCATTGGCGGCCTGCGGCGGCGGCGGCGGTTCGCCCAGCCCGGCGCCCGCGCCCGCTCCGACGCCCGCGCCGGCCCCGTCGCCTTCGCTCACGATCGCGCCCTCGGCCACCGCCACCACGGCAGGCGGCACGGCCATCACGCTGACCGCCACGGTCAGCAACAGCACCGACACGCCCAGCTGGACGCTCAGCGGACCAGGCTCGCTCAGCGCGACCACGGGCGCCACTGTCCAGTACCTCCCGCCCGACCCGAAGACCTTCAATGCAACCGCGACGGTAAATGTTTCCGCCGCGCTCACCGGCGCCACGACGCAGACGGTGTCCATCGCGCTGACGCCGGGCATCATCGCCGGCCTGACCTGGCACAACGTGGCGGTCACCTCGATCGGCAACCTGCAGCGCGTGGACTACGCCGACGGCCACTACGTGGCGGTGTCGGACCAGGGCGGCGCGCTCGCCAGCACCGACGCGGCCACGTGGTCGCCCGTCACCGTGCTCTCGTCGAGCACGGCGACCGATCACTTCAACGCGATGGCGATCGCCCACATCGGCAGCACCTTCGTCGCCGCGGGCTCGGCCTCCGCGGCGCCCTACACCAGCACGCGCGGCGCGGTCGCCACCAGCACGGACGGTTTGACCTGGAGCATGGCCACCACGCCCGCGATCACCGCACCGCTGCACGGCCTGGTTGCCGGCCCGCACTTCATCGCGCTGGGCGAGACCGGCCACCTCTACAGCAGCACCGACGGCCGTGCATGGACCGCGGCGGCGACCATCGCCGGGGCGCAGGCATTCAACGCGGGCACCTACGCCGCCGGCAAGTACGTGATCGTCGGCGACGCGGGCTACATCGCCGACAGCAGCGACGGCATCACCTGGGCCGCCGGCCAGGTGATCGTCGTCGGCGGCGCCGGCGTCAACCTGCACGGCGTCGCGTACGACGGCAGCGAGTTCATCGCCGTCGGCGACAACGGCCTGATCGCCACCAGCACGGACGGCTTCTCGTGGACGCCGCGCACCTCGGTGCTGACGGGTGCGCTGCGCGGCGTGTCCGTGTCGTCGGGCGGCGAGATCGTGGTCGTCGGCGACACGGGCATCGAGACCAGCCTCGACGGCATCACCTGGACGGCGCGCGACGAGGACGGCGCGGCCGCCCTCGCCGATGTCGTGTTCGCCAACAGCGGCTTCGTCGCGGTGGGCACCGCCAGCGCGATCAAGACCTCGACGAACTGAGGTCGCCCGGCGACCGCGCGCGGACTCAGCGTCCGTCCGCGGTCGCTTCCACGTCCGCGTCGGTCAGCGTGCGCAGGAAGGCGACGATGTCGTCGATCTCGCGCTCGTCCAGGCGCGGCACGCCGCCGGGCAGCGGCGCGAACGGCGGCGCGCGATCGACGAAGGGCACCCACTGCGCCGGCAGGTCGTCGTACGCGTGCACGCGGCCGTCGGCGTCGCGCGGGTACCAGCGCGCCGGGTCGGTGTCGCGCGTCGCGTAGAACGCGACGGCATCGCGCAGCGAGCGCACCGCGCCGTTGTGGAACAGGCGCGTGCGCAGCGCCACGTTGCGCAGCGTGGGCGTGCGGAAGCGGCCGCAGAAGCTCGCGTCGTCGCCCAGCCCCGGGCGGCCCGAGCGGCACAGGCCCAGGTCGACCTCGGCGCCCCGGGCGCGCGAGCCGGGCGCGGCGACCGCGGCCGACGCGGCCAGCGGCGGCAGGTCTGCACGCCGCGGCGCGCCCACCGCGATGAAGCCGGCGTCGGTGAACAGCGGGGCGCGCCCGCTGGCGCTGCGCCGGCTCGGGTGGCACGTGTCGCAGTTGCCCTTGGCCGGATCGCGGTACAGCGCCAGGCCGCGCAGCTCGGCCGCCGACAGGCTTGCCCGACCGGCCAGGAAACGGTCGTAGCGGCTGTCGAACGGCGCGAACTCCGGCGCCTGCTCGAACACCTCGAACGCCAGCGCCATCCAGGCGACGACCTGCCGCGGGTCGGCGAAGACGTCCCGGCCCGGCGCGCTGACGGCCTGGCGGAACTGCGCCGCGTAGGGTGCGACGGCGAGGCGGCGCGCGAGCGCGGCGTCGTCGGCATTGGCCATCTCGCGCTCGTCGAACAGCGGCAGCCGGGCCTGCGCGCGCGCGGTGTCGGCGCGGCCGTCCCAGGTCAGGCCGCCGGCGGGACCGCCGTCGCCGCCATGGGTTTCCTCGTCGTCGATCGCGTGCTCGGTGAAGCGGCCGGCGAACTGCGCGTAGCGCAGCGACGGGATCGCGCGCGTGCCGGCGTGCGTGGGGTCGGCGTCGGCGAACGGACTGGGCGTGCGCGCGCTCGGGCCGAACGCCGCGGCCGGATCGTGGCAGGTGGCGCAGGCCAGGCGTCCGCCGGCCGACAGGCCCGGGTCGACGAACATCGCGCGGCCCAGCGCGGTCAACTGCGCCACGCTCGGGCGCGCGCCGTACAGCCGCGGCGCGGGCTCCAGCGCCGCCGCAGCGCAGGAGGTGGCGAGCAGCGCCGCGAGCGCCGGGGCGCGCGCGCGTCGCATCAGGCGTCCGGCGGCGTCACGGGTGGGCGCGCAGCTCGAGCGCGGCCGACAGGTCGCCCATGGGCGGCAGGCCGTGCGCCGCCAGCGCCGCGTCGCGCAGCTGCAGGCCGGGCAGCACCGGCAGCGACCAGCGGTGCGTGATGAAGCGGGCGATGGAGCCGGTGTCGTAGGCCGTGTGGTCGACCCAGCCGCGGCGGGCGAACGGCGAGACGATGATGGCCGGGATGCGCGTGCCGGGGCCGACGAGGTCGCCCCGCGGCGGCGCCACCTCGTCCCACTGGCCGCCGTTCTCGTCGTAGGTCACCACCACCAGCATGTGGGCCCATTGCGGGCTCGCCTGCAGCTTGCCGATGAGATCGGCGATGTGGGCGTCGCCCTCGGCGATGCTGGCATAGCCGGGGTGCTCGTTGTCCTTGCCGATGGGCTTGTAGAACGCGACGGCCGGCAGCTTGCCGGCGGCGGCGTCGGCCACCAGGTCGGCGTAGTCCTTCAGGTGCGCGGCGCGCTCGGCCGCGTGCGTCTTCGGGTCGAACGCGGCGTAGTAGTTGAACGGCTGGTGGTGCGCCTGGAAGTTGCCCGAGCCGCCGTCGTAGACCTTGGTGCGGTCGGCCAGCGCGGCGTTCCAGCCGCCCGAGTACCAGGCCCACGCCAGCTGCTTGCCGTTCAGCAGGTCGCCGAGGGTGGCCAGCGTCTGCGGCGGCAGCGTCGTCGGCTCCAGCGGGTTGGCATACAGGCCGGCGGCGTCGTCGGGCACCGGCGGGTTGTAGCTGGGCTGGTACGGCGGCTGCATCGTGTTGACGGTGTGGAAGGTGCCGTCGCCGAGATAGTCCCTGGGCGTGAGGTTGCCGCTCTTCCTGAACACCGGTGGGCCGGCCAGCGCCGACGCGGGCGAGTTGTCGGCCAGCGCGAGGTCGGGCGTGAACTTGCCGTCGGCGTCGGTGCGCAGCACGCTGATGGACGGGTGCGCGGGGCTCGTGTCCGCGTCCGGGTACACCGGCGCGCAGGCGCAGACCAGGTACTGGTGGTTCAGGTAGGAGCCGCCGAAGGCGCCCTGGAAGAAGCGGTCGGCCAGCGTGTAGTCGCGCGCCAGCTTCCACATCGCCGTGCGGCTGCCGTCGTAGAAGCCCATCACCAGGCCGCCGGCGTCGCCCCAGGCGGCGAACTTGTCGTTGAGGCCGCCGTCGATCTGCATCTGGTTCTCGTAGAACCGGTGGTACAGGTCGCGCGTGACGATGCCGTTGCCGACCGCCGGCGCGCCCCACGCGGGCGTCGGCGAGTCGATCTGGAACGGGGCGTTGGGCAGCACGTTGGTGGTCTGCGCCTGGGTCACCGTCACCGCCTGGCCGGCAGCGGTCAGGCCGCCCCATACCGGCGGCAGCTTCGCCAGCGCGCTGCCGTCGCGATCGCGCTGCGGCGCGAACGCGGGGCCCTTCTTCTTCGCGTCCTTGCCCGCGGCCACGCCCGTCGCGCCGGGGAAGTTGGCGAACAGGTTGGCGAAGCTGCGGTTCTCGGCGTAGATGACGACGACGTTGGCGATGCGATCGAGGTCCAGCCGGCTCGCGAGCGCGGCGGCGAGGTCGTCCTTGCGGCCGCTGTCGGCGACGGCGGCGGCGATGCGGTCCAGCACGCTGCCCTGCTCGGCGACGAGCGCGGCGCGCTGCGTGGCGTCGCCGACGGCCAGCAGGTCGATGGCGGCGGCGCCGGTGGCCGGCGCGTCGGCCAGGCCCAGGCGCTTGCGCAGCTGGCGCTCGGCGTCTGCCAGCGGCGTGCCGTCCGGCCCGCCGGCATCGACGATGGCCTGCAGCTCGGTGCTGAGCGGACCGACGGCGCGCGGGCCGGCGGCGCCGGTGTCGGGGGCGCGCAGCACCAGCGCGCGCGGAACGGCGACGCGGGTGCGGCCGTCCGCGCCGACCAGGAAGCTGCCCTTGCCGACCTCGGCCACCAGCGCGCCGCCGGCAGCGAGCCTGAACTTGCCGTCCGGCCCGCTGAACACGGACGGCTCGTTGGCGTCGCAACGGGCGTTGCCGTTGCGGTCGACGCACACCTTCGCGTGGGCGTAGACCTGACCGTCCGCGCCCGCGACGACGCCGGCGGCACCGGGCACCCTGGCCGCGGCGGCCGGCGGCGCCGCGGCGGCGAGAAGGGTCGCGGCCAGCGCGGCCGCCAACGGGGTGAGGTGCAGGTGTCGGGACATGGATGCGGTTCTCGTGGCCGGAGATGGAAAGGGCGCCGGCGGGCGCCTGCCGGGAACGATTCTCGCCGTGAAAATGCACCGCCATGGGCCAACGCGTAACGGAATGCGGGCTTTCCCGTGACCCGGGCGAGGGGTGCCTGCGTAATCCCGTACGGAGGCTGTCAGGGACTGCTGGCAACATGGTCGCCGAAACCATGATGACAAGATGACCAAGATCGCGGTCGTGACCGACCTGCATGCCAACCGGGAAGCCGTCGAAGCCGTCTTCGCACACGCCCGCGCGCAAGGCGCCACCGACTGGGCCTTCCTCGGTGATTTCGTCGGGTACGGCGCCGACCCGGCCTGGGTCGTCGACCAGGTGCGCGAGAAGGTCGAGGCCGGCGCCGCCGCGGTGTGCGGCAACCACGACGAGGCCGCCGTGATTGGCGGCACCCCGCAGATGCGCCCGGAGGCACGGCTGGTGATCGACTGGACCCGGGCCCAGCTCGACCCCGGCCAGCTCGACTTCCTGGCGGCCCTGCCGTTCCAGGTGCAGCGCGACGACCGCCTGTACGTGCACGCCAACGCGTTCGCCCCAAGCCAGTGGGAATACGTGCAGGGTCGCGCCGACGCCGTGCGCTCGATCCACGCCACCACCTGCCACTACACCTTCTGCGGCCATGTGCACGAGCCGCGGCTGTACCACCTGGGCGCCACCGGCAAGGCCGGCGACTTCACGCCCACGCCCGAGGTGCCGATCCCGCTGCCCGGCTTCCGCCAGTGGCTGGTCATCCCGGGTTCGGCCGGCCAGCCCCGCGACGGCAACCCCGCCGCCTGCTACGCGATCTTCGAGCCGGAGGCGCAGCGCATCACCTATCACCGTGTACCCTACGATCACGAGAGCGCCGCTGCCAAGATCCGGGCGGCGGGCCTGCCCGATCGGCTGGCGGCGCGACTCGCCGAAGGACTCTAGGATGAGACAACCCCCACGCTCACTGCGCTCGCTGCCCCCCAGGGGGGCGCGTCATCGCCTTCGGGCGGCCGGGCGGCGCTGACATGCCCATCGAATCGGGGGCTGGCCCCCGCTCCAGGCCGCCAGGCGACTGGCACGACATCGGCGGCGTGGCCCCGCCGCTGGAACAGGGCGCGATCGTCGACGGCTTCCTGCTGGAGCAGCGGCTGCACCAGGGCGGCATGGCCAGCATGTGGCGCGTCAGCCGGGTCGACGCCGCCGGCAAGGCGGCGCCGGTGGCCGACGAGCCGCCGCTGATCATGAAGGTGCCGCGCATCAAGGGCGGCGAGGACCCGGCCACCATCGTCGGCTACGAAGTCGAGCAGATGATCATGCCCACCCTCACCGGGCAGCACGTGCCGCGCTACATCGCGCGCGGCGACTTCACGCGCCAGCCCTTCATCGTGATGGAGCACATCGCCGGCGACACGCTGCGGCCGCGCCTGGCCGAGGCGCCGCTGGCGCTCGACGAGGTCGCCGAGATCGGCATCCGCGTGGCCACCGCGCTGCACGACCTGCACCGCCAGCACGTGGTGCACCTGGACATCAAGCCCAGCAACATCATGTTCCGCGCCGACGGCGCGGCCGTGCTGGTGGACTACGGCCTGTCGCGCCACGAGCACCTGCCCGACCTGCTGGAAGAGGAGTTCTCGCTGCCGATGGGCACCGGGCCCTACATGTCGCCCGAGCAGGTGCAGTTCATCCGCAACGACCCGCGCAGCGACCTGTTCGCGCTCGGCGTGATGCTGTACCACTTCACCACGGGCGAGCGCCCGTTCGGCGCCCCCAGTTCGGTGCGCGGGCTGCGCAAGCGCCTGTGGATCGACCCGGTGCCGCCGCGCGCGCTGCGCCCCGACTGCCCGCCGTGGCTGCAGGAAGTGATCCTCAAGTGCCTGGAGGTGCAGCCCGACAAGCGCTACCAGACCGCCGCGCAGCTCGCGCTGGACCTGCAGCAGCCCGACCAGATCGTGCTCACGCGGCGCGCCGAGCGCATGGCGCGCTCCAGCCAGTGGACGCGCCTGAAGCGCTGGTTCTTCGCGCTCGGCGCCGAGCCCCAGGAGACCGCGCCGAGCGCCACCGAGGTGCTCAACCGCAGCAGCATCGTGATGGCGGCGGTCGACGTCGACAACGCGTCGCCCGAGCTGCTGGAGCAGCTGCGCGAGTCGGTGCGCCGCATCGTGCTGACCGAGCCCGGCGCACGCCTGGCCTGCGTCAGCGTGATGCGCATCGCGCGCATCGGCACCGACGCGCTGACCGACCACACCGGCCAGAGCCTGCACGTCAAGCAGCTGGTCGGGCTCAAGCACTGGGCGCGGCCGATCAGCAAGTCGCTCAACCTCGAGGACGGCCGGCTCACCTTCCACGTGCTCGAGGCCCCCGATCCGGCCGACGCGCTGGTGGACTTCGCGCGCCGCAACCAGGTCGACCACATCGTCATGGGCGCGCGCGGCAATTCGCTGCTGCGGCGCTACCTGGGCAGCGTGTCGTCCACGGTGGTGGCGGAATCGCTGTGCACCGTCACCGTGGTGCGCGCCAGCTCGCCGGTGGAGGTGGCCAGCGCCGGCCACGGACCGCCCGCCCCGACCTCGCAATACCAGTGAGCCTGCGGCGCGACGCGGGCGCCGACCGCGCCCGGGCCCCGGCGCGCTAAGCTTGCGTCCATGGACAAGCTCTGGGACATCTCGCCGCCCGTCGACGCCCGCTCGCCGGTGTTTCCCGGTGACACCGAATACCGCCAGGTCTGGGGCGCCACCATCGGCCCCGGCTGCCCGGTCAACGTCAGCGCCATCACGCTGTCGCCGCACACCGGCGCCCACGCCGACGCGCCGCTGCACTACGAGGCCGGCGCGGCGCCCATCGGCGCGGTGGCCCTCGAACCGTTCCTGGGCCCGTGCCGCGTGATCCACGCGATCGGCGTCGGCCCGCTGGTGCTGCTGGCCCACCTCGCGCACGCGCTGCCGCCCGCGGGCGCGCCCCTGCCGGCGCGCGTGCTGGTGCGCACCTACCGCCAGGCGCCGGTCGACCGCTTCGACCCCGACTGCGCCGCGTTCGCGCCGGCCACCGTCGAGGCGCTGGCCGATCTCGGCGTCACGCTGGTGGGCATCGACACCGCCAGCGTCGATCCGGCGGCCAGCAAGACGCTCGACAGCCACCAGGTGCTGCGCCGGCGCGGCCTGCGCGTGCTGGAGAACCTGGTGCTCGACGAGGTGCCCGAAGGCGACTACGAACTGATCGCCCTGCCGCTCAGGCTCGCGACGGCCGACGCCAGCCCGGTGCGCGCCGTGCTGCGGGTGCTGCCGCGGTAGGCCTGTGTCGCGCTGCGACAAGGGGAAGTTCGCACGATCGGTCGCACTGCAGGCCTGAGGCCCGGCCCGGGCGGGCGGCGGCGTGCATGGGGCCGCGAAAACCTCCGATTTCGCACGCTACTCCGCGCGATCAACCGCGCCAAGGCATTTGCGCGACTGCCGAGGGCCAAACCACCGACCTTTGCCCGGCTGATGCCCGCCCGCTAACACCCGTTGCTGCCGGTCAACAAGTCAAATTGAGCGTCCACAACCGGACATTCGAATCGGGGCTACGGATCTGGCTATGTTCGACCAGCAACATTCGCGGCCCCGGTATTCATTCGGTGGAAGCGATCGCTTTCGATCATGCACAACGCGCTCACACGTGCTCGCCGCCAAGCCTTACAACGCCTAGCGCAATTCCAATCTCGCCCACCGTGGCCATTCCGCGGAAGTTCTCGGCTTAGCCTTCAAAGCTCGCTTCTCGATGACATGCCACGAGATCAGGGCAAGCACGACGACGAGCGGCAGGGATACGGCAAGCAGCCGCCAGAAGCCCACACCGACACCCATCTGAGTCGCAACGATCTGTTGTACCGGCCAGCCCCAAAGGTAGATGCCGTACGACAGGTCTCCAAAGCGCGCCGCTTGCCTGAGCACAGGCCAGGAACTTCCTCCGACGAACACCGCCACTGTCGGAATCACCAGCGCAAGCCCAATCACCTCAGAGCCGGCCAAATAAGCAACCGCCCCGACCAATACGAGTGCCGCCGAAGCCTTCGCCATGCGAAGTGATGGCAACCCAAGCAACACCGCGCCAAATGCGAACACCGCGCCGAATAGCGCCCAGTCAGTGCCCGCTGAGACATCCGAAGGATCGAACGACCGCAGGCCAACGCCCCATGCCGCGAAGGCAATCCCGCCCACTGTCACGAGCGCCACGGCCCACCACTTCCGCGCCAACACCGCTACGGCAGCAAACGCGACGTAACACCCGGCCTCGAACGGGATCGTCCAAATAGAGGGGTTGAGCCGCGGATCGTGCAGAGTCGGGAAAAAGTCCCACTCAAATCGCGCGAACTGCAGATGTTTGAAAACGAACATCCACGCTCCTGTTACCGCGAGCGGACGTGAATCGGTGCACCCGACCCAAAGGGCCGCGCCGACGATCGCCGCGAAGTAGGCCGGCCATATACGCAGAAAGCGGCGCGCGGCAAATCGCCAAAGTACTGGGTCGGCAACCCAACTCGACGCCACAAGGTGGCCGCTGATCGCGAAGAACACCAACACCGCGAAGCTGCCCAGTGTCATCGGGCCAAATGTATGAGGCTGCTGAGCACCGGCAACCCAGAATTGATGGCTGACCAGCACTGCAAGGGCCGCAACGAGTCGCACACCGTCAAAATTGTTAAGTGTCTTCATCCGATCCTTTGGCGCCGGCAGTCCTGCAGTGGGTCGCGCCGCGTTTTAGGCACAATCGCAGCCGCCCGATGATAGGACACAGGACTGCTGAAAAGCAGTCGATCGTGACCGGCAGCTTGTGGCCGGTAGCTCGCCTACGTCTGGCATGGCCTCTATCGCCAGCAGTCACGATAGCCGCTTCGGCTCGCCGTTCGACGGCGTGGCGCTCTCGTGGAACAGGTCTGCCAGATACTGCAACAGTTCGTCCTCGGCCACGAAAACGGGGACCACGATCTCTGCTGGGCGACGCTTGCCGTCTGCGCCCAAGAAGAACGTTCGCCACCCCACCGTCGTCTCCGCGACTGCGATGAGCTTTCCGTAGATGTTGAAACGATGCTCTTTCACAACGAGTGTCACTTTCGGTAGAAGCCAGCCTACCCCATAGCAGCCACTCGTGACCGTCAGCAGATGACCGAGATGCGAATTCCGGGCAATCGCCACCTGTGCAGGTCGGCGCAACCCGTACGGGCCATTTGTGTCAGCAGTGCCGACACACTTTCAGCGCCGCCGACAGACATCGTAAACGGTCCCGGCAGCAGCAACGCGGTGTCCGGCGAGCCAGCCGTCCCCATTGCGGTCGTTCGCGAGTGTCTGCAAGTGCCGGCTACCGCCGCTCACCAATGCCTTGCTGATCGGATGCGGTTCGGCGCGCTTTGGCCGTCAACGCCGAGCCGCAGTTCGGGCAGTAATGGATAGCGACCCCTCCGCCACCTGCTTGGCGGGGCGACAGCGACGAACCACCCACGGGCGTTGGACCACCATTCGAATCGCAAATCGAAGTAGCAAGCCCGCGTGTGTGCCTCGAAGAATTCGCAGCAGGCCCGGAATCGGGACGGGAGCAGCGCCGTGCCCGCGGGGCAGAGCGTCCCATCCGCACCATTCCCCGATTGTGCCCCCACGCTCAGCCGCTCCGAAGCTGCCGTTCGCGACCGACCGCAGATGGGTGGATGCTGCGCAAGGCAGTTGAATGACTACGTTCTATGTCTGCCCCGCCAGCTTCTTGCACATCTCGAACGTCCGCTCGGGGTAGTCACCCCAGAAGATCGGCTCGAACTTGTCTCCAATCACTTCGAGTTGCTCGCGCAAGGTCGGCCGGTCGTCGGCCATGCAGGCGAAATAGGCGTACATGTTCTGATGATCGGTATGTGGGTAGCGCTTCAGCAGGTCCTCGAATCCGGTCTTCATGTGTGGCCAGGAAGCCCCGGTGCTGGTGAAGAGCGTTTGATGCAACTCCCCATAACTGAGCCCGGCGTAAAGTCGCGCGTACATTTCCAGGCCTCGCTTGTCACGGGTACTCTTTACCACCTCGGCGATGAAGCGATCGACCGCTTCGAGATCGCCTCCCCACTTCGGAAGCAGGGCCTCCTCCATCGCGAAATAGAGGCTGTCGTTATCCGGATTCTTGGCAACGCCGGCTTCGAACACCGCCATGAGGCTTTGCCTGTCCCAGTTCAAGTCGCGGCCTATCACCAACATCATTTCGTTCCAGGAACTGTCGTAAGTGGCCAGCGCCTCGCTGCGCCGCAACTGACCCAGGGCCAAGTCAATGTACTTGCTGAAGCCAGCCCATGCCGCAGGCGATACCGTATTGGCGTAGCCGTCTCCGCGGTAGACCCATGCATGGGCTCTCAATGCCCGGACGTATAGCAACTGAGCAAGCACCGAGCGAGGATGCTCGCGGGTCCACAGGCTCGTCAGCGCATCCAGTTGAAGGTAGTAGCCTTCAGTGACCTGCAGGTTGGAATCGTCTATTTTGGCGATTCCCATCCAGAAATGCTCCACGCGAGGGTTGCCTGTGAGTTCAGACCGTACGCCTGCCTTGCCGTACATTGCGTACAAGCGCTCGAGTTCCGCGAAGTCTCCCATTCGATACGCTGCAGCCACCGTGTCCGGCACAGTGGCGGGCTCGACATATACAGGCGACTGATCTTGAGCTTGAACTGTCATCCCAGCCAGCGTCAGCAGGAGCGCGGCACACCATCGGTATGTCAATACTGCGAGCCTCATCTCCGATCCTTACTCAAGATGCCAAGCTATGTCGAACCGATCACTTGTAGCTTTGCCATCGGGATAGTGACGCTTCGCCGCAACGTCCAGGGTCGCCGCATCCAGCAGCGATTCGAAGGCAACAGGTCGGTTCTCGCGCACGCCAGAAACTGTAATCTTGCGAGAGACAACCTGAGCTTTTAGGAGCTTGCCGTGATCGTCGGTCTCCGCCTGGACAGTCGTCGTTCCTTCCACATTGAAGTAGGCCGCTGTGGGTGGATAGGGCCCGTTGCCTCCTGCAGAGAGGGACGCGGGGGGCTTCATGGCTGAATCTGGCACGAACTCTCGGACATCGAGCATCGTGGTATAGCGATAAACCGCAAGCGCCAGAGTTCGATCGGCTTTGCCGCTGGCCAACTGCGAGGCGAGCCACCACTGGCTCTTGGCGCACTGCTCCCACCGATCGGACTGTCCTGGCTTGCGTAGCCGATAGAAGATCTGCACTGCCAGGAAGGGCGTCATTGGTTCGGCACTGACCTGCAAGCCCGCACGCACCCGTATGATGGCTTGGTCGACCGCGTCGAGGTCCGCTGTCGAAGGACGAGGCGGCAAGGCCTCTCGCTTAGTTCCCCAGCGCGACATCAATTGCCGTTCTCCCGCCAACAACGCTTGTCGGGAAGACGGCGGCGCAGCCTGGATCAGCGCCATCCGCTGAGCAAACCGGGACTGAGGAATCACACTGCAAGCCCTTGGCGCCAACGCGGCGTTCAACCATGCTTCATCGTGTGCCGGCCCAGCACTCTCCACCGACCAGATAGCCATTTCGTTGATCATGCGATGGTAGATCGGCTGCGACAGCGCGCGGCCTCGCAGATCGGGAACCCCGGCCTGCGCCCGCTCCTGCGCAATCCATGCCGGTATCAGCTCCCGCACGCGCGCGACATGCGCTTGCAACAGTGTTGCCGCGGCCTCACGCAAGGGGCCGTCCAGTTCAAGATCCTCGGGCAAGGCAAATGCGCGCTTGTCCCATTCGACCATCTGGCTCACCAGCGCATAGTCTTCTTCCGCCAAGAGATCCTTGAACGTCGGCGCTCCGGCAATAGCAGGCTTTGCCAAATACAACAGCGCGCCGCAACAGAGTGCGACTGTCAGCCACTTTGCCTTGATTCTCTCCATCCGTCCTCCCTTGAAAAGCGCCATGACGCTGCCATCTTTACAGGCGATGGGTGAAAACTTGCACTGAGGCTAACGATGGATGACATCGCTGTCAAACGGTGTCACTACCGGCCCGCAACCGTGCCAGCTTGGGCAGTCGAAGCTGGAAGCCGCGCCTTGTCAGGACGGCTTGCCTAGTGGATTCAGCAGCATGCGCCCAAGTGCCCCAGGGCCGGCTGGATCGGCGCCCGGACGCAGCAAGGCGAGCGCAGCTGCATCACCGCGCAGATGGGCATCGAAGAAGGCCGCCTCCCAGCCGCGCGCTTCCGCGTTGGCCGCTTCATCCAGGTTATGCGTCTGGCCCTTCAGCTCCACCACCCAGGCGGGGCCGCCCATGGCGCGCGCGGCGGCCAGCACGTCGGCGGCCGGCACGTTGCCGTCCTGCTCGCCGCAGGCCGCAAACCAGGGCCGCTTGACGGCGCTGAGGCCGGCGAAGTCATCGCCGAAATTCCAGAAAGGCCAGCCCCCACGAATCCCCGGGGGCACACCCATGCGCTGGGCTGTGGCTTGGCTGAAGCCGGCAAAGGGCACCGTCCCGAAGCCGGCCTTGATGCGCTCGTCGGCCAGAGACCGGCCAGGCCGCGCGGGATCCAGGCCGCCCATCAGCGTCAGCACGGCGAGCCCACCCGCGCTGCTGCCGGTGGCGCCGATGCGCTGGGCATCGATATGGTCCGCGTAATGCGGGTGAGCCAGCACGTGGTCCAGCGCTGCGCGCACGGCCAGGCTGCGCAGCGCAAACATTTCGCCACCGCGTAGATCCCGAAAGCGCCCATCGCCGTGGTAGATGTCGACCACGACGTAGCCCTGCGAGGCCAGGTGACCCAACTTCAGGAGGTGCCACAGCCCGTGGGTGTTCGAACCGCCGGAATGAACGATCAACGGGTAGCGCGCCCGCTCGTCGGCAAAGATGGGTGCCTCGCCGGGCTGCTGCATGTGCGGCAGGCGGTACCAGCCGTGCTCTTCAGGGAAGGTGTACTCGGGGCGGGGGTTGGAGGCCGGCGTCGGGTAGAGCACAGAAAGCACCACTGGCAGGCTGCGCCCGGCCAAGCCCCCGGCGCCCGGCCAGTCATTTGGCACCTTCACGTCGATCACCAGCGTGGCCTTGCGGTCGCTGATCACCTGATCCAGGTACACCGCCCCCCGGGCCTGCGGGCTTCCGATGAGGTATTCCTCCATCGGGCGGTCGCCTGGCGCCTTGGCCAGCATGCAACTGCTGCCCACCCCGTGGGGCCCAAACCCGGGTGTCCAACCCGCTGCGGTTGCGGCACCAGCAAACGGCGCCAGTAGCATGCCGCCCAACACCTTGCGGCGGTCCAAGCTGACCGCCGCAACACTCGACTTTTCAAACATTGAAGTCATTTCCTGAAGTGCGGCGGCACGAATGTGCGCCAATGAAGATCCTGATTTGGCCGACTGCGGGCCTCAACATATCAGCGCAGATTCCTCACCGCCTGCGACCACAGGCAGCTTGCCGGCAGGCGAGCGTTTGCGAACGCTCACAACTGGCCGACAAGAGCCTCAGGACGCCGACGATCAGGTCGGTCGAGACCTCATCGACGATCGAACCAGACCGACTGACCGCTGTGCGCAGCATACCTGCCGCGCGAGGTCGATCACCGGGCAGCAGGTGCCGACCCAAAAGGGGTCGTCAAGCACGTCGAATTCGATGGCAAAAAGCGGTCACTGGCCCGCCGCACCGTCGCGATGGTTGCCTGCTCCTCGCCGGGGTGGTTCCTGTCGGCAGCATCCAGGTCGCCCATGTAGCGCTCGATGCTCTCGTTGATCTGCTTTTTGCGCGCAGCGATCTTGGCTGGCGTGACGTTGTTGTCTCGGCTATTGACCGCCTTGAACTTGCTGCCGTCGATGGCCACTGCCGCCTGTGAGAACAGCTTCATGTCTCTGCAGAGCTCGATGAATCGGCTGCAGGCGCCACGGACGCCCTTGCCGTTGTCGCGGCGGAAGTCGGCGATGGTCTTGAAGTCAGGCGCCAGGCGGCCTGTCAGCCACATCACCTCCAGATTGCGCTGGCACTCACGCTCGAGTCGCCGGCTCGACTGAACGCGGTTGAGGTAGCCGTAGATATAGATCTTGAGCAGCACCGTCGGGTGGTACGACGGCCGGCCCGTCTCCGCGGCCTGCACGCCTTCGAAGCCGAGTTCCTCCAGATCGAGTGCGTCGACGAATGCATCGACGACCCGCACCGCGTTGTCCTTGGCGATGAAGTCGTCCAGCGACTCCGGCAGCAGCGTGACCTGATGCCGATCCCGTCCTTCGATGAACCTGGGCATACCGATCCCTTCTCGATATGCTTCGGAACTCTACGCGGCCAGACTCGTTCTCGGACCGGGGTTTTCACACAGGCTCGGCCGTCAGCCGACATCCTACATGCCTCGCTTTCGCGCGCCACAACGCCCGCCATCGCCGCCGCGAAAAGCCTAAAATCGGGCATCCGAACGGCACGCCGCCGCACCGCCCCACCCGGGCCCGGCCGCGACGTCCCGCCCAGCCCGGCCGGCCACCCGCCCGCCGCGGCGCCGCCAACCGCGAAAGACACCCCATGGACACCCGCACTTCCCCCGCCCGCGCCCGCATCGCTCGTCTGCGCGAGGCCATGCATGCACGCGGGGTCGATGCCGTGCTGGTGCCGTCCAGCGATCCGCACCTGTCGGAATACCTGCCCGGCCGCTGGCAGGGCCGCCAGCACTTCTCGGGCTTCACCGGCTCCATGGCCACGCTGGTGGTGGCCGCCGACAAGGCGGCGCTGTTCGCCGACAGCCGCTACTGGACGCAGGCCGAGGCCGAGCTGCAGGGCAGCGGCATCGCGCTGGTGCGCATTCCCACCGGCGCGGCCACGCACCACCTCGACTGGCTGGCCAACGAAGTGCGCCGCGGCGGCGTCGTGGCCGTCGACGGCGACGTCCTCGGCCTGGCCGCCTCGCATGCGCTGCGCGCCCGGCTGGCCGCGGCCGGCATCGCGCTCAAGACCGATGCCGACGTGCTGGCCGACGCCTGGGAAGAGCGCGCCGAACTGCCGGGCGCCCGCGTCTACGAGCACGCCGCGCCGCACGCCACCCAGCCGCGCACGGCCAGGCTGGCCCAGGTGCGTGCCGCGATGGCCGGGCTGGGCGCCACGCACCACTTCGTCTCCACGGTGGACGACATCGCCTGGATCACCAACCTGCGCGGCGCCGACGTCGACTACAACCCGGTGTTCCTGGCCCACCTGCTCATCGCCGCCGATTCGGCCACGTTGTTCGTGGGCGCCGGCAAGATCGACGCCGCGCTGCAGGCGCGACTCGCCGCCGACGGCCTCGTGCTGGCCGACTACGCCGCCGCCGGCGCGGCGCTGGGCGCGCTGCCGCGCGACGCCGTCCTGCTGGTCGACCCGCGCCGCATCACGCTGGGCTTGCGCGAACAGGTGGCCGACGGCGTGCGCGTGATCGAGTCCATCAACCCGAGCACGCTGGCCAAGAGCCGCAAGTCGGCCGAGGAACTCGCGTTCGTGCGCGAGGCCATGGCCCAGGACGGCGCCGCCATGTGCGCGTTCTACGCCTGGTTCGACCAGGCCACCACGCCCGCGCGACCGTTCGGCCCGGTCACCGAGGTGACCATCGACGAGAAGCTGTCGGCCGAGCGCCGCAAGCGCCCCGGCTTCGTGGGCCTGAGCTTCCCGGTGATCGCCGGCTGGAACGCCAACGGCGCGATGCCGCACTACCGGGCCAGCGCCGAATCGCACGCCACCATCGAGGGCGACGGGCTGCTGCTGATCGACTCCGGCGGCCAGTACCTGGGCGGCACCACCGACATCACGCGGGTCTGGCCGGTGGGCAACATCACCCCCGGGCACCGCCAGGACTACACCCGCGTGCTGCAGGGCACGCTGGCCCTGAGCCAGGCGCGCTTCCCGCGCGGCACGCTGTCGCCGATGCTCGACGCGCTGGCGCGCGCCCCGCTGTGGGCCGCCCGGCTCGACTACGGCCACGGCACCGGCCACGGCGTGGGCTATTTCCTGAACGTGCACGAAGGCCCGCAAAGCATCAGCAAGGCGCTGGCCGAGCCGGCCATGGCCATGGAGCCCGGCATGATCACCTCCATCGAGCCGGGGCTGTACCGTCCGGGCCGCTGGGGCATCCGCATCGAGAACCTGGTGGCCAACGTGGCCGGTGGCGTCAGCGAGTTCGGCGACTTCCTCGAATTCGAGACGCTCACCCTGTGCCCGATCGACACCCGCTGCATCGAGCCGGGCATGCTGTCGGCGGCCGACGTGGCCTGGCTCAACGCCTACCACGCCACGGTGCGCGAGCGCCTGCTGCCGCTGGTGGACGGCCAGGCGCGGGACTGGCTGCTGCTGCGCACCGAACCCTTCGCGGGCTGACGCGCTCGCACCACGCCCGCGTGCGCTCGCCGCGTGCCGGGCGCGCCGCGCACGTCCCGCACGCCCCGCGCCGGTCGCGGCAGTGCGACACTGTGGCCCGGCGCCGCGCGCCATGTCCCTCACGCCCGCGGACGACACGAACCAACCTCACGGAGACGCCATGGGCGCGCAGTGGAAAGCAAAGCACAAGGACCTGGCCGCCAACGCCAAGGGTCGCCTGTTCGGCAAACTGGCCAAGGACATCATGATCGCCGCCCGCGGCGGGGCCGATCCGAAGGACAACGCGCGCCTGCGCCTGGTCGTCGAACAGGCGCGCAAGGTGTCGATGCCCAAGGAAACGCTGGACCGCGCCATCAAGAAGGGCGCCGGCCTCACTGGTGAGGCCGTGCACTTCGACCACGTGGTCTACGAAGGCTACGCGCCGCACCGGGTGCCGGTGGTGGTGGAGTGCCTGACCGACAACGTCAACCGCACCGCCTCGGAAGTGCGCGGCCTGTTCCGCAAGGGCCAGCTGGGCACGCCCGGCTCGGTCACCTGGGACTACGACCACGTCGGCATGATCGAGGCCGAGCCGGCGGCGCCCGGCGCCGACCCCGAGAGCGCCGCCATCGAGGCCGGCGCCCAGGACCTGGAGCCCGGCGACGAGGAAGGCAGCACGCTGTTCATCACCGACCCCGCCGACCTCGACGTCGTCAGCCGCGCGCTCCCCGAGCACGGCTTCAAGGTGCTGTCGGCCAAGCTCGGCTACAAGCCCAAGAACCCGGTCGACCCGGCTTCGCTCAGCGCCGAGGCGCTGGAGGAAGTGGAAAGCTTCCTGGCGGCCATCGACGAGAACGACGACGTGCAGAACGTGTACGCCGGCCTGGGCGGCTGAGGTCCGGCGGTCCGGTCCGCGGCGACGCTCGCGGGTCAGTACTGCCGGAACCAGTGCACGTGGTTGCGGCTGACGCCCAGCGTCTCGCTGCGCCCCTTCAGGTGCACCTCGGCCGTCTCGTTGGGCCCCTTGACGACCTGGGCCACGAAGCGCAGGTTGACGATGGTGGAGCGGTGGATCTGGATGAAGGTCTCGGGCTCGAGGCCATCCAGCAGCTCGCGGATGGACTTGCGGATCAGCGCCTCGCCGCCCACCCAGACGACCAGCGTGTACTTCTCGTCCGAGCGGAAGTACAGCACCTCGTCGACCGGGATCAGCTTGATCATCTGGCCCACCGACGCGCGGATCCACTGCAGGCGCTCGCCGGGCGGCGCGCGCCGGCGCAGCTCGCCGGCCAGGGCCGCCAGCACGGCGTCGAGGTCGCCCGCCGGCAGCTGGCCCAGCGGCGAGCCGGCATCGGCGACGTCGCCCGCGAGGCTGGTGACCTGGCCCAGGCCGCCGTCGGCCGCGGCCAGGCGCCGGCGCTCGGCGATGCGCCGGCGCAGCCGCGCGACGCTCTCGCCCAGGCGCTCGGCGTCGAAGGGCTTGACGAGGTAGTCGATGGCACCCTGCTCGAACGCCGCGACGGCGTACTGTTCGTAGGCGGTGACGAAGACGATCTGCACGTCCGGGCCCATCAGGCGCGCGGCCTCGACGCCGTTCATGCCGGGCATGTGCACGTCCAGGAAGACGACCTCGGGCTGCAGCTGGGCGAACAGGTCCACCGCCTCGCGGCCGTTGCGGGCCTCGCCGGCGATCTCCAGTTCCGGCCACAGCTGGGCCAGGTGGTGCGCGAGGTGGGTGCGCAGCAGCGGTTCGTCGTCGACGATCAGCGCGCGCACCGCACCGGGCGTGCGCGGCGCCGGCGCGGGCACGCCTGCCGCGGCGTCGTCCGCGTCCTGCGGCGGCCGATGGATGCCGGTCATGCCGGGCTCCCCAGGGCGCCCGTGGCGGGCACGTCGATCAGGATCTCGGCCAGCAGGCCGTGCGGCGCGACCTCGGTCAGCTCCAGCCGCGCGGCGCCGCCGTAGAAGGCCGCCAGCCGTTCGCGCAGGTTGACCAGGCCGGTGCCGGGCGCGGCCGACTCGCCCATGCCCACGCCGTCGTCGCGCACCACCAGGCGCACGCAGTCGCCCTCGCGCGCCGTGCTCACGGCGATGCTGCCACCGGTCTCCGACGGATCGATGCCGTGGCGCACGGCGTTCTCCACCAGGGTCAGCAGCAGCATCGGCGGGCAGGGAAATCCGTGCAGCGCCGGATCGCCCGCCACGGTGAAGCGCAGCCGGTCGGGCATGCGCAGGTGCATCAGCTCGAGGTAGCTGCGCACCAGCGCGATCTCGCGGTCCAGCTGGGCGTCGCCCTCGTCCAGCCGCGGCATGGTCGCCTTCAGGTAGGCGATCAGGCTGCGCAGCACGGCCGGCGCGCGCGGCGAGCCGGTCTCCACCAGGGCCTGCACGTTGGCCAGCGTGTTGAACAGGAAATGCGGCTCCACCTGCGCGGTGAGCACGGCCAGGCGAGCGTCGGCGGCGTGGCGTTCGAGCCGCGAGCGCTGCAGCGCCAGCTCCAGGCCCATCGCCTTGGCCTCGGAGTCGCGCTGGCGTTCGAGCGCCCCCAAGGCCAGCATCAGCCCGACGATGGTGCCGGTGCCCGAGATCAGCACGAAGCCCTGGACGCGGCCCTCGTGCGTGACGACCGCGCTCAGGTCGCCGCCGGTGGCCAGCAGGTAGACGGCCAGCGTGGCCAGGATGGCCGCGCACAGCACGCTGATGGACTGCAGCACCCACGACGGCACCACGCGCTGGCGCCACACCAGCGCCGCGCTGCGCGCCACCAGCGTGATGAAGCCGACGAACAGCGTGCGCCCCAGCAGCACCGTGAACGGCAGCTCGAAGATCGGGTTGAGGACGACCGCGACGAGCAGCGACAGGACCAGCGTGAGCCCGATCGTGCGCGGCGCCAGCGCGCGCAGGAAGCGGCCCCAGCGCGAACGGGGCCCTTCGTCGGCAGCCAGGCCGGGAGTCGCGACGGGAGGGGAAGTGGACATGGCGCCACGATAGCGCGCCGCGCGGCCGGCGCCCAGGGGCGCGGGCCGGCGGTGCGACGGAAGACGGATGGCGAGGGCCGAACGGGCGCCCTCGTCGTCAGAACCCGGCGCGCTGCATCGGCGCGCCGAGCGCGACCCGCAGGGTCTCGGCACAGTCGGCCAGGTGCAGGCGCGTGGCCTCGCTCAGGCCGGTGCGGTGCTGGGCCGCCTGGATGCGTGGCAGCAGCGTGGCGGCCTCGGCGCGCAGCGTGGCGCGCATGTCCACGCGCACGCCGCCGGGGGTGCGCAGGAGCACGGTGGCGAGACGGTTGACGTGGTCGCGCTGCAGCTCGCGCCGGCGCGCCGGGATGTCGCCCTTGCCGTCGGCGCCGAAGTTGCTCGCCTGCGACCACAGCGAGCGCGTGATGCGCTCGTAGACCTCGGCCGCGGTGAGCCCGGAGGCCGGGCGGTCCAGCTTGGGCGCGCTGTCCTCCAGCCGCTGGGCCAGGCCGTCGCTCATCAGGGCGGCCAGCACCTGGCGCTGCAGGTCCAGCATGACCGACTCCACCGGGTAGTCGGTGGACACCGGGTCGCCGCCGGCCGACACATCGCCGCGCTCGAGGAAATCGGGCGCCAGGCGACGTTGCAGCGCGGGCGAGACGTGGAAGCTGTCGGGGGCCAGCACGCCGTCGACCAGCGTGTCGAGCGCCGCGCGCTGCACGGCCACAGGCACCGGCTGCATCGGGTCGCGGCCGGAGCCGGGGAAGTCGCGCAGCGTGGCCACGCCGCCGAGCTGGCGCAGCAGCACGCCGGCCGAGCGCGTGGCGTCGCGCAGCGCGAAGGTGACCGAGCGCCGCAGCACGGCGTAGTCCTCGGACGGCTTGAGCTGGCGCGCCTCCTGGCGCGCGAACAGGTCGCGCGCGATGGCGAAGCGCTTCTGTGCGTAGGCCACCGGGTCGTCGCCGAGGTCGCCCTGCAGCGACGCCGGATCGACGCCGAGGTAGTTGTCCTCGTCGGTGCCGTAGTCGAGGCCCGGCTCGGTGTTGCGCGCGGCGACCTTGAGCAGCGCCTCGCGGGCCTGGGCCGGCGTGGCGTCGGCGGGCAGCGGCTTGTAGGCGTACTCGATGGCCCAGTAGTCGTAGGGCCCCAGCGTGGCGTCGAACGGCGCGGCGGCGGTCTCGCCGGGGCGCGGCAGGTTGATGGGCAGGTAGTCCATCACCGAGCCGCCCAGCGAATGGGTCTTCGTGAACTCGGGGTCGGCCAGCTGCTTGAGCGTGTACATGCGCGAGGCGCGGAAGTTGTGGCGCAGGCCCAGCGTGTGGCCCACCTCGTGCATGGTCACGTCGGTCAGGTAGGCCTGCACGTAGGCGTCGGCGGCGGGGCTGTCGGGGTCGATCTCGCCGCGCGCGGCGAGCACGTCCAGGCCGTAGGCCGCCTGCTCGGATTCGTAGTCGCCGGCCAGGCAGGCCTGCGCGGCCGGCCCGGCGGTCGAGGCGACGCCGGTCGGCGCCGGGCGCGGCAGTTCGGAGGGCGGCGCCTGCAGCAGCGCGGGGATGTCGAGGCCGCCGGCGGTGTCGAGCACCTGCGCGCGCACCGCGCGCAGGTCGCGCGAGGACAGGCTCTCGATGGCGATGGCCGCGTCCAGGATCTCGCCGCTGCGCGGGTCGACGTGGGTCGGCCCGATCGCGCCGAACGTGGGCTCGGCGTTGACCATCCAGCGCACCGACGTGACGCCGACGTCCAGCGTGTCGAACGGGGCGTCGTCGGCCTGCACCTTGACGACGATGGCGTTCTTGAAGCCGATGCGCTCGAAGGCCTTGTTCCACTCGAGGATGCCGCGCGTGACCGCGTCGCGGTACTTCACGGGAATGGTGCGGTCCAGCCAGTAGGTGATCGGCTTGACCGGCTCGGACAGTGCCGCCGCCGGCTCCTTCTTCTCGAGCCGCCAGTGGTTGACGAAGCGCTCGCGCGGCGAGCGCGCGAGGTCGTCCGAGAAGTCGGCCACGGTGGTGGTGAAGTAGCCCACCCGCGGGTCGGCCGGGCGCGGTGCCATGGCCTTCTCGGGCAGCCGCGCCAGCGAGTAGTGCAGGCCCAGGAACAGGCTGCGCGCATCCGGCAGGAAGCTGGGGAGGGTGGGCTGCGGCGCCCCGGCGGGCGCGTTGGGGAACGAGGTGGCGATCGACTGCGTGTAGTAGTGCGCGGTGACGTCGAACATCACCTCGTCGGGCGTGCCGCGCACGCTGTCGAAGTAGGAATTGCGCTGGTCGAAGCCGTAGCCCTGGCGGTACATCTGCTGCAGGTGGATCGCCATGCCCAGCGTGTCGCCCAGGAAGATGTTGTTGGCCTCCACCAGCACGCCGTGCGACGTGGCGTCGGCCTGGCTGGCCACCGGCGTGCTGCCGACCAGGCTGCTGGAATAGGCGGCGGCCACCGCGGCCGCCTGCGGCGTGCCGGGCGTGGCGCGGAAGGTCTCGTTGAGCGCCACCAGCTGCACGAGGTTGTGGATCTTGCGGAACTCGACGATCTGCGGCGCCCCCCACGACGAGTAGGAACGCATCATCGTGCCGCCGTACAGCCCGCCCTCGCCCAGGCCTTGCGAGATCTTGGGCGAGAAGAACAGCGGCTTGTTGAAGTCCTCGGGGCGCAGCTCCAGCCACACCTTGTCGTCCTTCTGCCACAGCGTGAGCAGGCCCTCGATGCGGCGCGCGCCCTGCGTGAGCGTAGCGAACGGCGGCAGCGGCGGGCCGGCCGGCGCGGCGGCGGGACGCGCCGCGGCCGTGCGTGCGCCCTGGCTGGCGGCGCTGGCCGGCGCC
>CAYQMX010000045.1:0-27824 GCA_964418745.1 uncultured Vitreoscilla sp.
GGCGGGGGCAAGCGCTTCCGACCACGCCGGTCGCCCCGGGGGGCGCCCGCCGCCCGGCCCTGCCGGGCGCCTTCCCGACCCGCGGCCTGCTCTTGCAGGCCGCTTGCGTTTCATCAACGGGCCGGGGCCGTGGCGGGCGAAGAATCGGGACAGCACGAACCGAAGGATTTCCCGATGACCTACGCCACCCTGCTCATGCCCCTGGTCGACAGCGCCCGCGCGGACGCCCACGTCGACGTCGCCGCGCGTCTCGCGCGCCGGTTCGAGAGCCATGTCATCGCGCTCTCCAGCGTCGGTCGACTGCCCAGCCAGATGGGCCCGGCCATGGCGGCCTACGGCAGCGGCAACGCGAACTATGTCCTCGCGGACCTGCGCAAGGACGCCGAGGAACGCGCACAACGCTTCGCCGCCGCGGCCGCGGCCTGCGGCCTGGTCGATGCCGAGACCCTCGTCGACGACGACGAGGACTACGAAGCGCTCGTGACGCACGCCCGCTGCGCCGACCTCGTCCTGCTGGGGCAGCCCGATCCGCGCGCGGCGCACGCCGCCGCCGGCCGCGCGCTGCTCGATCGCGCGCTGCTGGGCATTGCCCCGCCCTGCCTGCTGGTGCCCTATGCCGGCGAGGTCCGCACCCTGGGCACCAACGTCCTGGTGGCCTGGAACGACAGCCGCCCCTGCACGCGGGCCATCATCGCGGCCCTGCCCTTCCTGCGCGAGGCCGCCACGGTGCACCTGATGCAGTGCGACGCGCCCACCGGTTCCGGCGGCGATGCGCTGCACCCGCGCCTGCAGGCCGCGGCCACCTGGCTGGGCCGCCACGGCGTGAAGGTGCAGGCCAGCCTCGAGACGACGGAGATCGACTACGGCAACGCGCTGCTGTCGCGCGCCTCCGACCTCGGCGTCGACCTGCTGGTGGCCGGCGCCTGGAGCCATTCGCGCATCGGCGAGCGCCTGTTCGGCGGCGTCACCCGTACGCTGCTCGATTCGATGACCGTGCCGGTGCTGATGGCGCACTGAGACCGTGACCGTCCGCCACCTCGACGCCTTGCTGGCGCCGCGCTCGGTGGCCATCGTCGGCGCCAGCGACCGCCCCGGCAGCATCGGCGCGACGGCCTGGCGCAACGCGCGCGCCGGCACGTTCGCGGGGCCCCTGCACGCGGTCAACCCCGCGCTGCGGACGCTGGACGGCCAGCCGGTGTTCGCCCGCTGCGCCGACCTGCCCGAGGCGCCCGAACTGGCCATCGTCTGCTGCCCGCCCGACGAAGTGGCCGGCGTCCTGGGCGAGCTCGGCCGCCTGGGCACGCACGCGGCGGCGATCCTCACCCCCGGCATCGGCGTCGACGTGCAACAGGCCCTGCGCGAAGCCGCGCGGCCGCACCTGTTGCGCCTGCTCGGGCCCGCCAGCCTGGGCGTGCTGATGCCGCACCTGGGGCTGAACGCCAGCCTCGCGCCCACCGACGCGCTGCCGGGCGAACTCGCCTTCGTCGCGCAGTCGGGCGCGCTGGTGACGACCGTCCTCGACTGGGCACGCGGCCGCGGCGTCGGCTTCTCGCACGTGGTCGCGCTCGGCGAGCGGTTGGACGTCGACTGCGGCGACCTGCTGGACTGGCTGGCCTGCGACTGGCGCACCCGCGCCATCCTGCTGCACGTCGAATCCATCACTGGCGCGCGCAAGTTCATGTCGGCCGCGCGCGCGGCGGCGCGCAACAAGCCGGTGATCGTCGTCAAGGCCGGCCGCGGCGGCGCCGATGCCGACGCCGTGGTCGACGCCGCGATCCGGCGCGCGGGCATGCTGCGGGTGGACACGCTGGACGACCTGCTGGTGGCCGCGCGCACCCTCACCCGCTTCCATGGCGATACCGCCCATGGCCTGACCCTGCTGGCCAACAGCCGCGGCGCCGCCGTGCTGGCGGCGGACATGGCCGACCGGCTCGGCATCGCGCTGGCGCCGTCCGCCGATGTTGCCGGAAACCCGGCCGTGCTGGCCGACGACGCACCGCCCGCCCGCTACGCCGACACGCTGCGCGCGCTGCTCGCCCGCCCCGACAGCGGCACCATCCTGTTCATGCACGCGCCGAGCGCGGGCGTGGCGGGCGCCGACGTCGCACGCGCCTGCCTGCCGGCACTCCAGGGCAACGCCGAGCGGATGCTGTCGTGCTGGCTGGGCAACGGCACGGCCACCGAGGCGCGCCGGCTGTTCGAGGCCGCGGGCGTCGCGGACCACGAGACGCCGGAGCAGGCGGTGCGCGCGTTCGACATGCTCGCCACCTACCGCCGCAACCAGGCCCAGCTGCTGCAATGCCCGGCCACGGGCGAGGCGCCCGCGCGCGACCTCGACGCGGCGCGCGCCCTGGTCGACGCCGCCCTGCGCACCGGCCGCGCCGCGCTGGACGGCGCCGACGCACTGGCGTTGCTGGCCGCCTACGGCGTGCCGACGGCCACCGCCGCGACGCTTTCGCCTTCGACGGCGCCGCTGGAGCTCGAGCTCGGCGCCGGTGTCGATCCCACCTTCGGCCCGACGATCCATGTCGGCCAGGGCGGCGCGGCGGCGGCGACGGCGGCCGACCGCGCGGTCGCGCTGGCGCCGCTGAACCGGGTGCTCGCGCGCGACACGATCGCCCGCACGCGTGTCGGCCAGCGGCTGCTGCATGGCCCCGCGCCGGCCCTCGCGGCGGTGGAGGACGTGCTGGTCGCGCTCGCCCAGGTCATGGCGGACCTGCCCGCGGTCGTCGCGCTGGCCGTCGCCCCGCTGGAGGTGGGCGACGACGGCGCGCGGGCCCGCGCCGCCCGCGTCGAGCTGCGCCCCGCCGCGAGCGCGGGCACCGATCGCTTCGCGATCCTGCCGTATCCGTCGCAGCTCGAGGAGAGCGTGCCCTGGGAGGACGGCACGGTGCTGCTGCGCCCGATCCGCCCCGAGGACCTGGCGCTGCATCGCGAGTTCCTCGCCCAGGCCTCGGCGGCCGACCTGCGCATGCGCTTCTTCAGCAGCCGGCGCGAGGTGCCGCCCACCGAGCTGGCGCGCCTGGTGCAGATCGACTACGCCCGCGAGATGGCCTTCGTTGCCGTGGCGCACGCGGGCACGCCGGCCGCGCGCACGCTGGGCGTGGTGCGGGCGGTGAGCGACCCCGACAACGTCGAGGCGGAGTTCGCCATCATCACGCGCAGCGACCTGCACGGCCACGGCATCGGCTCGATGCTGATGCGCAAGCTGGCGGCCTACCTGCGCGCCAACGGCACCGCCCGCATCGTCGGCCAGGTGCTCAACGACAACAGCCCGATGCATGCGTTCATGCGCGAGCAGGGCTTCGCGGTGGAGGCGGCCTGCCGCGAACCGGGCGTGACGGCCTACCGCCTCGAGATCGGCCCGGCGCCGCCAGCGCCTGCGGATCAGCGCGCGTAGAGCGCGGCGATCGTGTCGGCGAAGTGCGCCTCGAGGTTGTGGCGCTTGAGCTTGAGCGTGGGCGTCATCAGCGAGTTTTCCGGCGTCCACGGTGCCAGCGTCAGCGCCACCTTGCGCGGCTGGCCGTAGCGCGGGAACGCGCGCGTGAGCTCGCCGATGCGGCGCAGCGCCGCGTCGACGGCCGCCGGGTTGCGCAGCGATCCGGCCGCCGCCGGATCGAGCTCGAGGGAGCGGGCCAGCGCGCGCCAGGGCGCGTCGCCGAGCACCACGATGCAGGCGATGAAGGGGCGCCCTTCCCCGAACACGAACGCCTGCTCGAACAGGGCATCGTCCAGGATCGCGAGCTCGACGTCCGCCGGCGCGATCTTCTCGCCGGTGGCCGTCACGATGATCTCCTTGATGCGCCCCAGGATGCGGATGCGGCCGCCCTCGATGGCCGCCTGGTCGCCGGTGCGCAGCCAGCCGTCGACGAAGGCGCGCGCGGTGTCCTCCGGGCGGTTGAGGTAGCCGCGCATGACGCTGGCGCCGCGCACCTGCAGCTCCTGCAGCTCGCCGATGCGCACCTCGACGTTGGCCAGCGCCCGGCCCACCGTGGCAGGATCGTTGTCGTCGAGGGCGTTGGCCGCGACCACGGGCGCCGTCTCGGTCATGCCGTAACCCTGCACGATGGGCACGCCCAGGCCCAGGAAGCAGCGCGCGATCGTCGTCGAGAGCGCGGCGCCGCCGCTGACGGCCAGGCGCAGCCGCCCACCGAAGCCGGCGCGCAGCGGCGCGCCGGCCACCTTGTCCAGCAGCGGCCACAGCAGGTCGTCGAGCAGTTCGCCCGCACCGCCGGTCGGGACGGCGCGTTGCGCGCGCTGGAAGCGGCGCCAGCCCACGGCGATGGCCAGGCGCAAGGCCGCGGCGCGCCACGCCGAGCCGACCACGCGCGCCAGCATCTGGGCGTGCACGCGCTCGTAGATGCGCGGCACCGAGACCAGCACCGTCGGCCGCACCGCCAGCATGTCCTGCGGCAGCAGCGCGGTCGAGCGTGCGAACGCGACGCAGCAGCCGACCGCGATCGGCAGGTAGTAGCCGGCGGTGCGCTCGAAGGTGTGCGACAGCGGCAGGAACGACAGCAGCAGGTCATCGCCACGCGGCACGACGCGGCCCAGCACGCCCTCGACGTTGGCGACCACGTTGGCATGCGTCAGCATCACGCCCTTGGGCTTGCCGGTGGTGCCCGAGGTGTAGACGATGGCCGCCAGGTCCTGGGGGCCCGCCGGCTCGCCCGCCGGCACCGGGGCGCTCGCGTCCCCGGCGGCCAGCCACTCGTCCAGCAGCAGCACGGCCGGTCCGGCGGCGTCGTCGGCGGCAGCCTCGCAGCGCTGCACCACCACGCTGCGCAGCTGCGGCAGCGCGACGCCTTCGGCGGCGATCGCGTGCCACTGGGTGTCGGTGGCGGCGAACAGCAGCGCCGCCTGGCTGTCGGCCAGGATGTAGGCGATGCTGGCCGGGTTGTCGAGCGCGTGCATGGGCACCGGCACGCAGGCGCGCGCCAGCGCGCCCTGGTCGGCGCAGACCGCGTCGAAGCCGTTCGGCAGCAGCACGGCGATGCGCGCGCCGCGCTCGACGCCCGCGACGTCCAGCGCCTGCGCGAAGCGCCGCACGCGCGCCCCGGCCGCCTGCCAGGCGATCGAACGCCAGGCGTTGGTGGCCGTGTCGAACTCGCGGTAGGCCTCGCGCCGCGGCGAGCGCTCGACGCGGCGCTGGAAGACGGCCGCGAGCGTGCATTCGCCCACGATGGGCAGGTCGGCGTCGGCCGGGGCCGGCGTCACCGGCCGGGTGCGGGCGTCGACCTCAGGCATGGGCTTCGGGGCTGCGCACCAGCAGGACCGGCACCGGCGACTGGCGCAGGATCTTCTCGGCGCCGCTGCCCAGCAACAGACGGCCCACGCCGCGGCGGCCGTGGGTGCCGATGACGACGAGGTCGGCCGGCCAGTCCTGCACGGCCTTGACGACCAGGTCGCCGAGGCGGCCGTCGAACGAGTCGAGCAACTGGCTGTCGAACGGCACGCCGGCCTGCGCCACGGCGGCGCCGGCGTCGGCCAGCACCTTGTGCGCGGCCTCGCGGAAGACCTCGATGAGCTCGCCGGCGCCGGACGGCGTGCCGTCGAGACCGAGGGCGACGAAGGGCTCGTCGATCACGTGCACGAGGCGCAGGCGGGCGCCGGTCAGCTTCGCGAGGGCGATCGCCTCCGACAGTCCCCGGCTCGAGCAGGCACTGCCGTCGACGGGAACCAGGATGCGCTGGTAAGGAGTCATGGTCGGTCTCCGCGGCCCGGTGGGCGGGCTGCCATTGTCAGTCTGTCCAGGCCGCGCCGCCACGCCTTGACATGCATCACCTCCGGGGCATCGAGTGCCCGCGTTGATCTGGGACAAGCACGCGCGGCCGGCGCGATGCGACCCTGCGGTCTTCCATGGGCCCAAGCATGCATTCGTCGATCCGCATCCTGCGATCAGAACACGCGGCGCTGGTGACGCTGCTGCGCACCGCGACCGCGCTGGTCGTCGATGCGCGCGAGCAGGGCACGCTGCCGGACTTCGGCCTGCTGCGGGCGATGCTGTTCTACATCGCCGAGTTTCCGGAACGCCACCACCACCGCAAGGAGTCCGCGCTGCTGTTCCCGCGACTGCGCGCCCGCACGCCGCTGGCGCGCGCCCTGCTCGACCACCTGGACGAGGACCACGCGCGCGGCGCGGCGCGCATCCGCGAGCTCGAGCACGCCCTCACCGCCTTCGAGATGCTCGGCCCGGCGCGCCAGGCAGCGTTCGAGGCCGCACTGGAACGCCATGTCGACTTCTACCTGGTGCACATGGCGCTCGAGGAACGCGAGATCTTCCCGCTGGCCGAGGGCGTGCTCGAGGCCCGCGACTGGGAGGAGCTCGACGCCGAGTTCCTGGCCGACGGCGATCCGCTGACCGGCGTGGATCCGGGCGCGGACTACGTGGCGCTGTTCGCGCGCATCCGCAGCCACCTGCCGCAGGGCGAGCCGACCTGAGCGGCCGCGCCGGCTGTAGGGACTCCTTGATCGTCGACGGGCGGCCGCCCCGCCGCCCTGCGCCGCCCTACACCGCACCGGCGCCGCGGCCGATATTCCGGGGGCCATCACCCGCAGGAACCACCCCATGAGAGATACCGGCCCCGTCACCCAACGCGAATACGAGATTGCGGATGGACGCACGCTGGTCTCCGTCACCGACCTCAAGGGCCGCATCACCTACTGCAACGCGGCCTTCGTCGAGGTCAGCGGCTACGCGGAGGACGAACTGCTCGGCCAGCCGCACAACCTGCTGCGCCATCCCGACATGCCCGCCGAGGCGTTCCGCGACATGTGGGCCACGGTCCAGGCCGGCCAGCCCTGGTCGGGGCTGGTGAAGAACCGCCGCAAGTCGGGCGACCACTACTGGGTGCAGGCCAGCGCCACGCCGATGCGCGACGGCGAGCGCATCACCGGCTACCTGTCGGTGCGCATGCGGCCGGGCAGCCGCGCCGCGGTGGACGGCGCAGCCCGGCTCTATGCCCGGATGAACGAGGACACCGCCCGCGGCCGTCCGGTCTTCGGCATCGAGGGCGGCAGCGTCGTGCGCGTCGACCGCCTCGGCCGCCTGGCGCGGCGCTTCGTGCCCGGGCCCACCGGCCGCATCGGCCTGGCCCAGGGCGTCGCCGCGGCGGCGCTGCTGGCCACGGCGCGGCTGCCGCTGGCGCTGGCCGTGCCGCTCGCGGTGCTGGTGGCCGGCGCCGCCACCTGGCAGCTGTGGCGGCTTGCCATCCGGCCGCTGCGCCAGGTCGTGGACGACGCCAACCGGCTCGCCTCGGGCGACCTCGCCCACCCGGTGGCCGGCGGCGGCGACGGCGTGGCGGGCGAGCTGCGGCGCGCGCTGATGCAGTTGTCGGTCAACCTGCGCACCGTGATCCTGGACACCCGCGCCGGCATCGCCTGCGTGCGCGACGCGGCGCGCGAGATCGCCGCCGGCAACCAGGACCTGTCCGCGCGCACCGAGGACCAGGCCAGCAGCCTGCAGCAGACGGCCGCGTCGATGGAGCAGATCGCCGGCAGCAATCGGCAGAGCGCCGCATCCAGCGTGGAAGGCGCGCGCCTGGCCGGTGAGACCGCCGCGGTGACGCAGCGCAGCCAGGCGGCCGTCGCCGCCGTCGCGGAGACGATGGCCGGCATCACGAAGTCGTCCGACGAGATCCACGAGATCATCCAGGTCGTCGAGGGCGTCGCCTTCCAGACCAACATCCTGTCGCTCAACGCGGCGGTGGAGGCGGCGCGCGCCGGCGAGGCCGGTCGCGGCTTCGCGGTGGTGGCCGCCGAGGTGCGCGCGCTGGCGCAGCGCACGTCCAAGGCGGTGCGCGAGATCAAGCAGATCATCGCGCAGTCGGCCGAGCGCGTGAGCCTGGGCACCCAGCGCAGCCAGGACGCCAACCAGCGCGTCGGCGACGCGCTGGCATCCGTCGAGAAGGTCAACGCCGTGCTCGCGGAGATCAGCGGCGCGTCGCTGCAGCAGCAGGCGGGCTTCACCCAGATCAACGAGGCGGTCTCGCACATGGACTCGATCACGCAGCGCAACGCCGCGATGGTCGAACAGCTGGCCTCCGCGGCGCGCTCGCTGGAGGGCCAGGTCGAGTCCGTCGACCAGTCGATGCGGTTGTTCCGCCTGGAGGCCGGCGACCGCACGATGTCCGAGATCGACGCCGTGGCGCTGCGGCGCGAGGCCAAGGCGCAGCGCGCGCCCACGTCTGCCGGGCGCGCCGTGCATTGAGCCGCCGACCGGCCCGTCGGGCCGGCGGCGGCCCGCTCAGGCGCTCACGCGCAGAGGCCGGCCAGTTGCGCCAGCAGCGCCCGCACGCCGTCGCCGGCCTGGCTGGGGGTGCCGGCGAGGGCGCGCCAGGCGCCGGTGTCGTCGGCGATCACCGGGATCTCGGCGGCGTCGCGCAGCCGCTGCACGATGGGCGGCGGCAGGTCCACGCACAGCACGGCGTCGTACAGGCGGCCCAGCACGCGCGCGGTGTCCTGCAGCGCGGCACGGCCGCTGGCGGCATCGAGATCGGAGCGCACCAGCGCCACGCGGGCGCCCAGTTCGGTCGCCGCGCGGTGCAGCAGGACGGCCTCCGGGCGCTGCGGGTCGTCGCAAAGAATGCCGATGTTGCGGGCTCGCAACGGCAGGGGCCGGCTGCTCGCAGGCGTCCCGGCGGTGTCGTCCTCGTCGCCCTCGGCGGTGAGCCGGGCATCCGGATCGGGGTCGGCGGGCTGGTTCGTGAAGCTCATTGCGGGAAAGGCGACGGACGCGGGCGGGGGATGCGAAGGACAGCCGAGCTTATGTTGGCTTCCTGCGGGTGCCTTGACCTTTGTCAAAGCCCTTCCAACCACTCTGCGTCTGTCACCGTCCGTTCACGCAGTGTTACGCAGCGATGCCGTCGGTTGTCACGCCAGTGCCCCCCCGTGCCTAGCATTCATTCCATCGAGACCCGCACTGCCACAACCAGGGACACCGCCATGCTCAACACCGACTTCCACGCTCCCAAGACGCCTCGCACCCTCGCCAAGCTGGCGGCCACGGTGCCGACGCGGACGCCGGAAGCGGCGGCCCAGCGCGTGGCGCCGGTCGGTGCCGAAGGCCTGCACGCCCAACGCATCGCCGAGACGCTCAAGCTGCTGGGCGACGTCCTGCAGCCGCAGAAGCGCATCGTGCGCGCCGGCGACGTGCTGTACCGCGCGGGCGAGAAGTTCGACTGCCTGCACGTGCTCAACTCGGGCATGGTCAAGGTGGTCAAGCTGACCGCCGACGGGCGCGAACAGGTCGTCGGCCTGAAGTTCCGCGGCGACTGGCTGGGCCTGGACGGCATCGCCCGCGGCACCTACGGCTGCGACGGCGTGGCCATGGACACCGGCGAGGTCTGGTCCTTCCGCTACGACATGCTGCTGAGCTCCTGCGGCCTGCACCCCGCCCTGCTGACCGCGCTGCACGGGGCGATGAGCCTGGAGATCGCCCGCGAACGCGAATCGCTGATGTCGGTGTGCACCCTGCCGGCCGACGCCCGCGTGGCCGACTTCCTGCGCTTCATCGCCGAATCGCTGGCGCTGCGCGGCCAGCGCACCGACCAGATCACGCTGCGCATGACGCGCGCCGAGATCGGCAACTACCTGGGCCTGACGCTGGAGTCGGTCAGCCGGGCGCTGTCGCGCCTGGCACGCGACAAGGTCATCGCCTTCGTCGAGAAGGGCCGCCGCGACGTGCAGATCCCCGACCTGCAGGCGCTCACCGCCTTCGTGCAGCGCTGCGTGACGCCGGAAGCCGTCGTCCTGCAATAAGCCCACCGGGCCGCTCAGGCAGCCGCGTCGCGCGCCATCACGCGCGCGATCGCATGGGCCAGTTCGTCGCGGGTGCAGGGCTTGGGCAGCAGTTCCCAGGCGCTGGGCGAATCGCGATCGGCCTCCAGCAGTTCGGTCGAGAAGCCCGACATCAGCAGGATGCGCATGTCCGGCAGCCGCTTCTGCACCTCGCGCGCCAGCGTGGTGCCCCGCATGCCCGTGCCCAGCGCGATGTCGGTGAGCAGCAGCGCGGCGCGCCGGCCCTCGTCGAGCGCGGCCAGCGCCAGTTCGGCCGACGCCACCGCGTGGGCTTCACAACCCAGCGCCTCGAGGAACCTGGCCATCACGGCGCGAACCTCGGCGTCGTCCTCCACCAGCAGCACCGACAGGCCAACGGGCAGTTCGGCCGCCGCGCCGGTGCGCGCCTCGGCCGACTCGTCGGGGTCGCGCGGGCCGGGCAGCACCATGGAGATCGCGGTGCCCAGGCCGGGCGTGCTCTCGATGTCGATGCTGCCGCGCGACTGCTTGACGAAGCCGTAGACCGTGCTCAGCCCCAGGCCGGTGCCGCGCCCGGCGGGCTTGGTGGTGAAGAACGGCTCGAACGCGCGCTCGCGGATGTCCTCCGACATGCCCGACCCGGTATCCGAGACGGTGATGCGGACCCAGCAGCCGTCGGGCGCGGCCGCATCGGCCGCATCGGCCGGATCGTCGTCCGCGTCGCGCGGGGCCGTGGCGCTCGCGCGGGCCTCGAAGCGCAGCACGCCGCCACGCGGCATCGCGTCGCGCGCGTTGATCGCGATGTTGAGGAGCGCCGACTCGAGCTGGCCCGGGTCGACCACCACCCGCAGGTCGGCCTCGTCCGCATCGACCAGGATGCGAATGTGCTGGTCCACGGTGCGGCGCAGCATGTCGGCAAGCGACTTCAGCAGCGCCGTCACGTTGACCGAGGTCGGCTGCAGCACCTGGCGGCGCGAGAACGCGAGCAGCTTGCTGGTGAGCTCGGCGGCGCGGCGCGAGGCGCGGAACGCCGCGGCCACCAGCTGCCGACCGTAGGCGTCGCCCTCCAGCGCGGGCAGTTCCTCGAGCACCTGCAGGTTGCCCTGGATGACGGTCAGCAGGTTGTTGAAGTCGTGCGCGATGCCGCCGGTGAGCTGGCCGACGCTCTCCAGCCGCTGGGAGTGGTTGAGGGCCTCCTCGGTCTGCGCGCGCTGCAGGCTGGTGGCCAGCAGGTTGGCCAGCGACTCCAGGAAGCGCGACTCGTCCTCGCCGAAACGGTCGGCGCTCGACGACAGCGCGGCCAGCACGCCGACCACGCGCCGGCGGTCGAACAGCGGGACGGCCAGCACGCTGCAGATGCCCGCGTCGAGGAAGCGCGGCATCACGGCGAACCGGGTCTCGTCGCGCAGCGACGCGGAATGCACCGCCGCGGCCTGCGCCAGCACGAGGCCGGCCAGCGTGTCGATGCGGTTGGGCCGCACCATGCCGATGAAATCGGCCGCGAGCGTGCCGGCGCCGGCGACGATGCGGAAGTCGAGCCGGCTCGGCTCGAGCAGGTAGACCACCGCGGCCTCGACCTCCAGCGCCTCGGCGGCGATCCGGGGCACGTGGCCGAGCAGCGCCTGCGGCTCGCGCGTGTCGACCGCCAGCCGCCCGAGATGGGCCAGGTGCTCGGCGTAGCGCGCGCGCTGCAACGCCTGGCGCACGCGCGGGTAGGCGCCGATGCCGCGGATGGCCGCCACCACCAGGGGCACGCCGTGGCCCTGCAGCGGGCTCAGCGCAATCTCGACCATCACCTCCGAGCCGTCCTTGCGGCGGGCGACCAGCTCCATCTGCGTGCCCATCGGCCGCGACCGCGGCGCGCGGCCGTAGGCCTCGCGGTAGGCCGCGTGGCGCGGCCGGACGGCGTCGGGCACCAGCGCCTCCACCGGCAGGCCGCCCAGCTCGCGCACCTCGTAGCCCAGCAGGTGCGCCGCGTTCGGGTTGCCCATCACGATGATGCCGCGCTGGTCGACCAGCAGCAGCGCATCGGGATAGGCCGTGAACAGCGAGCGGAAGACGCTCTGCTCGACGTCGGGCGCCTGACCGGGCGTGTCGGGCATCAGCGCACCACCACTTCGGGCACCAGCACGTAGCCGGCGCCGCGCACCGACTTGATGATCTTCGGGTCGTCGGCGTCGGCCTCGAGCTTGCGGCGCAGGCGGCCGACCTGGACGTCGATGGTGCGGTCGAACGGCCCGGCCTCGCGACCGCGCGTGTGCTCGAGCAGGAAGTCGCGCGACAGCACCCGCCCCGGGTGCTCGGCGAACACCTTGAGCAGGTCGAACTCGCCGGTGGTCAGTGCCACGCTCGCGCCCTGGGCGTCGGTCAGGCTGCGCCCCGCGGTGTCCAGCGAGAAGCCGGCGAACACGAGGCAGGCACGGTGCGCGGGCGCCGGCGCCGCGGGGGCCGGCGCCGGCGCGGCCGGCTCGACCGCGGCGGTGCGGCGCAGGATGGCGGTGATGCGGGCCAGCAGCTCGCGCAGGTCGAAGGGCTTGGTGACGTAGTCGTCGGCGCCGATCTCCAGGCCCACCACCTTGTCGACCGCGTCGCCGCGCCCGGTCACGATCACCAGGCCGCAGCGCGAGCGCTCGCGCACCTGGCGGGCGATCACCAGCCCGTCCTCGCCGGGCAGGCCCAGGTCCAGCAGGACCACGGCCGGCGGATCGGCCGCCAGCAACGCCAGCAGGCTCGCCCCGGTGTGCACCTGCGTGACGCGGTAGCCGCGTCCTTGCAGGTAGTTCGCCAGCAGCGAGGTGATGTCGACTTCGTCGTCGAGGACTGCGATGTGGAGAGCGGCGGTCATGACGGACAGGGTGCGGGGCGGATGGTGGGCTCCAGCCAGAGCGTACCAGTTGTCGCGGCGCGCCCGGATGACACCCGGCCCCGGCGCCCGGGGAGGCCGGGCGCCCGCGGGCTTGCGGCGAGCCGACGCGGTCCGCGGAGGTGTCGGGAATTGCCGACGAACGACAGGCATCGGCACGCCGACCCGGGACCCGTTGATCCATCGCAAGCTCGCCGGCCGGGGCCCCGCTATCGTCGCTACCACTGCTGCAACCCCTGCACCGAGGAACACTGCGATGCGCTTCCGCCTGGACGCCCTGATCAAGCCGGTCGACCCCGTCGTCGCCGTGTACCGCTCCAGCCGCGACGCCGATGCGTCGCTCGCCGCCCTGCGCCTGGCCGGCTACGGCCGCGACATGCTGACGGTGGTCGGCCAGAGCGACGCCAGCGTGGATGTCGCCGGACTGCAGGCGAACCTGCGCGGTGGCCGGCCGCACTGGGCGGCCTCGGGCATCTGCCTGGGCCTGGCCTGGGCGGTGTTCACCGCGGTCGCGGTGCTGCTGCTGCCCCCGGGCGGCGCGGCGTTCGCCACCCTGGTGACGATGGGCGCGATCATCCTCGCCCTGCAGACCCTCGTCATGGCCAAGGTCGTCGCGCCCGCGCGCGGCACCGAGGTCGCGGCGACCCGGCCGACGGCGCGCCAGGTGCCCCGCGATCCGCAGGCCTGGCGCTTCCTGGTCGTGGTCAACGGCTCGCGCAGCGACATCGCGTTGGCGCGCGCCGTGCTGGCAGCCCACTGATCCCGGCGCGCCCGCGCACCGCGTCGGCGCGCTCAGGCCGGGCGGCCCGCCTCGAGGCGGGCGCGCACCGCCTGCCCGAAGGTGGCCACGTCGATCGGCTTGGCGATGTAGCCGTCGCAGCCGGCGGCCAGCATCTTCTGTTCGTCGCCCTTCATCGCGTAGGCGGTGAACGCGATGACCACGACGGCGGCGGTCGCCGGATCCTGGCGCAGCCGCCGCACGGCCTCGACGCCGTCGACGTCGGGCATCTGGATGTCCATCAGGATCACGTCCGGGCGGAACGCGCGCACGCGCGCCAGCGCCTCGTCGGCGCTGCGCGCGCTCTCCACCACGAAGCCGTTGGCGCGCAGCACGAACACGGTCAGGTCGATGTTGATCGCGCTGTCGTCGACGACCAGCGCCCGCGCCGCCGTCATGGCGACTCCACCGGCGGCGGCGGCGCCACCGAGCGCCAGCGGGCCAGGCGCTCCAGCATCTGCTCGAGCTCGCCGCCGCCCTTGCGCAGGATGGCCGACGCCGACATTGCCAGCACGTCGTACTCCGAGTCGGTCAGCAGCAGCGAGGTCCAGATGAACACCGGCGTGTCGCGCAATGCGTCGTCGCGGCGCAGGCGCTCGAGCACCTCGAAGCCGTCCATGCCCGGCATGATCAGGTCGAGCACGATCGCCACCGGGCGCAGCGTGCGCATCGCGTCGAGCGCCATGACGCCGCCTTCGAAGCACAGCGCCTGCATGCCCAGTTCGGCGAGCGCACCGCGCATCAGCTCGAGCGCGATCGGGTCATCGTCGATGACGATCACCGGGGCGTCGCGCCGCCGGGCGAGGCCCAGGCGACTCATGGTGACGATCAGCTCCGACGTCTGCAGCGGCTTGGCCAGCACGTCGGCCACCGCGAAGCCGGCCGTCCTGGAGTCCTTCTCGCCCAGCGTGATGCCCAGCACGGTGGGCGCCATGCGGGTGCCCAGGTCGCGCATCCGCGCGAGCGCACCGAGGCCGCCGCGCGAGGCCAGCGTGAGGTCGACCACCAGGGCGTCGTAGTCGTGCGTGCTGGCGTGCTGCACCGCCTGCGCCGCGTCGGCGGCGACATCGACGCGGTTGCCGGCCCGCGCCAGCGCCGCGGCGATGCGGTCGCCGTCGCGCCGATGGTCCTCGATCACCAGCACGTGGCCGCTGGCGCTGGCCGGGGCGCCCTCGATGACCACCGGCCGCGGCGTGTCGTCGATCGGCGTCGCCGGGTCCGGCGCCGTCGGCAGCACCAGATGGAAGGTGCTGCCCTGCCCCGGCACGCTGCGCACGCCGACGCTGCCGCCCTGCGCCTGCACCAGCCGGCGCGTCAGCGCCAGGCCCAGGCCGGTGCCCTGGTGGCGCTTGGTGTAGCCGCCGTCGAGCTGCTGGAACTCCACGAACAGGCGCGGCAGGTCCGCGTTGGCGATGCCCACGCCGGAATCGGTGACCTCGATGCGGAAGTCGCGGTCGCCTTCCGGAAACGCGCTCACCGCGATGTGCCCGCCGTCGGGCGTGAACTTGATCGCGTTGGACAGGTAGTTGAACAGCACCTGTTTCAGGCGCGCCGCGTCGGCCACCACCGACGCCACCGCCGGCACCACCTCGACGCTCAACGTCAGGCGCTTGCGCTGCAGCAGCGTGAACAGCACGCTCTGCACGTCGCCGATCAGCTCGGGCAGCTTCACCGGCTCGGGGTAGAACTCGAACTTGCCGGACTCCACCTTGGACAGGTCCAGCACGTCGTTGATCAGCTGCAGCAGATGGCGCCCGCTGGTGCGGATGTGGCCGATGAACTGGCGCTGCTGCTCCGGCGCGATCGGGATGCCGTCGCTGCCCAGCAGGTCCGAGAAGCCGATGATCGCGTTCAGCGGCGAGCGCAGTTCGTGCGACATGTTGGCCAGGAACTGGCTCTTGAGGCGGTTCGATTCCTGGATCTGGCGGTTGTCGCTCTCGAGCCGCTCGGCGCGCAGCCGCGCCTCCTCGGCGTCCTTCTGCGCGGTGATGTCGGCGACGATGCCCAGCATGCGGTTGGTGTCGCCGGTGTCGTAGCGCGTGCTGCCGTGGATGCGCAGCCAATGGACGCTGGCGTCGGGCCAGACGACGCGGAACTCGTCGCACCAGTCGTCCTCGCGCAGCAGGCCGCGCCGGTACGACAGCGCCACCGCCTCGCGATCCTGCGGGTGCACATGCTCCAGGAACGTGAAGATGCTCCATTCCGGCTGCGGCTGGTCGTAGCCGAAGCAGTGGTCATGGCGAACCGAGCGGTGCATCGCACCGGTGCGCAGGTCCAGGTCCCAGTCGCCGATGCGTGCCACCTCCAGCGCGAAGCGCAGCCGCGCCTCGCTCTCGCGCAGCGCGGCCACCATGCGGCGCTGCATGCCGATGTCGCGCGCGATCTTGGAGCCGCCGACGATGCGGCCGCTGCCGTCGCGGATCGGCGAGATCGTCACCGACAGGTCGACGCGCCGGCCGTCCTTGGCCAGGCGCACGGTCTCGAAGGGCGGCACCACCTTGCCGTCGAAGATGTTGGCGAGGATGTCCATCTCCTCGTCGCGGCGGTCGGGCGGGATCAGCATCTGCACCGACTTGCCGATGATCTCGTCGGCGCTGTAGCCGAACAGGTCCGCGGCGCCGCGGTTCCAGCTCGTGATGCGACCGTCCAGCGTCTTGCCGATGATGGCGTCGTGGGACGATTCGACGATGGCGGCCAGGCGGCGCCGATCCTCCTCGGCACGATCGACGCCCGTCATGTCCTGCAGGATCGCCAGCATGCCGCAGATCGCGCCGTCGGCGCCGCGCTTGAGCTCGTTCTTGACGTCCACCAGCGTGCGCGCACCGCTGCGCGACACCGCCCACACGCGGTGCGCCGTCTCGATGCCCAGGCCCTGTTCGGCCAGCACCTCGACGATCGTGCGCGCGGTGATGCCCTCGGGGCGCTCCTCGCGCACGAACACGTCCCAGTACGACTGCCCCAGCGCCTGCGCGTGGGTCCAGCCGGTCAGCCGCTCGGCCACCGCGTTCATCCGCGTGATCCGGCCCTGCGCGTCGGTGGCGATCAGGCCGGCATCGATGCTGGCCAGCGTCACCGCCAGGTTCTGCTCGATGTCACCCGCCTCGTGCTCCGCGCTGCGGCGGCGCGCGACTTCCTGCTCGAGCTCGCGCACGACCTGCTGCAGTTCGCCGACCGACGGCAGGCGCAGCGCCGCCGGCATCAGCCGCCACACGGCCACCGCGGTGGCCAGCGACAACGCCGCCGTGATGCCCTTGGTGAGCAACTGCGCCACGTAGTCGGGCTGCCAGATCGTCCAGACATCCATCAGGTGGGTCACGCCGCAGGCGACGATGAACGCGCTGAACAGCGTGGCGACGCGGCGCAGGCCCGGATCGGGCCGCTTGCGCGCGTAGACCAGGATGCCCACCGGGATGGAGAAGTAGGCCAGGGCCACCAGCAGGTCGGCCGTCACCATGGACCACAGCAGGCCGGGAGACCAGCTGAAGCAGACGCCGTGCGGCAGGAATCCGTTGCGGCCGAGCAAGGACAACAGGTTCACCGGACCTCCCGAGGTCGAATCGCACGCAGGCGGCGCGCTGCTGGCATTTGTCTAGGACGAATGCTGAGCGAAGGCCGGCCCGCGGTCTGTCGGGAGTTCTTGAGGAAAACAGTGGGATTTTCGCCGGCACGCACGTGCGCACGGCGGAGCCCGGAACCGTGGCCGCGGCCCCGGCGCCGGGTCGACGGTCAGTCCGCCGCGTGCGCGGGCTCGGCCGGCTGCTCGGCGGTGGCACAGGCCGCGGAGCCGCAGCCGTGGATTTCCTCGCCGGGCAGGCGTTCCGGCCGCGCGACCTGGCCGGTGCCGAGATCGAAGCCGACGCCGCGCAGGTGCAGCGCCAGCGCCGCGTCCATGCTCTGCGCGTGCTGCGGGAACCAGATCGCCAGTTCGTGCGCCAGCCGGCGCACGACGCCGAGGTGGCCCGCCCGGCCGAGCACGAGGCCCTCGCGCAGCGTGGCCAGCACCACCTGGTGCTGCGTGGCGTGGCAGTTGCCAGAAGCGAAGCCGGTCTGGCGCATCCACCGGTCTTCCTGGCCGAAATGGCCCTCGGTGTGGTCGATGAGCGCCGACCAGGCGTCGCACAGGCCGGCGTCGTCGGCTTCGGCGACGACCGCCAGCAGGTCGACGAATTCGCGGTGGGTCTCGTCCATCGCGGGCAGGTCCAGCAGCAGGGCGTCCGACCACAGCAGTTCGGTCATGGGTTCAATCCTTTCGGGGCATGCGGACGCTCACGCCGGGCGGCGCAGGCTCGTCCACGGGGTCGTGTCGCTGGTGAGCTGACGGGTGACGAGCGTCTTGACGGCGCCGCTGACGAGCGGCATCCGGTCGGCCACGTCCAGCACGAGGCGGCGCAACAGCCGCGCGGGCGGGCGCTCGTCGGTGAACAGCGAGACGATCGCGTTCGTGCCGGCGTAGATGGGCCAGGTGGCCTGGCGGTGCGCGCGGTCGAAGGCGTCCAGCGGCGCGCGGGCGCCGATGTCGCCGCCGGCGCGGCGCTGGGCCTGCAGTTCGCGGGCCAGCGTCTCCACGCCATGCAGGCCGAAGTTCCAGCCGTGCGCGGTGACCGGGTGCATGCCCACCGCCGCGTCGCCGATCAGCGCGAAGCGCCGCGCGCTGAAGCGCTGCGCATAGACGCCCACCAGGGGATACGGGTGGCGCTCGCCCACCAGCGTCAGCGTGCCCAGGCGGCCGCCGGACTGCGCCTCGATGCGGGCGGCGAACTCGGCGGCCGGCAGCGCCATCCACTCGGCGGCCGTGTCGCTGGGCACGGTGACCACCGCGGAGCAGTGGCGATCGTTCATCGGCAGCAGGGCCAGCGTGTTGCCGTAGCGGAAGCACTCCCAGGCGATGCCGTCGTTGTCCTGCGTGTGCGCCATGCAGGCCACGATCACGCTGCGGCCGAAGTCGCGCATCGAGGCGCCGATGCCGGCCAGGCGCCGCGTCTGCGAGAAGCGGCTGTCGGCCGCGACGACCAGGGCGCCGGCATGGCGCTGGCCGTCGGCCAGGGTCACGCCGGCCTGCCGGTCGCCGAGATCCAGCGCCACGACACGGGCGTCGCACTGCAGCGTGACGCCGGGGCGACGCCGCGCCGCCGCCAACGCCGCCGCGCGGATGTGGTGGTTGCCCACCAGCCAGCCCAGCGGCGCGGACGAGCCGGCCGGGGGCGGAAAGCGCAAGGCCTGCGACGCCTCGCCGTCGAGCACGCGCGCCTCGCGCAACGGCGCGATGGCGGCGGCGGGCAGCGCTTCCCACAGGCCCAACTGCTCCATCAACCGGCGCGACCGGTGCGTGAGCGCGATCTCGCGCCCGTCGTCAGGAGGGGCCTCCAGCGCGACCAGCGGTTGCTGTTCCAGCAGCCGCACGGACAGGCCCAGGTCCCCCAGCGCGCACGCCAGCGCCAGGCCCGCCGGGCCGGCGCCGACGATCACCGCGTCGCTGGGTTCGGCGTGTGTTCCTGGATGCTCGTTCATTCGAGCATGGTGCGACGGCGCGGGCTGTCGGGTCTTTGACCTGGGTCAGTGTCGCGCGCATCCGGGCCCGGTTTCGGGCCCGCGTCTGATCCGGGACAATGCGCGGCAGTGCCGCAGGCGCGAGCATGCGCCCTTTCGCCCGCCACTGGCCCGTCCATGAAACTGCCCCTGCCCGCCGCCGTGCGCGGCGCCCTCGCCTTCGCGCTGATCGTCGTCAACACCCTGGCGTGGAGCGCACTGATCATCGTCCTGTCGCTGGTCAAGCTGGTGCTGCCGGTGGCCGGGGTGCGGCGCCTGCTCGACCCGTTGCTCAACGCGATGGCCAACACCTGGGTCGCCGGCAACAACGCCATCTTTCGCGTGCTGTCGATCACGCGCTGGGAGATCACCGGTGTCGCCCAGCTGGAACCGGCCGACTGGTACCTGGTCATCAGCAACCACCAGTCGTGGGTGGACATCCTGGTGCTGCAGCGCGCCCTCGGCGGCCGCATCCCGCTGCTGAAGTTCTTCCTCAAGCACGAGCTGATCTACGTGCCGGTGATCGGCCTGTCGTGGTGGGCGCTCGACTTCCCGTTCCTGCGCCGCCACGGCAAGGCCGCCCTGAAGAAGAACCCCGCGCTCGCCCAGCAGGATCGCGACGCCACCCGGCGCGCCTGCGAGAAGTTCTCGCTGGTGCCCACCTCGGTGATGAACTTCCCGGAGGGCACCCGCTTCACCGCCACCAAGCACGCCGGCCAGGGTCCGCGCTACCGGCACCTGCTCGCCCCGAAGTCAGGCGCGCTGGCGATGTCGATGAACGCGCTGGGCGAGAAGTTCCGCTCCCTGATCGACGTGACCATCGTCTACCCGGACGGCGTGCCCACCTTCTGGCAGTTCCTGTGCGGGCGCTGCCCGCGCATCGTGGCGCAGGTGCGCCAGCTGCCGGTGCCCGCCGAGCTGTGCAGCGGCGACTACGTCGGCGACTCCACGTTCCGCGGCCAGTTCCACCGCTGGGTGGGCACGCTGTGGGACGACAAGGACGCCGCGATCGCCGGCCTGCTGGCACGCGAAATGCCGAAAGCCTGAGATGAATCGCGAATGGATCCTCGTGGCCTGTCCAACCCGCGCCCGCCTGTTCGAGCGCGTCCCAGCCACGGGCTCGCTGCGGCTGGTGCGCGGCTTCGTCGAGGACGACGCGGCCGGCGGCGCCGACGTCGCAACGCCCGCGCCGCGGCCGGCGCGGCCGATCAGCCCACAGCGTCGCCGCCACCTGCGCTTCGCCACCCTGCTCGCGCGCCAGCTGGAGGGCACGCTGGGCGACGAATCCGGCGACCGCGTCACCCTGGTGGCCGGCTGCCCGTTCCTGGTCGCGCTGCGCATGAGCCTGAGCCCGGCGCTGCGCCGCGCCGTCACCAGCTCGGTCAACATCGACATGGTCGACGAACCCGCGGCCGCCATCGCCCGCGAGCTGGCACGGCACCGCTTCGGCGGCGCCCTGCTGCATCCGGCGCCCGCGGCCGCGCACGCGGCGCACGCCGGCCCGCGCTGAGCCGGCCTCAGTCGGCGTCGCCCGCCGGCGGAATCGCCCCCGGCGTCCACCATTCCGACAGCACCAGCGCGGCCAGGTCCATGCTGGCCGAGCCCTCGGCGTAGGCCAGCGTGTCCAGGAAGCGCAGCAGCACCGTCTCCTGCGGCGCCGACAGCGAGGCCAGGCGCGGCGGATCGCGGTCGGGCGGACGCAGCGAGGTCAGCAGCGCGTCGGTCACCTCGCTGGGTCGGTCCAGGTGGCGCAGCGCGTACGCCATCATGAACGGCAGGTAGTGCCGCCACGACGCCGCATCGAGCCAGCCGCTGCCCCAAGGGTGGGCCTCCATGTACTCGTCGGAGACCGCGTCGACGAGGACGTCGAACGGCGGCGCCGGCTTGCCGGCGTCGAGCGCGTCGCCCCCGCGCAGCGTCATCGGGGGAAAGGCGGTGCCGTCGGCGGAAAAGGCCGCGAAGATGTCGGCGATGAGGTCGGTATGGGGCATGGTGGGGCGCGGCGCGCCACGCGGGCGCGCGGCGAGGGAGGCGAATTCGAGGCCGCTACTGTCGCATATCGGCCCCGCACCCGAGGGAGATCCCCAGGCGAACTAAAATCGGATCTCACCAACAGGCCCGCATGTCCTTCACCCTCGAACGCGCTTCCTGCCGACTCAACACCGCCTACGGCGATTTCCAGCTGCACGGGTTCAAGGACGCCGCGTCCGGACTCGAGCACGCCGCCCTCTGCCTGGGCGACATCGCCACCACGCTGCCGGTGCTCACCCGCATGCACTCCGAGTGCCTGACCGGCGACGCCTTCGGCAGCTGCCACTGCGACTGCGGCCCCCAGCTGCGCGGCGCCCTGAAGGCCATCGCCAAGGAAGGCCGCGGCATCGTGCTGTACCTGCGCCAGGAAGGCCGCGGCATCGGCCTGCTCAACAAGATCCGTGCCTACGCCCTGCAGGAACAAGGCGCCGACACCCTCGACGCCAACCGCCTGCTGGGCCTGCCCGCCGACGCCCGCGACTACGGCGTGGCCGCCGCCATGCTGCGCGAACTCGGCGCCACCGACATCCGCCTGATGACCAACAACCCCACCAAGATCGACGCCCTGCAGGCGCACGGCATCAACATCGCGGAGCGGGTGCCGTTGCAGGTGGGGCGCAACCTCAGGAACGGGGCGTATCTCGATACGAAGGCGCATCGGATGGGGCATCTGTTCGATGTGTTGCGGGAGCCGAGCGACGAGTAGGTGTCGTCGGAGCGAGTCATCACCGGGCGGCGGCGTGCGCCTCGACTCGGTCATGCTCCAGTTCATGTCCAGCCCATAGCCCGCCGCCCTGTCGCTCGCCCAGCCACGGCGCGCGCCGCAAACTGGAATGGACAATGCGCCAGGCCGACCGGCAAGCGCAACACGAACGCCGGAGCCCAAAAGACAAACGGCCCGGACGTCGCCGTCTGGGCCGTTGTTTCTTAATTTTGGTGGGCCCTGAGTGACTCGAACACTCGACCTACGGATTAAGAGTCCGAAAAACAGAGACTTCATGGGACGTCTCGGGACGAAGCAATCGATGTAACTTGTTGATTTTATTAACTTCGTTGTCCCCACTCGTCTTGCAGCGTCCAAAGCCATCGGCCAAAATTCTGGCAATATTCTGGCAACGGATCGACCAGCGGACTTAAATATGGCAACGAAAACGAGCGGCCAAACGATCAGCGAACTGCCTTCGGGCGTGTTCAAGACCTTGCACAAGATCCTGCCCACAGGAGCCCTGCAGGCGCGCCGGCAAAGTGCGGGTGCGGTGGCCCTCTATTGGCGATACAGCATCGGCGCGACCAGCGAGCGCGTCTTGATCGGCCTCTACGATGCGAGCGCCGCTCCGAAGAGTCTCGAACCGACGACCGCCGGGTATTCAATTGCGGCGGCAACGCGTGCGGCTGAGTCACTCGCCATCGCGCATCACCGCAACCGCGCGAACGGCGGCCATCGGGCACTCGTGAACGCGCAACGCGAGTCGACTCACGCCGTCGAGCAGGCCAGGCAACTGGCCGCCGCTAACACTTTGAAGTGCCTGCTGATGGCCTACTGCGATCATCAGCAGGCCGTCGGCCGCAGCTCGCACAAGGATGCACGCAGCATCTTCCAGCTTCACGTCATCAAGGCCTAGCCGAAGGTCGCGGCACTGCCGGCGAAGGATGTCACCGGCGAGCAGTTCGCTGACATGATGCGTCGACTCCTGGAGGCTGGCAAAGGCAGAACCGCCAACAAGTTGCGCAGCTACGCTCGGGCCGCTTACCAAACCGCCAAAGCCGCCCGGTCAAAGCCAAGCATTCCGGTCGCGTTCAAGACTTACGCAATCACCGTCAATCCGGTTGCCGAAACCGAGCCGGACGAATCACAGAATCGGCCTGACAAGCGGCCCATGGGCCTGGAGGAGTTGCGCCTCTACTGGCGCATCGTCAAACCGAAGGCCGGGTTCGAGGGAGCGTTGCTCCGACTTCATTTGCTCACGGGCGGGCAACGCATCGAGCAACTCGTGAATCTGCTTACTGCCAATGTCGCGGTGGATTCAATCCTGCTGCACGACGGAAAAGGCCGCCCTGGTCATCCGCCCCGCCCGCACACGGTGCCTCTGATCAAGGAAGCCCAAAGAGCCCTCGAAGAATGCAAGCCGCGCGGCAAGTTTGCGCTTTCGACCGACGAGGGCGAGACGCACGTCGCAGCAACCACACTGAGCGACTGGGCGGCGGACGCGGCACGTGCGCAGATCGAAGACTTTCAGACCAAACGCATCCGTTCCGGCATCGAGACCCTCCTGGCCAGCGCCGGGGTATCGCGCGAAATACGCGGGCGGCTTCAGTCCCATGGGGTCGCCGGGGTGCAGGCACGCCACTACGACGGCCATGACTACCTCGCTGAAAAGCGCCAAGCACTCGAAGCGCTGTACGAACTGCTTCAAAAAGGCCAACCGGCGAAAGTCGGGCAACTCGCAGCAACAACTTCGAGCGCAACACCACTCAGTCGCCGCCGGCGCAACGAGGAGCAAGCTCCAGCAAATGTCGACGGAGCAAGGTAGCGAGGTCTCGGTTCAGGGTACCTGCGATGCCTGATCGACCGCGCAACGTCTGCGGCTCCGTGCGCCAGCGCCTGTTGAACTTGGCACATGCGGGCAGTCAGCCGACGAAACGGCTTCTCGCGCGCTACGCGCTGGAACGCCAACTGCATCAGCAGGGCGGCGTGTGCGGGACTTCCGCAGCGGCCGCTTCGCGAAGGCCCTAACGGGCGAGACGCCGGTGTCGCTGCAGCCTGGCCCACGGTTGATCATCCACGCGATGCCTACGCAGGCGGTCTTGGGCTTCGGGCAAATTGACCCGGTACCGCATTGCCGGGGCCAGCGGCATCTGGCGCTGATCGGCCAGGCGAACGGCGTCGCCGGGAACCTGAAACTTTGACGGCGCCTACGCTGAAATTCCGAGCGGGCGAGATCGAGGCGTTGGCTCCGTGCAGTTGTTCCGGCAGGGAAATCTCGAGGCTTTATGGGTCTGGAGTCCCTCCGGCAATGAATCGGGTACTGTTGTCAACAACCGTCTCGATTTCACTCTATGGACGCCACAGGATTGCGTCAACATTTTGACGATATACCGTCGCAGATACCGTAGCTTCGGGGCCCTGAGGCTCTCGCCAGCCTGAGCCACCCCCTCCTCCACCGCGACAGGGAGACTTCCGCTGAGAGGGCCACTGTTCGGATCCCGCCGCCGACACTTTTTTGCCAAAAGTCATCGCACTCCGGCCTGGGCGAACCACCTAGAGTTCTTCGGACGGGTCTCCTTGGAGTTCAAGATGCATTCGCACCAACCGCAGCCCACCACCACCTCGCCCGATATCCAGTCTGCACCGCTTATGCGCATGCCCACCGTGATTCGATGGACCGGGCTGGCCAGATCCACGATCTACCGCCTGATCGCGCAGCAGAAGTTTCCGGCCCCGGTCGTACTGGCCTCACGCGCCGTCGGCTGGCGCCGCGCGGCTCCCGGTGCCGGCGTGTTGACCGCGCCGCCTCGTCGGCTGTGCCATTCCGCAGACCACCTTGCATGAGTGTCGAGCTTGTGGATGTGAGCGACGATCCAAAATGCCACCTCGTCATCGAGATGCGCCGTGTGGTGGTGAGGTATCGACATCGATTCTTGGATTCGTTGGTGTCGCAGTGAGGTGCTCACGCGAAGTCACTGCTTTGGTGTCTAACGAGTTTTGGACGAAATGGTCAGCTTCGTAAGACGCTCAATCGGCGGCTGCCTTGTCATTCTGCGTTCCGGCATGTTCTTCGACCCCACTCGAGCAGCTTAAACACTTGACTTGCAAGTCAGTATCTGACCTCTGCCACGCGGCCGAGATCAAACGCGCAAGTAGACAAACTCGGAATTTCGGGTGGTTGGCGCTGACCCGGGCGACTTGAACGTCAAGCGCCGGGGTTCTTGAAGGTGTGCTGGCAGGCGTGACACGACCAAGACTTCAGAATCTTGTTGTCGACAACTTCGCCGAGCTTCCCTCCGGCAAGCGCCGCAGCCGCCCCGGCCGTTAGCGCGGCAACGACAGCTCCGGCCATGCCGCCGATCGCCGCTCCAGGTGCTGCACCAATCCCGGCGCCCGTTACCGCGCCAATAGCCGCACCTGCAGCGGCGCCAGCCTCGCCACCTACCGCGGCGGCGGCCGTCATGGCTGCAACAACACCAGTAACTGCGCCTGCCACGCCGCCGACGCTTGCTCCAACCGCCTGACCGTGGCCAGCTTGTTCAATGTTCGTTGCCCCGCATCTTGGGCATTTTTGAGTGGGCATCGTTGCGCCGCCGGGGATGAGATGGAGGGCGCCGGCATCGCCGATGGCGAAGTTCTGCTGATCGCACACTCGGCCACGGCAGCGCAGGGGCCAGTTGTGATCTCCTGGAGTCAGCGCCGCAAGATCGAAGACAAAGTGCAGTCCGAATCACCCTTGAGTTCAACGCCCTGCGCGCAGCCGTCAAGTCGGCTTTGCGGCCGAAGCAATCGCACATGCCCATGACGATTGTCGGCAGCGAATGTTCTACGAGGTGTTTCAACTGCCGATCTCGAGGTCTGCGGTCGGCGTACTGAGGTCAGTCGGTACGCAGGAACTGGGTGGTGACAGCCAGGTAATCCGCCGGCGGCGGCCCTTGCAGAAGGTGCGGGAAGTGCGATATAGTACATCATGTACATATGCTGCCCGAACCCCGGGTGGCGCTGTACAGCAGGAGTTCTCCATGGCTGTACTGTCGTTTACGATCGGCTCCGGCGGATCTGTCGAGCTGGAGGTTGAAACCCTGGCCGTGTCCGCTGCGCGCAGCGACATACCCGCCCTGATGCGCAAGTCGGCCGAAACCGGCCGCGGCTTCATCATCCAGAACGCCAAGACGTCGGCGGGTCCGTCTGCGTTGCTGGTGGATGTGGGCGTCCTGCGCGAGCACGTGTCCAAGGCACGGCCATCGCGCACGCTGGGCGACATCATCGCCTCGTTGCCGTTCCGCAAGCTCGGCAAGAGCCCCGTCCTGGAACTCGACCCCCTTCCAGCTGACACCCTGCCTGAGCTGGAGCTTCCGCAGGTCGACCTCGACGCTGTCGCCGGTGGCGCGCGGCGATGAATTTCCTCCTGCCCGCCGCAACTCTGCTGCAGATGATCGGAACGGCGCCCACCGCGGCAACGCAGTGGGCCGCCCAAGTCGATGCGCGCGCCCTGCGCGTCAGCGTCATCTCAGTGGCGCAGGCCAACGGCAAGGTGCAGACCACGCCGGATCCGGCGGTGCGGAAGTACCTAGAGTCGGATCTCGAATCCTTGCTGGAGCACATCAAGGCCGAGTCGGGCGTGCGAGCTATGAGCTTTACCAGCGCCCACGCGAAGATGTGGACGATGCTCTCGCACAACCCCACCGTTCCGACCGTCGGCCAGATCGATCGGCAGGTCTATGCGGTGGCGCTGCACGAAGGCTTGACGGTCGTCGAGCGCGCGCGGCCGGAACACGCCGCCTTGCAGGCGCTGGGCGTCAGCATTCACGTGCTCTGAGCAGATCCGAGCCGCAATGACCTCGGACAGCAGTTTCCAGGACGATTTGGGCGGCTTGCCGACGCCCAACGTCAACCTGAACTTGGCCAAGAGCTTCGGCCCGCTTCGCGTTCTCTCGCTCACTGGCGGTGGGTTTCGCGGGCTCTTCACAGCCCGCACGCTCGTGACGGTGTGCGCGCAAGCGCGCCACACCGGCCCCCTCGACAAATCCTTTGACGTCTTCGCTGGCACCTCCATCGGCGGGCTGATGGCGTGTGCACTTTCCGTGGGTGTCCTGCCCCACCGGGTGCTGGATGCGATCGACGCCGAAGGCGCCACGATTTTCGAGCCCCGCAAGGCAACCACCATGCGGCGCGCCCTCTTCGGGACGCTATACGACGAGGGTCACCTCTCCAAGGCCATCGACGCGTGCCTGGGGAAGCGCGGCGCTACTCGGATGTGTGACCTGGACAAGGGCCTCATCATCCCGACGGTCGATTGGGTCAACGGCCAGGTCAAGGTGCTTCTGTCGGGCTTTTTCGGGGCCGCCCACGCCTCGGAAGCGACACTGAAGGAAGTCTGCCTGGCCACCTCCGCCGCGCCGACGTACTTCAAGCCTGGCGAGATCGACGGGTTGCCTATGCTCGATGGCGGGCTCTCGGTCAACAACCCCGACATGCTGGCGCTGACCCAGATCATGACGCGCCGGCCCGGCCTCATGCCCAACGTCGAGATGCTCAGCATCGGCACCGCGGGCTACAGCGCCCCGCGGTCTGCTGATAAGGCCGAGCGCTGGGGTGTTGGGTGGTTGCAGGATCTGCCATCCTTCATGATGACAGTCCAAGAGCGCTCTGCCGCCCTGCAGGCGCAGCAGCTGCTCGATGACCGCTACCTGCGCCTGAACCATGCAGGTGAGCCGATCGAGGCCTTCATGAAGCTCGATCACGCGAGCTCGCAAGCTCGCGACAGGCTCTGGGCCGCAGCCGACGAGACGGCAAAGCTCGCCTACGCGACAAACCCCGCATTCATCGACCGCATGTTCAGCCCGCTGCGCGCGGCGCCGTGAACGCCCACAACCATCAACTGTTGGCGCCGAGCTGGAAATGAGCCAGCCTGCCGACGCGAGACTGCGCCACCCTGTTGCCGCCGACGCCGAATTGAGCCACCGCGCCGACCTTCGACTGCGCCACCTCACTAGCCTCGGCCTCCGACGGGCATGCGGCTCGGAGGGCGGCCAATGTGGCTCACGGGGTCGTCGGTACAAGGCCCAAAAGTGGTTCATTTCGGCGTCGGCCCCAACACCAGGCCGCATGTAGCATCCTGGCATGCCCATTCCGCTTCGCTCCATCATCGCCGTCGCCCTGGC
>CAYQMX010000046.1:0-27763 GCA_964418745.1 uncultured Vitreoscilla sp.
GTGCAGGTGCAGGTGCAGGTGCAGGTGCAGGTGCAGGTGCAGGTGCAGGTGCAGGCGCGGGCGCGGGCGCGGGTGCGGGTGCCCCGCCGCCGCCGCTCCCGCCGCCACAGGCTGCGAGCAGCGAGGCCGTGGCGATGCTGGCGACAAGAGGCCTGTGGCGACGAGGGACGGGATTCATGGGCGGTGGACGCTTGCGGGGATCGGCCCAGGATAGCCGCCGCGGTACGGGCCGCCCTGTGCCCGACGGTAACGTGTTCGACGATATGTCGACCCGGCGCCGCCGGATTGCTCAGAACAGCGCGCCGTAGCGCTCCAGCTCCCAGCTGCTGACGTGGCGCGCGTAGTCCGTCCACTCGATGCGCTTGAGGCGATCGAACTCGTCGGCCAGCGCGGCGCCCAGCGCGCCGCGCACCACCGCGTCGGCGCGCAGCGCGTCGACGGCCTCGAGCAGGCTTTGCGGCAGCAGCGGGATGCCCCGCGCGCGGATCTGCGCCAGGTCGAGCGCGAACAGGTCGTCGGTGCACATCGGGCCCGGATCGAGCGCGCGGTCGATGCCGTCCAGCCCGGCTTCGATCAGCCCGGCCAGCGCGAGGTATGGGTTGGCGCTGGCGTCGGGCAGGCGCCATTCGAAGCGGCCGTTGAGCGTGCGCACGACGGCCGTGCGGTTGTTCGGGCCGTGCGCCACGTAGGCCGGGGCCCAGGTGGTGCCCGACAGCGATTCGCCCACCACCAGCCGCTTGTAGGAATTGACCGTCGGCGCCGCCAGCGCCGTCAGCGCCGCGCTGTGCGCCAGCACGCCGGCGATGAAGTGGCCGGCCAGCGGCGTCAGCCCGGGGCGGCCGTTGCCGTGCGCGAACACGCACTGGTCGCCGGCCCACAGCGACACGTGGAAGTGCAGGCCGCTGCCGGGCTGGTTGGCGAACGGCTTGGGCATCATCGAGAACACCGCGCCGGCGCGCTCGGCCAGCGTGTGCGCGGCGAGCTTGAACAGCGTGACGTTGTCGGCGCTGGCCAGCGCCTCGGCGTTCTCGAAGTTGATCTCGTACTGGCCGTGCGCGTCCTCGTGGTCGGTCTGCAGCACCTTCATGCCGGCGGCTTCCAGCGCCGTGCGCAGGTCGAGCAGGAACTGGCCCTGGCGCGGCAGGCTCTTGAGGTCGTAGGACGGCTTGTCAAGGCGGTCGGCGTCGTCGAACGGCAGCCACTGGCCGTCGACCTTCCGGAGCAGGAAGAACTCGGGCTCGATGCCCACCTGCAGCGTCCAGCCGCGCTGCGCGAGCCGGTCGGTGGCGCGGCGCAGCACCTGGCGCGGGCAGTTGTCGAACGGCTCGCCGGCGACGAAGCCGTCGCAGGCCACGCGCGCGACGCCGGGCATCCAGGGCAGCGCGGCCAACGTGCGCAGGTCGGCGCGCGCGTAGTACTCGCTGCGCGGGCCGGTGCGGGGCAGGGCGGTGCCCCAGATCGAGGGGCCGGCGAAGCCGGCGCCGTCGCGCACGACCGTGGCGAGCTGGTGCAGCGGCACCCACTTGCCCTTGGGCGTGCCGTGCAGGTCGACGAACTGGGCCAGCAGCGTGTGCACGCCCTGCTGGCGCAGCGTCGCCTCGAGGGCGGCGATGTCTTCGGGGGAGGTCTTGGCGGTCATGGGCGAAAGCGCAGGGTTGCCCGCGGGCCGGGCGGCCTGGCGGGTCGGGCGGAAACGGGCCCGCACGAGGCGGGCGAAGGACACGGCGCGCGTCGCCGCGCGCCGCCGGCTCGCAGCTTACCCATGAAATCGGGGCAGGATCGGGTCGAATGCACAATCGGACGGCACCGGCGGGCTTGATCGTCGTCAAGCGACGCGCCCCGGACCTGCGCGACCATGTCCCGAAAGGCCCGCGGGACGCCGATCGGCGCGACGGGACGACAACAGGAGACGACACCATGAAGCCAAGTGCCGACCCATCGCGCACCGTCCGGGCGGTCGACGGGCCCGTCGTCGCGTGCTGACGGCACTGCTCGTCGCTGCGGCCCTGGCCGTCGCCGCCTCCTGGATCGTCGCGCGCCTGGCGCTGCGCGGCGCGGACCTGTCGGCGTTCGACGGGCCCACCGGCGAGCGCTTTCCTGCCGACGATGCGGCACCCGGCGAACTGCAGGCGGTGCTCGCGCAACTGGCGGGCATCAGCGTGCAGGTGCACTCGACGCCGCTGCGCGGCCGCACCGCGCTGCTGCGGCGCCTGATGGACGAGGCCTTCGCCGATCGGCCGCTCGGCGCCACCTTCACGGCGGTCGACTGCGCCGGAGTCCCCGGCCAATGGGTGCAGGCGCCCGGGGCCGACGGCGCCCGTCGCACGCTCTACATCCACGGCGGCGCGTTCGCCATGGGCAGCCCGCGCAGCCACCGCACGCTGACCAGCCGGCTCGCCGAGCTCACCGGCGGCGCCGTCCTGGCGATCGACTACCGGCTGATGCCCGAGCATCGCCGCATGGCGGGCATCGAGGATTGCCGCCGCGCCTACGGCTGGATGCTGGCGCACGGCCCGGACGGCGCGCAGGCGGCGCATGCGGTGTTCGTGGCCGGCGATTCGGCCGGCGGCAACCTCGCGCTGTCGCTGGTGGCCTGGGTGCGCGACCAGCGCCTGCGCCTGCCCGACGCGGTGGTCGCGCTGTCGCCGGTCACCGATTGCACGCTCGCCAGCCCCAGCCTGCGCGCCAACGCGGGCACCGACGTCATGCTGGGCCCCTTGTTCGGGCCGCTGGGGCGGCTGCCGCAGTGGGTGTTGCTGTGGCTGGGCCTGCTGCAGACCCGCATCAACCCGCGCGACCCGGTGGTGTCGCCCCTGCGCGGCGACCTGTCCGGCCTGCCGCCCATCCTGCTGCAGGCGTGCGAGGGCGAGATGCTGGTCGACGACAGCCGGCGCTACGCGAACCGCGCGCGTGCCGCCGGCTCGCCGGTGCGGCTGCAGACCTGGCCGCATGGCATCCATGCCTGGCAGGTCTTCAACCCGGAACTGACCGCGGCGCGCGACGCGCTCGCCGAGATCGGCCGCTTCCTCGACGAGGCGGCGCCGCCGATGCGCAAGCCGGCGGACGACGGCCGCGCCGCAACGGAGACCACGACATGAAATCCCTCAGCGGCGTCGACGGCGCCTTCCTCCACCTCGAGACCCCCGAGACGCCGATGCACGTCGGCTCGCTGCACCTGTTCGACCTGCCGCCCGGCTTCCGGGGCGACTTCCACGCGGCGGTCAAGCGGCAGATGAAGTCGCGCATCCGCCTCGCGCCTGTCTTCACGCGCCGGCTGGCCGCCATGCCGCTGCAGTTCGCCAACCCGGTGTGGGTGGACGCCGGCCCCATCGATCTCGACCACCACGTGCAGCGCATCGAACTGCCCGCGCCGGGCACGCAGGTGCAGCTCGAGGCCTGCACCGCCGCGCTGCACGGGCAACTGCTGGATCGCAGTCGTCCCTTGTGGCGCCTGTACGTGATCGCGGGCCTGGCGAGCGGCCAGGCGGCCTACTACATCCAGGTGCACCACGCGGTGCTGGACGGCCAGGCGGGCATCCTGCTGGCGCAGGCGCTGTTCGACGTCACCGAACGGGCGGCGCGCCTGCCGCGCGGCAGGCTGGCGTCCGCCGAGGAACCGGGGCGCCTCGCGCTGGCGGCCGCGGCCCTGCGCCACGACGCGGGCCAGTACGTCAAGCTGCTGCGCAACCTGCCCGACGTGGTACGCACGCTCGCGGGGCTGTTCCGCGCCGGACCCGAGAAGTCCGGCGGGCGGCTGTCGGAGAACTTCTCGTTCGGCCCGCCCAGCCCGTTGAACGTGCCGATCACGGCCGCCCGCGGCTTCGCGGCGACGTCGATCCCGATCGCCACGCTCAAGGCGCTGGCCGCGGCGCACGAGGCCAAGCTCAACGACATCGTGCTGGCCCTGTGCAGCGGTGCCCTGCGGCGCTGGCTGGCGCGCCACGGCGGGGTGCCGAAGAAGCCGCTGATCGCCGCGATGCCGATCTCGCTGCGCCAGGCCGGCAACACCGAGTACACGACGCAGGCCACGCTGAGCCTGGTCAACCTGAGCACGCACGTGGCCGATCCGCTGAAACGGCTGCACGCGATCCGCGACGCGGCTGGCGCGATGAAGCGGCTGGCGCGCGGCGCGCAGCGGGCGATCCCGACCGACTTCCCGTCGCTGGGCGTGCCCTGGCTCCTGCACGGCCTGGCCGCGCTGTACGGCCGCACGCGCCTGCCCGGCGCGATCCCGCCGATCGCCAATCTGGTGATCTCGAACGTGCCGGGGCCGCCGGTGCCGCTGTACGTGGCCGGTGCCCGCATGGCGACCTACTGGCCGCTGTCGATCGTCGAGCACGGGCTCGGCCTGAACATCACCGTGGTCAGCTACGACGGCGCCATGGGCTTCGGGTTCACCACCGCGGCCGTCGCGGTGCCCGACGCGCAGGCGCTGGCGGCGGACCTGCACGCCGCGCTGGACGAACTGGTGGCCGCCAGCCGGCCGGCCCGCGCGGCCCGGCCCGCGGCGAAGCGGGCGGCGAAGCCGGTCGAGAAAGCTGCTGCGCCGGCGGCTGCGAGAATCGCCGCCAAGCGCGTGGCCAGGCCGGTCGGCAAGGCCGTGGCCACGACCGTTGCCAAACCCGTTGCCAGGCCCGCCGCCAAGCCCGCGCGCCGCCGCGCCGTCGCGCGGCCGGCGGACTGAAGCCGCGGCCGGAGAAAGCCCATGCGCCAGTTGACTCCCCAAGACGCGAGCATCCTGTTCTCGGACACGCCGCTCGCCAACGCCAACGTCACCTTCATCCAGATCCACGACCAGGGCACGGTGCCGGGCGGCGTGGTGCGCTTCAAGCAGATCCTCGCCCACGTCGAGAACCTGCTGCCGAAGGCGGCCATCCTGCGCCAGCGCCTGCTGCACGTGCCGTTCGAGCTCGACGACCCATACTGGATCGCCGACGAGCACTTCGACCTCGAGTACCACGTGCGCCACATCGCCCTGCCGCGGCCGGGGGACTGGCGCCAGTTCTGCATCCAGGTCTCGCGCATCCACGCGCGCGCGCTCGACATGAACCGGCCGCTGTGGGAGATCTACGTGATCGAGGGCCTGGACGGCATCGACGGGCTGCCGCCCGGCAGCTTCGCGCTGCTGACCAAGATCCATCGCGTGGCCATCGACCCGGAGCGCCCCGGCCGCATCGTCGAGCTGCTTCACGACACGACGCGGCGGCCGCGCAAGGCGGTGCCGCCCGCACCGTGGTTTCCGGAACGACCCCCCAGCGGGGTCGCGCTCGCGCTGCGCGGCGCGCTGCGCACGGCCCTCGCGCCGTTGTCGGCGGGCAATCCGCTGGCGCGGCTGGTGCCCGTGGCGACGGCGTTCGCGCGCGACATCCTGCGGCCGCAGCATGCCACCGCCACGCGCTTCAACTCGGTCATCTCGCCGCACCGCGTGTTCGACACCGCGCGCTTCGATGCCGACGCGTTCGAGCGCATCCGCGGCCTCGTGGCCGGCGCGAGCGCGGAGGAGGCCGTGCTGGCCGTGATCGGCGGCGGGCTGCGGCGCTACCTGCAGGCCCACGACGAACTGCCCGCGCCCGACCTGACCGCGCTGGCGGCCGATCCCGACGCACCGCCCGGCAGCCCGCGCCGGCAGCGTGCCCTGGGCACCGCGATCGCCGGGCCGCTGGCGCGCCTGCAGGCCATCCACGAGCCGCGCGTGGCAGCGGAAGGCCCTGCCGCACCGGCCGGGCTGGCCGGCTGCAGCGTCGTCGAGGTGCCGGCGCCCGCCGGGCCGCTGTACCTGTGCGGCGCGCGCCTGTCGTACCTGTCGGCGCTGCTGCCGATCGCCGACGGCATGGGCCTGGTCTTCGCCGTCACGCGCTACGACGGCCACGTGGCGATCTCGCCGACGTCGTGCCGGGAACTGCTGCCCGACCCGCAGGTGCTCACGCAATGCCTGCGCGCGGCCGTCCAGGAGTACCTGGCGCTGGTGCCGGCGGCCGCGGCCCCGGCGCGGCCTACGCCGGCGGGTCGCCGCCGGCCAGCAGCCGGTACGCCATCGCCGCGGCGCCCGTCGGCGCGAAGCGCCGCCACTGGCCGTCCGGCTGCGCCAGCCGATCGGCCACGATCCAGAGCACCACGGCGTTGAAGCCCAGGCCGACGTGGCTGCCCGGCACGCGGATGTTCTCGTGGCGGGCCGGGTCGCCGTCGACAGTGGCCTCCTGCGGCGGCACCACCCCGTCGCTGAGCGAATAGAGGCAGCTCAGTGGCATCGGCAGCGGCGTGCGCTCGCGCAGCTTGCGGGCGCGCGGCTGCATCGTGTGGGCGGCCGGGCCCATCGGATGGGCGATCAGGCGGTACATCGCCTTGACCAGCGGCGGCGAGGCGCTGCCTTCCTTGTCGACGCTCAGCGGGCTGCCGAGGGTGATCACGCTGCGCACGCACTCGGGTGCCTGGTGGGCGCCGTACAGGGCGAACACGCCGCCCAGGCTCCAGCCCACGAGGCTGACGGTGCGGCCCGTCGTGTGGTGCAGGTGGCGGATCTTCTGCTCGAGCGCGGTGGCGTGCTTCGCATGGAAGCCGACGTTGCGACCCAGGCCCCAGGTCTCGACCGCGTAGCCGCGGCCACGCAGGTAGAGCTCCAGGCCGATCAGCGTGGACTCGCCGCCCATGAAGCCGGGCAGCAGCAGCACCGGGTGGCCGTCGCCGGCGGGCGCGGCCATCAGGATCGGCCAGGTCCACGGCAGCAGCGCCATCTCGAGCAGGCCGCGCAGCTCGAAGGCGGAATGGGCGACGCTGGGGCTGCCGACGTGCGGGTGGCGCGTCGCCATCTCAGCGCGCCCTCCGGACAGGCGCGGCGGGGCGCTCGGGTGCCCATGGCAGCATCAGCGCGAGCAGCAGCAGGCGCTCGAACTGCGGCGCGAAGCGGTCGATGATGCGCTGCGGATCCGGGCAGCGCGCGCTGTCGGTGATCAGGCCGAACTGCACCCCGCCGGCGTACGAGACGATGCTCACGCCGAAGCCGACGTTGCCCGACGACGGCACCCACACGATGCTCTGGCGCAGCGTGCTGCCGCACAGGCGGATCGGCTGGGCCGGGCCGGGCACGTTGGTCATCACGGCGGTGGTCTTCTTCAGGAACAGGTCGGACAGGGCGTCCTGCAGCGGCTTGGTGATCGCCCCGGACACGCCCAGCAGCGCATAGGCCAGCAGCGGCTGGTAGCTGTTCTTGAGCTCGCCCATGCGCTGGCGCACGGCGTAGACGCATTCGACCGGGTTGGCGATGCCGATGGGCAGCGTCACCGGGGCGAGGCCGAAGCGGTTGCCGAGCTGCCAGGCCTGCTCGGGCGGACGCAGGTTGACCGGCACCATCGCGCGGATCTCCTTGCCGGCCGGATCCTCGCCTTCGTCGCGCAGGTAGTCGCCGATGGCGTTGGCCACGCAGGCCAGCAGCACGTCGTTGAGCGAGCAGCCGAGCGCCTTGCTCACCGCCTTGACCACGTCCAGCGGCACCGGTTCGCACCACGCCACCACCTTGGTGCCGGCCAGCGGGCCCTTGAGGCGCGTCTTCGAGTCGTCGGACAGCAGCGCCAGCGCGGCGGCGTCGCGCACGATGCGCGTGCCGCTGCGGGCCAGGCGCGCGGCCTGCGCGAGCAGGCGCTGCGGCGCGGCGAGGGCGCGCAGCGACGCGGCGACGGCTTCGCCGCCGACGTCGATCGCCTCGACCACGGCGCCGGCCAGCGGCCGCACCACGGCATCGGCCAGCCAGTCGCCCTCGTCGTCGGCGTGGGCAGGCGCGTGCGGGACGGCGTGCGCGGGCAGGCCGGCGCCGCCGTCGGCGATCGACATCAGCAGGGCCACCAGCGCGATGCCGTCGGCGATGCAGTGGTGGATGCGCAGGATCAGCGCGCTGCCGCCTTCGTAGCGTTCGACCAGGTGGAACTGCCACAGCGGATGGTCGGGGTCCAGGGGCGTGACCGCGAGCTCGCTGGCGCGCGCCTGCAACGCCTCGCGCTGGCTGCGCCCGCGCTGGCGCACGAGGCGTTCGCGCACCAGGTGGCGGTCGAGGTCGAAGTCGTCGTCCTCCACCCACGCGGCGCCCAGCGCCTCGTGCACGACCTTCTGGCGGAAGCGCGCGTAGGGCAGCAGCTTGTCGCGCAGCCGCTCGCGCAGCGCGGCGTGGGGCAGCCCGGGCTCGAACAGCCAGATGCCGACGATCATCATCAGGTTCACCGGGCTGTCCATGCGCAGCCAGGCGGTGTCGACGAGGGACATGCGTTCTGTGGTCATTTGTCTCATTCTCTTTTTTCCCGGCGGCGTGCAGGACGCGAACGCCGCCGCCAGCGCGTGACGGTACCTCAACCGCAGTGGACGGCCGCCGCCGCCTGCTGCATTTGCGCCAACTCAAGCCGATGCGAAGTCGTGGCCCCGGCACATCGGGCGAGGCCTATGCTGGGTGTCCCGGCATCGATCCCGGCCTCGCGGCCGGCGCCCGTCCCATGCGCACCGTCACCCCCGACATGCTGGCCCTGCCTTGCTTCTACCACTGGGAAAGGACCCGGCCCGGGGCCGTCACGCTGACCCAGCCGATGGGCGGTGGCGTCGTGCGCGAGTTCACGTGGGCCGAGGTGGCCGACGAGACGCGCCGCATGGCCGCGTGGCTGAAGGCCCAGGGCTGGGAGCCCGGCGCCAAGGTGGCCATCCTGTCGAAGAACTGCGCCTGGTGGCTGATGAGCGACCTGGCGATCTGGATGGCCGGCTACGTCTCGGTGCCGCTGTACCCGACGCTGGCCGCCGGTACGGTCGGGCAGATACTCGCGCACAGCGGGGCGCGCGCGTGCTTCGTCGGCAAGCTCGACGGCTGGGAGGGCATGAAGCCGGGCATCCCGGCCGGCCTGCCGTGCATCAGCTTCCCGGTGTCGCCGCCCGACGCGATCTCCGCCTTCGAGGGCTGGGACGCGATCTGCGCGCGCACCGCGCCGCTGCAGGGGGACCCGACGCGGGCAGGGGAAGAGCTCGCCACGCTGATCTACACCTCGGGCACCACCGGCATGCCCAAGGGCGTGATGCACAGCTTCGCCAGCTTCGCATGGGCCGTCGACCAGGGCATCTCGCGCATCTCGCTGACGTCGACGGATCGCATGCTGTCGTACCTGCCGCTGGCCCACGTCGTCGAGCGGGTGCTGGTGGAGCACGGCTGGCTGCGCACCGGCATGCACGTGTACTTCGCCGATACGCTGGACACCTTCGCTGCCGACATGCACCGCGCGCGGCCGACCGTCTTCTTCTCGGTGCCGCGGCTGTGGCTGAAGTTCCAGCACGCGGTGCTGCACGCGATGCCGGCCCCGCGGCTGGACCGCCTGCTGGCGCTGCCGCTGGTGGGCACGCTGGTGCGTCGCAAGGTGCTGCGCAAGCTGGGCCTGGACCAGTGCCGCATCGCGGCCGGCGGCGCGGCGCCGATGCCCGTCGAGCTGCTGGCCTGGTACCGCCGCGTCGGGCTGCCGATCAACGAGGGCTACGGGCTGACCGAGAACCTCGCGGTCTCGCACCTGACGCTGCCCGGCCGCGACCAGCAGGGCACCGTGGGGCCACCGTACGAGGGCGTCGAGTGCCGCATCGACCCCGACTCGCACGAGATCCAGATGCGCAGCGGCGCGCTGATGCTGGGCTACTACCTGGATCCGGCGCAGACGCGCGACGCGTTCACCGCCGACGGCTGGCTGCGCACCGGCGACCTGGGCCAGATCGACGCCCAGGGCCTGTTGCGCGTGACGGGCCGGTTGAAGGACCTGTTCAAGACGAGCAAGGGCAAGTACGTCGCCCCGGCGCCGATCGAGGATCGGCTGGTGATGCACGAGGCGGTGGACGCCTGCATCGTCACCGGTGCCAACCTGAGCCAGCCGCTGGCCATCGCGATCCTGACGAACGAGGCGGCCGGCCGGCTGGTCGATCCGGCGCAAAAGGCGGCGCTCGAGGCGTCGCTGGGCCAGCACCTGGACGAGATCAACCGCACGCTGGACCCGCACGAGCGGCTCGAATGCCTGGTGGTGGCGACCATGGCCTGGACCGTGGACAACGACATCGTGACGCCCACCTTCAAGGTCAAGCGCAACCGCATCGAGGCGATCTACGGCCGCGACTACGCCGCCTGGGAGGCCAGCGGCCGCAAGGTGATCTGGCAGGGCGGCTGAGGCCCTTGCGGGCGCCGCGGTCGGCCCGCTCACTGGCCGTCGATGCGGATCCAGGTGGTCTTGAGCTCGGTGTACTTGTCGAACGCGTGCAGCGACTTGTCGCGCCCGTTGCCGCTCTGCTTGTAGCCGCCGAACGGCACGGTGATGTCGTCCTCGTCGTACGAGTTCACGTGCACGGTGCCGGCGCGCAGGCCGCGGGCGACGCGGTGGGCGCGGTTGATGTTGTCGCTCCAGACGCTGGCTTGCAGGCCGTACGACGAGCCGTTGGCCAGCGCGATCGCCTCGTCCTCGGTCCGGAAGCGGATCACCGCCATCACCGGGCCGAAGATCTCCTCCTGGGCAATGCGCATGTCGTTGGTGACGTTGTCGAACACGGTCGGCTCGACGTAGTAGCCGCCGGTCTCGGCGCGCACCTGGCGGCCGCCGCTGACGATGCGCGCGCCCTGCGCCTGGCCGGCCTCGATGTAGCCCAGCACCGTGCGCAGCTGGGTGTCGTCGACCAGCGCGCCCATCTCGGTGGCCGCATCCAGCGGGTCGGCCGGGGCGTACTTCGGCGCCTCGGTACGCAGCGTGGCGATGAACTCGTCGGCGATGCGCTCGTGCACCAGCACGCGCGAGGGGGCATTGCAGGACTCGCCCTGGTTGAAGAACATGCCGCCCGACACCGTCTTCGCGGCACGGGCGACGTCGGCGTAGTCGTCGAAGACGACGAAGGCCGACTTGCCGCCCAGCTCGTTGTAGACGCGCTTGAGGTTGGACTTGCCGGCGTACTCGTACATGCGGCGGCCCACCCGCGTGGAGCCGGTGAAGCCGATGGCGTCGACCTCCATGTGCAGCGCCAGCGCCTCGCCGGCCTCGTGGCCATAGCCGGGCACGACGTTGAACACGCCTGGCGGCAGGCCGGCCTCGAGCGCGAGCTCGGCCAGGCGCAGTGCGGTGTAGGGGCTCTTCTCGCTGGGCTTGAGCACCACGCTGTTGCCGGCGGCCAGCGCCGGGCCCAGCTTCCAGGCCGCCATGATCATCGGGTAGTTCCAGGGCACGATGACGCCGATCACGCCCATGGGCTCGCGCGTGACGAGCGCCAGCGCGCTCGCCGCGGTGGGGGCGATCTCGTCGTAGATCTTGTCGACGGCCTCGGCGTACCAGGCGATGCAGCGGGCGCAGGCGGGCACGTCCACCGCCAGCGCGTACTGGATCGGCTTGCCCATGTCCAGCGTCTCGAGCAGCGCCAGTTCGTCCTTGGCACCCATGATCAGCTCGGCGAAGCGCTGCAGGATCTTCTTGCGGGCGGCCGGGGCCTTGGCGGCCCAGCGCCCGTCGTCGAACGCGGCGCGCGCCGAGCGCACGGCGGCGTCGACGTCGGCGGCCAGGCCGCGGGCGACCGGGCCCAGCAGGCGGGCGTCGATCGGCGAATGCTTGGCGAAGGTCTCGCCGGACTGCGTGGCGCGGCGCTGGCCGTCGACCAGCATGCGGCCGTCGGGCTTCAGCGCGGTGGCGCGCTCGGCCCAGGGGGAGGTGGTGCTCATCAATGTCTCCTCGCGGAAATCGGCAGGGCCGGCTTGTGGCCGGCCCTGCAGCGGGTTCGGCGGGCCCGCGGGCCCGTGGGGTGGCAGGTCAGAAGCCGACGACCATCGTCGCGCCGATCAGGGAGTTGTTCTTCTTGTAGGTGCCGGTCTTGGCATCGAGGAACACCTGCTGGCTGGCCAGGTCGAGGCGGTACTCGGCCTTGATCGTCGTGTTGGACGTCAGCAGGTAGTTGAAGCCCATCGCGATCGCGGCGCGGTTGGCGCCCTTGCAGTCGGCGCCCAGCGAACAGGTCGGCGAGGTGCCGATGCCGTTGCGGCCGTCGCCGTTTGTCGAATTGCCAAAGGCGTCCGTGCCACCGTAGTAGCCGGTATAGCCCAGCAGGCCGCCGCCGTTCTTCTGGTCGTTGATGTAGTCGGCACGGATCACGGCCTCCAGTCGCGGGTCGACCTTGTAGGCGGCTAGGCCGGATACGCCCCACCATTGCGCGTCGCGCGGATTGCCGTCGGCGTCGGGAAGTGTGGCTGCCCCCTTCTGCTTGCCGAAGCCGACCTGACCCTGCAGCGTCAGGTCGCCGCGGATGAAGTACGCGTCGGCCTCAATCAGGTGCAGCATCGTGTTCTCCGACGCGTTGTCGAAGACGCCGTTGTTGAAGTTGGCGACCTTGCCCTCGACGCCGGCCAGGCCCCAGCCCGAGAACTCGCCCTTGGAGTAGTCGAGGCGGTACGCGAGCACCGGCGCGAACTGCCTGGGCTTGTTCAGCGGCGTGTTGAAGTTGGCGATGACCGCCTTCCAGTCGTACTTGCCGCGGATGATCTCCATGCCCGCGCCGGTGTAGGCGGTGGGCTCGGTGAAGTCCAGGAGCAGGCCGCGCGTGACCAGCTTGGTGGTGGTCGGCTGGATGTACTCGTAGCCCGACCAGTCGGGGATCTGGCCGGCGATCAGGCGCGTCTGCAGGTCGCCCAGCGGCACCGAGACCGAGGCCTCGTGCACGATGGAGTTGCCGCTCGGGTCGGCGACGATGCCGGCGCCGCGCTGCGGCATCAGCGTCACGCGCCACTTGGTGCCGCCCTCGAGCTCCTTCTGCAGGTCCAGCTGCACGGTGCCGAAGTACGAGTCGTCGTAGTTGTAGCCGTCCTTGGAGACGGGGCTCAGGAACTGGAAGCCGGCGCGGTTCTGGTTCTTGTTCCAGATGTAGGTCGGATCCATGTAGCCGCTGATCTTCAGGTCCTTGTAGCCGTGCGACTCCTGCGCGTCTTCCAGCGCCTCGGACTTGACGACCAGCTTGTTGAATTCGGCCGCCTGCTCGGGCGTCATGCCCCATTGGGCGCCGCCTTCGGGCGCCGGCGGGACGGCCGCGACCTTGGCCTCGAGCTCGGCGATGCGCGCCTTCAGGGCGGCGAGCTCCTTGAGGACGTCGGCGTTGGACTGGGCGAAGGCGGGGGCGCCGAAGGCGAGCGTGAGCGCGCAGGCGAGGGCGGTGGGACGCAAGTTCTTCATCGGGTTCTCCATGGATGTCTTGTTGAGCGTGTCGTTGTCTTGCGGGAATATCGGGGAATCGGGTCAGGAATCGTCACGTGCGGCGGCGCTGATCTCGGCGGCGCGGCGGCGTTCGGCCCGCGCGACCCAGATGCTGGCCAGGGCCACGCAGATCGCCACGATGACGATCATCACGGTGGCCACGGCGTTGACGCTGGGGTCCAGTCCCAGCCGGGCGCGCGAGAAGATCACCAGCGGCATCGTCGTGGCGCCGGGGCCGCTCAGGAAGGCCGAGGCGACGACGTCGTCGAGCGAGAGGCTGAAGGTGAGCAGCCAGGCCGAGATCAGCGACTGCGTGATCATCGGGAAGGTCACCAGCGTGAACACCTGCCAGGGGCGGGCGCCCAGGTCCATCGCGGCCTCCTCCAGCTGCGGGTTCAGCTCGGTCAGGCGCGACTGCACCACGACCGCCGCGTACGACATGCCGATCATCAGGTGGCCCAGCCAGATCGTGAACATGCCGCGCTCGGGAAAGCCGATCGCGCGCTGGATCGCCACCAGCATCAGCAGCAGCGACAGTCCCTGGATGACCTCGGGCATCACCAGCGGCGCGTTGACCATGCCGCTGAAGAAGGTGCGGCCACGGAAGCGCCTGTACTTGACCAGCGTGAATGCCGCCATCGTGCCCAGGATCACCGAGCCGGTGGCCGAGGTGACGGCGATCTTGAGCGACAGCCACAGCCCGTTGATGATCTCGGTGTCGTCCGCGAGCTTGCGGTACCACTCCAGCGAGAAGCCGCCCCACTTGGACGCCAGCCGGGAATGGTTGAACGAGAAGATCATCAGCGTGACCATCGGCAGGTACAGGAACAGGAAGCCCCCGAACAGCCAGGCCTTGCCGAAGCCCTTCGCGAACGTCGTGCCGAACAGTGCGCGGTTCTTCATGACTGCCCCCCGGCCTGCGGGGTCGCAGCCCGACCCCCCGAGGGGGCGCGGTCTTGCCTGGGGCGGCCCGGCACGGCGACCGCGTCTGAAATGACTTGCGGAGGATTCTTCATTTCTTCGCCTCCTGCGCTTCGGCCTGGTACTTGTTGAAGATGGCCAGCGGCACGACGATCAGCAGCACCAGCACGACAGCCACGGTGGACGCCATCGGCGGGTCGTTGTTGCTGAAGTTCTCGTCCCAGATCACGCGGCCGATCATCAGCGTGGTGGGCCCGCCCAGCAGTTCAGGCGTCACGTACTCGCCGACGCAGGGGATGAACACCAGCATCGAGCCGGCGATGATGCCGGCGAACGACAGCGGCACCGTGATGCGCCAGAACGCGACCCAGGGCGTGGCGCCGAGGTCGGACGCGGCCTCGAGCAGGCGCAGGTCCATCTTCGACAGGTTCGCGTACAGCGGCAGGATCATGAACGGCACGTAGGTGTAGGTCATGCCGATGACCAGCGAGAACGTGGTGTGCATCAGCTGGCCCTGGGTCTCGATGACGCCCAGCCACAGCAGCACGCGGTCCAGGTGCGTGCCGACGATCACGTTGGCCACCCAGCCGCCTTCGTCGAGCAGGCCCTTCCAGGCATACACCCGCAGCAGGAACGAGGTCCAGAACGGCAGCATCACCAGCATCAGCAGCGTGGGCTGCAGCGAGGCCTTGGCGCGCGCCATGAAATAGGCGAACGGGTAGCCGATGATCAGGCAGAACACCGTCGTGAAGAACGCGTACTTCAGGCTGGCCATGTACGAATGGAAGTACAGGCCGTCGGTGGCGATGAAGATGTAGTTGGAGAACTTGATCGACAGCTTGACCGCGCCGTCGGCCACGTGGGCGATGTCCTCGACCGCGATCGCGCCCATCTCCGAGACGGAGTACTTGGCGACGATCAGGAACGGCGCGAGGAAGAACAGCAGCAGCCAGGCGTAGGGGATGCCGATGACCACCGAGCGGCCGCGCCACCACGACGGTCTCCAGCGGGAAAACTTGGAAGCGTCCATGTCGTTGCGCCTTTCGTTACTGCGTCAGGACGACGTGGGCCTGCGGCGACCAGTGCGCCCAGACGGTGTCGCCCCACGTGAACGCGTCCTCGCGCTGGCGGGCGGTGTTGGCCATGCTGACCGCCAGCACCTTGCCGCTGGCCATCTTCAGGCGGAACACGGTGGAGGCGCCGAAGTACGACATCTCCTCGATCGTGCCGGCCACGCAGTTGAACTCGTCCTCGGGCTTGTCGCGCTGCAGCGAGATCTTCTCGGGGCGCAGCGCCACGGTGACGGGCATGCCCATCGTGCCGGTGATACCGTGGCCGACGTAGTGCTTGCAGTCGGCGCAGTCGATGACGACGTGGTCGGGCTCGTCCACCGTCACCGAGCCGTCCATCAGGTTGACGTTGCCGATGAAGTCGGCCACGAAGCGGGTGGCCGGGGTCTCGTAGATCTCGGACGGCGAGCCCACCTGCAGGAAGCGGCCCTCGCTCATCACGGCGATGCGCGAGGCCATCGTCATCGCTTCTTCCTGGTCGTGGGTGACCATCACGCAGGTGACGCCCACCTGCTCGATGATGTTGACCAGCTCGATCTGGGTCTCCTCGCGCAGCTTCTTGTCGAGGGCGCCCAGCGGCTCGTCGAGCAGCAGCATCTGCGGCTGCTTGGCCAGGCTGCGGGCGAGCGCGACGCGCTGCTGCTGGCCGCCGGACAGCTGGTGGGGCTTGCGCTTGGCGTACTTGCCCAGCTGCACCAGCTTGAGCATGGCCTCGACGCGCTCGGCGACCTTGTCCCTGGCCCAGCCGTCGCGACGCAGCCCGAACGCGATGTTGTCCCACACGGTCAGGTGCGGGAACAGCGCATAGGACTGGAACATCATGTTGAGCGGCCGCTCGTACGGCGGCAGGCCTGCGAGATCCTGGCCGTTGAGGACGATGCGGCCCGAGGTGGGCGTCTCGAAGCCGGCCAGCATGCGCAGCAGCGTCGTCTTGCCGCAGCCCGAGGAGCCGAGCAACGCGAAGATCTCGCCCTTGGCGATGTCGAGATTGACGTGGTTGACGGCCTTGTAGCCGCCGAAGTCCTTGACCACGTCCTGGATCTGGAGGAACTTCGTGTTGTCGGCGCTGGTGCTCATGGGTCTTGTCGCCTCCTCGGGCGTCTTGTCAGGTGTTCTGGGATGCGGGGCGGGGCGGTCGCGCGGGGGTTGCCGCGCGACCCCCGGCGACCCTCAGAGGCCGGTCTTGAAGGACGTGTAGGTGCGGTTCTGCAGGCGACGGATCTCGTTGTTCAGCGCATCGGCGGTGCCAGCCATCTTGGCCAGCTCGTCGGGCGCCAGGAACACCGTCGGGTTGTTGGCGACCGCCGGCTCGATGAACTTCTTCGATTCCTTGTTCGGATTCGCGTAGAACACCTTGTTGGTCAGGCCGGCGTCGACTTCCGGACGCAGGATGTAATTGATCCACTTGTGCGCGTTGCCCGGGTGCGGCGCGTCCTTGGGGATGGCCATCACGTCGAAGAACAGCAGGCCGCCGTTCTTGGGCAGCAGCGCCTGGATGTCCTGGCCGGTCTTGTTGTCGATCGCGCGCTGGCGGGCGATGTTGATGTCGCCGGACCAGCCGAGCGCCAGGCACACCGAGCCGTCGGCCATGTCGTTGATGTAGCCCGACGAGCTGAACAGCGTGACGTAGGGGCGCACGGCCTTGAGCATCGCCAGCGCCTGCTGGTAGTCGGCGGCGTTGGTCGTGACGCGCGGCTTGCCGGCGTAGTGCAGGGCGGCGGGGATGATCTCGTCGCCGGAATCGAGGAAGGACACGCCGCAGGACTTCAGCTTGGACATGTACTCCGGCTTGAAGACCAGGTCCCAGACGTTGTCGGGCAGCGGCGCGCCGCCGAGGGCGGCCTTGACCTTGCCCACGTTGATGCCCACCGTGGTGAAGCCCCACAGCCAGTCCACCACGTAGGTGTTGCCCGGATCGATCTTGGCCAGCTGGGCGGCGACCGCCGGGTCGACGTTCTTCAGGTTGGGGATCTTGGACTTGTCGAGCTTGGCGAACAGGTCGCCCGCGATCTGCATGCGCGCCCAGTTCGACGACGGCACCACGACGTCGTAGCCCGTCTTGCCGGCCACCAGCTTGGCGTGCAGGATCTCGTTGGAGTCGAAGTTGTCGTAACGGACCTTGATGCCCGTTTCCTTCTCGAAGTTCTTGATCGTGTCGTCGGCGATGTAGTCCGACCAGTTGTAGATGTTGAGGACCTTTTCTTCCTCTTGCGCGTGCACGGCGCCCGCGAGGAAGCTCAGTGCGACGGCGCCTGCGAGACGCGCCAGGACATGGAACGGGGACTTCATCGAAAGACCTCCAACGGATAAGAAGAGTGGGTGAGTCGGAACGTGGAACGGAGCCTGGAAACGGAGTCGGACGGGAGCGTGCTGGGTCACAGGCGCAATGATGTCAGAACCAGCCGCGCGCCTTGACGTCGGCCAGCGTGAGGTCGAGGCACTTGCGGGCCAGGCCGACGAGTTCGTCGATCTGGGCCCGGGTGATGACCAGCGGGGGGGCGATGATCATGCGATCACCGACCGCGCGCATCACGAGGCCGTTCGCGAAGCAGTGGCCGCGGCAGATCATGCCGACTGCGAGGTCGCTGGCGAACGGGGTGGCGCTCGCCTTGTCCTTGACCATCTGCACCGCGCCCATCAATCCGCAGGTCTGGGTGTCACCCACCAGCGGATGGTCGCGCAATTCCTCGAAACGGCTTGCAAGATACGGGCCGACATCGTCGCGCACGTGCTCCACCAGCTTCAGGCGCTGGATCAGGCGGATGTTGGCCACCGCCACCGCGCAGGCCACCGGATGGCCGGAGTACGTGTAGCCGTGGTTGAAGTCGCCGCCCTTCTCGATCAGCACCTTGGCCACGCGATCGCCCACCATCACGCCGCCCAGCGGCACGTAGCCCGAGGTGACGCCCTTGGCGAAGGTGATCAGGTCGGGCTGGACGCCGAAGGTCTGGCAGCCGAACCAGTTGCCGGTCCGGCCGAACCCGCAGATCACCTCGTCGCTGATCAGCAGGATGTCGTACTTGCGGCAGATGCGCTGGATCTCGGGCCAGTACGTGGACGGCGGCACGATCACGCCGCCGGCGCCTTGCACCGGCTCGCCGATGAACGCGGCCACCTTGTCAGCGCCGAGCTCGAGGATCTTGGCCTCCAGCGTCTGCGCCGCCTTCAGGCCGAAGGCCTCGGGCGTCATGTCGCGCCCCAACTCGTACCAGTGCGGCTGCTCCACGTGCACGATGTTGGGGATCGGCAGCCCGCCTTGTGCATGCATGCCCGCCATGCCCGACAACGAGGCGCCCGCCATGGTCGAGCCGTGGTAGCCGTTGTTGCGGCCGATGATGACCTGGCGCTCGGGTTGTCCCATCAAGTCCCAGTAGCGCCGCACCATGCGCACGTTGGTGTCGTTGCTCTCCGAGCCCGAGCTCGAGAAGAAGAAGTGCTTGAAGCCCGCGGGCGCCACGTCCGCCAGCAGCTCGGCCAGCTCGATGGCCGGCGGCGTCGCGGTGTTGAAGAACGCGTTGTAGAACGGCAGCGTCTGCAACTGCTTCGTGGCGGCCTCGATGAGTTCCTGCTGGCCGTAGCCCACGTTGACGCACCACAGGCCCGACATCGCGTCGAGGATCTTGTTGCCGTCGGTGTCCCAGACGTAGATGCCTTCGGCGCGTTCGACGACGCGGGCACCGCGGGCGGCCAGGGCCTGGTGGTCGGTGAACGGATGCAGGAAGTGCTTCGAGTCGGCTTCCTGCCACTGCTTCGTGGTGCGGGTCGTGGTCATGACGGAACTTTCGCGGTCGGATTCTGGATGGCGGTTCGAAGGAAGCCCGGGCCAGCGCGGGGCCGCTCCGGAGCGGCCCGGGCCGCCCCTCGGGGGCTGTGAACGCAGTGAACCGGGGCTGTCATTTCTAGACGTGCAGCAACAGGTGCTCGCGCTCCCACGGCGAGATCACCTTCATGAACTCGGCGTGCTCGATCTCCTTGACTTCGGTGTAGACGGTGACGAAGTCCTTGCCCAGCACCTCGTGCAGGTCGGTCTCGTCGCGCAGCAGCTGCAGCGCCTCGCCGAGGCTGCGCGGCAGCTGGTACTCGCCCAGGTAGGCGTCGCCCTTGCACTCGGCCGAGGGCGCGATCTTGTTCTTGATGCCCAGGTAGCCGCAGGCCAGCGTGGCGGCGATGGCGCAGTACGGGTTGGCGTCGGCGCCGATCACGCGGTTCTCGATGCGACGCGCCTGCGGCGTGGCGATGGGCGAGCGGATGCCCACGGTGCGGTTGTCGGTGCCCCACTGGATGTTGATCGGCGCCGCGGTGTGGCGGGCCAGGCGGCGGTACGAGTTGACGTACGGGGCGAACAGGGCCATGGCCGCCGGGATGTAGCGCTGCAGGCCGCCGATGTACCAGTAGAACTCCTGCGTGGGCGTGCCGTCCGGGTTGGAGAAGATGTTCTTGCCGGTGACGGTGTCGACCACGCTCTGGTGCACGTGCATCGCGCTGCCCGGCTCGCCGGCGATCGGCTTGGCCATGAAGGTGGCGTACATGTCGTGGCGCAGCGCGGCCTCGCGCACCGTGCGCTTGAAGAAGAACACCTCGTCGGCCAGGCCCAGCGGCGCGTCGTGGAAGAAGTTGATCTCCATCTGGCCTGCACCGATCTCGTGGATCAGCGTGTCGACGTTGAGCTCCATCTTCGAGCAGTAGTCGTAGACGTCCTCGAACAGCGGGTCGAACTCGTTGACGGCGTCGATCGAGTAGGCCTGGCGCGAGGTCTCCGAGCGGCCGCTGCGGCCGATCGGCGGCTTCAGCGGCATGTCCGGATCGGTGTTGCGGGCGACCAGGTAGAACTCGAGCTCGGGCGCGACGATCGGGCTCCAGCCCTTGGCCGTGTAGAGGTCGATCACGTTGCGCAGCACCGAGCGCGGCGCGAACGGGATCAGCTTGCCGTCGGAGTCGTAGCAGTCGTGCAGCACCTGCGCGGTGGGGTCGGTGGCCCAGGGCACGATGCGCACAGTGCTCGGGTCGGGCCGCAGGTGCATGTCGCGGTCGGTGGGCGTGATGACGTCGTAGTACGGGCCTTCGGACGGGAACTCGCCGGTCACGCCCATCGCGACGATCGCCTCGGGCAGGCGCATGCCGCGGTCTTCCGTGAACTTCTCGCGCGGCAGGATCTTGCCGCGGGCCACGCCGGTCAGGTCGGGCACCAGGCATTCGATCTCGGTGACGCGGTTCTCGTTGAGCCATTGCTCGAGATCGGCGAAGTGGGCGAGGTTTCTGTTGATGGTCATGAAATACTTTCGTGAAACTGGATCAGGATCGGCGGGCCGCTGGCACACATGCATTTGTCGGGCCACGCCGTCGGTTCGTGCGGTGACGGGCGGTGGTCGAACCCCGCGTCACGGGTGCGGGCCCCGCAATCCTTCCTTCCACTGTCGGCACGCCTGCCCGAAGGCGGTGAGCATGCGCATCGAGACATCGTTGGCGGCAGCTTGCCACTCGGGATGCCACTGCACGCAGAGGTTGAACCCTTTGGCATCGGCGGCGGAGAAGGCCTCGACCACCCCGTCGGGCGCGCGTGCTTCCACGCGCAGGCCCGGGCCCAGGCGGGCGACGGCCTGGCCGTGGACGGAATTGACTTCGAAGCGGTGCAGGCCGACGACGCGATCGAGCACGCCGCCCGGCTCGACGATCACCTCGTGGGCCGGGCCGTACTGCACGTCCACCGGCGCGCCGTCGGGGGCGCGGTGGTCGGCGTGGCCGGCCACGGCGTGGACGGCCTGGTGCAGCGAGCCGCCCAGCGCCACGTTGGTCTCCTGGGTGCCGCGGCACACCGTGAACAGCGGCAGGCCGGTGGCCAGCGCGTGGCGGATCAGCGGCAGCGTCCAGGCGTCGCGCGCCGGGTCCAGCGGCAGCGACACGTCCAGCACGTCCTCGTCGAAGTGCGACGGGTGCACGTTGCTGGGCGAGCCGGTCAGGAAGACGCCGTCGGCGATCGCCAGCAGCGCCTGCAGTTCGACCGGATCGGCGTTGGGAATGACCAGCGGCAGGCAGCCGGCCAGGCGCACGGCGTCGGCGTACTTCTTGCCGACGATGTGGTACGGGTGGTCGCCCAGCATCTTGTTGCAGGCGGGCACCAGCACCAGCGGGCGGCGGCCCGCGGGGGCGTCGTTGACGGGAACGTTGGGAGCGGCGTCCATGGCACGGGTGGGCGGCAGAGGCGGTCGGGTCACAGCAGGTCCTTCAGTCGGTACCAGGCCATGCCCAGCACCAGCGCCGGCGTGCGCAGCAGGGCGCCGCCGGGGAATGCGCGGTGCTTCAGGCGGGCGAACAGGTCGAAGCGGCTGGCGTCGTTGGTCATCGCCTCGGCGACGATGCGGCCGGCCAGGCCGGTCAGCGCGAGGCCGTGGCCCGAGAAGCCTTGGAGGTAGTACACGCCCGCGCCGATGCGGCCGAAGTCGGGCGCGCGGTTCATCGTGATGTCGACGAAGCCGCCCCAGGCGTAGTCGACCTTGGCCGGCGCCAGCTGCGGGAAGGTGTCGACCATGCGCCGGCGCATGCTCTCGGCGAGGTTGGCCGGCGTCTTCGTGCTGTAGCTGACGCGGCCGCCGAACAGCATGCGGTGGTCGTTGGTGGTGCGGTAGTAGTCCAGCACGAAGTCGGTGTCGCAGACGGCCGAGCGCGTGGGGATCAGCGAGCCGGCCAGCGCGGGATCGACCGCCTCGGAGCAGACGATGTACGTGCCCACGGGCATGATGCGCGACTCGAGCGCGGGCGCGACGTCCTGGAGGTAGACGTTGCCGGCGAGCAGCGCCTGCGCCGCGTGCACCTCGCCGGCGGGCGTCGGCAGCGTCACGCCGTGGCCCTGCACCAGCGCGGTGACCTCCGTGTTCTCGTACAGGCGCACGCCGGCGGCGGCGCAGGCGCGCGCCAGGCCCAGCACGTACTTCAGCGGGTGCAGGTGGCCCGAGCGCGGGTCGTGGATGGCGCTGTGGTAGCGGTCGCTGGCCACCCACTGGCGCACGTCCTGCGGCGCGATGCGGGTGAGCGGGTAGTCGTAGCGCGCCTCGAGCTCGTCGGCCCATTCGCGCAGTTGCGCGCCCTTGCGCGCGCTGGTGGCCACGCCGATGTAGCCGTCGCGCCAGTCGCAGTCGATGGCGTGCCTGGCGATGCGCTCGCGCAGGATGTCCAGGGCCTCGATCGTCATGTTCCAGACCCGGCGCGCGTCGGCCAGGCCCAGCTGGGCCTCGATGACGTCCTGGCCGCAGGCCAGTCCGTGGATCGCCTGGCCGCCGTTGCGGCCGCTGGCGCCCCAGCCGATCTCGCGGGCTTCCAGCACGACGACGTCGAGGCCGCGTTCGGCGAGTTCGAGCGCCGCGCTGAGGCCGGCCAGGCCGCCCCCGACGATCGCGACGTCGCAGCGGATTGCACCCGAGAGAGGCGCATGCCGCTGCGACCGGGTCGCGGTCGCGGCGTAGTACGAATTCCGCGAGAGATCGCGGTCGGACTGAAGGAATGTCATATGTCGTGCGCTAGGCAGGCCTTTTCGGGGACGGCGGCCGCCGGGTCGTGCCGGCCGTCGTCTGCATGTCTCGGGGAAGTCGAACCACTCGCTCGTCGTCGTTCTCAGGCCGCGCGGCGGATGGCGCCGGCCAGGGTCTCGACCAGCTGGTCGATGTGCGAGCGTTCGATGATCAGCGGCGGCGAGAGGGCGATGATGTCGCCGGTGGTGCGCACCAGCGCGCCCTTCTCGTAGCAGTCGAGGAACACGTCGAACGCGCGCTTGGTGGGCTGGCCCGGCACCGGCGTCAGCTCGATGCCGCCGATCAGGCCGATGTTGCGGATGTCGATGACGCCCGGCAGGTCCTTGAGCGAGTGCAGCGCCTCGGCGAAGTAGCCGGCCATCTCGCCGGCGCGCGTGAGCAGGCCCTCGTCGGCGTAGGTCTCGAGCGTGGCCAGGCCGGCCGCGCAGGCCAGCGGGTGCGCCGAGTAGGTGTAGCCGTGGAAGAACTCGATCAGGTGCTCGGGACCCGTCATGAATGTGTCATGGATGGCCTGCTTGGCGATGACCGCGCCCATGGGCACCGCGCCGTTGGTCAGGCCCTTGGCCAGCGTCATCAGGTCGGGCGTGACGCCGAAGGTCTGCGCCGCGAACGGCTGGCCGGTTCGACCGAAGCCGGTGATGACCTCGTCGAAGATCAGCAGGATGCCGTGCTTGTCGCAGATCTCGCGCAGGCGCTGCAGGTAGCCCTGCGGCGGGATCAGCACGCCGGTGGAGCCGGCCACCGGCTCGACGATCACCGCGGCAATGGTCGAGGCGTCGTGCAGCGCGATCACGCGCTCGAGCTCGTCGGCGAACTCCGCGCCGAACGGCGGCTGGCCGACGCTGAAGGCGTTGCGGGCCGGGTCGTGGGTGTGGCGGATGTGGTCGACGCCGCCCAGCATGGTGCCGAACATCTTGCGGTTGGCCACGATGCCGCCCACCGAGATGCCGCCGAAGTTGACGCCGTGGTAGCCGCGCTCGCGGCCGATCAGGCGGGTGCGCTGGCCTTCGCCGCGCACGCGGTGGTAGGCGATGGCCATCTTCAGCGCCGTCTCCACCGATTCCGAGCCGGAGTTGGTGAAGAACACGCGGTTCATGCCTTCCGGGGCCAGCGCGGCCACCTTCTCGGCCAGCGCGAACGCCTTCGGGTGCGCCATCTGGAACGGCGGGCAGAAATCCATCTCCGCGGCCTGGCGCTGGATCGCCTCGGTGATCTTGGTGCGGCCGTGGCCGGCGTTGACGCACCACAGGCCGGCGATGCCGTCGAGCACCTGGCGGCCGTCATCGGTCCAGAAGTACATGCCCTTGGCCGCCGTGAACAGGCGGGGAGCCTTCTTGAACTGGCGGTTGGATGTGAAGGGCATCCAGTAGGCGTCGAGATCGGTGGGCATGGCGGATTTTCTCGGTTGTCGTCACCGCGTCATCGGGGGCATGGCGGGCGATGACTGGACTGTATCGGGGAGGTCGCGCAATGTGCTCTCAGGTTGGTGCAGGGCAAACCCCCGAAAACGCAATATCATGCGAAGAATCGAATCAGCTTTCGCATGTCATGCGCCAATTACCTAAATCCCTGCAATTGGATGCGATAGATCGTGGCATCTTGAACGAACTCCAGAACGACGGACGGCTGTCCAACGTCGAGCTGGCGGCACGCGTGCACCTGTCGCCTTCGGCGTGCCTGCGGCGGGTCAAGCAGCTGGAGGATTCGGGCGTCATCGCCGGCTACGTGGCCCTGCTCAACCCGAAGCTGGTGGGCCAGAGCGGCGTCAGCTTCACGATCATCAACCTGGCGACGATGAGCAACGCGCTGCTGGAGGCGTTCGAGCAGGCCGTCAACGAAGCGCCGGAGATCCTGGACTGCTACTACGTGGCGGGCGCCAACGACTACCTGATCCGGTTCGCCTACCGCGACGCCGAGGACCTGGAACGCTTCCATACCGACGTCCTGATGCGCCTGCCGGGCGTGGAACGATCGAATTCGATGCTGGTGCTGCGCACCGTCAAGAAGACGACCGCGCTGCTGATGGCCGACTAGGGGCGGGCCGCGCGGGGCGGCCCGCGACCGCATCAGGCGGCCGGGCTCATCGTCGCGGCCGTGCGGCGCGTTTCCATGGCCTTGATCTGCGTGTCGGCCGACGCGCGGGCGGCCGGGAACACGAGCCCCTGCTCCAGCGCCAGGTGCTCCAGCAGCAGGGCCGCGTAGACGTCGGCGGCGTGGCGCAGCATGTCGATGTCGTAGCCGCCGAAGCCCTCGGCCACCGGCTGCAGCTGGGCGAGCACTTCGCGCCAGTTCTCCTCGAGCCAGCCCTGGTCCTGGCGCAGCCGGTCGACGCCGATCTCGATGGATGCGTCGCCGCGGCCGGTGATCAGCGGGCAGACCTGGCGGTCGACGTCGATGTGGTGCTGGCGGGCGGTGTGCGAGAAGAAGTCGATCACCGAGCGGGCGTGGTCGCGCGCCCAGGTGTCCCAGCCGCGGTCTTCCATGTGGTTGACCAGGCTCTGGAGTTCGCCCAGCCAATAGCGCATCTGGTCGTGCGTGGCGTCGAGTCGGTCGAGCACCGGCAGGGCGCCGGCGATCGGGGTGTCGTTCGAGCGGAATTCGTTCACGGCAGCTCCTCGAAATGGACGTCGGGTGGGTTGACCCCAGCATCGCATGCGATGCTGGCTTTCGCAACATTCTTTTCCCCGGGAAACTTGTAACGACAACCGGGGTTTCCGAATGGCGAAATGTTTCAGGCCGTCCGCGCGACCTGGCCGGACAACCAGGTCCAGACGATCTGTGCCGCCGCCAGCGACGTCAGCTCGTGATGGTCGTATGCGGGCGCCACCTCGACGCAGTCCATCCCGACGAAGGGCAGGGCGGCGAGTTCCTCGAGCAGCGTGAACGCCTGCGCCGTGCTGAGCCCGCCCGGCTCGGGCGTGCCGGTGCCGGGCGCGAACGCCGGGTCCAGCGCGTCGATGTCGAAGCTCAGGTACAGCGGCGGCCTGTCGTGCGCCTCCCAGCGGGCGCGTACCTGCTCGACGAACGGCGCCAGCTGGCCCGGGCTCGCCAGCCCGCGCAGGTCGCGCGCGGTGAAGATCAGCCCGCCCTGGTCGCGCACGTACTCGCGCGCGGCGCGGTCGCCCGCGGAGCGGATCGCGAACTGGGTCATGCACTCGCGCACGACCAGGCCTTCCTGGATCGCTTCGTAGACCCAGGTGCCGTGGCCGCTGGGCTCGCCGAAGTGGTCGCTCCAGGTGTCGCAGTGGGCGTCGAAGTGCACCACCGCCAGCGGACGGCCATGGTGGGCGCGGTAGGCGCGCAGCAGCGGCAGCGTGATCGAATGGTCGCCGCCCAGCCACGCCATGCGGTGCGCCGCGATCAGCGGCGCCACCTGCGCGGGCATCGCGGCGCGCATCGCCGCCAGGCTGGTGTTGGGCAGGGCGAGGTCGCCCGCGTCGCCCACTTGCGGCGTGGGCGAGACGTCGAAGAACGGGTGGGTGGCGTCGCACAGCATGTGGCTGGCGGTGCGGATGGCGCGCGGGCCGAAGCGGGCGCCCGGACGGTTGGTCACCGAGCCGTCCCAGCAGACGCCGGCGACGGCGAACGGGTGATCGGGCGTGGCTCGGGGAGCGCCGAGGAAGCCGGCGTGGGAGAGGTAGGGAAAGGCGGTCATCGGCGACCCTGGAAGCGGACGTCAGCGCCTTGGCCGTCCTGAGGCGGGCTGAGGGCGCGAATGATAAGTCAGGGCCTCGCAAGACGGTGCGGTCAGTCTCGACGGTCTGCGAGACGGGCCTTCGGCCGCGGGAATTTCGCATCGGGAAAACGTCGTTCCGCAATGTGGAAAGGGCTGGTGGTGCAACGCAGCAAAGTTTTTCATTATGAAAAAGCGCTTGCCGCATCGTGAAACCTTTAGTGCAAGTCATTGATTCATAAAGCCTACGTCTTTAGTCTTATATAAGACAGAAGTCTTCCATTTCCAGCGCAAGAGGAATACGCTTGATCCCAACGAACACCTCGTTTCATCTCTCCTCTTCACCGACCCGAAGGAAAGCACCATGACCCAACTCACCCGTGACCAGCAGATCGCCGCCCTCGAGAAGGACTGGGCCGAGAACCCGCGCTGGAAGGGCGTCAAGCGCACGTACTCGGCGGCCGACGTGGTGCGCCTGCGCGGCTCGCTGCAGATCGACCACACGCTGGCCAAGCGCGGCTCCGAGAAGCTGTGGAACCTGATCAACACCGAGCCCTTCGTCAACTCGCTGGGCGCGCTGACGGGCAACCAGGCGATGCAGCAGGTCAAGGCCGGCCTGAAGGCCATCTACCTGTCGGGCTGGCAAGTGGCCGGCGACGCCAACAGCAACGGCGAGATGTACCCCGACCAGTCGCTGTACTCGGTGGACTCGGTGCCCAAGGTCGTCAAGAAGATCAACGCCACGTTCAAGCGTGCGGACGAGATCCAGTGGTCGGAAGGCAAGAACGACATCGACTACTTCGCGCCGATCGTGGCCGATGCCGAAGCCGGCTTCGGCGGCGTTCTCAACGCGTTCGAGCTGATGAAGTCGATGATCGAGGCCGGCGCCTCGGGCGTCCACTTCGAGGACCAGCTGGCCGCAGCCAAGAAGTGCGGCCACATGGGCGGCAAGGTGCTCGTCCCCACGCGTGAAGCGGTGGCCAAGCTGTCGGCCGCCCGCCTGGCCTCCGACGTGATGGGCACGCCCACCGTGCTGCTGGCGCGCACCGACGCCGAAGCCGGCGATCTGGTCACCAGCGACATCGACGACAACGACAAGCCGTTCTGCACCGGCGAGCGCACCGTCGAAGGCTTCTTCCGCACCCGCAACGGGCTGGAGCAGGCCATCAGCCGCGGCCTGGCCTACGCCCCGTACGCCGACATGATCTGGTGCGAGACCGGTAAGCCGGACCTGGCCTTCGCCAAGGCCTTCGCCGACGCGATCCACGCCAAGTTCCCGGGCAAGCTGCTGGCCTACAACTGCTCGCCGTCGTTCAACTGGAAGAAGAACCTCGACGACGCGACGATCGCCAAGTTCCAGCGCGA
>CAYQMX010000047.1:0-26770 GCA_964418745.1 uncultured Vitreoscilla sp.
CGTCTGCTCACGCAGTTCTCAGTGTGTTGCATCGACCAGTTGAATCCGCCACCAGTTCTGCTGAGCTGACAGCAACACGTCTTGTCGGTTGTGCCATCCCAAGCACCGCATTTCACACGTGCGGCATGGCTTCTGCAGAGGTCCTCGATGGCGTTGGCCAGGAGATGCGGCCTGGAACAGAACTTGCGCCTTGCCCTCGATCCCAATGACTCGGCTTCCCCGGAGATGGACATGAAATTCCGAACGCAATGGCTTTCCACTTCCGCGCGTCGCGCGCTGTCGGGATTGCTCATGGGGGCGGGCCTGGCGGGGACGGCGCAAGCGCACCATGCCTTCTCGGCCGAGTTCGATGCCGACAAGCCCCTGGAGTTGACCGGCACCGTCACCAAGGCCAAGTGGGTGAACCCGCACAGCTGGCTGTACTTCGATGTGAAGGGCGCCGATGGCAGCGTGACCAACTGGGGCGTCGAGTTCGGTGCGCCCTTTGCTTTGCAGGAGCGCGGCCTGACCAAGGCCACCTTGCCGGTGGGCACCGAAATCAAGGTCAAGGGCTATCGCGCCAAGAACGGCGGGCCGTTCGGCTATGCCGTCACGGTCAGCCTGGCCGACGGCCGCACCTTCAAGGTCGGCGGTGCGCAGGACGCGCCGGCCGCCGCATCCGCCGCACAGCCTTGAGCCGCGCGTCGCGCACCGGCGCCGAGCCCGAAATCCTGAACATCCCATCTCACCCATGACCATTTCTCATCGGGCCTCGCGCGTCGGCTTGGCCCTGCTGGCTGCACTCGGCACCTGGCTGGCACCCCCGATCGCGGCGGCGGCCGCCAAGCCCAAGCCGGCGCTCGCGGGCCAGCCCCCTCGCCTGGCCAATGGCAAGCCGGACTTCTCCGGCATCTGGCAGACCACCAGCGCGGCCGATTTCGACCTCGAGCCCCACAGCGGACGCAAGGACGCCCCGCCCAGCCCGGGCGTCGTCGAAGGCGGCGAGATCCCGTACCTGCCCAAGGCCCTGGCACAACGCCAGAAGAACTTCGACAACCGCCTGAAGGACGATCCACGCCTGAAGTGCTACACGTTGGGCGTGCCGCGCGGCATCTACTACCCGGAACCGTTCCAGATCTTCCAGAGCCCGGCCGACCTCATCATCCTGCACGAGTTCGGCCATTCGGTTCGCACCGTCCACACCAACGGCACCCAGCACCCCGACAACCCCAATGATTGGTGGCTCGGGGACTCCCGCGGCAAGTGGGACGGCGACACCCTGGTGGTGGACGTGCGTGACTTCAATGACGAAACCTGGCTCGACCGCGTCGGCAATTTCCACAGCGATGCGCTGCACGTGGTGGAGCAATGGCGGTTCCTGGATGCCAACACGATTGCCTACCGCGCCACCCTCGAAGATCCGCAGGTCTTCAGTCGGCCCTGGAGCCTCGAGGTGGTGCTGCACCGCCACCGCGAGAAGAACTTCCAGCTCGTTGAAAACTACTGCCAGACCCTGGACTACGATGCCTTCTATCCGCCCAAGCCTCCGGCCGCTGCCAGTGCGCCACGCTGAACCCACGCTCCCCGCCGGGTCGCGCCGGCCCGCGGCCAAACCACTCGATTGGTGGCGGCATGGCCGTGCGATGTTGGCGGGTTGCATGAGCGGCGGCGCGCTGTGCGGGGCCGTCCTGGCCCAGCAGATCACGGCGTCCGGGACCCCGCCCGTCCCTGTGGAAGGCGGCGCCGGCGGCGGCATTGCTCAGGAAAAGTCCTTCCCGGCCATCCTTGAAAGCAAGTGGAGTGGACACCGCCTTGCCGATGGACAGCCCGATGTCGAGGGGCACTGGTCCAACACGGTGGCAAACCACAACAACTGGACCGACCCGCAAGGCGGCATCCCGGGCGACCCGGCCACGCGCGGGCGTCCGCAGCGCCCGCGCAACGAGCGCGCGCCCAGCCGTGTCACCGACCCGGCCGATGGGCAACTGCCCTTCCAGCCCTGGGCCAAGGCAGCGCAGGAAGAGTTCATCGCCAACTTCCACAACCCCGTCAAGCCGCAGTACATCGAGCCGCTGGCGCGCTGTGCGCCGGGCGGCGTGCCCAAATCGCTGATCTGGCACGGCTACGAGATCCGCCAGTATCCTGGCTACGTGGTGTTCTTCTTCAACTCGGGCACGCGCGTCATCCACCTCGACGGCAAGCCGCACCTGTCCAGCAAGATCAAGCTCTGGAACGCCGACTCGCGCGGTCGCTGGGAGGGAAACACCCTGGTCGTCGACGTGACCAACAACAACGGCAAGGCCCTGCTCGGGCGCACCGGCGAGTTCCTGAGCGAGGACGCGCACATCGAGGAGCGCTACATCTTCGACAACGGCGGCAAGCGCTACAACTATGTCGCCCGCGTCACCGACCCGACTGTCTACAGCCGGCCCTGGACCACGACCATCCCGGCCAGGCGCTGGACTGTCGACGACAAGCCCAACGGCTGGCACTTCGAGGTCCGCCCGGCCAAGCACGAAGGCAGCGAGAAGATCCTCGAGCAGGAAGAGCGCATCTGCCACGAGAACAACGGCGCCTTCGGCAACGTGGCGGTGCCCGGTCGATGAGCATCGCACTGACCTTGGCCGAAGCGGCCGAAGCCACCTGGCTGGGCCAGCACATCGCCGAATCGACCGTGCTCTTTCCTGCCCTGGAAGGGGTTCACTTGCTCAGCCTGTCGCTGTCGGTCGGGATGATCGCCCTGGTCGATCTTCGACTGCTGGGCTGGCTGCTGCGCGACGTGCCTGCGGCCGCGGTGCATCGCCAACTGCGGCCCTGGGCCTTGTCGGGCTTCGTCCTGGTGTTCGCCTCGGGCGGCCTGCTGTTCTTCGGCGAGGCGACGACGCTCGTCAACAGCCCGGCGTTCCCGTTCAAGCTGCTGTTCATCGTCCTGGCAGGGCTCAATGCCCTCTATTTCGAACGTCGGCTCGCCTGGCATCTGGACGCGCCCGATGCACTCGCTGCGTCCCCCACGCCCGTCGCGCAACCTGCGCATGCGACCGCCGTCTCGGCGCTGCCCGCCTCGGTTCGTGCGGCGGCCGCCGCGTCGCTGCTGCTGTGGGTGGCGGTCGTCGTCTGCGGGCGCCTGATTCCCTACCTGCCGCATTGATGAGCCCTCACCGCAGTGCCATCACGGCACAAGAACGTTCCTTCAGGAGAAGCGCCAGTGTCCGCCGCTGAGATCCTGGCCTCGGTGGGCCGGAGCGCGCCTGCACAGGCCATCGCCAAGTCCGACCACCTGGTGGGGGCCGCGCTGCAGATCGGGCATGTACTGGGGTTCGTGTTGTTGCTGGCCTCGCTGGTGCTGGTCAGCTTGCGCCAACTGGGTTGGGTGCTGCCGCAAGCGTCGCTCAGGACCGTGCTGATCGGTCCCCTCCGCTTGCTCTGGGCCGGCCTGGCATTGGCCGCGTTGACGGGTGTGCTGATGTTCATCGCCAGCCCGGCGCTTTACTTCTTCAAGCCGGTGTTCCTGTTCAAGCTCGGGTTGCTGGTGCTTGCAGTGCTGCTGCAGGGCACGGTTAGCTTCCTGGCGCTGCGCGCGGATTCCGATGGGGTGTCGGGCCGCGTCAAGCTGCTCGTGCTGCTGTCGGTGCTGGCATGGTTCGGCGTGGGCGCTGCTGGCCGCATCATTGGTTTCGTGTAAGGGATGTCCGTGCATTGCCTGAACCGACCCCTCATCGGCGCGCTGCTCATCTGCGCCGCCCTGGCCTCTTGCGGTCGGACCGAGGCGCCACCGGCGCCTGCACCCGCCGGGCCGGTACCCCTGGCGTCCGTCCAGGAGCTGATGCAAGGCCAGGTCGACCCGGCTGCGGACGAGCTCTGGGACGCGGTGTCCAGCGAAGTCACGGCAAAGGGGGACGTCGACAACCGACCGGCAGACGACGCCAGCTGGCTGAAGCTGCGGCACCGGGCCCTGCAGGTGGCCGAAGCCGCCAACCTGCTGGCCCTGCCCGGGCGCGTCGTCGTCCAGCCGGGCAAGACCCTCGAAGACAGCCACATCAAAGGCATCCTGAACGCGGCAGACATCCAGCAACGGATCAAGGCCGACCCCGCGCAGTTCGCGACGCATGCCAAGGCGCTGCAGGACTCCGCCTGGGAACTGCTGGGGGCCATCGACAAGCGCGACATCGCGGCGTATCTGGCGGCGGGGTCGCACCTGGACCATGCCTGCGAATCCTGTCATCGGCGCTACTGGTACCCGAACGACCAGATTCCGCCGGGGTAGCCCGGATATGGCGAGGACAGCGTCGGCTGCCTTCCGGATGTGCGCCCTTCGCCGCTCCCCGGCAGTCCAGAGATCCACCGAGGTGGCCCATGGCGTCCTGCACGCCAAGACTGAAGGCGCAAGCCCGCCGCCCGCACCCCTGCAGCACCCACCCAGGAGCCCTCATGACATCTACTCCGCTGCCCAATCCCTTGCGTACCGCCCTCTTCTGCGCGGCGCTCGCCGGCGCGCTGAGCAGTGCATCCGCTGGCGACGGCGCCACCGACAGTCCCACCGCAACGGCCTCGCGCACGAAGCGCCCCAACATCGTCTTCATCCTCGCCGACGACCTGGGCTACTCGGACATCCACGCCTTCGGCGGAGAGATCGACACGCCCAATCTCGACGTGCTGGCGGCGACCGGTCGCCTGCTGACCAACCATCACACCGGAACGGTGTGCGCCATCACGCGTGCGATGCTGATGTCGGGCACCGACCATCACCTCGTCGGCGAAGGCACCATGGGCGCACCGAGCGACGAGCGCAAGGGCCTGCCCGGCTACGAGGGCTACCTCAACGATCGGGCGCTGTCGATGGCGCAACTGCTCAAGGACGCCGGCTACCACACCTACATGGCCGGCAAATGGCACCTCGGCTCCAGCATCGCCACGCCCGATGTGTCCGCCAGGCTCGGCAGCTCGGGCCAGACGCCCGACCAGTGGGGCTTCGAGAAGAGTTTCGCCCTGCTCGGCGGCGCCGCCAGGAACCATTTCGCACACGAGCCGGCGGATTCGAAGAACTATGCAGAGGACGGGGCGTACGTCCAACCCGGCCAGCCCGGGCAGCCGGGCGGCAAAGGGGGGAGTCCGACCGTCTTCTACTCCACCGATTTCTACACGCGCAAGCTGATCGCCGACATCGATTCGAATCATGCCGACGGCCGGCCGTTCTACGCCTACGCTGCCTACACGGCGCCGCACTGGCCCCTGCAGGTGCCCGAACCCTACCTGCACAAGTACGCCGGCCGGTATGACGCCGGCTACGAGGCCGTGCGCGCGGCACGCATTGCGCGCCAGAAGCAACTCGGGCTCGTCCCGACGGACTTCACGCCCTGGGTCGGCCTGCCCGAGAGCCTGGCCTCGCGTGCCGCCACGCCCGCCAACGACAGCGCCAGCGCGGCCTACCTCAGTGCCGTGCACGGTGCGGTCGCGGGCTACGTGGACTATGGACCCGGCCTGGTGGCCAAGCGCTGGAGCAGCCTGACGCCGCTGGAGCGCAAGGCGCAGGCGCGCTACATGGAGATCTATGCCGGCATGGTCGACAACCTCGACCATGACATCGGGCTGCTGATCCAGCACCTGAAGGACATCGGCGAGTACGACAACACGCTCATCATCTTCCAGTCCGACAACGGTGCCGAAGCATGGCCGATCGGCCCGGCTTCCGCCGACCCGAGGCCGATCGACGAGGCCAACGCCATCGAACCCGCGTATTCCGCGCTCGGCACCGACAACGGCCGTCCCGCCGCGAACCGGCTGCAGTACGGCACCCGATGGGCCGAGGTCAGTGCCACGCCGTTCCGCCAGACCAAGGGGTACTCGGGCGAAGGCGGCGTCAGCACGCCGCTGATCGTGCACCTGGCCGGCCAGACCAGGCCGCTGCCGAACATCACCCAGTTCACCCACGTGACGGACATCACCGCCACCATCCTCGCAGCGGCGGGCGCGACGCTGCCGACCCGGCCCGCGCCCGCCGCGATCAACGCATTGACCGGTGTCGATACGAACAAGGGCAAGGTCGTCTACGACAACCGCTACGTCTATCCGGTCACGGGCAAATCCCTGCTGGCCCTGCTGGTCGACGCCGACGACACCCGCGTCCACACGACAGCCTTCGGCGACGAAGCCTACGGTCGCGCCTACCTGCGCAGCGCCGACGGCCGCTGGAAGGCTCTGTGGACGGATCCACCTACCGGCCCGCTCGATGGCCACTGGGAACTGTTCGACCTGCGCACCGATCGCGGCGAGAACAAGGACGTCTCCTCCGCCAATCCGCTCGTCCTGCGCGGGCTGGTGGACGAGTGGACCGCCTACATGCGCCTGGTCGGCGGCGTCGAGCCGGTGCGCCCGCGCGGCTACTACTGACCGGCAGCGCGGTGTTCGCGGGAAGGATTGCGCTCTCGATGTCCGCGCTGGCAATCGCCCTGGCGTGCGCCATCGCGTTGCGATCCTCGGCAGGCACCGCCGCACCACTGCCGCACCTCGGTACCGAAGCGGCGTGCAGCGCCTACTCCGGGTTGCCGCCAGCCTGGATGTCGGAGGCCCATGCCGGCATGCTGCACGTTGCCGCAGGCGAGTTCACGTTCGGCAGCGACCGCGGCTACCCGGACGAGCGACCGGCGGGACACGCGCCGATGCACATGCCTTCGTTCTGGATCGACCAGACCGAAGTGACAATCGCGCAGTTCGAGGCCTTCGTCGCTGACACCGGCTACGTCACAGAAGCCGAGCACCAGGGCGGCGGTGTCGTCTTCCGCCAGCCGACGCAGGCGCAGATGGACGCGCGGCCGTACGCCTGGTGGACCTTCGTCAGGGGGGCCGACTGGCGCCACCCGGGCGGCCCTGGCTCGGGCATCGCCGGCCTGGACCACTTTCCCGTGACATTCGTGACGCGGGCCGACGCGCTCGCCTACGCCAGGTGGCTGGGACGCGACCTGCCCAGCGAAGCCGAGTGGGAGTTTGCGGCCAAGGCGGGTCGGTCCGGCGCCTTCCTCGACGCGTCGCCCCGCGACGCCCAGGGCCGCCCAGCGGCCAACTATTGGCAAGGCGCCTTCCCCGCGGTGGACCTCGCGGAGGATGGGCACGCAGGTCTCGCGCCCGTGGGCTGCTACCCGGCCAACGCCTGGGGCCTGCACGACACGATCGGCAATGTCTGGGAGTGGACCAACGACCCCTACGACGGGCCGCACCAGGCCCACATGAACGGCGACACGGCGGCCGCAGCCGCCCCGTTCCACCCAACGAACCAGCCCTACGTGATCAAGGGCGGCTCGTTCCTGTGCTCGGCGGACTACTGCGTGCGTTACCGTGCCTCCGCACGCGAGCAGCAGGAGGCCGATCTGGCGACGGCACATATCGGCTTCCGAACGGTGCGGAGGGACTCTTGATCCGGCGCCGGGGCTTGCTTGCCCTCGCAGGGTTGACCGTGCAGGCGGGCTGGGGCCGCGAAGTACCCGCACAGGGCCACTCCCAGGGTGTCGTGCGTGTCTCGAGCCCGCCGGGCCCGACGGCCGACATGCTGGAGCAAGTGCGCCAGCTCGCGGGGGCAAGGGGGCTGAGCGTGCAAGTCGCGCTGCGCAGCGACGACCAGCGCGCCAGCCATGATCTCGAGACAGGCGCGTTGGACGCCGCCGCGTTCGACAGTGGCGTGGCCTTCGCCGATGGCCTGCGCCGGCATCCGGGTCGACGCGTCGCCGCGGCAACGACGCTGACCCAGCCGATGGCCCTCTATTCGCGCCGCTTGTCGGCACCGTCGCAACTGCGCGACGGCGACGACGTGGTGGTGCCGGACAACGCGGCCGATCTGGCGCGCGCCCTGGTGCTCCTGCAGAACTACGGCTTGATCGAACTGCGCGACGACACCGGCTTGCACGCGACGTTGAACGATGTCGTCCCAACCAGCCATCGCCCGCGCATCGTCACCGTGCCTGCGGCACGTCTGCACGCGGCCCTCGACCTGGCGCCAATGGTCGCCATGGCCAGTGCCGATGCGTTGCATGCCGGGCTCCTGCCGGGGCGCGACTCGATCGGAACCGAGGACGCCCGCGCGCCTTTCGCGGGCTTGCTGGCGGTACGCCGCGACCGCCTGGACGAACCCTGGGTCGCCGCCCTGCTCGCCGAACTCCATGGCGAGGACATGAAGCGCTACCTGCTCGCCCGCTTCGGCAACTCCGTGGGTCGCCCATGGTGAACTCCGAAATCTCCCGACCGCAAGGCGCCGACGCGGCGCGCTCGTTCGCCCCGAACCCGGCCAATTCTCGAACAATGATGCTGCCTATGTCGCCGCCCCCCATCCGACAGAATTCCCTCGCTCGAATCGCGCCACGAGTGGCCACCTGGCTGGCCATGGCGTCTGCGCTCGCGGCGCCCTTCCCCCTGCCGGCACAGGAAAAGTCCGTACGCGTCGAGACGCGCAGCGCAGAGGTCAAGGCTGCGCCTGCCGAAGCCTATGCCGCGCTGCCCAGCGCTCGCGGAGCCCGTCTTTCCCCCAACGGGCGATATCTGGCCTACATCGGTGCACTGGACGGCCATACGGCACTCGTCGTCCACGACCTGGAGGGCCGTGAACCGCCCAAAGCCGTTCCGACAGGTGACGGCGAACTGAAATGGATCCTGTGGAAGTCCGACCAACGGCTTGTCATCTCGGTGCGTACCGTCTCTGTGCGGATGGCGCTCCGGCGTACGTTGGAGACCCGGCTGATCGGCCTGGACCGGGACGGCAGCCATGTGGTGGAACTGGTGCACGCCGAGAATTCCGACAACCAGCCGCAAATCCAGGACCAGGTCATCAGCGAACTGCCCGAGGATCCGGATCACCTCTTGATCGAACTGCCTAGGATCGATCGATTCGCCCGGACGCCGCCATCGCCGGCAACCCTTCTCGAACGCGCTGAGCACCCCGAGGTCGTACGCGTGGATGTCCATACGGGGATGACGGAAACCGTGGCAGCGCAGCACGGCCTCATCAGCAACTGGATCGCGACGCGAGCGGGTGCCGTCAACCTGGGATGGGCGGTCAAGCGCGACCGGTCGCTGACGCTCCTGGCTCGCGACACGTCGAAGTCGGACTGGAAGGCGGTGCAGACCGTGCCCTTGAACCGGGGCGAGGTGTTCGAGCCACTGGCGTTCGTGCAAGGCGAACCAGGGCATGTGTTGGTGGCATCGAACCATGAGGGCGGCCACACCGGCCTCTATGAATTCGACATCGGGAGTGCGCACTATGTCCGCACCATCAAGGCCGACCCTCGCATCGATGTCATCCCCCTCGTGGAGGCGGGTGAACTGGTGGGATACGAGGACGACGACTCGGGCCCGGTCTACCTGCCTGCGGACTGGGCGGCGGATGCGCGCCTGGTCGCCAAGGCGCTGCCGGGATCGACCATCCGGATCGTGGACCGCAGCAGGGATGGCCGCCATGTGCTGCTGAGCGTCGTCAGGGGCAACGAACCGCTCGACTACTGGCTGCTCAAGCGCGACGGCGGCAAGTCCGACCTCGAACCGGTCACGGACGCCTATCCCGGGCTCGTCCCGGAGCAGATCGCAGCCAGCCGCTGGGTCTCGTACGAGGCCCGGGACGGCTTGACGATCCCCGCGATCTTGACGCTGCCGGTCGGCTACCGTGTCGCGTCGGGCGGGGCACCGCCGCCCTTCGTGCTGCTGCCGCACGGCGGCCCGTCGGCGCACGACGAGAGAGGCTTCGACTATTGGGTGCAGTTCCTGGCGAGTCGCGGATATGGCGTGCTGCAGCCGCAATTTCGTGGATCGACCGGGTTCGGCCGTGACTTCCTGACGGCGGGCTACCAGCAATGGGGGCTCGCGATGGAGGACGACATCACCGACGGCGCGCGCTGGCTGTACGCCCAGCACCTGGCCGACCCGCAACGCATCGCGATCGTCGGTGCAAGCTATGGCGGCTACGCCGCTCTGATGGGCTTGGCCAGGGAGCCGAGCCTCTACCGCTGCGCCGCCGCGTTTGCGCCGGTCACCGACCTGCTGACGCTCGTCGACGACCGGCAGGCCTACGTCTTCGGCGACCTGAACCTCCCGCAGATCGGCCAATACGGCGCGACGCTCGAGCAGACGTCCCCCGTGCATCTCGTCGATCGAATCACGCGCCCGGTACTGCTGGTACACGGTCGCAAGGACTACACGGTGCCCGTCCAGCATACCGAGATGATGGCCCGCGCGCTGTCCAAAGCAGGCAAGTCGGCGCAGACCGTCTACCTGGAAGACGCCGACCACTACTTCACGCGCACGGCGGACCGGCTGCGCCTGCTGCAGACACTGCAGGCCTTCCTGGACGCCAACATGAAATGACCAGCGCCGCGGCGACACTCGAATCGCACGAGCACCGCGCGGCCATCAGGCCCCGGTGATCCACGCTGATTCGATCACGTGACGAAGGTGCAATGCCCGAGCCTCCTGACATGCGGAGCGTGTCAGACATCGGCGCCAGGGCGCCTATCCTGCACTCACCAATGAATTCAGTATTGCCTCGGATCGAGGTCTCCAGACCGATGATTTCAGGCCAAGAATCATCGATTTCGCGCGCCCTCCCCTGTGTTGGATTGAGCCGAACTGCGCAAAGCTGCACTCGCTTGGGCAAATGTGAATCCTTCTTGGGTCAGGCTGATGCACGGCTGACCAGGCAGTTGGGCCAGGTTGATCTCAGATGAATCCACCTGCTCACGCCCGAGCAGTCTGATGAGCGGCTGCGAGCCAACTTGCAGCGGGTAAATTCAGGGTGCGAAAAGTTGAACCACCATGAGCACCGGTGAGCCCATCCGCAAAATGATGATTTGGTCGCGACGGCTTGCGCCGTTGTGATTCAAGCTGGGGAGCCGGCGAGCCGCACTGCGTTCGACTCGTCTAACTTGGATGACGATTGCATCCGGCTGGGCAAACCTGAGCCAGACCGATGATTTTTGATCCGAAGTCATCGTGTCCACCTGATGCAGGGGCACCAACAATAGGTCAACCCCCTCGGAGGCCTCGTGCACCTCCAGCCCAAGAATCCGCCGCGCAGCAAGGGTCGCAGAGTGCGCGCCTTCGCTGCCGAGATTTGTCGGCTGCAGGCGGAAGGCTACACGGCGAGGAGATCCGCGAGACGCTGGCAGATGTCGGTGTCGTGGTCAGCAAGAGCACTGTGCAACGCGCGGCCGCACGCGTCCCACATCAAGTGACGCTGCCAGTGGCCGCGATCGCCGCCGGTGAGGTGCCAACACCACGGGCGGGCCGGCCGGTCGAGCGAGAACCGGTTCCCCCTTCGCATCTGCCGCGCGTCGACGGTCCGCCTAGCGCGAGGCAGATGGCCGAGGATTTCATGAAGACTCAAGTCACAAACCCGCTCCTCTACGCTGAAAGGAAATCGCCATGAAACTCGCCGTCATCAGCTTCTCGGGCAACGTTGGCAAGTCGACGATCACGCGGCACCTGCTGGCGCCACGACTGCCGGGCGCCCGTGTCATCGCCGTCGAGAGCATCAATGCGGACGAAGGGCAGGCGCAGTCGTTGCGCGGCTTCCAGTTTGGAGAGCTTCAGGAATACCTGCAGGCGGTCGAAGACGTTGTGGTCGACATCGGTGCGAGCAACGTCGAAGCGTTGATGCGGTTGATGCACCGCTACCGAGACAGTCACGAGGAATTCGACCGTCCCGACCGTGCCACCCCCGAAACAGCAACAGGACACCATTGCCACCCTGCTGGATCTCCACGCCGTGGGCGTCGCTCCAGACCGCATCCAGGTGATCTTCAACATGCTCGACGATCGCGAGCCGCTCGAGCAGTCGTTCCACAGCCTCCTTGACTTCCTTGCGAAGCACCCCATCGCCTCTGCGAACACGAACTGCCGGATCGGCATCAACAAGGTCTATGCGCGCATCAGAGGCACGGGCGCCGACCTGGCCGAGATCGCGCACGACGAGACCGACTTCAAGAAACTCATTGCGAAGGCGAGCGACCGCCACGAAAAGATGGCGCTCGGCCAGAAACTGGCAACTCGTCGGCTGGCTCGTGGCGTCGTGCCATAGCTCGATGCGTGCTTCGCAGCCTTGGACCTGGGACGATTCGTGACCAGCGAGGCAAGCACGGCGGAGCTGACATCGTGAACGATCCGGTTTCGGCACGGGAGGCCCTGCTCATCGAGGCAATCGGTGATATGGCGAACCTGATCGATTCCGTGGAACGACTGACTTCGGAGATTCAGGAGCGAGGCCGCGCTTTCGACCGGGCCAACGAGGGACTACATGACTCGTTGACTCGGTTCGAAGCGCAGGTCATTGAATTGTCCGAGAATGCCAAGGTGCAAACGGTCCGGCACATGCTCGCGCGCACTGATGAAGCCACGCGCATCGGCATAGAGGCACAAGCGCAGGCGATGGCGAAGGCGGCCAAGCAACTGTTCGATTCGCGGGTCGACCCTCGCATTCAGCAACTCGCCAGGGTCATCACGCATCAAGTCGACCGCTTTGGCAACCCGTGGGAGCGGTGGTTGATTCATGCCGCAACCGCACTGATCGCGTCCGCCGCCTCCTCAGCCGCAACACTGGCGATCGTCGCGCAACTCTGGCCCTGCTGAAGGCCTCGCACCGACACACCCAGGATCAGTCGTGGTCGTCCTCGCGCTGATGGCGCACGGCCAGGACGGTGACTGTGGTGGCGTCCTCGACCTCGAAGACGGCGACATGGCCAGAATGCCCAAGCGAGACCACCAGTTCCCCCAGGAACGGACTCTGCCCCGCCTGGCGGCACGTGAATGGTGAAGGCTTGTGCGTCGCGATGCCGGCATGCAGCGCGACAATCGCACGCTCCGGCCTCATCGACAAGGGCAGGACTGAAGCCGCGTCGCGGCGCCAGCGACAATCACCGGATGGAGAACAGTTGGTCGCTGAGACAAGTACGTCCGTCGGATGCCGATCGGATAGCCGAACACAACCAGTACAACGAGTCGCCGGGAAGCGAGAGACACATCCTCTACGCGAACTGGGTTCGCCCGCGCATCGAGGCAAGCCACTACGTAGGCTGGTTCGCCATCGCTGGAGACAGCGTAGTCGGAGGTGCGGGTGCGATCTTGCTTGATTGGGGACCGACGCGGGCCAATCCAGGCGGTGTGATGGCGCGGGTCAACAACGTCTTTGTCGAGGACGCGTGGCGACGCCGCGGAATCGCGAGCGCCCTCCTACTCGCCGTGTTCGAGCAGTGCGAAGCGATGGGCATTCGAGAGTTCAACCTGGGAGCGACCCCAGGCGCTCGGTCGCTCTACACGGCCTTGGGCTTCGAAATCTATCTTGCAGAGATGAGACGGCGCGTACACCCAATCTGAAGGACGCCCAGCGCGCAACATCTTGCGAGCCCGCTCGCATACCGTTCGATCCGGGAATGTCCTTGCGTGCGTTTCGTTCTTCGCTTGGCCGCCCGCGTCCTGCAGAATGCCACGGATGTACTTTCCTGGATCGGGTGTCACCGTGCCGGTGCTGTTGCCCCCTGCAGCGGCCTTCGTCGTCTCATTCTTCACGTCGATGGTGGGCATTTCGGGCGCATTTCTGCTGCTCCCGTTTCAGATATCCGTCCTGGGCGTCACGGCGCCTTCCATCTCGGCAACAAATCTTGTCTTCAACTTGGCTTCCACACCAGGTGGCTTGTGGCGCTTCGCTCGAGAACGCCGCGTTGATTGGCGACTCGGCTTGCTGCTGGGCATCGGAACGACGCCTGGCTTGCTGGCTGGATGGTGGCTGCGTTCCACCTGGTTATCAGACGCCCGCAATTTTCAACTATTCGTGGGGTTGGTGCTTGCTGCCCTCGCGTTTCGGCTGTCTATCGAGCGAGCCGATGCCGCCGAGTCTGAGTCGCCCATGTCGACGGAAACTGGCCGGAATCCCGGGATCCTCGCAGCAGCGACTGCCATCGGCGTCGTGGGCGGCGCATACGGCATCGGCGGCGCCTCCATCATGGCGCCCGTACTCGTCGGTGTGTTCGGCTTGCGCGTGCGCGCCGTCGCCGGTGCGTCGCTGATGGCGACGTTGATCACTTCAATTGCCGGCGTCGCTATGTACAGCTTGCTACCGACCTCGCCAGGCGTGAACATGCACCCAGATTGGCCGCTTGGCCTCCTGTTCGGGCTTGGCGGCCTCGCAGGGTCATACCTTGGCGCGCGAACTCAGCGGTTTGTCACGCAGCGTCCACTTGAGCTCGGATTGGCTTCCGTCATCGCCTCGCTTTCAGTAACCTACATCGCCCAGTTCATCCTGGCTGTCGTCCGCTGACGGATCACGATGGCCAACGACATCGTCGGTCCTACGCCATGACCTCTCGTCAAGATGGAATGGCCAGCAGCTGACCTTTGATCGTCACGGTGATTCTGTGCGGCCTACTGCCCCCCGGAATTGACAACCTGCGCGGGGTCGGCTTTGCGCTCGAAGCAGTTGTACGATCCGCTCAGGATCAGGCCCACTGGGGGTTCCAGGAGGTGTGCCTGTTGCATGGCTTGAGTTCTGCTCTTGCTGAACTGCAGTCATGCCGGCGCGAACGCAGTCTCAAATGACTCCTCAGCAGCGCCGGCCAGGTCGTTCTGGTGTCATTTCACTGCGAGCACCCACTGAACGACCGCTTCCGAACGGCGCGACCGACTCCTATCGACCCAAAGCGGGTGTAGACATTGCGAGATCGCGCGCCCGGAACCGGACGTTCGTACCTCCTCCAGTCGAGGACACCTGTTCGGTTGCGCCAAACAAATCTCAGCGAGTCGCGATGGATGGCTCAGCGCTTGTTCGAGGCGATCACCTTTCGATCGCCGACAGCTGTCTTCTCCCGCACGCCGATCCTTTGGGGCTGGTTCAAGCGCGGCTGCACGAGTTGCTCTTCAAGCATCCCGAGCTGAAGAACCATGTTCCGAACCCGGTAGACGTCGACCTCACCTGGAGCGCTGACAAGGTCATGTTCCTGGTCTCTTCGGAGAAACGCGGGCGACCTTGCGCAAGAATCTGCATCCTGGCCCGGCGCTCCTGTTCTTGACGAACAATGTCCGGGACTGGCTGGCCTGTGAAGCATCGAGCGCTGCCAGCTCCAATCTTGATGACGAAGTCTGAGACAGACTGCGCCATTCGTTGCGGAACTACGCCCCCAGAGGGCGGAAGTCTGAGACAAGGACTGTGGTGGGTGCGACGGGCGAGGCCCAACGAAAGGCCTGAACAGGTCCACCGAGGGGTCCACTCGATTGTTATAGGTCTGAAGCAGCGACCACGATGAGCCCGATGAGATTCTCGGACGCGGAGTACGCAGGCAAACGCAAGCAGACGCGGCGCGAGGTCTTGCTCAAAGAGAAGATGACCGGCGCAAGTGCCGAGTCACACTGGGCGATGACGTTCGTGCGGGTGCTCGCCAGCCTGCCGACGGCGACAGGCACGGCTGCGGCTACGCATTGAGCGCTTCGCGCCGGAAGTCACTTGTCATCGCTGCGGGCGGCCAGCCAACCGGCCTGGAACCTCGAACGCGCCTTCAGCTTCGCGGCGAGTGCGGCGATGCGCCGCTGCAAGGTGCGATCCGAGACGCCGAGGATGTGTGCCGCCATCTTGTCGTTGACGCCCGATGCGAGGACCGCGGCGAGTTCCTGCAACGACGGATCGCCAGCCGCCGACTCCGGCGAGCGCTCCGCCATGTCGTGTATCGGAACCGCATCGTTCCATAGCTGGTCGAACAAGGCCACCACCGCGGAGAGCACCGCGACATTGCCGATGCGCAACGCGGGCCCTTCGGGGTCGTCGGCATGCAGCGGGAGCATCGCGCTGGCCTGGTCGACGAGCACCAGCTTGAACGGGATGGCATCCAGCACGCGCACCTCTTCTCCGTCGGCGCGTGCGTGCGCGATGGCGGCCTTCCAGCCGGCCCATTGCAGGACTTCCGTGGCGACGATGGTGCGCATGCGCACGCCCCGCTTGCGGGCCGCGGTGCGGGCGATCTGCATGGCTTCCGGCGCGGCCACGATGAAGGGCGGCCTCAGCAGGCTGTCGACGCTCTCGTGCGCATGTTCGTACAGGCTGAGATAGGCCTGCAACTGCGCCTGCGCGTCCGCGGCGACGACCTGGACATCCGTCGACACGGCAGTCGACGAATCACGCGCCAGCTCGCTTTGCAGCTGAGGAAGGATGCGACGCGCCTCGTTGAGCTCGGCCTGCCGCTCCATCAGGAGCAGTTCGATCGCGACGTCCGGCGCGGTCGCTTGCCAACCGCCCGCGGCATCCGGGCCTTTGGCGATGAGCCCACGGCGAAGCAGCGAGTCGAGGACGGCTGGAAGCGGCAATGCAATTCCGCCCACAAGCTGCTCGAGCGCCACGGTGCTCGATCGCGGATGACGCAAGAGGGCGCGGTAGATGGCCTCCTCTTCGCTGCCGAGGCCGAGCGGCTGCATGTTCGGCCTGTCCGGACTCGACGTGCTGCCTTGAACGACCCCCAACCACTTCTTCATGGATGGTGATGATACGACGGTGCAAGCCTGCACCAGGGGGAGGCTTTCGGCCGCGAGCCACGCACCGTGAAGGGTCCCGTGCTGGCCGACTTCCGCCATGGCGAAAGGTCGCCGTTTCCGTTTCAGATTTGTGACGTTCAATTGCCCACTTGCAAAAGCCGGTCGATGCCAGCAGCGATCGCGATTCATCTCTTCGAGTGGAGTGGGATACCCATCATGAACGACCTGACCTTGGCGCGCCGCCGACTTGCCCGACTGGGCGCGGCGGCGTGCCTGCTTGCCTTAGCTGCCGCGTCGCATGCGCAGATCGGCGCCCGACTGCCTGACCTGACGATCTCCGGCGGCGGCCCCCTGAACGTCCAGACCGACATCAACCGAGACGGTCGTCGCGACCTGATCTCGACCTCGCCCGGCGTCAACCACCGCGGCGTGGTGGAGGTTCGCTACGGCTCCAGCAGCGGGTTCAAGAAGAAGGCGGATTTCCGCTACGTGGGTCCCATGGACTGGGCACAGGTCGGGAGCAGCCCGATGGCGGTGGACGTCAACGGGGACGGCTGGCCGGACCTGGTCGTCGGCGCGTACTCCTACTCGGGCGCCAAGCAGTACGCCGGTGCGATCCTCGTCTTCTTCGGCGGTCCGAACGGGTTCTCGCCGACGCCGTCGCAGATCATCGAAGGACCCGAGGAAAACAGCTTCTTCGGCTTCACCGCGCATCCGCTGGGTGACTTCAACCATGACGGCTACGCCGACATAGCCGTCTCCGCCAGCACCGACGGCGGCACGCACGGCACGATCTACGTGTACACCGGCAGCCCGAAGGGCCTGGTGTTGAAGCCAGAGTCGACCTTGTCGGCCATGGGCCTGCCCTGGTTCGAATTCGGCCGCGTCTTCGACACCGGAGCGACTACCACGAGCGGCATCGCCGACATCGCCGTCGGCGTCCCGACCTCCATCAGCGAAGGCCGCCCGGGCCTGGTCTTCGTCTACAAGGGCGCGCCCAGCGGCTACAGCAACCAGCCCGCCGAAGTGGTGGCGGCCCCCGACTTCCTGGGCCCCCTCGACGAGTTCGGATCATCCGTCTCCATCCTGGGCGACGTCGACGGCGACGGCTTCCCGGACATCGCGGTCAGCGCGCCGGGCTACGTCGCGAACAACTCGGGCGACACCGTCAGCTCCGGCGCGATCTTCGTCTACTACGGCTCGGCGAGCGGCTTCGTCGCCTCGGGGCGCCGCCAGGAAATCGAGGCACCGAACGCCGACGCGTTCTCGTTCTTCGGCGAGGTGATGCTGGGCCAGCGCGACTTCAACCACGACGGGCATGCCGACCTGCTGGTGGGCGCCTCGCTCCGCCAGCGCGGCCTGACGGGCACCGGACCGTTCCCGGGCTTCCTCTGGCTCTACACGGGCGGGCCGGGCGGCTTCACCAGGACGCCCTACAAGCGCTCGGGCGCGCCGGGCAGCGTCGATGGGCTGGGGGCGATCTTCGACGTCGCCGACGTCACCGGCGACGGCCAGATGGACGTCATCACCGCCAACCCCGTCGCACCCTCGGATCCGCAAGGCCTGTTGCGGGTCTTCCGCGGGGCGAGCGGGCTCAAGTGATCCGGTCGAATCCGAACACTCCCCTTTTGACTGAGGATCTCATGAAGAAACTTCTATTCTCCTTGCTGGCCAGTGCCGGTCTCGTCGGCGGCTCGCCGGCGTACGCCGACGAACTGCTGCACGAGGGCTTCGAGGGCGTCGGGCTGCCGTCGGGCTGGCTGGTGGCCAACTACAGCGCCCACGCAGCGGCCGAGGCCTGGTTCAGGCCCGCCCTGTCGGCGGAGCCGTTCGCCGCCAACGACGGCAGTCCCGACAGCTATATCGCCACGAGCGTGTTCGTCGGAGCCACTGACGCCAACGGCAGCCCCGCGGGTCGCATCGACGCCATCCTGGCCACTCCTGAGGTTGCGATGGACACCGAGACGACCTTTGCGTTCTCGACGCGGACGGTCGCCGATAACGCGTTCGGCGATTCCCTGCGGATCGGCGCCATCGTGGCGGGCTCGTTCGTGGAACTCGCGACGATCAACCCGACCTTCGCGCCCGGCGGCTATCCGGATGCCTGGACGACGTTCCAGGTCGCGCTGCCGGCCCAGGGAGACGGTGCCTTTGGCCGCTACTTCCTCGAATACACGGTTCCCGACGCGAGCGTCGAGGGCAACTTCATCGGGGTCGACTCGGTCAGCATCAGCGCCGTGCCGGAACCGGCGCCAGCAGTCCTGATGGCGCTGGCGGGCCTGGCCTTCCTGGCCCAGCGCCGCCGCAGCGCCTCGTCGTCCCAGGCATCGGAGCAAAGATCATGAAATCGATGAATGCCAGCGCCCTTGCGCTGATCCTTTCGCTGAGCGCGATCGCCGCCCAGGCGAGTGACGACAACGGCGCCGCGCGCCCTGCGTCAGCCCACCCCGCGGAAGCGAGCGCCCCCGTGGCGGCGGACGGCCTGACCGCCATGCGCGACCCGGTCACTGGAAAGCTGCGGGCGCCGACCGCGGACGAACTCGCGGCGATCCACTCGCCGGCGGCGCGTCCGCTCGCCGCGTCGCGCAACGTCACGCGCAAGGCGTCCGTCCAGGCGGCCGCGCCGGCGGTGCGGAGCTTCGCATCGGGCGCGCACAACGCCAAGCTGCCAGAGCACCTGGCGAGCTTCGTCGTCGTCAAGCGGCAGCCCGACGGCAGCCTGGACAGCAAGTGCGTGCAAGGGACGCAAGCCGCGGCGGACGAACTGGCTGCCACTCCGGCACACGGCTCGACACCGACCGAGCCGCCAGCGCAGTGACCATCACAAAGACGACACCATGAAGATAAACGCCCTGATTTCCGCCTGCGCCCTTATCGCCCTGACCGGCCTGGCTCAGGCGACCGTCATCGAGATCCAGAGCCGGGACGCTCCCGGCATCGGCTTCAACGACCCCACGCCCGTCTCGCCGGTCGGCGGCAACAACGGCTTGACCCTCGGCCAGCAACGCATGAACGTCTACCGCCATGTCGCCGACATCTGGGCGCAGGCATTGCACAGCGACGTCAAGATCACCGTCAGCGCCGGCTGGGAAGCGCTCGACTGCAACGCCACCGGCGCCGTCCTCGGCAGCGCCATGCCGTACAACGTCTGGTACGACTTTCCCGGGGCGCCCGTCGCCCACACCTGGTATCCCCAGGCGCTGGCCGACAAGCTCAGCGGGCTCAGCCTGACCGACTACTACGGCCAGACGGATGACGGCTCGGGCTATGGCAACGTCGACATCAAGACCCAGTTCAACATTGCCCTCGGTGCGAACGGCTGCCTGACAGGCACGACGTTCTACCTGGGCTTCGACGGCAAGCCCGGAGCTTCCCAGCTGGACTTCGCCACCACCTTGTTGCACGAACTCGGCCACGGCCTGGGGTTCTCGCTGCTGACGACGGACGCATCCAGCGGTGCACGTCTGTACGAGATGCCGAGCATCTGGGAATCGTTCATGTTCGACAACGGCGCCGGCAAGACCTGGCTCGCGATGGACGACTACGAACGCTCGGCATCCGCCGTCAACCCCCTGGCACTCGCGTGGACCGGGCCGCACGTCGTCTCGGCGGTGCCGCAGGTGCTCAGCTTCGGTCGCCTGCCCGGCCTGCGAGTCAGTGGGAGCGGTGCGGGGGCGTCCGCCGGCCTCAAGCAGGTTGGTGAGGCGGAGTTCGGTCCCGCGCTGGCGGTGCAGCCGCTGGCCGCGCCTGTCGTGCGTGTCGTCGACCAGACCAACGGAACCGGGCTGGCCTGCGTGCCGCTGAGCGCCGCCAACAAGTCGCTCGTCGCCGGCAAGATCGCCCTGATCGACCGCGGAAGCTGCGCCTTCACCGTGAAGGTCAAGAACCTGCAGGCGGCTGGCGCCAAGGCGGTGATGGTGGCCGACAACGTGGTCGAGCCGATTTCGGGGATGGCGGGCACCGATGCGACGATCACGATCGCTTCCGTGAGGATCCTCAAGACGGACGGAGACGCCATCAAGGCCGCCTTGCTGACCCGGACCCGCGCCCAATCCGCCCCGCAGGTGGTCGCGTCCCTGGCCGCCTCGGTCACGACGCAATACGCCGGCGCCGACACGCTCGGCCGGCCCCTGCTGTACACGCCGGCGGTGTTCGCGAGCGGCTCGTCGGTGTCGCACTGGGATCCTTCGTTGACGCCCGACATGCTCATGGAGCCCTTCATCACCTCCGGTCTCACTGCGTCCGTGGCCCCGCCCAAGGACCTGACCCTGCCGTTGCTGCAGGACCTCGGCTGGTGAGCCCGCGGATCCCATCCCCCACAGGAGAACATTCCATGAAGAACTTTCGCGCAAATGGCCTGGCGGTCATGCTGACGCTGATGCTTGCAACGGCAGGCGCGCACGCCGCCATGACGACTTCCTCGGATGCCTCGGCGTTCGACGCCGCGGTGACCTCGGAGGGCATCGAGACCTTCTTCGGGGTGTCGCAGGATGCCGTCGGACGAAGCCCGATGCACCGCAGGACGTTCGGCACCGAATACACCTACGTCGCCGAGACATCCCCTTCGGGCCTGGTCGGCGCCGGCTCCGCCGACCAGGTCTGGCTCACGTCGAACGTCGCGACCGATGTCATCACGTTCACGGGCTTCAGCTCGCCCATCACCGCGTTCGGCGGCTACTTCTTCGGCACGGACTTCAACGGCCAGTACCAACTGGGCGATGTCGTCCTGACCGCGACGGACGCGTCCGGCGGTACCTTGCAACAGACGATCTCCGGCGCGACGACCAGCAGCTTCCTGGGTTTCCTCAGCGACGGGGATGCGATCGTCTCGGTCAGCCTCTACGCGCCGTCCCTGCCTTCGGGGGACTCGGTGTGGGCGACGTCAGGCGGGCTGGTGCTTGCCGAAAGCCTGCCGGCGGTACCCGAGCCGCCGGCGATTGCCTTGCTCCTCGGCGGCCTCGCGAGCCTGGGCTGGGCTCGTCGCAGAGGGTGGAGACAAATCTGGCTCCATTGAATTTCAAGTGGGTTGTCGTGCATGCGGGTTGATCGCCTGGAAGTCCAGCTTGCCCGCGATCAGGAAGATGACGGTCTTGATGGTGGACAGTCGCGTGAAGCCGCGCGCACGGCGCTTGGCTGCTTGGAAATGGCCGTTGACGGCTTCGAGGACGCTGTTGGTCTGACGGGCCCCATCACCGCCATCGAGGTGCCCGCAGGCGAGCGCCTTTCGTTTCTGATCCGTCGCTTCGACAAGCACCATGCGACCGTGGAACTCTTCCTGCGGTCGTTCGCCGTGGAACTGTGCCCCGACTTCAAGGGCGCGCAGTGGCGATTCTTCGAGACGAGCACGGGCACCGTGTTCATGGTGCCGAGCGGCTACGACAGCCTGCACGTGTGCATCGACGAGAGTCGATTCGACGCGCGCGTGAGCGCCGAGGTTGCGGGCCTGATCCTGTCCCTGTACATGCTCGCGCGCCTGTGCGACGTGAGCCGCAGCCAGGAGCACATGCGCATGTTGGTTCGGCTGCGCAACTACGCGTTGACCAACGCTCAGGCCACCACGATCTTTCGGATTCTGTTGCGATAGGTGCCATGGAGAGGACGGCTCGGAATTGCACTGACCTTGCCCCTGAATTTCGGAGTGCTTACTTCCAGGGGGCTGCGCATCGCGTGATCAATCGATGGTTCGAACGATGACGCGCCCGCCCGATGGTTGGTGGACCGTTGAACCAGCAATTTCGGCGGCCTGCCAGGCCCGATGGCGCGGCAGCGAAATATGCCTCAAATATTGTCCATTTCATCCGATATGTCCATCTTGATTGTTCTTAGACTTCGTATCAAGCCAGGGCCGGGGGCCGTTCTGGATGAAGTGGCCCGCTCACTCCGCCCGGGGGGCATTTCCGGCCTCGGCGCGCTCCGAGACACCCCGGTCGTCGCTTGCCCCAAACCTGGACACATGAAATTGCACCGAACGGCTCCTGTTGCACGGCGAGTGGAGCCGACGGGAACCGCCGACACCGGCGGCCACGATCGGGCTTCGTTCTTGGGAACGAACCTCGAATCGACCCTCTCGCGTCGCACGGACTCCATGGCTCGGCGTTCACATGCAAGAACAGACCAAGTACCAGCATTTCTACACTGAAAGGCAGGCGATGTCTGCAACGCATCCCGAGTTGTCCCCTCCCTCCCGTTCAGGTTGCGTCGAACTCATATCGGCGGTCATGGCCGAAGTTCCGGGTGCGCGGGGTCTGGTTGTCTTCATTCTTGACTACGAACGCTTGAGCGGAGCGCCATGCCAGTTTGACCCGCTCCAATTTGGAATGCTGGATCGGCTAGCGCAGCGGCTCTCCACGTGCGCAGAGTTCTGGCATCGAATCGTCAAGGGCGAACACGGCGAGCTCGTCGTCATCGCTCAGGGCTTGGTGGACAGTGGCACGGTGCTGGAGTCGGCGGCACGCCTCCTGCACGGCTTCACGGAGGAACTCAGCTTCGCTGCAGAAGCCTTCATTGGCATTGCCGTCTATCCAAAGCAGGGCGCTACGGCCGAAGAACTGCTCCTTGCCGCCGAGAAGAGTTTGGTCGACGCAAAGCGGAATGGTCCGTCGCGTTCCGGGCGTGGTGCCTTCTTCATGCAGGCATAGACGGTAGTTGTCGCCGAGTCATGGTTCTTCATCGGCCACCGCGTTATGCATGACGACCGGACCATCGTGATCCACCTACCCTGGGGCCAAGCTCGCGGAATTGAGTGGTCTGACGTGATCTCCGTCAGTTAGGGCAAGGGCTCGGGAATCGTCATGGCGGTTCAGGGCGCCAAGCGGCAGGTGATCGGTTCGTTGATCTCGCAGTGTCTTGACCGGGGCGGACGGCAGAGGATACCGAGCTATGCCCGAGGTTGCAGCGCGCCGGGGAGCCGAAACTGGGCGACGGCATCGACCAGCCTTGCTGCCTGATCGCGCAGGCTTTCTGCCGCCGCGGCGCTTTCCTCGACAAGGGCGGCATTCTGTTGGGTTGCCCGGTCCATCTGACCAACCGCTTCACCCACTTGAGCGACGCCAGTGCTTTGTTCCGCACTCGCGATGCTGATCTCGGACACGATGGTCGTGACCTGAAGGATAGCGTCGACGATTCGCTCCATCGTTGTTCCCGCTTCGGCAACCAGGGAGTTGCCGCGGTCGACCCGCTCGACGCTGTCGGATATCAGGGACTTGATCTCCTTTGCGGCCTGAGCGCTCCTCTGCGCGAGGTTGCGAACTTCGGTAGCGACCACGGCGAAGCCTCGGCCCTGCTCGCCTGCACGCGCGGCCTCAACCGCGGCGTTGAGCGCCAGAATGTTGGTCTGGAATGCAATGCCATCGATGACTCCAATGATGTCGCCGATCTTGCGCGAACTCTCGTTGATGCCCTTCATGGTCTCGATCACTTGGCTAACGACAGTGCCGCCTTGCATGGCAACCGAGGACGCCCCTGCAGCAAGTTGGCTCGCTTGGGTCGCGCTGTCGGCGTTCTGACGCACCGTTGCGCCGAGTTGTTCCATGGACGCCGAGGTCTCCTGAAGCGCGCTCGCCTGTTCTTCCGTCCGCTGACTCAAGTCCGCGTTGCCGGTGGCGATCTGCGCCGAACCTGTTGCGATGGAGTCGCTGCTGTTGCGCACCTGCCCAACGATGCGAGACAGGGCCACTGCCATGTCCTTCATTGCAGCCATCAAGCTGGTCGTATCGCCGGGATGCAACCTCAGCTCGGCACCAAGGTTGCCAGCCGCGATTTCGCGTGCCATGCGTCGAGCGTCGTCGGGCTCACCGCCGAGCTTTCGAGTGATCGAGCGCGAGAACATCACTGCGCCGCCAGCACCTGCAAGGATCGTGACAAGCAATGCAGAAATGCTCGCGAGGATTGCGTGTTGGCGGGTCTCGTTGGCCGTTGCAACAGCGGCTTTGGCCTGCGCTACGATCTTCCCGCCAGCTTCATCGAGGAGCTTCGCGGGCTCTCGATCGATGCCCTTGACGGCCAAGTCACCCGCTGTCGGATCGAACCCGGAGGCCTTGAACGCCTCGAAGCCCTTGCGATAGGACTCACCCATCTGCCTATGCGCGACGTTGAACCGTTCGATCAGTGAGCGCGCTTCGCCAGGTGACAGGTCAACAGCAAGCTTTTCAGTAGCCGACTGTGCTGCCAACTCGTATTTCTCGAAGCCGCCCCAGTACCTTTCGAGTTGTTCCGGGTCTTTGCCACGCAACAGAACGTCCTTCCAACTCTGAACTTGGGTCTTGAAGGCGATCAATGCATCTGCGGCGCGCCGTTCCTGAGCGTCGTCGATTGCGATGACCTGCTCATAGGTAGCCGCCGCGATATTGAGGCGATAGACACCGAACAACCCGGCACTGGCAACGGCCAGGAGCACAACAGTGATCGCCATGGGTAGCTGATGGACCAACTTCATGAAAATCCTCCTGATCTTGGAAGACAGAGCGCCCCTGCCTTGACATGCAGTCTATGAATCATCAAACTGGATATATTGGCCAAAATGGTCAAGACTTGGGGCCTATTTCGCGGAAGCACAACCCGCCCAGAAGCGCCTGAATCATCAAAATGGATGACACTGTTGAAATGGATATTGGGTGGGGCGCAATTCGCTGCGGCAGAGTCCGTCCGGGAGCAACGGCGAGGTCGGCGCACGACCGACGAACTCATGGGTGAAAGCAAGGCGTCCTATTCGCCACGGCAGCTCGCGCAAGTACTTGGCGTTTCGGTTCAGAGCGTTCAGCGCTGGGTCGACGCCGGGCGTCTGAAGGCATGGAAGACGCCCAGCGGGCACCGCAAGATCGATGGCGCTTCGGCGAGGTCCCTGATCGACGCGATGCGCGCGGGTGGAGGTGAAGAGCAGGACACGCGTGTCACCCCATCGCCGAGCGTGCTGGTCGTCGACGATGACCCGGTCGCGCTCGATCTCGTGGAGATGTTGGTCCAGAAAGCGTTCCCCTCCGCCGTCGTGACCAAGGTGCACAACGGCTTCGAAGGGCTGCAGGTCATGGGGCGCATGGCCCCGGACATTCTGGTCACCGATATCGTCATGCCGCACATTGACGGGCTCGAGATGCTGCGTCACGTTGCGGCGCAGGCCGATCGTCCGGGCCTTGTCATCGCCACCTCGTTCCTCCAGCAAGACGAAGTCGAGCGCCGGGGCCGACTCGACGGCGTGACCTTCTTGCCCAAGCCCCTCGACGCCGCTGCTTTCCTGGCGTTGCTGCGCACGCACCGGGCAGTGCGCTGACTCGCGACGGCGCCTGCCGAGGATCTGCCCGGGCGTCAGCTCAAGCGATCCGACGCTTCATTCCAGAACATCGAAGTGATGCCCATTGTCTCGCCCATGGCTGCTGCGTCCAGCATGCGATGCTGGCCTGCCTGGGAGCAGACGGTCGCGAACGGCTGCAATTGGCCGGTCAGCGCCGCTTGAAGTAGAGCGGGAAGAACGGAATGATGGTCACCCAGAGGCGATCTCGCTCAGGCGTCAGGTAGATGCCGATGAACGCGGCCCTCCAAGAAAACTCGATGCATTTGAATTTCATCTTCTTCCTGTGTTCATCATTGCTTGCATCTGGCCGGCACCACCGGTCATGCGCCTCCGGTGGACTCCTCCTAAGCAGACCAATGTAACCGTCAGGTACTGGCCGACAAGGGCCTCCCAATGCCACTGGGCAGGCTGGACGAGGCATTCGACGCCCGCCCCACGGCGATCGTCCGATATGCGAAGCATACCCGTCGTTCGAGCTCGATGGCCTCGAGACCGGCCACGACGCTGGGCGGGAATCGGGGGCACTAAGTTCAGGGCCCATTAGAGCCTGTCACCGCAGAATTGCGCCGCGGACGGGAACTCGCCGACGACTCACCAGTTAAACGATCAACTACGCCGCATGCCGGGAATAGAACCCGAAGGAGAGAGTGGCGCCAACTTTGGCGAGGATCTCGACTGTCGGCAAGTCGATGAAGCCGCCCTCTTGCTCTTCCGAGTCTTTGATCCACATGGCAAGGTCAACTTCCAAGAACTCCGGCGCGACTTCCCGCCGAACACGGAGCAAATTCTCAACGCCACCAACGCGTGAAATTAAGGCCGGGATCATCTCGTCCATCCGAGTGGATTCTTCGAACTCCACGGACCATTGAGCGACGGATCTCTTCAAAGGCCGAGTTCCCGGCTTAGCAGGCTCCCCTTGCGTCACCATCGATGACGCGCTCATGCCGACCAAGCGTTCGACCTCCTCGGGAGCCCCCCGCGTCACAATAGTTGTCGCCTTCATAGAAACAGAGCCGGGGGCGGCGA
>CAYQMX010000048.1:0-26232 GCA_964418745.1 uncultured Vitreoscilla sp.
AGAGTAGTGATGCTCACGATTGGCTCCTGACTATTGTAGCAACATTACTACAAGAATGCAGGGATTGCAACCGCACGCCCACCGGACGCGCGGACTGAAGCACCGCAAAGCCGCCCGTCGCGACCGGCTGGTCTTGGCCGGCTACGGACTGTCGTGCGTTCGTGCCGAAATAGCGCCCCATACACGTCGCATGGCCGGTGAGACTGCTAAAGCAGGCGTCGGCGTCAGCCTCGTCCAACGAGGCCCAGTATGCGATCGTCGGACGGTGCAAGGCCGCACGGCCTACCAGGTGCGGCTCAATCGCGAGCCATGCCGGCTCGAATTCAGCAGGTTCGCCCATCTCTTCGACGCATTGGATCAGCATCTCCATCAGGGATGCGCGCTTCTATTCGGGTAGCGCCACCGTGACATACGTGCTGAGGAAATCGCCGACGCGATGTGCGTCTGCGACCTCCCACTCCCAGTCCTGCATCCCGTCGGAGTATGGACGTCCAGACCGTGCCGCGAGCGCCTTGCGCGCAGGCGTGCTCGAGATGAAGATCGTGCCCTCGGCCATCACCTGTCTCCTGAAGAGCGAGCAGCATACTGGACAGCCACGTCGCCGATGGGCATCCCCATCGCTGACGTCTGTAACCGGCCGGTTGTGGCGGTAACCTCCTGGCCGTAGCCTGGCTCACGCCGACATGTCACAGGCCCCGATTGCGCAAGTGTCAATCTAATTGAGCCTATGGACGGAATGTGATTCCGTCATCATCGGCAGCTTCATCCTGATCGCGGGCGCGGCCTTCGCGCCGCGTCGCAGATGAAGCGGCGTTCTCCCTAGTTCGAGGTTGTGGGGTCGCGTCGGCGGCCCTACCCTGGGGCTTGCCAGCGATGGCTCGCTCTACAGGGGACGACGATGAAATTCCGCGCGATGTTCTCTTGCTCGACGATGGCACTCGCCCTGGTCGCGGCATCCGGCCCGGCTCGTGCCGTCCCCATCGTGGCCACCTTCACCGGCATCGCCCAGGGATCATTCGTCCACGGCATGAGTCCGCCGCCCGGCAGCGTCGACGGCGAGCTCGTCACCGGCACCTTCAGCTTCGACCCCGCGCTGGCCGTCGCGGGCGGGAATTGCCCGCCGGGCTTCCAGTACTGCGGCATGGTGGGCTCGCCGACGCTGGAGTTCCACCTCGACGGCCAGACGGCGACCTTCGATGAAGAAGGCCTGGCCAGCGTCGAGGTCGGCCCCGACGGCGCGCAGATCGACTTCCTGCCCGAGTCGCTGCCCGACGACCCGTACCACTATTCGAGCCTGTGGCTCGCGGGCGACCTGATCGACGGCGACGACCTGTCCACCTTCCATGCCGGCCCGGTCGACCTCGCGAAATCCGGCGCCCAGTTCTTCGACAGCCGCGACTTCGGCTCCGGCGTGCTGCTCACCAGCTTCACGTTCCTGTCGGCGGTGCCCGAGCCGTCCAGCACGCTGCTGATGCTGGCCGCGGCCGGCCTGCTGGGCGCCCGGCTTGGCAAGGGCGCCCGTCGCGGAACTGGGGCGCGCCGGCCATGACGCCGGCGTCGCTGGCCGTGCGATCGGCCCTCGCCCTCGCGGCGACGGCGCTGTGCGGATCCGCCCAGGCACGGGTCGTCGACGACTCCTTCATCGGCATCGCCGTCGGCTCGCGCATCGATGCGCAAAGCTCGATGGCCGGCAACTGCGACGGCCAGCCTGTCACCGGCACCTTCAGCTTCGACACCGACGTGCCGCTGCCGACATGCACCGGGCCGGACGTCGTCCAGACCGCCAACCTCCCGGGCACGTTGACGCTGCCCGATACCTGACTTTCGCGAACGTCTGCACCTGGCCGACCTGAGACCTCCAGGTCGCTGATCAATCTCCGTAGGGCATGAGCATCTTGCGTAGCTCACCTTCCTGCCACTGCGCGTAGTCCTGATCCCGGCCCCGAATGTCTTGGTCGGCCACGAAGTGGCCAAGGAAGTGCACAAGATCGTCAGGCCCGGCAAGCGAGTCCGCCTGGCACGACAGTTCCGCCTGGACATCATCGCGGGTCAGAGTATGGGCGAGCAGACCGCGCGCAAGGTCGAAGGCAGAAGGTTCCATGGCGTGCCAGCCTACCTCAAAGCGGACACCGGCGACCGGCAGGTAGTGGCCGCCAAAGCGCGCCTAGACATCCGCTGATTGGGCGCCCGTAACGTTTGTAAAGTCGAGGTGTCGCACTCGAGCCCAACCGTTCCGGCGCTGCGACGCGGCGTGCCGGCGCCTTCTTTGCGATGGATTGGCGTCGTGCCGTTCGCGAGACGACAGACAGACAACAAGAAGTGGGCTACAGGACACCGCCGGCCGATCCGGGGCAAGCCGACCCAGTTGCTACCACGCGCGGGTCTCTTGCATGTCTCATTCGGGAGCTTCACGCATCGTCTCTGGGCACGACGGTTGATCGGCGTTTGCTTCTGCTCATTGAAGGCTGCGGGCGCTAGAACGCGCCGGCCGCGAAGCGCCGTTGGGCAGGTCGAACAACAAGTTAAGGGAAGAAAGACACCTGCCGCACTCGTCCAGAGGATCGCGATTGCGATCGGCAGCCGCACTCGAAGCATTCACCATTGGACTGCGCTTTGAGTAACGTCTGGCCTTGATCACGCCTCGAGCGCATCCCGGCAAACGGTCATGAATGTCTCGCGCAACCAGCGATGCGCAGGGTCCGCATCGAACCGAGGGTGCCACATCGCGGAGATCACAATCTCTGGCGCCTTGACGGGGAGTTCGAAGACGGCAAGACCCTCTGCGAGCGCGAGGGCGCTGGGCAAGCCGGCACACAACATGCTCCTCGGCACCTGCGCGATCACGTCCGATTCGCGGGCGATGTGCAATGCATCCGGGAAACCGGTGACGATGGCAACAATCCTGCGTCGCAGGCCGAACTCTGCCAAGGCGCGGTCGACCGGACCCTCGAAGACAGTCTTGCGCGAAGCCACGACGTGCTGGCAAGCCGCGTAAGTAGCCGGCGTCACTGGACTCGCAAGCAACGGATGACCGGCGCGAGCCACTCCCACGAAGCGGTCGCGGAAGATGGATCGAATCCGTACCTCTGGCCCGGAATTCCCCAAAACGCCAATTTCCAGGTCTACCCGTCCTTCACGCAGGGACAGCGCTTCCTTGACCGGCCTCGATACAAACCGAAGTTGAACGCGAGGCGCCGCGCGCACGACGGCGCTAACCAGTGATGGAGCCAATAGGGCAACGAATCCTTCGTTCCCGCGCACGACAAAAGTGCGCTCCAACGCGGCGAGGTCGACCTCGGTGGCTTGAGGACTGAGAAGAGTGCGTGCGTCCCGAGCGACTTCACGCACCTGCGCTCGCATCGCGATGGCCCGCGGCGTGGCTACCAGCCCGCCACCCGCACGGACCAGAAGTGGATCGCCTGTCACCGATCTGAGCCGCGCAAGGGTACGGCTCATGGCAGAAGCACTCAGGCCGAGGCGGCGCGCTGCGCCCGTCACGCTGCCTTCAGTGAGCAAGGCATCCAGAGCCGGCAGGAGGTTCAGATCCATGGTGTCCATCGACGGAGCCTATCGGAATTGATCCGTTGAGCCTGGCGTCCGGTGCAACCATATTGTGCGTCCTTTGCGTCTGGCGCTTGCTGACCGCCTTTCATACATTCAATGCGGAACTGCGCAGCCACTTGCCGACGATCGTCGATACCCTACCGCATCAACCGGATGACCAACATGCCAATCCAACCTGCTCATTCCGTCAAACCCATTTGGCGCAACGTGCTGCCAGCAGCGGCGCCAGGATGCTCGCAGGGCACGCCGTACTCATTCTGGGTGAAGGAGGGCGACCCCCAGAAGATCGCCGTCATACTTTCAGGTGGAGGTGCATGCTGGACGGGTGAAAACTGCGCTTTGCATTGCCGGCCCCACTACCGGGCGTTCGCAGGCCTTGAAGGTGATCCCACCGATTTTGGTGGGATTTTCGACACTGAAAACGTCGAAAACCCGCTCGCCGACTACACCCTGATTTACCTCCCCACGGCCAACGGAGATGTCTTTCTGGGTGACGCATCGCCTGTCTATGACACGCCGCCGATGAACGGTCACCCCGAAGGTAAGCTGAAGATCTTGCACAAGGGCTTCGACAATGCCATGCATGCGCTGGACTGGATGTTCAGTACCTATCCGAAGCCGAATGCTGTCGCGGTCATGGGCTGGAGCGCAGGCGCGCTTGCCTCGCCCCTCTACACACACATCGTCGCAAAGCGCTATCCCGGCGCCCAGGTCACCCACTTCGCCGACGGCGGCGGAGCCTATCACTTGGGCGAGAAGCTCGCCCCGCTCTTCAAGTCGTGGGGAACAGAAAGCGTCCTGAAGCGCGTCGAAGGCTTCGAGGACTTGCCAGTCGCCGGTCTGACCATCGAGGACCTCTATATCCGCGCGGCCAAGCTTCATCCCGACATCGTCTTTCACCAATACAACGAACGGCACGACGCCGTGCAGGCGATGTTCATGCAAATGATCGGGGAGAGACGGCCTGACGTCTCGGCATGCCTGGACCACGCCCACGCCTATATCCGAGCGAAGATTCCCAACTTCCGGACCTATACCAGCTGGGGGCACGATGAAGCCATCATCGGCGGGTACTACGACGCCGTACTGGCAGACAATGCGCTGGACAACCGCGGACGCCCCCATGTGCTGGATCGGTTCTACACCCGTCAAACCATCGGCGTGCGATTCCTGGATTGGTTCACTGCGGCCGTGACGGGCAAGCCAGTGGAGGACGTAGCCTGCCTGGACTGCGAAACCCCTGAGTACCATTGGACGCGCCCTCAGTCTCGTTGATAGACGTTCATGCAGAGCTACGCCTCCTGCCACGCCGGCGAGGCGCATTCGCTCCTGTTGACGGCGCTCGGCGGAATTCTCACCATCGCAGGAGGCGGAACGCAACTTTCACAATGGGCGAAACCATTCCGGATATGACGATCACAGATTCCTGTGACGATCTCGGTGACTTCGCAGAACGATCCAACGCAGGTCGCCACCATCGATTTGCTGGTTGGCAACTGCGGGGCGTGGATAGGCGCACTCCCCGCCGAATGGCACGCGTCCATGCGAACCGGCGTCGCAAGCATGGCCAGTCAGGCGAACACGTCGACGTTGTTGCCCAGCGTTTCGGTCGGGCGCGAGACCTGTGCGGGCGGGATCTGTGTCTGGACGCCCCCCGACGAGCCGTCGCTGTCGCCGTCGGAGTCGGCCGCCTTGGCATTGCGAGCGACCGGTGCCTGAGAGGGGGCGGTGCTGAAGACTTCAGAAATGGAGGACATGCGAGCCTTTGAGAGTGGAAAGAGATGACCAGAGGCTATCGGTGTGTGCACTGCACCTGTGAAGGTCTTTCGCAGTGGCTGACAGCCCGGCCTCTCGTCGCGGCGGGCGCTCAGGTTCACTTCAGGTCGTAAGAATGTGCAAGTTGCACATTCGTTTACTGCGCAGCAACACACTGCGGCCTGCCCTTGCCGATACTTTGACCACGCACCCACAGTTGCCGTCCAGGCGTCGAGCCTGCACGACCGTCAATCCCCGCCCGCCCACTCGAGGGTCTGCGGTTCGAGGTGCGGTACGACCATCCAGGATCACCATGCAGCAACGTACCCGCGATCTCATCCTCCGAGCAGGGTTGGCCTCCAGCCTCGTCGCCGTCATCACGCTGGCCGCCTGCGGAGGCGGTGGCGGCGGGAGCAGCACAAGTACCTCGGGCACTGCCACGCCAAGTGCCGTTTCGAGCGGCACCGTGACGGCGTTTGGCAGCATCTTCGTCAACGGGCACGAGTTCTCCACCGCCTCTGCCAAGATCATCGACGACGACACCGGGAACGCGGTGTCGGCCTCTGCGTTGGAAGTCGGCATGAGCGTTGACGTCACGCCGGCCACTTCCAGCACCAGCGCGAGCCCGGTTGCTGCAGAGGTGCACCTGCACCCGCTCGCGCGCGGTGTGGTTGACGGCTCCGATACAACGGCGGGCACCCTGGTCGTGATGGGCCAGACGGTGCAGATCACGTCGGCCACCAATTTCAGCGATCACCGGGCATGCCTGACGGCAGCCACGCCGTGTGCGCCGATCACCGGCCAGACCGGTCTCAGCGCCACCACCGGCAGCGGATCCAGTGTCGTCGCGGGCAGCTATGTCGGCGTGCATGGCTACCTGTATGCCAGCCCCGCAGGCGCTACCAATATCGTGGCGACACTGGTGTCGGTAGCCGACCAGCCTGTCACACCCGGCGCCGTGGCCTACAAGGCCGAGGGTGTCGTGACCGCCGTGGGCACCAGTGCCGTCACCATCGGTGGCCTTGCCATCGACCTGTCATCGGCCACTTGCTACGCGGATGGCAGCACCAGCACGACGACGCCCTGCGCCAGCGCCTTCAGCGTCGGCCAGACGGTGTCAGCGGTCGGAGGTACCGCCCCGGCCTTGCCAGCCACGAACTTCACGGCAGGCCGCGCGCGCCTGCACTCGAAGCTCGTCGTCAGCACCGACGGGGCTGCCATCGAGCTCGAGGGCCGTGTTTCCGCTGTCACCACCTCGCCGGCTTCGTTCATCCTGCGCGGCATCACGGTGGACGCAAGTGCGCTGACCAGCGGCACCCTGCCGACGGTGGGCGATGAGGTGGAAGTGACGGGCACGGTCGCCACCGGTGGAACGTCGGTGACTGCCAGTACGGTCAAGCTGCTGCACGCCGCGAAGGCCGCCACGTACGGACTGGAAGGCGATGTCGGAACCGTGGCAGCCGGCAGCGCCACCGGTACCTGGGTGCTGACGGTTCTTGGCCAGACCATCAACGTCACGGGCACGACCCGCCTGGCCGATCGCTCGGTCCATGGAGACCACGGGGGGAGCAGCACCGGTCAATCGTTCAACATCACCACGTTCAAGGACTACCTGGCGGCCAGCACCTCACAGCATGTGATCGTCCGGGCCGAGGCCGACAGCTCCGGTGCGCTGAACGCGCTGTCCGTGACCCTGGAGCCGGCCTCCACGGCGGCGGCCGTGGGCGGCGTCGTCGATGCGACGCCGGTGCCGGTCAACGGCACGGCGGGAGCCGCACCGACCACGTTCTCGGTGCACGGCCTGGCGGTCAGCGCCGATGCCAGCGCTGTTCTGAAGGCCAACGCCGAGCATGATGGTCACGGATTCGGAGGCTCGCACGCGGCCGGTACGACCACGGTGGCCGCAGGTGACCTTGTGCTGGTGCGTGGCACCTACGCCGCGAGCACACTGACAGTGGGCGCGCTGACCGCTGGCGGCATGGGTGGTCAGGAAGGGCTTGCCAATGTGGTACTCGATTCGGGCCCAGTCACCAGCAAGGATCACGACGGACTTTGATGCGTGAAAGACGCGGAGGCATACGAGCGACCTCGGTCTCAGTGGCTCCAATTTCACCTGGTGAATTGACCACTCCCACAGAGCGACTGCCCGACACGGCAGTCGCTTTTTTGTGGAAGGCTCTGCATAGTCAGCAAGGAAGAAGGCAGGAGGTCAAGCATGGCGACATGCCGGGAGCAAGTGCTTCGTGCGGCCAGGGCCGTGATGCGACAAGCAGGCCGCGAGACGTTCACGGCTGCCGAAGTAGTGGGGCACCTCAAGGCAGAGGGCTCGTCCTACTCCGAGAACACGATCCGCACTCATGTCAACTCGCGCATGTGCCTGGATGCCCCGGCGAACCATGACGTCGTGTACCCGGATTTTCGACGCGTCGCCCGGGGACAATATCGGCTAGTGTCCGACTGATATTTCTCCTGCGCGGGGGCTTCCGGTCCGGTCGCTGAAATTCGACGTCGCGCCTGGCGCACTCCGAACGTGTGCTGCAGCTCGCAGCGTCCGCAGGCAGCGTCGGCGGCAAGCCAATGGAACAGCACGTCAAGACAGTACTCGTCCTGCTCCAAAGCCGACGTCTGTATCAGTCCGGTATTGGCCGGCAAGGGCCGCACATCACCGGGTAGAGCGTTTCTCCCCCTGAGCCGCCGGTGCCGAAAGGCAACGAACGGCAACGAACGCCATGAATGTTCAGCGGGGGCGGGCCAAGACGGCCCACCCGCGGTGCTTGCTCTGTAGCAACAATCAAGGGCTACTTATTCACAAGAACGATGGCATTGGGCCCCGATCCCACGAGTACCGTAGCCGGCGTCATGGGCGTCAGTGCCCCGTTCCCGCCGATCAAGTACTGCGAAATGATGTTCCCGGCGCCCGTCCCGAGGCCGCTTGTCATGTATAGGTGCATGCCCGAGGCGTCCACCTGTATGTTTGTCGCCGCGCTCGTCGCTGCCACCGATGCGGGTGTCATCGCGACGAGGCTGCCGTCCGCGCTCACGTTGAACTGGGAGATCGCCGCCGACGTCGATCCGGCATTTGCGACGTAGGCATGCTTTCCGGACGGATCGACGGTGATCCATGCCGCGAACTGCACCGCGCCATCGACCTTCGTCTGGGCCAGAGGCGACAGGGCGCCGCTGACCGCGTCCACGGTGTACTCGGAGATGGTCCCATAGTAGTCCGTGGCGTAGAGGTACTTGCCCGAGGGATGCACCGTGATCGCGAAGGTCGTGGTGCCCGCCGCATTGAAAGGCACCGACGCCGGCGAAATCGGCGTCAGCGCTCCCGTGGTCTGGTCGATCGCGAACTGGTCGATGCTGCCGTTCTGAACCGTGACGTAGAGGAACTTGCCAGAGGGATGGATCGCGAGGAAGTTGGGGAACGGATAGGTGATTGGCGCCGTGGAGGCGGCGGCAAGGGCTCCACTAGCGCCGATGACATACTGAACCACCGTCGAGCCTGGATTCTTCGAACTGACCGCGTAGGCCCACTTGCCGGACGGGTGCACCGCGATGTCAGTCGAGCCGTTTCCCTGGGCGACGGTGGCGGGTGTCATCGGCGCGAGCGTACCGTTGGCGCCGATGGTGAACTGGGAAATGCTGCCGCCCGTATTGCTGGCGCCTCCTTTCAGGTTGACCGCGTAGAGGTACTTGCCAGCGGGATCGACCGCCAGTCGATTCGGGTCGACCTCGCATGGCACGGAGGCCGGCGTGTCGGCCGTGAGCGCGCCGTCGGCACCGATGGTCAACTGGGAAACCGTGCCTTCGTACTGGTTGACCGTGTAGGCAAAGCCCAGGCCGGTGGCTGCTGGCCATTGCGCATACAGGGTAACGTTGGTGGCCCCAATCGTGAATGTCTGGCCCGCTGCCTCGGCGGTGCCGCTGCCGTTGGCCGTCGTGTTCCAGCCGGAGAACGTGTCGCCGGTCTTGACAAGGTTGCCAGAGTTTCCGAGCACGGTGACCGTTGCGCCCTGCGTATAGGTGGTCGTGTCCACCGGGACGGTGCCACCCGTGCTGCCGTTCCCCACATAGGTCACGGTGTAGGTCGCTGGAGCCGCGGCCCACTGTGCGTACAGGGTGACGTCGGCCACGCCCAGGGTGAGGCTCTGGCCCTGCACGTAACTGGCACCGGTGCCGCCGGCGACGGTGTTCCAGCCGGTGAACGCGTCACCGGTCTTGACGAGGTTGCCCGCGTTGCCGAGGACAGCGGCGACCTGGCCTTGCTGGTAGACGGCCGGGTCAACCGGCGCGCTGCCACCCGTGCTGCCATTGCCGTCGTAGGTCACCGAGTAGGTCTTGGGAGAAAGCGGCGCGGTGCCTGATCCGCTTCCGCCGCCCCCGCAGGCCCCCAGCAGCAGGGTCGACGCCAGGAGCAGCCTGCCCCATCCAAAATTGCTTGTCTTCATCGCATACCTCCGAGAAATTGACTTCGAACGCGGGATCGAAGCAGCACCCGACCGGTCGACGCCGGCCGGCGAAAGTGCCGCTTCCAGTGAAGTTGGCCGGATCAGTTCATGCTGTCTGCTCCTTCTTTCCATGTGCCGGATGAAATTCGTCTGCGACGCGCCCGAATGCCGGAGCACGCCTTCTTCCTGTTAAGGCGCAGCCTGGGCCGATTTCGTATCAGCCCCCCCCCATGTTTGGTACTCGGCAGCCGCCGGCAGTTGACAGCCCGTGCGGCCTGGGGGAGGCTCGGGCTGTCTCGACAGGACAGCTCCGCGCCAGCTGTGAGCAGAGGGTCTCTACGAATGAACACGCCCGTTGACCGTGCGCGGGTATTTCGCGTCTTCCTCGCGGCGCTGGATGTCGACCGCGAATTGCGCGACGGCTTCGTCGACCAGGAATGCCAAGGCAACTCAGCGATTCGCGCCGAAGTCCAGGAACTGCTGGAGGTGGCGAGTCACGACGAGGCGCACACGGGCGCGTTCCTGGCACCGCCGGCGGATCGCGAGGCCGACCTCAGTGGCCGCGACTTCGGCCGCTTCCGCCTCATGGAGCGCGTCGGCCAGGGCGGCATGGGGGTCGTCTACCGCGCTGAACGGATCGAAGGCGTTCGGCAAACCGTGGCGGTCAAGCTCGTGCCCGCCGGCGCGCCGCCTGCCGGACAACTTCGGTTCAAGCGCGAGGCCGAACACCTGGCCAGGCTCGAACACCCTGCAATCGCTCGCTTGATCGACGCCGGGTTCGAACGCGACCGCGCGTGGCTCGTGATGGAGTACGTGCGCGGCGAGCGCATCGACGACTACTGCGCCGCCCGCAACCTCCCCGCACGGGCAATCGTCGGCCTCCTCGTGCAAATCGCAGAGGCCCTGGTTGCAGCCCATCGTGAACTGGTCGTCCACAGCGACATCAAGCCGGCCAACGTGCTCGTCACTGTCGAGGGTGCGCCCAAGCTGATCGACTTCGGAATCTCGACGGCGCTGCGCGACGCCGGCGCCCAGCCGTTGGCCACCGTTAGCGCGGATCGCCTGTTCTCGCCAGGCTTTGCGGCGCCGGAGCAGATCCAGGGAGGTGCGGTCACGGTCGCGACCGACGTGTTCGGGCTGGGGGCACTGGCCTATCGCCTGCTGACCGGCCGTCCGATCTTTCCCGAGATCAGTGACCCGGTGGCCTACATGCTCGCCATCGTGCAGCGCGACGTCGACCTGCCAAGCCACGTGGCGCTCGCGGATGAAGCTTCGCGCAGCGCCGCCTCCGCGCTGCGTGGCGACCTCGATGCGATCCTGTGCAAGGCTTTGGAACGCGATCCGAAGCGTCGCTACGCGTCCGTGACCGAGTTGCAGGCCGACCTGCAGCGCTGGCTCGGCCGACGTCCGGTGGCGGCGCGGCTTCAGACGCTGCCGTATCGGCTCGGCAAGTTCGTGCGTCGCAATGCAATGGTCGTTGGCCTGGGCGGCCTGCTGCTGGCGAGCCTGGCCACAGGCGGTATCCTCGAACAGCGCCAGGCTCGACGCGAGTCGCTGGCGCGTGACATGGCTGCGCGGCGCGGCGAGTTCCTCGAAAGCCTGCTGCAATCCGCCGACCCCCGCGTGGGGCGCCGCATCGTCACTGTCGCGGACCTGCTCGATTCGGCGGCGGCCGAACTGCATCGCACGCTCGGGAGCGAGCCGCTCGTCGAGGCATCGATGCTGGGCGTTGTCGCCCGGACCAACGGCGGCCTCGGCCGCTTCGCCGAAGGGCTCGCCGCCAACGACCGCCAACTGGCTATCCTGCGTGCGTCCGACGGCGATCCAGGCGAGCTCGCCCGCGCCGCCGCCATGCGGGGCGAACTCCTGGCGGGTCAAGGTCGCTGGCGGGATGCGGAACCGGTTCTGCGAGACGCGGTCTCGTTGCTGCGCAGTCGGCCTGGCGACGGTGAACTATGCAATGCGCTGAACGTCCTCGGCAGCGTCTATGCCCACAGCGACCGCGAAGCCGACGCCGAAGCGACCTACCGCGAAGAGCTCGCCCTCGAGACGACATGCGGCGGCGATCCGCAGCGCCTGCGCATGTACTCGTACCGCTCTCTAGCGGTGCTTATGGGTGACCTGGGCCGCTACCAGGAAGCCGTCACCTATGGACGCCAAGCCCTCGTGCTGGCGCGCCAGACCCTGCCGGCGGATCATCCGGATCTGCTCGGCATCGAGACGAACTACGCCGGCACGCTGGTCAACGTGAAGCGCGGCGCAGAAGCGGAGCCGCTGCTGCGCGACGTGATCTCGGCTCAGACACGGATCGAGGGGGCCGGCCACAAGGACACGCTGCTCACCCAGTACAGCCTCGCCGACCTGCTGCTCGCTCTGCACCGCGACTCCGAAGCGGTCGTCCTTGCCGGGTCGGTGGCGCGAGGCCTCGAGGCGTCGCTCGGGCCGGACAACACCTACACACTTGGAGCCCGGCTGATGTATGGCGCAGCACTGTGCAACCTGGGGTCGCACGAGACCGGGCTGGCCATCCTGCAACAGGTCGAGGCGAGGCGGCGACGGATCCTTCCGGCGGGCGCATGGCTGAACGACGCGGCCGCCGTCGCGGTCGGCGCCTGCCTGGTACGCGCCAGGCACTTCGACCAGGCGGAACGCGTGCTGGAGCCGGCCGTCGCCGCGTTGGAAGCCTCGCGCGGCAGCGGGTTCCGTCGCACCCAGCTGGGATATGCCGCCCTCCGCGACGCCTGTCTCGGCATGGGGCGCTCCGACGAAGCCAGCCACTGGGCCGCCAAGCTCCTGCCTTGAGCCGGTTGCGGAGCAAGGCCGAATCCTCTATCTTCCATGGCACGTGGGCGAAGAGGGTGCATCGGATGGCAGACGGACAAGCAGCGGATTTCGACCTGAACTCGCTGCTGGCCCAGTGCTCGGAGGGGGACCGCCGCGCGTTCGGAGAGATCTTCACGCATCTCTATCGCGACATCCACGCGATCGCCGTTCGCGAATTGCGCAATGAGCGGCACTTGACGATCCGTCCCACGGCGCTGGTCAACGAGGCTTACCTGCGCATGCAGGCACTGCGCGAGATCTGCTGGCAGGACCGTGCTCATGTCCTTGCCATGGCATCGCGCATCACGCGGCAGGCGCTGGTCGACGGCGCACGCCGGCGTCGGGCCGAGAAGCGAGACGGCGGCGACCCCGTGACCCTGAGCGATGAGAACCTCGGTGGCATCGACGTGAGCCACGACGCGCTGGATGTCGACAAGTTGCTGACGGAACTCGAAGGCTTCGATGCCCTCGCTGCGCAGGTCGTGAGCTTGCGCGTGTTCGGCGGCTTGGGCATCGAAGAGACTGCGCAACACTTAAAGGTCTCGGTGGCCACCGTCAACAGGCACTGGTCAGCAGGCAAGTCCTGGCTCATGCGCGAACTGTCGCGATCCTGAAAGGTCAGTGCTACCGAAGGCGGCTCGCGTCCAACAGGCAGCAGTGCGCGGTTCGGGACGCCGAGGGCAGGGAACTCGCCCGCTTGCCAACCCGTAGGCGCGCTCCGGCAGGATCCGCGCGAACTCTTCCGAAGCAGTCAGCAGAGCCTCGACATCGTAGTCCGGCTCGGCGGTGTTTCGAAGATGCGTCTCCCAGCCGGGGCTGCAGTTCCGGTCATCGGTGCGATCGTCAACCTCGTGGCGCGGGCAGACACACGCTGGAATCAGGAAACGATGGCAGCCGTTTGCGACTTTCATGACCGACGCGAGGCCGGAAGCAACGAAGAGGCGGAAGATGTGCGCTCCCGCTTTTTGAGTCGCTGCCCCTCTGTTCGGTACTGTGGAGTGCTGGCAGACCTCTAAGGAAGGCGACTGCCGGCCATAACCAGACGGTCGCATCCGATCGCTTCTGGGTATCAGGCTACCATGCCACGAGAACGGACTGCTGTATATGAAGACGCCCCGCGACACCCGCCTCCCGATACTGGAACGCCGACGCGTCAAGCGGGGTGCCAGGGAAGCTGAAGTCGCGCAAGAGCGCGCACGTGACATGGCGTCGGCCAAACGCGAATTGGCGAAAAAGCACGTACTGGTGAATCCTGAGAACCTTCGCCCCACGAATAGCTACGGGACGCCCGACTTCGTCAAGCGGGGACACTACGTCGACATGCCGTTCAATTGCAAGTCGTGCGGCGTCCTGCAGGTGTGGACTGAGTTTCAACAGAAGTGGTGGTACGAGAGCGCCAAGGGAGACGTCTGGACCAAGGCAGTACTGTGCAGGAATTGCCGCAGGCGCGAGCAGGCTCGCCGTGCGGCAGCCCGAGAAGTACATCTTGCCGGACTCGCAGCCAAGGGCAAACATGCGCAGTAGTTCCAGGCCCATCAGTCAGGCGCCGCGGCGGCCAGTCGTATCCACTCGGCCGGAAGCGGCCACCCAGTACCGTCGGCTTTGGGGTAGGCCGAGCCACCGAGCTCCAACTCAGGGTGAGCCCATTGAATGACGAGATGCGTTCCTTGGCGGTTCCTGGATCGCCAGAGAAGAAGCAGGAATCTAGAGATGTGCAGAAAGTACTGCGACTGCTGGCTAAGAAGCTGCAGCCACCGAAGGGACATCCAAGCGAATCGGCGTCATATGCGAACTCCTGCTTTTTGATCTTCCCGATCTTCGCCCAGCAGTCCCGCTGATGCAACCGTACCACCTTACATAGTCGTGTAGAGTGAAATCCCATGACAGCACTGCCTGAAGAAATTCGTGGGGCGATAGCCCGTGGAGAGCACGCCCTCTGGTGGGGGAGACCCCGTCAGGGAGTCTTTCTACGCGGTTCGGATGTCTTCACGATTCCGTTCAGCCTTCTGTGGTGCGGATTTGCCATCTTCTGGGAGGCAGGCGTTACCACTTCCGGCAACGCCCCAGGATTCTTCGCGCTCTGGGGCATACCGTTCGTGGCGATCGGCCTCTATATGGTGATCGGGCGATTCTTCGCTGAGGCATTGCAGAGGTCGAAGACCTACTACGCGCTGACCTCAGATCGTGTCTTGATCGTCTCGGGAGTCTTCTCGCGCACCATCAAATCGCTCTCGCTCAACACCTTGTCAGACGTTACCTTGACTGAGGGCCGCAGCGGCAAGGGATCGATTGCCTTTGGACCACAAAGCCCGTTCGGATCAGTGTTCGGTGGAACGTCTTCCTGGCCGGGTACGCAACAACAGTCGCCGCGCTTTGATTCGATCGACGACGCCAAGGCCGTCTATGAGCAGATCAGAAGCGCACAACGAGCGCCGCATTGACTGGCCCTGCGCCAACGAGAAGGAAACAGCTTGCGACGAGCAACGGCCCCACACGCGCCCTGTGCCTGTGACTGCCGCACCTGGTATGTCGCTGATCGGCCATTCCGGTCGGTCGCGAGCGTCGGCTTTGCGGCGGCATGCATCGTCGGTAGCGTTCATGTGACACGCCGTTCACCTGCTGCGCTTCAGGCCGAACCGCCCGCCATTGTTGTACGCGGAGCGGCTCGACCGGCGGTCACTCGCGACTGTCCTGCGCCCGCTCGGCAGCACCGACTGCTCGTTGGGCGGCGTGCAATGAGGCATAGACCCGCAGCAAAGCCGCGTGCTGCTGCCCGCGCGCGACCGGGTCGTCCTCAGGCATCGCCAGGTCGTTGCGCGCAGCGCGCAGCAGGTCGATCGCAGCGTTCAGACGTCCACCGTATGCCATCGGCGCGTCCGGCGGCGGTTGAAAGCCAATATCCTTGCCTTCGCGATAGGCTGCATCGGTCACCGATCGGATCGCGATTGAAACCTCGTCGGAGGCCACTTGCTCATCCTCGCGGACCTCGCCGTCTTCCGGTCGGCGGTGGTCGATCTGCCACTGCGCAGCGCGCAGGTCGGACAGGGCATGAATGTAGTGAGGATGCCTCCCTGCTTCGTCGGCAATTGCGAGCGTCGAGGCGAGAAGTGGCAGCGCGAGAGCCGCGCCGATGACGATTATCTTCATGATGTGTGCTTTCGGTGTCCGCGGGCCTGGGTGCCCGCCCACATTCAACGCTGCATTGCCTAGCTTCGACGACCCGGGGCCTTGCGTGAAGCTGAGTTGCCCGCGGTGGACATCGAGGCCAGGGCCGGATGGCTACAGAGGTCGGCTTCGGAGGAGTCCACCGCGTGCGCGTGACCATTGGTAACGGCCATTTGCTGTCGGTCGGGCAAGGCCGGTTCGGGAAGGCGTCCCGATATGCCGCATCCGACCGCACCCAGCTTCGTGGCGCCGCCCCTGGGTTGACCGCTGCAGCGGTGCAGGGCGAGACTATCCTTGCCGGCATCAAACTCAGGGAACCGCCCGCATGGCTGCATGGTACGACCACCATTTCAAGAGCGACTACGACCAGAACCGCAAGGCACTGAAGGACTCCACTGCATTCGAAGCCTCGTGGCGGCCGACCGTCGTCGAGCTGTACGCGATGATGACGGACGATGGCTACGATCCGAGCAGCGATGCCCCGCTTGTTCGCACGCGTCGCAAGGCGACCGAAGGTGCGTCTGTGACAGTGGCGGCGCGCGCCACGACTGCAGTCGCCGAGGATGTCGGTCTGCTGGCGGCGAGGGGCGTCTCGGCCGACCCGATTCCCGCAGTGCCCAAGGCGCGGGCGGCGGCGCTCGCGGCAGCGCGCCACACCCATCTGCTCAATCGAACGGGCAACAGCCAGGCCTGGATCCATGCTGCCGAAGGACTTCAGCGACTGGGCGTCCTACGCCTTTGCGAACGCGACCACGGCTGCGGCGGTGCGCACGCTGCTCAATAGTTCCGACGAGCACTTCAATACCCTCGACCGCAAGAACCTCGCGACCTCGGTGCAACAGGCAATGACCTGGTGCCAGAACGCCGGGATCGTTCTGGCCGACGCGGTCGCGCCCGCGCTGGCGTCAGGCGCCTCGGCGGCACGCACCGCTGCGCGCGAGATCGTCAAGCGCTGGTTCGTCGGCCGCGACGCGGTCACGGAGGGCGACATGGATGTGCTGGCCCGCGGTCTGGCCACCGGCTTCAAGAGCCTGACTGCGGCGGTCAGCCGAGGCAAGTTCCTGCTGACCGACTTCGTGCCGCTGCGCGGCGCGAGTACCGACGCCGAACTGAAGTTGCTGAACTCCGAGGCGTTCACGATGCGCTCCCGGTACGAGGGCATGGATGTCGTCTACATCGAGTCGAGCTTCTTCACCCGCGATTCCGGCGGCGTTATCTTCGACCAGGACAACTGGACGCGCATCGTCCTCCATGAGCTGAGCCACCTGGTGGCCGGCACCACCGATCACGACCAGCGGTACGCGCATTCCGGCATCGGCGTTCATCCTGGCTTCCCGTCGTCCAAGGCGATCAGCAATGCCGACAGCTGGGCATTCTTCGCGGCCGACTGTGCGGGCGTGGTGACCGCTGGGCACCGTCTGCAGGCGCTAGCTGAGCGATGATCGCCCACGCCCGCCCGATCTGGCTTCTGCTGGCTTGGGCCAGCGGCGCCGCGTGCGCGCAGACTTCACTTCTTCGAGAAACGGAACCGTCCATGCCTTCCATTCTGACTGCCAGCGAGAAGTCGCCGCCCGTCGGCTCCACGATCGAGCGCGATGGCGTGCGCTACGAGCAGGACATCGAACGCCAACGCCGCGACGACGCGTTGCGCGGCGGCTGGCTCGTTGCCCGCGACGCGGCGACCGGCCAAGAACTTTGGGAGGCCCGGATCTACGACAACCCGTCCGATCCGACGTCGCCCGTCAGCAGCCCGGCGATCTGGTTCAAGCGAATGGCTTTCGTCGACGGCACAGACATCGTGGCCATCGAGACCGACGTGGGCGGCCTTTATGAGGTAGACCTGCGCACGCACGCGGTCACCAGGACGGGCGGCCCATCGACAGGCGTGCCGCAGGCCAAGCCCGACAATCGGCCCAGCTTTGACTGAGCTTGCGCAATGTCTGTTGCACCGTTGGGGCTGTGGTTGGGTTGATGGGCGAACGACATCCTGGCGGTTTGTGGCTGGGCACGATTGCAACGGCCCGGTGCTTCGCTGAGCGGCCAGGAGCGGCCACTCGCGACCGGCTGCTTCAGGGCAGGCTACCGAAAGCCCGGCAGCCGGCAAGGTCGCCAGCCCCGCAGACGCATGCCAGCCAGAGGCGGCCGAGCTCCAGTGACCGGTCTCGCGTAGCCTACTCCTACAACGATCGCCTACTTCAACAGCAGAGCGCCATGAGCATCCTCGCAGACTTCTTCGTGTCGACACCGGAGCATGCGATCCAGTACGCATCAAGTATTGAGGCGCATGTGGCCCTGAAAGCAACGCTCCAGCCATTCGAGACCAATGGACTGACGCCGCTCGAATTGGGAACACTTTGGGCCATCCTGGCTGGAACAGAGTACGACCCCAAGAAGCATGCGCTTGAAGAGGTCCGGTGGGGAGAGAGCAACGAGTCCTGGTTGGTTCGCCTTCCAGACGCGCTCGTTGGTTTCCTCGCGGGAATGAGCCAGCACTCGCTAGATTCCGCCAGCGAGACTTGGTCGCAATCCGATGAACTGCAGTGCTCGCCGCAGGATGTCCAGCCGGCGTTGGCCGCACTGCGACACTTGGCCGATCGGCAGACCCGTGCAGACGGGTAGTCGCTCTACCTTTGGGGAAGCATTTAGCTGGGCGGCCTCAAATCTGAAGTGCAACACCTCATAGCGTAGGGTGTTCACATGCAAGAACAGATGAAGTACCAGCAGCTCCAGCCAGAGGATCGAATGACGATGCGCGAGCACGACTCAACAGGGCTGCAGCGTTCGAGCAATGGCCCGTGCACTGGGCCGCTCGGCGTCAACGATCAGCCGCGAGATCAGTCGCAATTCTGGTGTGGTGCTCTACGGATCGCATACGGCCCAGCTGCAGTGCGTGGCTCGCCGCCAGGCCGGTCGCGCGGAGACCAAGCTCGATGCGCGCTGCGTGCGCTGGGGTGTCGTCGTGGAGTTTCTCAGGGCGAAGCGGTCGCCCCAGCAGATCGCGAGTACCCTGGCGTTCGTGTTCCCAGACGATCCCGACCTGCAGGTCTCGCACGAGACCATCTACACCGCCATCCACGCCCAGCCGCGGGGTGAACTGCGTCGGCAACTCATCGCCTGCCTGCGCCACGGACGCAGCACGCGCATGCCACGAACGCGAGGCGTCGATCGACGCGGCCCGATCCCCGACATGGTCAGCATTCACGTGCGCCCGCCCGAGGTGGACGACAGGATCATGCCCGGGCACTGGGAAGGAGACTTCATCAAGGGCGCGGGCAACAAGTCATCGGTCGGCGTACTCGTCGAGCGCTCGAGTCGCCTGGTGCTGCTGGCCAAGATGGACGATGCCACCGCGGCGTCGGCGCTGACCGGCTTCTCTCAAGAGCTGAATTCGATTGCCGCGCCGATGCGCCAGAGCCTGACCTACGACCAGGGCAAGGAACTGACACGCCACAAGGATCTGACGGCTCGACCGGGCGTCGCGGTGTACTTCTGTGACCCGCATAGCCCGTGGCAGCGCGCCACCTGCGAGAACACCAACGGCTTGCTGCGCCAGTAGCAGCGCAGAAGCCGGCGAGCTCGAGTGGCGATGATCGGTGTCGACGCCGAGGATCGCACGCAAGCACCGAACGGGCATGGGGTACGGTTTTCTGCTGGCCGCGCTCTGGTTCATCAACCGGAGGTTACTGGCGCCGTGGCGGTGGCCGAGAGCCATGGGCGTCGCGCCGCGATAGGTTCGCCGCTGCAGTCACAGTAGCACTGCTAACCCCTCAGTCGGTGCGCTACTCGAAAATTGGCTCGTTTAAGGGTTCAGCTCTTCCGTTCGGCCGCCGATAAGTGGAGCTAAATTCTTTTCGGAATGCTGAGACCTGCCATGGGCGAGGCAGTTTGAACCGATCAACGCGCCCTTCGCGATGGAATATACCCAGATGTTCAAGAGCCTGAAAACGGGCACCAAACTGGCCTTCAGCTTCGGCCTGATCGTGGTGCTGCTGCTGGTCATCTCTGTCGTGACGACCCTCCGCATCCAGGCGATCAACGAGCGCATCGCTGACATCATCGACGATCGCGCCGTCAAGGTGGCTCTGGCCGCCGACCTGAACCAGCGAGTCAGCGCGCAGTTGCTCGGCCTTCGCAGCGCCATCATGGCCCGCGAAGACCAGGAAGAAGTACGAAACGCGCTGTCGGGGGTCGACAAGGCCGTGGCCGAGAACACGGAAATCCTTGCCAGGCTGGAGAAGATGATCAACACACCGATCGGCCAGAAGCTCTTCAAGGCGATGGTGGATGCGCGAGGGCCCTACGGCAAGGGCCGAAACGAAGTCATCGCCATGATCAAGGCCGGCAAGGTCGAAGAGGCCGCGATCCATCTGCTGAAGACCGTCCGCCCGGCGCAGAACGAGTTCCTGGCTACCATCGATGCGTTCTCGGTGGCGCAGCGCAAACTGATGGCCGAATCGGGAGAGAAGGCCAAGGCCGAAGGCGCCACTGCCATCCGCACCAACCTGGCCGTTGCCGCATTGGCTGCATTGCTCGCCGCCGGTGTTGGATACGGCATCACCCGGTCGCTGACGCGCCAGTTGGGAGGTGAACCTGCTGAGGCGCGAGACCTCGCTTCGGCCATCGCCGAAGGCGACCTGACGCGGCACATCACGGTCGCGACTGGTGACCTCACCAGCCTGATGTCCCGCCTGGCTGCCATGCAGCAAAGCCTTCAGCAGGTGGTCTCCAACGTGCGCCAGAACTCCGAGAGCGTCGCCACGGCCAGTGCCCAGATTGCCCAGGGCAACCAGGATTTGTCCAGCCGCACGGAAGAGCAAGCCAGCGCCCTGCAGCAGACGGCTGCGACGATGGAGCAGTTGGATACCACGGTGCGCAACAACGCCGACAGCGCCAAGCAGGCCAACCAACTGGCGCAGGGTGCCTCGGCAGTGGCTGCACAAGGCGGCGAGGTGGTCGGCAAGGTCGTCGACACCATGCGAGGCATCAGTGACAGCAGCCGCAAGATCGGCGACATCATCGGCGTCATCGACGGCATCGCCTTCCAGACCAACATCCTGGCGCTGAACGCGGCCGTGGAAGCCGCGCGCGCGGGTGAACAGGGCCGCGGCTTCGCCGTGGTGGCATCCGAGGTGCGCAGCCTCGCGCAGCGCAGCGCCGAAGCCGCCAAGGAGATCAAGACGCTCATCGGCCGCAGCGTCGAGCAGGTGGAACAAGGTACCGCGCTGGTCGACCAGGCCGGCAAGACCATGGGGGAGATCGTGGGCTCGATCCAGAGCGTGAGCGACATCGTGGCCGAGATCACATCGGCCAGCGCCGAGCAAAGCAATGGCGTTCAACAGGTGGGCGAGGCCGTCAGCCAGATGGACCGGGCGACGCAACAGAACGCCGCGCTGGTGGAAGAAAGTGCCGCCGCCGCAGAGAGCCTGAAGGGCCAGGCCCAGCAACTGGTTCAGGCCGTGGCGGTGTTCAAGCTGTCACAGCATGTAGGAGCAATGAGCGCCGCCTACGTCGCGGCACCGGCAGCCAATTCGCCCACTGTTGGGCGCCGCAGCCCGGACGTTGCCAAGAACCTCACCCGCCCGGCCTCCAAGACGAAACCGGCGGGTGCACCGGCGCTGGCCGCAGAGGCAAGCCAGCTTGGCAGTTCGTCCGCCACGACCGGCACAGAAGACTGGGCGTCGTTCTGAGCGCGGCTCGCCGCGCCAGAACCCGTCCCCAACCTTCAAGGAGGCGCAGATGACGCCGAAGGCGCATGTCGGCCAGTTGCGGACGGTCGCGAACGACGGCTTCAGGGTAGGCTGTCACACTTGACGCCTTCGAAGGGATGCGGGCAGGAACGTGTGCCCCTCGCACAACCCGGATATTCGTCCTGTCAACATGCGCAGCTGGATTGTCAAACTAGGACTTCTGTCAGCGGCGCTGGCCTTAGCCCTCTTGTCTTCGGAGTTCGAGCGTGCCGGGCCTGAGCTTGCTCAGTACGGTAATTTGTGCGGCGCATCGTCTATTCAGCCTTGCATGAAGCCGGTGCTAAACGGAGGGTTCCCCTTCGCGTATCTGTTCGATGCGCCGGGTGTATCGGTGGAAGGCAAACTTTCCCTCGTGGAGGACCAGTTGCGACCGGTACCTTTTCTCGTCGACGTTGCCGTGTACTTCGCTGTGATCTTGCTCATGGTGCGCGATCTCGCTTTCCGGCCATCTGCGAAGTAGGAGCCGGCGCCGCTGTCGGCCAGAACCCTTGCGAGTGGAAAGCGGCCAGGAGCCTGCGTTAGCCGCCGTCGCTCGGGCGCCTGGGCCGGCGACATGGGGAGAAGGACGGCTCTTGATGGATCCGTCGCCCGGACACGCGAGGGACATGCCTTGCCGGCGTGCCTGCCATGACATCACCACCACCAGCATCGGATTTCTGCGGGCCCGCGGATTCTCATGGCTGGATGCTCGACTTTGAGAATTGTCATAGACCGCGTCGATGGCTGGATCAAACTGCAACGCGGGGCTTCAACAAGAGGGAATCCGCCGAAAGGACGACAAATCGATATGGCCTGCCTTGGACGCACCGCATTCGCCTCGAAAAGGCGGCAGCCTGTCGCTGAAGGCCGCCTTCCGCCGATTGAAGCAAGCGACCGCCGTGTCGATTGACCTCGAGAGCTTCGCAAGCGCCTCGCAGGCCATCTCCAGCGAGATCGTTCCCACCAAGCTGCTCACGACGCTGATGCCGCTGCTGCTGAAACACGCGGGGGCGCGGCGGGGACATTTGCTGGTACTTCGCAACGGTATGCCGGTGCTGGCTGCCGAAGCGCGAGTCGAACAGCGGGCTATCGGCGTCTGCGTCCTCGACGATGCGCGGCTCGGCGAGGCCTCGCTGCCGGCCTCGATCATCGATGTAGTTCGTCGTACGCGGAAGCCGGTGCTGGTCGCCGACGCCGCGGTCGCGAACCCGTTTTGCGATGACCACTACTTCACGAGCCATCACCCGAGGTCCGTGATGTGCATGGTCGTCGCCCAGCCGACCGGCCTGACCGGCCTGACCGGCCTGACCGGATTGCTCTACCTCGAGAATGAACTCGCCGGCCATGCGTTCACGACCAACCGCATGGACGCGATCCGCCTTCTCGCGGCCCAGGCGGCCATTTCGTTGGAAAACGCCTTCGCCCGCGACGCGGTTCGGGAACGCGAAGCCTTGCACCGCGCGTCATTCGGGGCTTTGCCCGATCGCGTCATCGACCGCAACGAGTCGGATCGGGTAATGGCCGAATATGCGCTGATCGTCGAATCGACCGACGATGCCATCATCGGCAAGACGATCGATGGCGTCATCACCAGCTGGAACCAGGGCGCCGAGCGCATGCTGGGCTATGCGGCCGGGGAAATCATCGGCCGTTCGGTAGAGATCCTGATCCCGGAAGAGCGCCTCGCAGAAGAGCGGGTGATCCAGGAGCAGCTCCGGCGTGGCAATCGCGTCGGACACTTCGAGACCGTGAGACGTCACAAGGACGGCCGGTTGATCGACGTCTCCATCACAGTGTCGCCGTTGCGGAATCGGCAAGGAGAGGTGGTCGGGGCGTCGAAGATTGCGCGCGACATCACCGAGCGCAAGGCTGCGGAGCTCGCCTTGTACCGCTACCGCGACCAACTCGAGGACACGGTGCGGGAACGGACAGCCGAGCTCCTGGCGGCGCGTGATGCGGCCGAGTCGGCAAACCGGAGCAAGAGCGCCTTCCTGGCCAACATGAGCCACGAGATACGCACGCCGATGAATGCAATCATCGGTCTGACCCACCTGCTGCAACGCGCCGAGCCCACCCCGCGGCAAGCCGAAAAGCTGGAGAAGATCGGCATCGCGGCGAAACACCTGCTGTCCGTCATCAACGACATTCTCGACATGTCCAAGATCGAAGCCGGCAAACTCAAGCTGGAGCAGGAGAACTTCGAATTGCGCTCGGTCCTCGATCACGTCTGTTCGCTGGTGGGCGACGCCGCCCAGGCGAAGGGCCTGGCGATCGAGGTGGACCCCGACGGCGTCCCCTTGTGGCTACGAGGCGATGCCACGCGCTTGCGGCAGGCGCTGCTCAACTACGCGAGCAACGCGATCAAGTTCACGGAGCATGGCCGCGTCGTCATGCGTGCCGTGCTGCTGGAGGATCGGGGCGACGAGGTGTCGGTCAGGTTTGAGGTACAGGACTCCGGCATCGGCATCCAGAGCGACAAACAGCCGGGCCTCTTCATGGCATTCGAGCAAGCGAATGCCTCGACCACCCGCGAGTACGGCGGCACCGGCCTGGGCCTGGCAATCACGAGGCGGCTGGCGAAACTTATGGGCGGAGATGCCGGCGTTCACAGCGAGCCGGGTCGGGGCAGCACCTTCTGGTTCACCGCTCTGCTGCATCGTGGGCATGGCGTCATGCCGGCGCCGGTCGTCCGGGCGGAGGTCGCCGAAGCCCGGTTGCGCCGGGAGTTCGCAGGGGCACGGCTGCTGCTGGTGGAGGATGATCCGATCAACCAGGAGGTGGCGCTCGAACTGCTACATGCGGTCGCGTTGGCCGTGGAGGTCGCGAACAACGGCCAGGAAGGCGTACGTATGGCCGCACACGGCCGCTACGAGCTCATCCTCATGGACATGCAGATGCCGCAGATGAACGGCCTGGACGCAACCCGCGCGATACGTCGCCTTCCCGGCCATGATGAAACGCCCATCATCGCCATGACTGCCAATGCCTTCAGCGACGATCGCCAAGCCTGCCAGGACGCCGGCATGAACGACTTCATTGCCAAGCCGGTGAGTCCGGACGCCCTCTATCGGACACTGCTGCAGTGGCTGCATCCCGTGGCGTGCCCACCGCCGTTCATCGAACCCCTGAGCGCGTCAATCGCCGGCGAAGCGCTGTCCGGATCCGACAAGATCTTGCAAGACTTGGCCGGCGTTGCGGGCCTGGACGTCGATCAAGGCATAGAGCGGCTGGGTGGCAACGGTCCCGGCTACGTGCGCGTCGTCAGGATGATGGCGAACCATGCGGGCGGCATGGCGCGGCAACTGGCCGACGCCATCGCGGCGCTCGACCTGGCAGCCCTCGAGTGGGCGGCCCACGACCTGAAGGGGACGGCAGGTAACCTGGGTGCTGTCGGCGTGGCGGAGAGGGCCGCAGCGCTCGATGCTGCGCTCAGGCACCGGTCGGGGACGCAGACCGTGATCGATATAGCCCAGGCATTGCTTCTCACGCTTAACCGGTTGATTGAAGACCTGCAAGACGTACTTCGATAGGAGCGTCACCGAGGGATCACTGCTGCGTCGCTGGACAACTCGCTTCGGCCTGCAACCCGGAACAGGCGACCCGTCAGTTGCTGGCGACTGCTCACGGGCAACATGATTTCTCATCTGCGTTCTTCAGGCGCCTCTGATGAAATTGATTTCGGCTAGCGCGGCAGTTTGGGCAGGACAGGTGTGGATCAACCTTCCGGTCTTCGTCCAGATTGTTTCACCCATCTCCATGACCTGTCTCTTGGCGGTCACGTGGCTGAACCGGCGATCCGGTCTCATTGCTGGCCCTCTGTTGATTTGCCTCTTTCAGAGCGGGAATCTTCGGGCGGTCTGCTGAACACATGGGCTTACGGCTTCGATCCTGCCGAGTTGCTCGCCAAGTCGCGCGATGTGCCGTCACGATGCCCCCCGACTAGCCAAGGCGCGAACCTAGTTGCTGCTGTCGGCCAGCACCTGTCCGTTGCGTACGTCGGCTTCGGAGCGGTCCGGCACGAACGCCGCCGAGCACGGTAGCATCCAGATGACCGTGACGAGGAGAGTCTCCATTGACCGAACCACCAGACACCCAGCCCCACGATTCCGTCGACAAGTTGCTCGACGAGGCCGAGGCCCTCGATGATCTGGAGAGCGCCATGCCCCTGTACGAGCGCGCGCTGGCGCTGGACCCGGATCGCGCCGCGACGCACTACAACATCGGCCTTGTGCACAAGTACCGCGGCTCATGGGCAGAATCGCTCCACCACAACCGCCGCGCTTCTGATCTTCGGGCCGATGACGAGGCGGCGAACTGGAACATGGGCATTGCCGCAACGGCGCTGCGCGACTGGGCCGAGGCACGCGAGGCCTGGCGCCGCGTCGGCCTGCAGATCCCGGAGGGTGACGGTCCAATCCAAGGGGACTTTGGCATTACTCCGGTGCGCCTGAATCCAGATGACAAGGGCGAGGTCGTGTGGGGCACGCGCATCGACCCCGTACGAGTCGTCCTCGGCAACATCCCGTACCCGGATTCCGGCTTCAGGGCCGGCGATATCGTTCTGCACGATGGCGCTCCCGTTGGCGAACGCCAATCCAATGGGCGGACGTACTCGGTCTTCAACGTCCTGGAGCTTTGCGAGTCGTCAGCCAACAGTACCTATGAGGCCGAGGTGCGCGCGCGCGACGCCGCCGATCTAGGGAAATGCTGATTTATTCGGGCGGACCAGAATAGCCGACGAACGCGACGCG
>CAYQMX010000049.1:0-754 GCA_964418745.1 uncultured Vitreoscilla sp.
AGCAAATGATTGTCGTAGCCGGCAAACGTGGTGGCGATCTGGGTCCAGTAGGAGTTCATCTTCGCGTTGATGACTGGATCCACCGTGGTCCCGATGTGGTTTTCCAGCCAGCCGTCATCCCAGTGATCGTTGATGACGACATAGAGTCCCGCAGCGATGCTCCAATCCACCGCCTGCTTGACCGAAGCCATGTAGGCCGCATTGATCTTGTGGGTGACCGGATCGGAATTGAAATCCCAGGCGCAGGGAATGCGCACGGCATTGAACCCGGCCTTGGCGGCGGTGGTGTACACCGCATGGACAGGCGTCGGGTAGCCCCAGGTGGCTTCGAAGGTGTTGCCCAGGTTGAAGCCGTAGGTGGGCGTGGGCAGCGGCGTCGCGACCAGCACCGTGGTCGAATTGCTGTACAGCGTCGTGCCGCCCGACTGGTCCTTGACCGTGATGGACTTGGTGCCGGCCGTGCTGCCCGGCAGGCATTGGAAGTGCGCCTCGGTCGCGCTGGTGGAGACCGTGCTGATGTTGGCGCAGTCCGTCACGCTCAATTCCAGGGTGCTGGGCAAGTTGCTGCCGGTGACCTGGAAATAGGCCAGCAGATTCGTCTGTGGCGCAGTCGACGCCTTGAAACTCGAATCGGTGGAATTCACGGCACTGACACTGGGGGTACCACCGCCACCGCCACCACCACCACCACCACCACCGCCACCGCCACCGCCACCGCCACCGCCACCGCCACCGCCACCGCCACCGCCACCGC
>CAYQMX010000049.1:854-24827 GCA_964418745.1 uncultured Vitreoscilla sp.
CGCATCCTGCCAACGAAGCAGCAGCGATGACGGCAACCAAGACTACGTTCCAGTTCATATGTATGGTCTTATCGTGAGAGGGGCTGGCGTAAGGATGGATCCTCGATTCGCGGCCAACCCTGGGAAACAAAACCACCCGCAGTGGGTGCGGGTGGTCTCTTCACAGCAATGCGGTTCCTTTTCGATGCGCCGAAGTGTTAGAAATCATGGCGCGTCGCCGCAAATGGCGCCGACTATTGGAGACTCCAGTTGATCGAATCGATATAGACGGTTCCAGTCCAGGCTGCGCCGAGAGAAAATTGCAGACCCAGTTGCTTCAACGGCGTCGTGCGGCCAGTCGGCACCTTGATCGTGAGCGTATTCCAGGCACCAGCCGTCAGACTTCCATACCAACTGGAATCCCAACCATAGCTGAAGTCCTCGCTGTAGGGCTGGATGTTCGTGATCTGATGACCAGCCGGAATCCATACATGGAAGGTCACCGTCGCACCAGCAGGCAGGGCCACACCACTCAAATATGCCGACGCAGATTGGTTGGCCGTCGTGCCGTCAAAGTTGAAGTTCACGGCCAGCGACTGCTTGCCCGCGAAGTGTTGTGCGCTCGACGTGGCAACTCCGGAGATCGCCTTGCCGCTCGACGACCAGCCCTGGAGATCGGTCTCGAAGTTGAATTTCGTCGGGTCCGGGTTGGTGCCGGGTGTCGACGCGTGAGCTTCGGTGGAGAAGCCCGACAACCCGGAGCTGTTGACGGCGACGACCTGGTAGTAGTAGACCGTACCGTCGTTCAGGCCGGCATCCGCATAGGACGTGCCGGTGATGCCGGTGACGACCGGGGTAATGGCGCTCTCGCCGCCGGATTCCGCTGCCCTGTAGAGGTTGTAGCTGGTGGCTCCGGCGACGGCATTCCACGACAGGCTGACCTGGCCAGTTCCCGCGTTCGTTGCGGTAAGACCGGTCACGGCGTAGGGGGCGCCGTTCGGGGGCGGCGGTGCGGCTCCGCCGGTCAATGCGTCAAGAATATCCTGGCCGCTGGCCACACCGGTTGTGTAGTCGAACGGGCTGCTGGGAGTGCTCCAATAGAAGGGGCTCAGGCCGTGGGCATTGGCCGAATCGACCAGATACTTGTTCCAGTAGAGTGCGGAAGCACGGTTATAGGCTGCAGCCGTTCCGGTAAGACTGCCCTTGCCTGCGGCCTGGAACTCGCCCACGATCACCGGGATGCCCTTGCTGACATACATGTCTTCGAGGGTCTGGAATCCCGAATCCGTGGCGCCCTCTTCTGGCGAGCTGACGTTGTGCGCAGCGTCACCGGAATAGTGGTAGGCCGGCCCCCAATAATTGAGCATGGGGCCCCACGACGCATCACCTTGCAATTGCGTGAACTGGAAAGGCGTGTAGTTGTGGTACTCGACTGCCAGGCGCCCTGGAGTGGGGTCGGAAGGCAGGGTGGTGAACCACGAGGTATCGCCTCCGCCTTGAAGCACCAGCCAGCGGTTGGTGTTGTTGCCACCAGCGGCACGAACCGTGTTGACGAAGGTCTGGTAATACGCCATCAGCGTGGCCATCCCCGCCGGGCTTTTCACATCGGGTTCGTTGGCTGCGGCAAAGAGCAGGTGGTTGTCATAACCCGAGAACTCCGTGGCGATCTGGGTCCAGTAGGACTTGATCTTTGCGTCGACGGCCGGGTCCACGCTGTTGCCGATGTGGCTGTCGAGCCACCCGCCATCCCAGTGGACGTTGATGAATACATACAAGCCCTCCGCGATCGCGTCGTCAACCGCCTGCTTGACATGGGCCATGTAGACCGGATTGATGGTGTGGGTGACCTGGTCGGCGTTGGAGTCCCAGGCGCACGGAATGCGAACGGCGTTGAAGCCGGCCTTGGCCGCCGTGGTGAACACCGCCCGACTTGGATACGAATAGCCCCAGATGGCCTCCAGCGAGTTGCCCAGGTTGAAGCCGAAGGTGGGCGTGGGCAGCGGCGACGTGCCATTCGGTGGTGCGACTGCGGCCAGCGCAGTGACCGAACTGGTGTAGAGCGTCGTGCCGCCTGACTGGGCCTTGACCGTGATGGACTTCGTGCCGGCCGTGCCAGTGGGCATGCACTGGAAGTGAACCTCGGTCGCACTGGTGGAGACCGTGCTCACGTTGGCACAGTCCGTCACCGTCAATTCCAGGCTGCTGGTCAGGTTGCTGCCGATGACCTGGAAATTGGCTTGCTGACTCACCCGCGGCGCGTGCGACGCCATGAAGCTCGAATCCGTCGAGTAAACACCACTGACAGTGGGTGGGTTCGACGAACCACCGCCACCGCCACCGCCACCGCCACCGCCACCGCCACCGCCGCTGCCGCCACCACCACCACCGCCGCTGCCGCCACCACCCCCACCACCACCCCCACCACCGCAGGCGGCCAATGAAGCAGCAGCCATGAAGGCAGCCAGAACCACATTCCAATTCTTACGCATGGACTTCTTCTGAAAAGTTCAGCGCCCGGCCCGCAGGGCGGGCGCCGATGGTTTGGTGCAAGGGCCCGCAATCAGCCGACGCCGTGCAGGCGAACGGGGCTATTTCACGAAGCGGGCCAGCAGGCGGATGTAGGCCACCTGGTACCCGTTGGAGGGCTCGCTGATCGACCACGAATTCAGCGGCCAGCCGCTGTTGAAGTCGAGGTAGGACTTCTGCCCGGGTTGGCCGTACGGCGGCGTCGGCCGGGTCGAGCCGCATTGCGGGGAAACGCTCGGACAGCCACCGTCCCAGTCCCACTGGCTGCCGGCCGGGCCGCCCACCAGGTATCCCGGAGCCGGGCCGTAGAGCGAATTCCTGGCGTCATCCCATTTGGTGCCGTCGAAGAACCAGGTGTGCCAGAGCTGGTTGACCGAATTCTCGGCGCCGAAGCTGTTCATGTTGCTCAGGTAGACCTTGCCCAGCGGGTTCACGCCGTGCAAATAGTGCAGGTAGTCGACCGCGGCGTTGGCTACCTGGTCGGCCGTATGGGTGCTGATGCCGTAGTAGCCCTCTTCCGCGAACAGCGTGCCGGCGTTGGCCTTGGTGCTGTTGCTGGCCCAGGTGTAGGCGCCGACCTGGGCGCGGTACGGATCCCTCTGCGCCTCGATGGCACCCCAATTGTCGTAGTCGGAGCGGTTCATCAGGTCGCGGTATCGCGTGCGGATGTCGCTGGCCACGCTGGCGGTGGCACCCGGCAGCGAGGCGTAGTACAGCAGGGGGCGTGCATCGCCGGCGCTGAACCCCGACAGGGACCAGTTCTTGAACATCTGCGACGTGGTGTAGTGCGCATCGACATAGTCGCGGTAGGTGGAATCACCTGTGGCCGCGAACAGCTTGATCGCGGCATCCATGCGCAGCGTGATGCGCCCGTTGTCGTCGGTTTCCTGTTGGCCGACGCCGAGGCCGGCGGTCCCGTGCGAGGAATCGTTGTTGTAGAAGAGGACGTTGGGGTTGGCCACCGCCCAGTTGTAGGCGTTCCTTGCACGCGTCAACAGGTCCGCCGCATAGCTGTTCAGCGACGAGTTCTTCAGGCTGCCCAGGACCTTGGCGCCCTCCGCGAAGGCCGCAGCCGCCGCCAGCGTGGCCGAGGTGCTGGCGTCGCCGTAGTAGCTGGGTCCGGTGTCGGCCGACGGCGGGCTGGCGCCGCCGACACCGACGATGGACAGCACCGAGCCGTCGCCGTTCTGCAGGCGCTTCAGGTAGTCCAGGCCCCACTTCGCTTCGTCGAGGATGTCCGGAATGCCGTTGTACGACTCGGGGATGTTGAAGTCATCGGTGAAGACCGTGGGGTTCTGGACGTAGGCATCCATCAGCTCCTGGGCGTAGCCGGCCTCCCAGCTGGTGTACTTGTTGAAGTCACCGGCGTCGGCCCAGCCGCCGCGCACGTCGCGCGCGGTGGCGGCGTTGTTCTTGTCGAGGAAGCGGCGTGCCTGCGGGTCCTGTCCTGTGCCCAGGTTGCTGGCGCCGTCGGCCCAGTTCGCACCAGCATTGGAAGCGCTCTTGGCCTGGCCGAGGCGTTGGTAGTAGAACATCCGCACGGCCTGGATCAGCACGTTGCGGTAGACGTTGTCGCCGATCTCGAAGCGTGCCGATCGCTGGCCGCCGCTGTCGACGATCTCATAGGTGCCCGGCGCCGTGACGCTGCTGAAGTCGAAGTACCACACCTGGTCGCCGGAAGAGGCGTCAGTGGCCCGGCTGTTCCATTCCGTGGGCCAGAAGCTGTACACGGTGGCGCCCGTGGCCGAGTTCACCACGCTGAGCTGTTGCGGCCAGAAGGTTTGCCCGCCAGCATCGAAACCGACATGGGGCGTGCGAAGCACGGCGACCTTGCGCGCGTTGGTCTGGTAGCCGAACTGGTCGACCATGATGAACTTGCCGGCATTGGCGGCCATGGCCGGCCAGACGGTGAACTTGTACTGCTGGACCGACTTGGCGCCGCAGCTGTTGGTGTAGGTGGCGACGGCCGTGCAAGTGGCGGTGAGCTTGAGGGTTTGCTCGCGCGACGTGCCCGAGGCGCCGCAGCCGCTCCAGGACCAGTTGCCGGATGTCGGCTGCGGTCCGAGCACGACGGTGGAGCCCGTGTTCAGCGACGCCGAAGCTTGCGCGGCCCACGACGTGGTGCCGTTGATGTTGAGGTAGGGCGTGACGCCAGTGGGCGTACACGTTTGCGTCCAGGCCGGCGCGCTCAATGCCGCCAGTGAAAGCAGCAGGCTCTTCTTCATGTTCACGGTTGTCTCCGTTTCTGTGTTCTGCAGTGACCAGGCTGGACGATTTCACGAACCCCAACGGTTCGCCTTGAGCCGCGACGTCAACGGCCAGCCGTCGTCGACGTCGGATGCGATGCAGTTCATTGCGTCGGCTCGAGCCTGCCGTCAAGGTGGGCGACGCCGCCGGGAGCGAGGTTCAATGCCACGCTGTGGTCGCCGTAGCGCAAGGTGCCGCCGCGTCCGCCCTGGAGCGCATGCACCGTGGCGCGGGTGAGGCGGCCGCCCGCCCAGGCCAGGTCGACTTCGAAATCACCGCGAGCCCGCAGCCCTTGCACGCTGCCGTCCTTCCACGCCGAGGGCAGCGCGGGCAGCACCTGGATGTCGCCATCCTGCGACTGCAGCAGCATTTCGGCGATGGCGGCCGTGGCGCCGAAGTTGCCGTCGATCTGGAAGGGCGGATGCGCGTCGAACAGATTGGGATAGGTGCCTCCGGCGTTCATCGTCTCGCTGCCGGCGCCTGCCTGCTGCGCCGCCCGCGCACCGGGCTGGGCCAGCAAGCCGCGCAGCATGAGGTAGGCATGGTCGCCATCCAGGAGGCGGGCCCAATAGGCCATCTTCCAGGCCATGGACCAACCGGTGCCTGCGTCGCCCCGCGCCTGCAAGGTCCTGCGCGCGGCGGCCGCCAGCGCGGGCGTGCGCGCCGGCGAGATCTGGTGCCCGGGATACAGCCCGAACAGGTGCGAGACGTGGCGATGGGTGTCGCGGGGCGTGTCGAGCGCCGCGTCCTGAGGATCCTTGATCTCGTCCAGCCATTCCAGCAGCTGGCCCCAGCTGCCTGCGCGTGGCGCAGCCAGGCGGTCGCGCATCGAGGCCACGGTGTCGCGGAACTGGCGGTCGCTGCCCAGCGCGTCGGCAGCCTGGACCGTGTTGTCGAACAGGTCCCAGATGATTTCCTGGTCGTAGGTCACGCCGTCCTGCTGCGGCCCGTGCTCGGGCGACCAGCCCTGCGGGGCGACGAGGCGGCCCTTCATCGGTCCGTCCGGCAAGACCTTCAACTGGTCCTGCCAGAACTGGCACACCTCCTTCATCACCGGGTAGGCGACATCGCGCAGATAGGCCTTGTCCTGGGTGTAGGCGTAGTGCTCCCAGAAATGGCGTGCGTACCAGGCGTTGCCGGTCTTGTTCCAGCGCCACCCGGTGGCACCAAAGGGGTTGGACTCGGTGCGGACTGTCCAACCGCGCACCGGCTTGCCTTCCGGCGTCTTGAATTCTTCTGCCGTGGATCGCCGATACACCGGCAGCAGGCTCTGCACGAAATTCAGGAAGGGCAGGTGCAATTCCGACAGATTGGCGACCTCTGCCGGCCAGTAGTTCATCTGGACGTTGATGTTGGTGTGGTAATCGCTGTTCCACGGCGGCGTCAGGCTGTTGTTCCACAAGCCTTGCAGGTTGGCGGGCAGCGAGTCGCGCGAACTGGAGATCAACAGATAGCGGCCGAACTGGAAGTACAAGGCCTCGAGTTCGGGGTCGCGACCATCTGCCGTGTACGCCACGATGCGCTGGTCGGTGGGCAGGGCGGAACGGGCCGGTGCGGATGTGCCCAGGTCGATGTGCACGCGATCGAACAGCGCACGGTAGTCGCGCAGGTGCTCGGACCGCAACTCGGCGTAGGGACGGGCGGCAGCCGCCGACACCTGGCCTGTCACACGCGTCAAGGGGTGTTCGCCCTGGAAGTGGCGCGCGGCATCGGGCACGTAGCTGGTGCCGCCGCCCAAGATGAGCGTCAATGCGTCGCAACCGGCGAACACGAGCGTCGTGCCTTCCCGCCTGATGCTGCCGCCTTCGTGCAACACCTGCACCTGGGCCGCGTAGCTCATCAGGTTGGCGGACGGCGCATCGCCGGGCGAGGTCCATCCAGCCATCGAACCCGTTGCATACAAGCGTCCGCCCGTTGTGTCGGTGTCGGCCCCGATGTGGGCGTCGTGCATGTCGCTGAGTTTCACGCTGCCGCTGTACTGGCCTGGGCGGTCGGCCGTGAATCGGAGCACGATCACCTGCGCGGGGTGGCTGGCGAAGGCTTCGCGCCGGAAAGTCACGCCGTCCTGTGTGTAGTGCACCTCATGCAGGGCCTGGCCCAGGTCCAGTTCGCGGCCGTAGCCTTGAGCGCCGGCCTTGCCGGCAAGGTCGACACGGACATCGCCGAAGGGCTGATAGGTGCCTGTGCGGCGCTCGTCGCCGCTCCACAAGGTGATGTCGTTGAACTGGATGTGCTCGCCAGCGATTCCGCCGAACAGCATCGCGCCCAGCCGGCCGTTGCCTATGGGCAGCGCCTGTTGCTCCCAACCCTGCCCGGTATCGGCGGCGGGCTGGGCGTAGTGCAGCACCGGCTCGGCAGCGCCCACGCCGGCGCTGGCGGCCGCGCCCAGGCACCACACTGCGATCCACCGCAGGCAGTTGAACATTCGGCTCATGCGCGAGGGCTCCCCACGATCACACCGCGTCCCCTCGGTGCCAGATAGACCGTGCCGTGTTCCAACGGGTCCGCCGCCAGGGCCTGCAGGGTGCCGAAGCGATGACTCGCGTCGTCGATCCGGAGGAAGCTCGCGCCCGCATCGTCGGAGCGGAACAGTCCCTGCTGGTGTTCGGCGGTACCGATGCCGACGTTGCCCCAGACGTAGACGCTGTGATACGTCGCCCCCGGCGCGGCCTTGCCCAACGCGATGAACCCGGCCCAGCTCACATGTCGAATGGTGGTTGCACGCTCTTCGAGCCCGGGGACGTGGACCAGGCCGTCCGGCATCGCGATCCAGAGATCGCGTACCTTGCCCGGTGCGGCCACCAGCTGCGCGCTCTGCCAGCTCGGGTTCAGCGCGGGCAGGCCGGTCATGCTGGTCGCGAAGCTCTCTCCACCATCGACGCTGACCAGGATGCTTCCGGCCGCGACATCGTGAACATAGAACAGACCTTCCACGGTCTTGTCGGCCACCGGCACGAACTCGGCATCGCGGGCTTTGGGCCAGCCCTTGCAGACGCTCCAGGTGCGACCGCGGTCGCGTGAGTACAGCGCTGGCTGCCTGGGCGGCGCCCACACCAAGAAGCCGCCCTTTGCCGAGACGGCGACGTGGCCGCCGCGTGCGTCCTTGGCGTCCGGCACCTGCCCGAAGGGGCGCCAGGTGGCGCCACCATCCGTGGACACATGGCCTCCCGTGCCGGCCTCGACCGTACGGGCCACCACGCGCGGTGCCAGCCATGCAGCATCGACGCTGCGTGTGGTCTCGCGGCGCGGCAGGAACAGGCCCGCCGCGGGCGCACGGGCGGCGTCGTCCCAGGCGGCTCCGGACAGTTCATCTCCCATGGCTGCGAACAGCAGGACGCCGCCCGAAGGGCTGAGCAGCGACAAGGCCGTGGACTGCTCCAGGTTGGCGACGGCGAAGTCCCATTGCACCGTACCGGCCGGCTCCAGTGCGGCCCCCGCATTGGCGGTGGCCCAGGCGCCGTATTCGGTGCCGTAGATCAAGTGCTGTGGATCGAAGGGATCGAACTTCGCGTCCGCCACGCCGTGACCCATCGCCTGGGGCGTCGGCACATGGCCGGCGAGCCAGGGATAGGCCTTGGTGTCGTGCTGCGAGCGAGCGGAAATCGCCGTCCAGTGAGCGCCCCCGTCGTTGGACAGGAACAGCTCGTCACCTGCGCCGTCCCAGTGCTCCAGCAGCATGGAGGTGACGATGCGACCTTCGCGATCCACGTCCAGGGCACCATAGCCATGGCCTCGGCCGGCGGGCTTCTGCGGCGTGATGTCGCTCCACTGCCCGGCCGGCGAACGCTTCCAGACGCTGCCTTCGCGCAGGTTGCCAGGGTTGGGCGCCTGGTCGCCGGGGCTTGCGGCAAAGCTCACGTAGAGCGTGCCGTCCGGCCCGAAGGCGGCGCGCTGCGGCACTTGCGCGGGGGTGCCGGGTTCGCGCGCGAAAGTCTGTCCGCCGTCGCGGGTGGCATGGAGCCCGGGCTTGTCCTGGCACCCGATGTAGAAGGCCTTGCAGGCGGTGCCGGACGGCGCGCCGCGGTCCGGGGCGAACAGCACCAGCGAAATCTGCTTGCCCGGAAAGTTCAGGGACGAGAAGGTCAGCCCGCGGTCAGTGCTGCGCAGCAGCCCGTCGCGCGTGGTGCCCAGCAACAGCACGTCGCCCTGCAGCGGGTCCACCTGCAAGCGCTCGCCGCTGCCTCTCCCGTCTTCGCAGCCGGCCAGGCGCAAGGCCAGTTCGTGCAGCTGCCAGGTCGCGCCTTGATCGGTGGAAACCAACAATGCGCCTTTGCGCGACCAATCGCCGGTGCCCCGGCCGCAGGCGAGGTACACCCGCTGTGCATCGTTCGGGTCCAGCGCGACGCTGAGCACCGCCATCAGATCGGCGTCGCTCGCGCCCAGGTGATCGAGCAGCGGCGTCCAGGACTTCGCGATCGCATTCCACCGATAGGCGCCCCCGCTGTCGGTGCGCGCATAGAGCAGCCCGCGCTCCTTGGGGTGGAACGCAAGACCGTCCACCCGACCGCCGCCCCCGAAAGGCAGGTTGCGCCATTGGTAAGGCAGGGAGTCACCGCCGGCCACCGCCGGGACAGCGCGGGTGCCCAGCAGAACACAGGCGCCTGCGGCTTGCATGAGGTGACGACGACGCATCATTGGGTACTGTCCGATGGCAGGCGGCGTGGAGTCGATGCCGGGGCGCTTGCGGTACCCCGGCTCAGACAGCCGCCCAACAGGGCCCAAGCGGCCGCCTGCGGGCGGGCGGGCTTGAGAACTTGGGGTGAAGGAATTGCGGCCATGCCGACTGGCGTCGGCATGGCCGCCTTCGGCGCTAGGCCAAGGTCAGAACCAGTAGTTCCCCGACAGGCTGTAGCTGCGACCGGACGAGTCTGCGGACTTGAAGGTGTAGCCCGGCGTCTGCTGGTAGTACGACTTGAACACCGTGTTGCCCAAGTTCGAGACGCTGAAGCTGACCGACATGTTGGAGGTCACGTTGTAGGAGAACCCCCCGTCCAGCTGACCACGGGCCGAGTCCCAGACCGGCAGGCCGAAACCCACGTCCGTCGGAATCGGCAGGCCCTGGGCTTGGGCTTGGGCGATGCGCGTCGGATCGGCGGTGGTGGCATTGCCGCCGCCGGTGCCGTAGGCATTGGTAGCCACCAGGGCGCGGGCGCGCCAGTTGTAGGCCAGGCGCGCCGAGATCGGTCCGTGGTCGTACAGGAGCGCCATGTTGTAGGAGAACTTGGACCAATAAGGGACCGGCAAGTTCTTGAAGGGCATGCCGTTGGTATCACAACCGTACAGGTTCAAGGCAGCGCCGCCAGAGCCATTGGCAGGACAATACGTGCCGTTGTACGGGTGGTACAGAGTCTGCTTGCCGTACAGGATGCTGGCATTCGAGGAAATGCCGAAGCCCTTGGCCCAGTCGGGCAGCGCAGTGTCCAGGACCGGCAGCTTGTCCAGATAGGTCATGCCGCTGACCTCGAAGCCGGCCTGCCACAGCTTGGCCGCATTGGCCGGCCCGGTGACCGTGAAGTCCTGCGTGTTGCCAGCCAGATCCGTGAGGGTTCTGGTGTAGGTGTCGGACATGATGATGTCCTTGACCTGCTTGCCGAACAAGGCGGCCGTCACCGACTGGCCATTCTTCGGGTACCACTCCAGTGTCAGGTCCAGGTTGTCCGCTTTCACCGGCTTGAGCTTGGCGTTGCCGGAGTTGGAACCGGTGTAGGTCACCTGCGCAACTTGGGAGGTGTCATTGCCCTGGGCATCCTTGACGTAGGTAACGTTCTGGTTGTAGGTGATGTATTCCTGGAGCTGGTTGAAGCCCGGGCGGTAGATGCCCTTGGACATCGCCACACGCCCCTGCAGCGTGGGCGAGAACGCCGCCTTCAGGTTCAGGCTGGGGATGGCGTCAACCCGGGTGCCCACGACGTCGATCGGCGTGACCGTGGTCAGGTCGAACTTGGGAACCGCCGGGTTGCCGTCCGCCTTGAGGCCACTTCCCCACTGTGCGAAGCCATGGGCAATCGCCCTGGTACGGACAACCCGCAGACCGGCGAAGCCTTCCACCGGGATCTTCCACTGATCGAAGGCAAAGCGCAGCGAGCCGTAAAGAGCCTGCGTGCCTTCACTGTGCTTGTCGGTGGTTGCCTGAGACGTGTTGCTGGGGTCGGTGATGGTGGATTCGTCGTAGGTCTGCGGGGTGAAGTCCGTACCCTGCCCATCACAACCACGGTCGCCAGGCTGGTTCGGGTCGCCATGCAGCTTGGTATTGAGCCTCGCGGGATCGCCTGCAAACTTGACGTTCGCTGCGTCATAGCACAAGGTCTTGCGGAACATCGCCATCTGCTTGTAGGCATTCGGGTAGTCCTTGAGGAGCGCCACCGACGGCACCACGACACTGGGCATCCCGGAGTTGCTGCCGCCGAACGAATTCACCGAGACACCGCCGTTGGTGCCTGGCAGCGCGTAGCGCGGGTCATTCATGTAGGGGGAATTCAGGTTCTTCCAGTCGTTGCTGAAGTCGAACTGGCTTTGAACCGGAAGCGTGCCCGGGACCAACGTCTGCATCACCGCCCAATCCTGGCCGACGCCGTACCAACCCGAACCGCCGGGGTTCTGGTGGATTGCCTTGCGGGTCGTCAGGCGCATGCCGAAGCGGAAATCGCGCAGCACGTCGCTGTCGAACATGAACTTGCCATCGGTCTTCAAGGCCACCAGGTCGGCACTGGCCCTGTTCATGTTGGGTTGAATGAAGTTCAGGTAGTAGTTATTGGGATTGGCCAGGAACGCGGTGGTCGTCGAGTCGAAGCTGGCGACGGGCGTGCCCTTGCTCAGGTCCAGGTTCATGCCGGGCACAAAGGTGCTCAGGCCGATCTGGGCGCCCTTGGTGCTGTTGGTGGCGTGTTCCCACTGCAGATCGTTCTGCATGGACCAGCGGTCGTTGATCACCCACTTGAAGTTCCACGCCAGCTCGCGCGTTCGACTCATCGTGTTGCTGTAACCCTGGAACGAATTGGCATGCAGGCCGCCCGTCACAAATTCGTTGAGACCAATGCCTCCCGGGTAGGAAAGGTTGCCTGACTGGAAGACGCCGTGGGCATCGTATTTGCCGTTGGTGATCACGGTCTGGTAAGGGTCGTCTGCGCCGACACCCATGCCGAATTGAACGTCAGAGCTACGACGGTTTGAATCGAAGTAGGTTACCGAAGACTGCTTGTCGCCCTTCTTCCACTGGAAGGCGGCGTAGAGACTGCCGCGCTCATTGGTGCCCTTGTCCTGGTTCCAGCTGTAGGAAGACGGCACCCACGCCGTCTGGCCGGGCACGGTGGTGTGGATTTTCGAGTTCGGGTAGAAATATCCAAACCCCGTGTTCTCGTTGCGGTAGTTGTTCTTCTCGTAGCCCATGTCCACGATCCAGCCCAGTTCCCCCACCGGGCTGTCCCAACGGCGGGAGTACATCCCGGAGACCTTGGGCGTGATGCCGCTCTTGCTGCTGCTGATGCCGGTGGAGAAGGCGGCGGTCTTGTCCTTGGAGTCGAAGGGCAATTTGGTCCGCATGTCGATCGAGCCGCTGATGCCCCCCTCGATCACTTCTGCCGACGGGTTCTTGTAGACGTCCACGCCTTGCATGATTTCCGACGGCACTTCGTCCCAACTGATTTCGCGGCCCGGCCAACCGGCCGAGAAGCTTTCGTGCCCGTTCACGGTGGTGTTGCCCCAGGACAGACCACGCGTTTGAATGCCAGCGCCTTCAGGATTGAACTTGAACTGTTCATCGATGGCACCGGTCATCTTGGCGCGGGTGTGGTCCATGGTCATGCCGACGACGCGCTGCAGCACCTCGGTGATGGACTTGTCGGGCAGCTTGCCGGCTTCGTCGGCCGTCACCGAGTCGATGATTTCCTCGGCGTTTCGCTTGCGCTCGATCGCAGTCTCCAGCGCCTTGCGCTGGCCCGTCACGACGACCTTCTGCGTGCCCTCGACCTTGGCATCTGCAGGTTTGGCGCTTGCGCCAGCCGGCGCGGAAGCCGCGCCTGCAGGTGCCGCAGCAGCCTCGGCCGGTGCCGATGTTGCTTCCGCTGCGGAGGCTGCCGCCTGCGGCGAGGCTGCTGTTTGCGCCAGTGCCATGCCGCACCACGCCAGGGCCACCTGTGCGGCCGCCAACGATACTGCTGTCCTTCGAACTTGTCTCATGGGATATGCTTTCTTCTCAGTGGGTTCTGGACTCGTCCCTCCGCGGGACCACGTGCTCGTGCGGACGCTGCCGCCAACGCCAGGCAATCACTCCATCCGCGCGCTCGAGCTTGGTTGCGCGCCGATGGAGTTCCAGGTTCAACAGAATCGGTTGACCAGGTTTTCGAGGTACTCCTGCCGACCGGACACAGGTGAAGGATCCTTGTTCTTCTCGAGCACCTGATCGGCCAGTTGGTCGAGCGAGACCTGGCCTGCCAGAATGGCCCGCCCTTGCGGGGCGGCCCATCCGGCGTAGCGGGCGTCCAGCTCGCGCTGGAGCTGGCCGTCCTGGATCATCTTCTCGGCGATCAGCAGGGCGCGGGCGCAGAGGTCCATGCCGCCGATGTGGCCGTGGAACAGATCGACGGCGTCGATGGACTGGCGACGCACCTTCGCGTCGAAGTTCATGCCACCGCTGCCCAGGCCGCCGGCCTGCAGGATGTGGTACAGCGCCAGCGCGGTCTCGGGCACGCTGTTCGGGAACTGGTCGGTGTCCCAGCCCAGCTGCGCGTCGCCGCGGTTCATGTCGATGCTGCCCAGGATGCCCAGCGCCGCGGCGGTGGCGATCTCGTGCTCGAAGCTGTGGCCCGACAGCGTGGCGTGGTTGGCCTCGATGTTGACCTTGACCTCCTTCTCCAGGCCGTAGCGCGCCAGGAAGCCGTAGACGGTGGCGGTGTCGAAGTCGTACTGGTGCTTGGAGGGCTCGCGCGGCTTGGGCTCGATGAGGATGGCGCCCTTGAAGCCGATCTTGTGCTTGTACTCCACGACCATGTTCAGGAAGCGGCCCAGTTGGTCCAGCTCCTGCCCGAGCTTGGTGTTGAGCAGGGTTTCATAGCCTTCGCGACCGCCCCACAGCACATAGTTCTCGCCGCCCAGCTTGAGGGTGGCGTCCATCGCGTCGCGCACTTGCAGCGCGGCCATGGCGAAGATCTCCGGATCCGGGTTGCTGGCCGCGCCGGACATGAAGCGGCGGTGGCTGAACAGGTTGGCCGTGCCCCACAGCAGCTTCATGCCCGTGGCCTGCTGCTTCTCGCCCAGCAGTTCGACGATGCGCTTGAAGTTGTCCTGGCTCTCGCGCGGCGTGGCGCCTTCGGGGGCCACGTCGCGGTCGTGGAAGCAGTAGTAGGGCGCGCCCAGCTTGCTGAAGAAGTCGAAGGCCGCGTCGGCCTTGAGCCTGGCCAGCTCCATGGGCGAGCCGCCCTGGAACCAGGGCCGTTCGAAGGTCGCTCCGCCGAACGGGTCCAGCCCCGTCCAGACGAAGTTGTGCCAGTAGCAAACGGCAAAGCGCAGGTGATCCTCCATGCGCTTGCCAAGGACCAGGCGGTCCTTGTCGTAGTGGTGGAAAGACAGCGGGTTGGTGCTGTCGGGGCCGCCGTAGGAAACAGGTGCGATGGCGTTGAAGTAGCCAGTCATGAAGGAGCTTTCAATGGGGAACTCAAAAGTCAAATGAGGCGATGCCGCAGCCAATGCGTGTCCCGGTCAGCACTGCATGGAGCCTTGCACCGGGAAGAACGCATGTGCACAGCCAGCCACTCAAGCGCGGGGAAACTTGCAAGGGGGCGCTCCGGGCACAGGCTGAGCGAGGCCCCCAGCGCCTTCAAGACGCCAGGAGCCGCAACCTCGTCTTAGTGGATGGTGACCGGTCCCAGGGTCACAAAGGTGGAATAGTTCGTATCGCCGTTGGTGTCGGGCAGCCTGACGTTGATGTTGCCGGCGGTCGAAATTTCCATTTCGACGATTGGCGAGCCCTGCAACAGGCCGGGGACATCAGCATTTGTCAACGTCTGTCCACACGATTCGCTGACCGTCAGGTCCGCCAGGTTCAGCGTGTAGTCGGTGGCCGCCGCCACAGTGGGCACGACCACCCCGCGGAGTTTCACATTGCAGGTGCTGCCGTCTGCCTTGGTGATGAGTTTGCCGAGGTAGAGGTCAACGTTGACGGTGTTGTCGCCGGTGGCAACCCATTCGGCGTTCTGGGCCATGTTGAATGTCAATTGCGTCTGGAGCCCGACCTGCAGACCAGCCGTGTCGCCATCGGTCTTCAAGGAATCCAAGCCCGGAGCCAACACGCCAACCGTCATGGAACCTGACTTTTCCCAGCCTTGCGTGATCGCATCCAGCGTCGACTGCGCGACCACGAAAGAGGAAATGAAGTTGCCGTTGGCCACGCTGTAGTTCACTTGGCCGTTCTTGCCCCAACCCCAGCCGGCCAGATAGCCATTGGCGCCTTGCGTGACGGCGCCGCCTTCGATCGTGGTATTGGTGATTGCAAACGTGGGCTGCCAGCTGTTCACGGCATTTCCGCCAGGGACATAGCCAGACGCCAAGGTCAAGACCGGCGGCGGGGCATTCCCGACCACGGCTTGGCCACTCACCGAAGCCGCCGCCGAATATTGGTCATTGCCAGCCTGGTTTGCAATGATGTCGCAATGACCATTGGCAAGCCCGATCACCTGAGTCCCACTGACCGTACACACATCGGGGGTGTCCGTGGTGAACGTCACCGGCAGGCCGGAAGTGGCGGTCGCCGTCAAGGTCACCGGCGTGCCATCGGGCGGCACGAAGAGCGGCAACACGAGGGGAGCGACAATCTTCTGCGCAGTCTGGCGGACGATGAACAACTGGCTCACGGATACCGGCTCGTAACCGGAACCGCCCGCCTGGCTGGCAGTAATCTTGCACTCGCCCTGCGTCAGCATCGAGAGCTTGGCGTCAGTGACCGTGCAGATCGCCGGCGTTTGGGATGAGAAGGTGACAGGCAGCCCGGAACTGGCGGTGGCCGTCAGCGTGGGCGTGGTGGCCAAGGTGGGGGTGCTCGGAAAATCGAAACTGATGGTCTGCACGGCGCCCCCTCCGCTGCCGCCACCCCCCCCGCCACAAGCGGAGATCAGGGCACAGCAGGCCAGCACGACGGCTGGAGCTCCAAGGGTGTGGGTGACTTGTCTCATGTCAATTTCCTTTTTTTGGTCTGATGCCGACGACGCGCATTGGCGGTATCGGCGTTGGCGCTGGCTTGTGGTTACGGGAGCTGATCGGTGCCCACGGGTGCGGGCTGTATGCGACTGCGGTCGCCCGAGGACACACCGCGGGCGTGAGCGACTGATGCATGGGTTCGCAGCATCAAGGTCGGGGCAGCCGCGGAGGTTCCGGACAGGGTCGATGCGGAGCGCTCAGGGGCGAAGCCCCGACGGCGGCAATCCAGGCGCAGCGTTGGTCGTGGGGCCGGCACGCTTCGGTGCCGCGTCTGGGCTCGGCGAGCCACCGCCGGTTTCGGCAGTGGCGCAAGCCTGGGTGCAAATCGAGATCTCCGTGGTACGGGATCCGTTGGAATCGTTCGCCATGGCGTCACGTCCTCCGTTGTAGTGGTGTTCCTGTCTCCGTCAAGTCAATACTAGTTCGGGCACCAAACGAATGAATGAGTAAAAACACCAATCGGCTGTCAAATATTTGAACTTTCTTGCCACACAGGCGTCGCGCGCCTTCGCGGTGCTTCGAGTTGGTGCGCAAGCGCGCCCATCGGTACGACTCGGACGAGTTGCGCTCTCGTGAGCGGAGTGCGGCGAATCCGGCAGGAGGCGTGATGCCGGACGAGGCCGCTGGCGTCTGCAGCCATGGGTGGAACCCCTGGATTGCGATGCACTCCGGCCAAATGCCCATGGCGTGCCACAGCGGCCGACTGATACGATCGTGCGGTGTCCCAACTAAACCTTGTCCGGTCGCTTGCCTGCGTGGCCGTGTCGCTCGTGCTGCTGTCCGCCTGCGTCGACCTGGCGCCGGCGTACCGGCGTCCCGATGCGCCCGTGGCATCCTCCTGGCCCGCATCGCCCGCGCCGGCGTCCACGCAGTTGCCCCTGCGTGACGCTGTCGACATCGGCTGGCGCGACTTCATCCTCGACGACCGCCTGCGCCGCGTCGTTGACCTGGCCCTCGCCAACAACCGCGACCTGCGCGTGGCGGTGCTCAATGTGGAGCAGTCGCGTGCCCAGTACCGCGTGCAGGACGCCTCCAGCGAGCCGAATGTCACCGGCGCGGGGAACTTCACGCGGTCGTATGCAGGCGGCTCCGTCGGCAATCGCACGAGCCTGAGCGTCGCGCTCTCCGGCTACGAGATCGACTTGTTCGGCCACGTGAAGAACGCCAGCGCCGCAGCGTTGCAGGCCTGGCTGGCCAGCACCGAAGGCGCGCGTTCGGCGCGCATCAGCCTGGTGGCGGAGGTTGCGACGCAATGGTTGGCACTCGCGGCCGATGCCGAGACGCAACGGCTGAACGAACGCCTGCTGGCGCTGGACGATCGCAGCCTGGACCTCAATCGTCGCATGCATGAACTGGGTGCGATCAAGGGCCTGCCAGTGGTGCAGGCGCAGGCGGCGTTCGAGGCGGCGCGGGGTGCGGTTGCGGCCGGGAAGTCGCAGCTGGAGCTCGATCGGAACGCATTGCGCCTGCTGGTGGGACAAGACGTGCCGGACGACCTGTTGCCGATGCAGGCATTGCCGGTGCAGTCGGCCACGTTGCTCGACGTGCCGGGTGGATTGCCATCGCGGGTGCTGCAGCAACGGCCCGACGTGCTCGCCGCGGAACATTCGCTGCAGCAGGCGCAGCTGGAGATCGGCGTTGCGCGGGCAGCGTTCTTTCCGACGATCACGCTGACCGGCGGCGGCGGCACGAGCAGCGCCGAACTGTCGGGGCTGTTCAGGAGCGGCAGCGCCACGTGGAACTTCGGGCCCGCCATCACGGTTCCGATATTCAACGGCGGGGCGTTGCAAGCCGGGCTCGATTCGGCCAGGACGGGACGCGAGATCGCGCTGGCGAACTATGACAAGGCGCTGCAGGCGGCATTCCGCGAAGTGGCAGACGCGCTCGCCGTGCGCGGCACGCTCGCGGAGCGAATCGCGGCACAACGGGCGCAGACGCGCGCGAGCGAGACCGCGTTGCGCGATGCCGACGCGCTGTTTCGCAATGGCAGCGTCAGCTACCTCGAGGTGCTCGCGGCGCAGCGTGGTCTCTACGGCTCGCAGCAGGCCGAGATCGCGCTGACCCTGACCGAACAGGACAACCGCATCGCGCTCTACAAGGCGCTGGGCGGCGGCTGGAAGGAATCGAATTGAAGCTCAGGCAATGGTTGACTCCCTGGCGCGTCGTCGTCGCCGGCGTGGTGGTGCTGGTGGCGACGCTGATGATCCGCAGCCACTTCAAGCCGCCCGAGCCGCCGGCAATCACGACGACCGCGGTCGCGCGCGGCGACGTCGAGATGAACGTGCTGGCCACCGGAACCATCGAGGCGGCCAGGCTGGTGAGCGTCGGGGCGCAGGCCACCGGCCAGATCAAGCATCTCTACGTCGCGCTCGGTGACAAGGTCGAGAAGGGCGACCAGATCGCCGAGATCGATTCGAAGCAGCAGCAAAACGACTTGCTGAAGGCCAGCGCGGCGCTGCAGAGCGCGCGGGCCGACCTGAGCGCGCGCAAGGCGGCGCTGAAGCAGGCGGAGCTTGCAGTGACGCGGCTGCGCGCGCTGGTGGCGATCGACGCCGGCTCGCACGTCGACCTCGAGGCGGCCGAGGCGACCGTGGACAGCGCGCGGGCCGCCGTCACGGTCGCCGATGCGGCCATCGCGCAGGCCGTGCTGGCCGAGGACACGGCGCGCGTCAACGTGGGCTACACGCACGTGGTCGCGCCGATGGACGGCACCGTGGTGGCCATCGTCACCGAGCAGGGGCAGACCGTGAACTCGGTGCAGATGTCGCCCACCATCATCAAGCTGGCGCGGCTGGACACGATGACCATCAAGGCGCAGATCTCCGAGGCCGACGTGCCGCGCGTGAAGGCGGGCATGCCCGTGTACTTCACGTTGCTGGGCGACCCCGACACGCGCTTCGACACCAAGCTGCGCGCGGTCGAGCCCGGCCCGACGACGCTGGCCAGCGACACCACCAGCACCGGCACCACCAGCAGTGCCACCGCCACGGCCATCTACTACAACGGCATCTTCGACGTGCCCAACCCGCAAGGCAAGCTGCGCATCGCGATGACTGCCCAGGCCACCATCGTGCTGGACAAGGTCCGCGACCAGCTCCTGATTCCCAGCGCAGCGCTGGGCGCCAGGGGCAAGGACGGGCGCTACACGGTGCGCGTGGTCTCGCAGGCCGCGGCGAGCGCCGGCAGGGGCGTGCCGCAGGACCGCCTGGTGCGCATCGGCCTGAACAATCGCGTTCAGGCGCAGGTGCTCGACGGCCTGCAGGCGGGCGAGCGCGTCGTCACCAGCGAGGCGCCGACGCCGGGTGCTGCGGCCAGCGCGGCCAGCGGCGCAAGCGGCGGCGACGGGAAGTGAGCGGTCCGCCCCTCGTCGAGATGCGCGGCCTGGGCCGCGACTACCCGTCGGGCGACGGCGCGATCTCGGCGCTGCGCGACGTGGACCTTGCGATCGACGTTGGAGAGATGGTGGCCATCATGGGGCCGTCGGGCTCGGGCAAGTCCACGCTGATGAACATCCTGGGTTGCCTCGATCGGCCCACGCACGGCACCTACGCGGTGGCGGGCCAGCAGGTCGGCGCGATGACGCCGGACGAACTGGCCAGCCTGCGCCGCGAGCACTTCGGATTCGTGTTCCAGCGCTATCAGCTGCTGGGCGCGGCGAGCGCCGTCGGCAACGTGGAGATCCCGGCGATCTATGCGGGCGTGCCGGCGGCCGCGCGCCACGCGCGGGCGCGCGAGCTGCTGCAGCGCCTGGGCCTGGGCGACCGGCTGGGGCACAAGCCCGGGCAGTTGTCGGGCGGGCAGCAGCAACGCGTGAGCATCGCGCGGGCGTTGATGAACGGCGGCGACGTGATCCTGGCCGACGAGCCCACCGGCGCGCTGGACCGCGCGAGCGGACAGGAGGTGATGGCGATCCTCAAGGAGCTGCACGCCCAGGGCCACACCATCATCCTGGTGACGCACGACGCGCAGGTGGCCGCCAACGCCGACCGCGTCATCGAGCTGTCCGACGGCCGCGTCGTGCGCGACGAACGCACCGCGGAGCGCGGGGCGCCGGCCGCGCTCGCGCCCAGGCAACGCCATCGTGCCGGCGTCCTGCGCGACCTGGGCGCCCGTGTCGCCGAGGCCACGCACATGGCCGTACGCGCGATGACCAGCCACCGGTTGCGCACGCTGCTCACCATGCTGGGCATCATCATCGGCATCTCCTCGGTGGTGGCCATCGTCGCGTTGGGCGAGGGCTCGCGCGAGCGGCTTCAGGCCGAGCTCAAGGGGCTCGGCACCAACACCATCGAGCTGTTCCCCGGCGAAGGATTCGGCGACCGCCAGGCGTGGCGCGTGCGCACGATGAACATCGGCGACGCCGAGGCGCTGGAGCATCTCGACTACGTCGACGCGGTGACGCCGGGATACAACGCCAGCGTCACGCTGCGCCGCGGCAACGTCGACGTCACGGGGTCGGTGGGTGGCGTGGGCGACAAGTACTTTCGCGTCCACGGCAGCAAGTTCGCGGCGGGACGTGCATTCGATGCCGACGCGATCCGCCAGCAGTCGCAGGTGGCCGTGATCGACGACAACGCGCGCAAGGCCTTGTTCAAGGACGGCAGCGATCCGATGGGCCAGGTTCTCCTCCTGGGCAGCGTGCCGGTGCGCATCATCGGCGTCACGGCCAAGGAGGAGGGGCTGTTCAGCGGCGGCGAGAGCCTGCAGGTTTGGATTCCCTACACCACCGCCACCACGCGCTTGCTCGGCCAGGAGGGGCTGCGCGACATCAACGTGCGGGTCAGCGACACCGCGCCGATGGAGGCGGCCGAGGAGGGCATCACGCGCCTGCTGATGCAGCGTCACGGCAAGAAGGACTTCTTCGTCTGGCGCACCGATTCGATCCGCAAGCAGCTCGACTCGACCACGGCGACGATCACCTTGCTGATCTCGTCGATCGCGCTGATCGCGCTGCTGGTGGGCGGCATCGGCGTGATGAACATCATGCTGGTATCGGTCACCGAGCGCACGCAGGAGATCGGGGTTCGCATGGCGGTGGGCGCACGCCAGGCCGACATCCTGCGCCAATTCCTGATCGAGGCCGTGCTGGTATGCCTGATCGGCGGTGCGATGGGCGTTGGCCTGGCGCTGCTGGGCGGTGCGGTGTTCAACAGCCTGCACGTGGGCATCGACATGATCTTCTCGTCGGCCTCGATCGTCGGCGCGTTCCTGGTCTCGTCGACGATCGGCGTCGTGTTTGGCTACGTGCCGGCGCGCAACGCGGCGCGCCTGGATCCCGTCAACGCCCTGGCGCGTGAGTAGTGCAGGGCGCGCCGGATCGACGCATCGTGCGCGCCGCGTTGGGCGCCTGCGACGTCAAGGGCGGCACGCGTCCATCATGACCGACAAGGGTGACCCGGTGTATTCGACGGGTGCGGACTCGCGGCCGACCGCGCAGACGATCCGCATCGCCTTGCTCCGGGCCATGCCGGGGAAGTTCCCTTCGCGCGCACCGATGTTCAACGTGCGGCGCGCGTCGTCCCATGCCAATCGGATCGTGGCGCGTGCGCCGTGTTCGTACGCGTTGCCGTCGCCTTCGTCGTCGTAGAGCTCGAAGCTGCCGTCGCGCCCCGGATAGACGCGCAGTTCGAGAGGGGTGGCGCTCTGCTGATCCGCGTAGGAGAGCTGCGGGCCCAGAGGGAGGATCGTGCCCGCCCGGACATGGACAGGAATGGTGTCGATGCCGGCCTTGGCCGCGATGAACTTCCCGCCGATGATCTTCGTGCCGGTCCAGAAGTCATACCAGGTGCCTTGCGGCAGGTATACCGTGCGAACGTCGGCATGCTGCTGCACCACCGGACTGACCAGCAACGCGCGGCCGAACATGTATTGATCGCGAATCGCCAGGGCGACCGGATCCAGGCGGAAATCCATGACCAGCGGGCGCATCATCGTTCCGGCGCGACTCGTGACCTCCCACGACGTCGAGTAGATGTAGGGCAGGAGGCGATAGCGCAGCGTCGCATAGTCCTTCAACCGAGTGCGCGTCGCGAGGTCGAACGCCCAGGGCTCCTTGCCCGCGCCGGTGCCATGAACGCGGAACATCGGATTGAAGACCGCGAACTGGTACCAGCGAGTGAACAGTTCGGCGTACTCCGGGTCTTTCGGATCGCCACCGAAGAAGCCGCCGATGTCCGCGGACCAATACGGGATGCCGCTGATCGAGAAGTTCAATGCCGCCGGGACTTGCCTGGCGAAGGCGTCCCAGGTCCCGGCCACGTCGCCCGACCAGGTGATCGCGCTGTTGCGTTGCTGTCCGGCATAGGCCGAACGCGTCAGGATGAAGACGCGCTTGTTCGGCATGTCGCGACGCATGCCGTCGTGAACTGCCGTCGTGTGCATCAGCGGATAGGCGTTGAACACCGATGCGCCAGGGCCGGCGGCCGTGGAGACTTCCGCCATCTGCCCTGGCTGGCCGCCAAGCTCCGCTTCGGAGCCGTCGAGCCACCAGCCATCGAAATCGAACCGTCCCAGCCGATCCATGATCTGCTGCCAGTAGATCTGTCGGCCAGCAGGCGACCATGCGTCGTACCAGCGCCCTTCGCCCGCGGGGTACACGTTGGGGAACACGCGGTTGAACAGTGCGCCGGCCTTCTTGAGCTCGTCATGGTTCGCCGTGCCCAGGTCAAATCGCGGCCAGACGGAGATGATCACGTGCGCATGCTGCCGATGGATGGCCTTCACCATGGCTGCCGGATCGGGGAATCTTGCCCGATCGAATTCGTGGCTTCCCCAGCCGCCTGGCGCCCAATACTGCCAATCCTGGACCACGGCGTCGAGCGGCATGCGAGCATCCCGGTAGCCCTGCACGACCGCGAGCAGGTCGTCCTGGGTCGCATATCGCTCACGCGATTGCCAGAGGCCCCAGGTCCAGCGCGCCATCATGGGCGCCTGCCCGGTCAATTGGCGATATCCGGCGACGACGTCGTCGATCTCGGGGCCGTAGATGAAGTGGTAGTCGATGCCGGTGCCTGCCTCGGATTGCAGGCGCAGGCGATTGGCGTTCCGGGGCGATGCGACGTCCACGCGCGTTGACGCCGCGTTGTTCCAGAGGACGCCATAGCCTTTCGACGAGACGAGCATCGGGACAGCGACGTCGGTATTGATCTGCTGCAGGAGGACGCTGGAGCCGCGATAGTCGAGGGCACCCGTCTGGTGCTGGCCGAGGCCGTAGATCGATTCTTGCGGGTCGAGGTCGAAGTTCTGCGACACGCCGACGCCTGGCACGCCGCGGCCGCCTTCGGGTTCGGCCAGGACGGCTCGGCCGTCCCGGTCCAGGAAGGCGAGGGACCCCGTGGCCTTGTCGACACGCACCTTCAATGCCGCGGTGGAAAGGATCAGCGCGGCCGCTGATTGCTCGATGCGCCACGCCACCGGGGAGGGCCGCGCGACGATCGCCGGACTTTCATCGCCGGGTCTGTCGGCCGACGGACCGAACCGCACGCGGACGACGCGGTCGGACCACGGCTCGATCCGCAGCAGGCCTGATTCAGTTCGCACCTCGACTCCGGATGCCAGGGTGCGGACCGTCTGGACGGGCTCGGAACGCGCACCTTCCGGCCAGAGAAGACATGCGATGAGGAGTGCGATGCAAGCGGCAGATGCTTTTCGCACTGAATGACAGGTCTTCATGATGGTTTGGGGGTAGCTGGCGGTTCCAGCGCGACGCAGGCGCCCTTGGTCGCCGAAGGCGGTCTCGGCGCGCGCGCCGCCCGACTGTTCGTCGGCTGCGCGGCCGTTGCCAGCGATCCCGGCGGACACCGTGAATACCATGAGATCGCGCCCGGCAGACCTTCTATAAAGTTCGTATGACGCGCGAATTAAAGCATATTGCATGTTCGGCGCATACATCGGATTGCGTCGCATCCGCACCTCTGTGCGGCGCGATCGCGCATTTCAAATCAAGACAACGGAGACAGCATGCGGAAGTTCATCAAGTCCGGAATCGGGGCCACGCTCCTGGCCGCGGCGCATCTGGCCAGCGCCGGCAGCGCC
>CAYQMX010000050.1:0-24656 GCA_964418745.1 uncultured Vitreoscilla sp.
CACGCCCGGCCGCTCCGAAGGGCGCTCGCACCGCAGGCCGCAGGCCGGAGGTTGTGGGATGAGCGCCGGCGCAGGCACCATGCGCGGCGTGCGCTCGGGGTCGCCCACCCGCCGTGCGGTGCTGGCCGCGGGACTGGGCGTCACGCTCGCGCCGCCGCTGCGCGCCAGGCCGTCGCGCACGCTGACGGTGGCCGCGTTCCCGCTGGTCGACCAGATCGTCAAGGATGCGGCCCCGGCGTGGGCGCAACGCCATCCCGACGTCGGCTTGAACGCGGTGATGCGCCAGTACGACGACCACCACACCGCCATGACGACGGCGCTGTCGACGTCGGTGTACCTGCCCGACGTGATGGCGCTCGAATCGTCGTTCGTCGGCAAGTTCTCGAACGGCGGCGGGCTGTCCGACCTGCTGCAGCCGCGCTACGACATCGGCCGCCACCGCGCGCGCTTCGTCGCCTATGCCTACGACCAGGCGATCAACCGCAAGGGCCAGGTGGTGGCCGCTCCCACCGACATCGGCCCCGGCACGATGCTGTGCCGCGCCGACCTGCTCGAGCGCGCCGGCCTCGCCGAGGCCGACCTGCAGCCCTCCTGGGATGCCTACGTCGATGGCGGCATCCGCATCAGGAAGGCCACCGGCGCCCACCTGATCGGCAACGTCAAGACGCTCAAGGACATCATGATCCGCAGCGGCCTGAAGCCGGGCCAGGGCCTGTACTTCGACAGCGACTCGAACGTGCTGGTGGACACGCCGCGCTTCCACCGTGCCTTCGAGCTCGCGCTGCGCGCGCGTCGCAACGGGCTCGATGGCCGCCTCGCGACCTGGAGCAACGAGTGGGCCGAGGCGTTCCGGCGCGGCGTCACGGCCACCGAGCTGGGCGGCTCGTGGATGGTGGGCCAGATGGCCAACTGGGTCGCGCCCGGCACGAAGGGCTTGTGGCGCGCCGCCCAGCTGCCCGAAGGCACCTTCGTGTCGTACGGCGGCACCTACTACGCGATCCCGCGCGACTCGAACCCCGAGAACAAGGCGCTGGCCTGGGAACTGATCGAGATGATGACGCTGGACCGCGACCGCCAGCTCGCCGCACTGAAGACGCAGGACGCGTTCCCGGCGCTGCTGGCCGCCCAGGACGATCCGTTCATCGAGCAGCCGTTGCCGTTCCTGGGCGGCGAACGCGCGCGCCTGCTGTGGCGCGAGGCCGCGCGCCACATCAGCGCGACCGCCGTGCACAAGCAGTCCAACTTCGCCGAGGACGCGGTCAACGCCGAGCTCGACAACGTGCTCGACGACGGCAAGGACATCCGCCAGGCGCTCGCCGACGCCGCACGCCTGCTCGAACTCCGCGCCCGCCGCTGAGACATGATGCCCCCACGCTCACTCCGTTCGCTGCCCCCCGAGGGGGCGCGTCAGCGCCTTCGGGCGGCCGGGCGGCACTGACATGCGCCTGCCACCGCTTCTCCGCCTGTCGCCCAAGTGGGCGCCCTACGTCTTCATCAGCCCGTTCCTGATCCTGTTCGGCGTGTTCGGCGTGTTCCCGCTGTGCTTCTCGCTGTACCTCGCGTTCCAGTCGTGGGAGCCGACCGGGGGCCTGCGGGCGATGGAGTACGTGGGCCTGGCCAACTTCGCGTTCGCGCTCAAGGACGACTGGTTCTGGATGTCGTTGCGCAACACGCTGTGGCTGGCGATCGCCTCGGGCGTGCCGCAGCACCTGGTGGCGCTGCCGCTGGCGGCGTTCATCCACGCCGCGTTCAAGCGCCTGCGCGATGGCGTGATCGCCGTCTACTTCCTGCCCTACATCACGTCGACGGTCGCCATCGCGATCATGTTCTATTCGCTGTTCTCGCAGGACTACGGAATGATCAACGCGGCGCTCGCGCAGTGGTTCGGGCTGCCGCACACCGACTGGCTGACGAGCGCGGCCCACATCAAGCCGGCGATCGCCTTCATCGTGTTCTGGCGCTACGTCGGCTTCAACACGGTGCTGTACCTGGCGGCGATGCAGACCATTCCCGGCGAGCTGTACGAAGCCGCGACGCTGGACGGCGCGAGCCGACTGCGCCAGTTCCTGCACATCACGCTGCCCGGCATCCGGCCGATGATCTTCTTCGGCGTGACGCTGAGCGTCATCGGCGGGCTGCAGCTGTTCGAGGAGCCCTTCATCCTGACCGGCGGCAAGGGCGGACCGCAGCAGGCGGCGATGACATCGGCGGTGTACCTGTTCCGCGAGGCCTTCGACTTCAACGACTTCGGCGGCGCGAGCGCGATGTCCTGGCTGCTGTTCCTGGTGGTGGCCCTGCTGACCTGGATCACCAACCTGGCGTTCCGCACGCGCAGGGGCGCCGCATGAGCGGCGCGGCAGGCCTGCCCGCCAGCGTCGGCAAAGCGGGCGTCGGCGCGCGCGCGGCGCGCTGGACCGCCTACGCGATCGTCGGCGTCGGCGCGCTGTTCATGCTGGCGCCGTTCTGGTTCATGTTCGTGTTCGCCACGCACTCGCGCAGCGAGATCTTCAACCTGCCGCCGCCGCTGTGGTTCGGCGACGACCTGGCGGCCAACTTCAGGCTGCTCACCGAGCGCATCCCGTTCTGGCGCAACCTCGGCTGGAGCCTCTACGTGGCGCTGATGTCCACCGCGCTGACGCTGCTGTTCTGCTCGATGGCCGGCTACGCGTTCGCGCTGATGGAGTTCCGCTTCAAGAAGGCGCTGTTCGGGCTCGTGATGGCCACGATGCTGCTGCCGTCGTTCATGAACATGATCCCGATGTTCATGATCATGGACGCGCTCGGCTGGATCGACCAGCAGCGCGCGCTGTACGTGCCCGGCGCCGCCAGCGCGTTCGGCATCTTCCTGATGCGCCAGTTCGCGCAGTCGTCGGTGCCGCGCGAACTGGTCGAGTCGGCGCGCATGGACGGCTGCGGCGAGTTCTCGATCTACTGGCGCATCGTGCTGCCGCTGATGAAGCCCGCGCTCGGCACGCTCGCGCTGATCACGTTCATCACGTCGTGGAACAACTTCATCAACCCGCTGATCGTGATGCGCAGCCTGCCCAACTACACGCTGCCGCTGGCGCTGCGCAGCCTGCAGTCCACGCTCAACACCGAGTGGGGCGCGCTGATGTGCGGCTCCGCCATCGCCACGATCCCGCTCATCGTCCTTTTCGCGATCACGTCGCGCCAGCTCATCGCCGGGCTCACCGCCGGCGCGGTGAAGTAAGACCCATGCCCAACACCAACGACCTTCCCCGCCTGTTTCCGCCCGAATTCGTCTGGGGCGTGGCCACCAGCGCCTTCCAGATCGAGGGCGCGGCCTTCGAGGACGGCAAGGGCGAATCGATCTGGGACCGCTTCTGCCGCGTGCCCGGCGCGATCGCCGACGCCAGCAACGGCGACGTCGCCTGCGACCACTACCACCGCCTCGACTCCGACCTCGACCTGATCGCCGGCCTGGGCGTCGACCTGTACCGCTTCTCGACCTCGTGGCCGCGCGTGCAGCCGCTGGGCGCGGGCGCGTGGAACGAGAAGGGGCTGGCCTTCTACGACCGCCTGGTCGACGGCCTGCTGGCCCGTGGCCTGGCACCGCACCTCACGCTCAACCACTGGGACCTGCCCCAGGCGCTGCAGGACCAGGGCGGCTGGAACTCGCGCGACACCGTGCACCGCTTCGTCGACTACGCGCTGGGCATCCAGCGCCGCCTGGGCGACCGGCTGGCGGCGATCACCACGCACAACGAGCCCTGGGTGGTCGCGGTGCTGGGCCACGAGGAGGGCACCTTCGCGCCCGGCATCCAGTCGCGCCGCGTGGCGCTGCAGGTCGCGCACCACCTGCTGCTGAGCCACGGCCTGGCGCTGCAGGCGCTGCGCGCCGAGGGCGCCACGGCCCGGCTGGGCATCGTGCTGAACCTGGCGCACACGATGCCGCTGACCGACACCGAGGCCGACCGCGCACAGGCCCGGCTCGACGACGCCCGCGGCCGCCGCTGGTACGCCGACCCGCTGTTCAAGGGCGAATACCCGGCCGAGGTGCTGGACGGCCTGGGCGCCCACGCGCCGGCGGTCGAGCCGGGCGACATGGCGGCCATCGCCACGCCGCTCGACTACCTGGGCGTCAACTACTACTCGCGCGCGCTGGCCAGCGCGGCGGGCCCGATCCAGGCCGCCGACAAGCCTTATCCGAAGACCGACATGGGCTGGGAGATCTACCCCGAGGGCCTGACCGAGCTGCTGCTGACGCTGCACCGCGAGTACCGGCTGCCGCCCACCTACATCACCGAGAACGGCGGTGCCTTCCCCGACCCGACCACCGACGGCCACGTCCACGACGCCGACCGCACCGACTACCTGGCCACGCACATCGCGGCGGTGGGCAAGGCGCTGGCGGCGGGCGTGCCGATGGCCGGCTACATGGTGTGGAGCCTGATGGACAACTTCGAGTGGAGCAGCGGCTACGCCAAGCGCTTCGGCATCGTGCACGTGGACTACGCCACGCTGGCGCGCACGCCCAAGGACAGCGCGCTGTGGTACCGCGACCTGGTGGCCCGCTGCCGGGCGCTGCGCAAGGTGGGGGGCTGAGGCGATGGGACAGGTGAGCCTGCGCGGCGTGCGCAAGTCCTTCGGCACGACCGCCGTGATCAAGGGCATCGACCTCGACGTCAACGACGGCGAGTTCCTGGTCTTCGTCGGACCCTCGGGCTGCGGCAAGTCGACCATGCTGCGCATGATCGCGGGGCTGGAATCCATCGACGACGGCGACCTGCTGATCGACGGCCGGCGCGCCAACGACGTGCGGCCGGCCGAGCGCGGCGCGGCGATGGTGTTCCAGAACTACGCGCTCTATCCGCACATGACGGTGGCCGAGAACATGGGCTTCGCACTGAAGATGGCCGGCGTGGGCCGCGCCGCGCGCGACGAGCAGGTGCGGCGCGCGGCCGACGTGCTGCGCATCGCCGACCTGCTCGGGCGACTTCCGCGCGAGCTCTCGGGCGGCCAGCGCCAGCGGGTGGCCATCGGCCGCGCCATCGTGCGCAAGCCCAGCGTGTTCCTGTTCGACGAGCCGCTGTCCAACCTGGACGCCGCGCTGCGCGTGAACATGCGCATCGAGCTCTCGCGCCTGCACCGCGAGCTGGGCACCACGATGATCTATGTCACGCACGACCAGGTCGAGGCGATGACGATGGGCACGCGCATCGCGGTCTTCAACCAGGGCCGCATCGAGCAGCTGGGCGCGCCGCTGTCGCTGTACAACGCGCCGGCCAACGAGTTCGTCGCCGGCTTCCTGGGCGCGCCGCGCATCAACCTCGTCGAGCGGCCCGGCCTCGACGCAACCCCGGTGCATCGCGCGCTGTGGACGCTGCTGCTGCCCGACGCGCCCGCGCGGGCGCGCCGCGCGGGGCTGCGCTCGGAACACCTGCGCGTGACCGCGCTCGGCGCGGGCGTGCCCGCCACCGTGGCGATGGCCGAGCACCTGGGCGACGTGTCGGTGCTGCACCTGCGGGTGGACGGCCTCGCCGAGCTGCTGCACGCCAAGGTCGATCCGAACCACGCCCACCTGGGCGCCGGCGCGAGCGTGGGGCTGGTGCCCGACGCGGCGGCGGTGCTGGCCTTCGACGACGCCGGGCGGCGGATCGCATGAGGCGCGCACGCCGGGGGCGCCTCGCCCTGGCCGCCCTCGCGGTCCTGGCCGGCACCGCGACGGCGGCCGACGCGCCGCCACCGCCGGAGACGCTCAAGCCGCCGCCGGGCTGGACGCTGGCCTGGGGCGACGAGTTCGACGTCGACGGCCTGCCCGACCCGAAGAAGTGGGCCTACGACACGACCTTCAACAAGCCGGGCTGGTTCAACCACGAGGCCCAGTACTACTCGGGCCCGCGCGCGGCGAACGCGGTGGTGGAGGGCGGCCGGCTGCTGATCACGGCGCGCCGCGAATCGCGCGCCGCCGCCAGCGACTGGGGCGGCCAGAAATACACCTCTGCACGCCTGTTCACGCGCGGCATCGCCGAGTGGACCTACGGCTTCTTCGAGGTGCGCGCGAAGCTGCCCTGTGGCCTGGGCACCTGGCCGGCGATCTGGATGCTGGGCAGCCACGGCGACTGGCCGGTCAACGGCGAGCTCGACATCATGGAACACATCGGCCGCAGCCCCGGCCGTGTCATGAGCACCGTGCACACGCCGGCCGGCAGCGGCGCCCACGGCGTCGGCGCCGCGGTGACGCTGCCCGACGCCTGCGGCGCGTTCCATCGCTACCAGATGCTGTGGACCGAGCGCGACATCCGCTTCGGCGTCGACGGCGTCGAACACCTGGCCTACCCGCGCCTGGACGTCGGCGGGGTCGGCGCCGCGCGCGCCTGGCCGTTCGACGGGCCGCAGTTCCTGCTGCTGAACCTGGCCATCGGCGGCGACCTCGGCGGGCCGGTGGACGATGCCATCTTTCCGGTCACGCTGGAAGTGGACTACGTCCGCGTGTACCAGGCCCCCGCCAGGTAGTCTTCAGGGCGGCAGCCGGTACGCCGGCGGGCCCGGCGGCATCGCGGTGCCGACGACCAGCTGCGGGATCACCGCCTCGACGTCGTCGATCAGCCGCACCAGGCGCTCCAGCTCGGCCGCCTGCGCCGGCGTCGAGACGCAGCCCTTGAGCCACACCCAGCGCCGCTGGCCCTCCACCCAGACCGAGGTGTCCTCGAACGCGCCGGCCGCGGCGATCGCCTTGACCACGCGCGGCACGATCTCCTGGTCGTAGAGATAGGCGTTGGGCAGCCGGCAGCGGCCCGAGCGGAAGCAACTGGTGCCGCGCTCGGCGCGCCAGTGCGTCTCGTGCTGCATCTGGGCCTCGGTGAGCAGGGGCGGGTCGGGGACCGGGCAGCCGGGCAGGCCGTGCGTGGCGGCGACGAACGGGTCGTCGAACCAGTTGCGGCGCGGCGCCGGCGCGGACGCGGCCTGCGCCTGTGCCGCGGCGGCGACCAGCTGCAGGGCCAGCAGCAGCGCGACGGAACGGCGGTCGGTCGGGGTCATGGCCCGGATGGTAGTGGGCGCGGGCAGCGCCGAAAAGGGTTGTCCGCCCGGCCGCGGCACGAACGGTCGCGCTGCGCTCTAATGCGGCCTTCCCGTCCACCACCCCAACATCCGGAGACCGTCATGTCCCTGTCCATGTATGCCGCCACGGTGCCGCCGTACCGCTCGATGCTGAAGAACCTGTCCGCCGTCATCGCCAAGGCGCAGGCGCACTGCGAGGCGCGCAAGATCGACCCGGCCGCCTTCCTTTCCGCGCGCCTGTATCCCGACATGCTGCCGTTCACGTCCCAGGTGCAGATCGCCTGCGACAACATCAAGGGCGCCGCCGGTCGCCTGAGCGGCGTCGAGATGCCGAAGTTCGAGGACGACGAGAAGACCTTCCCGGAGCTGCAGGCCCGCATCGACAAGACCATCGCCTTCATCGACACGCTGACCGAAGCGCAGTTCGCCGGCGCCGCCGAGCGCGACATCGTGCTGCAGCTGCGCGACCGCAAGGTGGAGTTCAAGGGCGCCGACTACCTGCTGCTGTGGGCCAACCCGAACGTCTACTTCCACATCACCACCGCCTACGCGCTGCTGCGCCACGGCGGTGTCGAGATCGGCAAGCGCGACTACCTCAGCGGTGGCGCCACGCAAGGAAAGTGAGCGCTTCGATCCACGGTCGACTTCAAGGGGCTCCGCGGAGCCCCTTTTTCATGCCATGCCTCGATCTGGACGGCATCCCACGTTCGAATCCGCCCTTTGGCGCGCCAACACCTGTACAACCATTGGGCGTGCGGGGCGACGTCCCCGGTTGTACAAACGGGTTGCGCGCCGGCGAACGTCCGCAGCCGAGACCACCAGGAATTTGCAGCGATGAGGCAGTTCATCCGGCACCCGCTCGACGTGCCGATCGAGATCCGCACGGACCTGCGCGGGCCCACGACCGCCTTCCACACCCAGGACATCAGCCTGGGCGGACTGGCAGTGCACTCCGACGTCCCGGTGGCGCCGGGCGCGCTCATCGAGGTGCGCATCGCCTACGTCGAGCCGGCGTTCGAGGCGCGCGCCCGGGTCGCCTGGTGCCGGCCGTGCCGCGAGGGCGGCGGCCACGAGCTGGGCGTGAGCTTCCTCGACGCCGAGGACGTGTTCCGCGCCCGCATGGTCGCGCAGGTCTGCTACATCGAGGACTACCGGCGCTCGATCGCGCGCGCCGAGGGCCGCGAGCTCAGCTCCGAGGAGGCGGCGGGCGAGTGGATTGCCAAGTACGCGCACAAGTTCCCGGGTGCCAGCGGCGACCTGCAGTAGGCACCGCACCCGCACCCGCGCCCGCTGTCCCGCTGGCCGACCGCCCGGGGCGGCGCCACAATGGCGGCTGGCGTCCTGAAGGAGCCTGGGTCCCCGACGCTTCCTGTCGCGGGCCAGCCGGACGACCGAGGAGCAGCGGATGAAATGGGAAGGCCAGCGCGAGAGCGACAACGTCGAGGACCTGCGCGACCAGGGCGGCGGCGGTGGATCGGGTTTCGGCGGATTCGGCGTGCGCCACATCGGCATCGGCACCATCGCCATTGCGCTGATCGGCGGCTGGATCTTCGGCATCAATCCCCTCACCATCCTCGGCCTGCTCAGCGGCGGCGGCGGGCCGGTGGTGCAGCAGAGCGCGCCGGCCCACGCGCCGCCGGGCCAGCGCGTGGCGCACACGCCCGAGGAAGATCGCATGAAGGCCTTCGTCTCCACCGTGCTTGCCGACACCGAGGACGTGTGGACGCAGGAGTTCAAGGCCCGCGGCGGCACCTACCGCGACCCGAAGCTGGTGCTGTTCCGCAACGCCACGGCCACGGCCTGCGGCCGCGGCGAATCGGCCACCGGGCCGTTCTACTGTCCCGGCGACGAGAAGGTCTACATCGACCTGAGCTTCTACGACCTGCTGCGCACCAAGCTCGGCGCGCCGGGCGACTTCGCGCAGGCCTACGTGATCGCCCACGAAGTGGGCCACCACGTGCAGAAGCTGCTGGGCATCTCCGACAAGGTGGACGCCGCGCGCCGCAACGCCGACGCGGTGCGCTCCAACGCGCTGTCGGTGCGCCTGGAACTGCAGGCCGACTGCTTCGCGGGCATCTGGGCCAACAAGGCGCAGGCCACCAAGCAGATCATCGAGGCCGGCGACATCGACGAGGCGCTGAACGCCGCCACGCAGATCGGCGACGACACGCTGCAGCGCAAGGCCAGCGGCACCGTGCAGCCCGACACCTTCACCCACGGCACCAGCGCGCAGCGCGTGCACTGGTTCAAGCAGGGCTTCGAGTCGGGCCAGATCGACCAGTGCAACACCTTCCGGTCGTCGAACTGAGGCGCGCTCAGGCCTCCGGCAGGTCGGCCATGCGGCAGCAGTTGCGGCCGGCGTCCTTGGCCTGGTAGAGCGCGACGTCCGCGCGCTTGAGCCAGGATGCCCCCGATTCGCCGGCCGCCAGGCACGCGATGCCGATGCTCAGCGTGATCGGCACCGGGCACTCGTGGCGGTCGGACACCTGCAGCGCCTGCACCCGCAGTCGCAGGCGCTCCGCGAGCTCGGTGGCCTCGCCCGTGTGGGTGGCGGGCAGCACCACCAGGAATTCCTCGCCGCCCCAGCGCGCCACCGTGTCGGCATCGCGCGTGCTTGCGCGCAGCGCGCTGGCCACGGCCACCAGCACCTGGTCGCCCATCGCGTGGCCCCAGCCGTCGTTGATGTTCTTGAAGTGGTCCAGGTCGCACAGCAGCACCACCGGCGCCAGGTCGAGCCGGCCCTCGCGGGCGAGCTGGTCCATCAGCTCCAGCGTCTGGCGGCGGTTGGCCAGGCCGGTCAGCGGGTCGGTGGCGGCCAGCAGGTTCAGCCGCGTGGCCTGCTCGCCCTGCACCGTGACCACGTGCTTGAGCCACAGCCCGCCGGTCAGGCAGACCACCAGCACTGCGTGCGAGACCAGCGTGTTGACCATCAGCGCCCTGTCCTGCGCGGCGTAGGGCGTGGGGGCGCCGCTGCGCAGCACCGTGCACATGGCGACGAAGGCGAGCAGCACGGCGACGGCGCCGAGGGCCTGGCGCGTCTCGAGCATGAAGAAGGCCATCGCGTAGCACAGCGGCAGCCAGCTCAGGATCGTCAGGGCGTTGTAGTGGCCCAGCAGCGGGCCGGCCATGTGCATCTGGTCCCAGAGGTCGAACAGCAGGGCCGAGGTGATGCACAGGAAGCCGATCCAGCGGGCGAAGAACAGCGCGCGCGGGTAGCGCCACAGGGCCAGGAAGCTGGCGGTGAACACCAGGGCCATCAGCGGGTAGGCGGTGCGGTTGAACGGGTCGATCGTGCCGTCGACCACCTCCATGCGCCAGATCGCCAGCACGGCCAGCACGCCCGCGCCAAGCATCAGCAACACCACGCGGCGCATGAGCCGGTCGATGTGCTGGGTGGCGCTGTACACGATGTCGCTGTTCTGGGCCATGGCCTCTCAGGTCATGCTGGCGTGCTCGAACCCTCGCTCGGCGCGCCTTTTATGGCGTTCGGCTCCATTCTGCGCCTTGCGGCCCGCGACGGCATCGCCTGAATCGGCGATGCCGGGGCGCAACGTGTGCCCAATCTGGCACGTGGGCCACTGTTTTCGCGTAGTCTTGCGGGTTGCGCGTCGCGCGCTTCCGGCTGCCGAACGCTCTTTCGCGGGCGCGGGCGGCCGTGCCAACAGGAGTCCTGGTTTGCTCGGTCATTTCGAAAGCCTCGTCGATCCCTACCCGGACGCCGAGCCGCCGCCCCCGCCCAAGGGCGTGTTCCCGTTCATCTGGGCCGCCTCGGCCGGCGTGCGCCGCTACGTGCTGGGCATGACGCTGCTGACCGCCGCGATCGGCGCGTTCGAGGCCCTGCTGTTCGCCTTCATGGGCCATGTCGTCGACTGGCTCAGCCAGGTCGAGCCGACGCAGCTGTGGGCGCGCGAGCGCGACAAGCTGCTCCTGCTGGCAGGCATCCTCGCGCTCAGCCCGCTGCTGGTGTTGCTGCAGGCCGCGCTGAAATACCAGACCCTGTTCGGCAACTTCCCGATGCGGCTGCGCTGGAACTTCCACCGCATGATGCTCGCGCAGAGCATGAGCTTCTACCAGGACGAGTTCGCCGGTCGCGTGGCCGCCAAGGTGATGCAGACGGCGCTGGGCGTGCGCGACGTCATCATCACGATCACCGACATCCTCGTGTTCGTGGTCATCTACTTCGTCACGATGATCGCGGTGGTCGGCACCTTCGACCTGTGGCTGCTGGGGCCGTTCCTCGGCTGGATGGTGCTGTACGGGTTCGCGCTGCGCTGGTTCGTGCCGCGCCTGGGCAAGGTGGGTGCGCTGCAGGCCGACGCGCGCTCGCTGATGACCGGGCGCATCACCGACGCGTACACCAACATCTCCACCGTCAAGCTGTTCTCGCATGCGCGCCGCGAGGCGAGCTACGCGCGCCAGGCGATGCAGGAGTTCATCGCCACCGCCTACCAGCAGGGCCGCTACATCACCGGCATCGAGGTGGTCAACCACGTGCTGAGCATGCTGCTGATCATCAGCACGGCCGGCGTCGCGCTGTGGCTGTGGATGCACGGCAAGGTGGGCGTCGGCGCGGTGGCGACGTCCACGGCGCTGGCGCTGCGCCTGAACGGCATCTCGCACTGGATCATGTGGGAGATGGCCTCGCTGTTCGAGAACATCGGCACCGTCACCGACGGCATGAACACGCTGTCGCGGCCGCACGCCATCGTCGATGCGCCCGACGCGACCGAGCTGCGGGTGCCGCACGGAGAGGTCAGGTTCGAGGACGTCGGCTTCGCCTACGGCGGCAAGCGCCAGGTCATCGAGCACTTCTCCCTCACCATCAGGCCGGGCGAGAAGATCGGCCTGGTCGGGCGCTCGGGCGCCGGCAAGTCGACGCTGGTCAACCTGCTGCTGCGCTTCTACGACGTCGAGTCGGGGCGGCTGCTGATCGACGGCCAGGACGTGTCGCGGGTCACCCAGAACAGCCTGCGCGCCCACGTGGGCATGGTCACGCAGGACACCTCGCTGCTGCACCGCTCCGTGCGCGACAACATCCTCTACGGCCGCCCGGACGCCACCGACGTCGAGATGATCGCCGCCGCCGGCCGCGCCGAGGCCGGCGAGTTCATCGCCACGCTGGCCGACGCCAAGGGCCGCAAGGGCTACGACGCGCACGTGGGCGAACGCGGCGTCAAGCTCTCGGGCGGCCAGCGCCAGCGCATCGCCATCGCGCGCGTGATGCTCAAGGACGCGCCCATCCTGCTGCTGGACGAGGCCACCAGCGCGCTCGACTCCGAGGTGGAGGCCGCCATCCAGGCCAGCCTCTACAGCCTGATGGAGGGCAAGACCGTGATCGCGATCGCGCACCGCCTGTCCACCATCGCCGCGATGGATCGCCTGGTCGTGCTGGACAAGGGCCGCATCGTGGAGGAGGGCGATCACCGCGCGTTGCTGGCTCGCGGCGGCCTCTACGCGCGCCTGTGGGCGCACCAGAGCGGCGGCTTCCTGGGCGAGGAGATGGACGAGGAAGCGCCGCCGCAGCGCGCCGACGTGCTCGTCACCGAGGACGACCCGGCGGAGTGAGCGCGGCACGCGGCCTCAGCGGTGTGGCGGCACACCCCCCAGCCGCGCCGCCGCGAGCGCCGCGCAGGCCAGTGCGACCATCGCCACCGCGCAGGTGATGCGCAGCCCGGCGCCGATCTGCGCCGGATCGCCCTGCGCGAGCGCGCCGAACACCGCGACGCCGATCGCCCCGGCCGCCTGGCGCGCGGTGTTGAGGATCGCAGCGGCCAGCGCGGAGCGGCTCTTGTGGACCGCCGACAGCACCGTGGTGGTCATCGCCGGCACGGCCAGCCCCATGCCGGTGGGGATCAGCAGGAAGCCCAGCAGCAGCAGCGCGCGGCTGTCGGTCGTCGAGGCCAGCGCGAGCACGCCGAAGCCGGCCAGGTCCACCAGCGCGCCGACGATCATCGGCGTGCGCGTGCCGAAGCGGCCGATCGCCCGGCCGCTGAGCACGTTGGACACGAAGAAGCCGGCCGTCAGCGGCAGGAAGGCGAGGCCGGCCTCGATCGGGGTGTAGTGGCGCGCGGCCTGCAGGTACAGCGCGATCACGAAGATCGCGCCGTAGTAGGTGCCGTTGACCACCGTGCCGAAGAACACCGCGCCGCGGAAGTCGCGCAGCGCGAACAGGTCGGTGGCGATCACCGGCGCCACGGCGCGGCGCTCGACGACGGCCAGCGCGGCGGCCAGCACGACCGTCGCGAGGGCGCCGGCGCGCACCAGCGGGTCGGCCAGGCCGCGCGCCCGCGATTCGATCAGCGTGGCGATCAGCGCGGCCAGCAGCAGCGTGGCCAGCAGCTGGCCGGCCACGTCCAGCGGCGCCCGGGCGTGCCCGGTGGGCGTCTCGTGCAGGCGGCGCGACAGCCACAGCCCCGCGGCGCACAGCGGCACGTTGACCCAGAAGATGGCCGGCCAGCCCACGCTGGCCACCAGCAGCCCGCCCAGCACCGGCCCCAGCGCGATCGAGATCGAACCGGCCGCGGTCCACCAGCCGATCCCGCGCGCCCGTGCCCGCGCATCGTGGGCCAGCGCATGATTGAGCAGCGCGAGCGAGTTGGGCAGCATCACGGCCGCGCCGAAGCCCTGCACCGCGCGGGCGGCGTCCAGCGTGGCGGTCGTCGGCGCGAGCGCGCAGGCGATCGAGGCGAGCGCGAAGATCGCCATGCCGCCGGCGAACGCGCGCCGCGCCCCGAAGCGGTCGCCGAGCGCGCCGGCCGACAGCATGAACGCGGCGAACGCGACGGCGTAGGCATCGACCACCCACTGCAGGCCGGCCACGCCCGCGCCGAGGTCGCGCGCCATCGCGGGCAGCGCGACGTTGACGATCGTGACGTCGAGTTGGCCGACGACGAAGGCCATGCAGGTGGCCAGCACGACGAGGGCGAACGAGGGCGTGCGCGGGACGGCGGTGGCGAGCGGGTGGGCGCTGGAAGTCATGGACGGATCGTAGCGAGCCGGCCGCGCCCACGCTTCGCCGGCCGACGAAGCGTGCCGCGCTTGTGCATGTCAACGGCTGCTGACAAAATTCGATCACTTCGCCAACGCCACGCGCCCCGGATGACCGCTCGCCAGAAGACCGACCCCGCCACCGCCGCCCGGCCGGCGCGACATGCCGGCGATACCCGCGCCCGCATCCTCGCCGCCGCCCGCGTGCGCTTCTCGCTGGAGGCCTACGAGAACGTCGGCACGCGCGACATCGCCGCCGATGCCGGCGTCGATGCCGCGCTGGTCAACCGCTACTTCGGCGGCAAGGAAAAGCTGTTCGACGAAGCCCTCGACGGCGCCTTCGCGATCGGCGGCCATTTCGACGGCCTGGACATGGGCCGCTTCGGCGAGACCATCACGACGATGGTGCTCGAGGGCAGCGAGGAGCGGCGCGCCGCGCGCTTCGATGCGCTGGGCATGCTGCTGCGCTCGTCGGGCAGCGCCGCCACGCGGGAGCGCGTCTCCGCCCGCTTCCATGCCGAGTTCGTGCTGCCGCTGGCGCGCCTGCTGCACGGGCGCGACGCCGAGCTGCGCGCCGCGCTGATCGCCTCCTACCTGGTGGGACTGGCGACGATGAAGCACGCGCTCGGCTCGCCGCTGCTGGCCGCCGCGGCGCAGCGCCAGGCGGTCGCCACCGTGGGGGCGGCGATCCAGGCCTGCGTCGAGGGCGACTAGGTGCGGGCGCGGCGGCCGTCGACCGGTTCCGGGCAGACGCCTAGAGCTTGTCGAGGCCCGTCAGGGCCGCGTGCTGGAGCAGCATGATCGTCTTGCCATCCTGGATCGCGCCGCTGGCGATACCCGCCAGCGCCTGCGCGAGCGTCATTTCCAGCACCTCGATGTCCTCGCCCTCGTCGACCTCGCCGCCGCCGGCCGTGCGGCGATCGCCGTCGTCGTAGGCGGCGACGAAGAAGTGCAGCTTCTCGGTGATCGAGCCGGGGCTCATGTAGGCCTCGAAGACCTTGCGCGGCGAGTGCACCGCGTAGCCGGTCTCCTCGATCGCCTCGCGCCGCATCGCGGCCACCGGATCGCTGCCGTCCAGCTGTCCGGCGCAGGCCTCGACCAGCAGGCCGTCTTCGCAGCCGTTGACCCAGGCCGGGAAGCGGAACTGGCGGGTGAGGATCACCGTGCCGCGCGCCGCGTTGAACAGCAGCAGCGCCACGCCGTTGCCGCGGTCGTAGGTCTCGCGGCTGACCACCTGCAGGCGGCCGTCGCGCCGCCGGTGCTCGAAGGTCGTCTTGCGCAGCAGGTACCAGTCGTGCGCCAGCACGCGCTCCTCGACGATGCGGATCTGCTCGTTGCCGACGTAGGGGCTCGAATCGACATTGGGTGAAGGCATGGCATGATCGCGTAGTTTCGTGCAGTATCGTGCAAACATCGGAAATCGACAACCCATGCTCACCACCCAACGCAAGCAGTTGCTGCTCGCCCGCCTGGCCGCCGAGGGCCAGCTCGTCGCCAAGGCCCTGGCACAGGAACTGGGCACCTCCGAGGACACGATCCGGCGCGACCTGCGCGAACTCGCCGCCGAAGGCCGGCTGCAGCGGGTGCACGGCGGCGCGCTGCCGGCGTCGCCGGCCATGGGCGACCTGGCGCTGCGCGAGCAGGTGTCGGTGGCCGACAAGGCGGCGCTGGGCCGCTTCGGCGCGTCGCTGGTTCGCGACGGCCAGGTGGTGATCCTCGACGGCGGCACCACCGCGATCCAGGTCGCGCGCCACCTCGCCCCCGGACTGCGCGCGACCCTCGTCACCCACAGTCCCGCCGTGGCCGTCGAACTGGCGCGCCACCCGGGCATCGAGATCCTGGTGCTGGGCGGCCGCCTGTTCCGCCACTCGATGGTCAACGTCGGCGCCGGCGTGATCGACGCCGCCGCCCGCCTGCGCGCCGACCTGTTCTTCCTCGGCGTGACCGGCGTCCACCCCGACGCCGGCCTGAGCACCGGCGACGCCGAGGAGGCCGCCGTCAAGCGCGCCCTGCACGAACGCGCCGCCGAGACGGTGGTGCTCGCCTCGCCCGAAAAGCTGATGGCCGCCTCGCCCTTCGTCGTCGCGCCCCTGTCCGCGGCCAGCCTGCTCGCGGTCGCGCGCGGCACGCCGGCGCGCGTGGTGCGGGCGTTGCGGGCGGGGGGTGTGAAGGTGAGGGAGGTTTGAGGGGGATGGGCTGCCTGGGGGGCTTGCGACCCGAAGCCGTCATCGGCCCGATAGGATTGACCGCCCGGAAGCTGACGTTCGCCCTGCCGAGCAGTGGTTGCCCCGAAACCTGACTTTCGCAACGTCGAGCAGGCGGCGTTCCGATGGTTCAAGAATGCTGGCTCGTCATGTGGAAACTTCCGCCAACCAAGTTCACGACAAGGAATCGGCTTGCAATGCGCAGCTCAAGGCATTGCGGCCGATTCGAGCCGCTTCATGAAGGGCACGGTCTGTTCGTACGGACTGCAGAGAACGATAGGCACACGGGGATATGCTTCGCATAGCCTCATGGCCGGCCCGCGGCCACGAAGACCCGCTTCAAAGCGGATGTCCATCACAACGACGTCTGGCCGTGTCAGGCCATAGAGCGTGATGAGCTCGTCCAACTGGGTCGCTACGCCCACGCATTCGACCCGACCGGAGGACAGCACCGCCGGAAGTACGGCCTGCAATTCGGCGCCGCCGTTGGCGAGGACGATGCGAATTGGGCGGTTGACATCGCGCTTGGAGGGAATAGGCCTATTCGTGATCATGGTAGCTAGTCCGCCTGGCGCACGACGGCGCTCGAACACAGGAAGACGACACTGACGAGGGCGATGCACAAGCCCGCGGCGGTCATGAGCGGCCGGGCGCCGAAGCCCAGGGACATGAACACCGAGAAGATCGCGACAGAAAGCGGGTTCAATCCCATCCAGCCCACCGTATTGAGCGACATAACGCGCCCGACTTTGTCCTGGGCGGTCTTCTCCTGGATCAGCGCGAGCATGGCGACGTTGTTGCCAGCGATGCACACGCCGATTAGTCCCATCAGTACCGTGAGCGAGCCGACGCTGGCTGCGTGAGGCAGCGCGGCGACGAGCACGCCGGTCACCGCGATGTAGCTGGTCATCTTGGCGAGCCTGCGCCGCTTCTGGGGACGCCACGCCATGAAGAGTCCCGCGAGCACCATGCCCGCCGCGAGCGCGCTCTGCGCGATGCTGAATGCAATGGCATCGGCATGCAAACCGTTGGCGACGACGAGTGGAAGTCCGACCATCATGGGTCCAGCGAACAGCGCATTGGTCGCGAGTTGTATCGCCATCACGTTGCGAAGCACGGGCGTGACAAGGACGTAGGCGATGCCGGCGCGCAAGGCCGCCGCAAGCGGTTCGCGCTTGGCAGGTCGTACTGGAGAGTACCTATCGCGGGCGCCGATGAGTGGCACGGCGGATAGTGCCAATCCCGCGCCGACGGCCAGGAAGATTGACTGATAGCCGATCAACGCGACACAGGCCCCTCCGACGACCGGCCCAAACACGGACGCGACCTGGTTGGTGATCAGGAGCATGGAATTGGCTCGCGTCAATTGCTCCTTCTCCACCGCATCGGGCAGCGCGGCATCCCGCGCGGGCCAGAAGAATGCGTCGATCGCGCCATAGACCAGAGCGAAAGCTACGACCCATGCAAGCGAAAAACGATCCATAGCGATCAGGGCTGCCGCCGACAACGTCAGCAAGCCGCGCGTGATGAACGATGCGGCAAGGACGTGGAAGCGGTTCACGCGGTCGGCAACTACCCCGCCGATCACCATGAGCACCGCCCTGGGCAGAGAGCCGGCGATCATAACGAGTCCCAGGGAAGCATCGAGCCGTAGGTGGCGGACAACATACCATTGCTCGACCAGCGCGGCGACTGAGAACGCGAAGGCTGAGACGCCGCTGGCAACCCACAAACGCAGGAATGCAGCATTGCTTAGGATTGCGGTCGGTGGCAGCGTCGGCGCGGACACCGTCCTTTCCAGAGTATCCATACTCTGCTCGTCTTCGGCGGCTGATCAGCCGACTGACCGAACGGGATCCATGATCAGGAAACGCATCTCGTAAGGATTCGTCTCCGCTCGGATGCCGACGTCGACCTTCGCTGGCGAACTCGCGAAGAATGCGGCGCGCTTCGCCTCCGGAAGGTCGACCAAGCCAACCGCGACGAGCCGCCCGTCGCTCAAGTGGTCGAGCGTCTGCAGATAGATCACGTCCTGCCCGTCGTCTGTGCGAATGCGGCCCATATCTTGAACCTCCGATGTCGCCGGGTCGAACCGGATGACACGCGCGCGGATCTTTGGATTCGCGGCGTCGCCTAGCAACTCTGTGCCGATGTGGTACAGCCAGCCGTCCACGTTGCGCGTCAGCGTTAGCGACGTGCTGGTGCCGATGTCGAATCGCCCGCTGTTCGCGGCGGTGCACACCTGCGCCATATGCGAGATGCGCCTGTCGCGCGGGCTCACCCGTAGCAAGCTCGACGAGGTGTTGGTCAGGACGAGCGCTGAGCGTCCATCGGCATCGGGGATTGCTGGATGGTACAGCCGCCCCCATCCGGGCTCCGCCGCCATAGCTGCGGCGGCCGCCGAGAGCGCCGTCGGCGTCGCCGCGTCGATGCCTTTGGGCAACTTCCAGTCGTCGCGCACGGCCACTTCGAGCGCGAGTTCTTGAAGCGATTGGTCAAAGGTCTGGAACTGTTCGTGCTTCGCATTCCAGCTATGCACTGCGCCATCTCCCGTGCAGAAGACGAGGTGGTCATCTACGAAAACCGGGGCGCGGCAGCACGTGTCGGCGCTAAGGCTCCTTCGGAAATTTCCAAGGTTGCGCAATTCGCCGCTCCGGCAGTCGTAGCGGATCAGGTCGGTGCGCGGCCAGGTGAAGACGTAGACATGCTCGCGCTCAGCATCGACTTCGAGGCTGATGATGCCTTCGCCGGGTTGCAGCACGCCCAGGTCCTCGATGTGCAGATCGTCGAGATCGATGCTCATCAATCGGCCGCCCACGTACGAGTTGCGTCCCTGCAGATCCTTGCGGTAGTAGCCGAGATGGGTCCCGAAGTACGCGCGGCGCCCAATGACCCGAAATGGCGTGTGGATCTTGCCGTGTGCCACTGCGCCAGCATCGCTGGACAGAAGCTCCTGGAATTGCGGCAGCGCGACGATGCTCTGGTTCGAGTCCTTGTAGATGCAAAGCGTGACGTTTTCGTCAATGCGGTGTGAACACAGGCCGAAGAAGACCTGGTCTTCAACAACCGACAACCCCCCCCAATTGCCAGATGCGAATTCGACGGGGACAGCGAGTGATTGAGCGTGAACGTATTTTGTCATTGTTGTCTGCTTATTGAAATGCCGTGTGTAGCAGTGGGTGGCGGCGCGTCGGCGCGCGCAGCAGCGGCGACCCCATGCGAAGCCCGGCGTCGAGGCCCGATCGGGTCACGCCGTGAGCGTCAGTTCTTCGAGGGCATTCGCACCCCGTCTCAGTTCTGTCGAGAACGTCCGCCTCTCGGCAGCGTCCCAATTGATAGACCAAACAGCCAACTCGACAGACTCGACGCTGCTATCGGCGGAACACAACAACGCGTGGATTTCGCCCACTGCCGACAGGACGTCGCGCGCTTCGGAATAGCCGGTGCAGACGGCCAGTTGCGAGGCCGCGACGGCGAGTCCGATCTGGCGAGGTCGCAGTCCCTTGAACCAGCCACCCGATTCGAGTGGGAAGCCGTCCAGCAGCATCCTGGAGCCTTGCACCAATTGCGCCGTACTGCCCGCCTTCACGTCGCGGCGCGAATATGGCGTAGACATGTCGCAATTGTTATAGTATTGAACGCGCACGGAATCGATCACGTCGCGGAGCTCGTTAAGCATCCAAAGCTGGCTTCCCCAGTAGCCGCTCAAGCGAATAAGTCCACCTTGAACAGCAGGCCATTCGGGTGTGAAGATTATCCGCACGTCGCTCCCGCTAGCGATCTTCAGAATTGCGTCTCGCACATTCCGCGCATTGCCGGGATCGCACAGGTCGCATCTGGCCTCGAGGTCGAAGTCCAGACCGTCGAACGGATACTCGTCCAACAGCGCATTCATCGAAGCGACGAAATTGCGCTGCTGTCTTTGATTGAGGCTTAGACCGGCATCGGCACCGCCAATCGACAGCGCGACGTGAACGTCCGCTGCTTTGAGCCGCGCGAGTTCCAGGGCCAATTCGACGCCAGGAGGCGCGACAAGACCAGGAGCGAGTGAGACAACACCGTCGGTCGACACGTCTGCGAATGCGACGATCACCTCGTCCCAATCTCCGCCAAGCTGCGACAGCGACAGGTGCGGTGTGACGTAGGCAGGGTCGACGAAATTGTGGAGATAGCCTGAAATCATAGGGGCCTCAATATGTCTCGACGCCGTCGAGTTCATCGGTCGATCGGAGCCGTTTGGTGCGCCTGACCAGCTGCGTTCTCAGTAGCGGGCGACGCGATAGGTAACGACGGTGCCGCCACAACAGCGAGACGCATTCGCTTGACCGGCGCAGGTTGTGGGTCGAGTTCGTCAACCGCTCCCCAGCGTGTTGATGAAGTCGAACACCGACGATGTCAATCGGCGCGACGCCGAATCCGGTCCCGAGGAACCGAAGAAAGAAGTCGGTATCCTCAACCAGCTTGTAGCGACGATCAAAGCCATTTACCTTCGAGAAGGCACCTGCACATACGAACACGCCGAAGCCAATGCCGACCGAAAGAAGTTGCGACTCGATCAGCTCCTGATTGATGCGCTCGTTGCCGAATCGAACCGTCCACGGCTCAGGCACCTCGGTATCAATGGATTCCTGGATAGGCGAGATCTCTGCGCCGCACCACGTGAGCGAAACCTGGCGTTCTGGACGTTCCCAGAATCCCAGCACGTTGCTCAGCGCTCCAGGCAAGTATTCGTCGTCGTCGTCGAGGAATCCGATCAACGAGCCTTTCGCGCTCAATGCGCCGATGTTGCGCGCGGCCGCCGCGCCCACGGACTGCTCGTTGCGATGCACGACGATGTTGAGATCCGGATACTCGGATGCGACGGCAGCGCACGCAGTCGCGCTGCCATCGTCGACGACGACGACTTCAATTGGACGACGGTCTTGCGCGGCGATGCTTCGGAGCGCGCGACGAAGGAGATGGGGGCGATCCTTCGTGGGAATGACAAGCGAAAGTGTGTGCATTTTACGCAGATCCTCATCTCGGACGGGAACGATGGCTGTGCTGGCATAGCCGGCGCGGACGGGGGCAGGACTACTAGGCGATCGACTGATGCCGATCCAATAGCGCGCCGACGCTCGATCCCCGTCGATTCGACGCAAGCCGACGTAGATTCAAGCGTGCACCCGGCCACCGACGGCGATCGGCTGTGGCCCGGAAAAAAGGGGGGACGGTCGAGTCGCTATGCCCGATGAGAGTGAGGATAGGGTCCACGTTAGGACCTGGATGACAGATTTCTGATTGCATGTGGATTGCTTTTATGGCACTTCGCTTGTATACGTCGTCGCGTATGACGTCCAACCTCTCTGGCCACCGGATGGGCGACCTTGGACTCATCAAACAAAGTGCTATGGAAACGGGAAATGACAGCGCCGATCTACAGCGCATTTACTACACTCGATCTGCCCAACCTGCAATTGATTGCTTGTCCGGCCAGAGAGAGTAGGCGGGTCGAACATGTCACTACCATGTCGGACTTATACGGTTACCTGTATGCCTATGTTCTGTTGTTTCAATTGATCCTATTGGCGATCAACGAAGATCTGTTGATCGCTGCTCTTCCGCAAGTCTCAGATCGGTCGAGCAAAGTCAGTGCTGCTCTTTCAACAGTCCAGAAGACATGCTTATTGATGGCTCCAGCGCAGGTGGATCGCTTGGAGCGCGCTGAATGTCAGGACGGCAGGTGAGTTTCGACTGTAGACGGCGGCGCAATCGCACCCACCCTCAGCGTAGCGAACAGGCCGGCAAAGACGGCTAGCCCGATGGTCCAAAGTGCGCTCTTTAGATCGATGACCGAGGCCATCCAGCCAAGAAGGACAGGCAGCGCGATCGCGCTGGCATTCAGTGCGACAAGGCGAAGGCCGAAGACTTCCCCGACGTGACGTACGGGCGCGTGTTCATGGAGCAGGGCCAACACGCTCGAGAGCGCACCGCCCAGACCCACGCCCATGACGGCCTCAAGCAACAGCGGAGCAGGCATTCGATGACAGAGGGGTAGCGCGGCGAGACATGTGCCGCTCGATGCGAGCGCAACGCGTATGGTCGCCCAAGGGCTCAGCCGTCGCCGCCACGCTGCAGGCAATGCACGAGCCAGCAGTACAGCTGCGCCAAATACTGAAAGCATACGGCCCATGGCGTCCGCGGGCCATCCCTGCAGTGATCCTTGGATCGGGACAATGAAGGTGTTCGCGTTCCATGCAACGGCCATCAACAAGTCGGCGAGGAGAATGCTGCGGATCGCCTTGTCGGCTAGCACCTCGCGAACGCGAATGTGTCCGGTCTTCGTCGCGGCGCTTTGCTCGGGGCGCCTAGCCCAACCGCGCTGAAGGAGCGCAAAGAGAAGCGCAAACAGCGCAACTGCGCATCCCAATGCGAAGGTTGGCCTCGCTCCGACGCGCGCCAGGCATGCGCCCGCGGCCAGCGGACCGAGGCTGCTCGAAATTGCCGTACCGAAGGCGAAAGCCGACAGCGCACGACCCTTCGTCGCCGGATCCGCTGCGCGGGCGATCTCACGTTGGACGGCGAGCACAAGCATCGCGTAACCCGCCCCCACGGCCAACGCAGCGAGGGCCAGCGTTGCCGGCGACAGCCACAGCGCGGGCAACATGAGCCCCGAGCAGGTTAGTGACATTCCTGTGATGGCGGGGCGACGTGCGCCCACGTGATCTATCCATCGACCTAGCCAGATCGAGCCAAGCATCGGTACCATCGCGAACAATGCGACGGCGACGCCGACGCCGAAAGGGGAGACGCCCAGTTGGAGGCCGACCAGCGACACGGCGAGCCTACTTCCTGTCATCGCAGCGTGGTTTGCAACGCAGACAGCAATGGTCGTGAGAACATGGAATCTCATCCGTGAAGTCGTCCTAGCAGCGCACATGTCGCTATCTTGAGCATGACTTGAAAATCAGGGAAGATATACTTTTTGAAGAACGATCAGTAAACCTGATGAGAGAACTCAACCTAGACCAATTGAGGACGCTGGTGGCTATCACCGAGCTGGGCAGCTTTTCCGCCGCAGCGCGCGCTCTGCATCTGTCCCAGCCTACCGTCAGCCTGCACGTCGCCGAACTTGAGTCCAAGTTCTCGACGGTACTGCTCGTCCGCGGAGGACGGAGGGTAGCGGCGACCAGTTCGGGCGAGGTACTCGTCGCGCGTGCAAGGCTACTATTGCGAGAGAGTGCCAGCACGGTTGATCTCATGAAGCGCCAGCAAAACGGCGAGCGCGGTCGCGTTCGGCTCGGAACTTCGTCAGGTGCCATGGTGCACCTGCTGCCGCAGATCCTTGAGCGGTTGGATGGCGCTCGAACAGGCGTCGAAGTGGACGTCACGCTGGGCCGGTCCCAAGAACTGCTGGCAAAGCTGTATGTGGGTGGAATCGACATCGCGCTGGTAGCGACGCCGCAGCCCGACTATCCCGGAATCGAAGTTAAGCCTTGGAGGGACACACCCATGCTGGCGATGCTTCCCTCAAACTGGAGCGCACCGAAGATCGTGACGCCACGGTGGCTGGCGGATCGCCCGTTGATCTTCAACGAGCCGACTACCCATGTACATCAACAGACGATGGAGTGGTTTGCAGCAGCAGGTCTGCACCCGGTGAGCCGGATTGAAATCAGCCACAACGAGGTCGCGCGCCGATTGATCGCTACGGGCTACGGTGCTGCCATCTTGCCTTTCGAGGATCCAAGTGAGACGCTGGAAGGACGAGTTCGCGCAGTTGCGCTGCGTCCGACGATGACTCGACGGCTTGCGCTAGCGTATTCGTCCAGCAAGCTCGGTACCGACGGGGTGCGGCGGGTGCTAGCGATAATTGATGAGTTTCGACAGCTGCGAGCTTGAGCTCACAGGGCATGGGCAACACTGCGGGTTGCACCGGGTCCATGCGCAGCGGATAAGCTGACGCCTGTAACAGGCGGCTATTGGCCGACAGCGGAGACCACTCGTCATCGAGTTCCGGCCAGTCACAGTTGCATCCTCCAAACTGGCCGCCGCAGTTCGGGCATCGTTCGACGTCGCAGCCTGGAACGTGGAATTCGCCTTTGATAACCGCACAGTCGTGACATGGCCGCGCATCGGCGCCCCAGTCCTCCTTCTCGTCACCGTAGCGGACACGAGGCATTTCCACGCCGTTTGGTCGGCAGGTTGAGACCGTCTGGGCGGCGACAATCTTCTCAGGCCATCCTTCGATGACTGAGACGCCGCGGTAGATGATTCCGTTAGATGCCACGCTTGAATCTCGAGTTCGTTGTCCGACGCGATCCGCCGCCGGGGTATGCGCAGGCATCCTACTTTGTTGACGCCGATCAATCAGCCATCTGAAACCGGTCGTTGGCGAACGACAGGTACTGGCGGCGGATTCAACTGGTCGATGCAACACACTGAGAACTGCGTGAGCAGACG
>CAYQMX010000051.1:0-23605 GCA_964418745.1 uncultured Vitreoscilla sp.
CCCGGCGCGCGGCGGCGGCTCGGGCGTCGGCAATGGCCCCGCTGGCCTCGCCGGCGGTGGCGGCGGGCGTGGGCGGCGCCGGCACCGCCAGGCAGGCGGCCAGCGCCTGGTCGAACGCGCGCCGGTTCGAGAGGCCGGTCAGCGCGTCCAGCAGCGAGTCCGCGCGGGCGCGGCGGACCTCGTCGCGCAGGCGGTCGATCTCGCGCCGGGTGTCGGCCAGGCGCTGCTGCAGGCCGCCGATCTGGCTGCGCATCGCGCCGGTGTCGGCGATCACCTCGGCGACGATGTCGGCCAGCTTGCGCGGCGACGGACCGCCGCGGGCGGCCGTCGATGTCGGTTCCTCGATACCCCTGGCCGTATCGCCACGGGCCAGCGCACCGGCCAGCTGGGCCAGCGAGGCGCTGTAGCGGGCCGCCTGCGCGCCTGCCGCACCGGCCGATTCGCCGATGCCGCCGAGCACGCGCTGCATGTGGTCGACCACCTTCTGGGCCGTCTCGGGATCGACGTCGGCCACGTGGCGGGCGAACAAGGCGTGGGTGGCGAACTCGTCGAGCACGCCTTCGCGCGCCAGGTGCTCGTCGATGGCAGCGCGCAGCGGCGGATTGGTCCGGGCGACGTAGTCGAACCAGATGGCGTAGCTCACCGGGTGCAGCCCGGCGGCCTGGCGCGACATCCACGGCAACGCCTCGCGCAGCAGTTCCTTGCTGCGCTCGATGCTCATCTCGTATCTCAATCTGACCTCGGAAGACGCGGTGTTTATAAAGGGCCGCCCTCGGGTGAAGGCCGTGCGGGCTCCGGCGACGGACTGCCGGGGTCGTTCACGGGATTCGAGTGGGGCGCACTCCTGTAGTGCATTCTGCCTGCGCGTCGCGGGCGACGCCTCGCCTCACTGCGTGCCGGACAGGGTCTTGGACGGCACGCCGGCTCGACGCGGCAACGGGCGGGCAATAAAAAACCGGCGCGGCGACTTGCATCGCGGCACCGGTTCCGGAACATCTCGTTCGAGACCGCCGAGGCGGCCGCGCGGCGATCAGCTCAGGTGGCTGTTGATCAGCTTCGTCATCTCGAACATCGAGACTTGCGCCTTCTTGAAGATTTCCTTCAGCTTGGCGTCGGCGTTGATCATCGTGCGCTTGGCCTTGTCCTGCAGACCGTTCTTCTTGATGTACTCCCACACCTTCTTGGTGACTTCGGTGCGCGGGATCGGCGTGGCGCCGATCACGGCCGCCAGCGTCGCCGAAGGCGTCATCGCCTTCATGAACGCGGCGTTGGGAGTGCGCTTCTTGGCCGGAGCGGCCTTCTTCGCAGGAGCTGCCGCCTTCTTGGCCGGTGCCGCCTTCTTTGCCGGAGCAGCCGCCTTCTTGGCCGGTGCCGCCTTCTTCGCCGCCGGAGCGGCCTTCTTGGCCGGAGCCTTCTTGGCCGGAGCGGCCTTCTTCGTTGCAGTTGCCATGTTGATTCTCTCCATCAAGAGGTTTTGATGTGCCGGGGTCTGGGTGAGCGTCGCATGAACCCTCTTTTCTCTGCAGACCTCAGCGATGCGAATGGTACTGCCTGTCGCTGTGCGTGAGAAGCCACTTCACCTATGAAAATCGTCATTCTCACGAGGGAAAAGCAAGTTTTTGTCTCGTGGAGGCATCATTCGGCCCTGCAGAGGAGCAGGCCGCGCGATTTTCCGTATACCCCTGGCGGTATTTTGAGTTTCACCGCGAGGCGCCGCGAAAGCCGTCGCGCGGCGTCTCGGGGAGCGCGCGTCGCTTCAACGGCGCGCGTGCGCCCGGGTTGTCCCGTACTCGCCGGCGGCGCGGGCGCGCCGGATGCAACGCCGCCGGCGCTTGGCGCGCGGCGCGCGCTTGCCCCACAATCCAGCGCAGTTCCCCAACCCTTGATCCGCCAACCGTCATGAAACTCATCGTCCGCTGGCTGCTGCTGGCCGCCGCGCTGCTGCTCGTGGCACACCTGTCGCCCGGCGTCACCGTCAACAGCTTCGGCGCCGCGCTGATCGCCGCGCTCGTGCTGGGCCTGCTCAACACCCTGGTGCGGCCCCTGCTGGTGCTGCTCACGCTGCCCGTCACGGTGCTGACCCTGGGCCTGTTCCTGTTCGTGATCAACGCGCTGATGTTCTGGGCCGCGGCCGGGCTGCTGGCCGGCTTCAAGGTGGAATCGTTCGGCGCCGCGCTGATCGGCTCGGTGATCTACAGCATCGCCTCCACCATCATCGACGTCGCCATCGAGCACCTGTTCGAGGACTGAACGCGGCGGCAGCGGCGCTGCCACGCCTCAGGGGTGGTCGGCGTCGTGCAGCTGGCGGCCGAGCTCGCGCCGCTCGGTCTCGAGCTCGCGCAGGCGGGAATCGATGATGGAGGCCTCGACGAAGTCGAGCCGGCCGGTGCGCGTCAGCTTCTGGCCGGCGTGCAGCCGGTCGATCGCGCCCAGCAGGTCGCCCTGGGCGGCATGCGCCTCGGCCTCGGCGCGGATCGCGCGCAGCTTCAGGCCCAGCGGCTCGGCGCACTGCGCCAGCAGCGTCCAGGCGAGCACGTCGCGCGGGTGCTCGGCCACCCAGGTCTGCAGCGTCTCGACGGCCTGCTGCAGCGCCGCGCCGGCGCTCGGGTCGCGCGCCGCGGCACGGCCGATCGCCGCGTCGGCGCGCGCCAGCATCACCGGACGCGAGCGCTCGTTGCCCAGCGCGGCGATGGCCGCGACGATCTCGGGGCTGGAGCGCTTGCCCACCGCGTCCTGCACCCGCAGCAGCGCGAAATCGCGCGCCACCTCGGGCTCGATCGGATACAGGTGGGGCGTGACGACGACCTGGGCGGGCGGCGCCGGCGGCAGCGGCGGCGCGCTGTCCTGCTGCGCGACGGCGGCGGCATGCTGCGCCATGACCTCGGCGGCGGCGGCGATCATCGTCGCGGCGGCCGGGAAGTCGCGCAGCTCGATCGACGCCATCGCCCCGCCGTACAGCGTGCCCAGCCGCTCGGCGTCGTTGAGCGGTGCGTTCAGGCGCGCCTGGGCCTGCATGCGGCGCAGCGCGACGTCGGAGGTGTCCATCAGGGCCCGGGCGCGCGCGCGCATCAGCGCGTGTTCGGTCGCATGGCTGCGGGCCGGGTCCGGCGGCGCGACCTGGCGCGCACGCAGCCGGGCCGCCGCGATGCGCTCGATGGTCAACGGGTGCGAGCGCAGCCACGGGTACTGGTTGCTGTCGTTGAGCCGGCTCACTTCCTCGAGCCGTCCGAACATGGCGGCCATGCCCGACGGCGCGAAGCCGGCGTCGGTCATCACGTCCTGGCCGAAGGCGTCGGCCTCGGCTTCCATCTGGCGGGAGAACGTCAGCTGGCCGGTGGCCATCGCCGCCTGGCCGCCGGTGATCACGGCCATCGGCACGTCGCCGTTGCGCGACCGGCTCGACATGATCAGGCCGATCAGCATCGCCGCCATCGACACCATGCTCTGGTGCTGGTTGGCCACCATGCTGCGCGCGATGTGGCGCTGCGTGATGTGCGACAGCTCGTGGCCGAGCACGGAGGCCATCTCGTCGCGCGAGCCGGAAGCGGCGATCAGGCCGAGGTTCACGCCCATGTAGCCGCCGGGCAGCGCGAACGCGTTGAATTCGGGATCGCGCACGAGGAACGGCTCCCAGGCCAGCTTTTCCTCCTGCTCGGGACTGATGTTGCCGCGCCGCAGCGCCGCCTCGTGCAGCGGCACGAAGAGCGACAGCAGGTACTCGAGCAGCACCGGGTCGTCGATCACGTCCGGGTCGGGCCGGATCTGGCGCATGATCTGCTCGCCCAGCTTGCGCTCGTCGTCGATGCTGAACTGGTCGGACTCGGCTTCGCCGAGCGCGGGCAGGTTCAGCTGCGCCGCAGGGCTCGCCGGCACGACGAAGACGTTGAGCGCGAGGCACGCGGCCGCGGCGAGAGTGGCGAGTTTCGGGCGCAAGTGGAAGGCTTTCCTGTCCGGTCGGTTCGGTGCACGGGAGGCGGCACGCGGTCGCTATGATGACATCGCCGTGTATCGGCCATGTGGCGCGCCTGCCGCCCGGCGCGCGCGCCCCGTCCCCTGTCGTCGGATCACCGCCGCCCACCAAGGTTCCATGCCCGCTTCGCCAGAATCCCCCGCCGCCGGCCTCACCCACTTCGACGCCCAGGGCCAGGCCCACATGGTGGACGTCGGGGGCAAGCGCGAGACCCGCCGCATCGCCCGCGCCGCGGGATCGATCCGCATGCAGCCCGCCACGCTCGCCGCGATCGCCGGCGGCAGCGCGAAGAAGGGGGACGTGCTGGGGGTCGCCCGCATCGCCGCCATCCAGGCCGCCAAGCGCACGGCCGACCTGGTCCCGCTGTGCCATCCGCTGCCGCTGACGCATGTGCAGGTGGACTTCGAGATCGACGCGGCGGCCGGCGCGGTGCACTGCACGGTGCAGGCCGAGACCCTGGGCCGCACCGGCGTCGAGATGGAGGCCCTGACGGCCGTCCAGGTGGGCCTGCTGACCATCTACGACATGGTCAAGGCGATCGACCGCGGGATGGTGATGGGCGACATCCGGGTGCTGGAGAAGCACGGCGGGAAGTCGGGCTCCTGGACGAGCCCCTGAATGAACAAGGCCCGCGTTGCGCGGGCCTCGGGGGATCAGCGCGCCGCGACGGCCGGCTTGCCCTTGGCCTGCAGCCGCGCGATGGTGGCGACATGGGTGGCGACGCGCACGTCGGCGCCGGGGAACTTGCGTGCGGCGTCCTGGTGGGCGCTCTTGAGCTTGCGGCTCGCGATCTTGATCTTGCTCTTGACGGCGGAAAGCTTGCTCTTGCTGATGGCCATGGGGGCTCCTGGAGTGAAGGGCGGAGCATACAGGTCGGCCGGCCGGGGCCACCGCGGCACAAAAGCGCGCCGCAGGGTCAATGGCCCCGGCCGCCGTGGCCGCCGGTCAGCGGAAGTCGCGCCAGGTCAGTCCCTGGGGCTCGGGCTGGCACTGGAATGGCTTGACCTTGAGCGTGGCGTCAGCGCACGGCGCGAAGAAGTCCTCGGTGTCCGTCTTGTCGAACTCCTTCAGGCGCGCTACGAGGTAGCGCGCGCGCTCGGTCTGGCCGCTCTCGGACAGCGCGTTGGCCCAGGCCATCATCAGCCGGCTGTCGAGCAGCGAGTGCGTGGCGTGCTCCAGCGCGCCGAGCGCGCGCGACGGCGGATCCGCGGTGGTCGCGTCGGCATAGTCCGCGTGGTGGGCGAACAGCGGGCTGGTCTGGCCGGCCGCGATGCGTTCGGGCAGCGGCGCCAGGCCGGCATCGTCCAGGAAGATGGTGGACACGCGCAGGTAGTCCCAGGTGCACAGCAGGGCCAGCGCCACCATCGCGCCGCCGAACCAGCGCAGGCCCGAGCCCTCGCTGCTCAGGCGGATCAGCTTGCCGGGATCGACCGGCCGGCCGCCGACGACGCCGCTGAGCGTGAGTTCGGCCGCGGGCTTGGGCGCCGGACCCGAGCCGAGCGTGAACCCCCAGGCCCAGGCCGCGGGCAGCAGGAAATAGACGTACCAGAGCGGATACTCGTCGAGGCTGTGGACGGCGATCATCGCGATCATCACCCAGGCCGCGCGCGCGCCGTGGCCGGCCTCGCCCTGCGTCGACAGGGCGCGCAGCAGGCCCTGGCCGAGCGCCCAGACCATCAGGCCGAGCACCAGCAGCGCCACGGGAATGCCCAGCTCGACGATCAACTGCAGCGGCAGGTCGTGCGTGTGGTCGAAGAACGCCGTGGGCCGATGCGGGAACGGGGTCAGCGTCCAGGCGAAGTTGAATTCGCCCCAGCCCACGCCCAGCAGCGGCTGCTGGCGGATCATCTCGATGGTGTTCTTCCAGATCGCGAAGTGCGAGCTGTCGCCGTCGCCGGCGCGCGTGGCCGTGCCCACCGCGTGCGGGATGAACGACAGGTGGGTGCTGAGCCACTGCCAGGCATGGATGCCCAGCGGGAACACGATGGACGACACCAGCGCGATGCGGGTGCTGCGCGACAGGCGCGAATCCACCGCCCCCCAGACGACCAGCACCAGCGTGCCGCCGTACAGGCCCGTGCGCGAGCCGCTGAGCACCACGGCACCCATCAGCAGCACGCCCAGCGCCGCGCCCGCGCGGGCGCCGATGCGCTTCCATTCGACCAGCGGCACCAGCGCGATGACCGACCACACCAGCAGGCTCGCCAGGTGGTTGGGCTGGCGCAGGTTGCCCACGGCCCGGCCGGGAATGCCCGACTGGGCGATGAGCACACCGTCGGCCAGCTTGGGGATGTAGACCTGGATGACGGCGATCGTCGCGCTGAGCACGCCGACGGCCACCATGCCGAAGGCGAACGGCGCGAACGCCTGCAGGCCGCCCTGGTCGCCACCCTGCGCGACGCGCGCGCCGAGCGCGGCGACGAAGCAGGCGGCCACCAGCGACAGCAGCGGCGGCAGCGCCAGCGAGGTCGGCAGCGAGCCCAGCGTCCACGAGCAGATGACCGCCACGCACATGACGCCCAGCGCCAGCGCCAGCGTGGTGGTGGCGCCGCGCCGCAGGCCGCTGGACGGGATGCGGTTGGCGGCCAGCAGGCACAGCCCCCAGCCGAACACGCACAGCAGTTCGTTGAGCTGGGTGGCCGACGGCGTGCGGTTGTAGGCGAGCAGCGGCGGAAAGATCAGCGCTGCGGCGTAGAGGCTCAGGCGGACTTCTGGGCGGTCGCCGGGAAAGGTTTGACTGGTCATTGCAGGTGGAAAGGTGATGCCGGCATGCACGCGCCGGCTCGCACGGCGCCCCGCGGCGCAAACGGTGCACAGGGTAACGCGATTCCAGGGGCACGCCGACGGCCCGGCGCGACCGGGCTGCCGGCTACCTGAAGTCGCGCCACGTGACGGGGTGTTCGGGGGCCAGGCACTGGAACGGCTTGGCGGTGACGGCCGGATCGGCGCAGGGCGCGAACCAGGGCTTCGGACCGTCCATGTCGAATTCGCGCAGGCGCGCGGCCATGAAGCGCGCCTTGTCGACCTCGCCGCGGGCATCGAGCAGGTTGGCCCAGGCATACATCAGGCGGCCGTTGAGCAGCACGTGGGCCGAGCTCTGCACCAGCGGCAGCAGCTCCGGCGTGGTCGGCAGGTCGGTGATCACGACGTAATCGGCCTGGTTGGCGAACAGCGGACTGGCCTGGGCGCGCTGGATGCGCTGGACCAGCGGCAGCGACGTGGCGCGGGGCATGAACAGGTCGACGATGGTCAGGTAGTCCATCCATGCCGACGCCGCCAACACCACCATCAGCAGCCCCAGCACTCGCCAGGCGCGCAGCGGCGGCTGCGCGACGAAGGTCGCCGCGCCGGCAGTCCCGGCCGCGGTCGCGGTGCCCAGCGCCAGCCCGAAGGCCCAGGCCGTGGGCAGCAGCAGGTAGGCGAACCACAACGGGTACTCCAGCATGCTGTGCAGGCCCATCACGGCGACGATCATCAGCGCGCTGCGCGCCACCGGGCCGGCGTCGCCGGGCAGGCGCCAGACGCGGCGCAGGGCGCGCGCGAACGCCCACACCAGCAGCCCCGTCAGCAGCAGCGCCGCCGGCACGCCCAGCTCCACCGCGAGCTGCAGCGGCAGGTTGTGCACGTTGTCGACCAGGCCGGCGCCGCGCGGGAACGACGGCGTCAGCGTCCAGGCGAAGTTGAACTGGCCCCAGCCCACGCCCAGCCACGGCTGGTCCTGGATGAGGGCGAGCGCGCTGCGCCAGATCTCGCTGCGAAAGGCCGTCACGCCCACGTCGCCGCGGTCGGTCAGCACCAGCGTCACGCCGGCACTGCGCGCGGCCGCACCGACCAGCCACTGGATGGCCAGGGCGAGCACGGGCGAGATCGCCAGCCCGATGCGCAGCGGCCGCGCCAGGTGGCGGTCGGCCAGGCCCCACGCGGCCATCAGCACCAGCGTGACCAGGGCCGTGCGCGAGCCGGTGAGCACCACGCCCACCAGCATCAGCAGCGCGGCGAGGCACCAGCCCGCGCGCGCGAGACGCGCGCCCGCGGGCGCCTGCCAGGCGCGGGCCAGCGGCACGACCGCGATCAGGCCCCACAGCATCGTGTCGGCGAAGTGGTTGGGCTGGCCCAGGTTGCCGCCGGCGCGCCCGCGCACCACGGGCAACGCGATGAGGTCGTTGTCGATCGCGCCGAGGGCGAAGTTCTGCAGCAGCGCGATGACCGCGCCGCAGACGCCGCACACGACGAGCGCGATCGCGAACGCCCGGAAATAGCCCGCGGGGTCGCTGGCCCCGGCGCTGACGCCGTGCAGCATCACGGCCGCGGCGAGCGCGATGATGCCCAGGATGCCGATGCCCGGCGGCGAGGGCTGCGAGCCGGTGGCGATGCCCAGGGCGCAGGCGCCGGCGACGATCGCGAAGAACAGCAGCAGCGGCGCGCTGGCGCGCACGGTGGATCGCTGCAGCGCCGGCGCGGGCGCCAGCAGCAGCACCAGGCCCCAGCCGAGGATGGCCAGCAGCTGGTTGCCCATCGTGACGATGGGCGGCAGGGGTCGATGAACCAGCAGGGCCAGCGCAACGGCCACCAGGAACGCAATGAGTTTCATGCAATGGGCCTTGTGCGGGGCGGTCGGCGAGCCCGCATTATCGGTGCGCGCACCTCAGTGCTGGACGGGCGCCGGCCCGGCCGCGGCCGGGGGCGCCAACGGCACGTTGCGCTCGAGCAGGAAGATGTCGCCGTCGGTCAGCCGAACGTGCCAGTTGGCGCGGATCGACGACATGTAGCGCGGCCCGAATTCGAAGTCGCGTGCGAGCAGCAGCATGTAGTCGACCCGATTGCCTGCGAGGAACAGGTTCAGCAGCTTCTCGTCCTGCAGCAGCTGGATGCTGAACAGCAGGTAGTCGTCGCCGTAGGAGTCGACGCGCGAATCGATCGACGGCTTCAGGCGCGGCCAGTCGCGGTAGATCAGCTCGCCGCCGAGCTCGTACGAGTTGAGCACGTTGCCGCGCAATTTCGAATCGGCGAGTTCGCTGACGAAGGCCGGGCTGAAGTTGTTCGAGGGCGCGTCGTAGAAATAGGAATAGCGCGCGTTGCCGAACCTGATGCATATGCAGAGGGCCACCAGCGCGAACGTTGCGCTGGTCGCACGCAGCTGAATCTCGCGGCGTCCGACTTCCAGACGACCCACCAGACCGGCACAGACAAACAGGGCCACGAACCCGAACCAGACGATATGGCGCGAACGCTCGAGTGCGAGTACCGCGAAGAACAGGAACAGCAATGCATCCGTGATGCCGAGGAACCGGCGCAACGCCGCGATCAGCCCAAGCGAGGCCAGCCCCACGGCGACGAATATCCAGAATGCAGGCTCGACCACGAACAGCGGCGAAAAGGTCGGCAGCCATTCCTTGATCAATTGGCGGATGGCGGCGGACTGTTGCAGCTGGAACGGGAACTTCAGCAGTTGCCAGCCGGCCGGGTTGATCGTGCACGCGGCCACCATCGCCAGTGCGGCGAGTGCGTAGGGCAGGCCCGCCCGCCAGCCGGCGCGCAGCCGCGCGGCAGAGGTGCCCGGCGCGGCGAGCACGGCGGACAGCCCCTCGCCGAAGGCGAAGATGCCAGCCACCACCGGCCCCAGCAGGAACGAGCCGTGGCAGTTGGCCCACAGGATCGCCACCGGCAGCGTCCACAGCAGCGTTGCGCGCCGCCGCTCGCGCCGGTAGTGCTCCAGCACCAGCAGCAGGCACACCAGGAACGCGAGCGCGAACAGTTCGGGACGCAGGACGTAGCGAACGTTGGCGCACAACATTGCCAGCACGGCCATCAGCAGGGCCACGCCGAGGCTGCCCGAGCGCATGTGCGCCAGCCGGGCGCTGAGGCCGAACTGTGCAAGTGCGAAGACGCCCACCACCCATTTCAGCCGGTCCAGTCCCACTGCGCGATCAAGCCAGTGAAACAGGACCGAGACGAGCCATTCGTGGGAGTTGAAGTGGTTGTCATGCACTGTCGTGAATGGGAACAACAGGGTCTCGGGCACATGGCCGGTGGAGGCGATCAGTTCGCCCACCTTCATCAGGATCCAGACATCGTTGTTGCCCAATGGGGCGACGGTCGATACCAACGTCAGCGAGATGCACAGCGCAAGCGCCGCAGCGGTGACCAACCCGGTCGGCGCATCTGCCGACGACACGTGTCGGGTCATCGCGCCCTCCAGGTGATCAGGCGGGTGGCCACGTAGTTCCACAGCGTGCCCACCAGCGCACCCGCCGCGGCGGCCAGGGCCCAGCCCTGGTGCTGGAACAGCAGGCCGGCCACGCCGACGTTGGCGACCACGCCCGCGCCGCAGATCGCGTAGAAGGTCAGCAGGCCGCGCCACCAGCCCAGCCCGCGATGGCGCAGGTCGCGGTAGGTCAGCGAGTTGTTCAAGGCGTAGTTGGAGGTCATCGCGACGACGGTCGCGCAGGCCTGGGCGGTGGTGAACGCCACGCCCACGCCCTGGAACAGCAGGGTCAGGACGGCGAAATGGATGAACACGCCGGAGATGCCCACCAGCGAGAACAGCAGGAAGCGGGCCGGGATCCAGCGGCCGAACTTCTTGTCGATCAGCAGCAGCGAGAACTCCCACAGCACCGCGGAGTCGAGCTTGCTCTCTCCGGCGACCCGCGGCCGGAACGTGTAGGGCACTTCGGCGATGCGCAGCGGCGACGGCGCCGAAGCGAGCAGGTCCAGCAGCAGCTTGTAGCCCTCGCCCGAGAGCTGGCGCACCGACCGGTCGAAGCCCTCGCGCGTGATCACGAAGAAGCCGCTCATCGGGTCGGTCAGCCCGGTGGGCACCATGCGGTGGGCCAGCGCGGTGGCCAGGCGGCTCATGCGCGCGCGCTCGGCGTCCCAGCCTTCCAGGCTACCGCCGGCCGCGTAGCGGCTGGCCACGACGATGTCCGCGGGGGCGTCGGCGCTCTCGCCGCGCAGGCGCGCCAGCATGGCCGGCAGCACCGTCTCGTCGTGCTGCAGGTCGGCGTCGATGACGGCCACCAGCGGCGCGGCCGTGCTCAGCACGCCCTCGATGACCGCGCGCGACAGCCCGCGCCGGCCCAGGCGGTGCAGGCAGCGCACCCGCGCGTCGGCGCGGGCCAGGGCGCGCACCGCGGCGGCGGTGCCGTCCGGTGAATCGTCGTCGACGAAGACGACTTCCCAGCGCAGGCCGGCGAGGACGGCGTCGAGCCGGCGCACCAATTCGCCGACATTGGCCTGTTCGTTGTAGGTCGGAACGATTACCGACAGTTCGATCATCTGCACCCCAGTCCCCACGAGTTCGGCCATTGTCGTCTGGACGCCGGGCCCACTCGCCAACGAGAAGAGGTGCCGCAGCACCTCTGTCGTCCGATCGGGACGCGAAACGCGCCCCGCCACGAAAAAGAGGTGCCGAAGCACCTCCTCTGGTCAATCACGCCAGGGCGTGATCAGCCGCGGCACGAACCCGGCAGGTACTTGGACAGGTTGCTGTCGGTCGCCGGGGTGAAGCCGGTGGTGGCGCCGCAGACCCACTTGTAGACCTGGCCCTTGCCGATGGCCGACGGGAGCATGATGTTGTTGGACGAGTCCACCGGGACCAGCGTCAGCTGGTCATTCTGGATGGTGCTCGGCAGCGACGGGTCGTTCGTGACCTTGACGATGATCGAGCCATTCAGGTCGGTGGCGACGCTGCTGACGTAGCGGGTGCCCGACGCCGTTTCGCAGCCCCAGTTGTTGATCGTGGGCGCCGACGAACCGGTCTGGTAGACCTCGGAGATCGTGGTGCGGCACTGCGACGCGGCCAGCGTCACTTCCGACAGCTTGGCCTTGACCGTGTAGGTCTGGTAGGCCGGCAGGGCCACGGCGGCGAGGATGCCGATGATCGCGACGACGATCATCAGTTCGATCAGGGTGAAACCCTGTTGGACGGTGCGCTTCATATGAAACTCCTGGGAGAGGGATGAGGGACGGCTGCGGAATCTGGGAAACATTCGCATACGAACTGTATGCGAATGTCGTGCCAGCCTGGAGGCCGGCAACTCCGCCATTCGGGTCGTGACTTATGCACGAGAGGTGACGCTTCGCGTCCATCCCGCCTGACAAGTCGCGTTCTGAGCAGGCCCGGACTGACAATTCTTGTCACTTGAACGGCGCCTGTCTCCGCTAATTGTCACTCGTGCGGACGGGTGGCGCCACGAAAAAAGGGCGCCGAAGCACCCTTTCTTTCCGCGAAGAGCCGTTCTTCGGCATCAGCCGCGGCACGAACCCGGCAGGTACTTGGCCAAATTGCCGGAAGTCGCCGGGGTGAAGCCGGTGGTGGCGCCGCAGACCCACTTGTAGACCTGGCCCTTGCCGATGGCCGACGGGAGCATGATGTTGTTGGACGAGTCCACCGGGACCAGCGTCAGCTGGTCATTCTGGATGGTGCTCGGCAGCGACGGGTCGTTCGTGACCTTGACGATGATCGAGCCATTCAGGTCGGTGGCGACGCTGCTGACGTAGCGGGTGCCCGACGCCGTTTCGCAGCCCCAGTTGTTGATCGTGGGCGCCGACGAACCGGTCTGGTAGACCTCGGAGATCGTGGTGCGGCACTGCGACGCGGCCAGCGTCACTTCCGACAGCTTGGCCTTGACCGTGTAGGTCTGGTAGGCCGGCAGGGCCACGGCGGCGAGGATGCCGATGATCGCGACGACGATCATCAGTTCTATGAGGGTGAAGCCCTGTTGGAGGCGACGGGACATGGGAACTCCTGAAGTGGTGGTCGGGCCGTCCCAACGAGGATGCGGCGGGGGGTGCTGTCGTGTTGCTGCAGCCAAGGCTACGGCAAGCTGAACGCTAACTTGCAATTCTTGGTCCACCGCGGGCCGTCGCTCGCGCGAAATGAGGCTCGGTGGACGGTCATTTCCACAATGCGCCAACTCCTTCACGTTCGGCACGGCACGCGCCTGGTCAGAGCTCGAACGTGTCGCCCTTGAGCAGTTCCATCAGCGGGCGCTCCTGCTTGAGCGCGCGCAGGCCGGCCATGACCGCGTCGATCTCGCCCGGCTTGATGTGCGTGATGTAGATGCGGGCGTCGGGCGGTGCCGTGGCCAGCTCGGCGGCCAGCGAGCTCGGGCAGTGGTGGCCGCTGACCCGGGCGATGCCGCACTCGGGCTCGCTGAACGCGGTCTCGATGACGACGTGGGCCACCGGGAACTGGGCGATGCGGTCCCAGAACGGCGGATTGGGCCCGGTGTCGCCGCTGAAGACCCAGGCGCCGCGGCCGCCGACCGGGCCGTGGACGGCGAAGCCACAGGCCGGCACCGAGTGGCGCGCGCTGAGCACCTCGACCCGGCGCTCGCCGAAGGCCAGGGTGTCGCCGACCTGGAACGGCACGAAGCGCAGCACCGGGTATTCGGCGGTGGGCAGGCGCGTGAAGTCGGGCCACAGGTGGTTGTTGAACAGGTGCTCGCGCAGCACGGCCAGCGTCTGCGGCAGCGCATGCAGCTCGATGGGCGGCGCGCCGCGCGCCTGGCGCCGGCGCAGCACGCTGTCGGCCAGCAGCGGCACGCCCAGCACGTGGTCGAGGTGGGAGTGCGTCAGCAGGATGTGGTCGATGCGCTCCAGCTCGTCGAGCGAGAGGTCGCCGACGCCGGTGCCGGCATCGATCAGCACGTCCTGGTCGAGCAGGAAGCTGGTGGTGCGGCAGTCGCGCGCGATCGACCCGGAGCAGCCGAGGACCTGGATTTTCATGCGGGGATCACGCGGAGGGTGACTTTGGACTCAACGAGGAGGTTCTTGTTCTCGGGCAGCTTCGGCCGCCAGGCTGGCCAGCCGGTGGGCTGCCAGCGCACGGAGCTGCGGCGAGGCCGGCCGGGCGGCGAGCAGCTCGGTCAGTCGCGCGTGAGCGACGGCGTGCGCGGACGGCGGCAATGCCGCCCGCGAACCCTTGCCATGGTGCCCGCGCAGCGCATCACGTGCAAGGCGCCAAAGGCCAAGTTGTTCATGAAACGGGGTGATTTCCTGGCCGGAAGCGGCGGCGGAACTCGGCAATGAAACAGCCGTAACCGGCAGTGGCAGCCACAGCGTCACGAGCTGGCTGCGCCCCTTGACCGCCACCTCGTCGACCTCCACCCATTCGCATCCGGGCAGCTCGCCGGCGGCCGCGCGCGTGGTGTCGGCCACCAGCAGCGGCACGTCGTAGCCGCGGGTCGCGCTCTCGATGCGCGCGGCCAGGTTCACGCCGTCGCCCACCGCGGTGTAGCTGCGCCGCAGCGACGAGCCCAGGTCGCCGACGCAGACGACGCCGGTGGCCAGCCCGATGCACGGCGCCAGCGGCGGCAGGCCGCGTTCGGCGAGCTCGGCGTTGAGCGGCTCGACCGCCGCGATCATCGCCAGCGCCGCCTGCACCGCGTGGGCGGCGTGCCGGTCGTCGGACTGGGGTGCGCCCCAGAAGGCCATCACCGCATCGCCGATGAACTTGTCCAGCGTGCCGCCGTGGCCGTGGATGATCTGGCTCATGCGCAGGAAGTACAGGTTCAGCAGCTCGCGCAGCCGCTCCGGCGCCATCTTCTCGGACATCGGCGTGAAGCCGCGCAGGTCGCAGAACAGCACCGTCAGCTCGCGGTTTTCGGCGCTGCTGGCCACGTCGAGGAAGCGGTCGGGGTCGCTGGCCATCGCCCGCACCCGCTCGGGCGGCAGGTAGTGGCCGAACAACTGCGCCAGCGAGCGCCGCGAATGCCACTCGCGCAGGTAGTTGGCCACCACGCCCAGCACGCCCAGCAGCAGCCCGGCGGCCAGCGGCGCGGCGATGGGAATGGCCCAGCCGCGCCCGGTCAGCGCCCACAGGTCGCACCCCAGCAGCACGGCGAGGATGGCGCCCAGCCCCAGCACCGCCACCGGGCCGGCGAGGCGGCGCACGACCAGGGTCACCGCGGCCAGCACCAGCGCCAGCAGCAGCAGCTCGAAGCCGGGCGACCAGTCGGGCCGCACGCTGAGGTCGTTGACCTCGAGGCCGGCCATCAGCTGCGCATGCACCTCGATGCCGGGCAGCGCGCGGTGCACGGGCGTGGCGCGCAGGTCGGCCAGGCCGGGCGCCGAACTTCCCAGCAGCACCAGGCGGCCGCCGAGCTCGCGCGGGCCCACGCGGTGCGCGAGGACATCGGCAGCGGGGATGTAGCGAAAGCGTCCGGTGCCCGGCGAGGTGCCCGGGTGCAGCGCCGCGCGGTAGGGCAGCGTGACCGCGCCGCGCGGGTCGACGCGCAGCGCCCGCAGCGGCTCGCCATCGGCGGCGGTCAGCTGCAAGCCGATCAGGCGCGGCGGCCCGCCCGCCTCGCCGCGCCGGATGACCGGCCGCAGCGCGCCCACGCCATGCCACTGGCGCCACAGCGACAGCGCGAACGACTCGTAGACGGCGCCGCCGTAGCCGGTGACCAGCAGCGTCGAGCGCAGCTCGCCGTCGGCGTCGGGCAGCGCGTTGATGAAGCCGGTGCCCGCGGCCGCATGCAGCAGCGCCGGCACCGGCACCTCGACGCCCTGCCAGGGTGTCATCACCAGCGCGCTGGCGGGCAGCACGTCGGCCTCGGTGATGGGCGGCGGCAGTTCGCGCACCGCCACGCGGGTGGGCATCGGCGGCACGACGGTGGCGCTGCCCGGGGCCGCCGGATCGCCCTGGTGGTTGAAGTGGTAGGCCAGCGTCACCGGGTGGCCCGCCAGGGCCTGCGCCAGGCGGGCGTCGTGGTCGGCATGCGCTTCCAGCGCCCCCTGCCAGCGCGTGACGCCGGCGCGCAGCGCCGCGTCGTCGGGCGCCAGCCGGGTCAGCGCGGCCAGCGTGTCGCGCACCGTGCGCGCCTGGTTGTCGGGCTCGGCCAGCACCAGGTCGATGCCCAGCGCGGCGGCGTGGTCGTCGTCGAACAGGGTCTCGACCAGCTGCGCGAGCTGGTCGCGCGGCCACGGCCAGCGGCCGACGGCGCGCAGGCTGGCGTCGTCGATGTCGACGATGACGATGTCGTCGCGCGCGGCGGCCACCGGGGCCAGTGCGGTGGACTGGCGCACGTCGTCGAGCGCGAGTTCGAGGCGGGTCAGCGGCGCGAGCGGCGCGACCACCACGTGCCACGCGCCGACCAGCCACAGCGCGCCGGCCACCAGCGACACGTGCAACGTCGGATGCCAGCCCTGGAAGCGCTGCAGCGCGCGCCGCCACGGCGGGGCGGCGACCGGCGGGGCGCCGTCGAATTCGGAGGGGTAGGCCGTGGCGGGCGCCTGGGTGGACGCCGGCTCCCGGTCGGGCGGAGGGGTCACGCCGCGACCCGGAGGATCCTGGGGACGATCAGTTCTGGACGAACTGCATCTGCGTGCCGGCCAGGTCGATGATGTCGCCGTGCTTCAGCGAGATCGACTCCTCGCCCACGGGCTGGCCGTTGACGCTGGGGCGGCGGGCGCCCTCGACATGCGACAGCACGTAGCCGCCCGGACGCTTGGTGACCGAAGCCACCTGCACGCCCGGCTTGCCGACGGTGGTGACGACCTTGGTGAGCAGGACTTCGCGGCCGGCGGCGCCGCCATTGAGCACCTTGATGGACGCCGGTCCGGCCGCGGCGGGCGCGGCGGCGGGCTGCGCGCCGGCGACGCCCGGCGCACGGCCGAAGGCGCCCGGGCGCAGGATCATCGTCTTCTCGTAGTCTTCCGCGTCCTCGGCCAGGAACTTGATGCGGTACTTGCCCACCTCGACGACGTCGTTGTTGGACAGCAGCTGCTTCTTGACCGCCTTGCCGTTGATGTAGGTGCCGTTGGTGCTGTTCAGGTCTTCGATGAACACATCGGACTGCGCCGCGGTCAGGACCGCGTGCTCGCCGCTGACGGCGAGGTTGTCTATCACGATGTCGTTGTACGGCCGGCGGCCGAGCGTGGTGCGCTCCTTCGTGATCTGGAATTCCTTGATCACGACGTTATCGAGCGAGACGACGAGTTTGCCCATTGAAAACCTCAGTTTCTCTCGCGGCCTTGTGACCGCTTGTCGGAAACGCCGCAGCGCTCTTTGTAATTCATCGTCCGGGATGTCATGGCCACCCTGTCAACGCCAGAACGACCACCAGGACTTGGCGAAATCCCGAGTCCCCGGCTTGGCGCGAGCCAGTACTACCGCAATATTATCTCGCCCGCCAGCCGCGTTGGCGGCCTGCACCAGCATCGCACCTGCAGCCGGCAAGCTGTCGTTGGTCCGCAACAGCTGTTCGATCTGCTCGTCGGTCAGCATGTCGGACAGCCCGTCGGAGCACATTAACAGGAGATCGCCCGGCTCCACCGGATAATCGTGGATTTCGAGGTCCACCAGCTCGTCGACCCCGACCGCACGTGTAACCAGATTCTTGTGCATCGAATAGGCCGCCTGCTCCGCCGTGATCAGGCCGGCGTCGATCTGCTCCTGGAGCAGCGAGTGGTCGCGCGTGAGCTGCTCGAGGTGGCCGTTGCGGAAGCGGTAGCCGCGCGAGTCGCCGATGTGGCCCAGCCACAGGCGGTCGCCGCGGTAGACGGCCACGACCAGGGTCGTGCCCATGCCGGCATATTCGGGATGCGACATCGCGGCGTCGTAGACCTCGCGGTTGGCGCTGTCGACCGCATCGAGAAGCGCCGTGCGGATCTCGGTCTCGCCGGGGTTGGCGCCGAGCGCCTTCAGTCGCTGCGCGAGCTCGCCCTTGACCCGCTCCGAGGCCATGCCGCTGGCCACTTCGCCCGCGTTGTAGCCGCCCATGCCGTCGGCCAGCACCGCGATCCGCCCGGCTTCGTCGAGCGCCACGGAGTCTTCGTTGTTGCGGCGTGCGCGGCCGGTATCGGTAACGCTGAAGAACTCAAGAATCATGAGGACGGCAGGATGCGGCGAATCGAGAGGTTCGCGCCGGTTAGCTGGCGATTGTGCCTTGGAATGGGTGGGTTGCCGTCGAGTCGTGCAGGGGATCGTATCCGGGGGCGGTGTCGGGCCAGTCGGCGGCGCCGCTGCCGGGCTCGGCGGCCGCGCACTGCTGGCGCGCCAGGCGCAGCTCGAGGGCCAGCTGGTGGGCGCTCTCCTGGCGCAGGCCCGGGCTCTTGGCCAGCAGGCGCGCCACGATGTCGTCGAGCAGGGGCGGCAGCTCCGGGCGGAGCATGCGCACCCGCGGCGGCGTCTGGTGGGCGATGCGCGCCAGCAGGTCGCCCATGGAATCGGCCTCGAACGGGCGGCGGCCGATCAGCAGCTCGAACAGCATCACCCCCAGCGCGTACAGGTCGCACTGCGGCGTCGCGTCGGCGCCGGCGAGTTGCTCCGGGGCCATGTAGGCCGGCGTGCCCATCATGACGCCGCTGCGGGTGGCGGCGGTGTCGGCGACGCGCGCCGAGCCGAAGTCGGTCACCTTGACGGTGCCCGTGGTGGGATCGAACAGGATGTTGGAGGGCTTGATGTCGCGGTGGACGATGCCCGAGCGGTGCGCCAGGTCCAGCGCCAGCGCCACGCGCTGGCAGATGCCCACGACCACGCCCTCGGGCAGCAGCCGGTTGGCACAGGCGTAGCGCGACATGTCGGTGCCGTGCAACCACTCCATCGCCAGCCAGCCGGTGGTGGCGTCGCCCTCGCCCTGGACCCCGCCCGCGTAGACGGCGACGATGTATTCGTGCTTCAGGCGCGCGGCGGCCTCGGCCTCGCGCAGGAAGCGCTCGCGCCAGAGCCCGCGGTCGGTGCCGCTGGCGCTGCCGATGCGCACCGTCTTGAGCGCGATGCGGCGGCCGGTGGCGCGCTCGGTGGCCTGGTAGATGGTGGCGCGGTCGTTGCGCGCGATCACGTGGTCCAGGGTGTAGTCGGTCACCTGGGGCATGCGCGCCGCCCCGCCCTTCCTGCCGGCCTGGACCGGCCAGGCGGTCGCCTGGGGTCGTGGCGCGCCGACGGCACCCGCGAGCCCGAACATGCGTTTCAAGCGGAACCACGCCAGGGGCGCCGGCGGCGGCGACGGGGGTGGCTTGGGGAGCGAGGAACGCGGCATGCCACAAGAGTGTCCGCACTCGGCGCCGACGTCAACCCGGCGCGTGTCTTAGGAGGGCTGCATGAGGCATCCGTCACGCGACGTCGGCGCCCGGCCCACGTCAGGCGCGGGTTTTCGCCCTTCGCTCGAGCAGCTTGCCGACGATGATCACCAGCACGGCGCCGACGATGCCGCCGATGCGGACGGTCGTTTCGGGCATGTCGCCGAACCAGGCGTGCAGCGCCGGGTCGGTGAGCATCATCTCGCCGGCCAGCCAGCCCAGCAGCGCGGCGCCGGCGACGATGATCACCGGAAAGCGCTCCATCACCTTCAGGATCAGCGTGCTGCCGAACACGATCAGCGGGATGCTGATGGCCAGCCCGACGACCAGCAGCACCGTGTTGCCATGGGCCGCGGCGGCGACCGCCAGCACGTTGTCCAGGCTCATCACCAGGTCGGCCACCAGGATGGTGCGCACCGCCGTGGCGATGCCGATCGGCTTGGCCTCGTGGTCGTGCTGTTCTTCCTCCTCGGACATCAGGTTGGCGCCGATCCACAGCAGCGCCAGGCCGCCGACGAGCTTGAGCCAGGGCAGGCCCAGCATCTTCACTGCGATCAGCGTCAGCACGATCCGCATGACGATCGCCGCGCCGCTGCCGAACACGATGGCGCGCTTCTGTTGCGGGACCGGCAGGCCGCGCGCGGCCATCGCGATGACCACGGCGTTGTCCCCCGACAGCAGCACGTTGGCCAGGATGATGGAGCCGAGGGCGGTCCAGAAGGCGGGCGTCAGGAGAAGTTCCACGGGGTTTGCAGCGACGGTTCGGACAGTTGACGGGGCGGGCGGGCAAAAGAAAAGGAGCCCGTGGGCTCCTTGTCGTGCCAGTGCGCAGTCTACCCACACCAGCAAGCTTGCGTTCAGTTTCGCTGCGGGCATCGAGCAGCGGTCGTGGCGCAACGGCGGTCGCCGCGCTCGGCCGCTCCGGAGCAAGACCGCCGGCCCCCTCGGGGGCTGTCCGCGGTACACCGCGGACGGGGGCCGTCGTTCCTAGAGCAGACCCTTGAGCAGCTTGCCCATTTCCGACGGGTTGCGCGTGACGGTGAAGCCGCAGGCCTCCATGATCTCGAGCTTGGCGTCGGCAGTGTCGGCGCCGCCGGAGATCAGCGCACCGGCGTGGCCCATGCGCTTGCCGGCCGGGGCGGTGACGCCCGCGATGAAGCCGACGATCGGCTTCTTCATGTTGTCCTTGCACCAGCGCGCGGCTTCCGCCTCGTCCGGGCCGCCGATCTCGCCGATCATGATGACGGCGTCGGTGTCCGGATCGTCGTTGAAGGCCTTCATGACGTCGATGTGCTTGAGGCCGTTGATCGGGTCGCCGCCGATGCCCACGGCCGACGACTGGCCCAGGCCGATCTCGGTCAGCTGTGCCACCGCTTCGTAGGTCAGCGTGCCGGAGCGGCTGACGACGCCGATGCGGCCCTTGCGGTGGATGTGGCCCGGCATGATGCCGATCTTGATCTCTTCAGGCGTGATCAGGCCCGGGCAGTTCGGGCCGAGCAGCAGGGTCTTCTTGCCGCCGGCGGCTTCCTTGGCCAGCATGCGGTTGCGCACGTTGAGCATGTCGCGCACGGGGATGCCTTCGGTGATGCACACCACGAAGTCGAGGTCGGCCTCGACCGCTTCCCAGATCGCGGCGGCGGCGCCCGCGGGCGGCACGTAGATGACGGACACGGTGGCGCCCGTCTCGGCCTTGGCTTCGGACACCGTGGCGTAGATGGGGATGTCGGAGAACTTCTCGCCGGCCTTCTTGGGGTTCACGCCGGCGACGAACGCGGCACGGCCGTTGGCGTAGGCCTGGCAGCCCAGCGTGTGGAATTGACCGGTCTTGCCCGTGATGCCCTGGGTGATGACCTTGGTGTCTTTGTTGATGTAGATCGACATTTCGTAGGTTCCTTGACTGGGCGGGCCGCGCTCGGCCGCTCCGGAGCGGCCCTGCGCCCCCTCGGGGGGGCAGCGAGCGAAGCGAGCCGGGGGTTCGTTAAGCGACTGCGGCGACGATCTTGGTGGCGGCCTCGGCCATCGTGTCCGCGGCGATGATGGGCAGGCCGGATTCGGCCAGCATCTTCTTGCCCAGTTCCTCGTTCGTGCCCTTCATGCGCACGACCAGCGGCACCGACAGGTTCACGGCCTTGCAGGCGGTGATCACGCCTTCGGCGATGGTGTCGCACTTCATGATGCCGCCGAAGATGTTGACCAGGATGCCCTTGACCGACTTGTTCTTCAGCATGATCTTGAAGGCCTCGGTCACCTTCTCGGCCGTGGCGCCGCCGCCGACGTCGAGGAAGTTGGCCGGCTCGCCGCCGAACAGCTTGATGGTGTCCATCGTGGCCATGGCCAGGCCGGCGCCGTTGACCAGGCAGCCGATGTTGCCGTCCAGGCTGATGTAGGCCAGGTCGAATTTCGAGGCCTCGATCTCGGCCGGATCTTCCTCGTCGAGGTCGCGGTAGGCGACGATCTCGGGGTGGCGGAACAGCGCGTTGGCGTCGAAGTTGAACTTCGCGTCGAGGGCGACCAGGTTGCCCTTGCTGTCGCAGTTGAGCGGGTTGATCTCGACCAGCGAGGCGTCGGTGTCCATGTAGCACTGGTAGAGCTTCTGGAACAGGTCGACGGCCTGCGCATGCGAGCCTTCGGGCAGGCCGATGGCCGCCGCGATCTTCTTGGCCTGCGCGGCGCCCAGGCCGGTCAGCGGGTCGATGAAGTCGGTGATGATCTTCTCGGGCGTGGAGTGCGCCACTTCCTCGATGTCCATGCCGCCTTCGCTCGACGCGATGAAGGCGACCTTCTGCGTGGCGCGGTCGGTGACCAGCGACACGTAGTATTCCTTCTTGATGTCGGCGCCTTCCTCGATATACAGGCGGCGCACGAGCTGGCCTTCCGGGCCGGTCTGGTGCGTCTTGAGCTGCATGCCCAGGATCTCGCCGGCCAGCTTCCTGAGCTCGTCAAGCGAACGCGCCAGCTTCACGCCGCCGCCCTTGCCACGGCCACCGGCGTGGATCTGGGCCTTGACGACCCAGACGCTGCCGCCGAGCTTCTGGGCGGCTTCCACCGCCTCCTGCACCGTGAACGCGGGGTAGCCGCGCGGCACGGGCACGCCGAACTGGCGCAGGAGTTCCTTGCCTTGGTATTCGTGGATCTTCATGGAAGCGTCTTCTTGAAGTGGTCGACTAAAGGGAGTGTCCGGGGTGCTGCGGGACGCGACGGGCGCTCGCGGCGCGCGCCGAGACGACAGGGGGCAGCGGACGGGAATCGCGCAAGCCGGAGATTTTGCGATGGTTTGCTACAAGCGGGGGAAGTTCCGCTGGGCGCGGACGCTCGGAAACCCGATGTAACCACGGACTTTATCATGGTGCACCGCACCAAGACAGCGCGGGAGCGGTCACCCACTGCGGCGCGGGGATGTCAGCCAACTGACGGTTTTGGACGGGCCTTCGGGGCCCATCGGGGCACTCAGTCGAACTCCTCGCCGCCGACCACGCGTCGGACGACGTCGGCCGCGAAGCCCCGCGCCGCCAGGAATCGCGCCTGCCTGGCGCGCAGCCGCGGGTCGGACGCCGGCTCGCCGAACCGGCGCTGCCACAGCGCCTGGGCGCGGGCGAACTCGGTCTGGCGCAACTCGGCCGCCTGGCCAGGCTCCAGCACGAGCCCGTGGCGCGCCAGCTCCAGCTTGATCAGCAGCGTGCCCTGCTTGCGCGAGCGCGCGTTGACCCGGCTCTCGACGAAGCGGGACTCGCTGAGGTACTTGTTGGCCGCCAGCCAGTCGAGCAGGCGGTCGACGGCGGCCTCGGGGTCGCTGCGTTCGAGGTCGTCGGGCCCGGCCGCGGAACCCGGCGCTGGCGCCGGCGTCGGCACGGCCGCAGGCACCGACCCGGCTTCGCGCGGAGCGAATGCATCGTCGATGCCGTTGGACGGCAGATCGCGCAGGGCTTGCGCCAGTTCCTGGGCCGCCTGTCCGGCCACCGCGGCCAGCATCGCATCCTCGCGGGCGCGCTTGCGCAGCGAATCCAGCAGCTTGCGGCGCAACTCCTGGCGGCTGTACTCGCGCCGCGACAGGAAGCCGATGGCCTGCATCTTCAGGCTCGCGCGTGCGCGGGCCTTGCGCGGCGCGCGCGGGGCGGGGCCCTCACTCATGGCCGCGATGCCGGCGCGTCAGCCCTTCTTGGCGACGGGCGCCTCGACGACCGGCACCAGCGGCACGCCCAGCGACTCGCGCACCTTGTTCTCGATCTCGATGGCCAGCGCCGGGTTTTCCTTCAGGAATTCGCGGCAGTTGTCCTTGCCCTGGCCGATCTTCTCGCCGTTGTAGGCGTACCAAGCGCCGGACTTCTCGATGACCTTGGCGACCACGCCCAGGTCGATGATCTCGCCTTCGCGGCTGATGCCCGCGCCGTACAGGATGTCGAATTCGGCTTCCTTGAACGGCGGCGCGACCTTGTTCTTGACGACCTTGACCTTGGTCTCGTTGCCGACCACCTCTTCGCCGCGCTTGATGGAGCCGATGCGACGGATGTCCAGGCGCACGGACGCGTAGAACTTCAGCGCGTTGCCGCCGGTGGTGGTCTCGGGGCTGCCGAACATCACGCCGATCTTCATGCGGATCTGGTTGATGAAGAT
>CAYQMX010000052.1:0-22781 GCA_964418745.1 uncultured Vitreoscilla sp.
TACATGTTCCTGGTCGTCATGTTATGCCCCGCACACAAAATTCCTGACAGGCTCCACCGGCGCTGAAGCACAGTCGGACGCTGGACCGCCCAAAAAATGATCAGTCGCAACCAACCGTACCTGGCCGATACCCCGGTCGTTAGTCCAGGGTGGTCGCCTCCGAAGGCGACCACTGCAAGCGCCAGTTCCTAGCCGACAAGAGCCCCAGGAAGCCACCGGTCGGCCGCGCGCAAGATTTCGAGTTGTTCAGAGCATCCCTAAATCTCTGCAGCGAATGCCGCTCGATACTTGACGAAGCCGCGCTTGGTCGACCCCGAATATCCGCAGCGCTCGAAGAATGAATGAGCGCGCTCGCGATTCGCAGAGCTGAGCAGCATGATCTTGGAACAATCCGCTGCCGTACAGAAGACCTCTACGGCGTACAAGAGGCGCTCTCCGATGCGCAGACCGCGCGCAGCCGAGTCGACGACAACATTCTCGACCACCGCGAACGGCCGTCGACCAAACATGACGTCGGCACATAGCGAGACGAGGACCGTGCCGAGAACGGCCTCGCCGTCCTCGAAAACGAATAGCGCCGTGTTCGGGTCACTGGCGACCTCTGCCAGGCGCTGCGGCATCACGTGCACGGACGAATTGGAGACAAGCATCGCGTAGAGGCGAGCAATCTCAGGCGCGTCCAATTCAGTGGCTTGCCGGACCAAACCGGCGGCGGTGGCAAGTCTATCGGGGGGCATGCCTCATTGTCGCCGCACTGGCACCCGGATCACGCGACTCCCGGCCCGACCGCGCCGTCACCGTGCGCGTTGCCTACGTGTACCACACTCACTGCGCACACATGAGCTTAGACACGTCCGGCACTTCCGATCCGAGCGCCGAGGCTATAACGTGATCGGCTCATCCGGCGGCGTTCAACGTCGCCGCTTCGCCACTTCTGCTGGAGTTCATGTGCTCAAGTTCGTCCTCTACGCGCTCGCCGCGGTCGTCGCGCTCATTCTGATCGGCGCGGGTACCGCATGGCTCCTGCTGCGTGCGCCTGACCTGACTGCAAGCGAGCTCGAGTCGGGCCTGGTCGACGCCAACGATCATTTCATCGAACTGCGCCCGGGCTTGCGCCTGCACTACCGGGAGGAAGGCGGCGCCGACAAGCCGGTCATCCTGCTGTTGCACGGGTACGGCGACTCGTATGCGACCTGGGCCGGCTGGGCGCAGGTGCTGGCACCGGACTACCGCGTGATCAGTCTCGACCTGCCCGGACATGGGCTCACAGCGGCGCCCGAAGACTTCGTGCTCGACGGCCAGGCATTCACCCAGATCGTGATCGACTTCGCCGACCGCCTGCATCTGCCACCGTTCGTGCTTGCCGGCAACTCCATGGGGGGCGGTGTGTCCTGGAAAGTCGCCCTGGCCGAACCGCAGAGGCTGCGTGGATTGGTGCTCGTCGATGCTGCGGGTTGGCCCAACGAGGCCGTCACCGGGGCCAACAGTCCTTCGCTTGCCTTCCGCATCCTTCAATATCCGCTCGGGCGCGCGTTGCTGGCCAGCATCGACAACCGCCCGCTGATCAAGCAGGGCCTGACGGCCCAGGTGCATGACAAGTCGCTGATCACCGACGCGGTGATCGATCGCTGGGCCCTGTACCAGCGCTACCCGGGCCATCGGCGCATCCTGATGTCGGCCGCGCCGACCAGCCAACCCACGGCCACTCCCGAGCAACTCGCCGGGCTGAAAGTGCCGACGCTGGCGCTGCACGGCATCGATGACCCCTTGATACCGGTGGAGCACTCGCGTCGCTTCGCCAGCAGCATTCCGAACGCCCGACTGATCGTCTATCCGGACGTGGGCCACATGCCCCAGCGCGAGATCCCGGAGCGTTCCGCCAGGGACGTCGCCAACTTCGTCGCCACGTTGCCCTGAGTTCGCCGACACTGTCGGGGAACGGATGCGGCCGGCACGATGCGATCACGGCCGCGCCGGCGCCGCATGCGACCGGTCGCTGCCGTGCACGCATGGGGGCTGACTCCCTGAACCCGCCCTGCGCCACGCAGCGGCATTGGAGCAAGACATGCCAAGGCCTGGCCCGTTGAACCTGATCACCGACATCGACGGACTGACTGTCGGCCACGCCACCGACGAGGAGGCTCGCAGCGGCGTCACCGTCGTGCTGCTCGACAGCGCCTGGGCCGCGAGCATCGACGTTCGCGGCGGTGGGCCGGGGGTGCGCGAAAGCGAGACGCTTCAGCCGGGCAACCTGGTCGGCCGCGCCCACGCGATCGCGCTCGCGGGCGGTTCGGTCTTCGGCCTCGCGGCGGCCGACGGCGTGGCCGCCGCCCTGTCGACACGCGGAATCGGCCTGCACCTGCGCCCGGGCACTCCGGCGATCCCCATCGTTCCGGCCGCCGTGTTGCACGACCTGGCCAATGGTGGCAACAAGCACTGGGGGGAAGACCCGCCCTATCGGCGCCTGGGCCAGGCGGCCCTGGCTGCCGCCGGCCGCAGCTTCGTGCTCGGCGCGACGGGGGCCGGGCGGGGGGCCATGGCCGGCACCTTGCCGGGCGGCCTGGGCTCGGCGTCGATCGACCTCGGCGACGGCCTCGTGGTGGGCGCGCTGGTCGCCGCCAATCCGATCGGCTCGGTATTCATGCCGGACGGGCGAACCTTCTGGTCCTGGCCCTTCGAGATCGATGGCGAATTCGGTGGTCGGCGGCCTGCGCAGGACGCCCCGCCGACGGTCGAGCCGCTGCCCGAGCACTGCAGGCTTGCCGAGCTGGGCCGTACCCAGGCTGGCGCCAACACGACGCTGGCCGTCGTCGCCTGCAGCGCCGACCTCGACTCGGTCGAGTGCCACCGCATCGCCATGATGGCCCACGACGGCATGGCGCGTGCCGTACGGCCTGCCCACACGCCCTTCGACGGCGACACGGTCTTCGCGCTCGCCGCGGGCCGCTTCGCGGCGGGCACGGGCAATGCGCGCCAGGTGCAGATCGGGCGCATCGGTTCGGCTGCCGCCGACTGCCTGGCCCGAGCGATCGCGCGTGGCGTCCACGCCAACGGTGGCGTGCGCTGAGTTCGCCAGCCTGGTTCGCGCTGTCCTGGAACGGCCCTCCCCTCGCATGACATCCCGGGGGTGCAATCAGGCGAGCGTCGTTGCGGTGGCACTTTCTTGCGCCCGCTGCGCCAGCGCGCGCGCCAGGTCGGGCGTGGCATCGATCAGGGCGCGCGTGACAGCATGCCGCGGCGCGGCGAACACCTCCGCAGTCGGCCCCGACTCGACGAGTCTGCCTTGCGCCATGACATAGACGCGGTCGGTGATGGCCCGGACGACCGACATGTCGTGCGAGACGAACAGGTAGCACACGCCCAGGTCGTCCGACAGCTGTGCCAGCAACGCGAGGATCTGGCCCCGGATAGTCACGTCCAGCGCTGAAAGCGCCTCGTCGAGCACGACGATCGCCGGCTCGGTGATCAGCGCCCGTGCGATGGCGATGCGCTGCCGCTGGCCGCCGGAAAACTCATGGGCATGTCGATCGGCGTCGGCCGGCGCCAGGCCGACACGCGCGAGCATGGCCTCCACGCGAGCGCGTCGTTCGGTCGGCGTCGGCGGTCGCTCGAGCAGATGGAAAGGCTCGCTGACCAACTGCTCGACGCGCCAGCGCGGGTCGAAGCTGCCGTAGGGGTCCTGGAACACGATCTGGATCTGGCGGCGCAGGCGCTGCTGCTGCCGCGCAGTGCCGGCGAAGCGCTCGCCGCGCACCCACACTTCGCCGGCTTGGGGAGCCTCCAGGCCCAGCAGCGCGCGCAGCAACGTGGACTTGCCGCACCCCGACTCGCCCACGAGTCCGACGTTCTCGCCCACATGCACGCTCAGGCTCGCCTCGTCGACAGCGCGCAGGCGCTGTGCGCGCCCGAACCAGGCGCCACCCTGGCGATACTCGCGCACGATGCCCCGCGCCTCGAGCAGGGGCGTGGCAACCGCGTCCTGCGGGCGCGGCGGTCGCACCCGGATGCTCGAGTCGCGCACCAGGGCCTGCGTGCAGGCGGCCTGCGGCGCGCCCAGCACCGCGGCAACCGCACCCTGTTCCACCAGCCGGCCGGACTGCAATACGGCGACCTCGTCGGCCAATTCGGCCACGACAGCCAGGTCGTGGGTGACCAGCAACAGGCCGCAGCCCTCTTCGCGCACCAGCTCGCGCAGCAGGTCGAGGATTTGCGCCTGCGTGGTCACGTCCAATGCAGTCGTTGGCTCGTCGGCGATCAGCAGGCGGGGCCGCAGCGCAATGGCCATCGCGATCGCCACGCGCTGGCGTTGCCCTCCTGACAGTTCGTGCGGATGCCGATCGAGACCAAAGCGCGCGGCCGGCAGGCCGACGCGGTCGAGCGCGGCACGCGCCACACCCAGCGCATCGCGGCGCGAGACCCGTCGATGCAGGCGCACCGCTTCCGCGACCTGCTCGCCGATCCCCAGCAGCGGGTTGAGTGCGGTCATCGGCTCCTGAAAGATCATGCCGACGTCGCGACCGCGCACGGCGGTCAGCGCGCGCTCGTCGAGCGCCGCCAGGTCTCGCCCATCGAGCAGCACGCGGCCCGTGCGCAGCGCGCCCTCCGGCAGCAACCCCGGCACCGAGAGCGCCGTCATCGACTTGCCGGAACCCGACTCGCCCACGAGGCCCAGGATTCGGCCGGGGCCCAAGCTCAGGGACAGGTCGTGCAACAGGGTTCGCGCGCCGAGGCGAACACTCAGGTTGTCGATCTGCAGCAGCGGGGAGCTCATGGCCGAACCCCCGCGCCTTGCAGCCGGGGGTCGAGACGGTCGCGCAAGCCGTCACCCAACAGGTGCAGCCCAAGGACGGCGAGCACCACGGCGATGCCAGTGAACACCGCCAAGGTGGGTGCCAGCACCGTCAGCGTCTGCGCATCGGCCAGCATGCGGCCCCAGCTCGGCCGCGGCGGCTGCGTACCCAGGCCGATGTAGGACAGGCCTGTCTCGGCGACGATGCCCAGCGACAGCTGGATGCTGAGCTGGACCCACAGCAGGCCGGCCAGATTGGGCAGCACATGCTCGTACGAGATGCGCGCTTGCCCCTTGCCGGCGACGTGCGCGGCAAGAACGAAGTCGCGGGTCCACAGTCCCAGCGCACTGCCGCGCACCACGCGTGCGAATACGGGAATGTTGAAGATGCCGATGGCCAGCATCGCGTTGACGGCACCGGGGCCGAGGAAAGTGGTCATGAGGATGGCCAGCAGCAGTGCGGGAAAGGCGAAGATCACGTCGTTGGCGCGCATCAGCAGCTCGTCGACCCAGCCACCGCGGGCGGCACCCCACAGGCCCAGCGGAACGCCGACACCGGCGCCGACCAGCACCGCAACGCACGCCACGCCGATGGACGCCGTGGCGCCCTTCATCAGCATGGACAGCAGGTCGCGGCCCAGGGCGTCCGTGCCCAGCCAATGCTGCAGGCCCGGTGGCCGCAGTCGGCCCTGCACGCTGATGACGCCGGTATCCCAGGGTGTCCAGAAAGGCGCGACGAGGGCCACGACGATGAACAGGGCCGTGATCGCGGCGCCCAGCGCGAGCGCAACGCCGATTCGCCGCCGCCCCGGTGCAGCGGCGGTCGTCAGGGGAAGTAGTGGTGCGCTCATGGAGTCCGCCTGGCAGGGGGCGCCGAACGCCATTTGTGCCGCTTCATGTCGACAGACTCCGGTCCAGGCGCGGATCCACCGTGCGATAGGCCACTTCCACCAGGAAGGACACCAGCGCCATGGCCAATGCGAGCAGGAGAACCACGCTCTGCAGCAGCATCAGGTCGCGCTGCGCGACGGCCTGGAACAGGAGCCGGCCGAGCCCGGGCAGAAAGAACACGTTCTCGATGATGACGCCACCGGCGAGCAGGAAGGAGAACTGCATGCCCAGGATGGTCAACACCGGCACCAGGGCGTTGGGCAGCGCATGGCGCCACAGCGCGCGCCAGCCGCTGACGCCCTTGGCGCGTGCGGTGCGCAGGTAGTCTTCATGCAACGTGTCGACCAGCGCACCGCGAAGCACGCGCGCCAGGATGGCGGCCTGTGGCACGCCCAGGGCGAAGGCGGGCAGAACCAGGCTGCGCAGGCCGGGGAGCCACCCGTGATCCCAGCCGGCGAATCCGCCGGCGGGCAGCCAGCGCAGGCCGACCGCGAAGACCAGGGACAACAGGATGCCGAACCAGAAATTGGGAATCGCCACGCCTAGCTGGGTCAGCGCACCCAGCGTGTGATCCAGCCAGCGGCCGCGCCGTGCCGCGCTCAGCAGGCCGAGAGGCAGCGCGATCGCCACGGCCAGCAGCATCGAGAACAAGGCCAGCGGCAGCGTGACCTGCAGTCGCTCACGCAGCAGGTCGACGATGGGCACCCGGTAGGTATAGCTGATGCCGAAGTCGCCCTGCGCCATGCCGGCGATCCAGTGCGCATAGCGCTGCAAGGCGGGCGCGTCCAGTCCGAGTTGATGGCGCAGGTTGGCCACCGCCTGGGGATCTGCATCCATTCCCATCATGACCCGCGCAGGATCGCCCGGCGCGATCTGCACCAGGCCGAACACCACGCCGCTGGCGAGCAGCACGGTCAGCGCCAACCCGAGGAGCCGGTGCGCCAGCCACGTCGGTGGGCAACGTCGCGCGGCCGCCACCACGAAGCGCATGGCCAGGGCCAAGGCGACGAGGGCCGCCGTCCACCCCAGGACAGGGCGTGCCAGGCCGGGCGTACCGGTCGACGCCGAGGCACCGGCTGCAGTGTCGAGCCAGGCGCCGGCCAGCGGCAGGCCGCCGACGACCGGGGCCTGGGGCAGGCCGCGCAGGTGGGCGTCGCGCACGGTCAGGCGCGGATACTGGAACAGGAACCCGTTGACCGCGTCCTCGGCGATGCGTCGCTGCAGGTCCTGTAGCAGCGTGATGCGCTGCGCCGGATCGACCGTCTCCTCGAGCCGCGCCAGCTGCGCCCGGGCCTCCGGACTGCGATACCCGAAGTAGTAGTCGTCGCGGCCATAGATCGCATAGTCCAGTGCCTCGGCGTGGACGATCACCGACAAGTCGAAGTCGTGTCGCGTGTAGACCTGGTCCAGCCATTGCGCCCATTCCAGGTTTTCCACCACCACGTGAATACCGACCGCGCCGAGCTGCGCGGCAATGATCTCGCCGCTGCGCCGAGCGTAGGGGGTCGGAGGCAGCTTCATGCGCAACGGACGCACGGGCTGCGCGCCGGCGGCGACCAGCAGCGAGCGTGCGGCAGCAGGGTCGTGGGGATAGCGACCGGTGAGATCGACGAAGGCCGCGTTGCCGGGCGCGAAGTGACTGCCGATGGGCACGCCATAGCCGAACATCGCACCGTCGATGATCGCGCGCCGATCGAGCGCGTAGGCAATGGCGCGTCGCACGTCGAGCCGATCCAGTGGCGCGCGCTGGTTGTTGATCGCCAGGATGGCCTTGCCCTCGGAGCCCCCCACGTCGACCTGGAAACGCGGGTCGGCCTTGAACTGCGCCAGATTTTCCGGGGCGGGGAAGTTCGGGAAAAGGTCGACATCGCCCGCCATGAGCGCGGCATAGGCCGCGGATGGATCGGCGATGAACTTGTAGACGACCGTCTGCGGACGTGCCGGCGCGCCGTGATAGCCGTCGAAGCGTGCGAGCATCACGGAATCGCCACGATTCCACGCGACGAAGCGGAACGGGCCGGTGCCCACCGGATGCGTGCGATCGTCGTCGGCACTCGCCGGCGACACCATAGCCAGCGAGGCCATGCCCAGGGTCTGCAGCAAGCTGCCGGCGCGCCGGCTCAGCACGACACGCACGGTGAGGGCATCCACGACCTCGACGCGGACGATCGCTGCCAGCGCGGATTTCAGCGGGTTGACCGAAGCCGCATCGCGGGCGCGGTCGAGCGCGAAGCGCACCGACCTGGCATCAAAGGGCGTGCCGTCGTGGAAACGGACGTCCGGCAACAGGCTGAACACGTAGACCAGCCCGTCATCGGAGATCGTCCAGGCCCGCGCGAGGGCCGGCCGCGGCACGCCGTCGGCGCCCAGATCCACGAGGCCTTCATAGATGCTGCCGTAGCTCACCTCGGCGATGGGTGCTGCCGCGCCCGCGGTCGGGTCGAGGATGGGGGGCTCCAGCTGGACGCCGATGTGCAGGGTCACACCTGCCGGTGCGCCGGCCGGCATGGCCTGGATCGGCGCCATCAAGAGCGTCAGCGCGACGAGGACTCGCAGCGCCTCGAGCGGCGCCCACCCAGGGCGCACGCTCACCCTTCGCATGCGGTCGCGGGCACCAGTGCCGCATGCGCCCGCTCACGCGCCTGCGTCGCCAACCCGGGCAAATCCAGGGCCGCGTAGACGTCGGCCAGCGCCAGGTTCACGGGTACGTTCTCGGGATCGACGTTGCGGCGCAATTCGAGATCCTGCTGCACCGCCACCAGGCGGCCGCTGCGGCGCGCCGCCGACAGTTGGAGCTGGTTGAAGAGGTCGCGCTGGGCGTGGCTGCCGCCGATGCCGACCAGGCCTGGCAACGCCGCGGTGAGCCCCCGCCAGGCGCCCTCGAAATCGCCGCGCGCATGGGCCAGAACGCCACGCGCCGCCGGCACGGTCACATCGTGCCAGACCGCTCGGCTGTGCTCCGGGGCCTCGTCGGCGCGTCGTTCGATGGCAGCCAACAGAACGTCGGCCTCGGGGCGTCCCGCTCGCCCGAGGCCGTAGAGGTAGAGCAGGCTCAGGAACGGCTGCTCCGTATCGGCGCCGCGTGCGGCGATGTGCGCGGCGACGTCCTGCCAGCGCGGGCCGACGTCGTGGCCATCGAGTTCGATGCGGGCCAGCAACTGGACGGCGCCGACCTGATCCTGCGAATAGGACTTGGCGACGCCCCAGACATGCTGGTCGTAGATGGCCAGCACGTCGCGCAGGCGCCCGCGCGCCAGGTGGAAAACAGCCAGATGCCACCAGTTGTGGGTGAGCATGAACGAAGTTAGGTCGACCCAGGTGTCGCGGACGCTTTCGAGGAAGGCGGTGCCCTCGCGGATACGCCCCTGGGTCAGGAGCACGTGGGCGAGTGCATGCTGGGCCCAAGGCTCCTTGCGCTTGAGCGCGATCGCGCGACGCGCCGCCTGTTCGGCTTCGGCCAGCAGGTGGCACTGCTCGTAGGCGAACGCGGCCAGTCCCTGCGCCCAGGCGACCTCGCGATTGGCGTCCAGCACCTTGAGAATGGCACGCAGCATCTGCGGCGAATTGCCACGGTTGAATTCCAGGTATTGCTGCAGCTTGACGATGGCCAGGTCCCGCGGGTGGTCGTCGGTGATCGCATCGGCCAGCCGCAGTGCCCCTGGAATGTCGTCGGCGATCCATGCGCGAAGAAGTTCGACGTGAAGCTGCTCGCGCGAGCCCGCCGAGGCCTGGACGCGCGCCGCCGCCTCCAGATAGCGCTGTGCCTGCGTCGGCCCGGCCGGCGACTCGAGAAACAGCCAGACGAATCCCGCGTAGACGTTCAGCAGGATTTCGTTCGGATGTGCGTCCGCCGCGGGCAGGACCCGCTCGATGCGGGTCTCGTAGCCGAGAAAGCCGGCGACGAAATCGTCGATGGCCGCCACCACCTCCAGCGCCGCGCCTGCCAAGGCGTTGCCCAGCAGGTCGTGCGCAGGCGCAGAGGCAGGTGCGGTGCTCATCAGAAGGCGTAGGTCACGACGGCACCGAAGGCGCGGCCTTCGCCGGCGGCCGCCACGTTCAGGTCGTCCTGCGTGCCGCCACTGCGGTTGCCGAAGAAGTTGCGCGTCAGGTCGTACTGCTTGTCGAACACGTTGTGCACCCACAGCGACACCTGCCATGGCGAGCCCGCCTTCGAGACTTCCACCCGGGCATTGGCCAGCCAGTAGGACGAGGTGTCGTAGACATGGCCCCCGTCCGGATTGAGCAGGTTGAGCCACGACGGATACTTGTCATGGTAGCTGTAGTCGGCGGCTGCCTTGAGGAACACCTCGCCCGCCTTCCAGGCATAGGCGACGTCGCCGCCGTAGCTCAGCTTGGGCAGGAACTGGTCCTTGCCCGACAGGTTGCCGAGCAGCGGCGAATCGAAGGTCTTGAAGACCGCATGCTTGTAGCCGACCGACTGGCCGATGGTGAGGCCCGCCGCCGGCACCCATTGGAGTTCGACCTCGCCGCCGTCCACCGCGGACTTCGGGATGTTGATGATCTTGCCGATCAACGCCCCCGACGGGCCGGTCGTGACGTCCTGGAACTGCTGGTCGCGGTAGTCGTAGTGGAATACCGCTCCGTTGACACGCAGGCTGCTGCTGAGGTCGGACTTGAAGCCCGCTTCGTAGGAGGTCAGGCGCTCGGGTTGGAACGGGGTCAGCGCGAACTCGTTGAAGGTGTTGTGCGCAGTGATCCCGCCGGACTTGGTGCCGCGGCTGATCGAAGCGTACAGCAGGTTGCCGCGCGCGGGCACGTATTCCAGGCCGATCTTGCCCGACGTGTCGTTGCTGGCGAGCGATTCGTGCGCGCCGGCCACCGACGCAAAGGCCGCCACCGGCGTGGTCGAGGTGCTGAAATCGTGGACGCCGCGCGTCTCGTGCTCCTGGCGCAGGCCCAGGATGCCTTTCAGGCCGGGCGCCAACGCGTAGTCGGCCTGCCCGAACAAGGCCTCCGTGCGGCCTTGCTGCTTGTACTTCGTGCGCGTGATCACGCCGTAGTCGCGGGTGAAGTCGGTATACCAGTCCTCGTCCAGCCTTTCATCGGCGTAGTAGGCGCCGGCGACCCAGTTCAACGGGCCAGGACGATTGGAGGCCAGGCGAAGTTCCTGCGAGAAGATGCGGGCCTTGTCCTTCCAGAAGACGTCGGAGTTGTTGACCGAGGTGCCGTCCCAGTCGCCGAGTTCCTGGCGATGGAAGTCCTGGTAGGCGCTGATGCTGGTGAGCTTGGCCGCCCCCAGGTCCCAGTTGACGGTGGCGTTGAAGCTGGCGCTGCGGTTGTCGACATGCGGCTTGGCGGTCTGAGCGACACCGATCAGGCTGGCAAAACCCGACGTCAGGCCCCAGCCCGTGGCGGTGTGGTCGGTGTCCGCCGCGAAGCCGTAGTGGGGCCGAGCGGTGAACAAGTACAGGCCCTGCACGTCGGACTTGTCCTGCGAGAGATTGGCCGACAGGTTGATCTTGAGGTCGCGCGTCGCGTCGATCTCGAGCTGGCCGCGGCCGGCAAGGATGTTCTTGGCGCCGAGCTTTTGGCCAGTCTCGCGGTTATGCTGCCAGGCGCCGCCTTCCTCGCTGGCCAGTGACAGGCGCCCGCGCACCGAATCGCTCAGCGAACCCGAGACAACTCCCTGCAGGGTCGCGGCATTGTGCGAGCCGTAGCCCGCCGAGATCCAGCCTTCGAATTCCTTGGTTGGCTTGCGGGCCAGGAAGTTGATGGCACCGCCGGTGGTGTTCTTTCCGTACAGGGTGCCCTGGGGGCCGCGCAGTACCTCGACGCGGTCGAGATCGAACAACAGCCCCTGGGTCTGCACCGGGAAAGCGAACGCGACGTCGTCGAGGTACACACTGACCGGCGAGGCGTTGTTGCTGCCGTAGTCCTGGAAGCCGATGCCACGGATGCGGAACTGCGCCTGCCCGCTGCCGAAGGCCGGTTCGACCTCCAGGCTGGGGACTTCGTTCTGCAGCTTGTTGACGCTGTCGACGCCGCGCGCATCGAGCTCGCTGCCGGACAACACCGATATCGCCACGCCCACGTCCTGCGCGGATTCAGGCCGGCGCTGCGCCGTCACGACGACCGTTTGCAACGTCGTCGCCTGCGCTGCGGGAACGGCCGCCGCCACATCGGCGGCCTGCGCACCCATGGCGCCACCGGCCAACGCTGCCACGCCAACGGTCGCCTTCACGATTGCATTCTTCATTGTTCCCTCGTTGATTTCTTCGACTGCGTTCTTGAATTCCGGCTGGCGCGTGATGCACTCACAAGGCCAGGGACTGACTGCACTCTAAGCAGGGCGCGACCTCGCGCCAACTATGCATTCGTCCTATGCATATCTGTTGCGCTTCGGCTTCAGAACAATGCCTTGGCCTTCAGCAGGTCGCTCCAGTCCGGCTCGAAGACCTGCGACTCGATCTACCTCGAGACGAAGTCGACGCGTTCGTGCGCGACGTGGCGAAGGGCCTGTACTTCGACCCGCACCGGCTTCACGTGCTGAACCATCGCGGCGAGCACCTCTCGGTGCGCAGACCGCTGAACATCGCGCGGCCGCCGCAGGGCTGCCCGGTTCTGGTGCAGGCGGGCTCGTCGGACGTCGGCCGCCAGTTCGCGGCGGAGACGGTGGAAGCGCTCTTCGCGGCGCCCGGTTCGCTGCCTATGGGCAAGAGCTTCTACGCCGACGTGAATTCCTAGAACAGGCGGTGAGGTCGCGTGAAGCGATGCGTCAAAGCCTTTCCAACCCGTCGCGGTCGACCCGTGACCGTGCCGGCTTCGACATGCGAATCGCTTCGTCTCGCCGAGGGGTTCATTTGCCGCGAAGGCGCCATGCGCCGGGCGATCGTCAGCCGAATCCGGTCGAGCTCCCCATCGGAGGACGCCTGCGGCTCGGAGCACGGTCGACACTCGATATCAAGCCGTTCATCTGATGCAACGCCACTCTTCAGAGAGGCGCTCGCGATCCGGCGCTCGTCCAGCTCCGTGCGGAGAGCGTCGACCTCACGGTCGCTGTAACTCCAGTCACCTGGATTCTCTGTCGCAGCCCGCTCCGCCAGCGCTTCCTGGAGATGTGCGCGGAGCGAGTTGATATCTGCTCGCTTCCAACTCGTGGGCATGTCTTCTCTCTGCGTCCATTCGCGAAGGACTGCGCGCACGGCTCCCGTTCGCGCATCCATCGCCGATCCTTCGCGACGCTGATGACGCCGTCCCGGCCAATGCCTCGCCCGACTCTTGGTCGACCGCGGAACAACGACAGTTCAGGGTCGCTGTACGGAACAATGTTAAGGACGATCCAAGTCTCAAACAACGCCGCAATGCTTTTATGGATACCTGATTGCTGCATCAATCCAGTTCGGAAGTTGGCGTCCGCGCGCTGACCTGTCGACAGGGAAATCACCTCGTCAGGTCGATGGCAGCGACCTCGACAGCGCAATCCGACCGTCCCACCACCGGCCAGGGCATGCCTAGTCGACCAGAATGCTGTCGATGTACTTTCTGGCTGCCTTCAGTGCCCGCGCCTGGGCGTCGCCGGACAGCGTCTCGACAATGGCCGCGCCCGGCGTCGCCCGCTCCGGCTGGCCGGCCGGCGTGACGAACGAGCGTGCGGCGAACCTGCCTTCCGAAATCTGGAATTCGCAGATGACCCGGATGGGCCAGCCATGGTAAGAATGAAAATGCGTCTCGATCGTGTCGCTCGTCATTTCAACCCCCTTGATCTGCGGCGAAGACCCGCCCTGCTCGACCATCCCGCAGGCGCTTCGAGCGGCCGAGTCGGTAGCCGATCCGCAGCATGCCAGACCATCATGCACGCCTTGATGCGTCAGATCAACGCCTTGGATCCGCTCGGCCATGGGTTGCCATCGCGTGGCACCCGGTTGCGCTCTGACGCGCGCATGACGGCCCAGGAAGCGAAGGCGCACAGTGCAACCACGCCGATGCCGAGACGCAGTGCGCTCATGGGGTTTGATTCGAATCAGCATGGGTCGCGGGGCGGTCGCCCGACATCGCGGATTGTCAGTCGGTGACTGCATGTCGGTATGCGGCCCGTCAGCTGGCCTTTGCGACTTCTCGCTGCTACGCTGAATTGGACGGACGCACGCCGGCGTTCACCCGTATGGAGCACATCAACATGCCCGATGCCATTGCTGATCGCACGCCAGATCATCCGATCGACCCGCTCTTCACACGCCGGTGGTCGCCTCGCTCGTTCACCGGCGAGACTCTCGACGACACGACGCTGTTTCGTTTCTTCGAGGCGGCCCGCTGGGCACCCTCGGGCTTCAATGCGCAGCCTTGGCGGTTCATCTACGCACGTGCCGGCAGCTCGTCGTGGGCCCCGCTGTTCGTGACGCTGTCCGAACAGAACCAGAGCTGGGCACGCCGCGCGTCTGCCCTGGTCCTGGTGCTGTCGCGCAGGCTGTGGGCAGCGCCGGGCAAGCTGGAACTGCAGCCGAACATCACCCACGCCTTCGACGCGGGTGCGGCCTGGGCCCACCTCGCCCTGCAGGTCGAATTGGCCGGGTGGCACGCGCACGCGATCGGCGGATTCGACCGCGATCAGGCACGACGCGTATTCAGCATCCCTGCCGATCACGAGCTTCATGCAGTGATCGCGATCGGGCGCCGCGGTGCAAAGGAGGTCCTGCCGCAAGCGCTCCAGGCCCGCGAGGTGCCCAACCAGCGCCTGCCGCTCAAGGCCATCGTCGCGGAAGGACGGTTCGCGTTCGATTCGTGACGACGACTCCAGGATGCCCCGACGCCACACTCCCAGGCCATCGGGCCTGTGGACTGGGGGGCCAGCACAGCGATGCTCGGTTTATCGGCGACGGCTCATCGGCGCCTGGACGTCGTGGCCAATGTACCGAGGCGGCGGTTTGCGCCGCGCCTCGCCTCGCGCAAGTCACGTCGACCTGGTGTGCGGTTCCATTTCCTCCAGGAGTTGCTCGGGCGAACTCGCCACGTGGTCAGCCGTCGGCAGTTCGCTGCGGGCAATCAGCGTCGACAGCGGAAGTCCGAGGGCGCGAGCGATCTTCTCGGCGGTCGCCAGCGTCGGAATGGCTCTCGCCCGCTCGATCTCGCCGATGTACGAGCGGTTGATGGCCGCGTCCGCTGCCAGGCGTTCCTGCGACCATCCCCGAGACTCACGCAAATCCCGGATCACCGCGCCGAAGCGCTCCGCCACCCCTGTCTTCATAGGACGCGCCCTCGGACATCGATGCGAAGGGAAGGCAGTGGCGTCACTTGCTCGCTCCGGCAGGGTCGGGCGACCGGTCTTTGACGGCGTTCGCCTGCGTGATCTGGCTGCCCGCGGCGACGCTGTGCGTCAACCAGACGTTGCCGCCGATCGATGCGCCCTGCCCGATGGTGATCCGTCCCAGCACCGTGGCTCCGGCGTAGATGACGACGTCGTCTTCCAGGATCGGATGACGGGCGCCGCCCTTCTCCAACTGGCCGTCCGCATCGGTGGCGAAACGCATTGCGCCCAGCGTCACCGCCTGATAGAGGCGCACGTTGCGCCCGATGACCGCGGTCTCGCCGATCACGACGCCCGTTCCATGGTCGATGAAGAAGTGCGAGCCGATCTGGGCACCCGGGTGGATGTCGATGCCGGTCGCGCCATGGGCCAGTTCCGACGCGATCCGGGCCAGCAGAGGAACTCCGAGGCCGTACAGGCGATGCGCGAGGCGATGGTGGATGATGGCGTGCAGGCCGGGGTAGCACAGGAGTACTTCGTCGACGCTGCGCGCTGCCGGATCGCCTCGATAGGCGGCCAGCACATCGGTATCGAGCAATTCCCGGATCCCGGGGAATGCGTGGCCGAAATTGCGCACGACGGCTTGAGCGCGGGCATCGACATCGCCGGGGGAACCGCCAACGGTGCGGGCCTGGTGGACGAGTTCCAGTCTCACCTGGAGGGTCAGCGCCTGAAGCGCGATGTTCAGCGTGTGGCCGACGAAGTAGTCTTCATTTTCCTGGCGCAGGTCCGGCGGCCCGAGTCGCATCGGAAACAGGGCCGCACGCAGACTTTCCATGATCTGAGCGAGAGCCTCCCGGGACGGCAACTCGCGACCACTCGTTTCACGGTGTCTGGCCTGCAGGGTTCGCCATCGCTCGCGCGCTTGCCGCAACTGACCGACCACTTCAGGGAGGCTCAAGGCCGACGCCGACGCCGACGATACGGGCGACGTGCAGGAGCCGGGTTCCTGTGGCGATGCAGACTTCGTTTCGTCGGTGCTCATCTGGGCGCTCAAGGAGATGGAACGAAGCCAAGGTCCGATCAGTCGTGAATCCAGGTCGATCCGCGCAGCCAAGGCTGCCCTTTTACACCGCGGGGCGGCGGGTCGTCCATTGCCTCTCGCAACCTTCGAAGATCTTGCCCTCGCCTTGGAAGCCGATCCGTGTCGCCTCTCCGGATGGCGAATTCGCCCGGCGCCGGCTATCCAGCCATCGACCTGGCGCCATCCGCCGGAACGAGCCTTGCCCCGACTCTGCTCCGCAGCCTCCGGCACGCGCAGCAGTCTCAACCCCGCCCCTTCCAGGGAACGAACCGGCGCTCGATGGCCCGCATCAGGAGGTCGAACGCGAAGGCCACGGCGCCGATCACCAGGATGCCCATGACGACGATGTCGGTGCGCAGGAAGTTCGACGCATTGAGCACCATCTGTCCGAGCCCCACGTTGGCAGCCACCATCTCGGCGGCGACCAGCGTGGTCCAGCCGAAGCCGATCGAGATGCGCATGCCCACCAGGATGTCCGGCAGCGCCGCAGGCACGATCACGTGCACGAGGGCCTGCCAGCGGGACGCGCCCATCGAAGCTGCCGCGTGCAGCTGCTCCCGTGTGGCGGCCTGCGCGGCGGCGCGCGACGCGAGGGCCAGCGGAGCCAGGCAACTCAGGAAGATCAGCAGCACCTTGGGCGTCTCGTCGATTCCGAACCAGATGATGATCAGCGGCAGGTAGGCCAGCGGCGGCAACGGCCGGTAGAACTCGAGCACCGGATCGAAGATGCCGCGCGCGACGCGAGACACGCCCATGGCGAGCCCGACCGGGATGCCCACGAGGCACGCCAGCGCGAATGCCGAGAACACGCGCAGCAGGCTCGCCGCGGCATGCTGGAGCAGGGAGCGGTCGTTGGCCTGGCCGGTGAGGTAGGCCACGAACTGCTGCCAGACCGCCTGCGGCGACGGCAGGAACAGCGGCTTGATCCATCCACCGTTGGTGGCCACCGCCCAGAGCAGCAGCAACACGACGACGGTCACGACGCTGATCAGCGTGCTCGATCCCTCGCCGGGCGCGCGGAACGCGCTCGTGCTCGGCGCCTGATGCGCAGGCGGAATGACGGATTCGATGATCGCCATCTCGTCGGCAGCCGTCGGCAGGAGCAGGTCAGACATGGACGACCTCGCCGATCGTGCCACGCTCGCGGATCAGGTCGAGCACGTCCTCGCGCAGCGCAATGAACTCGGGCAGCGACTTGAGGCGCCGTGCTTCACCTTCCTGCAGGAAGCGGCGCGAGAACGGCAAATCCTCGTAGACCCGGACGATGCGCCCCGGACCGGGACTCATGACGACGAGCCGCGTGGCCAGGAACAGCGCCTCCTCCACCGAATGGGTGATGAAGAAGATCATCTTGCGCGTTCTGGCCCAGGCTCGCAGCAGGATCTCCTGGACCTGTTCGCGGGTGAAGGCATCGAGTGCGCCCAGCGGCTCGTCCATCAGCAGCACGGCCGGATCGTTGGCGAGCGCGCGCGCGATTCCGACACGCTGCTGCATGCCGCCCGACAGCTCCCAGGTCGCATTGCGCGCGCTGTCCGCCAGTCCGACGAGCGCCAGCGTTCGCTCGGCGATCTCGCGCCGACTCGCGGCGTCCAGGCCGCGCAGGCGCAGGCCGAGCGCCACGTTGTCTGCCACGTTCAACCACGGCATCAGGGCATGACGCTGGAAGACGACGCCGCGCTCGGCGCCCGGCCCGCGAATGCGCCGTCCGTCCAGCACGATCTCACCCTCCGAAGGCGGAAGAAAGCCGGCCATGCAGTTCAGCAGCGTCGTCTTGCCGCACCCGGAGGCGCCGAGCGCGACCACGAAGTCTTCGCCTTGCAGGCGCAAGTCGATGCGATCGAGCGCGGTCACCGCGCCCTTGCGCCCGGCATAGCGCACCGTCAATCCGAGAACGTCGAGTTCGGCCAAGCGCGTCCTTCAGCGCTGGAGCGCCTTGCGCGCGTAGACGTCGGTGACGAAGGCCGCATAGTCCGGCTTGACCTCCTGAACGCGCCCCTGCTCCTTCAGGAATTGCGCCGTGTTGCCCAGCGCCTTGGCAGCGCCACCGCCCAACCAGGTCGGCGAGATCTGCTGCTGCAGGGTTGGAAAGCGGTAGAGCGCGATCGCGGCAGGAACGTCCTTGGGATCGGCCTTGCTCCACTTCGCGATCGCCTTGACAGGCGCGGAGTCGGCCGTCCACTTCGCTGCATCCTTGCGGTAGGCGTCGTCCGCGTGCGCGACGGCCTTCACGAGCGCTACGAGGAATGCCTCGTTGTCAGCCGCCCACCTGGCATTGACCACCAGCCCGTCGAAGGTCGGATGCCCTGCGCGACCGATGTCGCCGGAGGTGGCGATCACCTTGCCATTGGCCTTGATCTTCGCCAGCGCAGGATCCCAGACGAACGCACCGTCGATGTCCCCACGCTCCCATGCCGCGGCGATCTCCTGGGGCCGCAGGTTGACGACATTGACGTCGCGCGCGTCGACACCGGCCGCCTTCAGCCCCACGAGCAACTGGTAGTGCGACGTGGAGACGAATGGCGTGGCCACCTTGTGCCCCTTCAGGTCCTTCCACCCGTTGATGCCGCTCCCGTTGCGCACCACGAGCGCCTCCGCATCCGCGATGTCGTCCAGGATCCAGAACAGGCGAACGTCCTGGCCCTGGCTGGCCGCGGCGGCGATCGGGCTGGAACCGGCCTCGCCGAGTTGCACATCGCCGGACGACATCGCACGGATGACGTCGCCGCCACCGCCGAACTGGCGCCAGTTGATCTTGTAGCCGGTGGTCTTTTCCAGTTCCCCGGAATCGATCACGGTTCTCAGCGGAACAAGCATGTCCTGGTAGGCGAAGGTCACTTCCTTCGTCTGGGGAAAAGTCGACGTGCACACGCCGATCAGGGCGACGGCAAGCCAGCGCGGCAGCTGTTGCATGTTCACCTGAAATCCTCTTCGCAACATGGATGCAGCGGGATGGCAGGAAACAGCGCGCCCGCGGCGAACAACGCATTGCTCGCTTCGATATCTGATTGCCGCCGATCCGGCGAACGGGGATGGCGTTCCGAAAGGCGCCACGGGATCGAGCGCCACGGCACCTCGCCCCTCCATTGCCTCGGGCCTGCGTCGGTGGACGCCATTGGCTTCAAGCGGGCCGCCGGCGTGCAGCGGCTCGGCCGTCGGCACGCCGGACGGCGTCCTGGCTTGCCGGACGCAACATCCGGCGATTCCGGACTTCCTCCAGGATCGCGGCGAGGTCGTGCCCGCTGTAGCTGCACTTCTCGACGACGTCTCTCGTCTCGCGCTCGGCGATCGCCGCCTGCAGATGCTCGCGCAGTTCGTTGTCGTCGGCACGTTTCCAATGGGTCGGCATCTTCTCTCCTTGCTCGACGCAGACCGGCTTGCGGCACCACGTCGACTCAACCGCGCAGGGGTCGTCGAATCCTGGTGCGGGCGGGCCCCTGAAGGCGGGCACCGCAACCAGCCAGGCCGATGCTACGGCCCGGGTACAGCCGGATGAACGACGGTTTGGTCGCATCCATATTCGCTGGCGGTGCCCGGGTGCGCGACAGCGGACGAATCCGCCGAATCGCGAATCACACCAGGTAGTACGTGCCCTCCGGTTGGACATTCGGCACGTCGCCGCCCGCGCGGTTCGCGCGCAACGCATGGGCCCGCCGGATCGCCTTCAATGTGGCCGACAGGTCTTCCTCCTCCTCGGGAAAGATGCGATCGGCAGGCAGTACCTGCGACAGGTTGAATCGATGCAATGCGGCCAGCAGGTCCTGGCGAACGCCGGCAAGGAAGACCGTCAGTCCCGCAGTTCGCGCGTCATGCAGGAACTTGTCCAGCACTTCGAGGCCGACCGCATCCGCATTGCGCAGGCGCTTGACCCGCAGGATCAGCTGGGTCACGCCACGGCTGCGAACGCTTTGCGCGGCGCGTTGGAGGTGGCTTTCGAACTCCGGGGCGGCACCGAAGAACAGTTCGCCCTCGATGTCCAGGATGAGCAGGTCGGGGCTGTCGGGATCGCCCGGCAGCCGCTCGCGCACCACGCGTTCCGGGGTGACGATGAGTTCGGCGGTGCGCAGCTTCGCGGCGCGCGGCATGTAGCCGAGCAAGGACACCGCGACGCCGATGAGGATGGCCAGTTCGATGTCGATGAACACGCCCGCCGCTGCAGTCGCCGTCAGCAGAACCGCGTCGTAGCGCGAGCCGCGGAAGATGTATCGCAGGCGCTCGACGTCGATAAGACGCACGGCCGCGACGATCAGCAGTCCGGCCAGGGCCGCCTTCGGGATGTACGCCGTCAGCGAGCCCAGCGTCAGCACGACGGCCGCGACGATGACGGCGGTGAAGACGCCGGAGAAGCGCGTCAGCGCGCCGGCCTGGTAGTTGATGGCGGTGCGCGACAGCGAGCCGGCACCCGGCATGCAATGGAAGAAGCCGCCGACCAGATTTCCCACGCCCTCGGCGAGGATCTGCCGGTTGTAGTCGAGGTGCTGCCCGGACTTGTGCGCAATGGCCTTGGCGATCGCCAGCGCCTCCAGCAAGCCGAGCACCGCGATGGCCACCGCACTGCCCGACATGTCGATGAACCAGTGCCACTGGATGACGGGGATATGGAAGCCGGGCAGGCTCGCCGGCACGGCCTCGATCAGCGAGACCGCCGGCTTGACCGCACCGCCGTGGTCCGACCAGCCCGCCGCCCAGGCCGCGATCGACACGACGACGAGCACGACGAACATGTCGAGCTGCGGCAGGCGATAGCGACGCACGAGCGGCCGGGCCACCACGGCGAGGACGATCGCACCCCCGCTGATCGACACGGCGCGCAGGTTGGGCGCCGCGTTCTGCGTCAGGGTCAGCCACAGGCGCCACAGCACATGCTGGTGGCCAGTGCCCTGGGCCTTGAGACCGAGGGCGTTGGCGACCTGGCCGATGACGGTCAGCGACGCCGCACCGACGATGAACCCGGTGACGACCGACTCGGAGATGTAGCGGGTGAGGTCGCCGAGCTTGAGCACCGCGATGGCGATCTGCACGGTGCCGATCAATGCCGCGAGCAGGAACAGGGCCTCGTAGGCGTCGACGCGTGCGTCGGGATCGATGAACGCAAGCGCGGAGAACACGACGAGCGAGACCGCGCCCGTCGGCCCATTGACGAGGTGTTTCGACGACCCCAGCAATCCGGCGACGGCCGTGAAGACGATGGCCGCGTAGAGCCCGAAGCGCGGGTCGACCCCCGCGATGAGTGCATAGGCGATGCTCTGCGGCAGCGAGATGGCGGCCACTGTCAGGCCGGCGACGAAGTCGGCACGTGCAGTCGCCCACGGGTAGCTCAAGCGCGCGGACCACCCGGCCGCCGCAAGCTCAGGCCGGATCGGTACGTCGTCGAGCGCCGCGTCTGTCATGAACTCGTTCTCTCGGTTGGGCAAAGGGAATGCCGCGCCGGTTCAGCGCGGCTTCGGCCGGTAGACCGTATCGATGATGGCGTTGTCGGCGAAGAATTTCTCCTGCGCGTCGCCCCAGTCGCGGGCGATCGCCGTCACGTCGAACAGCGTCAACGGCGGCAGCGTGTCCGCGTGCCGCGCGAGGACGCGCGCATCGGCCGGGCGGTAGCCGTTGCGCGCGATCGTCTCCTGCGCTTCGTCGGAATACAGGTATTGCAGGTACGCACGCGCCAGCGCCTCGGTGCCATGGCGGGCGACGTTCGCGTCGACCCACGCCACCGAGGGCTCGGCGAGGATGCTCACCGGCGGATAGACGATCTGCAGCCCGCCCCGCGATTCGTCGACCTCGCGCAGGGCTTCGTTCTCCCAGGCGACGTGCACGTCGCCGAGCTTCTCCACGGCGAACGCGGTGCCGGCCTCGCGCGCTGCGACGACGAGGAACGGGGCATGCTCGTACAGGGATTTCAGGTAGTCCCGCGCCTGCTCCTCGGTGCCGCCCCGGGTGACGACCGCACCCCAGGCCGCCAGGGCGGTCAGCTTGCCGTTGCCGGAGGTCTTGGGGTCCGGCGTGATGACTTCGACACCGGGACGGATCAGGTCCGGCCAGTCGTGGATCGCGTGCGGGTTGCCGCGCCTCACCACGAACACGATCGTCGAGGTGTAGGGCCGCGAGCCGTTGGGCAGGCGCGCCACCCAGCCTGCGGCCACGAGGCCGCGCTTGCGCAGCGCCTCCACGTCGGAAGGCAGGCCCAGCGTGACGACATCGGGCTGCAGGTCGCCGGCGATCGCCAGGCGCGCCTGGCGCGACGAGCCGCCATGGGACTGGAGGATCTCCACATGCGGACGACCGGCCCGGTCCTGGTCGGCGACGAACGCCGCGTCGATGTCGCGATAGAGCTCGCGCGTCGGGTCGTAGGACACGTTGAGCAGGCGCTGCCCGACGCGACCGTGCACGTTCCCGACCACCAGCAGCGAGGCTGCAAGCAACACGCCGGCCAGGGCTGCGACGTTCAGCCAGGGAATGCTTCGACCGGCCATCGCCTCTACCCGTAGTTGGACCGAGGCACGAGTCTGCGGCACGGCACTCGTCTTGCCGAGCGACGAAAACGCACATGGATATGAGCGGTTCGCGCACGCGCCCAGTCTCGACTAACCAAACGCGAAAACCTTCGGATCTTCGCTGATGCCTGATCCGTACCCTCGGAGGCCCCGCTTCGGGTTCGCACGAAAGGAAATTCGATGTCAGTACTTCCGGAAATTCTGAGGGCCAACGACGCCTATGCAGCCAGCTTCGGCGACAAGTCGACGTTGCCGCTGCCTCCCGCACGCCGCTTCGCGATCCTGACCTGCATGGATGCCCGCCTCGACCCCGCCAAGTACGCGGGGCTG
>CAYQMX010000053.1:0-21148 GCA_964418745.1 uncultured Vitreoscilla sp.
CCGTGAAGGCGGCCGCACCGTCGGCGCCGGCGTCGTCGCCAAGATCATCGAGTAAGACGGCCTGAACTTTTTGAAGAAAGCTGCAGGGGTATAGCTCAATTGGCAGAGCGTCGGTCTCCAAAACCGAAGGTTGGGGGTTCGATTCCCTCTGCCCCTGCCACCGACTCGCGCTGAACTGGACGGCCAGCAGCGCAGCGAGAAGGCCAATAGGACGGGCCCGCGGGTGAGAAATCACCCCGCGGGCTTTTTCGCCAAGTTCGGCGACTGTCTCGATGGCGGGTTTTCGCGGACGGTGGCGTCGAAGATGCAGGTTCCGCAGCGAAAGATATCCAGCAAGTGAAGGCAATGGCTACCAATTCCCAGATCGAAACCGTCAACACCGGCGCTGACAAGGCCAAGCTGGCCGCGGCCGCCGTGCTGCTGCTCGGCGGCATCGTGGCGTTCTACGTGCTGAGCCACTCCGACATGTGGCTGCGCGTGGTCGCGCTGATCGTGCTGGTCGCGCTGGCCGTGGTCGTGTTCTTCACGTCGGAGTCGGGCAAGCAGCTCATCGGCTTCGGCAAGGAATCGGTCAAGGAAGTCAAGAAGGTCGTCTGGCCCACCCGCAAGGAAGCGTTGCAGAACACCGCCATGGTGTTCGCGTTCGTGTTCCTGATGGCGCTGTTCCTGTGGATCACGGACAAGACGCTCGAATTCGTGCTGTACGACCTGATCCTGGGCTGGAAGCGGTAAGAAGGATTTCATCGAATGACTGAAAGCACCGCCATCGAAGAAGGCGCAAGCGCCGCCGCCAATCCCCTGCGTTGGTACGTCGTCCACGCCTACTCGGGCATGGAAAAGGCCGTCGAGCGCAACCTGCGCGAGCGCATCGAGCGCGCCGGCATGCACGCCAAGTTCGGTCGCATCCTGGTACCCACCGAAGAAGTGGTCGAGCTGAAGAACGGCAAGAAGTCGGTCACCGAACGGCGCTTCTTCCCCGGCTACGTGCTGGTCGAGATGCTGCTGGACGACGAGTCCTGGCACCTGGTCAAGCACACGAGCAAGGTCACCGGCTTCGTCGGCGGCGCGCGCAATCGCCCGGCGCCCATCTCGGAAGCCGAGGTCATGAAGATCGTCAACCAGATGCAGGAGGGCGTCGACAAGCCCCGGCCGAAGGTCGAATGGGTCGTCGGCGAGCTGGTGCGCGTCAAGGAAGGCCCGTTCACGGACTTCAACGGCGCCATCGAGGACGTCAACTACGAGAAGTCCAAGGTCAAGGTCTCGGTCACGATCTTTGGTCGTGCGACCGGCGTCGAGCTGGACTTCGGGCAGGTCGAGAAGGTGTAACGGAGCCGCCACGCTTCCGCTGGTCGCTGCTCCCCCCGAGGGGGCTCATGCAGCACCCGGCGGAGCCGGATCCGCGCATGGCCCTTGAACTGGCCGGCGACTGGCGGGACTGCGATAATGTTTGGTTCGCCGGCGAAGGGCGGACGGAAGGCGAAAGCCGGATGTGAACCTCGCCCGTTGCTGCCGGTGACGAGACACCGGTTCGAGGAGCGCAGGTAACCAGCCCTGCGCGTTGGAACTCAACGATCCTTCCCGGATCGAATTGGAGATACAAAAATGGCAAAGAAGATTGTCGGCTTCATCAAGCTGCAAATTCCGGCCGGCAAGGCGAATCCGTCGCCGCCGGTGGGCCCGGCGCTGGGTCAGCGCGGTCTGAACATCATGGAGTTCTGCAAGGCGTTCAACGCCCAGACGTCGTCCATGGAACCCGGCCTGAAGCTGCCGGTGGTCATCACGGCGTTCGCGGACAAGTCGTTCACGTTCGTGCTGAAGTCGCCCCCGGCGACCGTGCTGATCAAGCGCGCCATCAAGCTCGACAAGGGCTCGTCGCGTCCGAACGCCGACAAGGTGGGCAAGATCACGCGCACCCAGCTCGAAGAGATCGCCAAGATCAAGACCAAGGACCTCACCGGCGCCGACCTCGACGCCCAGGTCAGAACCATCGCCGGCACCGCCCGCTCGATGGGCGTCACCGTGGAAGGAGTCTGAACATGGCTACCCTCACCAAGCGCCAGAAGGCCATGCAAGGCAAGGTCGCCGACACGACGAAGCTGTACGCGATCCTCGACGCGCTCACCATCGTCAAGGAATGCGCCACCGCCAAGTTCGATGAATCCATCGACGTGGCCGTGCTGCTGGGCATCGACGCGAAGAAGTCGGACCAGGTCGTCCGCGGCGCCGTCGTGCTGCCGCACGGCACCGGCAAGACCAAGCGCGTCGCCGTCTTCGCCCAGGGCGCCAAGGCTGACGAAGCCCGCGCCGCCGGCGCCGACATCGTCGGCATGGAAGACCTGGCCGAGCAGATCAAGGCCGGCAACATGAACTTCGACGTCGTGATCGCCTCGCCGGACACGATGCGCATCGTCGGTACGCTGGGCCAGATCCTGGGCCCGCGCGGCCTGATGCCGAACCCGAAGGTCGGCACCGTCACCCCGGACGTCGCCACGGCGGTCAAGAACGCCAAGGCCGGCCAGGTGCAGTTCCGCGTCGACAAGGGCGGCATCATCCACGGCACGATCGGCCGTCGCTCGTTCGACTCCGACAAGCTCAAGGAAAACCTGGCCGCGCTGGTGGATGCGCTGGCCAAGGCCAAGCCGGCGGCGAGCAAGGGTGTCTACCTGCGCAAGATCGCCGTCTCGTCGACGATGGGCGTGGGCGTTCGCGTCGACACCCAGTCCCTGAGCGCCTGATTTGATTTGAAGCCTTCGCGCAACTACGTCTTGGCGCGCGCAGGTTGAAGGAATTGGTGGGCTGTCCGCGACGCACGCAAGTGCAGCGCGGGCGGGCCATCCAAGACCGCTGGCCGGGTCAGGTTCCGAAGCGGGCGCAAGCCCCCGACGAACCGGGTCCTTAAAACGGTGACGGGTCTTCCTCGGAAGGCCTCGAGCCGAGCCAGCGCAGATGGCGGTCCCGCCGGAACTGAAGTAGCAGTGGAATGCGTGCAGGTTCGAAGCGAATCGAACCGGTGCGGGTGAAACGGTAGAGCAGTGTCGGCAAGGTCGCTGAAATCCCGGTGTGCGGGAGAGGCCTGCAAATGGCTTCGAACGCACGGTTCAATGTGAGGAGTAGACCTTGAGTCTCAATCGCAACGAGAAGGCGGCAGTCGTCGCAGACGTGGCAGCGCAGGCTGCCCGTTCGCAGACGCTGGCACTGGCCGAGTACCGTGGCCTCACCGTCGAGCATTTGAACAAGCTGCGCGTCGATGCGCGAGCCAAGGGTGTGTATCTTCACGTGCTGAAGAACACCCTGGCCCGTCGCGCCGTCGCCGGCACGCCGTTCGAAAGCGCGTCGGAGAGCATGGTCGGCCCGCTGATCTATGGTTTTTCTGAAGACGCGGTCGCCGCGGCGAAGGTCATCGCTGACTTCGCCAAGACGAACGACAAGCTGGTGCTGAAGGGTGGTTCCTACGGCGGCAAGGCGCTGAACGTCGAAGGTGTGAAGGCTCTGGCCAACATCCCGTCGCGCGAAGTCCTGCTGTCGCAGATCGCCAACCTGCTGCAATCGCCGATCGCCAGCTTCGCCCGCGTCATCGACGCGGTCGCGAAGGCCAAGGGCGCCGGCGCGGAAGCTGCAGCCCCGGCCGCCGATGCGGCGCCGGAAGCTCCGGCCGCAGATGCAGCACCCGCGGCGGCCTGATCCAGGCCCGCCCGCTCACACACTCATTTCACTGTTTTAGTTAGGAATCAAAATGGCATTCGACAAGGACGCTTTCATCACCGCTCTCGACAGCATGTCTGTCCTGGAACTCAACGACCTGGTCAAGGCGATCGAGACCAAGTTCGGCGTGTCGGCCGCGGCTGTCGCCGTCGCCGGTGGCGGCGGCGGTGCTGCCGCTGCGGTCGTCGAAGAGAAGACGGAATTCAACGTTGTCCTGACCGGCGCCGGCGCCAACAAGGTCGGCACCATCAAGGCCGTGCGCGAACTGACGGGCCTCGGCCTGAAGGAAGCCAAGGACCTGGTCGACGGCGCTCCGAAGAACGTCAAGGAAGCCGTCTCCAAGGCCGACGCCGAAGCCGCTCTGAAGAAGCTGGTCGAAGCGGGCGCGACCGCCGAGATCAAGTAAATGCGAAGACGGGGCGGCGGCGCCGTCCCGTTCTTGCATGCACCGGGGTCGCGGCTTGCCGTGGCCCTCGTGCAGCGTTCGACTCCCCTCGGGGAGAACAGCGCAAAGCCAGCCCCGGGCTGGCTTTGCAGTGTTCTCTGATCCGACTGCAGAGAACAGGTTTGGTCGGGCTCCGGTGCAATGCCGGGGTTGTCCGCCAGCGATTGGTAGTGGCCAATCACCAAGCAACGGGACGCAATTGTCTTGAGTCGTCGGTGGCATCCCCACGTCGACTCAACCCCTTTCCCGGGGGTGGAATCCGCACTCGCGCGGGCTCCAGCGGGTCCCGTGTAGCCAGTCGCCGAACGAGATGCGCCTCCCCGGCCAGGGAACGCGTTGTCGATACGGAGTGTGTATGGCGCAAGCAACCCCCTATAGCTTTACCGAACGCAAGCGGATCCGGAAGAATTTCGGAAAGCGCGAAAGCGTCCTGAACGTCCCCTACCTGCTCACGATGCAGCAGGATTCCTACGTGGCTTTCCTTCAGAAGGACGTTGCGCCCCAGAAGCGCAAGCCCGAAGGGCTGCAGGCGGCGTTCCTGTCCGCGTTCCCGATCGTCTCGCACAACAGCATGGTCGAGATGAAGTTCATCGAGTTCAACATCGCCAAACCGCCGTTCGACGTGCGGGAGTGCCAGCAGCGCGGACTGACGTTCGCCGCCGCCGTGCGCGCGAAGTTGCAGATGATCATCTATGACCGCGAGTCCGCGCCTGCCAAGGTCGTCAAGGAGATCAAGGAGCAGGAGGTCTACATGGGCGAAGTTCCGCTCATGACCGACTACGGCTCGTTCATCGTCAATGGCACCGAGCGTGTCATCGTCAGCCAGCTGCACCGCTCGCCCGGCGTGTTCTTCGAGCACGACAAGGGCAAGACCCACTCGTCCGGCAAGCTGCTGTTCTCGGCGCGGATCATTCCGTACCGCGGCTCCTGGCTCGACTTCGAGTTCGACCCGAAGGACATCCTGTACTTCCGCGTCGACCGTCGCCGCAAGATGCCCGTCACGATCCTGCTGAAGGCCATCGGCCTGAATCCGGAAGCGATCCTGGCGCACTTCTTCAAGAACGACACCTTCCGCCTGATGGACTCGGGCGCGCAGATGGAGTTCGTCGCCGAGCGCCTGAAGGGCGAAGTGGCGCGCTTCGACATCACCGACAAGGACGGCAACGTCGTCGTCGAGAAGGACAAGCGCATCACCGCGCGCCACGTGCGCCAGCTCGAGCAGACGGGCACCACGCACGTCACCGTGCCGGAAGACTTCCTCATCGGCCGCGTCGTCGCCCGCAACATGGTCGACGCCGACACCGGCGAGATCATCGCCAAGGCCAATGACGAGCTGACCGAAGCGCTGCTGAAGAAGCTGCGCGGCGCCGGTGTCAAGGAACTCGCCGTCCTGTTCACCAACGAACTGGACCAGGGCGCCTACATCAGCCAGACGCTGGCCACCGACGAGACGGCCGACCAGCTGGCCGCCCGCGTCGCCATCTACCGCATGATGCGCCCCGGCGAGCCGCCGACCGAAGACGCCGTCGAGGCGCTCTTCAACCGCCTGTTCTACAGCGAGGACACGTACGACCTGTCGCGCGTGGGCCGCATGAAGTTCAACGCGCGCATCAGCCGCGAAGGCTCCGAAGGCGCGATGACGCTGTCCAACGAGGACATCATCGCCGTCGTCAAGATCCTCGTCGAGCTGCGCAATGGCCGCGGCGAAGTCGACGACATCGACCACCTGGGCAATCGCCGCGTGCGTTGCGTGGGCGAACTGGCCGAGAACCAGTACCGCTCGGGCCTGGCGCGCATCGAGAAGGCCGTCAAGGAACGCCTCGGCCAGGCCGAGACCGAAGCCCTGATGCCGCACGACCTGATCAACTCCAAGCCGATCTCCGCGGCCCTGAAGGAGTTCTTCGGCGCGTCGCAGCTGTCGCAGTTCATGGACCAGACCAACCCGCTGTCGGAGATCACGCACAAGCGTCGCGTCTCCGCACTGGGCCCGGGCGGCCTGACGCGCGAGCGCGCCGGCTTCGAAGTCCGCGACGTGCACCCGACCCACTACGGCCGCGTGTGCCCGATCGAGACGCCGGAAGGCCCGAACATCGGCCTGATCAACTCGCTGGCCCTGTACGCCCGCCTGAACGACTACGGCTTCCTCGAGACGCCGTATCGCCGCGTGGGTGACAGCAAGGTCACCGACCAGATCGACTACCTGTCGGCCATCGAGGAGAGCAAGTACGTCATCGCGCAGGCCAACGCCTCGCTCGACGCCTCCGGCAAGCTGACCGACGAGCTGGTCTCGGCCCGTGAGAACGGCGAATCCGTGCTGACCTCGCCGGAGCGCATCCAGTACATGGACGTGGCCCCGACGCAGATCGTCTCGGTCGCCGCCTCGCTGGTGCCGTTCCTCGAGCACGACGATGCGAACCGCGCGCTGATGGGCGCCAACATGCAACGCCAGGCCGTCCCGGTCCTGCGCCCCGAAAAGGCGCTGGTCGGCACGGGCGTGGAACGCGTGGCGGCGGTCGACTCGGGCACGGTCGTGACCTCGCGTCGCGGCGGCATCGTCGACTACATCGACACCAACCGCATCGTCATCCGCGTCAACGACGCGGAAACGGTGGCCGGCGAAGTCGGCGTCGACATCTACAACCTGATCAAGTACCAGCGTTCCAACCAGAACACGAACATCCACCAGCGTCCCATCGTCCAGCGCGGCGACAAGGTGGCCGCCGGTGACGTGATCGCCGACGGTGCGTCGACCGACCTGGGCGAACTGGCCCTCGGCCAGAACATGCTGGTCGCGTTCATGCCGTGGAACGGCTACAACTTCGAAGACTCGATCCTGCTGTCGGAACGGGTCATCGCCGAAGACCGCTACACCTCGATCCACATCGAGGAACTGGTGGTCATGGCGCGCGACACGAAGCTGGGCTCCGAGGAAATCACGCGCGACATCCCGAACCTGTCGGAACAGCAGCTCGGCCGCCTGGACGAGTCGGGCATCGTCTACATCGGTGCCGAAGTCAACGCGGGCGACGTGCTCGTGGGCAAGGTCACGCCCAAGGGCGAGACCACGCTGACGCCGGAAGAAAAGCTGCTGCGTGCGATCTTCGGCGAGAAGGCCTCCGACGTGAAGGACACGTCGCTGCGCGTCGACCAGGGCACCAACGGCACCGTCATCGACGTCCAGGTGTTCACCCGCGAAGGCATCCAGCGCGACAAGCGTGCGCAACAGATCATCGACGATGAACTCAAGCGCTTCCGCCTGGACCTGAACGACCAGCTGCGCATCGTCGAAGCCGACGCGTTCGACCGGATCGCCAAGCTGCTCAACGGCCGCATCGCCAACGGCGGCCCGCAGAAGATCGCCAAGGGCACCGCCATCGACAAGGCCTACCTGGCCAGCATCGAGAAGTACCACTGGTTCGACATCCGCCCGGCCGAGGACGAGATCGCCAACCAGCTCGAGTCGATCAAGAACTCGCTCGAGCAGACGCGCCACGGCTTCGACCTCGCCTTCGAAGAGAAGCGCAAGAAGCTCACGCAGGGCGACGAACTGCCGGCCGGCGTGCTCAAGATGGTCAAGGTCTACCTGGCCGTCAAGCGCCGCCTGCAACCCGGCGACAAGATGGCCGGGCGCCACGGCAACAAGGGCGTGGTCTCCAAGATCGTCGCGGTCGAGGACATGCCCTACATGGCCGACGGCACCCCGTGCGACATCGTGCTGAACCCGCTGGGCGTCCCGTCGCGGATGAACGTCGGGCAGGTGCTCGAGGTCCACCTGGGCTGGGCCGGCAAGGGCATCGGCCAGCGCATCGGCGACATGCTGCAGAAGCAGGCCGCCGTGGCCGAGATCCGTGCCTTCATGGACGAGCTCTACAACAAGTCGGGCGGCAAGTCGGAGAACATCGGCGAGCTGACGGACACCGAAGTGCTGAGCATGGCCGGCGAACTGACCAAGGGCGTGCCGTTCGCGACCCCGGTGTTCGACGGCGCCGCGGAAGAAGAGATCCGCGGCATGCTGCGCCTCGCCTACCCGGACGACATCGCCGCTCGCAAGGGCCTCACCGCCACGCGTACCCAGTGCGTCCTGCACGACGGCCGCACCGGCGAAGCCTTCGAACGCCCCGTCACGGTCGGCTACATGCACGTCCTGAAGCTCCACCATCTGGTGGACGACAAGATGCATGCCCGCTCGACCGGCCCGTACTCGCTCGTCACCCAGCAGCCGCTGGGCGGCAAGGCGCAGTTCGGCGGCCAGCGCTTCGGCGAAATGGAAGTCTGGGCGCTGGAAGCCTACGGCGCCGCCTACGTGCTGCAGGAAATGCTGACGGTCAAGTCCGACGACGTGAACGGCCGCACGAAGGTGTACGAGAACATCGTCAAGGGCGAACACGCGATCGACGCCGGCATGCCGGAATCGTTCAACGTGCTGGTCAAGGAAATTCGTTCCCTCGGTATCGACATCGAGCTGGAAAAGAACTGAACGTGAATCGACCTGCCGGCCCCGCGGGGCCGGCAGGGCACCCCATTCAGTTCGTGATCATCGACAGTTACCGAGTTATTAGGAGATTTGCATGAAGGGCTTGCTGGACCTTTTCAAGCAGTTCACCCCCGATGAGCATTTCGATGCCATCAAGATCGGCCTCGCGTCGCCCGAAAAGATCCGTTCGTGGTCTTTCGGCGAAGTCAAGAAGCCGGAAACCATCAACTACCGGACGTTCAAGCCGGAGCGCGATGGTCTGTTCTGCGCCAAGATCTTCGGTCCCATCAAGGACTACGAGTGCCTGTGCGGCAAGTACAAGCGCCTGAAGCACCGCGGCGTCATCTGCGAGAAGTGCGGCGTCGAAGTGACGCAGACCAAGGTTCGCCGCGACCGCATGGGTCACATCGACCTGGCGGCGCCGTGCGCGCACATCTGGTTCCTGAAGTCGCTGCCGTCGCGCCTGGGCCTGGTGCTCGACATGACGCTGCGCGACATCGAGCGCGTGCTGTACTTCGAAGCCTACGTGGTCGTGGACCCGGGCATGACGCCGCTGAAGAAGTTCTCGATCATGACCGAGGACGACTTCGAGGCCAAGCACGCCGAGTTCGGTGACGAGTTCACCGCGCTGATGGGCGCCGAGGGCATCAAGAAGCTGCTGGAGGAAATGGATCTCGACGTCGAGATCGACAAGCTCCGCAACGACATGACCGGCTCCGAGCTCAAGGTCAAGAAGAACTCCAAGCGCCTGAAGGTGATGGAAGCCTTCAAGAAGTCGGGCATCAAGCCCAACTGGATGATCATGGACGTGCTGCCGGTGCTGCCGCCGGACCTGCGCCCGCTCGTCCCGCTGGACGGCGGCCGCTTCGCCACGTCGGACCTGAACGACCTGTATCGCCGCGTCATCAACCGCAACAACCGTCTCGCACGACTGCTGGAGCTCAAGGCGCCGGAAATCATCGTGCGCAACGAGAAGCGGATGCTGCAGGAAGCCGTCGACTCGCTGCTGGACAACGGTCGCCGCGGCAAGGCGATGACGGGCGCGAACAAGCGTGCCCTGAAGTCGCTGGCCGACATGATCAAGGGCAAGTCGGGTCGCTTCCGCCAGAACCTGCTGGGCAAGCGCGTCGACTACTCGGGTCGCTCGGTCATCACCGTGGGCCCGACGCTCAAGCTGCACCAGTGCGGCCTGCCCAAGCTGATGGCCATCGAGCTCTTCAAGCCGTTCATCTTCTCGCGCCTCGAGGCCATGGGCATCGCGACGACGATCAAGGCGGCCAAGAAGGAAGTGGAAGCCGGCACGCCGGTGGTGTGGGACATCCTTGAAGAAGTCATCAAGGAACACCCGATCATGCTCAACCGCGCGCCGACGCTGCACCGGCTGGGCATCCAGGCGTTCGAGCCGGTGCTGATCGAAGGCAAGGCCATCCAGCTGCACCCGCTGGTCTGCGCCGCCTTCAACGCCGACTTCGACGGTGACCAGATGGCCGTCCACGTGCCGCTGTCCATCGAAGCGCAGATGGAAGCGCGCGCGCTGATGCTCGCCTCCAACAACGTGCTGTTCCCGGCCAACGGCGAACCGTCGATCGTGCCGTCGCAGGACGTCGTGCTGGGCCTGTACTACGCCACGCGCGAGCGCATCAACGGCAAGGGCGAAGGGATGATCTTCAAGGACATCTCCGAGATGCTGCGCGCGCTCGAGAACGGCGTCGTGGAAATCACCGCCCGCATCAACGTGATGCTGCCGGAATGGTCGAAGAACGCCGAAGGCGTGTTCGTCGAGCACATCAAGCTCACCGACACGACCGTGGGTCGTGCGTTGCTGTCCGAGATCCTGCCCAAGGGGCTGCCGTTCTCGAACATCAACAAGGCGCTCAAGAAGAAGGAAATCTCGCGCCTGATCAACACGTCGTTCCGCAAGTGCGGCCTGAAGGAAACCGTCGTCTTCGCGGACAAGCTGCTGCAGAACGGTTTCCGCCTGGCCACGCGCGCCGGCATCTCGATCGCCATCGACGACATGCTGGTGCCCAAGGAAAAGCCGGCGCTGATCGAACGCGCCGAGAAGGAAGTCAAGGAGATCGAGCAGCAGTACGTCTCGGGCCTGGTGACTGCCGGCGAGCGCTACAACAAGGTCGTCGACATCTGGGGCAAGACCGGTGACGAAGTGGGCAAGGTCATGATGGCCCAGCTCGCCAAGCAGAAGGTGCTCGACCGCCACGGCAAGGAAGTCGACCAGGAGTCGTTCAACTCGATCTACATGATGGCCGACTCCGGCGCTCGCGGCTCCGCCGCGCAGATCCGCCAGCTGGCCGGCATGCGGGGCCTGATGGCCAAGCCGGACGGCTCCATCATCGAGACGCCGATCACCGCGAACTTCCGCGAAGGCCTGAACGTCCTGCAGTACTTCATCTCCACCCACGGCGCCCGCAAGGGTCTGGCGGACACGGCGCTGAAGACGGCGAACTCCGGCTACCTGACGCGTCGTCTCGTCGACGTCACCCAGGATCTGGTCGTCACCGAGGAAGACTGCGGCACGCAGAACGGCCTCGCGATGCGCGCCCTGGTCGAAGGCGGCGAAGTCATCGAATCGCTGCGCGATCGCGTCCTCGGCCGCGTGACCGCCGTCGAAGTGCTGCATCCTGAAACCCAGGAAGTGGTGCTCGGCGCGATCGAGATGCTCGACGAGGACACCCTCGACCGCCTCGAAGCGGTCGGCGTCGACGAAGTCAAGGTCCGCACCCCGCTGACCTGCACGACGCGCTACGGCATGTGCGCCCGCTGCTACGGCCGCGACCTTGGCCGGGGCGGCCTGATCAACGTCGGCGAGGCGATCGGCGTCATCGCCGCGCAGTCGATCGGCGAGCCGGGCACGCAGCTGACCATGCGCACGTTCCACATCGGCGGTGCGGCTTCCCGTGCAGCCGTTGCCTCGAGCGTGGACGCGAAGTCGGACGGCGTGATCGGCTTCAACCCGACCATGCGCTACGTGACCAACGGCAAGGGCGAACTGGTGGTGATCTCGCGTTCCGGCGAAATCATCATCCTGGATCCGCACGGCCGCGAGCGCGAGCGCCACAAGGTGCCGTACGGCGCCCTGCTCAACGTCAAGGCGGACCAGTCCGTCAAGCACGGTCACGTGCTGGCCAACTGGGATCCGCTGACGCGCCCGATCATCACGGAATTCGCCGGTCGTGCGAACTTCGAGAACGTCGAGGAAGGCGTCACCGTCGCCAAGCAGGTCGACGAGGTCACCGGCCTGTCCACGCTGGTCGTGATCGATCCGAAGCGCCGCGGCGCCGCCAAGATCGTCCGTCCGCAGGTCAAGCTGCTCGACGCGCAGGGCCAGGAAGTCAAGATCCCCGGCACCGATCACTCGGTGACGATCGGCTTCTCGGTCGGCTCGCTGATCCAGATCCGCGACGGCCAGGACCTGATGCCGGGCGAAGTGCTCGCCCGCATCCCGGTCGAAGGCCAGAAGACGCGCGACATCACCGGCGGCCTGCCGCGGGTGGCCGAGCTCTTCGAAGCCCGCAGCCCGAAGGACAAGGGCACGCTGGCGGAGAAGACCGGCACGGTGTCGTTCGGCAAGGAGACCAAGGGCAAGGCGCGCCTGCAGATCACCGATCCGGAAGGCAACGTCTACGAAGAGCTCGTCCCGAAGGAAAAGAACATCCTGGTGCACGAAGGCCAGGTGGTCAACAAGGGCGAAAGCGTCGTCGACGGTCCGGCCGATCCGCAGGACATCCTGCGCCTGCTGGGCGTCGAGGAACTGGCGCGCTACATCGTCGACGAAGTGCAGGACGTCTATCGCCTGCAGGGTGTGAAGATCAACGACAAGCACATCGAGGTGATCGTTCGCCAGATGCTGCGTCGCGTGCAGATCACCAACGGCGGCGACACGCACTACATCCTCGGCGAGCAGGTCGAGCGTTCGGAGCTGTTCGGCACCAACGACCGGATGCGCGCCGAAGGCAAGCTGCCGGCGACCTACGCCGACGTCCTGCTGGGCATCACCAAGGCCTCGCTGTCGACCGACTCCTTCATCTCGGCCGCTTCCTTCCAGGAAACGACCCGCGTGCTCACCGAGGCTGCCATCATGGGCAAGCGCGACGAGCTGCGTGGCCTGAAGGAGAACGTCATCGTCGGTCGCCTGATCCCGGCCGGTACCGGCATGGCCTTCCACCAGGCGCGCAAGGCCAAGGAAGACATGGACGAGACCGAGCGCCGCGCGATCGCGCTGCAGGAGGCCGAGGAACTGGCCGCCGCGCAGCTGGCGCAACTGGACGCGGCCCCGACGGGCGGCGAACAGCTGGCCGAGTAAGCAGCGTCGCGGGCACCTTCACGGGTGCCTCGCAACGACGAACGGCGACCCGCGGGTCGCCCTTTTTTCGTCCTGGCGCGCAATGCGGGTGCGCGTGCGTCGGTTTTGCGCGGGCAAGGCCGACATGCGATGTCATGTTTGGCGTTGCGCGGGCCTTGATTTTCCTCAAGCGCGCAAACTGCACTTCGCGTCGTCGAATGACTGCGCGACACCGTGCCGGTGCGTCATCGGTGGCCAACCGCACGTCAAGTGCAATCAACCGACGCGATGCGGCTGTTGCACTGAGGAGGCAACTCCAGAAATACCCGTCCTTGGCGTTCAGTTTGACGGGCGCCCGGATACAAACTTTGGCAAAATATTAAGGATTCGCCCAAGCCACCACTTCGTCAACCTTGGAAACCCTGGTTGGCCGGTGCCCGGGTGCCCGCCGAGAGGGAAATGAAACAAGTTCGCAGTAGTACACGCCTCGCCGGCGTGCTGACGTTCGCCCTGGCCGCCCTCCTGAGCGGTTGCCACGCATCGTTGATGGAACCCGCGGGCAAGATCGCCGCGGACGAGAAATCCCTGATCATCACGGCCACGCTGCTGATGCTGATCGTGGTGATCCCGGTGATCGTGCTCACGCTTTACTTCGCCTGGAAGTACCGTGCGTCCAACACCTCGGCAACGTACATGCCCAACTGGTCGTACTCGCACCGCATCGAGGCGGTGGTGTGGGCCGTGCCGATCGCCATCATCCTGGTGCTGGGCACGATCACCTGGAAGACCACGCACGAGCTCGATCCGTACAAGCCGCTCGAATCCAAGGTCAAGCCGATCACGATCCAGGTCGTCTCGCTCGACTGGAAGTGGCTGTTCATCTATCCCGAGCAGCACATCGCCACGGTCAACGAGATCCAGTTCCCGGCCGGCACGCCGGTGAACTTCAGGATCACGTCCGACACCGTGATGAACGTGTTCTTCATCCCGCAGCTGGGCAGCCAGATCTACGCGATGGCGGGCATGCAGACGCAGGTCAACCTGATCGCCGACCAGCCGGGCGTCTACGACGGGCTGTCCACGAACTTCAGCGGCGCGGGCTTCCCCGACATGACGTTCAAGGCGACCGCCTCGTCGCAGGCCGAATTCGACGCCTGGGTTGCCAAGGTCAAGGCCTCGGGCAACAAGCTGGGCCTGGACAACTACGGCGACCTCGCCAAGCAGTCGACCAAGGATCCCGTGAAGTATTTCTCCACTGTCGAGCCCGTGCTGTTCGCGGCCGTCCTCGACAAGTACATGGACAAGTCGTCGGGCCTGAAGCTGGCCGACAAGATCTGTCTGCCCACCAAGGTCGTGGCAGCGGCCAGCAAAGAGCGCGCGGAGTAAAGAGACGTGGACATGATGTTCGGCAAGCTGAGTTGGGACGCGATTCCCTTCCATGAACCCGTCGCCATGGGCGGCGTGATGGGCATGGTCATCGGGGCCATCCTGGTCCTGGGTGGCATCACCTACTTCAAGAAATGGGGCTACCTGTACCGCGAGTGGCTGACCTCGGTCGACCACAAGCGCCTGGGCGTCATGTACATCGTGCTGGCGCTGGTGATGCTGCTGCGCGGCTTCGCCGACGCCGTGATGATGCGCGGCCAGCAGGCCATCGCCGCGGGCGACAATGCCGGCTTCCTGCACGCGGACCACTACAACCAGGTGTTCACCGCCCACGGCGTGATCATGATCTTCTTCATGGCCATGCCCTTCATGGTGGGCCTGGTCAACATCGTGGTGCCGCTGCAGATCGGCGCGCGCGACGTCGCCTTCCCGTTCGTCAACTCGCTGAGCTACTGGCTGACGTTCTCGGGCGCGATGCTGGTCAACGCGTCGCTGGCCGTGGGCGAGTTCGGCCGCACCGGCTGGCTGGCGTACCCGCCGCTGTCCGAGCTGGCCTACAGCCCGGGCGTCGGCGTCGACTACTACATCTGGGCGCTGCAGATCTCCGGCCTGGGCACGCTGCTGACCGGCGTGAACTTCCTGGTGACCATCGTCAAGATGCGCGCGCCGGGCATGACCTGGATGCGCCTGCCCGTCTTCACGTGGACGGCGCTCGTGGCCAACGTGCTGATCATCCTGGCGTTCCCGATCCTGACGGTGTCGCTGGCGATGCTGGGCGCGGATCGCTACCTGGGCATGCACTTCTTCACCAACGACGGCGGCGGCAACGCCATGATGTACGTCAACCTCATCTGGGCCTGGGGCCATCCCGAGGTGTACATCCTGATCCTGCCGGCCTTCGGCATCTACTCGGAAGTCACCGCGACGTTCTGCAGCAAGAAGCTGTTCGGCTACACGTCGATGGTCTACGCGACGATCGCCATCACGATCCTGTCGTTCATCGTCTGGCTGCACCACTTCTTCACGATGGGCTCGGGCGCGAACGTCAACGCATTCTTCGGCATCGCCACGATGCTGATCTCCATCCCCACCGGCGTGAAGATCTTCAACTGGATGTTCACGATGTACCGGGGCCGCATCCGGTTCGAGACGCCGATGCTGTGGACGATCGGCTTCATCATCACCTTCGTCGTCGGCGGCATGACCGGCGTCATGCTGGCCGTGCCGGGCGCCGACTTCGTGCTCCACAACAGCCTGTTCCTGATCGCGCACTTCCACAACGTGATCATCGGCGGCGTGGTCTTCGGCTACCTGGCCGGCCTGACCTACTGGTTCCCCAAGGCCTTCGGCTTCAAGCTGCATGAAGGCCTCGGCAAGCTCTCGTTCTGGTGCTGGCTGGTGGGCTACTGGGTCGCGTTCACCCCGATCTACATCCTCGGCTTCATGGGCATGACGCGCCGCATGCAGCACTACTCGAACACCGAGTGGCAGCCGCTGCTGGTCGTCGCGCTGTTCGGCGCGCTGATCATCGCGGTGGGCATCGGCGCGACCGTGCTGCAGGTCGTCTACAGCATCTGGAAGCGCGACGAGCTGCGCGACGTGACCGGCGACCCGTGGGGTGGCCGCACGCTCGAGTGGGCCACCGCTTCGCCGCCGCCGTTCTACAACTTCGCGCACACGCCGGTGGTGCACTCGCTGGACGCCCTGTCTTTCATGAAGGAGCACGGCATGGTCGACCAGCGCAACGAGCGCTACGCCGACATCCACATGCCGCGCAATACCGCCGTCGGCCTCGTCATGGGCCTGCTGAGCCTGGGCATGGGCTTCGGCCTGATCTGGCACATCTGGTGGCTGGGCATCGCCGGCTTCGTCGGCATGATCGTGGCGTTCATCGTGCGCTCGCTCGACGAAGACGTGGACTATTACGTGCCGGCCGCCGAGGTCGCGCGCATCGAGAACCAACGCCACCTCGCCGTGGCGCACCAGGGGTAAGCGCGTGTCGACCGCCATGATTCACCAACAATCGCAGACCTTCGGCGCGCATCCGCACGCCGACGGGGTCGATCACGAGCACTCGCACGACGCGGGAGGCAACACGGTCTTCGGGTTCTGGATCTACCTGATGAGCGACTGCCTGCTGTTCGCATGCCTGTTCGCCGGGTATGCGGTCCTCAGCCGCAACACCGCGGGCGGCCCCGGCGGCAAGGAGCTGTTCGACCTCAAGTACGTCGCCGTCGAGACCCTGTTCCTGCTGCTGAGCTCGATCACCTACGGCATGGCCATGATCGGCACGCTCAAGCGCAACTCCACCAAGGTGCTGCTGTGGCTGGGCATCACGGGCCTGTTCGGCCTGGGCTTCATCGGCATGGAACTCAACGAGTTCCATCACCTGATCGAAGAGGGCAACGGCCCCGGCCGCAGCGCGTTCCTCTCGGCCTTCTTTTCGCTGGTGGGCACCCACGGCATCCACGTCTCGTCGGGCCTGCTGTGGCTGGTCGTGATGATGGCGCAGGTCTGGCGCAAGGGCGTCACCGAGACCACGCGCACCCGCCTGATGTGCCTGAGCCTGTTCTGGCACTTCTTGGACATCGTCTGGATCTGCGTGTTCACCGTCGTCTACCTGATGGGCTTCCTCTGATCATGGCCAACTCCAAGCAATTCAAGAACTCGTCGATCGACCCGGCATCGGGCACGTTCGGCCGCCGCAACGCGGCGCGCTACGTCGGCGGCACGGTGGCGGGCGAGTCGCACGCCACCGTCAAGTCGTACATGATCGGTTTCGTGCTGTCGGTCGTCCTGACGGCGATCCCGTTCGGCCTGATCATGGACAAGACGCACATGGGCTTCGGCCCCGACACCGTCCTCGCCGCGATCCTCGCGTTCGCGGTGGTGCAGGTGTTCGTGCACGTCGTCTACTTCCTGCACATGGACCGCTCCGCCGAGCAGCGCTGGAACGTGCTGGCCTTCGCCTTCACGGTGATGATCCTGGCCTGCGTCGTCGCCGGCTCGATCTGGATCATGCACAACGCCACCACCAACATGGCGCACGACATGCCCATGGGCTCCGACGCCGTCGTCCCGCAGCGCTGAAGGCCTGCGGCGACCGCTTGCGAAGGCGCCCCGCGGGGCGCCTTCTTCACTTCCGGGCCCGCTCCTTGCCACGGCCGGCCATGGCCGCGTCCGCCCGAACCCGACTGCCCCTCGCGAGCGCGTTGGCGCTCGCGCTCGCCTGCGCCGCGGGCGCGTCACGCGCGCAGGACGGCGACGCAGCGCCGCCGGAGCCGGAGCGCAGCATCGCCATCCCGGCGCTCGAGATCGTCGCGTTCGACCTGCTGCTGAGCAATTTCAACCGCGCCACCAGCGGGTCGCATGACTACGACGTCAGCGGGCACTCGATCGGCCACAACCTGCGCGGGCCCTGGGTGGTGGACAACGATCCGTTCAGCACGAACCAGTTCGCGCACCCGTACCAGGGCTCGCTGTACCACGCGACCGGCCGCGCGCTGGGCCTGAACTACTGGCAGGCCTCGGCGCTCACGTTCGCCGGCAGCGCCTGGTGGGAGATCACCGGCGAGAAGACGCCGCCCTCGAAGAACGACCAGGTCGCCAGCGGCATCGCCGGCAGCTTCTTCGGCGAGCCCTTGTTCCGCCTGGCGCACCTCGTGGGCGACCACGGCGGCGCGCCCCCGGCGTGGCGGCCGTGGCTGGCGAGCGCGATCTCGCCGCCGGTCGGCCTGAACCGGCTGGCGTTCGGCGCGCGCTTCGGCGCCGCGTTCGACGACCACGACCCGGCGTACTACAGCCGGCTGCACCTGGGCGGCAACCACGTCACCAACGACAACTTCGCGTCGTCCAACGGCGTCAAGACCAAGGCCGCGCAGGTCGACTACGCGATGGACTACGGCCTGCCCGGCAAGCCCGGCTACACCTACGACCGGCCGTTCGACTACTTCGACTTCGACGCCGCGGCGTCGAGCGCCAACGGCATCGAGAACCTCACCTCCAACGGCATGCTGCTGGGCGACCGCTACGGGCTCGGCGACAACCTGCGCGGCATCGCCGGCGTCTACGGCGGCTACGAGTACCTGGCGCCGCAGATCTTTCGCGTCTCGACCACCTCGGTGTCCCTGGGCACGACGCTGCAGTGGTGGGCCGGCGAACATGTGGCGATCCAGGGCGGGGCGTCGGCGGGCTTCGGCTACGCGGCGGCCAGCTCCTCGCTGCGCGACGCCGCCAGCACCGAGTACCACTACGGCATGGCGCCGCGCGGCGCGCTGACCCTGCGCGTGATCGAGGGCGAGCGGCTGTCCCTGGATGTCGCCGCCCGCCTCGTGGCGCTGGGCCGGATCGCCAACCGCGGTGCGGGCCGGGACGACATCTCACGCGTGGAGTCAGCGCTCACCCTGCGCCTGGCCGGCCCGCATGCGATCGGCATCAGCTACGTCTGGTCGCACCGCAGCGCGGCGTTCGCACCGGACATCCAGCGCCACCAGACCCTGGGGCAGTTCGGCATCTACTACACGCTGCTCGGGCGACAGGACTTCGGCGCCGTCGAGTGGCGCCACCCGGAGCCCTAGGCGACCAGCCCGGCCGACCAGGTGTCGGGCCGGCAGATGCGCACGCCGTGGCGCTCGAGGGCCTTGCGGGCCAGTCGCAGCAGCGCCTTGTCGCGCGTGACCAGCGTGTGGGCGCCGGCGGCGATCGCCAGGTCGATGAACTTCTGGTCGTCCGGGTCGGTGCAGCTCAGCCGGGTGCCGGCGCCTGTCGGTGGCGGTGTGTCGACCGGGTGCGCGTGGCGATTCCACAGCGCCGCGACGGCGACCGGGTCCACCGGCCAGCGCGCCCCGAAGCCCTTGGCGGCCACGAAGTCGAACTCCGCCTTCATCTCGGAAGTGAATATCCACTCCCACTCTTCGCCAGACAGCGCCGCGGCCCATCGGTCGCAGACCGGGTCGCGAAAGACCATCCAGTCGAACAGGGACTGGGTGTCGATGACGAGGGTGCGGCGACGCATGGGCGCAGGATAGCGACTGCGATCGCGTGCCCGGAAGTACGGCGCTTGCGACGAAAGTGCCGTCAGACTATAATCCTCGGCTCTCCGGCAGTTCCACGACTGCTGCGCTTCGACGTCCACGTTTTTTACGCCGCGGGTCTCCAGCCTGGCGCGCACCTCCGGTGCCGCGCCCCGATGCGAACCTCCAGCGCCTTTGACGGCACGCTTGCAGCGATTCGGACGTGAATCTCGCCTCCGCCCCCTTCTGCCTTCCTGGCCGAAGGGTGCCGGCGAGCCGGCTGCCGGGGGAATTCCAGAACACGTAACTTCAAACGGGAACAAGTTACCCATGCCTACCATCAACCAGCTTGTACGCCACGGCCGTGAGGTCGAGGTCGTCAAGTCCAAGTCGCCTGCGATGCAGAATTGCCCGCAGCGCCGTGGCGTGTGCACTCGCGTGTACACCACCACGCCCAAGAAGCCGAACTCCGCGCTTCGCAAGGTCGCCAAGGTGCGCCTGACCAACGGTTTCGAGATCATCTCGTACATCGGCGGTGAAGGCCACAACCTGCAGGAACACAGCGTCGTGCTCGTGCGCGGCGGCCGTGTGAAGGATCTGCCGGGTGTGCGTTACCACATCGTGCGCGGCTCCCTCGACCTGCAAGGCGTCAAGGATCGCAAGCAATCGCGTTCCAAGTACGGCGCGAAGCGTCCGAAGAAGGCCTGAGCCCGGAAGCTCCTGCTTGAGAAGTCCGGCCTGCGTCGCGAGAGCGCGCGTCGGCAAACGAGATGTGAAGAAGCCAAGGTTCGAAAGAACGGCTTTCGAGCAAATTTGCGGTGGAGCGATCTGAACGTTCCGCCGAGTAAGTGGATGGTCCCATTCGACACGGTGGCCATCCGGGCTGTCGGGCAAGATGCCTGGCGCCAACTGAAGCACTGGAAGGAAAAACCATGCCACGTCGCCGCGAAGTACCCAAGCGCGAGATCCTCCCTGATCCGAAGTTCGGATCCGTCGATCTCTCGAAGTTCATGAACGTCGTGATGGAATCCGGCAAGAAGGCCGTTGCCGAGCGCATCATCTACGGTGCCCTCGAACAGATCGAGAAGAAGGCCCAGAAGGATCCGCTGGAGATCTTCATGGTCGCGATCAACAACGTGAAGCCGATGGTCGAAGTCAAGTCCCGCCGCGTCGGCGGTGCGAACTACCAAGTTCCCGTGGAAGTTCGCCCCGTCCGCCGCATGGCGCTGGCCATGCGCTGGCTCAAGGACAGCGCGCGCAAGCGTGGCGAGAAGTCGATGTCGGCCCGCCTGGCCAATGAACTGCTCGAAGCGTCCGAAGGCCGCGGCGGCGCCATGAAGAAGCGTGACGAAGTTCACCGCATGGCCGAAGCCAACAAGGCGTTCTCGCACTTCCGCTTCTAAATTACCCCCTCTGTCCTTCTGGCCGCTCTCCGGGTTGATACCAACCCTTGAGCGGCCCCTGTATTTGGAGCTCCACCATGTCCCGCAAGACCCCCATCGAGCGCTACCGCAACATCGGTATCTCTGCGCACATCGATGCCGGCAAGACCACGACCACCGAACGGATCCTGTTCTACACCGGTGTGAACCACAAGATCGGTGAAGTGCACGATGGCGCCGCCACGATGGACTGGATGGAGCAGGAGCAGGAGCGCGGCATCACGATCACGTCCGCTGCCACGACGTGCTTCTGGAAGGGCATGGAAAGCAATTTCCCCGAACACCGCATCAACATCATCGACACCCCGGGCCACGTCGACTTCACGATCGAAGTCGAGCGCTCGATGCGCGTGCTCGACGGCGCGTGCATGGTCTATTGCGCGGTCG
>CAYQMX010000054.1:0-21090 GCA_964418745.1 uncultured Vitreoscilla sp.
CACCGGCGCCGGTCGCACCGCCGGCGAAGAAGGCCAAGTGAACGCCGCCCCGCCCCGGCGCGCGGCGCGGCGCGGCTGGCGCGCGCGCAACAAGGCCGGCTGGGTCGGCCTGACGCTGGCGCTGCTGCTCGCCTGGGTCTTCACCGCGTGGCCGCAGCTGGACCTGTGGGTGAGCGGGCAGTTCCACGACACCGCGGGCCGTTTCGTCGGCGACGACTTCGCCTTCGTCCGCTTCCTCTACCGCAACATCCCGGTGTCGGGGCGCGTCTACGTCCTGATCGGGCTGGTCGTGATCGTGGTGTCGATCTGGCGGCCGCACCCGGTCGGCGGGCGCTGGTCGCGCCGGCTGGCCGCGCTCGCCTGGGTCAGCATCCTCGGCTCCGGCCTGCTGGTCAACGCCGGGCTGAAGGAATACTGGGGCCGCGCGCGGCCGGTGCAGGTGACGCAGTTCGGCGGCACGCAGCAGTTCTCGCCGGCGCTCGCGCCCAGCGACCAGTGCCTGCACAACTGCTCGTTCGTCAGCGGCCACGCCACCTCGGGCTACATCCTGATGGCCGTCGGCCTGATGGGCAGCGTCGCCACCCGGCGCCGCTGGCTGTGGATCGGCCTGGCCTGGGGCGCGATCGTCAGCCTGGCGCGCATCGCCGAAGGCGGCCACTTCCTCAGCGACACCTTGTTCGCCGGGCTGGCCGTGTGGGCCAGCGGCTGGCTGATCCGCGAGGCCTGGCTGCGCCACGTGGCGTTGCGCTGGCGCCGCCTGCGACGACGGCGCGAGGCGCTCGAAGCGACATGAAGAAGGCGGCCCGGGGGTCGCCTTTTCTTCATCGACGGGCCGCGCCGCTCAGGGCGTCCACTCGAGGGCGATGCCCTTGAAGTCGACCGCGTTGTTGGGCGTGCGGATCGACAAGTTGCTGACGTGGCGGAACGCGAAGCCGGCGCGCCAGTGGCCGTCCGCGCTGCTGACGCCCACACCGAAGTGGTCGGAGAACTGGAAGTTGCTGCCCTTGCGGCGGTTGCCGATGTCGGACTCGCTCAGGTAGGTCGGGCCGATGCCGAATTCGAGGTCCAGGCGCGCGCCGCTGGACACCGGGTAGCGCCAGTGCATCATCGGCACGAAGGCGACGTCCCAGGCGCTGTGCGCGTACGCGCTGCTCGACCTGGCCTGCCAGGCGCCGGCCGAGATCACCGGCGACATGTCCAGCGCGAAGCCCGACACGCTGGTGAGCTGGCACTCGTGGCGCTCGGCGCCGATGGACTCGTACGACAGCTCCGAGTCCTTGCCGGCGGCCACGCGGCCGCCCCAGGCGTCGTGGCCGGACTGGCCATGCGCCAGGCAGTCGAAGAACGGCGCACCCTTGAGCGCGGCCACCGTCCAGGTGGCGATGGTGCCGGCGATGGCCGTGTTCTTCAGCGCGGTGCCGACGCCGGTCTCGGCACGGGCCGGCGCGGCGGCGAGCAGGGCCAGGGAGGCGCAGGCGAGCGCGAGGCGCGCGGCCAGGCGCGAACGGCGGGGGGCGGTGGTGTTCGGGTGCATGCGTCGACTGTAGCGCGCCGCGCCGCCATCCCGGATGACGGACCGGCCACCGCGTGGGCGGCATGCGACATCCGTGCAGGGATAATCGCCGACCACATGCCCGGGCGCCACCGCCGGGTCGTCACCGTCACACGAGGCCGGATGTTCCTCATTCGCTGGATTTCGGGCTGGCCACTGGGCTGGCTGCACGCCGTCGGCGGCCTGCTGGGCTGGCTGGTCTGGCTCGCCTCGCCCACGTACCGCCGACGGCTGCGCGAGAACGCCGATCTCGCCGCCGTGCCCGCCGCCGCCCGCCGCCGCGCCATCGCCGAGGCCGGGCGCATGGTGGCCGAGACACCCTGGCTGTGGCTGCGCGGCGACGACGACGCCATCCGGCGCCTGGTCACCTGGCGCAACGCCGAGGTCCTGGACGCCGCCGTCGCCCGCGGCGGGCCGCTGGTGATCCTGACGCCGCACATGGGCAGCTTCGAGATGGCCGGCCGCGCCTACGCAGCGCGCTACGGCCACCGCCAGCCGATCACCGTGCTGTACCGGCCGGCGCGCCAGCGGGCATTGCGCGAATTCCAGGAGGGCGCGCGCGAACGGCCCGCCATGCACACCGCCCCTGCCAGCCTGGCGGGCGTGCGCCAGATGCTGCGCGCGCTCAAGCGCGGCGAGGCCGTGGGCCTGCTGCCCGACCAGGTGCCACCCGAGGGCCAGGGCGTCTGGGCGCCGTTCTTCGGCAAGCCGGCCTACACGATGACGCTGGCCACGCGGCTGCTGCAGCAGGCCGGCGCGGAGTTCCACGTGCTGCGCTGCGAGCGCCTGCCGCGCGGCGCCGGCTACGTGATCCACGTGTCGCAGCCGGCGCGCATCGCGGCGCTGGGCACCGACGCTGCCGCCCTGGTGGAGGGCGCGACGGTGATCAACGAGACGATGGAGCAGGTCATCATGAGTGATCCGGGGCAATACCTCTGGGGGTACAACCGCTACAAGGCGCCGCGCGCCGCCGAGCCGCCGTCCGCCGCGCCACGCGCCGAAGGAACCGAATGAACGCCGTCGCACGCCTGGTGCTGGGCTTGCTGTGGCTGCTGAGCTGGCTCCCACTGGCCGTGCAGGCCGCCGTCGGCCGCGCGCTGGGCCGCCTGCTGTGGGTGCTGGCCGGCTCGCGCCGGCGCGTGGCGCTGCGCAACCTCGAGCTGACGATGCCGGAGAAGAGCGCCGAGGAACGGCGCGCCATCGCCCACGAGAACTTCCAGTGGATCGCGCGCAGCTTCCTCGAGCGCGGGCTGCTCTGGTACGCCTCGCCCGCGCGGCTGAAGCGCCTGATCCACGTCGAGGGCGACGTCGGCTTCGCCGAGCGCGAGCCCGGCGCGGTGATGTGGCTGGTGCCGCACTTCGTGGCGCTGGACGTGGCCGGTTCGTCGACGCAGCTGTTCCAGAAGCGTCCCGTGGGCTCGATCTACCAGAAGCAGAGCATCGCCGTGTTCGACCGCGCGATCCGCGCCGGCCGCGTGCGCTTCGGCCAGGGTGACATCTTCTCGCGCCACGAGAAGGCCTTGCCGCTGATCCGCGGCATCCGGCGCGGCTTCGCGTTCTTCAACCTGCCCGACATGGACTTCGGCCCGCAGGAGGCCGCCTTCGTGCCGTTCTTCGGCGTGCCCGCGGCCACGCTGCTGGCGCCGTCGAAGATGGCCAGGGCGCTGAAGATGAAGGTGCAGCCGGTGGTCGCCGAGATGCTGCCCGGCGGCCAGGGCTACCGCGTGCGCTATCTCGATCCGTGGACCGATTTCCCCACCGACGACCCGGTGGCCGACGCGGCGCGCATGAACGCCTGGATCGCCTCCGAGATCCGCCGCAACCCGGCGCAGTACTACTGGGTGCACAAGCGCTTCAAGACGCGGCCGCCGGGCGAGCCCGGCCTCTACTGAGGCCGGCTCAGTCCAGTGCCGCGTCGACCACGGCCTCGATGATGTCGCCGACCGCATCGGCGACGACGACCTGGCCCAGGCCCGGGTCGTCGTAGCGGTCGTCCCAGCCGCGGCGGCGGCCGAACCAGCCGCCGTCGTTCCAGCCACCGGCGTTTTCCGGGCGCCGCAGCTGGTGGCGCATCAGCAGCACGCCGGCGACGCCGCCGACGAGCGCCGGCAGCGCGACGACCAGCACCGGATGGCGCGCCGGGCCGTGGCCCAGCACGGCCAGCACGCCGGCATGCGCCAGCGCGTAGACCAGCCCGCCGACGAGCACCGACCCGAGCACCCGCGCGACGATGGTGGAGAACGCCAGCCGCACGCCGGGGTCGTCGTAGCCGCGGGCCGACGCCGGCGACGACGCGCGCGAGCGGCGGGGCGGGGCCGGGTCGTCCCAGGCCATCGTCAGATGTCTCCGCCCTCGAGCTTGACGAACGGGCCGAAGCACTGCTTGCCGTCTTCCGCGGTGCACACGATGAAGCGGTTGCGGGCCGGGTTCATCAGGACGTAGCGGGTGGTGGTCTTGCCCGGCTTGGTGACCTGGCCCCAGCAGTCCTTCTTGCCGTTGTCCTTGACGAGGGTGTCGACCCACTTGTAGTAGCCGCGCGGGCTGGGCTGGTCGGACATCGTGAAGGTGGACTGCGCCACCTCGTCGGCGCTGGTGATCAGCGTGCGGCCGCTGCGGTCGACGCGGTAGACCTCGGCGCAGTCGTCGTCGCGGCGGGTGATCTGCCAGGCGCCCAGGAACGGGTGGTCGGCGCGCAGGGGCGCCGCGGGCGCTGCGGGCGGATCGGCGGCGGGCGGCGCGGCGAGCGCCGCGACCGACGTCAGCGCCAGGGCGAGCAGCAGCGGGAATTTCATGGCAGGCCTTGTCCTTGGACTCGGGGCGCCGGACCGCGGTCGGGCACCACCGGCGAAAACTCGCTGCCGATTCTGCCTGAGCGCGCGCGGACGCGCCGGGCGGCGCGTGTGGAAGAATCGCGGCTGGTCCGTGTCCCGCGCGACCGGCCGGCCACGCGGCGCCTCGATTGCCGTGAACCTTGCCCGCCTTTCGCCCGTCCCACCGGACACAGGAGCCCGCCATGAAACGCTGTCCTCCCTTCGCCGCCGCGCTGTGCGCCGCGGCGCTGCTCGCCGCCACGCCGCCGGCCGCCCAGGCGGTCGACGCCGCCGTCGTCGGCAAGACCCCTGCGTCGCCCGACCAGCCCCGCCCGCGCACGGGCCGCTACAAGGTGGTCCAGCGCGGGCCCACGTTCACCCGCGCCCGCTGCCTGGAGGGCGGCAACGTCGTGGTGCCCACGCGCGAGAAGGCCACGGCCGCCGAGCGCGCCCACGACATCCACGAGGCCTGCAAGACGGTCGACTACACCAAATGAAACGCCTGCTGCCGCTCGCCCTGCTCGCCCTCGCCGTCCCGTCCTGGGCCCAGACCGCGGCGCCCGCGGCCTCGTCCGCCGAGTGGGGCAGCCCGGCCAGCGCGCCGACGACGTTCTCGCTGCCCAAGCCCCCGCCCAGCGCCTTCGCCGCCGCGCGCGCCAGCACGCAGGCCACCGGCGACTACTTCCACGACTTCGGCGAGCTGATCGTGCGGGTGCGCAGCGTCAAGTGGATCGAGGAGATCTGCAGCGAGACATTCCCCGCCACCGCCGAGGCCAACCGCCACGCCTACGAGGTCTGGCTGGTCGACCACGGCTCGTTCGTCGAGGAGGTCGAGGGCCAGTTCCTGGTGATCGGCAAGTACTGGGGCGAGGCCTCGGAGGCTGCCCGGAAGGAGGGCCTGACCGTGGACCAGCTCAAGACCCGGGTGGACGCCAACCGCGCCGGCCTGCGCCAGGATTTCCACGCCCGCGGCATGCGCTCGTTCCAGGCGCGCTGCGAGGCCTATCCCGAGATCCTGCTGTCGCCGCAGCTCGACCTGGAACGCTCGCAGGTCGAGCTCGTGCGTTCGGTGCGCCTGGGCCCGCGCTGAGCGGCGCCTAGTTGCCGACGATGGCGTAGGCGTCGCGCTGCGCCAGCAGCCACTGCGCCATCTCGTCGGCGTCGGGCAGCTGCGACGGATGGAAGCCCGGGCGCAGGTACTGCAGCAGCGGGCCGAAGCTGGCCGCCCACACGCCGCGTGGTCCGAACAGGAAGCGCGCGCCCTGCCACCAGGTGCGCGGTTGCCACCACCGGCCCGCACGCCACAGGTTGATCCAGGTCTGCAGGGTGGACTCGGCGAGGAACTGCACGGCGATGTAGACGAACCACAGGATGCGCCGGCGTTCGCTGCCGCCCATCGCGCGGTAGAGGTCGAACGCCACCGTCTTGTGCTCGCTTTCCTCCACCGCGTGCCAGCGCCACAGCAGCGCCAGGTCGGGCGGCGCCCCCTCCAGCCAGTTCGGGTGGGTCAGCACGCCGGTGGCCATCACGGCGGTGAAGTGCTCGTAGGCGGCGGTGACGGCCACGTGGTTGACCGGGTGCATGTTCTCGCCGTTCTTGATGCGCCACGCGGCCCAGCCCTGCCAGTAATTCTTCAGGCCCTGGCGTTCCAGCTCGGCATTGAACTGGCCGTGCAGGAAGCGGTGCGTGGCCTCCTGGCCGACGAAGCCGCGCACCTCGTCGGCCCAGGCGGCCTGCTCGTCGGGACCCAGCAGCGTGATGCCCTTCCTGACGGCGTCGATGAAGAACTGCTCGCCGACCGGAAAGCTCATCGACAGCGCGTTCAGGTAGTGCGTGCGGAAGGCGTCGCCGCCGTTCCACAGCGGCGGGAAGCCCCTGGACAGGTCGACGCGCAGGCGGCGGATCGGCAGGTGGCGCGCGGCCTCGGCGGTGACCGCGAATTCGATTGGTGCGTTCATGGGCGGCTTCTCGATGTTTGTCTCCGTCCCGCAGCGTAAGGGCGGCCGTCGCGCCGGTCTACTCGCATTTGGGCCCCCGGGTCGGGCCGGGTCGCTGCGGGCGCCCGAGCCGGTAGAGTGCACGCATGGCCCCGTCCCGCGAATCCGCCGCCAACCCGTTGCGCAAGACGCCGTCGCAGACGCGCGCGCTGCGCACCGTGGACACGTTGTTCGAGGCCGCCACTCGCATCCTGGCCAGCGAGGGCGAGGCCGGCTTCACCACCAACCGCATCGCCGAGCGCGCCGGCTTCTCCATCGGCACGCTCTACCAGTACTTCCCCAGCAAGGAGGCGATCGTCGTGGCGCTGGTGCGGCGCCAGCGCGAGCGGGTGATGCGCGAGCTCGACGCCATGCTGGACCGCGCCGTCGCCGGCGAGTACGACGCCGAGCACGCGCTGCGGCTGTACCTGCGCCACATCGTCGACGCCTTCGGCCGCGGCCAGAAGGCGCAGCGGCTGCTGGCGCGGCTCGGCTGGCAGCTCGACGCGCCGGCGCTCATCGTCGCGGCGATGGACGACGGCGCGCAGAGCATCCGCTCGGCCCTGGAACGCCTGGCCGACCCGGCGCTGCCGGTGCCCGACGAGCCGACGCTGTACATGCTCACCCGCGCGGTCATCGGCGCGGTGCGCTCGGCCGCGGTCGAGGAGAGCGCGATGCTGGACGACCCGCGCTTCGAGGAGGCGCTGTTCCGCATGGTCTGGGGCCTGATCCATCGTCCGGCAAGCGGCGGTTGAGCGGGTTTCCTGCGATCGCGCCGGGCCGCTGACGCGTCGCCGCGACACGCGCGTGCCCGGACGCACGCGCCGCCGACCGCACGCACGGCCGCGGGCGGCGATAATTGCCCGATGCTGCCCTCCCCGACCCGCGTTCGCTTCACGAAGATGCAAGGCGCCGGCAACGACTTCGTCGTGCTCGACGCCACGCATGCGCCGCTGGCGCTGGGGGCCGACGAGATGCGCCGCCTGGGTGATCGCCGCTTCGGCGTGGGCGCCGACCAGATCCTGATCGTCGAGCGCCCGACCGCGCCCGGCATGGACTTCAGCTACCGCATCTTCAACAACACGGGCGACGAGGTGGAGCACTGCGGCAACGGCGCGCGCTGTTTCGCGCGCTACGTGCGCGACCGCGGCATGATCGGCCGCGACACCATCCGCGTGCAGACCGTCAACAACCAGCTCGAGCTGCACATCCAGGCCGATGGCCGGGTGCGCGTGGACATGAACGCGCCGCGCTTCGAGCACGCCGACCTGCCGTTCGATGCCGCCGGCCTGCAGTCGCGCCGCGTCGGCGACTTCGAGCTGTGGCCGCTGGGCCTGGGCGAGGGCCGCAGCGTCGAGGTGGCCGTGCTGTCGATGGGCAACCCGCACGCGGTGCAGCGCGTCGACGACGTCGAACACTTCCCGGTGGCCGCGATCGGCCCGCTGGTCGAGTCGCACCCGCGCTTCGTGCGGCGCGTCAACGCCGGCTTCATGGAAGTGGTCTCGCGCACCCGCGTCCGCCTGCGCGTGCACGAGCGCGACGCCGGCGAGACGCTGGCCTGCGGCACCGGCGCCTGCGCCGCGGTCGTCGCCGGCATCCGCCTGGGCTGGCTCGACACGAGCGTCGATGTCGACATGCACGGCGGCAAGCTCACCGTGGAATGGGCCGGGGGCGCGGAGGACAGCGTCTTCCTCACCGGCCCGGCCACCACCGTCTTCGAAGGAGAAATCGAACTGTGAACAGCAACAGCGGTACCGACGGCATCACCGAGGACGACATCGCGGGCTACCTCGCCAACACGCCCGGCTTCTTCGAGCGCCACGCCGAGCTCCTGGCCACCGTGCAGCTGTCGAGCCCGCACGGCGCGCGCGCCGTCTCGCTGCAGGAGCGCCAGATGGAGATGCTGCGCGAGCGCATCAAGAACCTGGAGCGCAAGATCATGGAGATGATCCGCTACGGCCAGGACAACATGGCCATCGCCGACCGCCTGCACCGCTGGACGCGCTCGGTGATGCTCACGCACGACCCCGAGCAGCTCGCGCCGGTGCTGGTGCACGACCTGCAGCACCAGTTCATGATCCCGCAGGCCGCCGTGCGCGTGTGGGGCGTGGCCCCCCCGCTGGCGCACCTGCCGTGCGCGGCCGAGGTCAGCGACGACGTCAAGATCTTCGCCACCAGCCTGGTGGCGCCCTACTGCGGCGCCAACTCGGGCTTCGAGGCCGCGGGCTGGTTCGACAACCCCGACTCGGTGATGTCGCTCGCGCTGATCCCGCTGCGCCCGGATCGCCAGCACACCGCCTTCGGCATGCTGGCGCTCGGCTCGCCTGACCCGACGCGCTACACGCCGGACATGGGCATCGAATTCCTGGCGCAGGTGGGCGACATCGCCGGTGCCGCGCTGGCCCGGTTGCTGGTGCAGGACTGACGTCCATGACACCGGCCGCTGCGACGCCCGCGCCGGCCATCCAGCGCTACCTCGAACACCTGCGCGTGGAACGCCGCGTCTCGGCGCACACGCTGGCCGCCTACGGCGACGCGCTGGCGCGGCTCGAGAAGCTGGCCGACGCGGCGCAGCGACCGCTCGACGCGCTGCAGGGCGCCCACATCCAGCGCTTCGCGGCGCAGCTGCACGGTGCCGGCCTGGGCGCGCGCTCGATCGCGCTGACGCTGTCGGGCTGGCGCGGCTTCTACCGCTGGTGGAGCCTGCAGGCGGACGCCGCCGGCCTGGCCAACAACCCCGTCGACGGCGTGCGCGCGCCGCGCGCCGCGCGTCCGCTGCCCAAGGCGCTGGCGGTCGACGAGGCGGTGGCGCTGGCGATGGCCGAGACGCCCACGGGCGGCGACGGCGAGGCGGCGTCAGTCGAGGCCGAGGCGCTGGCCGCGCGCGACCACGCGATCGCCGAACTGCTGTACGGCTGCGGCCTGCGGCTGGGCGAGCTGCTGGGGCTCGACCTCGTCGCCGGCGCCGAATCGGCCGGCTGGATCGACCTGGACGACGCCACCGCCCACGTGTTCGGCAAGGGCTCGAAGCGCCGCAGCGTGCCGGTGGGCGGCCCGGCGCTGGCGGCGCTGGGCACCTGGCTGCTGCACCGGCCGGCGCTGGCCGGCACGCCCGACGGCGGCGCCCTGTTCGTCAGCCGGCTGGGCCACCGGCTGTCGCCCAACCAGCTGCGCGCGCGGCTGAAGGCGCAGGGCGACCGCGCCGGCGTGGCCACGCCGGTGCACCCGCACATGCTGCGCCACAGCTACGCCTCGCACCTGCTGCAATCGAGCGGCGACCTGCGCGGCGTGCAGGAACTGCTGGGGCACGCGAGCATCGCCACCACGCAGGTCTACACGCGGCTCGACTTCCAGCACCTGGCCAAGGTGTACGACGCCGCCCACCCGCGCGCCAGGCGCAAGTGACGCGGCAGGCGCCACCGCCGAGCAGGGGATGGACACCGCGCCCGCGCCGGGCCTATCGTCGGCGCACGACGGCATCGTCGCGGAGGCCCTGAATGGACGTGGAAGACAAGTACAAGCGGCTGAACCAGTCCGAGAAGGACTTCCTGTTCTGGCATCCCGTGGCCGCCGTCGCCTTCAACAGCAACGCCGGCACGGCCATCGCGGAGGCCCAGAAGCGCTTCGGCAAGACCACCCTGCACAACGGCTCGGGCGACGCGTTCCGCCACTGCTTCTGGTCGGCGATGAACGCGCGCGACGAGGGCGCGGACCTGGCGCGCAAGTTCGGCGAGGCCCACGAGGACGTCGCCGGCAACCCGCCGGCGGAGAAGGCCATGGACCTGTTCAACAACGGCGTCGGCTTCGCCATCGGCGCCCGCTACACGGGCTCGTCCGATCGCCAGCTGGCGGTGCTGTGCGTGCAGGCCTGGGCCGGCAAGAAGCTGGTGCAGATCGACAAGCCCGGCAGCAGCGACCTGGTCTACACGAACTCCACCGAGAAGGCGCTGTACGAGCCATGACCGCTCCCCACGTTCGTCGACGCGCGCTGCTGCTGTGCCTGGTCGGCCTGTCTTCGGCCGGCTGCCGCCCGGCCGACCGGCCCGACATGACGCGCGCCCTGGCGACCGCCGCGACGGCGGTCGCGCCCGGACAGGTGCTGGTGCTGGAGCAGGCCGTCCCGCTCGCCTGGGATCGCGTGCTGGTGGTGGGCCCGTACACGCCGCTGGACGCGATCCGCGCGGCCGCCGGCGGGCCGCTGCCGGCCGACGCCGAACGCATCGGCATCGACAAGCGGGACGACATCGACATGCTCGTCTTCCTGCGCCCCGGCGGCGACGGCCTGGCGCTCGCGCTGGGACGCGACGTGGCCGACTTCGACAAGGCCGACCTGCTGCGCCCGGTGCCCCGGGCGCAGGCGCGGCTGGTGCGCGCCGCCTCCGGCGTGGCCTTTCGCTGGCAGGCACCCTGACGCACATCGTGTGACAGATTGCGTCGCCCCGGAGCGGCGCCCTTGAAGCAAAATGGCGCATCCATTCCTTCCCGCCCAGGAGCCCCGATGCGTCACGTCACCAAGAGACTCGCCACCCTCGCACTGCTGGCCTGCGCCGCGCCCCTGACCTGCCTGGCCGCGAGTTCGGTCGGCTCGTCCGTCTCCGACAGCCTGACGCAGTCCTCGGGCAGCGTCTCCGACTCCATCAAGGGCTCGAGCCACTCGAGCTCGCCCGACAACAAGCAGGTCAAGGGCGACTACAAGGTGATCGACATGGCCGAGTTGGCCGATCAGCCGGGCTACGTCGAGCTGCACCTGCAGCCGGTGGCCGCCACCGCCACGGCGGCCGACGAGATCTACCTGAAGGTGCCGCGCGTCGCCGCCGACCAGGGCCACGTCGGCAGGAACGCCATCGTCACCGCGCTGCAGCGCCCGTACGGCATCGAGTTCGCGGCCAACCAGCCGCGCACCGCGTTCTTCCTGGCGCTGGCCGACGACGTCGCCCGCGACATGAAGATGGCGCCCGTGGCGCTTTGAGGCTGGGCGTCCGCGCCCTGGCGACGGCCGTCGCCGGGCTGGCGCTGTGCGCCCCGGCGCACGCGATCTCGTTCGAGGTCTGCGACCGCCCCAAGGAGCCGAGCGCCGACCAGCGCGACGTGATGCTGCGCTTCGTGGCGATCGTGCGCGACGAGCTGGCCGCCGCCGACCAGGATGTGGCCCTCATCGCGCGCTCCGGCCTGGACCTGCACCGGCTGGACGTGCGCTACTCGCACGAGGGCGTGGCGCTCAAGGACAACGACGGCCGCCCGTGGTCGGTGCGCGAGCTGTACTACTCGTGCGCGGATCACCGGCCGCGGGTGTTCGACGAGGGCTTCACCGGCTTCGTGATGGGCACCGACGACCCCGACACCAGCTACGTCTCGCTGGTGTTCCTGCCGCCAGAGCGGGCCGCCGCGCTGCGCACGACGGCCGTCGACCGCCACCACGCGCTGGGCGTGCTGGGCGCCAGCTACAGCGCCAATGCCTACCCGTTCAGCACCCGGCACCAGAACTGCAACCAATGGGTGATGGAGCTGCTGGCCGAGGCCTGGGGCGGCGGCGGCGACGCCGACACCGGCAGCGATGCGGACGCCCGTGCCCGCGCGCAACGCTGGCTGCGCGCCCAGGGCTACCTGCCTACGGTGTTCACCGCCAGCGCGCATCCGATGATGTGGCTCGCCGAGCTCGTGCCCTGGCTCGCCAACGACGACCACCCGGCGCACGAGCTGGCGCACAACCGCTACAACGTCAGCATGCCGGCCTCGATCGAGACCTTCGTGCAGGCGCGGGTGCCGGGCGCCCGGCGCGTGGAGATCTGCCACGCGGGGCGCCGCGTGGTGCTGCACCGCGGCTGGGACGACGTGGCCGAGGGCTGCGTGGCCGGCGCCGGGGACGCGACGTTCGAGCTGCCCGACTAGATCTCGCGCAAGGCCGACAGGACGTCGTAGCAGGCGCCCATGTCGTGGTAGTCCACCTTGCCGGCCGGGCTCTTCTCGTCGGTCACCTTCGAATTGTCGGCGCCCAGGACGCGATACCAGGCCCCGTATCGGTGGTCGACGAAGTGCGCCCAGGCGTACTGCCAGAGGCGGTCGTACCAGCCCCAGTAGTGCGCCACCTCGGCGGCGGGGGCACCGGCCTGTTCGAGCGCGACCGCGAGCCAGGCCGCCGCGGCCAGGCTCTCGGCCTGGACCCAGTGGTACTTGCCGTCGTCGTACAGCGTGCCGTCGGGCTTGAAACCGTAGACGAGGCCGCCGTGCGCGGCGTCCCAGCCAAAGCGCATCGCCGCGTCGAACAACGCCCGCGCGCGGGCGAGACGCGCGGGCGCGGGGACGACGCCGGCCTCGGCGCACAGGCGGTCGAGCTGCAGCAGCAGCTTCGTCCACTCCGTCTGGTGGCCGGTCTGGAAGCCCCAGGGGCGGAAGATGTTGGAGCGGTCGTCGCGGTTGTAGTGGGGGTCGATGGACCAGTCCTGGCGGAAGTGTTCCCACACCAGCGCGGCGCAGGCCGGGTCGACCTGCGGCAGGTCGGCCGACTTCGCGGCCAGCGTGGCGGTGACCGCCTCGGACAGCGCGACGGCGCGCTCCAGGTACTTGCGATCCCGCGTGGCACGCCAGGCCGCCATCATCGCCTCGCAGGCGTGCATGTTGGCGTTCTGGCCGCGGTACGGCCCCACCACCCAGTCGGGCGTGGCCTCGTCGGCGTACAGCGAATGGGCGGGTTGCCAGAAACGCTGCTCCATCAGCTGCCAGCAGCGCTCCAGCCCCGCGGCCGCGTCGGCCTGGCCGGCCAGCAGTGCGTGCGCATGCGCCAGCAGCACGAAGGCCAGGCCGTAGCAGTGGTTGGTGCCGTCGACCACGCGGGCCTGGCCGTCGTGCCAGTCCAGCACCCAGGCGAAGCCGCCCTGCGGCCGGGCGTGGACCGTGTCGACGAAGGCCAGCGCGTGGCGGGCGGTGGCGCGCCACGCTTCGTTGCCCAGGTGGCGCGCGCCCATCGCGTGGGTGAACACGTAGCGCGTGCTGCTGACGAGGTGGCGCGTGCGGGCGTCGTAGACACCGCCGTCGTCCTTGAAGAACTGGAACAGGCCGCCCGTGGGATCGACGCAGCGGCCCTCGTAGAACGCCATGGTGTCGGCGACGTGGGCGCGCAGGAACGCAGGCGAACGGAACTCGGGCAGGGGCGTGGCGGGCAGCATGGTCGCGATGATAGGGGGCACCGCGCGGGCACCGCAAATACTCGGATGCGTATCGACGCGGCGGCCGCGAGAATCGGCCCATGCCCATCCTCGACCGCCTGCCCGAATCCCTGCTCAGCGAGCGCCTGCAGATCCGCGTCGCGCGGCCCGGCGACGGCGCGATGTTCCACGAGGCCATCCACGACTCGCACGCCGAGCTCGCACCCTGGCTGGGATGGGTGAGCCCGCCGCCCACGCCCGCCGAATCCGAGGCGAGGTGCCAGTCCGCCCACGAGCGCTTCCTGCGCAACGAAGACCTGATGGCGCTGTTCCTGCTGCGCGACACCGGCGAGCTGGTGGGCGGCAGCGGGCTGCACAAGGCGGACTGGACCCTGCGCCAGTTCGAGGTGGGCTACTGGGGCCGGACGCGCTTTGCCGGAGCTGGCCTGGTGACCGAGGGCGTGTGCGCGCTCGCGCGCCACGCGATCGAGGTCCTGGGTGCGCACCGCGTGTTCCTCACCACCGACGAGCGCAACCTGCGCAGCCGGCGGCTGGCCGAACGTGCCGGGTTCGAGTTCGAGGGCACGCTGCGCAAGGACCGGCTGGACCTGGACGGCCGGCTGCGCAACACCCGGGTTTACGCGATGGTGTCCTGACCGCATCGCGCCGCGCGGTCGACCCGGTTGCAGCTTGTCCCGTCCAGCGGGCGGTTCGTCGCACGGGCGGTGGCCGCGCCCGGCGCGCCACGCAGAATGCGTCCGATCGTATCCAGTTCCATGAACCGCAGGGAGAGAAGATGAAGTTCATCCGTTCCATCACCGCCGCCGCGCTGCTGGCGCTGGCCCTGGCGGGCGGCGCGCAGGCGCAGGCCGCCGCCGCCAGCGCCCCGCCCGCCGCCGCCTCCGTCGCCGCCGCGAGCGACGGCGGCATGGCCAAGTTCCACATCCGCCCGGTCGACGACGCCTGGCGCACCAGCCTGCCGCGCAACGCGGACGCCGCCACCCAGGCCTACCTCGACCGCCTGCCCGCCGACGTGGTGGCGCGCTCGAACGCCTACTTCGAGGGCGGCTACTGGCTGCAGCTGTGGAACTTCCTGCTCGGGCTGGCGGTGTCGTGGCTGCTGCTGCGCAAGCAGATCTCGGCGCGGGTGCGCGACACCTGCCAGCGGCTGGGCCGCTTCGGCTTCGTGCGCGACGCGCTCTACGGCGCGTTCTTCTCCGTGGCCAGCTTCGTGCTGACGCTGCCGTTGACCATCTACCAGGGCTTCTTCCGCGAGCACCAGTACAGCATGGCCAACCAGACCTTCGTCCCCTGGCTTGTGGACCAGCTGGTGGTGCTGGGCGCCCAGACCGTCGCCTTCGCGCTGGCCATCGGCGTGCTCTACGCCGTCATCCGCCGCACCGGCGAGCGCTGGTGGATCTGGGGCACGGTCGCGACGATGGTGTTGATGGTGCTCGCCGTGATGGCGGGCCCGGTGCTGATCGACCCGCTGACCAACACCTACACGCCGGTGACCGACCCGGCGATCAAGAACGCCGTGCTGGCGATGGCGCATGCCGACGAGGTGCCGGTGGACAACGTCTACCAGTTCGACGCGTCCAAGCAGACCACCCGCGTCAGCGCCAACGTGTCGGGCATCTTCGGCACGGCCGCGGTGCGCCTGAACGACAACCTGCTGCGCACCTCGCTGCCCGAGATCCGCGCGGTGATGGGGCACGAGCTGGGCCACTACGTGATGAACCACATCTACAAGGGGCTGACCGAGTTCGCGATCCTCATCTTCCTCGGCTTCATCTTCTCCAAGTGGGCGCTCGACGCGCTGCTGCGCCGCCACGGCGCGGCCTGGGGCCTGAAGGGAGCGGCGGACGTGGCCTCGTTCCCGCTGTTCATAGCCGTGTTCTCGGTCTTCATGTTCGTCACCACCCCGATCAGCAACACGATGATCCGCACCCAGGAGATCGAGGCCGACCGCTTCGGCCTGAACCTGTCGCGCGAGCCCCACGGCGAGGCCGAGGCCGACCTGAAGCTGACCGAGTACCGCAAGCCCGACCCGGGCCCGATCGAGGAATTCGTGTTCTTCGACCACCCCAGCACCCGCCACCGCGTGCACGACGCGATGCAGTGGCGCGAGGCCATGGGCACGCCGTGACTTTGTACAGCGTGAACTGATCCTCGAATTCCCGCCAACAGCGGCGACCGCCGGGCCGGGTTGCCGTTAACCTGTCGCGCATGGGCATCGCACAGGCTGGCATCGCATTCCGCGTCTCGGACGCCGTCGACGACTTGGCGGCGTTCATGAGCGCCGTCTTCGCCGAGCCGGCCACGGAGATCGCGCTGCCGGTGTCGTCGCGCTTCGACATCCGCAACCATTCCGACGTGATGGTGCAGACCTTCGGCGAGGTCTGCTTCATCAGCAACGACGACCTGGCCTGGCCGCTGATCCGCGACGGCGCGGCCGATGCCACGCGCCTGCACGCCGCGCTCGGCGCGCCCGACCTGCTGGTGGCGTTCTGCCACTACGACAGCGGCGGCAGCCACGGCTACGCCGTCTTCGAGCGCGGCCGCCGCGTGCGCACCCGGCTGCAGACCAGCGACCTGCCCGACCTGCCCGCCCTGGCCGAGAGCGGCACCCCGCTGCCGTTCGAGCAGCGCTGGCTGGGCGCCCGCCACTACGTCGAGAGCGAGTCCCGCGCCGAAGCCACGGCCCAGGCCGGCGACGCCCGCGTGTACTTCCTGGGCAACCGCGAGGTCGTGGTGCCCGCGCGCGACCTCACCGGCCGCATGCTGCAGGACGGCCTGGAGGCGCTGTTCGGCGTCTGCCCATGGGAGACGCTGCTGACGCCCACCTACCGCTTCTTCCGCCTGGGGCCCGAGCGCGTGCGCGCGGGCGAGCCGGCGGTCTCGCGCGCCCGGCCGACCGCCGCCTCCAAGCGGCCCTGGTGGCAATTCCTGTAGCCTGGCGGGCCGACCGACGACAATCGGCCCCATGAAAGTCATCAAGCTGCGCGAAGGCAAGGAACGGTCGTTGTTGCGGAGGCACCCTTGGGTGTTCCAGGGCAGCATCGAAAAGGGCAAGGGCGACAGCGGCGAGACCGTGCGCGTGGAGAGCCACGACGGCACGTTCCTGGCGTGGGGCGCCTATAGCCCCGAGTCGCAGATCCGGGTGCGTGCCTGGAGCTTCCAGGCCTCCGAGCGCATCGACGCCGCGTTCTTCGAGCGCCGCCTCGAGACCGCGCTGGCGCTGCGCGCCCGCCTGGCCGTGGCCAGTGACGGCGTGCGCCTGGTGCACGGCGAGGCCGACGGCCTGCCCGGGCTGGTGGTCGACCAGTACGGCGACATCCTGTCGGTGCAGTTCCTGGCCTCCGGCGCCGAGCGCTGGAAGGCGACCATCGCCGACACGCTGCTGCGCCTGACCGGCTGCACCCGCCTGTACGAACGCAGCGACGCCAGCGTGCGCGCGCTGGAGGGGCTGCCCTCGGTACGTGCCTGGCTGCGCGGCGGCTCGGACAACCCGGCCGACACGCTGGTGACCATCCACGAGAACGGCTGGAAGCTGACGGTGGACGTGGCCGAAGGCCACAAGACCGGCTACTACCTGGACCAGCGCGAGAACCGCGCCCGCTTCGCGCAGCTCGTCAGGCACTACGGCTGCAAGTCGGTGCTCAACTGCTTCAGCTACACCGGCGGCTTCTCGGTAGCCGCGCTGGCCGGCGGCGCCACGCGCGTGATCAGCGTCGACTCGTCGGCGCCGGCGCTGGAGCGCGCCAGCGAGAACGTGCGCCTGAACGGCTTCAACCCGCGCCACCACGAGACCCGCGACGCCGACGTCAACACGCTGCTGCGCGAGATGCTCAAGACCGACGAGCGCTTCGACGCCATCGTGCTGGATCCGCCGAAGTTCGCCCCCACCGCGGCGCACGCCGACAAGGCCTCGCGCGCCTACAAGGACATCAACCGCCTGGCGCTGAAGCTGCTCAAGCCCGGCGGCCTGCTGCTCACGTTCTCGTGCTCGGGCGGCATCAGCGCCGACCTGTTCCACAAGATCGTGGCCGGCGCGGCGATGGACGCCGAGGTCGACGGCGCGCTGCTGCAGCGCCTGGAGGGCGCGCCGGATCACCCGACGACGCTGTTCTTCCCCGAAGGCGAGTACCTCAAGGGCCTGGCCATCCTGAAGGCCGTCGACTGACGACGTCTCAGCGCGCGCCCTTGCGCGCCGCGGCCAGCAGGCGCGGGATCTCGCCCTTGCAGGCCGTCAGGTTGCCCGCGTATTCCTGCGGGCTGTCGAACAGGCGCTGCGCCTCCTGCATCTTGGCAAGCTGCTGCTTGGCGTAGAGCAGCACCTGGTCGGGCGTGGCGGCATCGGGCCACGGGTAGACGAGCTCGCGGAACCGGCGCGCCATCTCGCGGTAGATGTGCACATGCTCGTACTCGTGGCGCAGCACGTGCACGTGGGCGCAGGTGCCCGGCGGCAGCTCGCGGATGACGCGCAGCACCGGATGCACGAAGCGCAGCGACACGGTCATGCCCCGGCACGTGGTCTCGGGCACCACGGAGATCGCGTTCTCCACCGTGACCAGGCCCAGCGCGGTCGCGCCTTCGGCGGCGGGTGCGCCCTGCCGGACCAGGAAGTCGGAACTCTTGTCGAACTCCTGCGGCGGATCCGGGAACCAGCTCGCGGCGAAGCGCACCGCCTGGTCGCACGGCGGCAGCGCAGGGCGCTCGGCCGCGGCGGCCGGGGCGAGCGCGACGAGCAGCAGCAGGGCAACGAGCAGGCGCATGCGAGGGCTTCCGACCGGGCCGCGACGTGCGGGCCCTGAAGCGGTTATCGGCGCCGCGGCGCCTCAGCTTGAGCGCGCGCCGAGCGCGATGCGCGGCAGGAACTTGGCCCGCCGCACGCTGAAAAACGTCTTCACGTTGCGCACGTTGGCGTCCTGCGTGAACAGGCGCTGCACCAGCGCGCCCCAGGCGTTCATGTCGGGCACCCAGGCCACCAGCACGAAGTCCGGGCCGGGCGACACGCGGTAGCACTGCTGCACCGCGGCCTCGTCCAGCGCGCGCGCCTCGAAGGCCTGCAGCAGTTCGGCGCCCTGGCGGTCGAGCGACACCTCGGTGATGGCGGTCAGCCCTTCGTCGGCCAGGCGCGGCGCGAGCAGGGCCACCTGGCGCTCGATGACGCCGGACCCGGTGAGCCGGCGCACCCGGCGCAGCGCCGTGGCGGGCGACACGCCGGCCGCCTCGGCCAGCGCGTGGTTGGTGCGGGTGGCGTCCACCTGCAGGAGTTCGAGCAGGCGACGGTCGATCTCGTCAAGACCACTAATGCTCAGTTCGCCGAGATCTTTTCTTTCATCCATCATGCCATTTTGCATGATTACGTCACAACGGGTACAACATGCAATTTTCTTTCTCTTCGTGCCGATATTTGCAAGCCTGAATCTCGCCAGGACTTCTACGATCACTGCCATCGCGCAACCGCAGCAACCCGTTCCAGGAGCTCCCCCATGTGTGGCATCGTCGCCGGCGTCAGCAACCGCAACATCGTTCCCATCCTCGTCGAGGGCCTGAAGCGCCTCGAGTACCGCGGCTACGACTCCTGCGGCGTCGCCGTGCACCAGGACGGCGTCCTGCGCCGCACCCGCAGCACCGCGCGCGTGGCCGAGCTGCAGGAGCAGATCGCGGCCGACCATGTGCAGTCGGGCACCGGCATCGCGCACACGCGCTGGGCCACGCACGGCGCGCCCGCCGTGCACAACGCGCATCCGCACTTCTCGGGCCCGCTGGGCAACGAGGCGGCCACCAGCGGCGCCGACGCCGCACGCGGCGCGCGCATCGCGCTCGTGCACAACGGCATCATCGAGAACCACGACGAGCTGCGCGCCGAGCTCAAGGCCAAGGGCTTCCACTTCGAGAGCCAGACCGACACCGAGGTCATCGCCCACCTGGTCAACCACCTGTACGACGGCGACCTGTTCGACGCCGTGCAGCGCGCCGTCACCCGCCTGCGCGGCGCCTACGCGATCGCCGTGTTCTGCCGCGACGAGCCGCACCGCGTGATCGGCGCGCGCGCCGGCTCGCCGCTGGTGCTGGGCATCGGCAGCGGCGAGAACTTCCTCGCCTCCGACGCCATGGCGCTGGCCGGCGTCACCGACCAGATCGTCTACCTGGAGGAAGGCGACGTCGTCGACGTGCAGCTGGGCAAGCACTGGATCAACGGCCTGCATGCCGACGGCTCGCACAAGGCCGTGCTGCGCGAGGTGCGCACCGTGCACGCGCACACCGGCGCCGCCGAGCTGGGCCCGTACCGCCACTACATGCAGAAGGAGATCTTCGAGCAGCCGCGCGCCATCGGCGATACGCTGGATGGCATCAACGGCATCAGCCCCGAGCTGTTCGGCGACGGCGCGTACAGCACGTTCAAGGACATCGACCAGGTGCTGATCCTGGCCTGCGGCACCAGCTACTACGCCGGCAGCGTGGCGCGCTACTGGCTCGAGAGCATCGCGAAGATCCCCACCAGCATCGAGGTGGCCAGCGAATACCGCTACCGCGACAGCGTGCCCAACCCGCGCACGCTGGTGGTCACCATCAGCCAGAGCGGCGAGACCGCCGACACCATCTCCGCGCTGAAGCACGCCCGCTCGCTGGGCATGACCAACACGCTGACCATCTGCAACGTGCAGACCAGCGCGATGGTGCGCGAGTGCAGGTTCAACTTCATCACCCGCGCCGGCGCCGAGATCGGCGTCGCGTCGACCAAGGCGTTCACCACCCAGCTGGTGGGCCTGTTCGTGCTGACGCTGGCGCTCGCCCAGGTGCGCGGCCACCTCGACGACGCCACCGAGGCCACCCACCTGAAGGCCCTGCGCCACCTGCCCTCCGCGGTGCAGGCCGTGCTCGCGCTCGAGCCGCAGATCATGGCCTGGAGCGACGAGTTCGCCACCAAGGAGAACGCCTTGTTCCTGGGCCGCGGCCTGCACTACCCCATCGCCCTCGAAGGCGCGCTCAAGCTCAAGGAAATCAGCTACATCCACGCCGAGGCCTACCCCGCCGGCGAACTCAAGCACGGCCCCCTGGCCCTGGTCACGTCAGCGATGCCGGTGGTCACCGTCGCACCGAACGACACCCTGCTGGAAAAGCTCAAGAGCAACATGCAGGAAGTCCGCGCCCGCGGCGGCGAACTGTTCGTCTTCGCCGACGCCGACTCCCACATCGAGAGCGACACCGGCCTGCACGTGATCCGCATGCCCGAACACTACGGCGTGCTGTCACCCATCCTGCACGTGGTGACACTGCAGCTGCTGGCCTATCACACGGCGTGCGCGCGGGGTACCGACGTGGACAAGCCGCGCAACCTGGCCAAGAGCGTGACGGTGGAGTGAGCGCGGGAGGCGGAAAGCGGGTTTTGTTCAGTGCCAATAGAGTCGGAGACAAGGCAATAAAGTCAGAGACAAGGCAATAGAGTCGTAGACAGCTTCCAGGCCCAAATCGAGACCTCGCCTGCCGACTTCATGGCGCGACAGCCGAACCTGATGCCTCAACGATGACCGCGCTGGAGCGACTGCTTCTATGAGGACTCTTCTGTCAAGCGCCGGCATTCAGGGCGGCACCTGAAG
>CAYQMX010000055.1:0-17997 GCA_964418745.1 uncultured Vitreoscilla sp.
CGCCGCGGGGCGATCGCCCGGCCGGCCCGCGCACGGACGCGCCGCGCGCGGATCGCCCGCGCGGCCCGCTCGATGCCCCGCGCCCGGATCGCCCCCGGGGTCCGCTCGACGCACCGCGCGGACCGCGCCCGGACGGCCCGCGCAACGGCCCCCGGCCCGACAGCCGCGGTCCGCGGACCGATGCGCCGCGCGGTCCGCGCCGCGACGACGATCGCCGGGGCCCGCGTCCCGACGACTCGCGCGCGCCGCGCCCCAACGTCGTGTCGTCGCCGGCCACGCCGACGGCCATGGCGCTGGCGTTCAGCGCGCTGAGCGCGCTCAAGACCAAGAAATGACGCAACGACGAGCCCGCGCGATGCCGGCTCGTCGTCGTCGGTCGGGGTTCAGGCCGCCAGCGCGCGCCCGCAGGCGTCGAACAGCATCAGGTCGCGCGGCAGCACCTGCAGGCGCACCGCCGTGCCGTGCGGCAGGGCCGCGCTCTCCGGCAGCGCGGTCTTCACGCTGATGGTGTCGGCGTCCGCATTGGCGGCGTCGCGGCCCGCGAGCCGGCAATGCACCAGCGTCACGTCACCCAGCCATTCCACGCGCTCGACCAGCGCGTGCAGGCCCTCGGCGCCCTCGCCCGCCGTCAGCTGCCAGTGCTCGGGGCGCACGCCCAGCGCATGCACGCTGGCCAGCGGCGTCGCGCAATCGGCGGGCAGCGCCAGGCGGCCGGCGCCCGGCACCTGCAACGCCGGGCCGGCGTCGTCGCGCCCGGCCACCGCGGTCAGGAAGTTCATCTGCGGCGAGCCCAGGAAGCCCGCCACGAAGCGGTTGACCGGCCGCCGATAGACCGCCGACGGCGAACCCACCTGCTCGATGCGCCCGGCGTTGAACACCGCGATGCGGTCGCCCAGCGTCATCGCCTCGACCTGGTCGTGGGTGACGTAGACGATGGTCGCGCCCAGGCGCTCGTGCAGGCGCGCCATCTCGAGCCGCATCTGCGTGCGCAGCGACGCGTCGAGGTTGGACAGCGGCTCGTCGAACAGGAACACCTTGGGCTCGCGCACGATCGCGCGCCCGATCGCCACGCGCTGGCGCTGGCCGCCCGACAGCGCGCGCGGCTTGCGGTCCAGCAGCGGCTCGAGCTGCAGCGACTCGGCGGCGCGACGCACCGCGGCGTCGATGTCGCGCTTCGAGCGGCCGGCGATCTTCAGCGCGAAGCCCATGTTCTCGGCCACCGTCATGTGCGGGTAGAGCGCGTAGCTCTGGAACACCATCGCCACGCCGCGCTCGGCCGGCGGCGTGTCCGTGACGTCGACGCCGCCGATCAGCATGCGGCCCGCGTTCATCTCCTCGAGGCCGGCGATCATGCGCAGCGTGGTCGACTTGCCGCAGCCCGACGGCCCCACCAGCACCATGAACTCGCCCTCGGCCACGGTCAGGTCGATGCCGTCGACGGCGGTCACGCCGTTGGCATAGGTGCGGCGCAGGCCCTGCAGCTGGAGTTCGGACATCAGCGTGCCTTCCTGTGATGGGCGATGAACTCGCGGTACCAGTGCGCGCTCGCCTTGGGCGTGCGGCGCTGCGTGTCGTAGTCGACGCGGAACAGCCCGAAGCGCTTCGCGTAGCCCGAGTCCCATTCGAAGTTGTCGAGCAGGCTCCAGTAGAAGTAACCGCGCACGTCCGCGCCCAGCGCGATGGCCTTGGCCACCGCGTCCAGGTGGCCCTGAAGGTAGGCCACGCGCGGGATGTCGTCCACCGCGCCGTCGACCACGACGTCGGCGTTGGCCATGCCGTTCTCGGTGATCAGCATCGGCGGCGGCATGTAGTCGCGGGTCAGGCGCACCAGGTGCTGGGTGAGCACCTCCGGCACGATCTCCCAGCCCATGTCGTTGAGGCCGTACGGTGCCGGTGCGGGGATCTTCGGTTCGCGCGTGCTGATCCAGTTGCGTGTGTAGAGGTTGATGCCCAGGTAGTCCAGCGGCTGGCGGATGAGGGCCATGTCGCCGGGCTCGATGTGCGGCGCGTCGGCGCCCAGGTGCTCGAGGGCGTCGGCCGGGTAGGCGCCGCGGAACAGCGGGTCCATGTACCAGCGCACGTCCAGGCCGTCGGCGATGCGCGCGGCCTGCAGGTCGGCCGGCGTCTTCTCGGCAGCGAACGCGGGGGTGTGGTTCAGCACGATGCCCAGCTGCGGGTTGCGCCCGCCGGCGTTGGCGCGCGCGACGACGCGCATCGCCTGCAGCGCCAGGCCGTGGCCCACCAGCAGGTGGTGCGAGACCTGCATCGCCGCGGCCCGGTCGCGCAGGCCGGGCGCGAACTGGCCGGTCTCGTAGCCCAGCGTGGCCACGCACCAGGGTTCGTTGAGGGTCGAGATCGCCACCAGGCGGTCGCCGAAGCGGCGCGCGATCTCGGCGGCGTAGTCGGCGAAGCGGTGCGCGGTCTCGCGCGATTGCCAGCCGCCGACCGATTCCTGCAGCGCCTGCGGCAGGTCCCAGTGGTGCAGCGTGGCATGCGGGGCGATGCCGGCCGCCAGCAGCGTGTCGATCAACCGGTCGTAGAACGCGAGGCCGGTCTCGTTCCAGGCGCCCTGGCCCAGCGGCTGCACGCGCGGCCAGGAGAACGAGAAGCGGTAGGCGTCCAGGCCCAGCCACTGCATGCGCTCGACATCCTCGGGCATGCGGTGCAGGTGGTCGCAGGCGACGGCGATGTCGGAGCCGTCCTTGATCTTGCCGGGCGTGGCGCAGAACGCGTCCCAGATCGACGCGCCCGCGCCGTCGCCCGGCGCGTGGCCTTCGATCTGCGCGGCGCTGGTGGCGGCGCCGAGCTGGAAGCCGGCGGGCAGCGAGGGAAAGGGAAACGGGGAGGTTGTCATGGAGTCTAGCCGCGCACGGCGCCGGCGGTGAGGCCGGCGACGAGCCGGCGTGCGGAGAAGACGAAGGCGACCAGCAAGGGCAGCATCGCGATGGCGCTGCCGGCCATCAGCGCGCCCCATTCGGTGTTGTTCGGGCTCTGCATGCTGCGCAGCGCCAGCGGCAGCGTGTAGTTCTCGACGCTGCGCATGACCACCAGCGGCCCGACGAAGTTGTTCCAGGCGTTGATGAAGGTGATCAGGCCCAGCGTGCCGAGCGCGGGGCCGCACAGCGGCATCACGACGCTCCAGAAGGTGCGCAGCTCGCCGCAGCCGTCCATGCGCGCGGCGTCGATCAGGTCGCGCGGGATCGCCGAGCCGATGTACTGGCGCATCAGGAAGATGCCCAGCGCGCCGGCCGCGCCGGGCACGTACAGCGCGCGCGGCTGGTCGAGCCAGCCGAGCAGGTCCATCACCATGAAGGTCGGGATCATGTTGAGGAAGCTGGGCAGCATCATCGAGCCGACCACCAGCGCGAACAGGATCCGCTTGCCGGCGAACTCGTGCACCGCGAACGCGTAGCCCGCAAGCGCGCACAGCACCAGGTTCAGCGCGGTGGTCATGGTGGCCACGTACAGGCTCATGCCCAGGTTGCGCCAGAACGGCAGCCGCTCCAGCAGGAGCTGCACGTTGGACAGGAAATTCGTGCCGAACCACAGCGGCGGCGGCGAGGCGAAGATGTCGGCGCGCGCGTGCGTGGCGAACACGAAGGTGAACCAGAACGGCGCGGCCAGCAGCACCACGCCGGCCCCCACCAGCGCCAGGGTCACGAAGCGCGCGGGGGTCAGGCGGTCAGCGTGCGACATCGCCGCCCCCTTCCTTGCCGAACAGCCGCGCGTTGCCCCAGGTCAGCGCCGCGATGATGAAGAACAGCACCCACGAGACGGCCGAGGCGGTGCCGAAGTCGCCATCCGAGAACGCCATGCGGTACATGAACATGGCCGTCGTCATCACGCTGGTGGCCACGCCCGAGTCGGGCGGGATCAGGATGAACGGCTCCTCGAACAGCTGCAGGTTGCCGATCAGCGTCAGCGTGATGGCGAAGAACATCATCGGCTTGAGCAGCGGCAGCGCCACGAAGCGGAACTGCTGCCAGCGCGCGGCGCCGTCCAGGGTCGCGGCCTCGTAGAGGTCGCCCGGGATCACCTGCAGCGCCGACAGGTACAGCACCACGTTCCAGCCCAGGTAGCGCCAGAAGACGACGAAGGCGATCGCGAAGCGGGCCCAGAAGGCATCGCCCAGCCAGTCGATGGGCGGGCCGGGCAGCAGCGCGTTGATGACGCCGAAGTCCTTGGAGAACAGCGTGGTGAAGATCAGCGCGATGGCCACGCTCGAGGTCACGTAGGGCACGAAATAGGCGCCGACGACGAAGTTGCGGCTGCGCTTGAGCGTCATGTGGATGAGGAAGGCCAGCGGCAACGCGACCAGGTGCTGCGGCACGCCCGAGACGACCGCGAACCACAGCGTGGTCAGCAGCGACTTGGCGAACCACGGATCGGTGACCGCGAACCGGTAGTTCTCCAGGCCGACCCAGTGCATGGCGCCGAGGCCGGCCGCGGCGTCCCATTGGTGCAGCGACAGCCACACCGAGAACAGCAGCGGGAACAGCCCGAACACGCCGAACAGCACGAAGAACGGCGCGATGAACGCGTAGGGCGCGAGCTTGCGCGCGCGCCGGCGCCAGCGCGCGCGCGGCGTGCTGGCGGTCGCGGGCGCGAGCGGCGCCACGGGCCGCAGCGTGGAGTCGGGGGAGATCATCGAATGCATGGCCGGCAGGGGAGCTTCAGCGACGCGCGCGGTGGGCGATCAGCGACTTCGCGTCGGCCAGCGCCGTCGGGATGTCCTTGCCCTGCGCGATGACGTTCTGATATTCGGCGCGGATCACGTCGGTGGCCATCGAGTCGTACTTGTCGACGGGAATGGCGGGCACCTTCGCGGCGATGTCGCGCCACAGCTCGCGCGCCTTCTGGCCGCCCAGGAAGGGCATCGGCTCCGAGATCGCGGGATCCTGCTGCGCGGCCAGCAGCGCGGGGAAGGTGTCGAGCGTGCGCAGCGAGTCGAGCTGGGTCTGCTTGTCGGCCGTCATGAAGCGCACGAACTGCCAGGCCTCGGCCTTGTGCGCGGCCTTCTTCGGGATCGCGTAGAACGAGCCGCCGTAGGAGGCGTACGCGCCTGCCGGCAGCGGGGCCGAGCGCCACTTGCCGGCGGTGTCGGGCGCGAGCCAGTTTTTCAGGTGGCCGGCGAGCCAGGCACCCATCATCTGGCCGGCGATCTTGTTGGCGCGAAAGCCGGCCACCCATTCGTTGGTCCACATCGTGGTGCCGGCATCGATGCCGGCCTTGTGCGCGGCGCGGCCGAGCTCGAACGCGTGCACGAAGCGCGGGCCGTCGACCAGCACCTTGCCGGCACGGTCGAAGTAGATGCCTTCGCCGGGCTGCAGGTTGGCGCGCAGCACGATGTCGACGATGTCGGCGCTGTCGGCCAGCAGGTTGGCGCCAGTGGCGGCCTTGAGCTTGACGCCGGCGGCGATGAACGACTCCCAGCTCCGGGTGAGATCGGCCTCGGTCACGCCGGCCCGCGCCATCAGGTCCGTGCGGTAAAGCAGCGTGCCGGGACCGATGTCGGCGGGCAGCGCCGCGAGCTCGCCGGCGGCGTTGGTGGCCTGGGCGAACGTGTAGGCGACGAACTGGCTGCGCAGCGCGCCGGCGTCGTACGGCGCCTTGTAGAGGTCCTCGAAGCCGCCGGAGCCGGCGAACTTGCCGATGAACTTGAAGTCGATGGCCATCACGTCGGGCAGGCCCGAACCGGTGGCCAGCGCGGTGGTCATCGCGGTGTGGTGGTCGGCGTACTGCAGCGAGACGATCTTGACGTCGATGTCCGGATGCGCGGCATGCCAGCGCGGCAGCGCGGCCCGGGCGGCGCGGTCGAGATCGGGGAAGGTGGCGACGGTGACGGTCGTCGCCGCCACGGCGGCGCCGGGCATGAACGACGCACAGGTCGCCACGGCGACGAGCGCGATGGACGCCGCCTTAAGGAGCTTGGACATGGGCTGCACGGGTGGTGCGCGGCGGATGGCGCCGCGACGGGAAAAAGGGCCGGGCCAGCGCGCCGCGGGCGGCGGGCGCAGGCCCGGCGAGCGCGACTCCAGCGGGTGCGGGAGCCGCGCGCCCGGCATCAGAAGTTGAAGCCGGCGTTGAAACCGAACGTGCGCGGCGGCAGGTACTGCGACTGCCAGGCGCCGAACGAGTTCTGCGCGTTCGTCTTGATGCGGCCGTCCTCGACGTTCTGCACGAAGGCATCGACGTACCAGTCCTTGTTGGCCGTGTAGCGCAGGCCCAGGTCGGTGCGCGAGTACGCCTTCTGCAGGTCGCCGTCGCCCAGGTTGAACACGCTCAGCCAGCTGCCCGACTCGTAGTGGAAGTTCACGCGCGGCGCCAGCTTCGAGCCGTCCGCGAAGCGGAAGGTGTGCTCGTACTGCGCGGTGAGCGAACCCGTGGGCGAGTGGGGCAGGCGGTGGCCGGTGACGTCCAGGCACTTGCTGATCTTCGGATCCGGGCAGGCCGGCAGCGCATAGTCGTTGCTGCCCGCGAGCAGGTAGCCCAGCTTCGTGTGCGTGTAGGCCGCGCCCACCTGCACGCGATCGTCCGGCGTGAGGTTGGCCGCCAGTTCGGACTCGATGCCGTAGACCTTGGCACCCTGCGCGTTCGACGTGGCCAGCGAGTGCGAGCCGTCCGGGTTGGTCACCGGGGCGCTGAACTGGAAGTCCTTGAAGTCCTCGTAATAGGCCGAATTGTTGAAGTGAACCGTGCCGCCGAACAGCGTGTTCTTGGTGCCGACCTCGTAGTTGGTGAGCGACTCGGGGCCGTAGTGCAGGCCGCCGTCCTGCAGGCCGCCGGACTTGTAGCCGGTGGACACGCTGCCGTAGACGAGGAAGTTCTTCGACACGTCCCAGTTCGCGCGCGCCAGCCAGGTCACCTTCTGGCCGGTGTAGTGGCCGTCGTTGTGCTGGTAGGTGGACAGGCCCGACTTCAGCGGGTCGGAGCCCGGGTCCAGCGGCACCTGCGGCACCGTCGGATCGCCCGTCCAGCCGTCGTTGGTGCCGCCTTCGTTCTTGCGGTCGTCGTGCGTGAAGCGTGCGCCGCCGGTCAGGTGGATGGTGTCGCCCGCCAGGTTCCAGGTCGCCTGGCCGAACGCGGCCTCGGAGCCCACCGTTTCCTTGGGCTGGATGAACGAGCCCTGCCAGCCGATGGTGCCCTGCTGGGTGCCGTTGGAGATCGGGATGTCGAAGCGGATGCCGTTGTCCTCGGCCGCGTAGTACAGGCCCAGGATCCAGTCGACGTCGCGCTTGCCGGTGGACTGCACTTCCAGCTCGTGGCTGTAGTTCTTGTAGTGCGACCAGTTGGTGCGGTCTTCCTGCACCGTGGCACCCGTGGTGTAGCTGGTGGGCACCGTGGCACCGCCGGACTGGTCGAAGTCGCCCGAGCCCTTGAAGTCGGAGTAGCCGGCGATGTAGGCCAGCGACACCGCGTCGCTCAGGTTCCAGTCAAGGCGGCTGCGGAAGGTGTTGACGTTGCGATCGAGCTGCGGCGCCACGCTGATCAGCGCCGACCAGAACGGGGTGCCGGTGCGCGGCGTCTGCAGCAGGTTCATGTTGGGCGTGCCGCGATCGAGGAACTTCTCGTACGAAGCGTTCCACGTCAGGTCACGCGTGGGCTTCCACAGCAGGCTCAGGCGCGCGGCGCTCTGGTCCTGCGCGTTGTACTTCGGGCCCGACTGCACGAAGGTGTTCGGGTCGATCGGACGGAACGGCACCGTGGCAGTGGGGTTGGCCAGGTTGTAGGCGTTGACCGCGGCCTGCTGGTCGGCCAGCGGGATCTTCGGGGCGCTCTGGTAGTTGACGTATCCGTCGTGCTGCTCGTGCACGAACGCGGCGCGCAGCGCGAGCGTGTCGGTCACCGCGAAGTTGAACGAGGCGCGCGCGCCGAGGCGGTTGTAGCTGCCCAGGCCGCCTTCGACCGAGCCGAAGTTCAGGCCCAGTTCGGCCTTCGCGGTCTTCATGTTGACGGCACCGACCGTGGAGTTGCGGCCCCACAGCGTGCCCTGCGGGCCGCGCAGAACCTCGATGCCTTCCATGTCGAACAGCAGCGAGGCGGCGCCTTCGGCGCGCGGCGCGTAGATGCCGTCGATGAACAGCGCCACCTCCGGGTCGGCGTATTCGGTCTTGGCGCTATCGTTGCCGATGCCGCGCATCGTCATGGTGATGACGCCGTGGTCGCCTTCGGTGGTGGCCTGGAAGCTGGGCACCAGGTGGACGACGTCGGAAATCGTCTGCACATGGTTCTTGTCGAGCTCGGCGGCGCTGATGGGCGTGACCGCCAGCGGCGTGCTCTGCAGCGTGGTGGTGCGCTTGGTCGCCGTGACGGTGACCTCCTGCACGTCGGTCGCGGCGGCGCTGGCGGCGGACGCCGGCGCCGCGGCGGTCTGGGCCTGGACCGTCGCCGAGCCGGCGAGCAGGGCCAGCACGGCCAGGTGGATCGGGGATGCGAGCGAAGCCCGGGATTTCTGAGCGCGAGTAGTCACGTTGTCTCCAGTGTTTTGGTGAAGCGTCATCGACCGTCTTGGCGGCGATTTCCTGTGTGTTCCATCGTCGGTGCCGCAGGCCGCTGGGTGGCTCGCGCACATCCCGGGCGACGCGGCCACTCCGTGCGAGTGTGGAGGCCCCGTGTCGTGCCCGCCAGCCCTTTCGGCCCGGCGAACCCCTGGAATGGATCGCATGATGCGATTCGATGACAACGCTGTCAACACAGAAATGACAGCGTTGTCTATTTGCCGATATGATCCTCTATAAGAAGCGCCGGAAGCGTCTACGGGAAAACCACGGGATGCAAGACGGCCCCCCCGCAACAGCAGGCTGGACACACGCCACCGCCCAGGAGACAACCTCGAATGAATCCCATCCGGCACATCCTCGTCGTCGGCGGCGGCACCGCCGGCTGGCTCACCGCGGCCTTTCTCGCACGCACGCTGGGCACCGCCGCCGGCGGGGTGCGCGTGACGGTGGTCGAGTCCAGCGAGATCGGCATCATCGGCGTCGGCGAAGGCACCTTCCCGTCGATCCGCGGCACGCTGCACGCGATCGGCATGGACGAGGCGCGCTTCATCCGCGAGTGCGACGCCACGTTCAAGCAGGGGGTCAACTTCGTGGACTGGTCGCGCCCGGGCGAGCGCTACTTCCACCCGTTCAACGCGCCCAGCCAGCGCCCGGGCGCGCCCGAGCTGCTGCCCTACTGGCTGCTGGGCGAGGCGGCGGCGCACGACGGCAGGGCGCTCGCGTTCGCCGACGCGGTGTCGATGCAGCAGCGCGTGGCCGACGCGTCGCGCGCGCCCAAGCGCGCCAGCGACGGCGACTGGCTGGGCCCGATGAACTACGCGTACCACTTCGACGCCGGCAAGTTCGCCACGCTGCTGGCCGCGCACGCGCAGTCGCTGGGGGTGGCCCGCGTGATCGCCACCGTCGAGCGCGTCGCGCTGGACGCCGCGGGCCGCATCGCGGCCGTGCACACCCGCGACGGCGGCGTGTTGACGGCCGACCTCTACGTCGACTGCACCGGCTTTCGCGCCGCGCTGATCGGCGACGCGCTGGGCGCCGCGAAGACGCCTCTGGGCGACGTCCTGTTCGTCGATCGCGCGCTGGCGGTGCAGGTGCCCTACCCTGCCGCCGACACGCCCATCCCGTCCTACACCGTCTCCACCGCGCACGAGGCCGGCTGGACCTGGGACATCGGCCTGCAACGCCGGCGCGGCGTCGGCTACGTCTATTCGAGCCGCCACACCAGCGACGAACAGGCCGAGCGCGTGCTGCGCCGCTACGTGGGCCCCGCGGCCGAGCCGCTGACGCCGCGCTTCCTCAAGCTCGACACCGGCTACCGCAAGATCCAATGGATCGGCAACTGCGTGGCCGTGGGCCTGTCGGCCGGCTTCCTGGAGCCGCTTGAATCGTCGGGCATCGGGCTGATCGAGGCCGCCGCCTACCTGATCGGCTACCTGCTGCCGGCCGACGGCGATCTCGAGCCCGCGGCGCGCCAGTTCAACGAGCACATGCGCGCGCGCTTCGAGCGCATCGTCGACTTCCTGAAGCTGCACTATGCGCTGACGCGCCGCGACGACACCGCGTTCTGGCGCGACAACGCCGACCCCGCGAGCTGGACGCCCTCGCTGCGCGACACCCTCGCGCGCTGGCGCAGCCGCCCGCCGCACCGGCTCGATTTCATCACCGACCTGGAGATGTACCCGCCGTCGAGCTGGCAATACGTCCTGTACGGCATGGGGTATCCGACCGACCTGTCGCATTCGCGCGCCGCCTGGCCGCGCGCGGCCGAGGCGCGCCAGGAATTCGCGACGATCGCCCAGGTGGCGCAACGGGCGCTGAGCGACCTGCCCGACCATCGCGCGCTGGTGGAGGCGTTCTGCGCCCGTGCCGCCGCGCGGGACGCGGCACCGGCGCGTGCCCAGTGCGGGCCGCGGCCGGCCGGCCACGAGCTCGAGACGGCGCGGAGCCGCGCCTGATGGGGACGCCCCGCGCGTCGACGCCCGCGCCGCCCGCGGCGGCCACGACGATCAGCGACGTCGCCCACCAGGCCGGCGTGTCGATCAAGACCGTGTCGCGCGTGATGAACAACGAGACGGGCGTGCGCGCCGCCACCCGCGCCAAGGTGCTGCAGGTGATGACGGACCTGCGCTACCGACCGAGCCAGTCGGCACGCAGCCTGGCTGGCGCGCGCTCGTTCCTCATCGGCCTGCTGTACTTCGACCCCAGCGCGGCCTTCGTCTCCGGCGTGCAGCAGGGCGCCACGATGCGCTGCCGCGAGGCCGGCTACCACCTGGTGGTCGAATCGATGGACGACGACGCGCACGACCTGGGCGAGCAGGTTCACCGCATGGTGTCCACGCTGCGTCCCGACGGCATGATCCTGACGCCGCCGCTGTGCGACAACCCGCACGTGCTCAAGGCCCTGCACGACAGCGGCACGCCGACGGTGCTGGTGTCGCCCGCGCGCCAGCGCAAGGACATGCCCAGCGTGCGCATGGACGACGTGCACGCCGCCGAGGAGATCACCAACCTGCTGCTGAGCCTGGGCCATCGCCGAATCGCCTTCATCCGCGGCGCCGCCGACCAGGCCGCATCGGCGCTGCGCGAACAGGGCTTCCTCAAGGCGATGAAGGCCGCACGCGTGGAGATCGCGCCCGAGCTGGTCATCGACGGCGACTTCAGCTTCGAGTCCGGCGTCGCCGCCACGCACCAGCTGCTCAAGCTGCGCCACCACCCGACCGCCGTCTTCGCCAGCAACGACGACATGGCCCTCGGCGTGCTGGCGGCGGCCCAGCGCCAGGGCCTGGCGATCCCCGGCGACCTGGCGATCGCCGGCTTCGACGATTCGCCGGCCAGCAGCCTCGTCTGGCCGCCGCTGACCACCATGCGCCAGCCCACGCTGGCCATGGCGCGCGCCGCCGTCGACCTGCTCATCGGCACCCCCACGGTCGAGGGCACGCCGGGCACGCGCAGCAGCGCCGCCCTGCAGCGGGTGCTCCCGCACGAGCTGATCGTGCGCGATTCGACCAGCGCCCCGGCGCGCGCGGTGCGGCGGCCGCCGCGCGGCTGAACGTCCGTCGGGGGCGACCCGCCGTGGAGATTTCCCGGCATCAAGGCTGCGCGGAAAGTTCCGATAACGAAAGGAGATGCCTGTCCCGGCGGTTGCGATTGCGGCCGCCGTCGGCCGCTCGTCGTTCCCCCACCTGCCCGGCACCACCATGAACCTGACCCAGACCAAGATCAGCACCCGACTCGCCCTGGGATTCGGCGCGCTTGCCGCGCTGATGGTCCTGCTGAGCGGAGCCGCGCTCTATTTCGTGCAGACGATCGATCAGCATTTCGACACCGTGATGGACAACCGCTATCCAAAGGTGCAGATCGCGGGCGCGATCAAGGCAGTCAACAACGAGGTCTCGCTGGCGTTGCGCAACCTGTTCGTCGTCTCCGACCCGGACGACATCCAGGCCCAGTACGACCTGATCGCCGGCAGCGGCAAGCGCACCAATGCCAACATTGACAAGCTCACGGCGACCATCACCGGCGCGGAAGGCCAGGAGGCGCTGAAGCAGCTGAACGCCGCGCGCGCCGAGTACCGCGAACCGCGCGACAAGGTCGTTCAGCTCCTGAAGTCCGGGCGCAGCGAGGAAGCGAAGAACGCGCTGCTGCTCGACTTGCGCCCCAAGCAGATCGCCTACATGGCCCGCGTCGACGACCTGGTCAAGCTCCAGGAACGGCTGATGACCGATTCCCGCAAGGAAGTGAACCGCACGCTGGACCAGGCCCGCGCGACGATCCTGTCGCTGCTGGCCATCGCCTTCGCGATCGCGCTGGCGACGGCGATCTGGATCATCCGCTCGGTGACGCGGCCGATCCACGCGGCGATGACGATCGCCCGCGGCGTGGCCGCCGGCAACCTGGCGATGGAGTTCGAGGCGCATGGCACGAACGAGACCGGCCTCCTGTTGGGCGCGCTGCACGAGATGAAGACGCGGCTGGCGCAGATCGTCGGCGACGTGCGCGGCAACGCCGAGGGCGTGGCCAGCGCCTCGGCGCAGATCGCCCAGGGCAACAACGACCTGTCGGTGCGCACCGAGCAGCAGGCGGCGGCGCTGCAGCTGACGACCGCGTCGATGGAGCAGCTCAGCGCCGCCGTGCGGCAGAACGCCGACCATGCGAGCCAGGCCAACCAGCTGGCGCGCGGCGCCTCGACGTTCGCGATCCAGGGCGGCGAGGACGTGGGCCAGGTGGTCGACACCATGAAGGGCATCAACGAGAGCTCGCGCAAGGTCGCCGACATCATCGGCGTCATCGACGGCATCGCCTTCCAGACCAACATCCTGGCGCTGAACGCGGCGGTCGAGGCGGCGCGCGCCGGCGAGCAGGGCCGCGGCTTCGCGGTCGTCGCCTCGGAAGTGCGCTCGCTCGCGCAGCGCAGCGCCGGCGCCGCCAAGGAGATCAAGAGCCTCATCGCCGCCAGCGTCGAACGCGTCGAGCGCGGCACGGCCCAGGTCGACCGCGCCGGCGAGACGATGCGCCAGGTGGTCGCGTCGATCCGCCGCGTCACCGACATCGTCGCCGAGATCAGCGCCGCGAGCAGCGAGCAGAGCAGCGGCGTGGCGCAGGTCGGCGAGGCGGTCGCCCAGATGGACCAGGCCACCCAGCAGAACGCCGCGCTGGTCGAACAGAGCGCCGCGGCCGCCGAGAGCCTGAAAGGCCAGGCCGACCAGCTGGTGGGCTCGGTGGCGGTGTTCCGGTTGAAGGCCGGCGCGGACTGACCCGACGAGGCGGGTGCCGTTGGCGCCGCCCCAGCGGCCCGGGGAAACCGGTGACGGACGGACTTTCGCGGCCGCCACCCCGGTCGCGGTCAAGATCGGCTAGCCTCCACACCCATGTCCCCGATCGTCGACCGCGAAGTCAAGATGCCCGCCGGCGCGGCGCCGAGACTCGACCCGCGGGTCGTCCGGCTGGGCGTCGTCAGCTTGCTGACGGACCTCAGCTCGGAGGCCATCTTCTCGGTGTTCGCCCTCTACTTCACGACTGTCGCCGGGGCCTCGAGCGCCCTGCTGGGCCTGGTCGAGGGACTGGCGGACTTCTCGGCGTCGTCGCTGAACTGGCTGGCCGGCTGGCTGTCGGATCGCAGCGGCCGGCGCAAGCCCTTCGCCGTCGCCGGCTACGGGTTCTCGACGCTGGCCAAGACGATCCTGCCGGTGTCGGCGTCCCTCGCCGGCCTGGCGGCGTTCCGGGTCGTCGAGCGGCTGGGCAAGGGCTTGCGCGGCCCACCGCGCGACGCCTGGCTGGCGGCGCTGGGCGACCCCGCAACGCGCGGCTACGCGTTCGGCGTCCACAAGGCCCTGGACAAGGCCGGCGCCGTGCTGGGGCCGCTGGCAGCCTGGGGCCTGCTGCGCTGGCTGGGCGCGACGCCGGGCGCGTACCGCGTGCTGTTCTGGCTCGCGCTGGTGCCGGCCGTGCTGGGTGTCGCGGTGCTGGCACGGATGCGCGACGTGCCGGCCGCGCCGCACGCGCGCGAAGGTGTCGCGGCCAACTGGCGGGCCCTGGACCCGGGCTTCAAGCGCTTCCTGTGGCCGTCGGGCGTGTTCGCGCTCGGCTACTACAGCCTGGGCTTCCTGCTTCTGAAGGCCCACGCGGTGGGCTTCAGCGTCGCCGACACCGTGCTGCTGTATGCCTTGTTCAACGGCGTGTGCGTCGTCGCCGCGCCGCTGGTCGGACGGCTGGGCGACGCCGTCGGCCGTGCGCGTGTGGTGCTGCTGGGCTACGGCGTGTACGGGGCGATCAACCTCGCCCTCCTTGTAGCGGGCCAGCGCTGGCAGGTTGGCGTGCTGCTGGCTGTCTACGGGGTGTTCTTCGCCATCGACGAGTCGCAGGCCAAGGCCTTCATCGCCGACCTGGAGCCCGCGCGCCGCGCGACGGCGGTCGGCGCGTTCAACTTCCTCACCGGCGCGCTCTACCTGCCGGCCTCGCTGCTCGCCGGCGCCCTGTGGCTCGTCGATCCCCGCTGGGCGTTCGCGGCGGCCGCCGTGCTGAGCGGCGCCGCGATCGCGCTGTTCGGCGCGCTGCGCCCGGCGTCGACGGCGTCCGCGACGGCCGGCCGCTGACCACCACCCACGCCGACCCGCCGCGCGTCGACCTCCGTGAGCACCAGCACGCGGAACACGCCTGCCGGCTGGCCTTGGCACGAGGCCGGGCGGCGCTAGCCCCGGGCCGGCCCCAGCGGCCCGCCGGAAACCCGGGGATCGCCGCCGGGCCGGTCGGCGCGCCGCAGCCGGTAGCCGACCTCGACCTCGTCGATCATGCCCTCGCGCGTCCAGCCCTGCGCGGCGTAGAAGCGGTCGGCGCGCGTGCGGGCCTCCGTGCCCAGGTGCACCTCGTCGTGGCCGAGCTCGAACAGCCAGTCGACCGCCAGGCGCAGCAGGCGGCTGCCCGCGCCCAGGCCCTCGCGCTGCGGGTCGACGAACAGCGCCCAGATCGACGCGTCGGCGCGGGCGGCGTACGAGAAGCCGATGATCCGGCCGTCCTGCTCGGCGACCCAGCCGCGACCCAGCGGCTCGAGGTAGTCGCGGTACATGGCCTCGGTGATGCGGGCCGGGTTCGACAGCGCGTTCTCGCGCACGGCCAGGCGGATGCGCGACATCGCCGGGATGTCGTCGACGACCGCGCGCCGGTACGCCAGCATGCTCACGGCCGCCTCTTCGCCGGCGCCGCCGTGGAACCGCGCACGATCACCCGGTGCGGCAGCACGCGCAGCGGCGGCGCGGACGAGGGCTCCGGCCGGGCCGCGCCGGACAGCAGCATGTCGACCGCGGCCATCGCCATCTCGGCCAGCGGCTGGCGCACGGTGGTCAGCTCGGGCCAGACCAGCGTGGCCGCGCGCGAATCGTCGAAGCCGACGATCGCCAGGTCGCCCGGCACCGCGATGCCCAGGCGCTGCGCCGCGGTGAGCACGCCGAGCGCCATGTCGTCGTTGGCCGCGAAGAGTGCGGTGGGCGGCCGCGGCAGCGCGAACAGCCGGTGGGCCGCGGCGACGCCGGACTCGAACTGGAACGTGCCCGGCACCACGAGCGACGGATCGACGGCCAGTCCGTGCGCCTTCAACGCACGCTCGTAGCCGTGGCGACGCCGCACGCTGGCCGACTGGTCGCCCTCGACGAACGCGATCGACACGTGGCCCAGGCTGATCAGCAGGTTGGTGAGCTCCTCGGCGGCGAGCGCGTCGTCCATGCAGACCGCCGCCATGCCGTGGTCCTCGCCACCGGGCGAGATCAGCACGCAGGGCGTGCGGCTGGCGCGCAAGGTGTCGATGATCACCGGGTTGTCGCACAGCGGCGGGGTCAGGATCATGCCGTCGGGGCGCAACGCGGCCAGCATGGACTCGATCTGCGCGCGCACGTCGGCGCCTTCCTGCAGCGATTCGACGACCAGGTGGCGTCCGGCCTCGCGGCAACCGAGCGTGGCGCCCTGCTGCACGCCGGCGACGAAGGCCGCGCTCGGGTCGTAGTACAGCAGGCCGATGAGGAACGAGCGCGCGCCCGCCAGGCTGCGCGCCGACAGTTGCGGCCGGTAGTTCAACGCCGCGACGGCTTCCTGCACGCGGGCACGCGTGTCCGCATGCACCATCGGCTCCTTGTTCATCACGCGCGAGACGGTCTTGATGGACACGCCGGCCTGCCGGGCCACGTCGATGATGGTGGGCGGTGCGCCCGCTCGCTTGTTCACTGTGTCGCTGCTCCAGCCTCGTTGTCGTCGCGCCGCCGCGCCCATGGCCGCGACGACCGGACGCCAGTCTAATGTTTCGCTTGCGCAAAGCTGGCCGCCGCCATGGAATCCACCCTGCCCGGCTGCCCAGTATCGCGGCACGATGGCGAAACGCCCGAAAGCCGCGGCACGAGACAAAACGAAACACGGCGATACGGCGCCGAAAGCATGCCCGCCGCTGGAAAGCGCGTAATAAGGACGTGGCCATCGAGATCGACGGCCCCATCACCGAAACGAAGGAAAGATCATGAACAAGACCTGGCTGAAGCGCACCTTGCTGGGTGTGGCCGTCTCCACCGCCCTGCTGGGCACCGTCGCGGCCTATTCGGAAGGCGTCGGCTTCCACCACGGCCCGCCGAACCCCGAGCAGATGGCGCAGCACGAAGCCATGATGCTGTCGCACATCGGCAAGAAGCTCAACCTCGATGCCAACCAGGCCGCCAAGCTCAAGGCGCTGGGCGACCTGCTCATCGCGCAACACGCGCCGGGGGCCGCCGGCGCCGATCCGCACGCCGCCGCCAAGGCGCTGATCGCCGGCAACACCTTCGACCGCGCGGGCGCCCAGCAACTGCTGGCCCAGCACGTCGCGAAGATGCAGGCCAACGGCCCCGCGCTGATCAACGCCGCCGGCGACTTCTTCGACAGCCTCAACGCCACCCAGCAGCAGCAGGTGCGCGAACTCGCGGCCGAGCACCATGGCTTCCTCGGCCTGGGCGGCCCGGGCGCGATGGGCCCCGGAGGCATGCACGGCCACCACGGCCCGCACGGCGCCTCGGCAGCGGCCGGCAACTGACGCCCCACCCGGCGGGACACCCTGCACCCGCCGGCACCGACGAGGCAGCGGCCCACCCGGCCCCTGCCTCGTTGCCGTGGTGCCTCTAACATCGCCCCATGCGCCACATCCTGATGATCGACGACGACGCGCTGCTCGCCGCGCCGCTCGCCACCTACTTCCGCCGCTTCGACTACCAGCTCGACAGCGCCGTCACGCCCAGCGAAGGGCTGGCCAGGCTGCGCGCGCAGGCCTACGACGCCGCGATCCTGGACGTGATGCTGCCCGAGATGGACGGCTTCGAACTGTGCCGTACGATCCGGCGCGAATCCGACATCCCCATCGTGATGCTCACCGCGCGCGGCGACGTGATGGACCGCATCGTCGGACTGGAGATCGGCGCCGACGACTACATCCCCAAGCCGTTCGAGCCGCGCGAGCTGCTCACGCGCATCCAGACCATCCTGCGCCGCGCCCGCGCGCCCGCGGCCACGCCGCAGAGGCTGGTCTTCGACGGCCTCGAGATCGACCTCGAGCGCCGCCAGGTGCTGCGCCAGGGCGAGCCGGTGGAGCTGACGGGCACCGAGTTCGAGCTGCTGGCGATGCTGGCCCGGGCGCCACGGAAGGTGTTCCACCGCGACGAGATCCTGAACCGCCTGCGCGGCCAGGACGCCGACCTCTACACCCGCGCCGTCGACATCCTCGTGAGCCGGCTGCGCAAGAAGCTCGAGCCGCTGGACTGCATCAAGACGCTGCGCAACGCGGGCTATGCGTTCGCGGGCGGGCACGCATGAGCGCACGCCCGGCCGCTCCGAAGGGCGCTCGCACCGCAGGCCGCAGGCCGGAGGTTGTCCGATGAGCGCACGCCCGGCCGCTCCGAAGGGCGCTCGCACCGCAGTCCGCAGGACGGAGGTTGCCTTATGAGCGCACGCCCGGCCGCTCCGAAGGGCGCTCGCACCGCAGGCCGCAGGCCGG
>CAYQMX010000056.1:0-17124 GCA_964418745.1 uncultured Vitreoscilla sp.
CGTCCAGCACGATCACCGTGACGGTGACGCCCGCTTCCGGCAGCCCGTTCTCGTACACGACCACCACCGACGCGTCGGGCAACTGGTCCGTCAACACCGCCACGGCCACGCCGACCACCGGCACGATGCCGGCCGCCGGCCTCCCGGACGGCGCCGTGGGCCTGCAGGTCGTCGCCGTCGATGCCGCCGGCAACACCTCGTCGACCGGCACCAGTTCGTTCGTCGAGGACCACACGATCGTCGCGCCGACGATCAGCCTGAAGCACGACGCGGCCGACGACACCGGCGCGTCCGCGACCGACAACCTCACCAACAACGCCAAGCCGATCCTGGTCGGCACCGCCGAAGCCTCGAGCACGGTCACGATCACGGTCACGCCGGCCTCCGGCAGCCCGGTCACCTACACGACCACCACCGATGCCTCGGGCCACTGGTCCATCAACACGGCCACGGCCACGCCGACCACCGGCACGATGCCCGGCCTGCCGGACGGCACCGTCGGCCTGCAGGTCGTCGCCGTCGACGCCGCCGGCAACACCTCGTCGACCGGCACCAGTTCGTTCACCGAAGACCACACGATCGCCGCGCCGACGATCGGCCTGAAGCACGACGCCGCCGACGACACCGGCGCGTCCGCCACCGACAACCTCACCGCCAACGCCAAGCCGATCCTGGTCGGCACGGCCGAAGCCTCCAGCACCGTCACGGTGACGGTGACCCCGGCCTCCGGCAGCCCGATCACCTACACGGCCGCCACCGACGCGTCGGGCAACTGGTCCATCAACACGGCCACCGCGACCCCGACGACGGGCGCGATGCCCGCCGCCGGGCTGCCCGATGGCACGGTCGGCCTGGCGGTCGTCGCCGTCGACGCCGCCGGCAACACCTCGTCGACCGGCACCAGTTCGTTCACCGAAGACCACACGATCGCCGCGCCGACGATCGGCCTGAAGCACGACGCCGCCGACGACACCGGCGCGTCCGCCACCGACAACCTCACCGCCAACGCCAAGCCGATCCTGGTCGGCACGGCCGAAGCCTCCAGCACCGTCACGGTGACGGTGACCCCGGCCTCCGGCAGCCCGATCACCTACACGGCCGCCACCGACGCGTCGGGCAACTGGTCCATCAACACGGCCACCGCGACCCCGACGACGGGCGCGATGCCCGCCGCCGGCTTGCCCGATGGCTCCGTGGGCCTGCAGGTCGTCGCGACGGACGCCGCCGGCAACACGTCGTCGACGGGCTCCAGCTCGTTCGTCGAGGACCACACGATCGCCGCGCCCACCATCGGCCTGAAGCACGACGCGGCCGACGACACGGGCGCGTCCGCGACCGACAACCTCACCGCCAACGTCAAGCCGATCCTGGTCGGCACGGGCGAAGCCTCCAGCACGATCACCGTGACGGTGACGCCCGCTTCCGGCAGCCCGTTCTCGTACACGACCACCACCGACGCGTCGGGCAACTGGTCCGTCAACACCGCCACGGCCACGCCGACCACCGGCACGATGCCGGCCGCCGGCCTCCCGGACGGCGCCGTGGGCCTGCAGGTCGTCGCCGTCGATGCCGCCGGCAACACCTCGTCGACCGGCACCGGCTCGTTCGTCGAGGACCACACGATCGCGGCGCCGACCATCGGCCTGAAGCACGACGCGGCCGACGACACCGGCGCGTCGGCCACCGACAACCTCACCAACAATGCGAAGCCGATCCTGGTCGGTACCGCCGAGGCCGCCAGCACCGTGACGATCACGGTCACGCCGGCCTCGGGCAGCCCGATCACGTACACGACCACCGCCGATGCGTCGGGCAACTGGTCCGTCGACACCGCCACGGCCACGCCGACGAGCGGCACGATGCCGGCCGCCGGCCTGCCCGACGGCACGGTCGGACTGACGGTCGGCGCCATCGACGGCGCCGGCAACACCTCGTCGACTGCGTCCAGTTCGTTCGTCGAAGACCACACGATCGCCGGCTCGACGATCGGGCTGAAGCACGACGCCGCCGACGACACCGGCGCGTCGGCCACCGACAACCTCACCAGCAATGCGAAGCCGATCCTGGTCGGCACCGCCGAAGCCTCGAGCACGGTCACGATCACGATCACGCCGGCCTCCGGCAGCCCGTTCTCGTACACGACGACCGCCGATGCGAGTGGCAACTGGTCCATCAACACCGCCACCGCCACGCCGAGCACGGGCACGATGCCCGCCGCCGGCCTGCCGGACGGCACGGTCGGCCTGAAGGTGGTCGCGGTCGACGCGGCGGGCAACGCCGCCGCTGCCGCGACGAGCTCGTTCGTCGAGGACCACACGATCGCCGCGCCCACCATCGGCCTGAAGCACGACGCGGCCGACGACACGGGCGCGTCCGCGACCGACAACCTCACCGCCAACGTCAAGCCGATCCTGGTCGGCACGGGCGAAGCCTCCAGCACGATCACCGTGACGGTGACGCCCGCTTCCGGCAGCCCGTTCTCGTACACGACCACCACCGACGCGTCGGGCAACTGGTCCGTCAACACCGCCACGGCCACGCCGACCACCGGCACGATGCCGGCCGCCGGCCTCCCGGACGGCGCCGTGGGCCTGCAGGTCGTCGCCGTCGATGCCGCCGGCAACACCTCGTCGACCGGCACCGGCTCGTTCGTCGAGGACCACACGATCGCGGCGCCGACCATCGGCCTGAAGCACGACGCGGCCGACGACACCGGCGCGTCGGCCACCGACAACCTCACCAACAATGCGAAGCCGATCCTGGTCGGTACCGCCGAGGCCGCCAGCACCGTGACGATCACGGTCACGCCGGCCTCGGGCAGCCCGATCACGTACACGACCACCGCCGATGCGTCGGGCAACTGGTCCGTCAACACCGCCACGGCCACGCCGACGACCGGCACGATGCCGGCCGCGGGCCTGCCCGATGGCAACGTCGGCCTGCAGGTCGTCGCCGTCGACGGCGCCGGCAACACCTCGTCGACCGCGTCCAGCGCCTTCGTCGAAGACCACACGATCGCCGCCTCGACGATCGGGCTGAAGCACGACGCCACTGACGACACCGGTGTCTCCGCGACGGACAACCTCACCAACAACACCAAGCCGATCCTGGTCGGCACCGGCGAGGCGTCCAGCACGGTCACCGTGACGGTCACGCCGGCCTCCGGCAGTCCGATCGTCTACACCACGACGACCGATGCCGCGGGCAACTGGTCCATCAACACGGCCACCGCCACCCCGACGACGGGCGCGTTGCCCGCCGCCGGCCTGCCCGATGGCTCCGTGGGCCTGCAGGTCGTCGCGACGGACGCCGCCGGCAACACGTCGTCGACGGGCTCCAGCTCGTTCGTCGAGGACCACACGATCGCCGCGCCCACCATCGGCCTGAAGCACGACGCGGCCGACGACACGGGCTCGTCCGCGACCGACAACCTCACCAACAACACCAGGCCGATCCTCGTCGGCACCGCCGAGGCCTCCAGCAGCGTCACGGTGACGGTCACGCCGGCGTCCGGCGGCCCGATCACCTACACGACCACCGCCGATGCCTCGGGCAACTGGTCGATCAACACGGCCACCGCCACGCCGAGTTCGGGCACCCTGCCCGCCACGGGCCTGGTGGATGGCCTGGTCACGCTGCAGGTCGTCGCGACCGACGCGGCCGGCAACATCTCGGTGCCGGGCACCGGCGCCTTCACCGAGGACCACACCGCGCCGACGGCCAGCATCGGCCTGAAGCACGATGCGGCCAACGACACCGGCGTCTCCGTCACCGACAGCCTGACCTCCAACGCGGTGCCCATCCTCACCGGCACCGGCGAGAAGAACAGCACCGTGCTGGTGACGGTGACCGACTCCGCCGGCCACACCCTGACCTACAACGCCACCACCGACGCTACCGGCGCCTGGAGCGTCGACCTGAGTGCCCAGACGCCCGCGTCGGGCACGATGCCGCGCGACGGCCTCGCCGACGGCGCCGTCTCGCTGTCGGTCAGCAGCAGCGATGCCGCGGGCAACACCGCCAGCGCGACCGGCGCGTTCACCATCGACTCGATCGACCACGCCGCCACGCCCACCGTCACCGCCACGGCGGTCGGACGCTGGCAGTTCAACGAGGGCTCCGGCACCTCGACCAGCGACGGCTACAACGTCCAGACCGGCACGCTCACCAACATCAACACCGCCAACGGCGGCACCGCGCCGACCTGGATCACGGGCCACAACGGCACGGCCGGCAGTGCGCTGAACTTCGACGGCAAGGGCGGCATCGTCTCGCTGCCGCTGGCCGACACCGCGGCACTGACCACCACCAGCACCCTGTCGGTGTGGTTCAAGACCACGCAGACCGGCACGGGCATCGGCTGGTCCAGCCCGTCCATCATCGGTTCCGAGAGTGCCGGCGACGGCAACGACATCCAGTGGGGCACGATCAATGCCTCCGGCCAGATCGGCCTGGGCCTGGGCAACCTGGCCAGCGTCTATTCGACGCAGAAGGTCAACGACGGCAACTGGCACGACCTCGCGATCACCCGCACCGTGAACGCCAACGGCACGAGCGTGGTCTCCATCTACATCGACGGCACGCTCAGCACCACCACGACGCTGGGGGTCGATCCGACGATCCCGACCGGCGTGCCGACCGACAAGCTGGCCGGCTTCGGCTACACCAACGGCTGGTCGTCGTCGGGCGGCGACACGACCACTGGCGACGTGTACTACAAGGGCGCGCTCGACGATGCCCGCATCTACAACCACGCGCTGACCGCCGACCAGGCCAAGGCGGTGTTCCTGGTGGAGAACGGCTACGAGACGCAGGCCGTGGCCAACGACGGCGACGCCATCAAGCTCACGGTGGCCGACACCAACACCACCGCGCTGCACGTCACCGGCGTCGAGACCGGCATGACCATCACCGACGGCACCCACACCGTCACCAGCACCGGCAACACCCAGGCTATCGACCTGACCGGATGGAACCTGGGCACCCTGCAGCTCACCAATGTCGGCACCGGTTCGGCCACGCTGGAGTTCGACGCGACCAACACCACGGCCAGCGGCCAGTCCCACGACGCGTCGACCTGGGTCAGCGTGGTCAACGGCACGTCCCTGCTGGGCGGCACCACGGGCAACGACACGCTGGCGGCCACCACGGGCAGCGCCACGTTCATCTCCGGCGAAGCCGGCAACGACACGATCACCGGCGGCGCCGGCAACGACCGCCTGCTGGGCGGCGCGGGCAACGACACGATCGCGGGCGGCGCCGGCAACGACCTGATCGTCGGCGGCACCGGCACCGACACGCTGACCGGCGGCGCCGGCAACGACGTGTTCCGCTGGGAACTCGCCGACCACGGCACGGCGGGTGCGCCCAACGTCGACACGATCACCGACTTCAGTTCGGTGGCCGGCAACAAGGACGTGCTGGACCTGCGCGACCTGCTGCCGGGCGCCAACCACGACGGCGCCCAGACCGGCAACATCGCCAACTACCTGCACTTCGACCTGTCCGGCGCCGACACCGTCATCCACGTCAGCAGCAGCGGCGGCTTCTCGAATGGCTACAGCGCCGCGGCGGAAGACGAGACGATCGTGCTGAAAAACGTGGACCTGACGGCCAACGGCAGCCAGAACGACCTGCAGATCATCCACCAGCTGCTGAGCAACGGCCAGATGCACCTGGGCTGACACGCCCCGGCGCGCGCCCGGGCGTCACGCAAGCCGGCGCGGGCGTCCGCCGCGCGGACGCCGCGTGCGCCGGCGGGTCAGGCCGTGCGGCCCGCCTGGAGCACCGGCCCGGTCAGGCCGTCCACGCCGCACGCCCACAGCGCGGCCGCGTCGTCGACCGCGGAGACGCCTTCGGCGTACACCCGCAGCCCGATGCCGTGCAGCATGCGCACCGTGCCGGCCACGTGCTGCGCCCGCGCCTCGTCGCTGGACAGGCCCTGCAGCAGGCTGGCGTCGAGCTTGACGAAGTCCAGGCCCGCCTCGAGCAGGCCGCGCGTCTCGCCCAGGCGCTCGCCGGCGTGCTCCAGGCCGACGCGCGTGCCGGTGCCGTGCAGCTGTTCGACGAGCTCGCGCACCAGGTGCAGCTGCTTGACCGCCCCCGCCTCGGCGAGCTCGAGCGACAGGCGCGGCGAGGCCATCGGGTGCGCGGCCACGAGCGCATGCACGCGCGTGGAGAACGCCGAGTCGGCCAGCGACGCCGGACTCACGTTGACGGAGCGCGGCAGCGAATCGGCGGCGATGGCGATCAGCGCCAGCTCGATGGCCAGCAAGTCGACGTCGGCCGTCAGCTGGGCGCGGCGCGCCATCGGCAGCCACTGCGCGGCCGAGACCAGCTCGCCTTCGGCGCCCAGGCGCAGCCGCAGCGGCGACTCGTGGTGCACCAGTTCGCCGGTACGGCCCACCAGCGGGAAGTCGACCAGCTCGGCGTTGCGCTCGGCCAGTGCGGTCTGGATGCGATGGCGCCACGCGTCCTCGCCCAGGGCACCGGCGTCGGCGCTGTCGTCGAACTCGACCGAATAGGGTCCGCGGCTCTCGGCGCGGGCCAGCGCCTGATCGGCGGCCGCCAGCAGCGTGGACATGGGCGCGCCATGCGTCCAGCGCACCGCGCCGACCACGGCATGGGCGCCGCCTTCGTGCACGCGCAGCAGGCTGCGCAGGCGGGCGGCGACGTCGAGCGCCGACTCGCGCACCGAATCGACGTCGGGCAGCGCCAGCACGAAGTCGCTGCCGTTGAGGCGGCCCACCTCGGCGGCACCGAGGCGGCGCGACGATTCCACCATCGCCGCGGCGGCGTCCTGCAGCACGCGGTCGGTGGCGGAGCGTCCCAGCGTGCGATTGAGCGACTGCAGCTCGACCAGCCGCACCATCACCAGGGCGCCGCTGGCGGCGCCGTCCTCGGCGTCCAGCATCACCGTCATGCGGCTGAGGAAGTGCGCGCGGTTGGACAGGCCGGTCAGGGGATCGCAGTGCGCCTGGCGGCGCAGCAGTTCCACCTGGCCGGCCTGCTCGTCGAACATCGCCTTGACGCGTCCGACCATCGCGTTCATCGCGCGGGTGACGTTGCGCAGCTCGGGCATGTCGGGTTCGTCCACCGTGATGAAGCGGCGCTCGGTGATGGCCTTGGCCTGGTCGACCGTGCGCAGCAGCGGCACGCGGATGCGGTTGACGCCGACGCTGGAGAAGATGCCCGCACCGACGACCAGCACCAGCAGTACGCCGACGGTATCGATCGTGCTCTGCCACAGCTCGTCGTCGGCGAACGCCGACTGGCTGCGCACCTCCAGCCGGCCGACCTGCCGCCAGCCGTCGCTGACCTGCGCCACGCCGTCGGCGGGCGCGATGCCCAGCAGGGCGACGAACCAGCCGGGCGCGTTCTGCGGATGCGGACCGGCCTGCTTCTCGACGATGGGCTTGCCGCCCGGGGCGACGAGGCGGATGCGCTCGTAGAAGCCGGTGTCGAACTGGCTGGCGATGGCGAGCTCGAGCGCCACCGGATCGGCCTTCTGCTGCGACAGCGTCAGCGCCAGCGACTGCGCGGTGTCGTTGTTCTTCAGGTTGAGCTGCGTCTGCAGGTAGTGACGCGCCGAGTGCACCGACACGCCGATGGCACCGGCGAAGGCCAGCACCAGCGTCACCGACAACAACAGCCACACCTGGCGAATCAGCGACATGCGTTCTTCTCCTGGCCGCCCGCCACGCGACGGGCCTTCATTGGAAACCATCCTGGCGCGCGCGCACCAGCACTTCGCGCCATTTCGACAGGCGCGTCAACGGATCGCCACTCGCCCGAATGCTACCAACACCCTGCCAGAGGCCTTCCGCATTGAAGCTGAACACGGGCGACAGGTCCGGCCGCTCGCCGGCCGGCCGGATGACCGGCTGCAGGTTGTCCAGCACCAGCGGCTCGGCCTCGGGCGTCGGGTAGTAGGCCAGCACCATGTGGGCGATGAAGCCGTTCGGGGCGCCGGCGATGCTGGCGCGCACGTAGACCATGCGCAGCCGGGCGTGCGGCACGCCCAGCGCCGCGAGCGTGAAGTACTTGCCGATCGCATAGTCCTCGCAGTCGCCTGCGCCCTTGCCCAGCGATTCCAGCGGGCTGGCCCAGTAGTCGACCTGGCCCCAGTTGTCGATGTCTTCCATGTACGCCAGGCGCTGGTTGTAGAAGTCGTTGACGGCCTTGAGCTTGGCACCGTCGTCGTGCCCGGCGACGCTCGCCATCACCCCTTGCAGCGCCTTCGCGTTGGCCACGGCCGTCGGGCCGTATTTCTGGGCCGCCCTCAGGATCCGGTCGGGATCGACCGCCTGCACCGAGAACGCCACCAGCGCCAGCGTGGCCAGCAGGCGAAGCAGCGCGACGCGCAGCCAGGCGGCGATGCGCCGCGGCGACCCGCCCGCCCGCGCCGGGCCATCCGCGGCGCGCGGGGGCGGCAGGCGCACGCCGGGCAAGGGAAGGCAAAGGGCTACGCGGTCCACTGGAATCTATCGGCGCTCGCACGGGCGACTGAAGTCCGGCGTCCTGCCGGCCGTCGGCGAGACACCACAAATGCGCGTCACAATCCATGGTTGGCCCGAATGAATGCGCGCAGGCGCTTGGTGGCGGGGGCGTCCCCGCGGGTCGGCCCGGTATCATGGAAACAAGTCAATACATCTCCTTCGGGCAGCCCTTCTGCACATGAAAAAGACGTTCATCCGCTTCAGCCTGCTCGCGCTGGCAAGCTGCGCCGCGATGGCGCAGACCACCTCTCCAGTGGTTCAGTCCGTCCAGAAGGCCATCGAGGGAAATCCGGAAGTTGCGGCCAAGTTCAACGCATTTCGTGCCTCCAACGACGAAATTGACGTGGCATCCGGCAACTGGCGCCCGCACCTGGATGCCAGTGCCATCGGCGGCAAGCGCACCTACGAGAACACCCAGTCCGTGCCGCGCGACCCGCGCTTCTACGAAGGCGGCGTGCGCCTGGAGCTGAGCCAGCTGCTGTGGGACGGCCTGGCCACCCACCACGAGGTGGAGCGCCTGGGCCACGCCAAGCTGGAGCGCTGGTTCGAGTTCCTGGATGCCACCGAGCAGTTCGGCATGGAGGCCGCGCGGGCCTACTACGACGTCGTGCGCTATCGCAAGCTGGTGGCGCTGGCCGAGGACAACTACATCCAGCACAAGGTCTCGTTCGAGCAGGTGCAGTCGCGCGTCAACGCCGGCGTCGGCCGCGGCGTCGACCTGGAACAGGTGGTCGCCCGCGTGGCGCTGGCCGAGTCCAACCTGGTGACCGAGCGCGCCAACCTGCACGACGTCACCGAACGCTACGTGCGGCTGGTCGGCGCGGTGCCGCCGGCCGACAACGTCAGCGCCGTGTCGATGGTCAAGCAGTTGCCGGCGAGCGAGCAGGAGGCGATGCGCATCGCCGCGCTGCAGAGCCCGTCGGTGGCGGGCGCCATCGAAGGCCTGCGCGGCGCGCGCGCCGCCGTGGCCGCGCGCAAGAGCCCGTTCCAGCCCCGCATCGAAGCGCGGGTGCGCGGTGCCGCCGGCCACAACCTCGACGGCGTGCTCTACGAGAAGCACGACGCCGCGGCCGAGATCGCCGTCACCTGGAACCTGTTCAACGGCGGCAGCGATTCCGCCCGCGAGCGCCAGTACGCCAGCCTGCTGACCCAGGCCGAGAACCTGCGCGACAAGGCCTGCGTCGACGCGCGCCAGACCGTCGCGGTGGCGTTCAACGACGTCAAGAAGCTCAACGAGCAGCTGGGCTACCTCGACCGCAACGTGGTGTCGATCCAGAAGGCGCGCGACGCCTACCGCCAGCAGTTCGACATCGGCCAGCGCAGCCTGCTGGACCTGCTCAACTCCGAGAACGAGCTCTACACCGCCAAGCGCTCCTACGTGCTGGCCGAGGAGGACCTGGCCACCGCCATCGTGCGCACCTATGCCGGCATGGGCACGCTGGTGGCCAGCCTGGGCCTGAAGCGCCCGGACGCGCAGGACCTGGCGCCCGAAGCCAAGGACTGGGGCATCGCCGACGACGCGTCCTCGCGCTGCCCGCTCGAGGCCATCGAGGTCGGCGGCGCCACGTTCCAGCAACTCGACGCCCGCGCTGCCAAGCTGGCCGCCGAGCGCGCGCCGGCGGCCCTGCGCCCCGTGGCGCAGCCCAGCACGCCGGGCCTGGCGACGCCGCCGCGCCCTGCGAGCCCGGGGGCCGCGGCCACGCCCGCGCAGTCGGCCGCCATCGCCACGCAGCGCCTGCAGGACTGGGCCGCCGCCTGGATGAGCCACGACGTCGAACGCTACCTGGGCTTCTACGGCCCCGACTTCACGCCCGCCAAGGGCACCAAGGCCGCCTGGATCGCCGAGCGCCGCCGCCTGCTGGCCAAGCCCGGCACGATCACCGTGACGCTGTCGAACGTCCAGGCCCGCTCGCTGGGCGACACCCGCGTCGAGACCGGCTTCGACCAGTCCTACTCCTCGGCGGGCTTCAAGGACACGATGCACAAGACGCTGGTCTGGGATCGGGTGGGCAGCGAATGGAAGATCGTCGGGGAAAGCAAGCGCTGAGAACCGCGGGTTTTCCTGCTGTGACCGGGGCGCGAATGCGCCCCTTTTTTATGGCTGTCCGGACAAAGCCCGCCCCTATTTTCGTTAGACTCTCGCGCAGTCGACCGTGCGTTCTCCAGCCTTCCAGCAATCCTCCCCCACTGCCACCATGCGCGTTCCCCGCCACTCGATGACGTCGCTGCACCTGCTCTCCCGCGCCGTCGCCGCGCTCGCCATGGCCTCGGGGCTCGGGGCCGCCGCGCAGGCGCAGACCGCGCCGGCGGCCGCGCCCGCCCAGGCCGCGGCGCCCTCGCCGGAGGCGGCGGAGATCCAGCGCCTGATCAAGAGCGGACAGAGCAACCAGGCCCTCAAGCTGATCGACGACGCGCTGGCGAAGAACCCGAAGGATCCGGCGATGCGCTTTCGCCGTGGCGTGACGCTGTCGATGCTCGATCGCAAGGCCGAGGCGCTGCAGGTGTTCCAGAAGCTCGTCGAGGACCACCCGGAGATGCCCGCGCCGTACAACAACCTGGCGGTGCTCTACGGCTCGCAGGGCGACTACGACAAGGCGCGCGCCGCGCTCGTCGCCGCGATCCGCACCAACCCGCAGTACGCCACGGCCTACCAGAACCTGGGCGACGTCTATGCCCAGCTGGCCAGCCAGGCCTACTCCAAGGCGCTGCAGCTCGACAAGACCGACACCACCGTGCCGCCCAAGCTGGTGCTGCTGCGCGAGCTGATCGCCAACCCGGGCCAGCCGGCGGCCGCGCCCGCCACCACCGTTGCCGCCGCCAGCCCGGTTCCGGCGCCGAAACCGGCCCAGGTCGCCGTGGCCACGCCGGTGGCCGTTCCGAAGCCGATGCCCGCGCCCGCGCCAGTGGCCGTCCCCAAGCCGGCCGCCCCGGCCCCGGCCCCGGCCCCGGCCCCGGTCACGGTGGCGGTGGCGCGGCCTGCCCCGGCGCCCGCGCCGGTGCCGACGCCGGCCCCCGCGCCCGTCGCGGCCACGGCCAACGGCGCGGCCGACGTCGAGTCCGCCGTGCACGCCTGGGCCTCGGCCTGGGCCCGGCGCGACATGGCCGGCTACCTCGGCGCCTACACGGCCGACTACGCGACCGCCGGCAAGTCGCACAAGGCCTGGGAGGAAGACCGCCGGGCGCGCATCGTGCCGCGCAAGCACATCGCGGTGCAGTTGTCCGACCTGCGCGTGAGCGTCAACGGCGACAAGGCCCAGGCGCACTTCAAGCAGACCTACGAGTCGGACGCCCTCACGACCTCCGGACACAAGACGCTCGACCTGGTGCGCTCGCCTTCGGGCAAGTGGCTGATCAGGCAGGAGTCCGTCGGCGGATGAAGATGGAAGACGACGCCCCTCTCGCCACGATGACGACGCCGCGGCGACCGCGGTGGCCACGCACGGCGGCGGCGATGGGCTCCCTCGTGGTCGCGGGCGCCGGCCTGCTCGCCAGCACCGAACTGCACGGCATCCCGTCGCTCCACGCGAGCCCGCAGGCGAGCGCCGCCCCGATCGGCGCCCTCATCGCGCTCGCCGACGACGCCGAGCCCGTCCGCGCCCCGCTGATCGGCGCGCCGGGCGCCGGGACGCCGCCCGCCGGCTCGCCGTTCGCCGGCGCCTTCAAGGGCTCGCCCGAGAGCCGGCTGATCAACATCTACCGCGCCATCGGCCAGCAGCAGACCGAGCTCGCCCTCGACGCCGCCGCCGCGCTGACCCGCGACGTCCCCGGCTTCCGCCTGGCGCAGCTGGTCTACGCGGACCTGCTGACGGCACGCAGCGGCGGCGCCGCCGGCTTCGGCACGGCGGGCGCGGCCTCGGCGGCCGGGCCGGCCGTCACCGCCGAACTCGCGGAACTGCACGACGAGGCCGTGCAGCGGCTGCACGCGCTGCAGGAGCGCCCGCCGGCCCACCAGGTGCCGGCCGAGTTCATCCTGCTGCCCAAGGCCATCCACCACGCGATCGCCGTCGACACCACCCGCTCGCGCCTGTACCTGTTCGAGAACGGGCCGCAGGGCATGCGCCTGGTCAGCGACCATTACGTGTCGGTGGGCAAGCAGGGCGTCGACAAGTCGGTCGAGGGCGACCAGCGCACGCCGCTGGGCGTGTACTTCGTCTCCGACCGTGTCGGCCAGGGCTCGCTGGGAGAAGCCTTCGGCGCCGGCGCGATGCAGCTGAACTACCCCAACCTGTTCGACCAGCTGCACGGGCGCACCGGCTCCGGCATCTACGTCCACGGGGTGCCGTTGCGCACCTACTCGCGCCCGCCGCGCGACAGCGACGGCTGCATCACGCTGGCCAACGACGAGCTGGTCATGCTGATGAACACGGTGCCGGTGCACGACACGCCGGTCATCGTCACCCGGCAGATCCACTGGGTCGCCGACACCGCCACGCCGCTGCACCGCGCCGAGATCCTGGACGCCGTCGGCCGCTGGCAGCGCGTGCGCGGCAGCGACGACGCCGCGGCGCTGCAGGCGTTCTACACGCCTGGCGCCGCACCCGAGACCCCGGCCGCCCCGCCCGCGCCGCCGCCGCCCGCGGTGGCGCTGGTGCACGGCAAGCGCAAGCCGCTGCCCGCGCCGCCGCCGCAACCCGACCCGATCGCGTTCGACAACCTGAGCGTGATGACCTGGTCCGACGCCAAGGACACCATGGTCGTGACCTTCGCCGAGCGCGGCACGCGCACGCACCGCGAGACGGTGCTGCGGCAGTACTGGGAACGCGACGCGTCGACGTGGAAGATCGTCGCCGAGGGCACCGTTCGCTGAGGCGTCGCGCGGTTGGTTGCGTCGTGTCGCAGCTGTTTCGTCTTGCAGGCACGCCGAATGCCCGTACGGGGATTCCAACCAGGAGCCCCGCATGAAATTCGACAAGACCCCCGAGCTGCTGGCCATCGCCCTGACCGTCGCCGTCGTGTTCTCGACCTTCTCCGTCGGCGCCATTTCCGCCAATGCGGGCGCACCCACGCCGGCCGAGCAGCGCTACCAGCAGGAGCGCGCCGACTGCCTGGCCGGCAAGACCGCCGAGAGCCAGAAGACCTGCCTGAAGGAAGCCGGCGCCGCGCTGCAGGCCGCGCGCGAGCACGACCTCAGGAGCCCCCCGGCCGCGCAGTTGGCGGCCAACGAGCGCAAGCGCTGCGAGCCGCTGTCGGGCGACGACCGCAAGGCCTGCCTGGCACGCGCCGCGGGCATGGACACGTCGACGTCCGGCAGCGTGGCCGCCGGCGGCGACCTGAAGAAGACGGTCACCATCGTCCCCGGTACCCCCGCCGTGCAGCCCGAAACGATGCCGGCGACGGCCGCCGGGCCGACGACGCTGCCGCCCAAGCCCGGCAACTGACTGGGCTTCGACACCGGGACATGAAAAAAGGGCGCCGTGGCGCCCTTTCGCATGCCCGGCCCGCAGGGCCTCACTTGCGCGGCGGCGGCAGGTCCGTGCAGCTGCCGTGCGCCACCTCGGCCGCCAGGCCGATCGACTCGCCCAGCGTCGGATGCGGATGGATGGTGCGGCCGATGTCCACCGCGTCGGCGCCCATCTCGATGGCCAGCGCGATCTCTCCGATCATGTCGCCCGCGTTCATGCCGACGATGCCGCCGCCCACGATCTGGTGCGTCTTCTCGTCGAACAGCAGCTTGGTCTGGCCCTCGTCGCGGCCGTTGGCGATCGCGCGGCCGGAGGCCGTCCACGGGAACAGGCCCTTCTTGACCGCGATGCCCTGCGCCTTGGCCTGGTCCTCGGTCAGGCCCACCCAGGCCACCTCGGGGTCGGTGTAGGCGACGCTGGGGATCACGCGGGCGTCGAAGCGCGCATGGACGTCGCCCGCCGCCACCTCGGCGGCCACGTGACCCTCGTGCACCGCCTTGTGGGCCAGCATGGGCTGGCCGACGACGTCGCCGATGGCGAAGATGTGCGGCACGTTGGTGCGCATCTGCACGTCCACCGGAATGAAGCCGCGGTCGCCGACGACCACGCCGGCCTTGTCGGCGCCGATCTTCCTGCCGTTGGGCGTGCGGCCCACGGCCTGCAGCACCAGGTCGTAGACCTCCTCGCGGGTACCGCCCTCGCCTTCGAACTTCACCTTGATGCCGTCGGCGGTGGCTTCGGCACCCACCGTCTTCGTCTTCAGCAGGATGTTGTCGAAGCGCCTGGCGTTCATCTTCTGCCAGACCTTGACCAGGTCGCGGTCGGCGCCCTGCATCAGGCCATCCAGCATCTCGACGACGTCCAGGCGCGCGCCCAGCGTGGAGTACACCGTGCCCATCTCCAGGCCGATGATGCCGCCGCCGACGATCAGCATCCGCTTGGGCGAGCCGCGCAGTTCCAGCGCGCCGGTGGAGTCGACGATGCGCGGGTCGTCCGGGAAGAACGGCAGGCGCACGGCCTGCGAGCCGGCCGCGATGATGGCCTGCTTGAACCTGATCGTCTTCGCGCCGCCGGTGACCTGCTGCCCGTCGCCGCTGGTCTCGTCGACCTTGACGTGGAACGGGTCGATGAAGTTGCCGTAGCCGCGCACGACCGTGACCTTGCGCATCTTGGCCATGGCCGCCAGGCCGCCGGTGAGCTTGCTGACGACCTTGCCCTTGTGCGTGCGCAGCTTGGCGATGTCCACCTGCGGGTCACCGTAGGACACCCCCAGGTCGGCGAAGTGCTTGACCTCGTCCATGACCATCGCCACGTGCAGCAGCGCCTTCGACGGGATGCAGCCCACGTTCAGGCACACGCCGCCGAGCGTGGCGTAGCGCTCGACCAGCACCACCTTCATGCCGAGGTCGGCGGCGCGGAACGCCGCCGAGTAGCCGCCGGGACCGCCGCCGAGCACGAGCAGGTCGCACTCGAGGTCGGCGCCGCCGGCGTAGGTGGACGCGACCGGCGCCGGGCCCGCGGGGGCGGGTGCACTCGCAGGCGACGCGGGTGCGGGCGCTGGCGCGGCGGCGCCCGCGGCGGCCTCCAGCGTCAGGACGACCGAGCCCTTGTTGACGGTGTCGCCCACCTTGACGCGCAGTTCCTTGACCACGCCCGCGGCCGACGACGGAATTTCCATCGACGCCTTGTCGCTCTCGACGGTGATCAGGCTCTGCTCCACCGCGACGGTGTCGCCCGGCTTGACCAGCAGCTCGATGACGCCGACGTCCTTGAAGTCGCCGATGTCGGGGACTTGTACTTCGATCACGGCCATGTCTCAGTCCTTCCTGTTCTGTGCCGCGATCAAAGCATCACCCGACGGAAGTCGGCGAGCACCTGGCCGAGGTAGGTGTTGAAGCGCGCGGCCGCGGCGCCGTCGATGACGCGGTGGTCCCACGACAGCGACAGCGGCAGGATCAGGCGCGGCACGAAGGCCTTGCCGTCCCACACCGGGCGGGTGGCGCTCTTGCACACGCCCAGGATCGAGACCTCGGGCGCGTTGATGATCGGCGTGAAGTAGGTGCCGCCGATGCCGCCCAGCGAGCTGATCGAGAAGCAGCCGCCGGTCATGTCGGCCGGACCCAGCTTGCCGTCGCGCGCCTTGGCGGCGAGCTCGTTCATCTCCTTGGCGATCTGCACGATGCCCTTCTGGTCCGCATCGCGGATGACCGGCACCATCAGGCCGTTGGGCGTGTCCGCGGCGAAGCCGATGTGGAAGTACTTCTTGAGCACCAGCGTGTCGCCGTCCAGCGAGGCGTTGAACTCGGGAAACTTCTTCAGCGCGGCGACGCAGGCCTTGATCAGGAAGGCGAGCATCGTGACCTTGACGCCGGCCTTCTCGTATTCCTTGTTCAGCGTGACGCGGAAGGCTTCCAGCTCGGTGATGTCGGCGTCGTCGTGGTTGGTGACGTGCGGGATCATCACCCAGTTGCGATGCAGGTTCGCCCCCGAGATCTTCTTGATGCGCGACAGGTCCTTGCGCTCGACCGCGCCGAACTTGGCGAAGTCCACCTGCGGCCACGGCAGCAGGCCCGGCAGCGAACCGCCGGTCGCGCCGGCCGCGGCGGGCGCCTTGGCGGCCTGCGCCTTCGTCTGCGTGGCGCCGGCCATCACCGCCTTGACGAAGCCCTCGAGGTCGGGCTGCGTGATGCGGCCGTGCGGGCCGGAGCCCTTGACCTCCTCCAGCGGCACGCCCAGCTCGCGCGCCGTGCGACGGATCGACGGCGAGGCGTGCGGCAGGTTCAGCGGCGGCGCGGTGGGCTCGTGCGGCGGCAGCGCGGCCGTCGGCAAGGTGCGCTCCGCGGACGCGGCCGTCGCGGCGGCGGGCGCCGCCGCGGGGGTCGGCGCCGCGACGGCCGGGGCTGCCGCCGGGGTGGCGGCTCCGCCGGTCGCCTCGATGCTCGCGATGATCGAGCCCTTGGAGACGCGATCGCCCACGGCCACCTTCAGGGCCTTGACGACGCCGGCATGCGACGACGGGATCTCCATCGACGCCTTGTCGCTCTCCACCGTGATCAGGCTCTGCTCCACCGTGACGGTGTCGCCGACCTTGACCAGCAGCTCGATGACGCCGACGTCGGCGAAGTCGCCGATGTCGGGCACCGCCACGTCGACCGCGCCGGCCGGCGCGGGGGCCGCGGCCGGTGCGGCGGGCGCGGGCGCGGGGGCCGCGGCCGCTGCCGCAG
>CAYQMX010000057.1:0-16773 GCA_964418745.1 uncultured Vitreoscilla sp.
TCGCGTTGCCGGCCGGCCTCAACGCGCCTCACACACAGAAATCCTGACGCGCCCGCGCCGGTGCCGGTGCGCCTATAGTCCAGTGATCCCCCGCCATCGACTTCTGTATGGATCGCCAGCTGATCATAATTTGCTCGCTTACGTTCGTGATCCATCTGGTCGGAACCCTCGCCTATGCGGTGCGCATCGCAGGTGTGCGAACCGGCAGGATCGCTGTGTCGTTCGCGCTGTTTAACATCCTCGTTTTTGTGTCGCGCACGTCGAACTCTTTCCAGGGGCCGTTCCTGGCGAAGCGGATTGAGAGAAATATCAGCCACAACGTCACGCAGGGACTGCTTGCAGATTTTCGCTGGATTCTCTTGTCAGCGACATTGGCCACGCTGGTCGGCGCGCTTCTGATCCCAACCTTCCAGCGGTTGTTCAGCCGCGCCGTGCTGCACTTTCAGATTCACCGATCAGTGCCCGCACTGCTGATGCATGGATTCTTCAAGGGCGGACTCTCTCAACTCAGATTGAACGCCAGCATGCCATCTGTCGCCAACATGACTGGACTGCGTCACGGGCGAGCGATCTCGGCGTCGATGCTCACGATGAACGTGTTGGCAGTCGCGCTGTGGACCATCGGCGTCTTTGCGGCCCTGTACGCCGGCTACTTGAACCCCGACCTCCGCGTGACATCAAGTTCGTTGTCTTCGGTGGTCAACGGCGTTGCGACAATCATGATGTTCGTATTCATCGATCCGCACATGTCAGTGATGACAGACGATGTCGTCGATGGCCGAACCTCGCAATCTCAATTCAGGCGCGCGGTGGTGTGGTTGGTCGGTACGCGGTTGGCCGGAACACTCTTAGGCCAGGCGCTCCTCGTTCCGGCAGCGATGGCGATAGTCACTGTGGCAAAGGCGATGTAGCAGCCATGGGCTCGGCTTGGTACGTGGCGGTTGCTGCGGCCCCTCTGTTACGCAGCAGGCCAACCTGCGATTTCAGCGCGACGGTGGAGCCCATCCAGGGCGTGATCATGTGCCTCGTCACTTGACCGACGCTGTCCGCAACGCTCGCTGGTAGTCCGTCTCGACAAAGCCCGGGAACTTCGTCTCGGTTGTCTGGAGGAACTCCGGCGATCGGTAGGCGGCGACCAGATCCTGCACCCACGGTTTGTCCTTGTCGATCGCCCGGATGGCGACGAGGTTCTGGTACGTCTGACCGGTCTTTTCCAGTGCGAGGGCCTCGGTCAACTTCAGGCCCGATGCCAGCGCGAAGTTGCCGTTGACGAACGAGTAGTCGGTATCGTCCAGCGAACGCGGCAGTTGCGCGGCCTCGATCGGCACGAGTTTGATCTTCTTGATGTTGACCGCGACATCCTTTTCAGACGCCCGGATCGGATCCGTACCCTCGCGCAACTTCACCCAACCGAGGTCTTGAAGGACGACGAGCGCCCGCGCGGCGTTGGTGGGATCGTTGGGCAGCGCCACGACGGCACCTTCCTTGACGTCGAGCGTCTTGTGCTTGTGGCTGTAGAGCGCGATCGGCGCGGTCGGCACCTTGATGAGTTCCACGATCGGCAGCTTGTTCTCGGTCGCGAACTTCGTCAGGTAGACGATGTGCTGGAACACGTTGGCATCGAGCGCGCCCTGCGCCAGCGCGAAGTTGGGTTGCACGTAGTCGTTGAACTCGACGACCTTGACGCGGTAGCCTTTCTTCTCCAGCAACGGTGCGATTCCGAGCTTGACCTGGTCGGCGTACGGCCCCGCGGTGGCACCGATGACGATCTCCTTTTTCTCCTGCGCGAAAGCCGGCGCCAAGGCGAGCGTGGCAGCGACGAGCGTGAATGCTGTAGCGGCGAAGGCGCGGCGCGAGTAGGTCATGGGCAGTTGTCCTGAGGAGTGAGGAACGAGGATCAGCGCTTGTCCAACTGCCGCGCGAGCGCGTTGCCGCCCCACTGCAACAACTGCACGAGCACGACGAGGATGGCTACGGTGAGCACCATCACGTCCGTCTGGAAGCGGTAATAGCCGTAGCGGATCGCGAGGTCGCCGATACCGCCGCCGCCCACCACGCCAGCGACGGCGGAGTACGAGAGGAAGCTGATCGCCAGCACGGTCAGCGCGAGCACCAGGCCAGAGCGTGCTTCGACCAGGAGTACTCGCGTCACGATCTGGAGGTCGGTCGCGCCCATCGCCTGTGCCGCTTCGATGACACCGCGCGGCACATCGCGCAGGTTCTGTTCCACGAGCCGCGCGAAGTACGGGATGGCGGCAAACGACAGCGGCACGGCGGCGGCCACCGGGCCGATGGATGTTCCGGTGAGAGCCCGGGTGAACGGCACCAGCGCGACCAGCAGGATGATGAACGGGAACGACCGCACCAGGTTGACGAGCCAGCCGACCAGGCCGTGCAGGGCGCGGTTCTCGAGCGTCTGGCCTGGGCCCAGCAGGAACAGCCAGACGCCCAGCGGACCGCCCAGCACGATGGCGCTGCCCAGGCCGATGACCAGCATCAGCAAGGTCTCGCCAAGCGCGATCCAGAGCTCGGGCAGGATGGCGACGATGTCCTCAGGCATGGGCGGCCTCGCGTCGATCGAGGTCCCTGCCGAAGGGCGCTGGCGGAGGCGCCGGAGCGGAGATCAGCTGCAGCAGGTCGCGGCCCAGGCGCGTGACCGGCTTGACATGCACGGCATCGTCCAGCGCGAAGCGCTCCGCGATGCGGCCGTCCTCGACCACGGCGACGTGGCGGCACAGCGTGGTCACGACGGCCAGCTCGTGCGTCACGATGACGATGGTCACGCCGAGCTTCGCGTTGATGTCATGCAGCGTGGCAAGCAGCGATTCCGTGGTCTCGGCGTCAAGCGCGGAGGTCGGTTCGTCGCACAGCAGGACTTCGGGATGGCTCGCCAGCGCACGCGCGATGGCCACACGCTGCTTCTGCCCGCCGGACAGTTGCGCTGGATGGCTAGCGGTCTTGTCTTCCAGGCCGACGAGCGCCAGGCATTCGTCGACGCGTGCCGCGATCTGCGCCTTGTCATGGCGACCATGGATGCGCAACGGGAACGCCGCGTTGTCGAAGACCGTGGCGTTCTGCAGCAGGTTGAACTGCTGGAAGATCATGCCGATCGCCTGCCGGGCGTTGCGCAGGTCCGGCTTGCCCAGCGCCGTCAGCTCGCGCCCGCCGACGACAACCCGGCCCGCATCCGGCCGCTCCAGCAGGTTGATCAGGCGCAGCAGCGTCGACTTGCCTGCGCCACTCTTGCCGACAAGGCCGAAGATGTCCCCGCGGCCAACTTCCAGCGACGTGGGGTGGACGGCATCGAACCGCCCGCCGTCCGGCAGTCGGAAGCTCTTGCACACGTTCTCCAGGAGGATCAGGGGCTCCGCGCGTGGCGCTGGCGGCGCGTCGAGGCGGTCGTCGAGGGGGCTTGGCATCCTTGCAGTCTTGCGAATCCAGCAGACTTGTACAAAGAACGTTTTCGTCTGTGGATGTGCATCGCAGCCGGCCGGCTTTCAACGCGCTGCGGATCGCCGGAAGGTGGCGGCCGTGTGGCGGTCCGGCAATCGGTCGCCCTGGCCGTGCAGCTTGTGTCGCAGGCTGCCGTCTGCATGCGCCGTCTTGTAGACGCCGCGATCCTGCAACTCGGGCACGACCAGATCGACGAAGTCCTCGATGCTCTCCGGCACGACGGTGCGCGCGAGGTTGAAGCCGTCGGCACCGGTCTCGGCGATCCAGGACTGCAGCTCGTCGGCGACCTGCGCCGCATCGCCGACGATCGCCGGATAGCGGTTGCCGAGGTCGAACAGCTCGAGCAGCTTGCGCCGTGTCCAGCCGGCCTCCTGCGCGGCGCGCGCATGCGACTCGATCGCGTTGCCCATCGAGTAGTCCACGGGGTCGTCGAGGCCGTACCGGCCGAAGTCGACGCCGACGCCGGCGGAGAAGTGCGCGAGCCCGGCCTCCCTGCTGGCGTGCTCGCGATAGTCGGCGTGCCTGTCGCGCGCCTCGGCGGCGGTCGGCGCGACGACGACGGCGACGGCCAGGAACACCTTGACGTCGTCCGGGCGCCGGCCGGCGGCCACCAGCGCCTCGCGCAGGGACTGCACCGTGCGGCGGCCGGCCTCCTTGGTGGTCGCCCCGATGAAGACGCACTCCGCGTGGCGTGCGGCGAACCGCTGTCCGCGCCCGGAGCTGCCGGCCTGGAACAGCACCGGTGTGCGCTGCACCGACGGCTCGGCCAGGTGGATCCCCTCCACGTCGAAATACTTCCCGTGATGCACGACGCGGTGCACGCGGGCCGGGTCGGCGAACACGCGGGCCGCCTTGTCGCGCCGCACCGCGCCGTCTTCCCAGCTGCCTTCCCACAGCTTGTAGAGCACCTCCAGGTACTCGTCGGCGCGGTCGTAGCGCTCGTCATGGGGCAGTTGCGCCGACTGTCCCATCGCCCGGGCCGCGCTGTCGAGGTAGCCGGTGACGATGTTCCAGCCGACGCGGCCGTTCGTCAGGTGGTCCAGGGTCGAGAAGCGGCGCGCGAGCAGGTAAGGGTGCTCGTAGCCGAGATTGACCGTGATGCCGAAGCCCAGGTGCTGGGTGACGGCGGCCATCGCCGACACGAGCAGCATCGGGTCGTTCACGGGCAACTGGATGGCTTCGCGCACCGTCAGGTCGACGCCGCCCTGGAAGACGTCGTAGGTGCCGACGATGTCGGCGATGAACAGCCCGTCGAAGAGCCCGCGTTCGAGCGTGCGTGCCAGGCGAGTCCAGTACGGCAGGGTGTTGTAGTCGATCGAGTGGTCACGCGGATGCGTCCACAGGCCATGGTGCAGGTGGCCGACGCAGTTCATGTCGAACGCGTTCATCAGGATGGGCGGGGGTCGGGGCGTCATCCGATGGCGTGGGCGCTGTGGAGTGCATGCAGCACCTGGGCGCGCAGCTGCGCGAAGTCGGCGCCCTCCGGTCGCCGCGGCCGCGCGGCCGCGACAGCGATCTCCTCGCGGACGCGGCCGGGGTCGGCCTCGAGGACGAGGATACGGTCGCTGAGGGTGACGGCCTCGTCGATGTCGTGGGTGACCAGCAGCGCGGCGACCTGGTGGCGTCGAACCAGGGCCAGCAGGACCGCCTGCAGCCGCATCCGCGTGAAGGCGTCGACGGCGGAGAAAGGCTCGTCGAGCAGCAGCACACGCGGCGCGCCGTACAAGGCGCGGGCCAGGGCGACCCGCTGGGCCTGCCCGCCGGAGAGCTGGCGCGGCAAGGCGTCCGCGCGATCGGCGAGACCGACCTCCTGCAGGAGGGCGTCCACACGCGGATCGCGGCGCGGCGCCCCGCCGGCCTCGAATGCGACGTTGTCGGCCACCTTGCACCACGGGAACAGGCGTGGCTCCTGGAACACGAAGCCGATGGCGCGCGACGGCGCCGACTGCGCCAGGCCATCGAGGCGCACGCTGCCGGTGTAGTCGCGGTCGAGTCCGGCCACGATCCGCAGCAGGGTGCTCTTGCCGCAGCCGCTGGCGCCCACCAGCGAGACCACCTCGCCGGCGGCGAGCTGCAGCCGCACGTCGCCGAGCACGCGCCGCCCGCCGTAGCGCTTGTCGGTGACATGCACGTCCAGCACCGGCACGTCGACGCCCGCGACCGCGGGCGGCGCCGGCGCCGCGAACCGCGCGGGAGACGACGCGGCGCCGCAGTCGCAGCCGCACGCGTCGACAGGCATGTCGCGGGCCACCGGCCGGTGGCCGAACAGTCGCTCGCGTGCACTCATGGCGACGGGCGACCGGCGTCCGGATCGAAGGCGTCGCGCCAGGCGAGCAGCCGGCGTTCGAGGCGCGCCATGCCGGTGTCGCTGAGCTTGCCGAGGATCGCCAGCAGCACGATGGCGGCGAGGACGAGGTCGGCGCGGCCGGTCTCGCGCCCGTCGGTCAGCAGGTAGCCCAGGCCCCGCGTCGCGGCGATGAGTTCGGCGGCGACCATGAACATCCAGGCCAGCCCGAGGCCGTTGCGCAGGCCGGTCATCACCGACGGCAGGGCCGCCGGCAGGAGCACCCGGCGCACCAGCGCGAACGACGACAGCCGCATCATCCGCGCGACCTCGACCAGCTTGCGGTCGACGTCGCGGAATCCGGAGGCCACGCCCATGTAGACCGGGAAGAAGGCGCCAATGGCGATCATCGCGACCTTGGGGGCCTCGTCGATGCCCAGCCACAGCAGCAGCAGCGGCACCCAGGCGAGCGACGGGATCGCTCGCAATGCCTGCAGGCCCGGATCGACGACCAGGCGCGCCACGCGCGACAGGCCCACCAGCGACCCGAGGGCCACCGCCAGGCCGGCACCGATCGCGAAGCCCGCCGCCACGCGTGCGCTGCTGGCCGCGACGTGCAGGGACACGGTGCGCCAGCCGAGTTCCAACAAGGCGCGCACGATGTCGGACGGCGGCGGCAGCAGCGTCGAGGAGACCCATCCGAGGCGCGCGGCGATCTCCGCCAGCGCCAGTACCGAAAGCGGCAGCAGGCTCCCCAGCCAGGCAGCCTGCCAGGGCGAGGCTGCCCCGGCCGCCGCAGGAACCGCCGCACGCTCGACGTTGGGCGGACGAGGGCGGTCCCGCGCTGGCCGCGTGGCGGGAAACTCCGCCATGACTTCGACGTCGAGCCAGTCGCTGAAGTAGCTCATCCGACCCGCCCTGCGCTGCCTGCGATGTTCGATTCGCCCGCCGGGCCGCCGCGCGCGCTCACGCCGAGGCCAGCAGGCTGGCGGCGAACTGCGTGTCGACGAGTGCGGCCACCGTCCGCTCCAGGTCGATTCCCGGCTTCACCAGGGACTCGGCCTGCAGCAGCGGCGCCGCCAGCTTCAGCGCCTTGACATGTTCCGCGGATGGCAGCGGATGGCTCAGGTCGGTGCGCAGCTTGAGCTGCAGCAGCGCGACGGGCAGGCTCACCTTGGCTTCCTCGGACAGGATCTTCGCGGCCTCCGTCGGGTTCGCCAGCGTCCACTTGCGCGCCCGCTCGTAGGCCGCGATCACGCGCCGCACCTCGGCCGGCCGCTGCGCCAGGAACTCCTCCCGCACGTTGAGGAAGCCGTAGGTGTTGAAGGCGATGTTGCGATACAGCAGCCGGTCGCCGCTGTCGAGTTCCGCGGCGGCCATCAGCGGATCGAGGCCGGCCCAGGCGTCGACGTCGCCGCGGCGCAGTGCCGCCAGGCCATCGGCGTGCTGCAACGGGATGTGCTCGATGTCGGACTTCCGCAGGCCGACCGTCTGCAGGGCGCGCAGCATGAAGAGGAAGGGATCGGTGCCCTTCGTCGCGGCGATCTTGCGGCCCTTGAGGTCGGCCAGCGTCCGGATGGGCGAGTCCTTCGGCACGACGAGGGCCGTCCACTCGGGCCGCGAGAACACATAGGGGCAGCGGATCGGGTTGCCGTTGGCCTTGCCGAGCAGCGACGCGAGGCCGGCGGCCGAGCCGAAGTCGATGCTGTTGGCGTTGAGGTATTCGAGCGCACGGTTGCTGCCCGCGCTGAGCACCCACTTGACGGGCACGCCGTCCTTGCGGAAGTCCTCTTCCAGCCAGCCGAAGCGGCGCAGCACGAGGCTGGTGGGCGAGTAGTACGCGTAGTCGACGCGCAGTTCCTTGAGCGGCGTCGCGGCGTCGGCGCGTGCGGCGGTCGACAGGCCGGTGGCCGCCGCGCCGGCGAGTTGCAGGAGGCTTCTGCGTTGGATCATTTGTCCCTCCAGGACGTGGGCATGCGTTGTCGAACCCGGTGCGTCAGGAATACGAGCTCGGCTCGGGCGGACGGCCGTCCAGCGCGTGGCGGCCGATGTCGCGCAGCTTCACGTCGACCGGGTCGTGCAGCGTGTGCACGCGTGCGTTGCGCCAGAAGCGGTCCAGGCCCAGCTTGGCGGAGGTCGCGCGCGCGCCGGCGAGCTCGAAGAACTGCGAGCTGACCGCCAGCGCGGCGCGGTGCGCCAGCACCTTGGCCTCGGCCACGGCGACGGCCAGTTCGCCGCGCTGCGCGGCGTCCAGTGCGGCCCCGCGGGCCACTGCCGCTTCGAGCTGGTGCTGGGCGACGTCGGTCACCGCCTCGGCGGCGCGGATGAACAGCTTCAGGTCGCCGTAGCGATGCTGCACGATCGGATCGTCGGTCGCGCGATCGACCCCCGACCCGGCCCAGGCGCGCGCCTGTTCGCGGGTGTACTGCCGTCCTTCGTCGAAGGCGCCGATGGCGATGCCGAGGTAGAGGTTGGTCATGATCAGCTGCGAGACGAGCGGTCGCAGTGTCATCCGTGGCGTGTGGACCGCGGAGGGCGCCACCAGCACGTCGGCGTGCGGTATCGCCACCCGCTCGAAGTCGACGGTGCCGCTGTCGGTCTGCTTCTGGCCGAACGCGTCCCAGTCCAGGCGCACGCGCAGACCCGGCCGGGCGGTCTCGGTCGTGGCGATGACGAGGCTCTGCGTGGCGCGATGCCAGGCCGACACCACCATCCGGTGCGAGCCGACGGACCCCGAGGCGAAGCTCTTGGGGCCGTTGAACAGCCAGCCCTCGTCGGTCTCGCTGGCCACGGTGCGCTGGTCGAGCGGATTGAGCGCATTGCCCCAGAACAGCCGCCGGGTGGCCGTGTCGACGAAGTGCTGCTGCTGCTGCGCCGGCGTGCCGTACAGGAGCAGGGTGGCCATCTGCAGGTGATGGAAGCCGTAGAGGTGCGCCAGTGCGCTGTCGGCCTGCGCCAGCCGGCGCAGCGTCGCATGGAACGTGACCCAGTCCGCGCCGATGCCGCCGTGCTCGGTCGGGATGGTGAGCGCGAGCAGGCCGCTGTCGCGGATCAGCTCCCGTGCTTCGCGGGCATGGCCGCCGGCCTGGTCGCGCGCGACGGCGGTGGTGGCCAACCCGCGGGCCAGGTTGTCAGCGACGCGGTGAACATCGATCATCGCCCCAGTCTCGCCAAGCATCGAACGACCGGCAACGACGCGATTCGGCTTTGCATCTGCGCCGCCGTCATACCGCGCCGGGCGCAGCGCGTCAGAACGAAGGAACCATGCTGCCGGCGAACTTTTCCTGGACGAATTGACGGACCTCGGGTGAGTGGAAGGCCTTGACCAGCGTGGCCACCCAGGGCTTGTCCTTGTCGGCGGTGCGCACCACGAGCAGGTTGGCGTACGGCCCCTTCGCGTCCTCGATGGCGATCGCGTCGCGCGTGGGCACCAGGCCGGCCTGCAGCGCGAAATTGGTGTTGATCGCGCTGGCGTCCAGGTCGTCCAGCGATCGCGCGAGCTGCGCCGCCTCGAGCTGGACGATGTGGAGATCCTTCGGGTTGTCGACGACATCCGCCGTGGTGGCGGCGACGCCCACGGTCGGCTTCAAGCGGATGACGCCGGCCTTCTGGAGCAGTTGCAGCGCCCGGCCGCTGTTGGAGGGGTCGTTCTGGATGCCCACGCGGGCGCCGCGTGGCAGGTCGGCCAGCGACTTGACCCGCTTCGAATAGAAGCCCATCGGGAACGTGACCGTGGTGGCGACGGCGGCGAGGTGGTAGCCGCGGGCCTGGATCTGCGAGTCCAGGAACGGCTGGTGCTGGTAGCTGTTGGCGTCCAGTTGCCCCGAGTCGAGCGCTGCATTGGGCTGGATGTAGTCCTGGAACTCGACGATGCGCAGTTCCACGCCGTCGCGTGCGGCGACCTTCTTCGCGATCTCGGCGATCTGCGCGTGCGGGCCGGCCGTCACGCCGAGGCGGATGACTTCGGCGGCGTGTGCGAGTGACACGCCAAACGTGAACGCCAATGGGGCTGCCACCACGCGGAATAGGGCGATCCGACGGGACTGATTCATTGTGCTTGCCTGACGAAATCAAAGTTCGCTACTCTGCGTGGGGACGGGCAAGCATCCAACGAACCTTTCATTCCGAGCTAGTGTGCAGATTCCATAAGTCCCGGCGAGTGTCATCCTCTTTGCCTGCTGGCAGGGGGCCGTTGTACGACGGGTGGAGGTGATGCTTTCGATGCACCGGCGTGCCGATGACTTGACGGCAGCCGGGCGACCCGGGACGATCGCGCCATGAGCAAATACACCCTCGACATCAATGGTCAAGCCCGGGACGTGGACGTGGCCAGCGACACGCCGCTGTTGTGGGTGCTGCGCGATTCACTCGAACTCTACGGCGCCAAGTTCGGGTGCGGCGTCGGCCAGTGCGGCGCGTGTACCGTCCATGTGAACGGCGTGCCGTCGCGCTCCTGCATGATGCCGGTGGCCAGCGTGGGCCGGCAGCGCATCACCACGGTCGAGGGCCTGGCAGGCGCGGACCTGCATCCGTTGCAGAAGGCCTGGATCGAACTCGACGTGCCGCAATGCGGCTACTGCCAGGCCGGCCAGATCATGACCGCCGCGGCATTGCTCAAGGACAACCCGCATCCGAGCGACGCGGAGATCGACGGGGCGATGGCCGGCAACCTGTGCCGATGCGCCACCTATATCCGGATCCGGGCCGGGATCCGGCGCGCCGCCGAGATCGCCGTACAACCGAAAGGCGCCAAGTGAGCACCGCGAACGTGCCCAGCCAGACCCTGGACGATCCATCGCGCCGCGCGTTCCTGCGCCAGGGCGTGGCCATCGGTGGGGGCCTGACGCTGGGGTTTCGCGCCCTTGCTGCCGACGCGCCGGGAAACGAAGTCACCAAGCTCGATGGCGCGGTCCACGGCGCGGCGTTCAAGCCGAGCGCCTTCATCAGCATCGCACCGAGCGGCGTGGTGACGATCGTGTCCAAGCAGCCCGAGATCGGGCAGGGCATCAAGACATCGCTGCCCATGGTGATCGCGGAAGAGCTGGAGGTCGACTGGAAGGACGTCTTGATCGTGCAGGGCGACCTGAACCCGGTCTACGGCAACCAGAGCGCGGGGGGGTCGACGTCGACCCCGAACAACTATGTCGAGTTCCATCGCCTGGGGGCCACCGCGCGCACGATGCTCGTCCAGGCCGCTGCGCTGACGTGGAACGTCCCGATTGGGGAATGCTTCGCCGCCGACAGCGCCGTGCAGCACCGCCCCAGCCAGCGCAAGCTCGGCTATGGTCAGTTGGTCGCGCGCGCGGCGAGCCTGCCGGTTCCCGCGGCAGACTCGGTGCTGCTCAAGCCAGCCAAGGACTACAAGCTGCTGGGTCGGCGCATCGGCGGCGTCGACAACGCAGCCATCGTCACGGGCAAGCCGCTGTTTGGCATGGACGTGCGGTTGCCGGGGATGCGCTTCGCGGTCTTTGAGAAGTCGCCCGCATTCGGCGCCAAGGTGCTCAGCGCGAACCTGGACGTCGTCAAGGCGCAGCCGGGCGTGCACGATGCCTTCATCGTCGATGGAACCGATGACCTGCGCGGACTGATGCCCGGCGTGGCCATCGTCGCCCAGTCGACCTGGGCGGCGTTCAGCGCGCGCAAGCACCTCAAGGTCGTATGGCAGGAAGGTACGGTCGCCACCGAGAGCTGGGATGGCTATGCCGCCCAGGCGGTCTCACTGTCCAGGCGATCTGGTGCCACCGTGCTGCGCAAGGACGGCGATGCAGCGACGGTACTCGCCAGTTCCGCGCGCAAGGTGGAGGCGGCCTACAGCTACCCGTTCATCTCGCACGCCAGCATCGAGCCGCAGAACGCCACGGCGTGGTGGCGCGACGGCACACTCGAAATCTGGGCGCCGACTCAGAATCCCGGCTTCGGGCAGGGCCTGGTCGCCGGCACGCTGGCCATTCCGAAGGATCGGGTCGTCGTGCACATCACGCGCAGCGGCGGCGGCTTCGGTCGCAGGCTCAGTGCCGACTACATGGTGGAAGCGGCCGCGATCGCGCAAAAGGTCGACGGTCCGGTCAAGCTGGTCTGGTCCCGCGAGGACGACATGCGCCACGACCACTTCCGCGCCGGCGGGTTCCACTACCTCAAGGGAGCGCTGGACGCCCAAGGGCGGCTCGTTGCCTGGCACAACCACTTCGTCACGTTCGGCAATCCCGTGCAGCGCGACGGCAAGGCAGTATTGCAGCCCGGAGCGGGTGCATCGCTGAGCGGTGACGAATTCCCCGGGCGCTGGGTCGCCAACTGCCTGCTCGAACAGACGCCCATCGAATGCGGCGTGCCGATGGGGCCCTGGCGAGCGCCTGGCAGCAACGTCTTCGCGTGGGTGTTCCAGAGCTTCGTCGACGAACTCGCCCATGCCGCCGGGCGCGACCCCCTGCAGTTCCGGCTCGACATCCTGGGCGAGCACGACATCGTCCCGGGCAGCAGTGCGCGCGATCTGCCGTACAACGTGGCGCGCATGAAGGCGGTACTGAAGCTGGTGGCCGACAAAGCCGGGTGGGGTCGCCAGAAATTCGAGCGCGGCCGTGGACAGGGCGTCGCCTTCCACTTCAGCCATCGCGGCTACATTGCCCAGGTGGCCGAGGTGACGGTGTCCAAGGGCGGCGAACTCACGGTGGACCGCTTCGTCGTCGCGACGGATATCGGGGCGCAGATCGTCAACCTCAGTGGTGCCGAGAGCCAGGTCCAGGGATCGGTCATCGACGGCATCAGCGTGCTGCTTTACCAGGAACTCGACATCGAGCGCGGCCGGGTCGTGCAGAGCAATTTCCACGACTACACGATCATTCGAATGCCGCAAGCGCCGACGTCGGTCGAAGTTCATTTCCTTCAGACCGACTATCCGGTCACCGGACTAGGCGAGCCCGCCTTTCCCCCGGTCGCTCCAGCCATCTGCAATGCGATCTTTGCAGCCACCGGCAAGCGCGTCCGGCAGTTGCCGTTGAGCCACACCGACCTTCGCTGGACGTGAAGTTCCCCGGTGCTGGCGGCGCGAATGGCGCAGTCCGGCCAGGAGCCGTCAGTCGTCAACGTCAGCTTCGGAGGAGGCTGATCTTTGCTGGCAGGACCGCTCCGACACGATCGGCCCATGTTGCTGACCGGCCAATCGGACAGGTTCCATCACCGTTCAAGCTCCCACGGGCTGGCGTCCAGGCGCTGCAGGATCGCCAAGGTTGCCGTCTGTAGCGCTTCGAGGCGTCCTTCGGACAGGCGACCTTCTACCATCGCCTGGACATCCCAGGCGTCTTCCGTGAACCTCACGACGGTGCCATCGACGACGATTCGATAGACGTTGTGATCGTTGCCTCGTTCCGGCGGGGGAGCCTCCGGGTCGAGTCGGTACAGCGCAGCAAGCGCATCGAAGTCTGGCTCATCGTCGTGCTTCCAATAGCTCTGGAGGCCTGGCCAAGAGTGCTCACGGTGCCAGAGCTCCTGCCGGACATCCCAAAGGCGATTGCGCTTGCGATCGACCCGCACCATGGTAAAGCGCTGCCAATCGAGCGCTGTCAGCCGGCTCCAACGTCTGCCTGCGACGTCAAGTGCCCAGCTGTCAATGTTCTCCTGCATGCGTCGGTCGGCGCCGGTCCAGACTTCGCCGCCGCGAATCACGATCGATTGCCCGTCTGCCGTGAGCTCCGCCGAGTGTCGATGGATCCAGCCAGGCGATTCGCCGATCGTCTCGACGTGGACGACGGACATGGTGTTGACGTCAAGGCGAAGCACGGGCGTATGCCTCGCAACACGCTGTTCCGGATACCCAAGGCAACCGACAATGAAGATCCCGTTGCCAACGAGCGTCGCGCTGTGAAAGTCGGTGGGAGGGAATTCATCGCGAGCGTAGCCGAGGATCGTGGTGGCGCCGTCGGGAGCGACCTGGACAACGTCGTTGTAAATGAAGAAATCCGGATCGTAGTGGTCTTCGTGTTCGCCGCCGATATGAACTACACGGCCATCGGCCAGCGCCGTTTCGCTCTTGCCGAATCGGTCGAAGCACCACATCGGGCCGCTGTCAAAGGACGATGGGCCGCCGAGCGCTTCATTCGCTGTGTAGGCCGAAAGGCGTGTCCTGACGAGCCACTGCCAGAGTGGGTTGTCGAGGTGCACAGGGCCGGCATCAACCGTACGCGGCGACCGCCAAGCCAAGAATTCAGCTTGATTGAGCGCCGGCGGCGGCTCAGTCTTACACGCGCGATCGCGTCGCTCGGCCGCGTCGGCGGTCTGTGCAGCGTCGGTATCATCTGTCATGGCATTCCTCCTTGCCCCGACTGTACGATGGTGGCGTGGCCGCGTTCTGCACGCTTCGAGTAGTCGCGTCTCGGCCACTAGCAGCCGCCAGCGAACTGCGGCTTTCTGGTTGGCCGGATACGATGCCAGCCCCCGCACCGTCGAGAGTAGCGCGAACAAATATCATTCATCATGAACAGAGAAGACATTCGCGGTGCCGTCAAGGAGGGGCCAGAAAGCCAGCAGGCTTTGCTGGCGCGTCTGCGGCGCCTCTCCTCTGGCCGAAGGGTTGCGAATCTATGTTTGTTCGCTTGGCTCGCGTCTGCCGCTTTTCGTGTCATGGAGTCGCCTTTCGGGGCGCTCTTCTTCCTTTGCGTGATCGCGGCAAGCGTCGTGGCAGTGATTCGCATGGCTGCGAATCTTTCAACGCCTCCACGTTACGGATACCTGTACATCGCGGCTTCGTTCGTTCCGCTGGCCAATTTCATCCCTGTCATTTTTCTAAGCATGCGTGCAGGCAAGGAATTGAGGGCAGCGGGTTTCAGTGTGGGAATGCTGGACGCGCAGGAGCGCAAGGCAGTTTGAACGGCCGCTTTTCGGCTTCGGATTAGAGAGCCCGAATGTCGCTGATGGGTCGGCCCCTGCCGGTGGGCGATCGACCTCGAGCGGCAGGTATGCTGGGCACAGCGGTCAGATGCCACCGGTCGACAACCCATGTAGTGGCCTTGGCACCGACGGCGAGGGCGCTTGTCGGCCACAGCCGGTCGTTCGCGAACGACCGCTTCCAGGTCGTCCAGTCAGCGGATACGATGCAGCCCGTCAGCTTGGCGGAATGGTAGATGCACGGGCAAACCTGTCCCTGAAAGGGGTGCAGGCTTCGACACCTGCCGCTGCAAACCCCTGCTTGCCGTATCGCAGCTATCATTTCTTGAATGTTCAAGACTGCCGTCAACTGGTTGCTGATCGCCTCCGTCGCGGGGTTGGCGATCGGCATCTTCTTCATCTGGCAAGCGGTGGTGCAGGGACAAACCCAGCACGCCCGGGCCTTGATCGGCCCGACCGTTGCGGCTGCGGTTGTTGCCGCCATCACTTGGGTTCTATTTCTCCTGCGCTTTCGGCCGACCGCGGATGACAACGACGCCGACAACGACGGCGACTTCGACGGCGACGACAGCTAGACCGTCATGGCTCCTCTTATGTTTTCAGTACCCGGAGTCGGCCATGATCCGTCGGTCGCCGGTGTCCGGTTTCGGGTCGGCTAGAAGTTGCCGATGCACGGTCCTGTCAGACGCTCGTTCGCGTGATTGAAGGGATCCGACTGCGCCCGAGGTGTCGGGATTAGGCGGTAGCACTCTCCGTGCAGGTGTACCTCGGTAACACCGTGGGGCAACTCGATCAATGTCATGCCGTCCCCGTCACCGGCCAACCGGTCGTAAGGAGACGTCTTCGCTGCGTGCGGCGCCATTTGTGCCAGCGTGGGTCTGTCCTGCGCAATCATCGCCCTGATCTGATCGCGAGAAAGCGTCAGGTTCAATGGCGCGGAAGCCGTGCCGGCGGGCGGCTCGGGCGCTCTCTCCGGCTTTGGGTCTGGCTGACGTTCGAACACCGGCGGCAAGAGCGCGCGCGGCTCGGCGAACGCACGCGGTACCGAGCGGGCATGTGGCGCGCGGACGGGTGTCGGCGTCGCATCTGCAGCATGCGACGTTCGCCAGGATGGCGACGACACAATGAGCGCTTCGACTGTCCGGTCATCGACGACCCGGTCTCTCTTCAGGCGGGCACTCGACATCAGCATCAACAACGCGGCGTGCACCAGCAACGCGAGTGCGAACACCGCTGTGCGTCGCCCGCGGGCACGTGCACGCCAGCTGTCCATCGATTCTCCCTGTCCTATTCTGGGGAATGGACACTGTTTGCGCTGTAGAGTTCCATGGAGGCAGCGTGACAGTCGTCGCGGCTATGCTGCTGATGGCGGTCGGAGACCGCCTACGTGCGGCCTGGCGATCCATGCAGGCGGCTCATGTCGGCCACTTGCGGACGTTCGCGACAGGCCGCTATCGAGCAGTCTGGGGGCGAAACGCCCAGCAACCATAGGGTTCCACTGAGATGTCTCGTCTTCGACTCTTGTTGGTCGCTTCGGTACTGTTTCTCTCCGCGTGCATCCCCTTTGGGGACGCCTGGGTACAGTTTGGAGGGACTGTTGTTGACTCCGACGGCCGTCCTATTGCCGGCGCAAGTGTCGTCATTTCCGCGTCGGACAGAAAAGCGGCTGCAGTAACGGACGCGCATGGCCACTACGAGGTTTTCATGGCTGTGTGCCCGTGTGACTTCCCATTCGCGGTGGCCGCCGTCGCGACCGGATACAAGATGCACTTGCTGAGTTTTTCTGGCAAGGAGGCCCTACGCTTGTCCAAGTACGACATTGCCTTGCAACCGGACACGGATCCACAGCGAAAGTTGCCGTGACGTATGCGCCCCTACCGGCCATGACCTGCCGGTCGCCAGTGACAGCTTCGGGGCAGCCCGGTCGTTGGATCTGGGGAGGCCGGCCTCCTGCCATAATTCCAGGCAAGCGCGGGAATAGCTCAGTGGTAGAGCGCAGCCCTCCAAGGCTGAGACGCAGCATCGAAACCTGTTTCCCGCTCCATCGCCTTAGCGATGCCGCACGACGTACTCCGCTGCCGGACGACTGGTCGAACGCGAACTCTCGGCCATAACCTGACTGTTACAGACGTCGGCTTTCCTGCTGTCCACCGGCGCGG
>CAYQMX010000058.1:0-16723 GCA_964418745.1 uncultured Vitreoscilla sp.
CGCCTGGTTCGCTACCGGTCCGCGCTACACGGCCCAGATGAGCTATTCGTTCTGAACATCGGTTCGCCCGCGTCGTGCACTTGATGACGCAGGCGGCCCGGCGGAACGACCCTGCACGACGCTTCGGCCGGCGAATGCGCCGGCTGAACGCGCCTCGGAACGAGAACGAGTGGAAGGCCGGGCCGTTGTCGGTCAACACGCGCTGCACTGATGCGCCGAGCTTGGCGAAATGCGCGGCAGCCTCTCGCAGGAAACCCTCCGCGCTGTCCTTGCGCTCGTCAGGACGCATGGCGGTGAAGGCGGCCCGGCCGTGATCGTCGACAGCAACGAACAGGTGTTCGCAGGAAGCGCCGCGGGAAGCCAGCGGATCTTTCTGGGACATGGCACGGCGGGAACGACCACAATGAGCACGATGGGTGCCCGGGCTACCCGCTGAGGCTGCGCAACTTCGTAGAGACAGTGGCCCAGCGCGGCGACTGTGTCGACCACGCTGCCTTGCATCACTGTGCGCTGTGAAGGGGCCGTGTCACGATAAGCCGTTCACGGCGAGAGAGCGCCGGGAGGGCGATCGACCAGTGTGCGGTCAGGCTGTGGAGCCGGCCTCATACGCAAAGACACCGGTTGGGCAGAACTCTTCCATCCACCCATTGCCTGCCCTGCAGGACGCAAATGTCGAAGAACACGAATGTGATCTACCGGGACTTGCGCGTCGTCATGGCGGCCGTGGCCCTGACCCTCGCGGCGATCGGCGGCCGTGAGCTACTGCCGGCGCGCCGGATCGACCTGATGGCGCCTGCCACACAGGGGGACCGTTTTCCGCTGATGGGTACCACGCCGCTCGGCTCCACGTCCGCCTGGAAAGATCCCAAGGCGACTACCGTGCTGTGCCACATCGTCGCTACCGACGACAGTGCCAACTGCGGCGTGGGTTTCACGCTGCTCATGAAGGGCGCACCCCGCCCCGGCATCGACCTGCGTGACTTCGACACGCTGGAGCTGAACGCCCAGTACCGGGGGGCGGCGCGTTACCTGCGCGTCTCGATGCGCGATTTCGACGCGCGCTTCTCCCGTGTGGAGGACGGGAACAGCGGCCGTTACCAGAGCGTGCAATTGCGCACGCGAAACCTCGACCGGCCACTGGAGATCCGGCTCGACGAGTTGACGGTCCCTGAATGGTGGATGTCGCAGTACGACCTTCCTCGCGAGCAGTACAGCGCGGGCCGCGAGAACGTGGTCTCGCTCGCAATCGACCTGATCGGTCGACCTGAAGGCGGGCACGAGCTGCAGCTGCGGCGCCTGGTGCTGCGCGGCGAATGGGTGCGGCGGGACACGCTGTACCTGGGTGTACTCTGCTTCTGGATGACCGTCGCGAGCCTGGGCGTGCTGATGACCGGGTGGCGGCTTAGGCAAGCCCAGCGCGACCAGGAGCGCATCACTGCCGAATCCGACTCGCTGCGCCGCCTGTCCACCATCGACCCGCTGACCGGCGTCCTCAACCGCCGCGGCATCGAAGGGGCGCTCGTCAACCGCGCCGCCGGCCTCGTCGAGACCGCAGTCCTGGTGATCGACATCGACCACTTCAAGCACGTCAACGACGTGCACGGGCACGCGGCCGGAGACGAAGTCCTGCGCCGCGTGGGCAGCGCCATCGCCGCGGCCGTGCGGGCGAGCGACACCGTCGGCCGCTGGGGCGGCGAGGAGTTCGTTGTCGTCAGCGGCTACTGCCCGCCGCAGCATGCTGTGAACCTGGCGCAGAAGATCCGCGCCCGCATCGCCGCCGCAACCGCCGAGGACCCGGGCGGGGTCCCCGTCACGGCGAGCGTCGGCGTGGCGATGCTACGCGAAGCGAAAGATTTCGCCCAAGGATTCCAGCTCGCCGATGCCGCGCTGTACCGCGCGAAGCAGGCCGGCCGGGACCGGGTCGTGATGGACGGCGACGGGGTACCGGGCACTGGCGACCCGGTGGTGATCGAGGCGAACGGGGCAGGTCCGTTGATACAGGAACTTCCTCATCTGCCAGGCGACAGCGACCCAAAGTGAGTCGCGTTAGCGAGTCAAGATCCACGCCGACGGCACTGGCGCTTCAAGAAATGGGTTCTCTGAGCATGCGCCAGGCAACCAGCTTCAATGACGCCGTTCCCGAAGGCGGACTTGTTTCCCGAGTGGTCGCACAAAGCAGCGTGCCGTGCCAGCCGCTGCCCCGCACATCGACATCGATGCCGAAGACGGCCCACCAACGACGGCCCTGGACTACAGCCTCAAACGCTGGGAAGCCCTCACGCCACGGCGACCGCATCATCGAAGTTCTACATCGTCCAGAACGATGGTGTCGCCCGCGCGCACGAACCAGTGCAGTCCGCGCACATCTTCCAGGTCCAGGTTCTTGCACTCGCGGCCCTCGGCCTGCAGGACAACCTGGTAGTGGACGAATCCACCCGCCGAACCGATCGCGGCCGGGCGCAATTCACACCAGTCGTACTGCGAGCCGGATTTGATGGCCAGCCGGCCCACCACGGCGCGCGCGCTGCGCATCCAGAACGTCACCCGATTCAAGCCGCTGAAGTCAACGGACTGGGACAAATCCACACCCAGCCACGCATCGGTCGAACTGGTCGCCTGCAAGGCAGACTGGCCTTGCGCAGCCTGCGACGTCAAGGTCAAACCTGCGCTTGGCAACTCCTTCCACTCGGCCAGACTGTGCAGCGTGAAACCTTCCGTCGACGCCTCGAAGTCGAAGAGAGCCGCAGCACCCGGCGCGACGGGTGAAGGCACCACCTCGACCGCGGCGATCGACCTCGCGGCATCCGGGGCGGAGGCCGCCTTGGCGGCGGAGAGTGGCACGGCATCCGCGGCCCCCGAGGCGGCGCGTTGTTGGGTTGCCGGTGGCGTCACCCGCTGGGTGGTCGGTCGCGCCAAAGGCCGCGTGGAGGCGGTTGCCGGATGCGCGGGTGGGCTGGCTGGAAGCCGGGCACCCGATGCCGGCGTCGCGGTCGGCTTCGAGCTCATCAGGATGAACTCCTTGACTCGCTCAGTGGCACGCTGGGCTCGCGCCTGGGCGTCCGCAACGCTCGACGAGGCCCCGTCGGTCGATGAGGCCTGCGCCTGAGCGCCAAGTGCAACGACCGTCGAAGCACCGAGGACTGCGATGCGGGCCATCGTCGCCACCGAAACTCTTGCCGATCTGGGCTGGCCTGGTCTCCAGTTCATTGTTTCGCACTCCCGATCAAAGGACTGCGCGGGGTTTTCCCAGGACGATGCCGCGGCCGTGCGGTGCCACGTAGACGGTTCCATGCTCTAGCGGATCGGCCGTCATCGAGACGAGTGCGCCATAGCGGTGCCGGTCGTCGTCGATGCGCAGGAAGCTCGAGCAGGCGTCGTCGGAGCGGAACAGCCCCTCCTTCACACTCGCTCCGATGGTCACCTTTCCCCAGACGAAGACGCTGTGGTACGCCGCACCCGGGGCCGCCTTGCCGACGGCCACGAGCCAGGGCTCGACAACGTTGCGGATGGTTTTCATCGGTTGGCCATCTGCCGGAAAGTGCAGCAATGCGTCGGGGAGTGCAAGCCACAGGTCGCGCAGCGCGTCCGGCGCGGAGATCAATTGTGCAGACTGCCAGCCTTGGAGCTTGGGCAGTCCGACGATGCCGATCTTGAAGGTCTTGCCGCCGTCGATGCTCACGAAGATCTGCCCGTTCGACCGGTCGTGCACATAGAAGACGCTGTCGAAGAATCGATCGGCGACCGGCTTCAGCGCGACGTCCCGCGCCTCCGGCCAACCGATCGCCTCGGCCCAGGTCCGCCCCTGGTCACGCGACCAGAGCGCCGGCTGCTTCTCGGGCACCCAGACAAGGTAGGTTCCCCGCGCCGAGACGGCGACCTCCCCGGACGGTCCGAACTTGCCGTCCGAGGCGTTCGCATGGCGCGGCGACGGCCCGAACGGGCGCCAGCTCACGGAACCATCGGTCGACAGATAGCCTCCGGTAGCGCATTCATCGGACGTGCGCGCGAGGATGGCCGGGTTCAGCGACGCAAAGTCGACGGAGCGATTGTTCTCCGAGGTCGGCGTGAACATGCCCGCCTTCGGCGTGGCGCTCAGGTTGTCCCACGCGCCGCCGCCCATCGAGCCCATGGCACCCAGCAGGGTCGCTCCGCCGGAGGGGCTGCGTATCTCGGTCGCAGACGCCAGTTCCAGGTTGGTCGCCGCCAAGTCCCACTGAACGACGACGTTCTTCTGGACGGCGCTCAGGTTCTTCGTGATCCAGAGCCCGTAGCCGGTTCCGTAGATTGCACGCTCGCTGTCGTAGGGGTCGATCTTGACGTCGGCGATCCAGTAGCCCATCTTGTCCTGGCCATGCAGGAAGCCCGAAAGCCAGGGATAGGCCTTGGCATCGTGGTGCGACTGGTTTCCGATCGGGGCCCAGGTCGCGCCAGCGTCATGGGACATGTACAGGTCGTCGCCCATGCCCCAGCGCTCGATGGTCGACACGATGAGGCGCCCCGGCTGGCGGCGGTCGACATCGAGGCCCGAGTAGCCGAATGCCTGGTTGCCGTCCGGCTTCATGGGCGAGATCTCAGTCCACGTACCACTGCGGTCCCGCTTCCAGACCCCACCCGTCGTTGCGTTGCCCGGATTGGTCGGATAGGCCGGATCGCCGCGGGCGAATGTCACATAGAGGGTTCGATCGTGGTCGAAGACAGCGTGCTGGGGCACCTGCTCCGGCGGGCCGATCTCGCGCGCGAAACTCTGCCCACCGTCGTGCGAGACGTACAGGCCCGGCTGGTCGTGGCTGCCGACATAGATCGATTGACAGGAACCGCCCGGAGCGGCGCTGGCGGGATCGATGAGCACGAGCGAGACGTGACGTGGCGCGAAGTTCAGCTTGCTGAAGGTCGTGCCCCGATCCTTGCTCCGCATCAGGCCGTCCCGCGTCGTTCCCAGCAACAGGATGTCGCCCTGGTGCGGATCGACCTGCAAGCGCTCGCCGGTACCCCGGCCGCCTTCATTGCCACCGAGCTTGATCCCGATGTCCCGGATCTGCCAGTGTTCGCCGCGATCGTCCGACACCAACAACGCGGCACCGCGCGCCCATTCGCCCGTGTAGCGTCCGCAGGCGGCGTAGACGCGGCTGGGGTCGTTCGGGTCGAGCGCCAGGCTCAACACGCCCATCAGGTCGCTGTCTGCACGCGCCAGTTGGTCCAGAAGCGGCACCCACGCATTGCTGCCCGGATCGAATCGATAGGCTCCGCCCCCATCCGTGCGGGCATAGAGCAATCCCTTTTCTCGCTGATGGAACACGAAGCCATCGACGAAGCCGCCCGCGCCATAAGTCACGCTCTTCCAGTCGTAGGGGCCGAGGGCACTCGCTCGGGTGCCAGCGCCTGCGACCGCGGCCGCCGCCGCCAAAGAATGACGGACGCTTGCGCCGGTCAACGCGAGCGCGCCCGCACCTTGAAGAATTCTTCGCCGCTGCATAACGTGATGTCTCCGAGTCGTTCTTTGAATTTGCACCCGCACCGACAGCCGAACACCGAGACCATGGACCGGTCGTTCGGCACTTCATCCAATGGCCAGGTTCATTGCCGATCGACCACCGCAAGGGGCAGGGCGGCTGAATCGGTGCATTTCAGACTGAACGACATGCCATCGTGGTAGTAGTGCCAATGTCAATTCATCCGCTCACTATGCTAATTCAGGCGATGGACGAACAAAGTAGGTGAAAGCGCGAGAATTTCTGATCCACAAGCATTCCGGCATGACTTCGAACCCGTTTCGGGTCAATGCTCCAGGAATCACCGCGTATTCAGCGCCGCTATGCAGCCGCTGCGTGCGGAGGTGATGGCCTCGCGATCGACGTGATCCTGGACGGTGCCCGCGTCGAACACGCCTTGACGCTGCCATCGTCGCAAGGCCGCTGCTGCAGCCGGTGACGACGTAGCCGTCTTTCGTCTGCAGCTGGTCCTTGACGTGGACGCCGAGGTCGAAGTGGTTAGGTGTTTTCGCTGCTTTATTTCGTGCGGCGCGCGAAATAACATCCGCAATCGCATCTGCTCGGCATGGCGACACTGCCCCGAGATGTACGGTACCGGGACACCCTGCATGAAGACCACACGGATCCTTGAAGTCCACGACAGCGACGACTCCGTCCACGTCGCGCATCTGGTGTACCGCACAGCGCTGGCCGAGGGCATCGCGGTATTGAAGCGCGAGGACAGGCCCGTTCTGCACGACGACAACGGTGCCCCGCTCAAGGCCGCGACCGTGCTGGCGACGCTGTACTGCCTGGGCGTCAAGCCGTCGTACGCCAGGTCGCGCGAGACGCGCAACTGGACGCCGATCGGCGTCCTCACGCTCAACCCCGGGCGCGACTCGGTGGCTGCGGTGGCTTCGGCCGTCGAAGATATGCATCCGCTGGATGCATGACCGAGGCGACAACTGCCCTGACGCGCGCCGCACAGGTCGAGGTCGGATCGATGGCTGTGCAAGTGATGCGTTCCATGATGACCGATGCCGGGTTACGCGCAGCGACCCGGGCCGACCTGCCCGGCATCTGGCGGGTATGCAACGCGGCGGTCGAGAACACGCTGGCGCCCGGACGCATCGAGGACGACGAGGCCATCGCGCAGTTGGTGTCCAGCGGCGGCGGCTGGGTGGTGGTGGAGGACGGCGAGATCGTCGCATTCGCAGTCGGCGACGCCAAGGGCGCCAACGTTTGGGTCCTGTTCGTCCACCCGCGCGGCGTGGGGCGCGGCTACGGTTCGTTGCTGCACGACACCCTGGTGGAGTGGCTGTGGACGAACGGCCTGGACACGCTGTGGCTCGACATCGGAGCCGACACCAAGGCGCGCCGCTTCTACGAGCGTCGCGGCTGGCGCTGCACCGGCCACTCGGGCCACGGCCACGTGCGGCTGGAACTGAGCAACGCCTGGTCCCGAGCATCAGGTCCATGAAGTCCTGATGGGCCCGCGAGGACGCACCGATGAACCATCCTGCCTACGCCCGTCGCCCTTCGGCGGGCCGCGAGAAACGACGATGAACCGACACCTGCTGCGCCCCCTTCGGACCTTGCTGCCGCTGCTGATTGCGCTGGCCGCGCTGACCGCGCGCGATGTGCAAGCCAGCGCCTTCGCAGCCCCGTTGCCGCTGCGCGAGGGCTGGGCACTGCGCAGCGCCTGCGGCCTGGCTGAGGACGGCGCCGCCTTGTCGCGCGCCGGGGCCCCTACAGCCGGCTGGTTGCCGGCCCGGCTGCCCGCCACCGTGCTGGCGGCCGAGGCGGCGCAAGGCCGGCACGGCGACATCTTCTTTGGCGACCGACTGCTGCGCCTGCCCGCCCAGCCGCAGGGTCCGAAGCTGGCGGGCGGCAACCCCTACGCCTGCGACTGGTGGTACCGCACCGAGTTCACCTTGCCGCCGGCCGCCCCCGGCCGGCGAGTGCAACTGCACCTGAAGGGCGTGAACACGCGCGCCGAGGTCTGGCTCAATGGCCGCCGCCTGGCCGGCAGCGAGGTGGTGAGCGGCCCCTACAACATCGTCGAGCTCGACGCCACCGCGCTGGCCCTGGCCGACGGGCCCCAAGCGTTGGCCATCAAGGTCACGCCGCCGGGCGAGAAGGACTTCGGCATCGCCTTCGTCGACTGGACGCCCACGCCACCGGACCGCAACATGGGCCTGTGGCGTGAGGTGGAAGTCAGCACCAGCGGCCCGGTGCGCGTGCGCCACCCGGCGGTGATGACACACCTGCCCGACGCGGATTTGAAGCGCGCCGATCTCACCGTGCGCGCCGAACTGCACAACGACAGCGACCAGCCCGTGCGCGGCGTGCTGCGCGCCGAACTGGACGGTCGCCTGGGCGCCGCACGCGGCCCGCTGCGACTGGCCGTGCCGCTGGCGCTGGCGGCGCACGAGTCGCGCTCGCTGGCGCTCACACCGGCCGAGTACCCGGCGCTGGTCATCGCGCGCCCGCACCTGTGGTGGCCGAACGGCCTGGGCGCGCAGCCGCTGCACACGCTGCGCGTGCGCTTCGAGATCGACGGCCAGGTCTCCGACGCGCGCAGCGCGCGCTTCGGCCTGCGCGAGATCCGCACCGAGCTGCACGGTGCCGCACCGCGTCCCGGCCAGGTGTTCAACAACAATGACCAGTTCAAGCCCGTCGAGACCGACACGCGGCCGCTGGTGGTGAAGGTCAACCACCGCCCGGTACTCATCCGCGGTGCCGGCTGGGCGCCGGAGATCCTGCTGCGCGCGCCGCGTGAACGCCTGGAGTCCGAGTTCGCCTACGTGCGCGACATGCACCTGAACGCGATCCGCCTGGAAGGCAAGCTCGACAGTGACGACTTGTTCGACCTGGCTGACGAGAACGGCATCCTGGTGCTGGCCGGGTGGACCTGCTGCGACCGCCACGAAGAGTGGGCCAAGTGGACCGACGACGACCTGCGCATCACCAGCGCGAGCCTGCGCTCGCAGTTGCTGCGCCTGCGCAGCCACGCCAGCCTGGCGCTGTGGATGAACGGTAGCGACCACCATCCGCCGCCCGCGGTGGAGCAGCGCTACCTGGACATCCTGGGCGAGACGGCCTGGCCCAACGGTGTGATCTCCTCGGCGACCGCCGAGACCACGCCGCTGACCGGCACGACCGGCGTGAAGATGACCGGCCCCTACGACTACGTGCCGCCGGCCTACTGGCTGCAGGACCCCAGGAAATTCGGTGGCGCCTGGGGCTTCAACACCGAGACCAGCCCCGGCGCGGCCATCGCCGTACGCGAGAGTCTGGAGAAGTTCCTGCCACCGGACCAGCTGTGGCCGCGCGGCCCGCTATGGAACTTCCACGCCGGCGCCGGCGAGGCGAACAAGCTCGACCGCTTCGACATGGCCATGGGCAAGATCTACGGCGAGCCCGCCAGCCTGGACGACTACCTGCGCAAGGCCCAGGCCATGGCCTACGACGGCCAGCGCGCCCTGTTCGAGGCCTACGGTCGCAACAAGTACGAGGCCACCGGCGTCATCCAGTGGATGCTCAATAACGGCTGGCCGGCCAACCACTGGCATCTGTACGACTACTACCTGCAGCCCGCTGGCGGCTACTTCGGCACCAAGAAGAGCGGCGAACCGCTGCACATCCAGTACGGCTACGACGACCAGGGCATCGCCGTGGTGAACCACACAAATCAGGCGCATCGGGGCCTGCGCGCCACCGCCGAGGTCTACGACCTCGAGATGAAGCGCGTGTACCGGCGCAGCGTCACGCTGGCGCTGGCCGCCGACGGCGTGGCGCGCCTGTTCACGCTGCCGCCCGAGGCCACCGACGCCAGTGACGTAGTCTTCCTGCGCCTGCAGCTGGTCGACGCCGCCGACCACGTGCTCAGCCGCAACTTCTACTGGCTGCCCCGCCAGACCTCGGAGATCGACTGGTCATTCGAGACCCAGCAGAAGCACCCGTACTACTCCGACGTGCTGCGCTGGGAAGATCTGAGCGCTCTACAACGCCTGCCGGCCGCGCGCGTCGTCGCACGCATTCTGGAGCGGCCAGGCTCCGCCGGCCGGCGTGCGCAAGTGGAGCTGCACAACCCCTCGCGCACGCTGGCGCTGCTGGTGCACGCGAGCCTGGTCGACGCGCGCAGCGGCCATGAACGGCTGCCGGTGCGCTGGAGCGACAACTACATCTCGCTGCTGCCCGGCGAGCGGCGCACGCTGGCCGCCGAGTTCGATGCCGCCGACCCCGCCCCCCTGGCGCTGCGCATGGAGGGCTGGAACCTCGACCCCACCGCCGACCGGCCGCTGCCCTGACAGGTGTTCTCCACGCTTGCGACAAGACCAGTCCAGCGGCGCGCTGCAGCTGGCAGGACGATCCGAGTGAAGGGTTGGTGGCTATTGCGCCACGACCGGAACGGACGGGAGCGCGGGCACGGCCCGGACGTTGATCGTTGTCTCGGCGGGCTTCAGGCTGCCCGACGTGGCGCGCAGGACAAGGCTGCCCGAGCCGGCGCGCTGGCTTTGGAGGATGACTTGGGCCAGGCCGTTGTAGATCGTGACCCTGCCGCCTTTCTCCGGCTCGTGGCTGTTGGGGTCACCATTGCCGACGCCAATGTTCGTGCCCGGTCCGCTGAGTTCGAGAGCGACGGGGAGGTTCGCGGTTGGCACGGGCCGGCCTTGCGCGTCGACGACCTCGACAGTCACCGGCACAGCGTCGCGGCCGTCTCCGGCCAACGCCTGGCGGTCCGGCGTGAGGCGCAGCGCCACGGGCTCGCTGGTGGTTTCCACGGCAAAACGCGCGACTTCGCGTCCATTCTTCTTCGCGACGGCTTCGAGCCGGCCCGGCGCGTAGGGCACCTGCCACTCCACCATCTGGAAGCGATCGACCTTTTTTTCCCCGACGAGTCTGCCGTTGAGAGAAAGCGCGACCGTATCGCTGTTCGTCAGCGCCAACACCTTGATACTTTGCCCCTCCTTGCCCGGCCAATTCCAGTGCGGAACCAGAGTCAGCACCGGTTTGTCTTTCACCCAGAGCGCCTGCCGGACGTAGAACTCGGTCTTCGGGAAGCCGCAGAGATCGAGCGCGCCGAAGTGGGAGCTCGCGGACGGCCATCCATAGGGCGTGGGTTCGCCGCGGTAGGCAAAGCCCGTCCAAGAGAAGCCCCCGGCAAAGGACGGCTGCATGGAGATCGCTTCCCACGAGTTGCGGGCGCTGCTGGTCTTGGCCCAACCCGGGAAGACATCGTCATAAGAGGCCACGACCTTCGACCAATCGGTGGTGTATTCGCCGCGCGTCATGACCTGGGAGGTGTCCTCCGTGCTGACAATGGGCTTGTCGGGATACGCCGCGCGAATCTTGTCGTATTCGTCAGTCTGGTAATTGATGCCGACCACGTCCACGGTGAGCGCGGCGTTGTTTGGGTTCACCTTGCCGTCCGGGCCCAGTTGCCCCTTGTTCTGCGCTCCGGTGGTGGGCCTGGTCGTATCGAGCTGCTTGACCACCGCGTTCATCACACGCGCTATCTCCATGCCCTCCTCGTTGACCTCGAGCCCTTCCTCGTTGAACAGGCTCCATAGGATAACGCTGGGGTGGTTCCGGTCGCGGCGCACCAGCCACTGGAGTTGTTTCAGATACTCCGCAGAGGCATTGAAGTGCCGGGTCTCGTCCATCACGAGCATGCCCTGGCGGTCGGCGGCATCGAGCAATTCCCTGGATGGCGGATTGTGCGCAGTGCGGTAGGCGTTCGAGCCCATTTCCTTCAATTTTCGAATGCGGAAATCCCAGATCGAATCCGGCACAGCGACGCCCACCCCAGCGTGATCCTGGTGATTGCTCGTGCCCTGGAGCTTGAGCGGCTGGTCGTTGAGGAAAAATCCCTTCTGCGCGTCGAAGCGGATCGTGCGGAACCCGCTGGCGGTGTCCACCGCGTCCACGGGCTTGTTGTTGCGCAGCACGGTCGTTCGCACCGTGTAGAGATTCGGCCTCTCCACTGACCAGAGCTGAGGTGCCGCCACCGAGACCGCGACTTTCGCCACGGCGTCTCCCTGGGGGGGGATGCTCACCGGTGCGGAACGGGCGCTCGCGACCCGCCTGCCCGTCGCATCGAAAACCCCGACATCCACCGAGGCCGAGGCCGCTTCCGGACCCGTATTGGCGAGCGTGACCTCGGCGGGGATCACCCACGTTCCATTCGCGGCCTTGACGGGGTTGGCATAGACGCCGTCGGTGGCGATGTGAACCGGGCTCCGTTTGACAAGCCAGGTGTGGCGATAGATTCCGCCGCCTTCATACCACCAGCCCTCGGTGTCCTCGGCGTCCACCCGCACCGCGACGGTGTTGATGTCGTCGCCGTAGCGCACCATCGGCGTGACATTGATCTGGAACGAGGCGTAGCCGCTCCAGTTGTGATGAACCTCGCTGCCGTTGAAATACACCGTGCTGTGCGTCGCCACGCCGTCGAATTGCAGCTCGATATTCTTGCCGCGATCGGAGGCGGGCAGTTTGAACGTGCGCCGATACCACGCGATGCCGCGCGGGCGATAGCCTTGCTGCTTGAGCGCCTTCTCGTCGAAGGGCTGCTCGACGACCCAGTCGTGTGGCAAGTCGACCAGCTTCCAACCCTTGTCGTCATATCCGCGCGCCGCCGCGCCCCAGACGCTCCCGGCCTTGGCGCCGTGGTAGGTGATGTCCGGCGCGTAGAGATTGACGCCTTGGCCGCCGGCAAACGAATCGCGCGCAATGTCGCCGAGGTGGAACCGCCATCCTTCATCCAACGAGAGAGTTTGCCGCAGAGGCGGGGCAGACGCCGTGCCGGCGGGTTGAGCGCGAGCTGCGAGGTTCAACGCAGCCAGGCTGAGGGTGATGAAGCCAAGGACAAATAGACGGATCATTGTGGGAAGGATGTGAAAGCGGACGACCATTGCCGCCGATGCCAGAGTGAGCCACCACGCCGAACTTCGGCTGCGCCACTTGATCAGCGCTGGCGTCCAACTGGCATGCGGGTCAACTGCTGGCCCATGTGGCTCACGGGGCCGTCGGCAGAAGGCCCAAGAGTGGCTCTCTTCGGCATCGACGCCAACAGTGAGCTGAAATGCGGTGGCGAATGGAGACTCCGTCCGCTGCCGTCTTTCCACGATGACGACGTGGCGGAGGCGAGCAGCCTGGCCGCTGCGGCAGCGAGCCGGCCGCAGAGCATGCGGATGGACGGCGTCGTCCAGCGAGGGCGCCCCGGCGGGATGGCGGCCTGTCGGCGCGGGAGGCGACGTCGGGCATGAGCGAGCCGCGAGGCCGCGGGCGATCCATGGACGCTAGTCATCGAGGTGTGTCTCCAGGTGGTCCAGCTCCGAACGGGCCGGACTCTCGTTGTTCGGAGTTCCATACGAAAGCTTAGTTGGGGCGGAGAACGAATGAAGTAGTGTAAATACCTAAGCTGTTCGATATCGGCACGCGCGCTCTATCGAACGACGTTCGAGCGCGAGAGCGAGGTGTCCGTCGAGCGGCTGTTCCGCGCGATGATGCGCGACCTGGTGCGCGCCGAAATGACGGCCAAGCGCACCGCGAGGCAGGACGACGGCGCGATCGAGCTGGCGACGCAGTTCGTCGTCAGCACGTTCTGGTCGGTGACCGTCTGGTGGATGAGCGGCGCTGGCGACGCCTGCTTGAACGGCGAGCGGTCGTCGCGTCACCTGCCAACGTGCCCAGCGCGCAGAAATCTTGGCGGCAGGCCAGCTGGCGCCGGGGATCACCAGCCTGATGCAGTCGGCCAAGCTCAACGGGCACGACCCGCATGTACCTCAAGGACGTGCTGCAGCGCTTGCCGACGCAGCGCGCCAGCGAGATCGGGGCACGGCTCCCGCATCGCTGGACGCCGCAGGCCTGAGGACCCCTGCGTTGCGCCGCGGCGCCGGTCAACCGGGCGCTGCACGCGATCGTGCGGGCGCCGGAGGCGAGGCGGGCGGGTTGAGCGTCGACCTTTCCCATGCCCGGTGGGGGTATGTCTGGACGCAACCAGCCGCCGCTGCGATGATGCGCGCTCGTCGTCGAGCACGGCCCGCCCCCACGGCGCTCGCCGGCATCGTCGGATCGTCGGGATAGGGCGCGGCCGGATCGGTCCTGCGCCGCGTCGGGAGCGGACATGGGCACGGTCAAGCGGGACAAGAAGCGCGTCAGCAAGCGCAAGACGAGCGACACCAAGTCCGGTCGCGTCGCGAAGAAGAAGTTCGAGGTACTCTTCGATTCGTCGACGGGCGAGTTCCGCATCCTCGGGCGCTCGGCGTTCAACACAGGCGCGAAGGCCATCAAGGTCAACCAGGACAGCGCGATGGGCGTGGTCGAGGATCGCCGGCACATCCTGCACTACGACGAGGTGCTCAAGCCGGCCATCGAGCGCGTCGTCGGGCTGCTGTACGTGTCGTGCGGCAAGGATCGCTCGAAGGTCGCGGCGCGCATCCGCCAGTCGCTCGCCGACCGCGGCGTCAAGCGACTGCCCAAGGCCGAGGACAAGCTGTTCGAGCGCCTGGTCACCGAGGTCAACAGCGCCCCCACCAACCTGATCCCCGACCGCGCCGACACCAACAAGGCGATCGAGGTCGTGCGCGGCTACCTGCGCGCCTACCAGAAGACGCTCGCGACCGACCAGTTCTCCGAAGACGCCTATGGCGGCAACAACGCCCGCATGGCGCAGTACAAGAAGCTCGCCAAGGACACCTTCGTGTGCGATTCGTCCGGCGGCGACATCACGGCGGAGCGCAACCGGATCCACGGCGACATCCTCGGCTTCATCGACGGCTGCAGCTCGCCGGCGGAGCTGTGGGGCACCGTGCACGACCTCGTCCACTCGGTGACCTTCGACTTCTCGCCCAAGATCACCCGCGACTTCACGGCCAAGGCGATCAAGTGGCAGAGCCTCATGGCGCGCAACGACGGCGACAAACCCGAGAAGCAGCTCGATGACCTCCTGAGCATCATCACGTAGGCTCTTGCGACCGGCATGCATGGAAGGCGACCAGGCGGATGGACAGCAGCTCGCCGGCAGCACCGGCACGAGGGCCAGGAGCCACCCATGAGCGCCGTTGCCCGCGGATGCCGGTCCGGCGCGCCTGAGACCCAGGGCAGGCCGATGCACGACGCGGCGGCGAGCGAGCCGCCGATCTGCCACGCGGGGTGCAGCCGCCGGTCGCCGACCCAGGGGCGCCGCAGGCGAGGTAGGCGATCCACGCCGCCGCGTTCGCAGCCAGCAGGGCGCAGAGGGCGGCGTGCGCCCATGGCGTCATCCATGCGCGCTGCGCGGGATCCATCGCCATTGCAATCGGCCAGAGTAGGCCGAGGAGAGCACCGGGCAGCGACAGCAGCGAGCAGGCGACGAACAGGACAGGACGATGCCAGCGCATCGATTGCTCCCGGGCTCATCCCCACAGCGCAGGCTTGATGACCATCCGCACGTAGATTCCCAGCAGGGCGACGAACGCCGGACAGCAGGGGGCTTCCCAGCGGCGGGCGTCGCGTTCGTGGGACGGGCTCACCGGGCGGCGAGGCGACGAGCTACGTCGACGGGATTGGGAAAGAGCAGGTGAGCAACGCCGACGTGACTGTTCATTCCCTCGCGAGGTGGAGGCCGGCGGCGGCACTTCGAAGTTCGACGTGCGCGGGGAACGGCCCACCGCGCAACTGAGGCAGGGTCATTCCTCGAGGAGATTCCAACGCTTGCCGACCATGGCCACCGCCGAACCAATGACCTCCTGGAAGCCGAACGCGTTGCCGAAGCCGGTCATCCACCAGTTCAGGCCGGTGCCATCGGCACGCTGTGGCGTGGGGAGGGGCACCTGGATCACGGCGCCGGTGGCGCGGACATCCCGGTGTTCGTGGATCAGTCGGCTGACCTCCGCTCGAATCTCCTCGGCGGACTGTAGAGTTCTTGGCATCGGTGTGATGGGTTCGAGCCGCGACGCGGCGCATGGGAGAGCAGGCTGCCTTGCGACCAGCAAGTCGATGCCTTGATGATTGGCAGTTGACGTCGTGAGTACCTGGGCAGATTCCCGGCGAACGCGGCCACAGGTGCCCATTTTTCCAGGAAGGCCGAGACCACGGGGCAGTACCTCGCTCGACCGTTGCCGTGCGGCATCAGGACTGCACCGACCTCGACCCGATTCGAGGGCCCGTCGTGTCCAAGGCACACTCAGCCTTGTGTCGCGCCGAGAGCGGTGCGCCGCATGTCGTGGTCGGTGAAATGCTCCACCTCCTTGAGATGCAACCGCTTGAGCGCGACGTCCAAGGTGTCCGGACTGATGTGCTGGAAGCGATCCTTGCGCGCGACACCTTTCCCCAGGTTGACACGCCCTGGAGCCGGAAACAGGTGCGCCTCGCCGCATGCGAACACCTGCAATTCCTGGAGCCATTCGATCACGGGCGGCGCAAGCGGGATGTCGATGGCGGCCCGCGCCTCGAGCTTGTCCAACTGCCTGGCCGCGGCGACGTCCTTCCCCTGCTGCAGCAGGGTGCGATCCTGGCGTGCCTCGTCCGGGACGAAAAACCGCATAGATCAATGGCTTGGCGCGGCGTCCCGGACGGCCCGAAACCCCCTGAAACGTCACTCGACGTTCTGCACCTGAAGTGAGACGTCGAGGCCAGGCAATTGATCGGCAAAGGCTTCTCGTCCACGTGGTACGCCGAACCCCACGATTCACCCCACAACACGTAGCGGGGGAGGGAACGTCGGAGCCGGGATCTCGTTGTGGCCAGTCATGCGCGACGTTTCGATCTTATCAGCGACCAGCGGCGGGTGGGCCCACCCCTTGATGCTGTGCTGCATGCTGCATGCGGCGCAAGGCGACATCCATGAAGTTGCAGGCGCACGTCACGTCAAGGGCTGTAGTTGATCATCAATCGTTGAATGAGCGCGTCCAGCAGACTCGCTGGCCTCGATGACTATTCCTGTCGCCATAGCGGCGTCTGCCAACAGAACTGGGAGTTCCATACGGCGGGCAGGGCGGCCTTTGAACCGTTGCAGGTACCCTTGGCACTACGGTGGGTGCAGCCGTATGCCGGCACCCGGCCAACAGCGGTCGGTCGCCAAGGGCCGGTTTCGGGCGGGCTATTGCCATCGATCGGCGCCAAGAATCACCGGCTGCGCCGGACCGATATCAGTCGGCGGTCAGATCGGGTCGAGGGGGACGATTTCGAGGCCGGTGATGCCAGCCCCCCTGGCCCACTGCTCGATCACTTCCTTGCCGGCCTCGTTGACGTAGTTGCGCACTCGG
>CAYQMX010000059.1:0-16646 GCA_964418745.1 uncultured Vitreoscilla sp.
CCCACCAACAAGACCAACGCGGTGTCGTACGGCGCCCAGCTGGAAGTCTGGTTCTGAACCTCGCAAGACACACCGCGGCCCGCAACGGCCGCGGTGCCTCATCGAATCCACGAATCTGTACGGAGACAAACACATGTCCAAGAAATTCAGCGCCCTGCCGCGCCTGACCGTCATCGCCGTCGCCGCCATCCTGGGCGTCAGCGCAGCCCAAGCCGATGAACTGGAAGTCCTGCACTGGTGGACGTCGGGCGGCGAGGCCAAGGCCGCCGGCGAACTGAAGAAGATGATGGAGGCCGAAGGCCACACCTGGAAGGACTTCGCGGTCGCCGGCGGCGGCGGCGACTCCGCCATGACGGTGCTGAAGTCGCGCGTGATCTCGGGCAATGCCCCGGCCGCCGCGCAGATCAAGGGCCCGGCCCTGCAGGAATGGGCCGCCGAAGGCGTGCTCGCCAACATCGACGACGTGGCCAAGGCCGAGAAGTGGGACGCCGTCCTGCCCCCGGTGGTCGCCAACGTGATGAAGTACAAGGGCCACTACATCGCCGCGCCGGTCAACGTGCACCGCGTGAATTGGCTGTGGGCCAACCCGGAGGTCTTCAAGAAGGCCGGCGCCAAGGTGCCGACCACGTGGGACGAGTTCTTCGCCGCCGGTGACAAGATCAAGGCCGCCGGCCTGATCCCGCTGGCCCACGGCGGCCAGAACTGGCAGGACTTCACCGTGTTCGAGGACGTCGCGATGGGCGTCGGCGGTGCGGACTTCTACCGCAACGCGCTGGTCAAGCTCGACCCGGCCGCGATCAACAGCCCGACCATGATCAAGGTGCTGGAGACGTTCAAGAAGATCCACGGCTACACCGACAAGAACGCCCCGGGCCGCGACTGGAACCTGGCCACCGCGATGGTCATCAAGGGTGAAGCCGGCATGCAGCTGATGGGCGACTGGGCCAAGGGCGAGTTCCTGGCCGCGGGCAAGGTGCCGGGCAAGGACTTCGTCTGCTCGCCGGCGCCGGGCTCGGCCAAGGACTACACCTTCAACATCGACTCGTTCGCGATGTTCCAGCTGAAGAACACCGCCAACGTGCCGGCCCAGAAGGACCTGGCCAAGGCCATCATGTCGCCGGCGTTCCAGGAGCTGTTCAACCTGAACAAGGGCTCGATCCCGGTGCGCCTCGACGTCAAGCTCGACAAGTTCGACGACTGCGCCAAGGAATCGAACCGCGACTTCGTCGCCTCGTCCAAGTCCAACACGCTGCTGCCGTCGATCGCCCACGGCATGGCCGTCCCGCCGGCCGCCGAAGGCGCCATCAAGGACGCCGTCAGCAAGTTCTGGAACGACGACAAGGAAACGGCCAAGGACGCGCAAGCCGAGATCCTGAAGGCGTCCAAGACCAAGTAATCGTCGCCCGACGACTGCTTTTTTCCTCTCCCATGGGCATTCGCCGCGCGCGGTCACTCGCGCGTGGCGCTTTTTGCACTTAAGCTCCCTCGGGTCGCGGCCCCTGGCGAGCTCCGCCTTCTCGGGCCCGTCCTCGCGTGCAGCGGCGTCGTTGCACACACCACGTCCCGACCGCGTCAAGAAAGCCTCGCCGCTTCCATGTCCCGACACAAAGTCCCCAGCGCCTCCTGGCTGCCCAAGCTGGTCGTCGCGCCCAGCTTCCTGCTGTCGTTCTTCTTCATCTACGGCCTGATCGCGTGGAACGGCTACCTGTCGCTGTCCGCGTCGCACATGCTGCCGAACTACGACTGGGTCGGGTTCGAGAACTACGCCAACCTGTTCGACAACGACCGCTTCCACGTGGCGCTGACCAACATGGCCATCTTCGGCGTGCTGTTCATCGGCGGCGCGATGGTGCTGGGCCTGCTGCTGGCCATCCTGCTGGACCAGAAGATCCGCGGCGAAGGCGTGCTGCGCACGATCTACCTTTACCCGATGGCGATCTCTTTCATCGTCACCGGCACCGCGTGGAAGTGGATCCTGAACCCGGGCCTCGGCATCGAGCACCTGGTGCGCAGCTGGGGCTTTCCCGACTTCACCTTCGACTGGCTCGTCAACGACCAGCGCGCGATCTACTGCATCGTGATCGCCGGCATCTGGCAGGCATCGGGATTCGTGATGGCGCTGTTCCTGGCCGGCCTGCGCGGCATCGACGACTCCATCATCAAGGCAGCGCAGATCGACGGTGCCAGCCTGCCGCGCATCTACTGGCGCATCGTGGTGCCGTCGCTGCGGCCGGTGTTCTTCAGCACGCTGATGGTGGTCAGCCACCTGGCGATCAAGAGCTTCGACCTGGTGATCGCGCTGACCGCGGGCGGCCCCGGCTACTCCACCGACCTGCCGGCCACGTTCATGTACGCGATGTCGTTCTCGCGCGGCCAGGTCGCGCTCGGCGCGGCGAGTGCCGAGATCATGCTGGCCACCGTGGCTGCGATCGTCGTGCCCTACCTGTATTCCGAACTGAGGAGCAAGAAGTGAACCGGCCGAACGCCCTGACCTGGCATCGCGTCGTCCTGTGGGCGGTGCTGCTGATCTTCGCGGCCTGGTTCCTGATGCCGCTGTACGTGATGGTCGTCACGTCGCTGAAGGACATGGACCAGATCCGCGGCGGCAGCCTGATGTCGCTGCCCACCGCGATCACCTTCGACTCGTGGGGCAAGGCCTGGAGCCAGGCCTGCACCGGCACCGACTGCGGCGGCCTGAAGCCCTATTTCCTCAACAGCGTGGCGATGGTCGTTCCCGCGGTGGCGATCTCGACGGCGATCGGCATCGTCAACGGCTACGTGCTGTCGAAGTGGCGCTTCCGCGGCAGCGAGGTGATGTTCGCGATGCTGCTGTTCGGCGTGTTCATGCCGATGCAGGTGGTGCTGCTGCCGATGAGCCAGATCCTGGGCTACTTCGGCATCGCCAGCTCCATCGTCGGGCTGATCGTGATGCACGTGCTCGCGGGCATCCCGTCGACGACGCTGTTCTTCCGCAACTACTACATCGGCCTGCCCGACGAGCTGATCAAGGCGGCGATGCTGGACGGCGCGGGCTTCTGGCGCATCCTGTGGCGCGTCGTGCTGCCGTTGTCGACGCCCATTCTCGTGGTGACGCTGATCTGGCAGTTCACCAACATCTGGAACGACTTCCTGTACGGGGTGGTCTTCTCGGGCGCGGATTCCAAGCCGATCACCGTCGGCCTGAACAATCTCGCGAACACGACCAGTTCGGTCAAGGAATACAACGTGGACATGGCCGCGGCATTGATCGCCGCGCTGCCGACCCTGTTCGTCTACGTCGTTGCTGGCAAGTATTTCGTGCGCGGCCTGACAGCCGGCGCGGTGAAGGGATGATGAGATGGGTGCGCTGACGATCGCCAACGTACGCAAGACTTTCGGCAACGTCGAGATCCTCAAGGGGATCAACATCGAGGTGGAAGCGGGCGAATTCCTGATCCTGGTCGGGCCTTCGGGCTGCGGCAAGTCCACGCTGCTGAACATGATCGCGGGCCTCGACGCCCCGACCGACGGCACGATCTCCATCGGCGATCGCGACGTCACCTGGCTGCCGCCGAAGGACCGCGACATCGCGATGGTGTTCCAGAGCTACGCGCTCTACCCGAACATGAACGTGGGGCAGAACATCGCGTTCGGCCTCGAGATGCGCAAGGTGCCCAAGGAAAAGCGCGACGAGGCCGTGCAGCGCGTGGCCAAGATGCTGCAGATCACGCAGCTGCTCGATCGCAAGCCGGGCCAGCTCTCGGGCGGCCAGCGCCAGCGCGTGGCGATGGGGCGCGCCCTCGCGCGCGACCCGAAGCTGTTCCTGTTCGACGAGCCGCTGTCCAACCTGGATGCCAAGCTGCGCGTCGAGATGCGCGCCGAGATCAAGCTGCTGCACCAGCGCACGAAGACGACCACCGTCTACGTCACCCACGACCAGGTCGAGGCCATGACGCTGGGCGACCGCATCGCCGTGATGAAGGAAGGCGTCGTGCAGCAGTTCGGCACGCCGGAGGACATCTACGCGCGGCCCGCCACCCGCTTCGTCGCCGAGTTCATCGGCTCGCCGGCGATGAACATGATCCCGGCCGCGCGCAGCGCCACCGGCGCCACCGCCCACGGCATCGAGCTGGCGCTCACCCCGGGCCAGCGCGAGGCGCTGCAGAAGACCGACGCCGGCAAGCTCACCTACGGCCTGCGACCGGAAGCCGCCCAGTTCGCCGACGACGGCGTGCCCGGCACGCTGCGCTTCACCGAGCCCACCGGTCCCGAGACGTACGCCACCGTCGAGACCGCGGTGGGCAACCTCACGCTGCGCGTGCCGGGCTACATGTCAGCCAAGGTGGGCGACGCGGTGCACGTGAAGTGGGCCGCCGACGCCACCCACCTGTTCGACGGCACGACGGACAAGCGCATCGGCTGAGCGCTTTCCCGACACCCGACCGACAAGGGGCACGACGGTCGTCGCGCCCCTTGTCTCATTCCAGCGCCGGCTCGCAGCGGATCTCGCAGCGCACCGAGTTCGCCAGGAAGCATTCCGCGTGCGCCTCGTGGTGCAGCGCCGCCAGCGCGGCGGCGTCGGGTACGCGCGCGCCCGCGAAACGCGTGCGCGGGCGCAGCGTGACGACGTCCACCACCAGCTTGCCGGCGGCGTTGCGCCCCATGTGGCCGTCGGCAGCGTCCTCGTAGGACTGCACCGCGTAGCCGGCGCGCGAGGCAATGTCGAGGAACCACAGCATGTGGCAGCTCGAGAGCGCCGCCACGAAGGCCTCTTCCGGATCGACTGCGCGCGCGTCCGACATCGGCAGCGGCACCACGTGCGGCGACGACGACGCGGGCACGACTACGCCGCCATCGAAGGTCCAGGTATGCGCGCGGCTGTAGCGCTTGCCGAGGAAATCGGCATCCGCCAGTTGCCAGCGGACCAGCGCGGTGTACAGGTGGGCCATGCGCAGACTCCTCAGCGCGAGGCCAGCGCGAGCTTGGCGCCGAGCGCCACGAACACCGCGCCCATCGTCCGGTTGAGCCAGCGCCCCACCGTCGCCCCGACTGCCAGTCGCCGGCTCGCGAACGCGGTGAACAGCGCCAGCGAATGGCACCAGAGCATGCCGTTGATGTTGAAGATCACGCCCAGCACGATGAAGGCCAGCGGCTTGGACGGCGCGTCCGGGGCGATGAACTGCGGCACGAAGGCGAGGAAGAACAGCGCCACCTTCGGGTTGAGCACGTTGGTGAGGAAGCCCTGGCGGAAGATGTCACGGCACGCGATGGCGCGCGGCGCGCCCGCCACCACGGCCGCCGTGCCGCCCGCGCGCTGGCGCAGCATGCCCAGTCCGATCCACGCGAGGTAGGCAGCACCGACGATCTTGACGACGGTGAACGCCGTGGCCGAGGTCGCCAGCAGCGCCGACAGGCCGAGCGCCGCCGCGAACACGTGCACGAACACCCCGCTGCCGATGCCCCAGCAGGCCACGAAGCCGGCGCGCCAGCCCTGGGTCGCGCTGCGCGCCATGATGAACAGCGAGTCGGGCCCGGGCGTGATGTTGAGCAGCAGTCCCGAGACGATGAACAGCCACAGGTGTTGGGTTCCGGCCATGCGGGCCTCCAGGTGCGAAAGACAGGCGCATCATCGCGCCACCGCGAAGTGCAGTAAACAGCACCGAGCGCAGTTGTTTGTTGCGTCCAACGGATTAATATCGCGCGATGGACAAGCTCCGCGCCATGAAGACCTTCGTGCAGATCGCCGACGACGGCAGCCTCACCGCGGCCGCGGCGGCGCTGGGCATGTCGCTGCCGGCGGTGGTGCGCAGCCTCGCGGCGCTGGAGGCGCAGCTCGGTGCGCGCCTGTTCCAGCGAACCACGCGGCGGCTGGCGCTGACGCAGGAAGGCCTGCAATACCTGGCGCGCAGCCGCGACATCCTGGCCGCCGTGGCCGAGGCCGACGCCAGCCTCGCCGACGACACGCAGGCGCCGCGCGGCCGGCTCGCGATCACCGCGCCGGTGCTGCTGGGCCAGGGCGTGGTCGCCGGTTTCGTCACGCGCTTCGTCGCCGCCCATCCGGGCCTGCAATGCAGCGTGCAGCTGCTCGACCGCTTCGTCGACCTGGTGGACGAAGGCGTGGACGTCGGCATCCGCATCGGCGCATTGGCGGACTCGTCCCTGGTGGCGCTGCGCATCGGCGACGTGCGGCTGCGGGTGGTCGCCGCGCCCGCGTTCCTGCGCCGCCACGGCACGCCGCGCCACCCGTCCGAGCTGCGCGTGCAGCCCTGCATCCGCCTGTCGGGGCCGATCCGGCCGGGCTGGTCATTCCAGGACGACGGCCGCAGGCTGCACGTGGCGGTCGACGGGCCGCTGGCGTTCAACCATGCCGGCGCGGCGCTGCTGGCCTGCGAGCAGGGCGCGGGCTTCGGCCAGTTCTTCTCGTACCAGGTCGGCGACGCGCTGCGCGAGCGCCGGCTGCGCGCAGTGCTGGCCGACTTCGAGCCGCCACGCCTGCCGGTGAGCATCGTCTATCCGAACGCCCGCCTGCTGCCGGCCCGCACGCGGGCCTTCGTCGACGCCGCGCGGCGCGAGCTCGCGCCGCTGTTTCAGGGTTGAAGCAACGCGTTGCCGACGCCGAAGTTCATCGCGTTGAGGATGTCGCCGTTGTCCTGCGACAGCTCCCACGCGAAGACGCCGGCCAGGCCGGCCTGGCGCACGTAGGCCCCCTTGGCGAGCACGGCGCGCGGGTCGTCGTAGCCCATGAACAGCGCGCTGCGCGCGTTGTAGAGGTTCCAGGCCCCGGTGCGCGGGTCATGCAGCACCTGGTAGCCATGGCGGCCGCGGCCGTGGCCGTCGATGTAGCGCGCGGCGAGTTCGCGGTAGTCGCTGGCGCCCTCGAGCGCCGGGTAGGTGCCGGCGTGCGGCGCGCCGCTGAAGCCCTGGCCCGCGGCCGGCCGCGCCACGCCGGTGAAGCCGCGGCCGTACATCGCCACGCCGGCCACCAGCTTGGCCGCGGGCACGCCGGCGCCGGTCATCGTGGCGACGGCGGCGTCCAGGCCGTCCTGCGCGCCCGCGGCGCTGGCGCGCGGCGCCGCGTGGTTGCCGGTGGCCTTCGTCCACGCGCCGTAGAAGTCGTAGGTCATCATGAAGACAAAGTCCAGCGACTTCGCGGCGTCGCGGTAGTTCACCTTGTCGACGATCGCGTGGTCGGTGTTGATCGCCGCCGTCACCAGGTACTTGTGGCCGTTCTCGGCGGTCAGCGTGTCGAGCGCGGAGCGCAGCGCCGCCATCAGGTCGGCATAGCCCTGCCCGTCGGCCGGCGAGCCGAGCTGCACGCCGTTGGCCGCGCCGTTGTTGGTGGGATGTTCCCAGTCGATGTCGATGCCGTCGAAGCCCGGATGCCCGCGCAGGAAGTCGGCCGCCGACTTCGCGAACGCGGCGCGCGGCGCCGCCGCGACGGCGAGGTGGAACAGCGGATCGGAGCCGCCCCAGCCGCCCACCGACGCCAGCACCTTCACGTGCGGCGCGCGCGCCTTCAGGCGGGCGAAGGCCGCGTCGAAGCGGTCGTCGACCGCCGAGGTGGCCAGCTGGTAGTCGCCCTTGCCGGCGCACTTGGGCGCGTCCTCGGGCAACTGGCCCGGCCCGCAGACGTGCATGAAGGCGTAGATGACGTGCGTCACGCTGTCGCCGTGCAGCGCGTCGACCAGCGCCGCCGGTTGCCAGTTGGGCGTGTAGACGCCGACGATCTTGCCGCCGCTGCGCTCGAACTCCAGCGGCTTGCCGCCGAACAGCGCGTACGGGGCCGCGGACGGCGCCACCGCGCCCGCCGGCGTGGCGGCGGCGGACGGCAACGCCAGCAGGGCGCCGATGGCCGTGGCGATCGCAAGGCCTCGGCAGGTGGAAAAGACGGTCGACGAGGAGAGCGGCATCATGGCGGCGGACGGTTCCGGTGACGGGCGCAGCTCGAATCTCTCGAACCACTTTAGTACCACTATATATCCAATTCGGCCGGCCGGACAGCCCTTCGCGCCTCGTCCCGCGGGTTATTCCTTGACCCATAGATTGGCCGCCAGGCCAACCTATGCTTCAAAAATTCCGGGCCAATCATTGCTTCAACCCTGTCGGCAACGAAGGCGTGCGGACTACGTCTCGCGCTTCCGCGCGCTAATGCGTCTACGCGCTCCGCTCAAGCGCGACCTGAAAGGCCCGCATGAAGTAGCGATGTTCGCCAAACCGATTCAGCTTTCGAGCGACGATGGCGGCAACGAGACTCTCGCCTTCGGCACGCATGTCCCTGCACACAACCGTCATCGACGATACGAGTTCCTCGAATTGTTGGCGCTTGAGCAGTTCGCGACGATGCGCTGCGGCCTCCTTCAGCCGACGGACGAGGTCCATTCCCAAGGCCGCGCGAGCGGAGTTCGGCGTAACGCCATGACGAGAGGCCAGTTCGATGAGCGGAATGCCCTCACCCCTTTCCACGGCCTCACGAGCGTCAGTCACGATCCCCACGAAGTCGCGCTGCTGCCCACCGTTCGCGAACGGCAGGGAAGTCAGCGCGGCGGGATCGAGACGTACGGCATCTGACCTCCAGAGCGGTTCGAAGAGAATGCCCGCAATTGGAACGCCGGTAGCGATCGAGAGTCGGCCAAGTACGCTGAGGGTAGGCAAAGCGCCACGTTCGCGTCGAAGCCTCTCGAAGAAGAGCGGCGTCATGCCAACAATGCTCGCGACCTCTGTGAGGGACGACGCCGCGCCGGTCTTGCGCGCATGATCGAGGGTGCGGTTCAAAGCGAAGTCTTGTCCAGGCTTCGTGACAGCGGGAATGTTGGCGACCTCGGCAGAGAACTGCTCAAGCGCCGAGCTCAATGCAATCTCGCCGGCCGACGATTCGCCCTGTGCACCGGCGGCAGCAGCTTGGCATACGTCCGCCTTGCAGTTCGGACATGCGCCATCGAAGGGCAGCCAATCGCCGGACAGGTCGAAGCGTCGAGAGCAACTTGGACACCTTGTCGCCATAGGCATTCGATGACGACTGCAGTAGCTATACCCCTCAAGGTTCCAAACAAGCGGCCAGTAGCGATTGTCTGGGCCCATCTCGGCGATGCAAGCCGGGCACCAACAGCGCTTCTTTCGCAGCACGAAATTCTGACCAAGTCGCCCGTACATGCCACCGAGGCCCAGTCGCCCCGAATCGTGCACCAGCGTCAGCGGCGGTAACGCAGCCCTGAGCCTGACGTTGACGACAGAGGGCAAGTCAGCACGCTTGGCAGTTGCTTTGGCGCGAGTCATCTTCGATCCCTCAAGCGCATAGGTCTTGATTGCTTGAAGCGACACCCCATGAACTTGAGCAAGGCGCCAGAGGTACCCGTCGAAGGATTCGACTTGCCCTGTACCCAGACCGGCAGGTTTCAGGTTAGCCAACGTAGACCGCACTGGAATCAAGCTCTCGCTAGTCATGGCGCGCTCCGCGGCTTAGGGATACCAGTCGGATCGCGCCCAGGATTGCGATTACCCGGTTTAGTACGGCGAGCACGCGGAGGCGGCTTCAAGATGCCCGCATCCATGAGCTGTTGGAGGCGCGCGATGTCTGCCTTTGTAAGGTTGCCCACATCGATCAGTTGGGACGCGTTGGACGGCGTGCTTGAAGCATCGGCCTTGGAAGTCGCGCTCTTGGAGGATGGCGAGCCCGAAATAACGCGATCGATGAATTCCTCGTGATCCACCAGGTCCTCAGCACGTTCCATGCGCTCAATCTCATCGAGGAGCTTGGCCTTGGTCGGCTCGTCGGCCTCTCCTTTTATCAGATCATCGATCGTGAGATGCACCTCATCTAAATTGGTATAGCGAGCCATGGCGTGATCCATGGCTCTTTGGAACCACTCTTTCAAAACTCCGATGCATCCCAGCGACCCCGCATAGAGCATATCCAAGTGTTCTCTCGCCTTCGGCGTGGAAGAAAACCTCATGAGCTTGAAGAGTTTGTCCGCAGTCGCGGCGAAGCTGGCCAAGTCTTGCTTGTCACTAAAACGGTAACGCGTGAAGCAGATGGTGACGCTTCGGCGAGCGAGTTGCCCGGAGCACAGCATCTTGTCCATGAGCTCAGGCGGCCCAACCGTCAAAAGCTTCGCCTTGCCACTTTGCCCTATCGACTTAAGAACATCAAGCTGGTGCTTTGTTGGGCCCGCTTTTGCCTGCAAAGTGTGCTGTGCCTCGTCAATGCACCAGATCAAGGTTCCTCGGCGAAGCAATTCCACCTGCATGCGATCACGAAGGACGTATTCAGTCTCCAGCCTCCGACGTCCAAATGGTTGGTGTGCTTCAGTTAATTTCCGAGCCCTGTGCGTCGAGGGTAGTCTCGCGAAAGGATCCCCAAGGGCCAGTAGTGTTGCCTCATAAAGGTATTTGTAGGAAAACTGAGCGTGGCCGTAAGCCTGCGCTTCCGTATAGACGAAGGGTACAAACTCTCGATCGACCTGCATGCGCTCGCGATTGAGCTCGAGCACTCGGTCATTGATTTGACTGACAACCCTGGACTTGCCAACACCAGAGGGGCCAACAATGCTTGCGATGCGCGTGCCAGGCGCCTTGGTCAGATAGAACAGAGCGTCCTCGAGAACTTTGGTGAATCGAGGATGATCCACCTTAGCGTTGAAGAACTCGTCGCTTCGCTCATTGCATTTGCGCTCGTAGTCAGCAGTCATTTCGACATCTCCAGCTCGTACAGTTCGTCGGAGACCTCTAGGCGCTGTGTATGCTTGGGAGAGGCCGTTGCCGACTGCTGCGGCACTTCGTCGACAACTACTGGTTGCTCGCAGGCAGCAACGCGTCCAGCATCACTGGAACGAAGCAGCCGTTCCGACGCAGATCGCTGTCGCTGCTCGATCCATTCTTGACGGGTGAAAATGTCTTGAAGCAACTTGACTACAGACGGTTCGGTGAGCTTCTTGCGCTCAGTTTCGCTGCGCTGCGCCAGTCTCGCCGCAGTGACGACGGAAAGATCATGCTCCGAGTGGTTCGCTAGGACGGACGCGTGTCTGGAAGTTACCTTGAGCCAAATGTCGTCAATCTGCACCCAAGCATTGGCAATGTTGAACGGATCGAAACGTACAGGCAGCGACTCTCCAAGTCGAAAGCGCAAACTCGGATGGTTGTAGTAGAAGTAGTTGATCTTCACGCCGTCGGGCTGTATCTTGGCCGTTCGATTCCTTGTGGTCGCACTGGTGAGAATCAGAAAGGTCTCGTCAAAGGTCTGCAGCAGATGTGGGCAGGATCCGTACGTGGCCATGCTCAACTTGAAGGCATTTCGGGGACTGGTCATAAGACTGGAGTGCTCTGTCGTGTCGTAGACCTCGAAGAAGAAGTTCTCGATCGCTGGCTTGAGGTCGTCCGCCGTCCAAGTCGCACGTTGGTACGGATCCACCTCGGCGGTCATTTGCCGGACATTTCGGGTGTTCTGGGTGTTGCCGATCATGGCGTAGAAGAGCTGTGTGTTCACCGTCCCAAAGAACCTCTCGATCTGAGCACCGAAGCGAGCTTTACTTTTTGGCCGGCGCTGCACCTTAACGTGATACAGCGCGCAGAACGTCTCGAACCAAGTCGACCGAAATTCCTTGCCGCCGTCGACCACGATGGCGCGCGGAAGCCGGGAATGACGCTTAACGCACTCTCGAATTGCGAGAATCACCTGGCGATAGCTTGGGGGCTCGAATGACAGCGCGTAGGACAAGATGCGCCTCGTGGCGGCGCAGATCATGACCGTCAGCCATAGGCGAATCGGCTCACCGTCCGTTCTGACGACCAAGTCGATCTTCGTGTGGTCAATGTGGACAAGTTCCATCGCGAGTTCGGCGACGGGCGTAGCCTCGTGGTCTGCGCAGATGACCCGTGGCTCGAAGCGATACGCTCCCTTGCGACCCTCTCGAGCGAGCTTGGCCTCATAGTCAGGAATCGCATTGATCAGACCGCAGAACCACTTGTAGGATGGCGACCTGTAGCCTGCCGCTTCGAGTTCGCCATGAAGAAGCCTATAAGTTGCGGACTTAGTCAGTCTCTCCGGAGCAAGGTAGTATCGATTGATGACATCGACTGCGCGCCTTACGACGGCGTCCTCCAGACGTGGCGTTCGATTTCCAGCCTCACGCCAAAGCGGAAGCAGGCCAACAAATCCGTTGCCCAACTTCAGGAGTGCATCTCTGTAGCTCTTGATCCAACGTCTGACGCTTCGGCCCTCTGGCGCACTGGCACCTGGCTCCAGGTGAGTGGCAATGATGTCGTACCGCTTGCTTGCTTCTGCAAGCTCGTCTTCCGTCGCGCGCTGCAGCAGCGACTTCAATTTGTCGGACGCGGCCGTGCGCGGCGTCGTCGCAATGAGGGTCATCTCACCGCTTTTGAGTTTTTGCAAAAACGCATTCACCGAGATCCACTTGTTTGTACCCCACGGCTGAGGCTGGATATCTGCGTTGGGCACCAAGCTGATCGAGCCCTCGCTGATGCCCACACACCTCCAGCGACCTGCGTTCCACATCACCTCATCACCGGTCTGAAGCGAAATTCCGCCGGACTGCACCTGCGGCACTTCAATCAGCGACTTCGCAAGAGCGCGCCGATATGCCAGCATCGTCGAGTCATCGCGAAACAGTTCGCACAGGCTCAGCTTTGTCAGCGGTGCAGAGTCCATGTCGAAGGAAACTGCTCTGCGCGCGATAGCTGCAAAGATGCCGTCAACCGTCACTTCGTGGCCGACCTCATCCAGCACCCGATCAATTGTGCGACTGCCTGGTTGATCGATGTAGCGACGAAGCGCCTCGACCTGATGGTCGTAGATACGCGTGTCGCCACAGAGATAGCGCTCGACGACCTTGCTGTTGCGGAGCTCGCATGCCGAGAAATCGAGATCGGTCCAGACTTCGTAAATGAAACCGTAAGTTTTCGCCTCGGCCTCCGCAGTCGGGCATCTCCAGCGGCCGCCCTCAAAGCCGAAGAATCCAGGGTTGGCCTCGTTCTTGAGCTGGATGCCCTCTTTCGTCTTGCACTCGATGAGTTTGACGCCATCGTGTCGGATGCAGACAAAATCAGGACGATGCTGGTAGCCAATCGATCGACCTCCGGATCGCGCCAGCACCGTGATTGCGTGTCCTTGGTCGAGCAACGCGATGCACTGAGGGTCCATCTCATGGCGAATGATCGTCATGTATTCGAGGTACGAACTCTCGAATCCGATCGAGCGGCCTAGCTTGTTCGAGGGATATTTGCCAGAGCTGCTCTTGACCGAGCTCTCAGTGTTGCGTGAGGGCTCTCGCAGGCACCTGACTACATAGTTCAACCCGGTTCTCGGGAGCTTGCCGGAGATTGCGTTGTGGACTGCCGTCAGCAGACCCGGCCTATAGAGAGACTTGAGGCCCTCCCACAGTTCTTCGGATAGTTCACTTTCATGCACGAAAGACATGCTTCTTCCTTTCGCCGATCGGGCGATCAGGAAGGAACCTGCGCAGCCGCGACGCCTTGGCCGGCAATGGCCTGGCGCTGTGTTGCTCAAATTTCGAAGACAGCACTCCCCCGGCACGCACCTCTTGCGTACTTCTACTGGGAGGAGTAGAGTCGCTTCATTCCCGCCCTGGTAAGTAGGAATGAAGTACCCAAGTCAACGCCTAGCCGCCCGCGGCTAGGCGTTGTGCTTTCTGAATCTACATTTGTGGTTCCCGCCTCTGGTTGAGAGTCCGTTGACTCGAATGCAGCAGCTGACCTGCCGACGGTCGCGCTTGTCAGCAGGCCGGGGCGCGCAAGTGCGCCGCCGCCGTTGGGGTGAGCAATACCGGCCCGCGGGCCGCCAGTACGAACACGGGATGTTCACGTAGCTGAACGGTGCGAGCGTGGGCGCTCCCTATGCGCCAAACGGTATTGCTCTGGCGATTCTTTGCGAAGCAGAGCTGCCCCTCCAAGCGATTTCGGTGCGTAAACCATCGCGCAGATTGGTAACGCTGTGCGAATCAATTTAGACTCGGCCGCGTGCGATCGAAGCTGATTGGTCAAAATATTGAGTTGCTGGACCTCCGCCGACTCACGCCGGTGCTACACGGAGAGGCGGGCGGCGCGGTGCTTCTTCAACAGCACCTGCAGATTGCCGCGCTGCTGGAGCGCCTCGTTTCGACCATTGGCAGGTTGAACACCACCGACGTGATGATCCTGAATTGCATTTTTCGGTTCACAGAGACGGCGGACCCCCACAGGCTCATCGAGCCGAAAGAAGTCAGCGTCGCAACTGGGTACTCGACCGCGAGAATTTCGGAGTCGTTAAAGAGGCTGGAGACGCGCGGATATGTCCGACGAATTGCAGAGCGGAAGCTTGGGGCGGGCAAGCGGTCCGTCGCCCTGACAGCGCTAGGTCGCGAGCAAGGGGCGTCCTATGTGCGGCACCTCGACAGACTTCAGTTGATCCTGAGCGAGCACGTGTACCGGACGCCCAGTGGTAGGTCAGGAAAGCTGATGCAGGCTGCTGCACTGCTGACACCTATGGCGCAGGAAGCGGACAAGGCTGGGATCAAGACGCGCAAGAGGTCGAAGCCGAAGTCTGTGGCCAAGTAGCGAGAGGCGAGTTGATCGATGTCGCATCTGATCCAGGCCCAGTTGCGAGCATGGCTCATTGCCGCTCTTTCACGAAATCCGTGATCACCTCAAGAGGCCCGTGTCCAGCCGGCGCCGGTCGTCGGCATGCTGATGGCCATCACGCTCACGGCGTCGACGTTCATGCCGCGCGGCGGGCACCCGCCAAGGCGCCAGGGACGGCGCATGTTATGCCTGTGCGCTGGGCGAAGCACGTATGCGTCGTAGGCCAAAGTTCACGATTTTGCGGCAGGCCCAACTCTCGCCAGTACTGCCCGCGCCATCGCTTCCATTTCCGGGATCGCGTCGTGGAGCAACTTCTGACTGTGCTGGAAATGTGCCAATGCGTCCGAAAAAGGTCGATGGATCGTGTTGGTCAGGTTGTAGAAATTCGTGCCAGTCGTCGTGGCGCGGTGTCCGGGCGGAATGATCTTCTGTCGATCGATCATTTCGCGCACAATCGTGTCATGCAGTTGCGTCGGGAACGCATTCTTGATGCGCACCATCAGGCCCACGATCTCGCCGTAGGCTAGAGCGCAAAACGCGGTGGCTTCGTCCTTGTTCAACACCTCACCTTGGTGAATGACGCGATTTCTGCGTTCGACAAATTTCTGATTCGAGATGTAGGGTTCGCCGAATGCTAAGGCATGCATCACCGTAAAGGCGCCGAGTTGCCGCTCGGACTGTTTGGAGATCGGCTTGAACGTCTTGCCCCAGAGGTCGTTCGACACGCCTTGAGCCGTACACAGCACGCGCAGTCCGAACTCTATTGCTCGTTCGACGGCCGCTGCAAAGCTGCTGCACGCCTCTAGCGTGAATCCCTGCAGGAGGGCATTGACGCCAGACTCCATCAAGACTTCGAACTTCTGGCTCTGGAGAATGACGGTGCCTGTGTGGCCGCGAGAGCAAGTCAAACTGCCAAGCCGATCATCAAAGTACTCAACAAAGATGGGTTCGAACGACGGATGTCCCAGTTCTTTTTGGCATTCCATGCAAGGTGCAAATATCTTCAAGCGACCTCCCGAGGGCGACTGCCTCCCGCCGTCTGACGGTGAGCGCCAGTCATTGTCGTGGCAAGCCGAAGCACCCAGTGAGCGAAACTTGACCCCAACTTCATGACGACCGGGCTCAAAGAATTCATCGAACGTGGCGATCTGGGCGATCGCGGCGCTGACCCGAGAGGCTGCTGAGAACTACGCCAAGAGCTGCTGGTATGTCGAAAAGCGCATCGCAGAGGAAGAAGTCGCCTAGCAGATGTCGATGAATAGGCTCATCGCGGATTGGCAAGAGGCCTGTAAGGGAAAGGCCAAACCCGAAGGTAGCTAGGGACAGTCTGCACAACCGGTCTGGCGAGCGTCAATCCCAGGCGATCGACGGCGCACGTTGCGTGATTTGAAGGTCGGCAGCGTTCCGGTCGCAAAAGTCTCGTCAAGATCGTCGAAATCGCGGCTCTGCGCCTCGACTTCCCACGCTGCGGGCGCACTCATCCCTGGGCCCCCATTAGCTGCTTGCGCACCATCCACAGATTGCTCATCGCGAACAGCATCGTCAGCCGCGCGATGTTCTTGGCCAAGCCGCGGTACCGCACCTTGGCATAGCCAAACTGCTGTTTGATGACGCGGAACGGATGCTCGACCTTGGCCCGCACGCTGGCCTTGAGCTTCTCGACCTTCTCAAGCAGGCGGTCGCGCCTGTTGTTCGGGTTCAGCGCGCGTCGCTTGCCGGGCTGCATCGCCACGTGCCAGGTGACTTCCAGATCCTTGGCATCGTCGCGCTTGTCGATGCCTCGGTAGCCTGCATCAGCGAACGCTACCTCCTCTTCGCCGTGCAGCAGCGCAGCCCCCTGGGTCACGTCGTTGACGTTGGCAGCTGTGCCGATCAGGGTGTGCACCAGGCCCGACTCTGCGTCCACGCCGATGTGGGCCTTCATGCCGAAGTGCCAGGCGTTGCCCTTCTTCGTCTAAGGAAGTGCTGATTTTTTCGGGCGGATCAGAATAGCCAACGAACGCGACGCGCGCGATGATCGATACCATGAAACAGACCAGCTTTGCGAGCCTGGAGTACGCAGGAAAGAAGCGCATGAC
>CAYQMX010000060.1:0-14401 GCA_964418745.1 uncultured Vitreoscilla sp.
CAACCTACTCTGCCGCTGTGTACCTTGTCGGAACGGTGGGCGGCGTCGCCGGGCTCTTCCGATCCGACGACGGGGGGGGCACCTGGACCCGGATCAACGATGACTCCCACCAGTGGGGTGGCATCGGAGCGCTTGCGGCAGACAACACCGTCGCGGGTCGGGTTTACCTGGCCGGACGCGGGGTCCTCTACAACTACTGATAGGGCCGGCCACCGCTGTCTGAACACGGGCCGACAGTTCCTCGGTGGAACCTGCGGGTCAGGCTGCCTTGGCCGAAAGGCCGGGCAGCGATTCGAAGTACACCACGTCCGCGATTTCGACTTGATCGGACCTTCCCTAGACGCGCTGCCAGTACAGGTTGTAGCGCTCATGCGCGATTCGATGGAACGGAATGAGCTCCATGTCAGCGTCGGACAGGTTCGTTCGCATGCGGAACGACAGTACCGATCCGGGCTCGCGCCGCACCCTTGTCTCCAGCGCAGCCTCGCTCAACGACACCTCGGGCATTGCAATGGGTCGGTCTAGAACGCTTCCGTACGTTCGTTCATTGGCGATCAGGTCGCTCCCCGGCGCAATCCCCTCGTTTCCGAGGCGCGCCGCCAATGCGATCGGGCCATACATCAGCGCGACGACATCGTACGTTCCTGGCAGTCGCTCGAGCCACAGGTGCATCGGCAGTTGAACCTGCAAGACATCCCCGTCGTGCCAGACGTGCCGGATCTCGATGTAGCCGGCAACGCTTCGACTGCCAACCGGCGCCCCGTTCAACGTGATGCCCACTTCGTGGCACCACCCAGGGTGGCGAATGCGCAGAGCCAAGGATGTCGGAGTCGCAACCTGGATGTCGAATCGTGTGGCGGCCTCGTCCGGGAATCGAGTCGTCTGCCGGACCTGAACCCGCTTGGCTGCCCAATCAAGCTCCGAGGCGATGAACAGGTTGACGACCAGTGAATTGGCGTCGTGGAAATAGATCGAGTCGCCATACTTCGCATGGTTCTCGATACCGGTTCCAGTGCAGCACCAGAACGCGTCGAAGGGGCGGCAATACAGCTTCGGATACCCGGGGCGCGTTGCCTGGAAGTACGTCATCATGCCGCTGTCTGGATCCTGGGATGCCAGGATGCCGTTCACGAGCGCGCGCTCGTAGTATTCCGCATAAGCGGCGTCGGGCTCAGCCATGAAGAGCGCCCGCGTCAGCTTCAGCATGTTGTGGGTCGAGCATGTCTCCATGGTCCTGGCCGAGAGCACATGCGTGCGATTCTCGCCTGCAGGAAAGAAGTGCTCGCCGTCGCCGTTGCCGCCTGTGGCGAAAGATCGGTGCTCGATGACGCTCCGCCAGAAGAATCGTGATGCGTTGCGGTAGCGCGGATTGCCGGTCAGTCCATGCAAGCGCGCGAAGCCGACAACCTTGGGGATCTGCGTGTTCGAGTGCCAGCCGTCGAGAGGGTCGTGGCCATCCGCGAGCGGATCGAGGAGCGCACGATGGTTGAAGCGTTCGGCGAGCGCCAGGTAGCGCATGTCGCCTGTCAGCGCATGCAGGTCGGCCAGCACTTCGTTCATGCCGCCATGTTCGACGCCCAGCATCTGCTGGAAACAGGCCTCGTCGCAATCTTTCGCCGCATGGTCGATCCAATCGCCCAGACGTGTCAAAACGGGCAAGGCCATCGCATTGCGTGTCATCAGATGCGCATCGCGCAGGCCTGCCATGATCTTGTGCAGCGTGTACCACGGTACCCCCACGACGGGGCGCCCAAGCAATCCGTTCAGTAGCTGTTCGTCGCCATCGGGGAACGCGCAAACCAAGCCGGTGCGGCCCGCTTCCTGGCAGTCGGCGAGCTCGGAGACGATGCGATCCACCCGGTCCGCATACGCGGGCAGGCCCGTGGCGGCGGCCATCATGGCGCAGGCACTCAGGTAGTGGCCCAGCGTATGGCCATGGCAGCGAATGCCCACCCAGGGTTCCTGCGATTCCCAGCCGCCGTAGACCGGAGCCCTGGGCTCAAGGCCAGCGTTCACGCGGAAGTTGTGAAGCAGGCGATCCGGCTCGAGCGCCAGCAGGTAACGACCGTCCAACTCCTGCGCTGCGTGGAACGGCCCTGGCAAGAGGCGAACGTCATCCAACCGGAAGGGCTCGACCGGCCCAGAAAGAGCCCCGGCGGTGCCGGTCGCAGCCCACGCGAGATCGGACAGGACGCCCAACAACGGCGCAGCGGCCATGACCTTGAGGGCTCTGCGCCTGCTTGAATGCGCATTCATGCGCGTCATTGGCTGCACCTGGGTCGCGATGCAATCGCTGCAGGTCTCTGTCTGCAGGTGACGCTGAGCCACTTCGCGATCAGGATCGCATTCATTTCGAGAAGTACCTCCATTGTCCGATGCTATGATAATAGTGCGAGTATCGAACAAACTAGAGGCAAGCCCGCGGTTTCGGGCACGCTGCCGTCGTGGAAGCGGGCTCATGTACTCGATCGCCGCCCGATGTTCACAACGGTGGGCGACAGGGAGGCAACGCTCGAGGCCGACGTCGATGCGGGTACGTTCTGTCGCCACCGTGTTGCCACCGATGCCGAAGTGAGCCGCATTGGCAGCCTTTCGACCCGCATGCCTGATGGACGTCAGGGCCGATCAATTGGCGCGGTCGAAGGTCGGCGTGGTGGCCCTTTCGGCGTCGGCGGCAACAGGGCGCGGCGATCAGACGGCTACGACGCCAACATCCTGCCGGCCGGCCCTTGGCTCGTTGCACCAACGCCCTTCGTCGCCTCCTGGGCGGACTCGTCGCCTGCAGGGCGGCTTGGTCGCATGCCGCTGGCGCCGCCTCGGCGGGCTGCAGATACTGCGCTCCATCAACAACCCGGATATCAAGGAGAACCCGATGGATTTCCGCGCTTTGCTCGCCGCCCCGCTGGCGGCTTTGGTGATGACCAGCAGCGCCGCCGAGCTGCGAATGCCGCAGGGCTGGACCGCTGCACTTGATCCTTCAGGCAACGCGTATCAGGCGGGCGTGGACCCCGGCATGGACGAGCCGGGGCGGCACAGCTTGCTGATCCAAAGTGTCGGATCCCGCAGCGTGCTGGACATTGGCGCGGTCATGCAAATGGTGTTCGGCTATGCCGGCAAACGGGTGCGCCTTTCCGCGCAGGTGAAGGCCGCGGGCGCCGACACCTGGGCCGGTCTGGTGTTGAGCGACAAGATGGCGTTCCTGAACCAGTTCAGCGCGAGCGATGCCGACACCCTGGCGCACGTCTTTGGCGTGGCCGCAGGTGCCGATTGGAAGACCGTGAGTGTGGTGGTGGACGTGCCCAGCGACGGTTGGATGATCACCACCGGGCTGGCGCTGGTGGGCAATGGCAAGGTCTGGGCGCGTGACCTGAAGCTCGACATCGTGGGGACGGACATGCCCTTGACCACCAGCCACATGGGTGTGGACGTGCCACGTGCCCTGGCCCAGTTGCACGAGCAGGAGGCCGCTCAGGCGGCCCATGAGAAGCCGCCGCAGAACCTGGAACTGCGGTGACCCCTCCTGGACTTTCTGCCGCCCGAACAGAGGTACCTTGTGTACTGAATTGCCTCCAAGCCTAGGAATTTTCCATCATGGATTACCGTGTTTTCTTTGCCGCCCCGCTGGCCGCGCTGGTGATGAGCGTGAGCGCGACCGAGTCGATCCTGCCCGCGCCCTGGACGGCCATGCGCGCCGGCATACCTGCCTCTTCCGGCCCGGTCGACTGGGCCAAAGGCCCGCCGCCCGCTTACGACATCGGCGTGGACCCGGCCGCCGAGGAGCAGGGCCAACGCAGCCTGTCGATCAAGTCTCTGGTCAAGTTGGACCCTGGGTATGCGAATTTCGCTGTGGCTCAGCAGTCGGCCCAGGGCTATGCCGGCAAGCGCCTGCGCTTCTCCGCCCAAGTCCGCTCTGAAGGCGTGAGCACCTGGGCCGGCTTGTTCATGGACGATGGCCCCAAGGGCGGCGCCTTGAACGTGGTGGCTGCCGGTCTGGAGGGCGGTGAACACACTTTGCCGCCCAGCGGCGCCGCCGCACAGGCACCGAATGGCACTTGGCAAGACGTCAGCGTGGTGGTGCAAGTGCCCGCCACGGTCAACAGCGTGACCCTGGGCCTGGCCCTGGTGGGTGAAGGCAAGGTCTGGGCACGCAAGCTGCACTTCGAGGTGGTCGGGCCCGAGGTGCCGCTCACCGACACCCGCATGCTTGGCTTCGACTGGGCCAAGGCCCGCGACGAACGGGTACGCAATGAGAAGATGATGTCGCTCATGCGGCCATCGCCACTGACCAATTCGAGCTTGGACTGACGCTCTGGGCCCGGCATGATGTTGCATTCCTTCAAGACCTGGGTTGCCGCACGGCTGCTGGTCGACGCCAGCCCCTCGGCCCGATTCCTGCCCCGCCTGCGCTCGGCCGTGCTGCCGGCGCTGTCGTTCGCCTTGGGTTGGTGGCTGGCGCACAGCCTGTGGCCGCATGCGCGCTGGCTGCCTTTGGCAGCGCAGATGTGGCTGGCCTACGGCCTGGCCTGGCTGGTGCTGCCGTGGCGGCGCTGGCCGGTGTGGGTGCCGCTGGCGGCGCTGCTGGGCGGCGTGGCGAGCCTGGCTTTGCTGCCGGGCTTTGGGCTGGCACAGTGGATTGATCTTGGGCTGGTGTGGCGCCGCGCCCTGCCGGCCACGGCCTTTGCCATGATGATGCACCTCCCTTTGCGCTGGTGGCGCTGGCGCGAGGAGCGCGCCGTGCAATTGCGCCTGAGCCGGGCCGAGCAGACGGCGGCCATGGCCGATTTGTCGCGCCAGGTCAGCGTGGCCGAACTGAGGGCCATGCAGGCGCAAGTGGAACCGCACTTCCTGTTCAACTCGCTGGCCAGCCTGCAGCAGTTGATCCGCCACGATCCAATGCTGGCCGAGCGCTTTCTGGGCGAGTTCCACGACTACCTTCGCTTGGCTTTGCCGTCCATGCGCGAGCCGCTGTCCACCGTCGAGAAGGAACTGGCGCTGGTGCGGGCCTACCTCACGGTGATGGCGACGCGCCTGGGCGGGCGTTTGCAGTTCGATGTGCAACTGGCGCCCGACTGCGCCGCCCACCCCATGCCGCCGCTGATGCTGCCGACACTGGTGGAAAACGCGGTGCAGCACGGCATCGAACCCCAGGCCCAGGGCGGACGCGTGGAGATCTCCGCGCGCCGGGTCGATCAAGGCCTGCAGGTGGAGGTGTGTGACAGCGGCATCGGCCTGCAGGCGGCTGCCCAAAGAGGCTCCAGAGGTCAGGGCCTCGGGCTGGCCAATGTGCGAGACCGGCTGGCCAGCCTGTATGACGGCGCTGCGCGCATGAGCGTGCAGGAGCGCGATGGCGGCGGCGTGCGCGCGCGCATCGAGCTGCCCTGGGCGGTGGGTCCCGTGTTGATGCCAGCGGCCTCGTGAACATGCCCACGGCCGTACTCGTCGAAGACGAGCCGCTACCGCGCCAGCGCCTGCGTGAAGGCCTGGCGGAGCTGTGGCCTGAGCTGGAGATCCTGGGTGAGGCCGAGGACGGCCAGCGCGGACTGGACATGGTGCAGGCGCTCAAGCCCGACATCGCCTTCGTGGACATTCGCCTGCCGGTGTTGGGCGGCATGGCCTTGGCGCAGCGCATCGCCGGCCTATGCCATCTGGTGTTCGTCACCGCCTACGATGCCCATGCCGTCGAGGCCTTCGAGCGTGGCGCGGTGGACTATCTGCTCAAGCCCTTGGCGATGGAGCGCCTGCGCCGCACGGTGGAGCGCTTGCAGCAACGTGTGCTGCTGCCGCCTGCCGACCTGGCGCACTGGCTGCGCAAATGGGCCGCGCCTGCGGCTGGCGCGGCGCCCAGGGCTGAAGAAAGGCCTGAGCCGCTGCGCTGGCTGCAGGCTTCACAGGGAACCCGGCTCCATCTGGTGATGGTGGCCGATGTGATCTATCTTCAAAGCGACAGCAAATACACCCGCGCCGTGACCCGGGAGGGCGAATTCCTGCTGCGCCTGTCTTTGCGCGAGTTGCTGGCCCAACTCGATGCGCAGCAGTTCTGGCAGATTCATCGCGCCGTGGTGGTCAATGTGGCGCAGATCGCGCGCGTCGAGCGAGGTCTGGGCAGCACGGAAGTCTGGCTGAAGGACCACGCGACACGCCTGCCGGTCAGCCAGACGTTTCAGTCTCGCTTCAAGCCCATGTAAACGGGTTCAAGGGATGAACCTGCCGGTCGACATTGCACTCCAGGCCCATCGGACTTGAGCCAGCCAGACGCACTGCAAGCGGTTCTGTCGCAATGGAGGAGGACAGGCGAAGTACAGCCAGGGGTATCGCGAAGAATCAGGATGGCAGGCTGCAGGACAGCTGTTTCGGCGTTCAACGCCAGTTCTCGCTCGAGCGCCCGGCGCCGAACACCGTGATGTCGTACAGGTCGGGCGCGATGCGGATCAGCTCCTCGAGCGTGCGCCCGCAATGCCGTTGCCGATCATCACGAGCTTCATCTTCGCGGCCATGTCGTCGCTCCTCACGCGACCACGGCGGGACGGCTGTGGCGCGTGTACAGGAAGTCGAGCACCGCCTTGCGGCAGCGCATGTAGTCGGCGTCGTCGGCCAGCGCGACGCGGTCGCGCGGGCGTGGCAGCCTCACCGGGACGATATCGCCGATCGTCGCGGCCGGCCCGTTGGTCATCATCACGATGCGGTCGGACAGCAGCACCGCCTCGTCGACGTCGTGCGTCACCATGACGACGGTGCACCGCAGCCGCTCGACGATCTTCAGCAGCTCGTCCTGCAGGTGCGCGCGGGTCAGCGCGTCGAGCGCGCCGAAGGGCTCGTCCAGCAGCAGCACCTTGGGTTCCATCGCCAGGGCGCGCGCGATGCCCACCCGCTGCTTCATGCCGCCGGAGATCTCGTGCGGGCGCTTGGCCGCCGCGTGGCCCATGCCGACCAGCGCGAGCGTGTCCAGCACGCGCTGCTTCAGCTTCGGCGCGTTCTCCTTCGCGCCGAACACGCGCTCGACGGCCAGGTGGACGTTCTCGAAGCAGGTAAGCCACGGCAGCAGCGAGTGGTTCTGGAATACCACCGCGCGCTCCGGGCCGGGCGCGGCGATCTCGCGGCCGTCGCAGATGAGCACGCCGTCGGTCGGCCGCGTCAGCCCGGCGACCAGGTTCAGCAGCGTCGACTTGCCGCAGCCCGAGTGGCCGATCAGCGTGACGAACTCGCCCCGCGCGACCTTGAGGTCGATGCCGCGCAGCGCATGGAACGACCCGCGCTTCGTCTTGAACACCATCTCGGCGCCCTGCACCTGGATGAAGTTGGGGATGTCTCGCATGGTCGTCCTCACTCGTCGAAGGTGAATCGTCGCGCCACCGCCACCAGCGCCTGCTCGAGCAGCAGCCCGACGATGCCGATGATGAAGATGGCGATGAGGATGTGCGGCACGTTGAGGTTGTTCCACTCGTCCCACACCCAGAAGCCGATGCCGACGCCGCCGGTGAGCATCTCCGCGGCGACGATCACCAGCCACGCCGTCCCCACCGACAGCCGCACGCCCGTCAGCAGGTAGGGCAGCACCGCGGGGAACAGGATGCGCGTCATGACCTTCCACTCGGACAGGTTCAACACGCGCGCGACGTTGAGGTAATCCTGCGGAACGCGCTGCACTCCGATCGCCGTGTTGATCACCATCGGCCATATCGAGCAGATGAAGATCGTCCAGATCGCCGCCGGGTTCGCCGACTTCAGCACCAGCAGCCCGATCGGCAGCCACGCCAGCGGCGAGACGGGCCTCAGCAGGCTGATCAGCGGCGACACCATGCGGTCGAGGAACGAGAACCGGCCGATCAGGAAGCCCAGCGGAATGCCCGCCAGCGCGGCCAGGCCGAAGCCGAGGCCCACGCGTCCGAGCGAGGCCAGGATGTTCCAGCCGATACCCTGGTCGTTCGGACCCTTGCGATAGAACGGATCGGCGAACAGCGCGCGCGCCGAATCCCACGTCGCGGCGGGCGTCGGGAACGACGTGCCCTTGAGCGTGAGCAGCGCCCAGAGCCCGACCAGCAGGGCGATGCCCGTGATCGGCGGCACGACCGCCAGCGCGATCGCGCGGCCGTCGATGCGCTCGCGCCACGAGCGGCGCGCGGCGGCGGGCTCGGGCGCCACCGGCGGCGCGGTCCCGGCCTCGGGCAGGAGCGTCACGCCGTGGCGCGTCGAGGGGTCGAACGGGGTGTGGAAGACTGCGCTGACCATGAGGGTGTTCTCTGGGTGGAACGGGGGCCGCGCCGCGTCAGGCATGGATCTTGAATCCGTCGGCATACTTCACTGGATTGCTGCCGTCCCAGGTCGTGCCGTCGAGCAGCTTGCTGGTGCGCAACGGGTTGGCCGGCACCGCCACGCCGAGCGCGCTCGCCGCCTGCTTGTACAGGTCGATGCGATTGATCTGCTTGGCGACCGCCAGGTAGTCAGGATGCGACTTGAGGAGGCCCCAGCGCTTGTGCTGCGTCAGGAACCACATGCCGTCGGACAAGTACGGGAAGTTGACCTGCCCGTCGTCGAAGAACTTCATGTGGTTCGGGTCGTCCCAGGTCCTGCCCAGGCCGTTCTGGTAGCGGCCGAGGATGCGCTGGTTGATCGCGTCGACGCCAGTGTTGACGTAGGACTTGTCCGCGATCGTCTCGGCCATCTTCAGCTTGTTCTGCAGGCTGGCGTCGATCCAGCGGCTGGCCTCGAGGACGGCCATCATGACGGCGCGGCAGGTATTGGGGTTCTTTGCGGCGAAGTCGGCCGTGGTGCCCAGCACCTTCTCGGGATGGTCCTTCCAGATGTCCTGCGTCGTGATCGCGGTGATGCCGATGTTGTCCATGATCGCCCGGTGGCCCCAGGGCTCGCCGACGCAGAAGCCGTCCATGTTGCCCACGCGCATGTTGGCCACCATCTGCGGCGGCGGCACGGTGATGACCTTGGCGTCCTTCATCGGATCGATGCCGGCGGACGCGAGCCAGTAGTACATCCACATCGCGTGCGTGCCGGTCGGGAAGGTCTGCGCGAAGGTGTATTCGCGCTTGTCGGTGGCCATCACCTTGGCCAGCGACGCGCCGTCGACCGCACCCTTGGCGGACAGCGCCTTCGACAGCGTGATGGCCTGGCCGTTGCGGTTGAGCGTCATCAGCACGGCCATGTCCTTCTTCGGCCCGGCGACGCCCAGGTGCACGCCGTAGACCAGGCCGTACAGGACGTGGGCCATGTCCAGTTCGCCGTTGACCAGCTTGTCGCGCACGCCGGCCCACGAGGCCTCCTTCGACGCGACGATCTTGACGCCGTACTTCCTGTCGAAGCCCAGCACCGAGGCCATCACCACCGACGCGCAATCGGTGAGCGGGATGAAGCCGATGCGCACCTCCTCTTTCTCGGGCTTGTCGGAGCCGGCCGCGTACACCGCGCTGCGCAATGCGGGCGGCACCACCAGCGCGGACAGGGCGGCGGCCTGCAGTACCTGGCGGCGTGTCGTACCGGGCAGGGGCTTGGCCGGATTGCGGGAGTCGGTCATGGAATCGATCGCCTTTCGTGGAACTGCGGAAGCGGGAAGCGGGACGTGCAGGAAGTGACGGACAAAGGAAAAGGCGCCCTTGATCCCCCGATGAGCCGGTTGCGCGCAGCGCAACGCTCGTCGAGCGGATCAAGGACGCCTTTGTCTTTGATGGGCAGAGCACCCGCCGTTGGATGCCATGCCCGGAAATCTGTGACCATCGGTGGTCACGCCTTCACATGCACGAGGCGTGCCAGCGCCGCTTCAGGCCGCCTCTCCCTGGGAAACGCGCGCGGCTCCCGCGCCGATGCTCGCCGGGGGGCACCATGTCGCGGCACCGGTGTTGTGCACCGCACCAGCGCGGCGCGGACTCAACGCATCGGCGCCGGCGGGACGGGGGCGAGCAGGTCGGACATGGCGAGCACGGATTCAGCGACATCGACCAGGCGGCGATTCTGGTTCATGGCCGTCTCCCGCAGCATGCGATGCGCCTCGGCCTCCGACAGGCGTCGATGGGCCATCAGCAGGCCCTTGGCGCGCTCCACGACCTTGCGTTCGGACAGGGTGGCCCGAACCGCTTCCAGCTCGTCGCCCATCGCCTGCAGCCTGTGCGACTGCTCCTGCACCATGCCCAGAACCGAGCGCTCGAGCTGCGGCCCGATCGGGACGGTCACGAGGGCCGCCGTATCCGTCCGTGGCGCGGGCTCGGCGTCGAAGAACGTGCCGGCCGGCACGCCGGCCACGTCGTCGAGCAGCGCCTGGCGCGCTGCCAGGTCGGCTTCTGCTTCGGCGATGCGCGTGCGGCAGAGCGTGAGCAGTTCGGCCGCCAGCGCCCGCTCGACCTCGTGCATGCCATCGATGCGCTGGGTGCAGGCTTCGAACCAGTCGCGGCTGCGCGCGGACGGGAGCTGGGAATCGGCGGCCGCGGCGAGCGCCAGGGCGCGCATCCGCGGGAGCGCGCCGGTCCGTGTGGAGGATTCCAGCGTGCGCCACTGCGCCATCGCGTTGACGGCATCGGTGGCGAACTCGACGAACACCGCGAAGCAGCGGTCCTGGGAGTCGACCAGATGAAGCCAGTGCTGCAGCGTGGCGGCATCGAGCCGTCCGCAGGTGAACGCCGCGGCGACAGTCGCGCGCTCCTGTCCCGCGAGCTCCTTGCCTTGGAGGAAATGGAACATCGCCACGAGGCAGCGCGAGATGCCGGGATCGGTGGCGGAGTCCGCGGCCTCGAAGACGACGGCGAGCAGCGCCGCGATCAGCTGCATGAACGCGCGCGTGCTGAAGTCGGCCGCGACCCGCCGTGCCGCCACGTCCGCACGCAGGGCCGGCAGCGCGTCCAGGCCCTGCAGGGCGTAGGCGATGCGGCTGTACAGGCGGGCGCCGTTGCCGATGCGGCCAGCGCTCGTGTCCAACTCCTCGAGCGCCGCGCGCAAGGCGGATTCACTGCGGCGGGTGCGCTCGACTTGCAGCTCCAGGCCGCGGCCGAAATCGTTGCCGCCGCCCAGCCAGAGGTTCGACAGGCCGCGCTCCCGCTGCAGCTCGTGCACGCATTCACCCGCCGGACGCACCAACGCGCTGGTGCGCATCAGCTGCTGCAGTTCATGGATCTCGCACTGGCGTGCAGCAACCAGGAAGGCCATGCCGGATTTCATGCACTCGCTTGACGCAAGACGTATGCCAGCGACGCGAGGGCACAGCCGCGCTGTACACGGGCATGGCAACACCGAAGGCCGGCGCCAGGACGCATGACCTTGGGTCGGTCGCCATCGCGTCACGACCGGCGTGGAAGGGCCTGCATCCCGTGCACAGCGGCCAGTCGACCCGGGGTGATCGCCTGGGACCTGTCGTCTCGCTGGCCTTGTGCCTCTGAAAGCTGTTGTCGGCGCCAGAACCAGCCGCTCGCGACCATCGGCCATGACGTCCACAGCGCTCAGTAGCCGGTCGGCTCCTCGCTGATCGCGGCAACGGCGCTCGCCGGCGCCTCGGCGGGCCGGCGACCGACAAACAGCGCGATCATCGGTGTGGTCATCGCGGTGGTGACCAGCGCCATCAGCAACAGGATTGTGAACATCTCGCGGCCGATCAGGCCCGTGTCGAGCCCGATCTTCACGACGATCAGCTCCATCAGCCCGCGTGCGTTCATCAAAGCGCCGGTGGCGAGGCTGTCGCGCCAGCCGAAACCGGTGGCGCGCGCGCCCAAGGCGGCGCCCGCGACCTTGCCGATCGCCGCGGCTGCAATCACCAGCGCCATGGCGCCCAGGCCTGCACCCGAGAACGCGCCGCTGCTGGTCGACAATCCCGCCAGCGCGAAGAATAGCGGCATCAGCACGACCGTCGCGATTGGCTCGACCCGCTGCACCAGCGAACGCAGCAGCCGATCGTCGCGCGGCATTCCGGCGCCGAACAGGAAGGCGCCGAACACGGCGTGCAGATGCATCCACTCGGTGAGCATCGAGCACGCCAGCAGCCCGATCATCAGCGCCGCCAGCACTGTGGTGGAGGGCTCGCCGCCGGGTGCGTGTGTGCGCAGCAGCCAGGCGAAAGCGGGCTTGAGCACGAATACCACGAAGGCCAGCAACCCGACGACGCCCAGACACGTGCGCGCGGCGCTCGAGAAGCCGCCGCCGCTGCCCACCAGCGCGACGACGAAAGCGAGCAGGATCCACGCGATGGCATCGACCACGGCCGCGGCGGCGAGCGACAGTTGACCGAATGGCGTGTGAGTCAGCGCTCGATCCTTGAGGATGCGGGCCATCACCGGGAACGCGGTGATCGAGAGCGCGGCGGCCATGAAAAGTGCGAAGGCCCAGAAGCCGACCCCCACTGGCGCCAGCCTCGGGTACAGCAGCGGTGCAATGGCCAGGCCCAGCACGACCGGCAGCAACACGCTGGCCACGCCGACACTGGCCGCGGCCTGGATCCGGGCCCGCACGCCGTGGGGCCAGCGCAGCTCGAGCCCGATCACGAACATGAACAGCACCAGTCCGAAGGTTGACAGCGCGGACATCCCTGACAGCGACGCTGGCGAGAACAGCGCTGCATGCAGGCCCGGCATCGCCGCTCCCAGCACGATGGGGCCGAGCAGCACGCCGGCGGCCATCTCGCCCACGACGCCGGGCTGGCCGAGGCGGTTGGCAATCCATCCGCATACGCGCGCGGCGACAAGGACGACGATGAGTTGCAGCAGCAACAGGGTGGTGGCTGACAACGGGTGCTCCGGAGGGAATGGGTTCAATCAGGGCGCGCGACGACCGCGGGACGTGCGAGGCCGGCGAGAAACCGGGCGCCGACAATGTCAGCATACCAACCAGCGGGCCGTCGCCGTCGTCGAGGAGTACGGGCTCGGAATCCGTGGGCTCCCCGTTTCGGCGAAGCATCCGCGGCAAGCGGCATGGGCGCACGACGACGGACTCTGGACGGCCACTGCGGACAATCGCGATCCGCCCCTTTCGAGCACCACGCACATGGAGTGGGTTTGAAAAGAATGCCCCCGCCGCCTGCTTGGCAAGCGACAGGGGCAGGAACGGCATCAGCCCTTCAGCGGAGCACCTCGGTCACGATGCCGGCGCCGACGGTCTTGCCGCCTTCGCGCATCGCGAACCGCATGCCGCTTTCGATGGCCACAGGCTTGTTCAGCTCGAAGCCGATCTGCGCCTGGGCGCCCGGGTCGACGACGCCGGTGTCCGTGTCGACCTGAATGACGCCGGTCACATCGGTCGTGCCGAAGAAGAACTGCGGCTGGTAGCCGGAACCGAACGGCGTGTGACGACCGCCTTCGTCCTTGCCGAGGACGAAGATCTGCGCACGCCCCGCGCGGTAGGACTTGACCGAACCGGGCTTCACGACGACCTGGCCGCGCACGACGCCGTCACGCTTGACGCCGCGCAGCAGGAGGCCGACGTTCATGCCAGCGCGTCCTTCGGCGACGTCCTTGTGGAACGACTGCACGCCGGTGACGACGGCCGGGCCATCTTCGGACGAAGCAAGGCCGACGATCTCCAGGCTGTCGCCCACGCGGATCACGCCGCGCTCGATGCGACCGCTGACCACCGTCCCGCGGCCCGGGATCGTGTGCACGCCTTCGACGGGCATCATGAACGGACCGTCGTAGTCGCGCACCGGATCGGGGATGCGCGAATCCAGCGCCTCCACGAGCTCGACGATGCATCGCACGTCCGGGCCGTCCAGATCGCCGCGTTCGGCGGCGGCCAGGGCCTTCAGCGCGCTGCCGAACACGAACGCGACGTCACGATAGCCGTGCGTTTCCAGCAGCGTGCCGACCTCCATTTCGACCAACTGTTTGATGTCCGCCCGGTCGCTGGCCGGCACAAGGTCCATCTTGTTCACGAACACCACCATTTTGCCGACGTTGACCTGGCGCGCCAGCAGCACGTGCTCGACGGTCTGCCGCGCGGCGCCTTCGGTCCCGTCCACCAGCAGGATCGCGCCGTCCATCTGCGAGGCACCGGTGATCATGTTCTTGATGTAGTCGGCGTGGCCCGGGCAGTCGATGTGCGCGTAGTGGCGACGCTCCGATTCGTACTCCACGTGCGAGGTGTTGATCGTGATGCCGCGCTCGCGCTCTTCCTTCGCGTTGTCGATCTGCCCATAGGACAGCGCGCGCCCGCCGATGCGAGCGGCTTGCACGAAGGTGAGCGCGGCCGTCAGCGTCGTCTTGCCGTGATCGACGTGGCCAATGGTGCCGACGTTCACATGAACCTTGTTCATGATGGTTTCTCCAGTTTCAGTAGTGAGGTGCCGAGTCGATTCGCTGGCCAGGCGGATCGGTCGGCGGGGTTGTCGGCGCGCGCGCGCCGAATTCGATGCGCCCGGATGCGGGCAGAAAAAAAGGGCTCTCTGAAAATTCGAGTGGGTAAGATTTCGGTTGGTTGAACGCTG
>CAYQMX010000061.1:0-14337 GCA_964418745.1 uncultured Vitreoscilla sp.
GCACATGGGCCCTGATGCTGACCGGCCTCGCGGGCTTCGGCGCGCTGCGCCGCCGCCGCAACTGAGCCCTCTGGACCGTCTGCGTCACGCGCTCCATGGTGCAGCACGGCGCGGTGCCCGTGTGGTGGGACACCGGTGAGCTGGTCGACTGTGTGAGCGGCGCGCAGAAAGTGCCCGACGTGATCAGCACCATCGTCAACGCTGCCAGGTAAGGGCCAGTTGATGCAGCCAGGAGGCCGCTTGCGGCCTCCTGGCTGCCTTCTGTCCGCCGTCGTGCTGGTCAGGCTGCTACAGGAACGGCCGGCGTTCCGGCGGCTGGATGGGCCATGGGCCCGCCCGGTGGCGCACGCCACCGGGGAGGCGAAGCGCGTCCGTCAGAAGGAGTAGCGCATCTGCAAGGTGTATCGCTTGCCGGTATAGAACGACGCATGCTCCTTCAGCCCGATCCCCTGCTGCATGTACTGCTTGTAGAGGGCATTGTTGAGGTTCTGCCCTTCGAAGGCCAGGGTCAGGTCCTCGCTGATCTTGTATTGCACGCCCATGTCGAGCTGACCGTAGGCCCCGCCCCAGGTCGGCAACGCATAGTTCACCGAGTAGGAGTTGCCCCGGTTCGGGCTGTCCGGGTTCTGGTCGATGCCGTCGTTGCTGGCTGTGCCGTACGCGTTGACCGCCTGAAGGTACCTCGATCTCCAGCTGTAGGCCAGGCGGGCCGACAACGGGCCACGGTCGTACAGCAAGGCCAGGTTGTAGGCGTTCTTCGACAAGCCGGTCATGGGCTGGTGGCCCAGGATGTGGCCATTCGTGTCGCAGCCGTTCGCGTCGCGCGCGAGGTTCGCGTCGACCGTATCCTTGGGCGTGCACCACTCGCGATCGGACTGCGAGTACATGGTCATGTGGCTGTCCAGGTAGGTGTAGTTGGCCGACACCCCGAAGCCCGACAACAAGCCCGGCAGCTTGTCGAAGTACTGCTGGTAGCCCACTTCCATGCCCCTGGCCCGACCCTTGGCGCCGTTGATGGGCGAGGTGACGGAGAAGTCGTGCGTCTGGCCCGCAGTATCGGTGAGCGTGTAGGCCGTCGTCTTGCCGATGACGATACCTTGCAGTTCCTTGCCGAACACGGCCACCGTGAACGAACTGCTCTTGCCGAAGTACCACTCGCCGGTCAGGTCGACGTTGTCGGAGGTGGTCGGCTTGAGCAGCGGATTGCCCGCGGCCGAGCCGGTGTAGTTGATGGTGTCCAGCACCGTCTGTCCATTGGCATCCTGATGCGTGACCGGCGTCTGGCTCAGGGTCGTGTAGGCCTGCATCTGATAGAAGTCGGGACGCGTCATCCCCTTCGAGGCGGCGAAACGGAACTGCAGGTCGTCGCGGGCCTTCATGCGCACGTTCAGGCTCGGCAACACATTCGTATAGCTGTTCTTGAAGTCCTGCTGCGCCGACTGCTCCGGGATGGCGGGCACGCCGGCCGGGGCATTCGACGGCGGCGCGAACAGCGTGTAGCCGCGGGCGGTCGACCCCGTGTGCACCACGCGAACGCCGGCGTTGCCATCGATGGGCCACGCGAAGTCGTCGAGGGCGAAGCGGAGCTGCGAATAGACCGCCTGCGTGTGCTCCTGCTGCACGTTCAGCCCCTGGGCGTCGCCGTATTTGGCGGGCGTCCACGTCGTCGTGCAGGGTGATGCGCAGACCTCCTGGGTATAGTCGTGCAGCTTGACGAAGCCGTTCGCGTTGACCGTGGAGAGGTCGGGAACGATCACCGCTGCAGGCATCGGCACCTTGCCGTTGAAGAAGTTCTTGTAGCTGTGCAGGTGGTTGTCGGCGGCGAAGCGCGGGTCGCCCAGCCATGCCAATTGGGTGAGCGGCTGCCACGAGTCGGGCTGGCCCGCCGGCTTGACGGCCCACGCTTGCGAAATCTGGGCCCAGTCCGAATCGTGCGTCGACTGCGTCGCTGCGTCACGCTTGGTCAGGCGCACGCCGAAGCGCAGGTCGCTGAGGAACGGATTGTTCTCGAACGTGTACTTGGCGTCGCCGCGCCACGACCTCTCGGAGGCGGTCGCGTGGTCACGGTGCTCCTGGGCGAAGCCCCAGTAGTAGTGGGACGGGTCGGCCAGGTAGGCCCGGTCCGCGTCGTCGAAGACGACGCTTGCTGGCGACGCGCCCAGGTTCACCGTCTCCTTCGGTGTCCAGCCGCCCAGACCCACGGTGTAGTCGGAGCCGTCCGAGACGGCCGCGACGTACTGGAGGTCCGATCGGAACGTCCATTGGGGCGACGCGTTCCAGTCGAAGTTCCAGGAAATGTCGCGTGTGTTCGCCGTCCGGCTGGCCACGCGCGAGTCGCTGCCGAAGCCGATGCCGTGGACATCGGACTTGTCGGGCGGGCCGTCCTGCGGCGCACGCAGGGTTCCGGTCAGCAGCGCACCTTTGGCATCGAAGGTGGCGCCGGAGTCGACCGTGAGCTTGCTCGGTCGGTGCCCAGGAAGAAGGCGTTCTCGGTCGTCAGCATCTTGTACTTCGACTGGAAGTACGTCAACGACGAGGACACGTTCCCCTTTTGCCACTGCAAGGCGCCGTAGATGCCGTCGCGCGTGCGATCGAAGTCGTTTCCGGTCCACGAGACACCGGGACTGATCCAGCGCTGCTGGCCGCTGGTATCGCCCACCACCGCGTTGGTGCGCGGAATGTAGGGTGAGATCGACAAGCCGTCGCTGTGGGTCGCGATCTTCGAACGCGCGAGATCGACCAGCGCGCCGAACTTGCCGAGATCCGTCTCCCAGGTGCTGGACAGCAGGCCGGAGAGAGAGGGCGCGTTCTTGGCCCGGATGACGGAGCGCGAGTCCTCCACCGAGAGTGCGCCTTTCGTTCCCTTGAAGTCGAACGGCATCGCCGTGCGCAGGTTCACCAGCCCCCCGATTGCGCCCTCGGTCTGTTCTGCGGAAGGATTCTTGTAGACGTCGATCCCGGCCATCAGTTCGGGCGGGACGTCCTCGAAGCTGAGCGAGCGACCGCCATTGGCCGAGAACGAGTCGCGGCCGTTCAACTCCGACCGGACGTAGCTCATGCCGCGGATCGACACGCCCGTGCCTTCGGCGGCGAAGTGGTTGATGCCGTCGCCCACCCCTTGGTGAGGGTCGCTCCGGTTCAATGTGCGGTCGATCGACACGCCCGGCATGCGCTGCAGCACTTCCGTCACCGACTTGTCCGGTAGCTTGCCGATGTCGTCGGCGACGATCGAGTCGACGATCTCGTCAGCGTTCTGCTTGATGCTCTGCGCGGTCTCCAGCGCCTTGCGCTGGCCGGTCACGACCACCGTCTGCGCCGGGTCCTTGTTGCTGGCCGCTGACGCTGCAGCGGCCGGCGCCGAAGCTGCGGCAGCGGGCGCGTTCTGCGCAAGCGCCGTGCCGCTCCACATCAAGACCGCTTGCGCCGCCGCCATCGATAGCGCCGTCTTCCTGAATCTGACTTGTCTCCGCATGGGTATCACCTTTTTTTTCGATTTGATTTGGAGGGGCCGCCCTGAGGGACAGGCCGTGCAGCTGCGGCGTTGGCCGCGGCATGCCGACCCTCCGCTCCGCGGCAGCCGAAGCGTGGATGCGCGACTCGCATGCGCTTGCTTCAAGGGCTCGGCTCCGGGTCGGAACGCGTTGTCGCGTCGTCCCCGGGGCACCGCCTGCGTGGCCTTCGGTGTGACCTGCCAGGACGCTACACTCGAGTGAGCCTTCCACCCTGATGGGGCGATGCGTCTCGCGAGCGATGCCACCTTAGTTGGGGCGCTGCACTAATGAAATGCACGTAAATACCTAAACGCAATTGCGCGCGAAAGCGGCAGACTTGGCGTCCTTTACACCGTGAAACACAAGCCCATACGCAAGATCGTCATCGTCGGCGGGGGCACTGCCGGCTGGATGGCGGCCGCTCCCCTGGCGCAGATGCTGCTCGGCCACGAACACCGCCCGTGCGAGCTGGTCGTGGTGGAATCGCCGGAGATCGGCACGGTGGGCGTGGGCGAGGCCACGCTGCCCCCGATCCGGTTCTACAACGAGACCCTGGGCATCGACGCCGCGGACTTCATGAAGAAGACGCAGGCGACGTTCAAGCTCGGCATCGAATTCCGGGACTGGGGCAGGCAGGGACACCGCTTCTTCCATGGCTTCGGTGGCTTCGGCCCGCCGATCCGCAACCGGTCGTCCTTCATGTACTGGCTTCGGCTGGCGCGCGGCGCCGGCATGCCGCCGTACGAGGATTGGTCCACCGCCACCGTCATGGCGCGCGCTCATCGGTTCGCGCCGCCTGCGGGCGACACCGCGTCCGCGGCGAACGCCTTCTCCTTCGCATTCCACTTCGACGCGGGCTTGTACGCCGCGTATCTGCGCGACTACGCGATCCAGCGAGGCGCCCGTCACGTGCAGGGTACCGTCGTCGACGTCGAGGTGCGGCCGGAGGATGGCTTCGTCGCCGCGCTGACGCTGCGCGACGGCAGGCGCGTCGAGGGCGATCTCTTCATCGACTGCTCCGGCTTCCGCGCGCTCCTGATCGGCGGTGCGATGCAATCTCCCTACGAGGACTGGAGCAGATGGCTGCCGTGCGACAGCGCCCTCGCGGTGCCGTGTGCGCGCCAGCAGAGGCTCGCGCCGTTCACGACCTCGACGGCGCGGTCGGCCGGGTGGCAGTGGCGGATACCGCTGCAGCACCGGACGGGCAATGGTCACGTCTACTGCAGCGGACACACCAGCGACGAGGAGGCGGCGCGCGTGCTGATGGGCAGCCTCGACGGACCTGCCCTGGACACGCCGCGGCAACTGCGCTTCACCACCGGGCTGAGGCGCGCCGCCTGGGTCAGGAACGTCGTGGCGATCGGCTTGTCCTCGGGTTTCCTCGAGCCGCTGGAATCCACAAGCCTCCAACTCATCATGGATGGGGTCGGTCGACTCGTGGAGCTGATGCCCGACCTCGACTTCCATCCGGGCCTCGCCGCGGAATTCAATCGCCGAATGGCGAGGCAGTATGAATCGATCCGCGACTTCATCGTTCTGCACTACAAGCTGACGCAGCGCACCGACTCCGAGTTCTGGCGCTCCTGCGCATCCATGCCCATTCCGGATTCACTCGCGCATCAGATCGAGCTGTTCCGGGAGAGCGGACGCGTGGTGATCCTCGATTCCGAGAGCTTCGCCGAACCGTCCTGGATCTCGATGATGTATGGCCTCGGCCTGGAGCCGCGGTCCCTCGATCCGTTCACCGAACTTGTCGACGAGCAGACGTTGCGGGCGCACTTCATGCGACTGCGGCAGGCGATCGCCGGCACCGTGGACGCCATGCCGGACCATGGCGACTTCATCGAGCGCCATGTGAAGGCAAGCCCCGCCTGACGTCCGGGCGCACGCTGCGAAATCGCCGGCCGCCGCGGCGGCATGCGGGCGGGACGCGAGTGCGCCCGCGGCAGGCGAATGTCGAATCACGACGGAGGACGAGCCATGAACCAGAAATTTGACCGCATCGTTGTTGTCGGCGGTGGCAGCGCGGGCTGGATGTCCGCCGTGGCGCTGGTCACCGGCCTGCGCGGACGCAGCCAGGTCGAACTCGTCGAGTCCGAAGAGATCGGCATCGTCGGCGTCGGCGAAGCCACGTTCCCCTCGATCCGGCACTACAACCGCATTGTCGGCATCGACGAAGGCGCGTTCCTGCGTGCCACGCAGGGCACGTTCAAGCTGGGCATCGAGTTCCGCGACTGGCACCGGCTGGGAGAAGGCTATTTCCACACCTTCGGCAACATGGGCGAGCTGACCGGGGCACAAGCCCTGTGGGGCCAGCACCGGCGCCTGCGCGACTCTTCGTTGGGCTCGCTCGATGAACAGTGCCTGCCCAGCGTCATGGCCATGCAGTCGCGCTTCGTCGCGCCCGGCGAGGAGGGCGGGCTGTACCAGTACGCCTATCACTTCGACGCCGGCCTCTACGCGGCTTTCCTGCGGAACCTGGCGCTGCAGCGCGGTGCGCGGCGTACCGAGGGACGCATCGTCGACATCGCGCGCCATGAGGACGGGCGCGTCCGCAGCCTGAGACTGGCCGACGGTCGCGAGGTGCACGGCGACCTCTTCATCGACTGCTCCGGTTTCGGTTCGTTGCTGCTGGGCCGCGCGCTGGGCGAACCTTTCGTCGACTTCGGTCACTGGCTGCCCGTGGACAGCGCGTGGGCCTGCCCCTGCGAACGCACCGGCGCCGAGATCGCCCCCTATACGCGCGCGACCGCGCTCGAGGGCGGCTGGGCCTGGCGGATCCCGCTGCAGAGCCGCACCGGGCATGGCCACGTCTTCTCCAGCCGATTCATCGACGCGGATCTCGCGCGCGAGCAACTGTTGGAACGTCTCGAGGGGCCTGCCCTGGCAGAGCCGCGCCTGATCCGCTTCCGCACTGGACACCGTGAGCGCTCATGGGTGCACAACGTCCTCGCCGTCGGCCTGTCGTCGGGTTTCCTGGAGCCGCTGGAGTCGACCAGCATCTTCCTCATCCAGACGGCCATCGGGCGCGCGATGCAGTTGCTGAGCGCGAGTGCGCCCGTGGACGAGGCCGCGGTGGACGACTTCAACGTTCGCACGGCGCGGCAGTTCCACCGCATCCGCGACTTCATCATCCTGCACTACCACCTCTCCGATCGGCGCGACAGCGAGCTGTGGCGTCACGTCGCGCAGATGAGCCTGCCCGAGACCCTGGCCTTCAAGATCGAGGCCTGGCGCCGCTTCGGGGTGCTGCATGTGTACGACGAGGAAGGCTTCGACGCCACGAGCTGGCTGGCAATCCATGCCGGCATGCGGCACTGGCCTGATGTGCTCGACCCGGTGTTCGACGAGATGCCGATCGAAGAGAGCCGTCGCGGCATCTGCGATCGGCGAGCCGCCATCGCCGCGACCGTCGGTCGGCTGCCTTCGCACCATGAGTATCTGCAGGGCAGGTTGGCCCGATGAGCGGTGTGGAGCCGGCGCGCGGCCGGCGGATCGCCGCCGCCCACGCCGAGACGCGGACGTCTCGATGATCAGTCCGGGATGTCCCTACCTGGGATGGCCGTCCGATCCACCCGCGAACCAGCCTTTCGCGCTACGCTGCCGTCGTGCTGGATGCGGAAAGGGATTCCCCGTGTATCGACAGGAAGGCCAACTTCGACGTCGCCTCGTGCCCGGTCTGCTGCTGGCATCCATGCTGCTGGCCTCGCCACCCCCGGCGCTGGCGCTCGACCCTCCCCTGCAGATCACCCAGTACGCGCACACTTCGTGGGCGGCCCGGGAAGGCGCCAAGCTGGGCCTCGTCTTCGCGATGGCGCAGACACCCGACGGCTACCTCTGGGTGGCCGGGTTGTTCGGCCTGTTCCGCTTCGACGGCGTTCGGTTCGTGCGGTGGCAGCCACCGAACGGTCAATCGCTGCCAAGCAGCCCCTACAGCTTGCTGGTGTCGCGCGACGGCACGCTCTGGATCGGCACCTTCGCGGGCCTGGCGAGCTGGAATGGGCGGGAACTCACCCGATATCCGGACATCGGCAAGGCGTTCGTGACGTCGCTGCTCGAGGATCGCGAGGGAACGGTCTGGGCCGGAGCGCTGGATCGCGACGGGACCGTCTGGGCCGGCCAGCATGCCGAACGCGCTCTGCTCTGCGCCGTTCGAGCGGCTCAGGTCCGGTGCTCGGCACCGGAGGGCGGATTCGGTTCTTTCGTCTGGAGCCTGGCTGAAGACCGTGCCGGGCATCTATGGGTGGGCGCCGAGAATGGGGTCTGGCAATGGGCCCCCGGGACGCCCCGACGGTACCCGATGCCCGGCGTGCGCGTTGGCGACCTGACGACGACCGTCGATGGACAGATCCTGGTCGGTGTCCGGGGCGGGGGGCTCAGGCAGATCGCCGGCCAGCAAGTCGTGCCCTACCGGTTTCGACGCGCAGTCGAACCCAACGAGCAGTTCGCCGACCGCGATGTCAAGTCCAACAAGTTGCTGCGCGACCGCGACGGCGGGTTGTGGATCGGAACAGAAGGCCTCGGGCTCATCCATGTGAAAGACGGCCAGGCGGACACCTACGCGCGGGCGGAGGGGCTATCCGGCAACATCGCCTGCAGCCTGTTCGAGGATCGCGAGGGCAACATCTGGTACGGCAGCGAGAAGGGGGTGGACCGCTTCCGGAAGCTGGCGGTCACCACGCTCACGACGAAACAGGGCCTGCCCGACGAGGTCACGACGTCCGTCCTGGCCACGACGGACGGCAGCGTCTGGGTGGGCACGAACGACGGCCTGGCGCGCTGGAAGGACGCGACACTCCTTGTCTACAAGGAACGCGACGGCCTGCCCGATTCGCACGTGCATTCCCAGTATCAGGACGCCGATGGGCGCCTCTGGGTGAGCACGGCACGGGGCCTCGCCTACTTCGCGGAAGGCCGCTTCGTTGCCGTCGACGGGGTACCCGGCAACGAGGTCTACTCCATCACGGGGGATGCAGCGGGGAACCTCTGGCTGTCGAGCGCTGCAGGCCTTGTTCGGCTCCAGCGGGGCCGGCTCGTCGACAACGTTCCGTGGTCCACGTTCGGTCGCCCGCGGCAGGCTCAGGTGATCGTCGCCGATGGCGGCGGGGTGTGGCTGTCTTTCTGGGAGGACGGCGGGGTCTTCCATTTCAAGGACGGCAAGGTCGAGGCGACCTACACCGCCGCGCAAGGACTGGGCGCGGGCCACGTCGCCGGCCTGCGGCTCGATGCCGATGGGGCGGTCTGGGCGGCGACCGACGCAGGCGGCCTCAGCCGGATCAAGGATGGGCGCGTCACGACGCTTTCGGTCGTCAACGGCCTGCCCTGCAACGGGCTTCAATGGTCGACGCTTGACCGCAACGGGTCGCTGTGGATGTACACGACCTGCGGCCTGGTGCGGGTCGAGCGTGACGACCTGGCGGCCTGGATCGGCGACCCGAGCCATCGTGTGAGGCCGAAGCTCTGGGATGGTGCAGATGGCGTTCCGGACTTGATCGGGGGGCAGGCGAGCTTCAATCCGCCTGTGGCCAAGGGCCCGGATGGAAGGCTCTGGTTCGTGGCGGGGGCCGAGCTCGAATGGGTCGACCCTGATCGTCTGCCTTTCAACCCGCTGCCGCCGCCGGTTCACATCGAGAGCCTCGTCGCCGACCACCACGTCTACACCGCCGCCGACGGGCTGCGCCTGCCCCCGCTGGTGCGCGACATCACGATCGAGTTCGCGGCACTGAGCCTGGTCGATCCGAAGAACATGCGCTTCCGCTACCGGCTCGAGGGGCACGACAACGATTGGCAGGAGGCCGTCGACAGGCGCCAGGCCACCTACACCAACCTGCCGTCGGGCAACTACCGCTTCCGCGTGAAGGCGTCCAACAACAGCGGCGTGTGGAGCGAGCAAGGCGCGCAACTCGATTTCTCGATCCTGCCGGCCTTCTACCAGACGACCTGGTTTCGCGTGCTGGGCGTGATCGTGCTCGTCGGCCTGGCATGGAGCGGGTTCCAGGTCTGGCTGCACATGCGCATCCGGCGGCTGCATCGCCAGTTCGAGGCCACGCTGGAGGCGCGCGTCGCCGAGCGCACGCGCATCGCGCGCGACCTGCACGACACCCTGTTGCAGCGCTTTCACGGGCTGCTGCTGCAGTTCCAGGCCGCGTTCAACCTCCTGCCCGATCGGCCACGCGAATCGAAGCAGGTCCTCGCGGGCGCCATCGACCAGGTGGCCGAGGCGATCACGGAGGGCCGCGACACGGTGCAGGGCTTGCGCACCTCGGCCCAGGAGAGGAACAACCTCGCGGACTCCCTGCGATCGCTCGCCGAGGACCTCGCCAACGAGAACGGCCGTGTGACCACGGCGCGTATCGAAGAGCAGGGCACGCTTCTGGCGCTGCATCCGCTCGTGCGCGACGAGGCCTTCCGCATCGTCGGCGAGGCGCTGCGCAACGCCTTCCGCCATGCCGACGCCAAGCGGGTAGAAGTCGTGATCCGCTACGATGCGAGACGGCTGCACGTGCGGGTGCGCGACGACGGCAAGGGGATTGCCCCGGAGGTGCTTCGCGCGGGCAGCAAGCAAGGACACTTCGGCCTGGGCGGGATGCGGGAGCGCGCGGCGCTCGTCGGCGGCAAGCTCGCCGTCCGCAGCGCGACGGACGGGGGCACGGAGGTCGATTTCAGTGTTCCCGGCGCGCGGGCGTACAGTAGGACCCATGTGACCCGGTGGTGGCTGCTCCACAAGCGGGTCTCCCCGAGCGAGATGGGCGAATGACCAACGATCCGATCCGCATCAAGGTTCTGTGCGTGGACGACCACCCGATCGTGCGGCAGGGCATCGCCATGCTGCTATCGGTGGAGCCGGACATGGCCCTCGTGGCGGAGGCGTCGAACGGACGCGAAGCGATCCAGCAGTTCCGCACGCACCGCCCGGACGTCACCCTGATGGACCTGCAGATGCCCGGAATGGGCGGGCTCGACGCGATCGGCGCGATCCGGGCCGAGTTTCCGGAAGCCCGGATCATCGTGCTCACCACCTATGTCGGCGATGCGCAGGCGCAGCGCGCCTTGCAGGCCGGTGCCCGCGGCTACCTCCTGAAGAACGCGCTGCACAAGGAATTGCTGGACGCCATCCGCGCCGTGCACGCCGGCCGCAAGGCACTTCCCTCGGAAGTCTCGTTCGAGCTGGCCGAGCAGGCCACGGAAGAGTCGCTCACGCAAGCGGAGATCAACGTCCTGCGATTCATCGCGCAGGGCGACGCCTACCCCGACATCGCCCGGGCGCTCGCACTCAGCGAAGGCCAGGTCGAAAAACAGGTGCGCAGCATCCTGTCCAAGCTCGACGCCCAGGATCGCACGCATGCCGCGGCGCCCGAACTCGATCGCGGAATGGTCCAGACCGAGCGCGCTGCCCGGCACGCCGCCGAAGCGGCCAACCGGGCGAAGAGCCAGTTCCTTGCCGGCATGAGCCACGAGTTGCGCACACCGCTCAATGGCGTCCTCGGCTACGCGCAACTGCTGACCATGGAGGGTGGCCTGAGCCCGCGACAGGCGCGCGGCGTGGAGACCATCCAGCAGAGCGGGCTGCACCTGCTGGCGCTGATCAACGACATCCTCGACCTGGCGCGCATCGAGGCCGGCCGTACCGAGCTCAACCCTGCTGCGATGAACCTGTCCGACCTCCTGCAGTCGGCGGTGAACCTCATGCGGGTGAAGGCCGACGAGAAGGGCCTGGCCCTCGAGTTCGATCCGGCGGCGGGCCTGCCCGAGGCCGTGCTGGCCGACGAACGCCGGCTGCGCCAGGTGCTGCTCAACCTGCTGGGCAATGCGATCAAGTTCACCGACCACGGCACGGTCCGGCTGCGCGCTGCTGCCGAGTCGAGGGATCCGGACCAGGTGCTGCTGCGGCTGGATGTCGAGGACACCGGCGTCGGCATGCGGCCCGACGATCTGCAACGCATCTTCGAGCCCTTCGAGCAGGTGGGCGACGTGCAGCGCCGCAGCGCCGGCACCGGGCTGGGCCTGGCGATCACCCGCGCGCTGGTCAACGACATGGGCGGACAGGTGAAGGTGACCAGCGAACTCGGCCGCGGCACGCAGTTCCGCGTGGAACTGCCCATGCCGCTGGCGCCGCCGGCGGAGGCCGCCACGGGCAAGGCGCCCGGCGTCGCGCGCTACCGGGGGCCACTGCAGCGCGTGCTGGTGGTCGACGACGCGGTGGACAACCGCAAGCTGATGGGCGACTTCCTCACGAACGCCGGTTTCATGGTGGCGCAGGCCGGCGACGGCAGCGACTTGCTGGCGGTTGCCAGGAGCTGCCAGCCGCACCTGATCCTGCTGGACTGCATGATGCCTTCGGTGGACGGCGTGGAGGCCATGCGACAACTGCGGGGCGATGCCGAGCTGGGCGCGGTGCCGGTGATCGCAGTCTCGGCCTCGGCCAGCGAGGAGCACCGTGCCGCCTGCCTGCGGGCCGGCGCCAACGTGTTCCTGCCCAAGCCGGTGTCCCTGGAGGCGCTCCGCGCTCATATCGGGGAGCAACTGGGTCTGCAATGGCTCGAGCCGACTGCAGGCGCTGGCTGAACGATCGCGTGGACAGTCGGCCTCGACCCGCTGCCCGAGCGATGGCGGCGCTGGCCGGCTGCGGCTGGGGCATGTGCCAGCGTCCTGCCCGCCATGCCGCCGGCCGGCCTTGCCCCGGCACTAGCGAAACCATTCAAGAGGCACGGCCCGGGCGATGGCTGCGGCGCCGGCAGCGTTGGGATGCAAATGGTCGCCGGAGTCGTAGTCAGGCAGCATCTGTCCCCGGTCATGAGGATCATCGAGCGCCTTGTCGGCATCGAGCACGCCGTCGAAGAGCGGGGAGCCACGAATCCACGCGTTGACGGCTTGCCGTCGCAGGTCCTTGTCGACCGAATAGTAGTGTTCCGCCTTGGCATTCCTGAAGGGAGCCAGGGTGGCGGCATAGACCTTGATTCCCCGTTCATGGCCGCGCTCGGCCAGTTGGCTCAAGCCGTTCTCGATGTCGGCGGCGGACACGGCGTCGCTCGCGCCGGGAATGCCCTGGCCGATGTCATTGATGCCGAGGAACAGGATCACGGCCTGGGCGTTGGGTTGGGCCAGGACATCGGAGTCGAACCGTGCAAGACCCGTGATTCCGAACGGGCCCCACTGCCCATTGTGCAAGAGCCTGTTGCCGGTGATGCCGGCGTTGACGACGCTGACTCTCGCCTTGACGGCGCGCAGGCGATCGGCCAGGAGGTTGGGCCAGTCGGCGTGGCTGTCTCCGTTCAGACCCAGGCCGTCGGTGATCGAGTCGCCGAACGCGATGACGGCGCCCGTCGCCGACGAACCGGAAACCTCGACTTCGCTGAGCCATAGCCAGGAGTTCCAGGTTCCCGTGTCCGGATAGGTCGGGTCGATCGTCGCCTCGGCTGTCGTGTCGCCATTGGAGAAATAGAGTGCACTGCGCTGCGTCATGTGGGCGGTCGAGATGACGGTCCTGTTCGAGACATAGACGCTGACCATCAGGTCGCTGTCGGCCGGGACGTCGAAATCGAGCGCGTCGCTCAGGGCAAATGTGCCCGCAGCCACGGTGACGTCAGCGTGACCAGAGAAGGCGATCCTGCGGACGGAATCGGCCTGTGCCGTACTGCCGGCCGCGCGGCGTGCGATCGATACGCTGTCGAAGTGAACCGGACTGGTACCGTACGCGTTGGACAACCTTAGGCGCACCTGCGTTCCGCCTGCGACGACGTGGACGACCTGGCGCACGGTCTGGTTGTTCAGCGTCGCGTTGGCATTGGGCGAGGGTGCGGGGCTGGCATACCACGCCGGAACCCAGGAAGAAGGTGGCTGGCCTGCAAGGACGGATTGGCAGACGAAGATCAGGGCGGCCGAACGAGCGAGCAGCCCCAGGGACTTGGACATCGATACATCCTCGAGTGGCGTGCGGGCGCACGGTGTCGCCTGGCCTCCGTGCGGAGCTTCGGCGATTTGGCGGCGTCGACCGGCTTGATTCCAATGCGACCGCGTCAGGTCCTGCCCATGCCCGTCGGACCGCGCTGCCCGGTCCGACCGTCGCAGCGGAGTCCTGCATCCGCATCGCACCTGAGGTCAGCTGAAATCCGGTGGCGAGTGGCGACGCCGCGCTCTGCCGTTTCGTCGCGACGACGACGCGGCGGCGGCGACCAGCATGGCCGCAGCGGCGGCGAGCCGGCCGCAGAGCCGACGTATGGAAAGGATCGGCCTGAGAGCGCGTCCCGGCGGGATGGCGGCCTGTCGGTGCGGCAGGCGACATCGGGCAAAGGCGAGCCGCGAGGCCGCGGGTGATCCATGGACGCTGGTCATCGAGGTTTGTCTCCAGGTGGTCCAGCTCCGAGCGGGCCGGACTCTCGCTTTTCGAAGTCCCGTGCGAAAGCTTAGTTGGGGCAGAGAACGAACGAAATAGAGTAAATACCTAACCTGGTCGATGCTGCACGAACTGGCAGTGTGCGTGGGCCTGGTGCCGACGCTGGGCTGACTCGATGCGCGGCCCGTGGCGCCCCTGGCGCCAGCGCGCGAAGTCGGCACGGCGCCATGCGACAGCGCGAGTCGTCAGTGCGAAATCGACCGACATGCACCGTGAATACCATGAGACACGCCGGCTCGAAGCACCTATAAAGTTCGTCTAATGCGCGAATTAAGTGGCGCATGCCATGTTGAACGCCAACTGTCGGACTGCGTCGCATGCCGCCCGGCGCGGCGCAGCGGTAGCGTGCACTTTCAAAAGAAGACAACGGAGACACCAATGATGAAGTCCATCAGGTTCGGAATCGGGGCCACGCTCCTGGCCGCGGCGCATCTGGCCAGCGCCGGCAGCGCC
>CAYQMX010000062.1:0-14166 GCA_964418745.1 uncultured Vitreoscilla sp.
AGGATGCGCAGAACGGCCTGCCCACCAACAAGACCAACGCGGTGTCGTACGGCGCGCAACTGGAGGTCTGGTTCTGATGCCCCAGGCGAACATGACCCCCGCGTTCATCGGCATCGACTGGGGCAGCACGCATCGGCGCGCCACGCTGCTCGGCGCCGATGGCGCGCCCGCGTCCGCGCGCTCGGACAGCGAGGGGGCCCTGGCCTGCGCGGGCCGCTTCCGCGCCTCGCTGGAGGCGCTGCTCGGCGATTGGCCGGAGGCCGGCGGCGCCTCGACCGTTGTCATGGCCGGCATGGTGGGCTCGGCGGCCGGTTGGCAGCCGGTGCCCTATCTCGAGGCCGACACGCCCCTGTCCGCGCTGGCGCACCACCTCGTGCGCATCGGCGACGCGCCATCCGGGCGCCGGTGCTTCATCGTGCCTGGCTATTGCCTGCACGACGAGCAGGGTGCGGTCGACGTCATGCGTGGCGAGGAGACCCAGCTGTTCGGCGCGCTGCACCACCTGGGCCCGGAGGCGGCCGACGGCTGCTACGTGCTGCCCGGCACCCACAGCAAGTGGGTGCGCCTGCGCCAGGGCCGGATCGTCGAGTTGCGCACCTACATGACGGGCGAGTTGTTCGCCCTGCTGAGTCAACACGGAACCCTGGCCAGCGCCATGCGGGGCCCGGGGACCGCGGCGGGGATGAGCGACGGTGTTGACGCCGACCGGCATTTCCTGCGCGGTGTCGATGACGCCGCCGCCAGGCCCGCGCTCAGCCATTCGCTGTTCGGCGCGCGGGCGCGGGTGGTCACCGGCGGGCTCGCCCCTGCCAACGCGGCGGCCTACGTCAGCGGCTTGCTGATCGGCGCCGAGTGGGCCGACGCGCAACGCCTGGCGTCGCGCGACGAACCCGTGCGCCTGATCGGCGAGCCGGCGCTCGCGCGCCTGCACGCCTTGTGTGCGGCACATCATGGCAGGCACTTCGAATCCCTCGACGCCCGCCAGGTCCAGCTCGCCGCCTGGCGCGCGCTGGCCTCGGAAAGCCCGACCTCATGACTGCTCCTGCAACAAGCCCTTCGCCCTCTGCACCCGTCGCCCCCTGGCCGCCCCGCGTCCCTCTGGTGGCAATCCTGCGCGGCCTCCAGCCCGAGCGTGCTGCCGAGGTCGGGCAGGTGCTGTTCGAGGCCGGCTTCCGTGCGCTCGAGGTACCCCTCAACCGGCCCGGCGCGCTGGCCGCCATCCGTACCCTGGTGGCGCGAGCCCCCGCCGATGCCTGGATCGGCGCCGGCACCGTGCTCGAGCGGGCACAGGTCGACGCGGTCGCCGACACCGGTGCCGCCCTGATCGTCTCGCCGCATTTCGACCCGGCGATCGTCGCCCGCGCGCGCGAGCGCGGCCTGCGCACGGTACCGGGCGTGTTCACGGCGTCCGAGGCATTCGCGGCCTGGCGCGCCGGCGCCGATGCGTTGAAGATCTTCCCCGCCGAGGCCATGACCCATGCCGGCCTCGCCGGCCTGACGACCGTCTTGCCCGCGGACTTGCCGCTGTGGCCGGTCGGCAGCATCGTCCCGGACAACCTCGCCGCCTGGCGTCGCGCCGGAGCCAGCGGATTCGGACTCGGTGGCGGTCTGTTCAAGCCCGATCTGCCGGTCGCGGAGATCGCCGCCCGGGCACGCGCCTACATGATGGCCTGGAGCTCATCGGCGGGCTGAACCGCGCGCCGAGTGGCCGCGCGTGGCGGGCGAACATATCAAATCAAATATGGGTTCATCCCATAAAACGATTTGCCTGATATTGCTCCGCTGCCTAGCATCCGGCCCACTGGTGCTGCATCGGCAACTGCTGCGCGTGCCAGGGACCGCTTCGAATCGAGGCGGCACTCGAACGACAGGAGACAAGCATCATGACCATCCAACGACGCGCGGTCCTCGCCACGACGCTCGTGGCCGCGGCCTTCGCCATGCCTTCGATCGCGCTCGCGCAGAAGAAGATCGTGCTGGGCTTCAGCCAGATCGGTGCCGAGAGCGAATGGCGCACCGCCAACACCGAGTCGATCAAGCAGGCCGCCAAGGACGCGGGCATCGAGCTGAAGTTCTCGGACGCGCAGCAGAAGCAGGAGAACCAGATCAAGGCGATCCGCTCGTTCATCGCCCAGAAGGTGGACGTGATCGGCCTGTCGCCGGTGGTCGAGACGGGCTGGGACACGGTGCTGCAGGAGGCCAAGGCCGCGCACATCCCCGTCATCCTCACCGACCGCGCGGTCGATTCGAAGGACAAGAGCCTGTACGTCACCTTCATGGGCTCGGACTTCATCGAGGAGGGCCGCAAGGCCGGCCGTTGGCTCGAGGACCACGAGAAAGGCAAGCCGGGGCCGATCAACATCGTCGAGCTGCAGGGCACGGTGGGCTCGGCGCCCGCCATCGATCGCAAGAAGGGCTTCGAGGACATCATCTCGAAGGACAGCCGCATGAAGATCATCCGCTCGCAGACGGGAGACTTCACGCGCGCCAAGGGCAAGGAAGTGATGGAGGCCTTCCTCAAGGCGGAGGCCAAGAACATCAATGTGCTCTACGCGCACAACGACGACATGGCCATCGGCGCGATCCAGGCCATCGAGGAGGCGGGCCTGAAGCCGGGCGTCGACATCACGATCATCTCGATCGACGGCGTCAAGGGCGCGTTCGAGGCGATGATGGCCGGCAAGCTCAACGTGACGGTGGAATGCTCGCCGCTGCTGGGCCCGCAGCTGATGCAGGCGGCCAAGGACGTCGTGGCCGGCAAGCCGGTGCCGGCGCGCATCGTGACGACCGAGAGCATCTACCCGAAGGAAGTCGCCGCCGCCGAGTTCCCCAAGCGCAAATACTGAGCCCATGGCGAGCCTCGCGGGCGCGATCGTGCGCAATCATCGGCGCATGACGCGTCCCGGAGCCGCCCCATGTTGAAAGCCACCGGCATCGGCAAGCGCTACGGGGCGGTGACGGTGCTCGAGGGCGTGGCCCTGCACCTGCGCCCGGGCGAGGTCCATGCGGTGATGGGGCAGAACGGCGCCGGCAAGTCCACGCTGATCAAGATCCTCACCGGCGTCGTCGCGCCCGACGCGGGCGCGCTGGTGCTCGACGGCCAGCCCATCGCCCCCGCCAGCCCGCTCGCCGCGCAGCGGCTGGGCATCAGCACCGTCTACCAGGAGGTCAACCTCTGCCCCAACCTGACGGTGGCGGAGAACCTCTTCGCGGGCCGCTACCCGCGGCGCGGCTGGGCGGCCCTGAAGGCCATCGACGGCCCGCGCATGGTGCGCGAGACCCGGGTCCTGCTCGCGCGCCTGAACCTGGACATCGACCCGACGCGCCCGCTGGGCACGTTGCCGGTGGCGGTGCAGCAGCTCGTCGCGATCGCGCGCGCCCTGAGCGTGCAGGCCCGGGTGCTGATCCTGGACGAGCCGACCTCCAGCCTGGACGACAGCGAGGTGGAGAGCCTGTTCGCCCTGCTGCGCGGCCTGCGCGCCGCCGGCCTCGCGATCCTGTTCGTGACGCACTTCCTCGACCAGGTCTACGCGATCGCCGACCGCATCACCGTGCTGCGCAACGGCCGCTTCGTCGGCGAATGGACGCCGGCCGAGCTGCCCGCGCCGGCGCTGGTGGCCGCGATGGTGGGACGCGATGTCGCGCTCGCGAGCGCGACATCGGGCGCCGCCGACGCCGACGCGGGTGCGAGCGCGCCGACCGGCGCAGGCGCGCCGCCACGCCTGTCCTTGCGGGACTTCGGCGCGCGACGGCGCCTGCATCCGCTGGATCTCGACCTGCATCCGGGCGAGGTGGTCGGCGTCGCCGGGCTGCTGGGCTCGGGCCGCACCGAACTCGCGCGCCTGATGTTCGGGCTGGACGCGGCCGACTCCGGCACGCTCGCCGTGCAGGGCCGCGTGGTGCGTTTCACGCATCCCGCGCAGGCCGTCCGGCTGGGCCTGGCGTTCTGCCCCGAGGAACGCAAGGCCGACGGCGTCGTCGGCGCGCTGAGCGTGCGCGAGAACATCGTGCTGGCGCTGCAGGCGCGCACCGGCCTGTGGCCCTGCATCCGGCCTGCGCGCCAGCGCGAGCTGGCACGGCACTACATCGCGCTGCTGGGCATCCGCGCCGCCGACGTCGACATGCCCATCGCGCTGCTGTCGGGCGGCAACCAGCAGAAGGCGCTGCTCGCGCGCTGGCTGGCCACCGCGCCGCAGGTGCTGATCCTGGACGAACCCACGCGCGGCATCGACGTCGCCGCCAAGCAGGAGCTGATGAACGAAGTGATCCGGCTCGCGCGCTCGGGCATGTCGGTGCTGTTCATCTCGTCGGAGATCGACGAGGTGCTGCGCATCTCGGACCGCATCGTGGTGATGCGCGACCGCCGCAAGGCCGGCGAACTGCCGCGCGGCGCCGGCGAGGCCGAGGTGCTGGCGTTGATCTGCGAGCCGGCCGCATGACGACCCCCGACATGGACACGCCCGGCCCGCTGCCGGCGACGCCGCCGGCCGACCCGATGTGGCTGCGCGCGTCGCGCCACCCGCTGGCCTGGCCGCTGGCGACGCTCGCGCTGATCCTGGCCGTCAACGCGAGCCTGAATCCCGGGCTGTGGCACCTGCAATGGCGCGACGGGCACCTGTACGGCAGCGTCGTGGACATCGTCAACCGCGCCGCGCCGCTGGCCATCGTCGCGCTCGGCCTGACGCTGGTGATCGCCACGCGCGGCATCGACATCTCCGTGGGGGCGGTCGTCGCGATCTCCGGCGCGGTGGCCGCGCTGATGATCGGCGGCGACCTCAAGATCGTCGACGGCCAGCCGGTGCACATCAGCCACTGGCCGCTGTCCGTCGCGTTGCTGGCGGCGCTCGGCGCGGCCGCCGCGTGCGGCGCGTGGAACGGCCTGCTGGTCGCGCGCGCGGGGCTGCAGCCCATCATCGCCACGCTGATCATGATGCTGGCCGGCCGCGGTGCCGCGCAATTGCTCACCGGAGGCCAGATCATCACGATCTACTACCCGCCCTACTTCGCCATCGGCAACGGCTTCCTCCTGGGCGTGCCGGTAGCCGCGCTGATCGCCGGGGCCGTCTGGCTGCTGATGACGCTGCTGCTGGAGCGCAGTGCGCTCGGGCTGTTCATCCAGGCGATCGGCATCAACCCGCGCGCCGCGCGCGTGGCGGGCGTGCGCTCGCGCACGATCACGATCTGCGTCTACGCGTTCTGCGGGCTGTGCGCGGGCATCGCGGGCCTGATCGTCAGCTCCAACGTGAAGAGCGCCGACGGCAACAACGCCGGCGTGCTGATGGAGCTCGATGCGATCCTGGCCGTCACCGTGGGCGGCACGCTGCTGACGGGCGGCCGGTTCACGCTGGCCGGCACGGTGATCGGCGCGCTGATCATCCAGACGCTGACCTCGACCATCTACGCCATCGGCGTGCCGCCCGAGATCAACCTGGTGGTCAAGGCCGTCGTCGTGTTCGCCGTGATGCTGCTGCAATCGCCCGAGTTCCGCCGCCAGCTGCGCGCACTCGCCGTCCGGCCCGCCCCGGGAGGCCCGCGATGAGCGCCGCCCGGCCGCCCGCAGGCGCTCGCCCCGCCGCCGCCGGGTGGAGGACGACCCCATGACCGGCCGTGGCCTGCGCATCCCGCCGGTGGTGGCCAGCGTGCTGCTGCTGCTGGCGATGGTGACCTTCGGGAGCGTCATGTACCGGGGCTTCTTCAGCGCCCAGGTGTTCCTGAACCTGCTGATCGACAACGCGTTCCTGCTGGTGGTGGCCGTGGGCATGACCTTCGTCATCCTGGCTGGCGGCATCGACCTGTCGGTGGGCTCGGTGGTGGCGTTGACGACGATGGTGGCGGCCGCGCTCGTGGAGCACCGCCACTGGCCGCCGGCCCTCGTGATCGCGCTGGTGCTGGCGGGGGGCGCCGCGTTCGGCGCGTTCCAGGGCTGGCTGATCGAGCGCTTCCGGCTGCAGCCGTTCATCGTCACGCTGGCCGCCATGTTCCTGGCCCGCGGGCTCTGCTACGTGATCAGCATCGATTCGATCAGCATCACCGACACGACGTTCAGCACCATCGCCCAGGCGCGCATCCCGCTGTTCGCCGACGCGGCGCTGTCCGTGGGCTCGCTGGTCGCCCTGGCGACGTTCGCCGTCGCCGTGTTCATCGCCCACGGCACGGCCTTCGGCCGCAACGTCTACGCGATCGGCGGCAACGAGCACTCGGCGCTGCTGATGGGGCTGCCGGTGGCGCGCACGGTGGTGGGCGTCTACGCGTTGAGCGGCTTCTGCGCGGCGCTCGGCGGCGTGCTGTTCACGTTCTACATGCTGTCCGGCTACGGTCTGCATGCCACCGGGCTGGAGCTCGACGCCATCGCCTCGGTGGTGATCGGCGGCACGCTGCTCGCCGGCGGCGTCGGCCTGGTGGCCGGCACGCTGTGCGGCGTGCTGATGCTGGGACTGATCCAGACCCTGATCACCTTCGACGGCACGCTGAGCGCCTGGTGGACCCGCATCGTCATCGGTGCGCTGCTGCTCGCGTTCTGCCTGCTGCAGCGGCTGACGCAACGCGCCGAGCCCACCTGAGCCGCGGGCGGTCCCGCGCCGGCGGCGCCCGAAGCCCAGGACAGGCATTCCATTCCTGGGATCATACGGGGGTGGGTATACAAAGCCTTCCGGTCGAGGCGTCAGACGAGCGCCGGTTTCGACCCATCGACCGAGGCTGGCCATGGCTGGTTTTCGGCGACGCCAACGACAACCGCAAGCCTTCCAGGCCGGGCGGGGGGCGCGCCGGCATGCACCCGGTGCCGCGTCGACCGTCAGTGCTGCCCCACCGATCCGCCGGGCAGGGGGCACGTGCCCTGGTCGAAGTCGAAGCAAGCCGGCTCACCGACTGCGCTGGCGATTCCGGCAAACAGGATCAACGCGGCAACGCCTGCGATCGCGATGCGGCCGAGTATCCGCCGCGAAGGCGACCGATCGCGGTTCCTTGATTCCATTCGATTCCTCCGTGCGGTCTCTCGTGGCGCCGCTGAGGTGAATTCTGCTGGCCTGGCCTTTCAGTTCACTATCGAGAACCGGAAGCGATTTGCGGCTGGTCAGTTTGAATCAACCCTGGGCGCGGACAACCCTGCGAGCCCTAGGCCGGGGGCAAGTCGAATGCCTGCCGGCGGAGAGCGGCCGCAGGCTTGCCGTGCAGGTTTCGGTGCAGGAGGGTCGGGCGCCAGGATTCTCTGGCGGACAAACCAGGCCGCGCCGGCGCAGAGGCGCTCGGCGGGCACGGGCCTACGCACCAAGGTTGCTGCCAAGTATCGTCACCAAGGTCTGCTACCGGCGTACTGTTGTCGTGAGTGGGCATTGGCCGCCACAAACTGGCTGTCCAACCCGTTGTCGCGAGGGATCTGCAGCGATCCGGCGGCGCGAATCCGCCGAACGACTGCTCCTGTGCAGCGCGACCGGCTCCTATCGCCACCAATTGCAGTCCGATAGGGATGGGCCGGCCATGATCGGCCCAACGTTTCGCGAGGCGCAGCCAAGCTCGCTCTCGGTGCGCCCGCACCGACGGCTTTCCCAAAGCAGCCGATGCGATCGTGACGCTACCCATCCAAACCCGACCCTTTGTGCTGATGCCAGCCCCCGGAAGTCGAACGCACGGCCTGTCGATCAGCAGCCGGGCAGCTGGTACCCACTCGTCGCTCTTGACGCGCGTGTGCGAGGTCAGTCCGGCGGCAAGTGCGCCATGAAGAACGCGACGACCTCCGCATTGAACCGCGCGTGGAACGCCACGCGGTCGAAGCCGGCCTTGTCGCGGCAAAGTTCAGGCAGCGCGTTGGCCATCTTAGGCGGGCATGGGGCGAGAAAGGCAAAGTGGCCCGCACCGACCACGAGCTGCCAGTCGGGCGCGGCAGGCAGGTCGCGCCGCACTGCCACGACGCTTGCGGGCGTCACGCCGTCGCCGCCGAATTCGGAGGACCACAATTGCACAGGCACGCTCACGTTCTTCAGACCGGCGGCGTCGAACACGCTGAGCGGATCGACAATGACAGCGGCCTTGATGCGGGGGTCGTGCATGGGCGGCGGCGGGATATCGCCGCGGAGGAATTCACTGCACATGGGCAACGTGGAACCGGCTGGGCACAGTTCTTGGCGAAGCGCGAAGTCGGGCACTGCGCCGATCGCCACGAGTCCCGTGTAGCCGCCACGGGAGAAGCCGAAGGCGCCGACGCGGTTCGCATCGACAGACGTGCGCCCGGCCCACGACGACGTCATGAAGTCGACCAGCCGCCGCAGGTCGACCGGGCGCGTCGCGAAGGCCGACAGGTGCTGCTGGCGGCTCAGGTCCTGAAAGTTGTCGCCGGGATGGCTGATGGCCGCGACGACGAAACCGGCGTCGGCCAGGGCTTCGGCGGTGTCGTGGTGGCCGACATTTGCCGGCGAATGCAGCCGCTGCTGAAAAGCGCGCGGCGACTGCCCGGCGAACTGGCCGAACGCGCGGCTGAACGCCTGGGGGCTGTCGTAGCCAACCGACTGGCCGACCTGCGTGATGCTTTCACCGCCCTGCGCCAGCAGGCTCGCGGCGCGCGCGAGCCGCACGCGGCGGATCGTCGAGCTGACCGTCTCGCCGACGACGCTGGCGTAGACGCGATGGAAATGGAACGGTGAGAAGTGCGCGATCGCGGCAAGGTCTTCGAGACGATGCTCGGCAGGCGGATCAGCGACGATGGCCGCGACGACGCGGGCAACGCGGGCGCGGTAGTCCTGTTCGGTCGAGCGGAATGGCATACAACCAGTGTGCCGCCAAGGGCCCGCCTTGACTTAGCCGATATTGCTATTCAAGGAAGCGCGCTCCCGATGCAATAGGTCAACCATCACCCATACGGTGGCGTTCAGCGGCTGCCGGAGGCAGTCCGCTGGAACGAAGGGCTACTCGTCTGCGCCATTGCCAGCGCCTTTGATTTGCGCGACGCACTCCTGGCATACGCCCTCTCACCCATTTTTTGGGTCAACACCCAAATGAATGCCCACCAAGGCATCTTCGCAGTCCAGCGTCCGAATAGTCGTGGAACTAGCTCCATCTTCTTACGCTCGGGCTTGAGGTGAATGGTTCCGACCAAGACTCCCTGGTCGCCCGGACCGAGTTGCCCTAAAAGTACGCCATCGCTGTCGGCGATAGCACTAAAGCCAGGAAACTCAATATCCTGAGGCGGAAATCCTGCCGGAAGAGTACTAATCAAACGGCCGACCTTGTTAGCCATGATAACAGGAATTCCCATCAATTTCGCCGTCTCCGCCGTGCCATCGCGCAAGGCCGAATTGAGAACGTCTGCGTCGCGTTGCCGCACCGGAAACTTGGCTTCAAAGGACGCCCCAGAAAACGGTCGAAGAAATAGATCAATCCCCGCTTGATGCAGCTCCGCATAGCGTTCATACAAAGCGTTCTCGAAGCAAATTCCAACGCCAATTCGACCTATCGGCGTATCAAACCAATGGCAATCGGAACCTCCGGCAAAGAAATAGGCCTCAAAGGAGGCAGGAGGGCATTTTCTGACACGTGAAACGATTTGGCCTTCAGCGCCGGTGAGGACAAATGTGTTGTAGAAATGCTCCCCATCCACCTCAAGAAAACTGGTCCCAAGATAGATACCCGAACGACTGGAAATATTTCGCATCCACTGCGTAGATGGGCCATCAAAGGGTTCCGCTGTATCCCAGATTGCCTCGTTGAGCGTATAGCCACCAGGCATCATCTCGGGCAAGAGAACCAGCTTGGCGCCCTTTTGAACCGCCTGCAATATGTACTTCTCTGCGTTCGCAAGATTGCCCGTGCGGTCGCCAAGCTGACAGGCAACTTGAACCGTGGCGACGGTGAGATTTTCTGGCTTCATACGAATGCTCTCTTAACGTGCCCATCGTCCGAGGCAAGGGGCGCCATGGAGTACGCGACCGCGAGGTGGAACACGCCTGCCTCTCGGCTGTGTGCGCAAATGCGTTCCTTTGACCACAAGATTGGGCCTGCATGCGAGTTTTTGCATGTTGACATCGCTGCCTCAAACTCAAAGGGTGCGGCCTGTGCACTGGGCGAGCGGCAGACTGCATATTCGCCGATCTTCGGTCAGCTGCGGCCTGAATTCTGCGAACAGGAACCAGGCCTGCCGCTGGAACCTGAAGGCTGATCCGCGCCAGCTTCGCTGGCCACAACCTCGCTGTTCATGTGAACAGAAGAGGACGCGCTTCAAGTTCGCACACCGAGGCCCGGCCATTTGGCATTCGATGGCGCTCACGGTCCAACATTCGAGATAAGGAGCGTCTTGCGGCTTGCCGCAAGCCGCCCCCTTGACTGAGGGGTTAGGTGTGGCGCGGAACTCGGCGCAGAGGTGGCGAACGCTCCGGCTCATAGCCTACCAGCCTGAGAGGCTCGCTGAAGTAGGCGCTGCACGCCCCACTTGTGAATCGGTGAAATGGCTCGAAGGTACACACGACCGAACCGATTGTGGGTACGGCAGACTGTGGAAACCACTGCAGATGCTGATTGTCCGCTGCCATGTTTGAGAACTGACACCCGGAAATCAAGATGCTTGTTGTCTCGACCAGCCACAAGCTCACGCTCGCACAGGAAGTAGATTGGCCATGGGCCAATGTGCTGCCCGACACAATAGCTTGCTGCTCGGCTCGGACGCATGACCTCGGCGGTGCCAGCAGCCTGGAGGCCAAGCCAGGCGCCAACGCGATGGCGGACAAGCAGAGCAGCCTTCAGCCACGCCGGATGATGACCAAAGACAGCAAAGAAGATGTCGATGACGGTTGCGCTGCCCTGCGTGAGAGAGACCTGATACGAGTCGGTGAAGAACGCCATTTCGACCAATTCGCGGTCAAGAGCGGTGTCCGTCGGCAAGGGGCAAGGAACGACGACCATGTAACTCCCAATGTCCGAGGCAAGGGGCGCCACCCCTCTGATCCGATTGCACTGCAACCATGAGGCCCTCTGCGCGGCCCGCAGGGGTCACCTGACGTTCGATAGAGCCCGTGAAGGTGGCTCACCTTTCGCCCCGCGCCAACACTCAACCATCAATTCGTTGCACTGCCAATGACCGCCCCTGGCCTCAATGCGCGATGCGGCGCGCCTCGTAGCCTGACAGCATCAGGCGCTCTTCGCCGTCGACCATTTTCACGCGCACGGTCTCACCCGCATCGCTCAACACGCCGACTGCCAACGCCTCGGTATCCGACAATGGCATCATCACCGTGCGCCGCAACTGGACAGGCGCATCGGACATCGTCAGCTCCGCGACCAGAAAGCCGTGGTCCTGGCTCAAGCGAATTCGATCGATCTGTCGGCGATCCTGGCCCAGGTTCGTGATTTCATAGTCACCAAAGCGACCTTGCCAGGCGCCCAGAGACTTCGGCGGGGAGATCTTTTCACCAACCAGCATTGCTTGGGATCCGATGCGCGCCACCAGTACGTCGTGCTTGCCCACTTGCTGTCGAGACAGTCCAACGTCTTCGAGGCTTCCAAGTTCAACGTGAAGGATTCCGAGCAGCTTGTAGTCGAGTCCGAACTGCCCATCGCTGCGTAGCACAAGGTCGAACTCGTGGCCCGCCAGCTCGGCGTGCAGGTCTTTGCCGTCGCGCCAGACCCTGGCCAGTCCTGCGAGTGTGGTGTAGTCACCCGCAAGGGCATTCAGCGTGTCATCGAACGCGGGCTGAGGCGCCGGCGGGCTCGTGACGAAGGGCTGCTGCCGGATGCCGGTCTTCACTTCAAGGGCCAGTGCCAACGCTTCGGTGGCGACACGGTCGACGACCTGCGTCGCTGCGCTTGAGTTGGCCAGGACGACCACTCCCAATTTGTGCTCTGGCAGTATGTAGACTTGGCTACGAAACATGTCTGTGGCGCCCGCATGGTGTGCCACGACGCCACCGCCTTGAATGGTCGAACGGCCAAGTGTGCTCAGCATCCAGCCCAGACCCACTTGGAAGTTCAGATCCAGAGGAACATCGCTGTTCTGAGGGCGCAGCATTTCCGCCACGGTCTCCGGGCTCAAGATTCGATGCCTGCCCGACATCCCGCCTGCGAACACCATCGAGATGAAGTGACTCATGTCCTCAACGCTGGAATTGAGCCCACCGGCAGGAACGTCGCGGAGGTGAGGCTCAATTCCACTTTCATGCCCACGGTAAGCGGCTGCCATCAGCGATGAGGACGAAACACCGGTCTCGAATGACGAGTTCGACATGCCAAGCGGAATCAGCAACGATTGCTTGAGGTATTCTGAAAATGGCGTGCCGCTCACATTCTGGATGGCGACGCCAAGCAGGCTGACACCCAAGTTGGAGTACACGAAAAGGCTTCCCGGCGGGGCGTCGGCGCTTTCGTCACGAAGCTGGGCAATCACGGACGTGAATGGCTCGGGCTCGGAAGTCATGAACCCCTTCAAGCGGTCGCGTGGCAAACCCGAGTGGTGGGTCATCAGTTGACGGAGCGTGATGCCGGAGGGTGTGTATTCCCGCTCCCGGATCGCGAAGTCTGGCAAGTAGGTTTGCAATGGGCGATCGATGTCGAGCTTGCCCTGTTCGAAGAGTTGCATCGCCGCCGTATCGGTAAACAGCTTGGAGAGCGAGCCGACGCGGTACAGCGTTTGTGCAGAAGCGGGAATCTTGCGCTCGAGATTTGCAAAGCCGAAACCCTGAGCCCAAACGATGCGCTGGTCATCAACTAGCGCGATGCTCAGGCCGGGCGTCGAAGTCTTCTTCATCTCGTACGCAATGAGCGCTGTGACGTAAGTCTTCGCTGCTGCTTCATCGCCGCGCCCGATTCCGCTGGGGCGGGTGGGCGCTGCTGCGCAGCCAGAGACAATCGCCACTGCGATCAGGGTTGACCAGATCTTCATGGGTTCAAGGCGTTGGCACGACCGGCGCCAGCGCGCCATGGTTCAGATCGGAAAGCCTGTTCAGATTGATGACAAAGTCGGTACCCCAGTCGAGCGGGCCGTCGACTGCACCGATCAGAAAGCCGCTGTGCGATTTCAGACAAGCGCCGTGGCGAACCAAGGCCAGCATCGAGTGAATTGAACGGATTTCCTGGGCTGCTTGTGTCATTGCTTACTCTGTTTTGCAGAGTCTATGATTATGCTTGGCGGAATGTCAAGCATGCTATGCGTCCGGCTCGGAGTGCGGAACTCGCGAGCCTGAGGCAGTCAACGCTTCGCGTCGTACCTCGCGGTACGCCACGCATGGCTCGGGGTCAACATGAATCGCTACGTCATTGCTGCCAGGGACTTGCGCCCTTCACTCCTTGCCGGTCTCCCGGTGCACCGGATCCAGAAGCGAGCCAATGGAACCCGCCCGAGGCCTGCGTGGCCGGTGGGAAGACCGCGGGCAGATGTGGCGCACTTGGTGATTGGCAACAGTGGTTCATTTCGGCGTCGACGCCAACACACGAAGGCATGCGCATGCGCGAGGCGAGTACGTTCTTGCCCCGGGGGGTGATCTGCGACTTCTGGGGTTCCACGCCCTAACCGCCAAAACTTTCCGCCGGTAGCGGTCCGGCGCGTCTCAACGCGTTGGCATGCCAAATGTCGCTGCCAATTGGCGGACGCGCTTTCTGCCACGGGCGGCCTGCGCCTCAGCGGGACAGAGCGCCCGTCAGCGTGAAGTCGATCGGCCGATTGCGTTCGGGGAAGGCGCTGGCTCCGTCAAGGCGGCGCACATTGGTGGGGTCCAACGTCCAGCCAACCGCCTCGCCGTTGTGGCGCAGCTGCGCTTCGCTGCTGACGCCGATCACAGGCTGGCGACGGTGGTACGCCGCAGCAGCCAGTTGAGGGCGATCTGGATCTCGCTGCGCCCCGGACTCGGCGGCGACCGCGGCCAGCGTATCGACCAAGCGCTCCCGTAGCGCATCGTCGACGCGCGGGGCACAAATGGGCGTCGCCGATTCGTGGCGTCCGGCCTGCTCCCGGCGCGCCCCGGCTTCAGCCGTCTCCAGCCGAGCGGGCTCCAAACGAACACCGAGACGTCCTGGTCGATCCTGAGTGGTATCAGCTCCGATTCTTGGTCGCCGCCCAAGCGTGAGTAGTACACCTGGTGAGCGACGAAGCGTGTGCACCCGTACTGGCGCGCCGCGGCGATCGACTTCTCAATTACGGCTCTCTGAAAATTCGAGTGGGTAAGATTTCGGTTGGTTGAACGCTGAAACGGG
>CAYQMX010000063.1:0-12032 GCA_964418745.1 uncultured Vitreoscilla sp.
GACACCGTACGCGCGTTCAACGTCTGCAGCTAGCATTCGTGTCGCTGACCGGCCATGAGCCGACCTTTGCGAAGGGCCGCTTTGGGGTAGGCTACGGGAACAGGAGCCGTTGAATGAACCGTCATGTCCGTCGTCTGCTCGCCTGGACTTGCCGGGTATTGGCTTACTTGGCTTGTGGAGCGTTCTGGTTCTCGTTTCCGGACTTGAGCGACTCTTGGCGCCCCTCTGTCTTCGGTGCAGTCGGCTGCGCACTTTGGTGGCTGTCGTCCCGGATTGACCCATCGGCGTGGCGCTGGCTTGAGCGATGAGGTTTGAAGCGTCGACATGCCGGTAAGCAACCTCGAACGGCAAGTATGCGGCTTACGGTGGTCGGTCGCCGCTCGCGATCAACGGACCGTGGTCCGGCCTTGCCACTGATGCCGAAGGCACTTGTCGGCCATCTGCTGCCGCTCGCGACCGGCAGCTTCGAGGCAGCCTGTACGGTGAGAAACTAACTGCATGAACGTGCTCTATACGCATGCTTACCCAACTCTTTCCGCGCCCGATGCGGATCGGCTTGAGGCGTTCCGCCGGCGTCATGATCCTCACCACGAGATCGTCGCAGCGCATTTCACTATGGTCTTCGCCTGCAGAGAAATAGGTGAGCAAACCTACATCGACCACGTCGCCTCGGTATCACGTGCGTCCTCGCCGATCAGCTTCAGCTGCCGATACGCCATGCTTGGCACCGATGACGGGGTCGAGCGCGGCTACGTTTACTTGGTGCCTGACGAGGGCTTCAGCGGCATTTCCCGGCTTCACGACGCGCTGTACAGCGGTCCACTCAACAGCCACCTGCGCCTCGACATTCCTTTCGTCCCGCATATAACGCTCGGTGCGTCCGCGGACAGGAATGCAGTGAAGTGCCTCTGCGATGAGCTGAATTCGGCTGGCTCGGCGATTCATGGCACGATTGAGGCCATATCCGTCGCAGCGCTTCAGGATGGGAAGATTCGTAACCTTGCCAAGTTTTCGCTCGGTGCCGTCGGCTCTTAGCGGCCACGTGCAGGCCTTGACGGTCTGATCGCGGCCACAAGCTGACGGTCGTGAACGCCGCCTTTCGGGGAGGCTACCCGCAGCAGCATTCGCGCGTGGCCACCAGCATCGCGCTCGCTCGAGGCACGCCATGGACGGTACTGGAAGACGCCACAAATGCGGACTATCCGCTGCTAGCGACGAGGTCGTGCGACTGGCGCGCGCCAATGGCGGCGACGCACCGCTGAATGCGCGAATGGCTGCGCTCGTCGAAACCGACCCGAGGCCTCGCACGGCCGGCTTGTTGCGCGCTGTATATAAGGCGTCAGAGGCCTATCCGGCCACCCGCGCGCGGCCGACGATGCGATAGCACTCGTTCATGTAGACGATCTCCCGATCCAGGCCGTACTCGTAGTAGGTCGGAATGTCGTCCACGCTCACGGCACGCACCGCTGAAACCTTGGTCACGATGGCCGGCGTCTGCGCCGAGGCCTGCTTCGTCGAAAAGACCAGCAGCAATACCGCCGCCGCCGCGGAAACCTCTTTGGCCGCGGCAGCAGCAGCCTGGGCCGCCCTCGCCGCGCGATAGGCTTGCAGGCTAATCACCACCGCCTCCTCGGCCACGGCCGCCGTTTCGGCGGCACCGGCGGCACCGGCGGCCACGGCGCCGCCGGCGGCAATCTCTGGCAGCAGTACGACCGCGCCGACGACGACCAAGCAGGCTGCCACACCCACCAGAACGATGAGGACCTTTTCGTTGCTGAGGAGGCGGCCGAGCGCCAGGAACGGGCCTGCCGCGGCGGCGGCCATCGCCGCATTCGCATTCATCACCGGGTGGCGGCGCAGATCGATCGTTCCCGGGAACGGCCTTGCGTCGACGCGCTTCCTCAGCACGGTCGCTTCCCACAGTTCGCTGGGGCAGAGGATCCACAGATCCGCATCCTTCTCGAAGTGCGGCGCCACGCGCTTGAGCTCGGTGGCGAAGCGCGCCCGATCGCTTTCCAGTTCCGGAACGAAGTCGGTCAGAACGGCCGTCTGCCGGTTGTATTCCTTCTGCTCCTCCTCCGAGGCCTTGCGGTAGACCCGGTAGAGGATCAACCCCAGCGCGGCGGCCGGGTCGCTCTCGCCGGTGCAGACGCGCCGGTTCATGTCGGTGGGATAGGGGAGAACGTGATCGGGGGTCCAGGTGCACATCTCCGGGTGCCACGCGTCGGTTCCCTGCTTGATGCTGATGGCGTTGGCGATGGCGATCGGGCTTTGGCCTTGAACCATCCCGGCGACCACATCCGAGCCGGCCGGTTTGATCTCGTACATCGTGCGGTCGGTGAAGTCGATGATGTCCGGCTTGCGCTGGTTGGCGATGCCGCGCAACTGCCCAAGCATGTCGTTCCAACGCGCTCGGTCGGGCACGCCCTTGGGCAAGAGAATGGTGCCGGATGGGCCTTCACTAGCGAAGTCACTGCCGTAGAGCACGACATGATGCGGATGGTCTTTGGCGTAGGCCAACTCAATCGCCCGGTTCGCCGCCATCCAGAACGCGCGGCGATCGAAATCGCGCGTTTCCTTGGCCGCGCGCGAGCGCAGCCGGGGCGCCGCCATGGGGCGCCACACGGGGAAGGGCAGGACGGGGCAGAGTTCGGGCAGGTGAGCCAACGGTCGGTCCTCCTAAGCGGGAGCGATGGCCAGTTTGGAACGGCTGGTGTTGAATTACAAGGGTTCAGCTTAGGTGTCCATCAACCCGCTGATGGATGCAGGCCGAACGGCGTAGCCCAGGGGATACGTCGTCGTCAGCGCGCCGCTGCCGACGCGCGCGCCTACTGCGACAGCCCGAGCGTGTAGCCGCCTGGCCGTCAACGTCAACGCGTTGCCTTTCAGGCCGAAGCGCTCGTAATGCTCGAACATCGGGCGCATCGGCGCCACCTCCGGGCCCAGGGTCGCTGGATCTACGCGCTGAGCAATGACGTGGCGTCCCAGGACCTCGCTGGCCAGCGCGGCCACTTCATGGCGATTGGCCCAACCCGGCGCACACAACTCGAAGGTGCCCGCGATCAGGCGATCTTCGGTGAGCGCGATGGCGGCGACTTCGGCGACGTCGCGGTAGTCGACTCGCGAGAAGCGGGTGTCGTTCGACCACGGCTCGGCCAGCACGCCCGTCCGCACCAGTCTGTCCCAACTGCCCGCGTAGTTCTGGAAGAACAACGTCGGGTGCAGGAAGGTGTACTCGACCTCGGAGTCGAGGACGGCTTCCTCCACCGGCGCCTTCAGCGCATGGTTGGGCAGGCCGCTCAACACCGGATGGATGACCGACGAGAAGACGAAACGCTTCACGCCCGCCGCGATCGCGGCGGCGACCATCGCCTTGCCGACTTCCGCCTCGTGAGGCAAGAACGCTGGCGCGATGTAGAACACCGATGTCACGCCCTCGAGTGCGCGCTCGATGCTGGCAAGATCGGTCAAGTCGCCTACAGCCACTTCCGCGGCGCCCTTGTCGCGCACTTGGGCGATCGACTCTGGCTTGCGGACAAGGCCTCTGACCGTCGCGCCGCGCGCTGCCAGTGCCGGGATGACGAGGCCGGCAAACTTGCCGTCTGCTCCGACGGCCAGGATGGTTCTACTCATGAACGGGCCCTTTCGAAGACTGCGTGATCGCCAGCCGATGTGGCAATGCTGCGGCCTTCGGCACTGTCTATTCATTGAACACTGTTGTCCGCTGCTGGGACAATCCGGGCGTCTGCGGCACCGCAATGGGGCACGGACCTTGCGGATGAGCGAGCGGGCAAGCGGGGCAGGAAGTTGTCCGGTCATCAGGGAAGCTTTGGAGCGTCCTTCGCACCGCATGTTGCATCTCGCAACGCTGCGGTCGACGAGAACCTTCCGGATGATGTGCTCGGCGCGCGGCACTGCCGCAACTCTTGCCGAAGCCTCGCCGGATTACGACCGCCGCTCGAGCGCGCCATCGAGGAATTCGCCGGTGATGTCCAGTGCCTCGCGCGCCGCTTGGAGCATCGAGACACTCGAGGGGAAGACGTGCGTCATCCCGTGCCACACGTGCGCGGTGGCGCGAGCTCCCGCGGCCTCGCAGCGCTGCTGGTAGCGCCTGCTGTCGTCCAGCAGGACTTCGTCCTCACCTACGTGCAGAAGCACCGGTGGCAACCCGGAAAGGTCCCCTTTCAGGGGCGAGATCCGCGGGTCGGCGCGGTCGTGCGGGCCCACATAGTTGACGGCGGCCTCGTCCAGCGTCTTGCGAGACAACAGCGGGTCGTGCGTGGCGCGGCTGTCCATGCTGGCACCGCTCAAGGTCAGGTCGGTCCACGGCGACATCACGGCGGCGGCTCTCGGCAGGTGCGCAGCGCGCGGCTGGGGGTGGGTCGCCATCTCGAGCAGCACGAGTGCAAGGCCGCCGCCCGCCGAGTCGCCGGCGAAGGCGATGGCCTCAAAACTCTGCTCGACCAGGCCGCCGTACGCCGCCAAGGCGTCCTCGACGGCCGCTGGATAAGGATGTTCGGGCGCGAGTCGGTAGTCCGCAATGAAGACGGCGGCACGGGCCCGGGTGCCTATTTGGCTGACGAAGTTCCGATATGCGAGGGCCGATCCCAGTGTATAGGCGCCTCCATGGAAGTACAGCACGGCACGGCCGTCGACGGCCACTGCCGGGCGACACCACCAACCCGGCACGCCGCAGACGTGTGCCTCCTCGAAGCGGACCGCTTCGGCCTGCGGCGTCTTCTCCATCAAATCATCGAACATCTGCCGCGACTCTGGCGTCAACCGGGCTGTCGGTTGCGTGGCCAGCGTCGCGCGCATGGCCAGCATGGCCGCGCGATCGAGGAGGTGTTCGTCGTGGTGGATCTCGCTCATATCGGTTCCAGTGTGCAGTGACGAGAGATGTCGGTTCGCGCGGCTCGGCAAGCCGGGAGCCTGAACGGCGGGGAATCACGTCGCCATCCACGACGCCTGTTCGCTGGCTTGAACATTCGCCCGTTCGACGCGACGATAGGGTAGATTCGCGGCTTCTCGTCGCACCACGGGTTGAACACTCCATGCCATTGACGGGAGCAATCCACGCTGCTCGACCTGAACGACCTTCGCATGTTCGAGCGAGTCGCCACGCTGCGCGGCTTCTCGGCTGCGGCCTGTGCGCTGTCGTTGCCGCGGTCGAACGTCAGCCGCAGCATCGCCCGCTTGGAGGCCACGCTGGGGGCGCGGCTGATTCAACGAACGACGCGCAAGGTTGAACTGACAGTGGCGGGCGAAAGCCCGCTGGTGCGATGCAAGTCCGCCCTGGACGAACTCGACAAGGCCGCGGACCACGTGGGACACCATGCGGCCGAAGTGCAGGGCGAACTTCGCATCAGCGCAGGCATTGGATTCGGCATCAACGTACTCGCAGAGCACTTCCCGGATCTTCTGCTGCGCTACCCGAAGGTCGACATTTCGCTGGATCTCAGCAGCCGCCCCGCGGAACTTGTTTCCAGCCATGTGGACGTGGCCATCCGGTTCGGGCCGCTGTCGGATTCGTCGATGGTCGCGACGAGGCTCGGTGAGATGCTGCGCGTGTTGTGCGCGTCGCCCGACTACCTGGAGCGGAGCGGAACACCGTCCACCGTGGAGGACCTGGTCGACCACGAGACGATCGAGATTCCGGGATCGGACGGCCGTGCGCGGGTCTGGCGTTTCATGCAGGGTGCCGAGGCACGCGAGGTGGCTATACATCAGCGGGTATCCGTCAATGAGGCGCTGACCATCCATCGCTTGATCCTGAAAGGATCCGGCATCGGGATCGTGTCCTGCTACGTCTGCGCGCCCGATATCCGGACCGGGCGCCTCGTCCACCTCCTGCCGCAATGGACGGTTCCGAACCTCGAGGTGAACATGCTCTTCCCCAGCAGGCGCGAACTGGCGCCGGCCGTGCGCGCTTTCGTCGACTTCATGAAGGAGGCCAACCAGCCCGGGTTTCATTGGCAGGACAACGAACTGCCCGGGATGGCGTGATCGGGTCGAGGATCCGCGCGTCGCGCCCCTTCGCCGCGACACCAGCCCGGGGCACGTCTACTCGCCGACGACCCACCGCGCCGCCGCGTCCGCCGTGTCCTGCGGCGTCGTGTTGAACGCAATGGCCGCGGCTGGCGCGGCCTGGTGGACGGCATTCACCAGCCGCTCGAACAGCAGCAGACTCTTCGGCGGGATGCGGATGCCGCCGCCGATGACGACCGCATCGTAGGCGGTCGCGGAGAGGCGTTGCTTGACCTCCTCCGTTGCCGACTGGTCGGGTGCCACCAGGCACAGGTCGGCCGCCCAGCCGCGATCGGCCATCTGCTGCATGCCGATGGCGATGCCGGCGTGGATCTTTGCAGCGTCGAATCCCGGCGGCAGCGCGGGATCGGAGAAATCGACGGTCTCGGGCTGCTGGCCGATGAACAGCACGCGCTTGGTGGCATGGGACGACGTCATGATGGGCTCCTGGTTCGATGGAAGGAAGTTCAGGGCAAAAGCGGCGGCCGATCAGGATCGCCAGCCGCGCGCGGATTCGCGTGCAAACTCTCGATAGCTGCGGGGCGGGCGGCCGAGCAGGGTCGTCAAACGCTCGATATCGGTGCTCGTCGCCACTGCACCGTCGGCCTGGTAACGGTGCATCATTGCGCGCAGGTCGTAGGCCAGCCAAGCCGGCGCCTTCGTCTTGACAGCCTTCTCGAACGCATCCAGGTCGCCACCCGCGTAGCGCACCTCGCGACCGAGCGCCTCGGCCCAGATCGCCGCCACCGAACAGCCGGTGAGCGCGTCGGGGCCGACCAGTTCATAGGTCGTGGGCGGCAATGCGGCCGGCGCGCGATCGCGGCGCAGCAGTTCGATGACGGCGGCCTCAGCGATGTCGCGCACGTCGACCATCGACACGCCTTTGTCGCCGATCGGCGAGACGTAGAGGCCGGCCTTCGTCAGCGGATCCTTGAACGTCACGTCGTTCTGGATGAAGTACGCCGGACGCAGGATGGTGGCGGGCAGGTTCAACTGCTCGATCATGCGCTCGACGGCATGCTTGGCCGTGAAGTGCGAGACATCGGTGTACTCGGCGCTGCGTGCCACCGACAGGTAGACGATGCCCGTGACACCCGCTTCGCGCGCCAGGCCCAGCGTGTTGATGGCCTGGGTCAGCTCGTCCGGGGCGTTGCTGACGAGCAGGAACAGCGTCTTGACGCCGAACTGGGCTTGCCGCATCGCGTCGGTATCGAGCAGGTCGCCGCGAACGGCGGTGACGCCCGCGGAAAATGTGGTCTTCTCGGGCGCGCGCGTGAGCGCGCGAACGCTGGCACCGCTGGCGGCGAGTTGAGTGACGTCCTGCGAGCCGATGCGGCCGGTGCTGCCGGTGACGAGGATGGACATGATGAAACTCCAGATGGTTTGCAGCGTGTGGCTGCGCAAGTTGGAGGGAGCGTTTCGCTGTCGGCCCCGGCGGGGTCGGCACGGCGTCTTGTCCCCGTGACTGAAGATTAGACCGTCTCGAATCCGGTGCATAGACGCTAACATGGAGACTGTCCGTACCATAAATGGAACATCATGGATCTACTCGCCTTAACCGACTTCGACCTCGTCGCGACCCACGGAGGCTTCGGCCGGGCAAGCCGAGCAAGCGGCCAGCCCAAGGCGACGCTGTCGCGCCATGTGCGCGAGCTCGAGGACAGCCTGGGCGTCCGGCTGATCGAGCGCGGCGCGCGCACGCTGCGCCTGACGGACGAGGGCGTCGTGCTGCACGCGCGCACCGGCGCGCGCATCGCCGAGATCACGGAGGCCCTGCAGGACGTCAAGGCGGGGCTGGGCAGGCCAAGCGGGCGGTTGCGGGTCAGCGTGCCGTTGCTGTTCGCGCAGACCAGCCTGGGAGCCTTAGCGGCCGCGTTCCTGGCCGCCTTTCCTGAGGTGTTGCTGGAGGTTGCTACGGACGACCACTTCGTTGACCTTGTCGCCGACGAGATCGATGTCGTCGTCCGCGTGAATCCGCGCCCGGACAGCGAACTGGTAGGACGCTGCTTTCTGCGGAATCGTCAGGTGCTTGTCGCTCCGCCCGGCTTGCCGCTACCGCCTCGCGACGCGGGCTCCGATCTGCCCGGGACATTCCCAGCGGTGATGCGCACCGGAGCATTGCGCGACGAGCCGTGGCGTGTGATCGACGAAGAAAGTGGCCGTGAACGGCGGTTTCATCCCAAGGCGGTGCTGCGCCTGGCATCGCCGCTGTCAATGCGCGACGCCGTCCTCGCTGGCGCCGGTGCCGCACTGATCCCGCGCACGATCGCCGTCGATGCGCTCGAGTCTGGGCACCTCGTGAGCTGGGGCTTGTCGACGCAGCCCGCAACGGAAATCTGGGTGCTTCATGGATCGCATCGGCTCGTCAGTCCGAAGGTGAGCGCGTTTGTCAACTTCGTCTGCGGCTACTTCGCCAACAATGGACAGCATGACCCGCTGACGCGCGGCTAAACCCGCCGTGTCGAGACAGCCGCGACAACCAATCGATCGGCGCGACGAGCGATACTCATCTGTTTGCTGCGGCCTGCATGGGCGTTGGCGCCGACTCCAGATTGAGCCAGCGTGCCGACTTTAGAATGCGCCGGCCAAATCGAGCGCTCCGTCAACCGGCATGCAGGCTACGAGGACATGGTACTGGCTCACACGGTCGTCGGCGCGTGGCCAGAATATGGCTCAATCCGACGTCTGCGGAAACATGCCAGGTTGCCTGCTCCGAAGGCTCTTGTCGGCCAATTGCGGACGCTGGCGAATGGCAGCAATCGGGTAGGCTGTCACCTCGGCTAGAGGGATGAAATCGCTAGACGGGAGTTTGCGTGAACGGATTTGACGTGGTGCTTTCGCGGGCGGTGCCGGAGTCAGCTCTCAAAAGCGAGCTGGTGCGTTCCCTTCACGTTCAGGCTGACGCCCTTGAATTGATGGATGTTGGTGCTCTCGGTTCGAAAGGATCGGCGTCAAAGGTCATCTGCACGGCAACGGTAGTCGGTGGTGAATTTCCGCTGTTGCTTGCCATATTTGCACCCGACGACTTCGAGCTCCCTTCCCCTACAGCGGTCGCAGAACATCTCTCAAGGACTTTGGATGTGTCCGTCCTTGTGGATGACGGGACTTCTCATCCGTACCGGATGACCCTGATTCGCTGGGACGCCGCGCCATGCATAGTCGAAATCCACCCTTCCGATGACGAACAAATCAACCTCGTGCGCAGTTCTCCCAGACGAGCTTTGTGAATAGCCTCCTGCAGGGGCGAGGCCCGTTCAAGCCCAAGCCCGGACAGTTCGAGGGGCGTTACGATCACCGAGGCCGCTCTCTGGCGGCATTCGCCATAACCAGACGATCGCCAAGGACGGCTTGCGGGTACCGAAGTTGTGCTTGATCGGTCACCCGGATACGATCCGCACTCCGACGGCGAATGCCGACACACCTGAGGATTCGCCATGATCAAAGTCAGCGTCATGTATCCGAACATCGCTGGGGCGAGGTTCGACCATGCCTACTACAGGGACAAGCACATGCCGCTCGTTAAGCGCTTGATGGGCGACGCGTGCCTGTTCTATACGGTGGACAAGGGTCTTGCTGGCGGTGCCCCCGGCGAACCACCCCTCTACGTCGGCATGTGCCACATCTTTAGCGATTCCGTGGAGACCTTCCAGGCTGGCTTCGGGCCAAACGCGAAGGCGATCATCGCTGACATTGCCAACTACACGGATCTCGCGCCGGCGATGCAGATCAGCGAAGTAGTGGTTGGCCAGTAACCTGAAGGCTCGAGCGGCAGACGCCGAGCAGGCGAACCGCCGCTCTCAGCGATCGAACACTGGTTGGTGGTCCTTGGCGCGCATTTGCAGATGACGCGCACGACGCCGAAGACGCTTGTCGGCCAGGAGCCGAACATTGCAGTGGTCGGCTTCGTAGGAGCACACCGCGAACTCATGACCAGTGGTACCGGCCACAACCATACGATCGCGACTGACAGGTTTCGGGTACATGTGGGGCCGCGCATAGACCGACGCCCGCAACGGACTGCTCTGCGAGCATTCGGGCGGGACGAGTTAACACTGACGCAACGCAATATCGGGATTTGGATCTCAAGTCTCGCCGCTTGCAGCCGAAAACCTGGCTAAACCTCCGTACAACCGCGGTGAAGGTTGACGAACTCCGCTGCTCTCTCTTTGGGGTCCGTTGTGCCGCTCGCGCCGCGCTTCCCCATCCCGCAGACGTCAAATGACCTTCCTCGCTCAACTCAAGATTGGTGCCCGACTCGGCGTCGGCTTCGCGACTGTGCTGGCGCTCTCCGCCGTAGTCGGCACGTTTTCGATCAGCCGCCTCGGCAGGGTCAACGAAAACACCAAGGACTTGGCAACCAACTGGATGCCGTCGCTCCGTGCGTTGAGCGCGTACAACATGGACATGTCCAGCATCCGGCGAGCCGAGGCGCGGTACGTGATGTCGCCCAGTGGCAAAGAAGTCGACGACCAGATCAAGCGCATCAACGACCTCAAGGAAAAGGCTGCCAAGGATTGGAAGTGGTATTCAGAGTCGATCGCGCCCGGAGATGAAGCTGCGCTTGCCAAGACCATCCTCTCGGCAGAGCACGACTACCTTGAGGGCCTCAGCCACACGATGGCCGTTCCCCGCACAGGCGCGGAAGGCAAGGATGAGGCGCAGCGTGTCTACCTTACCGACTCGGTCAAGGGATTCTCCGCGCTGACGTCCGCGCTCCAGGCGGATATGGACTTCCAGACCAAGGGTGCCGACCTGGCATACCACGAGTCCCAGGAGACATTCAGCAGCGCTCGCATGTCCATCATCGCGCTGCTCGCCGCTGCCGTGGCCACCGGCGCCCTGTTGGCGTGGTACATCAGCCGCTCGATAACGCGGCCCTTGGGTCGAGCGCTCGCGGTCGCCGAAACCGTCGCCGATGGAAATCTGACGTCATCGGTGGATTCTTCCGATGCGGATGAATCGGGCCAACTTCTGCGCGCTCTCGGGCGCATGAACAAGAGCCTCGTGGGCATCGTCACCAACGTGCGCAACAGCTCGGACTCCATTGCCACCGGCTCCAGCCAGATTGCCGTCGGCAATGCAGACCTGAGCCAGCGCACCGAAGAGCAAGCGAGCAATCTGCAGCAGACGGCGGCTTCCATGGAGCAGCTCACGGCTACCGTCAAGCAGAACGCCGACACCGCGCGTGCCGCCACCCAGATTGCCAGTTCTGCTGCCGAAGCGGCCGCACAAGGGGGTCGCGTCGTGAGCCAGGTCGTCACGACCATGGACGAAATTACCCAGTCCTCGCGCAAGGTCGTCGATATTATTGGCGTTATCGACGGTATCGCCTTCCAGACGAACATCCTCGCCCTGAACGCAGCCGTCGAGGCTGCTCGCGCCGGCGAGGAGGGCCGCGGATTCGCGGTCGTGGCATCGGAAGTGCGCAGCCTCGCGCAGCGCTCAGCCGCCGCCGCCAAGGAAATCAAAGCCCTCATCGGCGCCAGCGTCGAACGAGTCGAGAGCGGTTCTCAACTTGTTGGCGAGGCGGGCAGGTCCATGAGCAACATCGTCACGCAGGTGGCGCGCGTCAGCGACCTCATTGGCGAGATCAGCTCCGCATGCATGGAACAGAGCACGGGCATCGGCCAAGTTGGCGATGCCGTGAACCAGCTCGACCAGGTGACCCAGCAGAATGCAGCGCTGGTCGAAGAGAGCGCCGCCGCCGCCGAGAGCCTCAAAGTGCAGGCAGCCCACCTCGCGGAAATGGTTTCGGTATTCAGACTAATTTGAGCCGTTGCTGCCGACGCTGACATGCGCTCCAACGCGCGACGTCGGTTGAGTTCGCCCTTTGGGTCCGGGAGCCAACTGGACTGCGCAAGGGTCGCAGCGGTGGTTGAACTTGTGGCGCATGTTGCCAGCTGAAGTCCGAGCGCCGAACTGCAGGTTCCGGCAGTCAACGGCTGTCTCGGTTCGGCCATAACCAGACTGTTACATAGGTCTGCTTAGGAGTAGCCCAGCGCCGG
>CAYQMX010000064.1:0-11693 GCA_964418745.1 uncultured Vitreoscilla sp.
TCATCGCGCCGCCGCCGAAGCCCATGATGGCCATGCCGGTGGCCATGCCGCGGCGATCGGGGAACCACTTGATCAGCGTCGAGACGGGCGAGATGTAGCCCAGGCCCAGCCCGATGCCGCCGATCACGCCCAGGCCCAGCACCATGATCCAGAGCTGGTGCGTCGAGATGCCCACGGTCGACAGCGCCATCCCGCCGGTCCAGCACAGCGCGGCGACGAAGCCGGCCTTGCGCGGGCCGACGCGCTCAAGCCAGCCGCCGAACAGCGCTGCCGAGCAGCCCAGGAACACGAAGAACAGCGTGTAGATCCAGCCCAGCGCCGAGATGTCCCAGTTGCAGGTGGACAGGGTCATTTCACTGGCGCCGCCGAACAGCGCCTTGGCCACGACGGCACGCAGGCTCTTGGCGTCGGGGCCCGCGAGCGCGCTCACGAACTGCATCCAGGCGTTGCCGGCCTGCGAAGGGTCCTTGGAGCACAGCGGCGCGCCGGGCAGCAGCTTGGACAGCGGCAGCCAGAACACCGAGAACCCGTAGGCCATGCCGATGCAAAGGTGGATGGCGAGTGCCGCGGGTGGAAGCAGCCAGCGGTTGAACCCGGGTCCCGCGATGGTGCGCTCTTTCGATAGCCAGCCCCCGGCGGAGGACGCGGGCTCGGTGCCGTTCATGACGGTAGACATCTTGATCCTTTTTATGACCTTCGGGCATCGATCATCGCTGTCCCAACATCGATGACTGCCCGACTGTAAGTATCCCGTGGGCTTCATTGCAATATGCGGTCAAGCTCTAAAGACGAACCCTAGGCTCGACCGCCCAAGCCGGTTCTTCGACCCGCGGGCCGCCGGGTTTAGACGGCGCGCATGCTGCACGGCAACATCGAAGGCCATTGCCGCCCTGTTTACTTCTTGTTGCAATGCCGGGGCAGACTCGACGGCAAAACGAGACACCTCCGGGGGCGGACGATTACCCCCACGGGCACCGGTATGCGTCCGGCCGGTCCGGGCCGGCGGCGGCGGCTGGCGGCGGCGTGCGTCACACTGCGCTCCACGCGGGTCCGGCGGCGCGGCCCGGGCGCGCGCTGCCGGCGGCTCGTCCATCGCCGATGACAGGTTCCGATTCCGATGCACAAGATCTCCATCCGTCCCCAGTGGACGATCTCCCACGACGGCGGCCAGACGCTGGGCCCGCGCCTGATCGAACTGCTGGTGCAGGTGGCCGAGACGGGCAGCATCGCCGCGGCATGCCAGCGCGCCGGGCTGTCGTACCGCCACGCCTGGGACACCATCCGCCACGGCGAGGCCTGGTTCGGCGCACCGCTGCTGCAGATGGAGCGCGGCCGCGGATCGCGCCTGACGCCGCTGGGCGACAAGCTGGTCTGGGCCGACCGCCGCATCGGCGCGCGGCTGGCGCCAGCGCTCGACACGCTGGCCTCCGAGCTCGAGGTCGAGCTGCAGCGCGTCATCGCGCCGCCCCAGCAGCTGCTGCGCATCCACGCCAGCCATGGCTTCGCCATCGAGAAGCTGATGGCGATGCTGGGCGAGGCCGGCGTCGACGTCGAGCGCGTCTACACCGACAGCCAGGGCGCAGCCGCGTCGCTGCGCGACGGCGCCAGCGACCTGGCCTGCTTCCACGTGCCGCACGGCGCGCTCGAGGCGCGCGGCTGGGAGTTCTACGCGCGCTGGCTCGATCCGCTGGACCACGCGGTGATCGACATCACCGACCGCACCCAGGGCCTGATGGTGGCGCCGCGCAACCCGCTGCGCGTCGAGGGCGTGGCCGACCTGGTGCGCCCGGGACTGCGCTTCATCAACCGCCAGCGCGGCTCGGGCACGCGCTTCCTGCTCGACGCGCTGCTGGCGGCGGCCGACATCGACCCGGCGGCCATCGTCGGCTACGAGCACGGCGAGTTCACGCACGCCGCGGTGGCGGCGTTCATCGGCAGCGGCATGGCCGACGTCGGTTTCGGCCTCGAACGGCCGGCGCGCCACTTCGGCCTGGACTTCATCCCGCTGGCCACCGAACGCTACTTCGCGGTGTGCCGGCGCGACGCGCTCGCCCGCCCGGAGATCGAGCAGGTGCTGGCGATCCTGCGCAGCGAGGCGTTCCGCGCGGAAGTGGACGCGCTGCCCGGCTACAAGACGCGCCAGTGCGGCGCGGTGCATATGCTGGGCGATGTGCTGGCGGCGGCCGGGCTGGCCTGACCGCGCACGCCGCTCAGCGCGCCTCGAGCACGTCCAGCGCGCCGACCGCGGGCGCCGCATTGCCCCAGGCATTGCGCACGTAGCTGGCCAGCACCGCGATCTCCTCGTCCTTGAGCGAAGGCCCGAACGGCGGCATGCCGTAGGGCCGCGGATCGCCGGCGGTGGTCGGCGGGTAGCCGCCGTCGACCACGATGTGGATCAGGTTGGCCGGGCTCTCGAGCTGCACCTTGCGGTTGCCGGCGAGCGGCACGTAGACGATGCCGCCGGCGCCGCGGCCGCCCTCGCCGTCGGCGCCGTGGCAGGCCGCGCAATGCTGCCTGTAGAGCGCGGCGCCGTGCGCGCGCGCCGCCGGGTCGAGGTCGCCGGCGTGGGCGGCGCGCGGCGGCGCCTGCGGCAGGCTGCGCAGGTAGTCGGCCATCGCGGCGATGTCGGCGTCGTCCAGGTGCGCGGTGCTGCGGAACACCACCTCGGCCATCGGCCCCAGCGTGGCGCCGCGCGGCGTCCAGCCGGTCTTGAGCAGGGCGGCCACGTCGGCACTCGACCAGTCGGCCACGCCGGCCTCGGCGCTCGCGGCCAGCGCGGGCGCGTACCAGTGCTGCAGCGGGATCAGGCCGCCGCTGAGCTCCAGGCTCTGGCGCGTGGCGCCGAAGGCGTTGCGCGGCGAATGGCAGGCGGCGCAATGGCCCAGGCCGCGCACCAGGTAGGCGCCGCGGTTCCACTGCGCCGAGCGCCCGGCCTCCGGCGTGTAGACGCCCGGCGCGAAGAACAGCGCGCGCCAGACGGCCAGCGCCGCCTGCTGGTCGTACGGGAAACGCAGCGCGTGCGGCCGATTTGGCTGGGTGACCGGCACCTGGGTGCGCAGCCAGGCGAACAGCGCGTCGGAATCGGCGCGCGTGATCTCGGTGAAGTTCGGGTACGGGAACGCCGGGTAGAGCAGCCGGCCGTCGGCCGAGCGGCCGTTGTGCAGCGCGCGCCAGAACTGCGCGGTCGACCAGGCGCCGATGCCGGTGCGGGCGTCGGGCGTCAGGTTGCTGGCGTAGACGGTGCCGAACGGCGTGGCGATGCCCTTGCCGCCGGCCAGCGGCGCGCCGCCGCGGTCGGTGTGGCAGGCGGCGCAGTTGCCTGCGATCGCGAGGTAGGCGCCGCGCGCCACTTGCTGCGGCGTGGCGACGAACGCGGCGGCATCGCCCGCCAGCGGCTCCTCGTCGCGCACGTTGAGCCAGGCGACCAGCGCCGCGCCGGCCGCCAGCAGCACGGCGAGGGCCAGCGCCCCGCGGACGGCCCGGCGACGCGACGCCGTCATGGCGGCACGCTCCCGCAGGCCAGCGGCAGCGGCCGCGCGAGCGCGAGCGCGGTCGCGGGGGCCGGACCCGCGCTCGACGGCTGCGCGGCCAGCCAGGTGGCCACGGCGGTGATGTCGGCCGGGACCAGCGCCGTCGCGACGCGGGCCATGCAGTCGGGCGCGAGCGCCTTGCGCTGGCCGGTGCGCCAGGCGCCCAGCTGCTCCACCAGGTAGCCGCGCGGCAGTCCCAGCAGGCCGGGGATGGCCGGCAGCACGCCGCCCAGCGCGTCGCCATGGCAACTGGCGCAGGCCGGGATGCCGCGGCCGGCGTCGCCGCGGCGCACCAGCGCCTGGCCCAGCGCGAGCTCGTCGGGGGGCGCACCCGGCGCGCGCGCCGGCGTCGGCGGCGCCTCCTGCGCGGCGAACCAGTCGGCGATCTCGTGCAGGTAGTCGTCGGACATCTGCTCGACGAAATAGGTCATCGTCGGATAGGCGCGCCGGCCGCTGCGGAAGTTGTCGAGCTGGTTGTACAGGTAGCCAGCCGGCTTGCCGGCGACGCGCGGGAAGAAGCCTTGCGGCGTCGCCCGGCCCTCGCTGCCGTGGCAGGCCCCGCAGGGCAGCAGGCGCTGGGCCAGGGTGTCGGGGATCGCCGGTCCGGCCTGGGCGCTCGACAGCGCCAGCGCAGCGGCCACCGACGCGCCCCGGCGCAGCAGCCGCCGGGATCGGGCCAGGAAGGTGACGATGGCGGTCATGGGGCAACCTCCGTCCTGCGGACTGCGGCGCGAGCGCCCTTCGGAGCGGCCGGGCGGGCGCTCATGAGTCCCGCACTGTGCGCCAGAAACGCGCCGCCGGGAACGTCACCGTGCCCACGTCGGCGCGATGCCGTTGGCGCACGGGCGCCGACTCATCCGGCCAGGCGCTCGTCGACCAGCTCGATCCAGTGGCGCACCGGCGTTGCGGTGCCCGACTGCAGGTGCGAGATGCAGCCGATGTTGGCCGACACGATGGCGCGCGGTTCGGCCCGGGCGGCGGCGAGCGCGGCCAGCTTGCGGTCGCGCAGTTGCGTGGCCAGCACCGGCTGCAGCACCGAGTAGGTGCCGGCCGAGCCGCAGCACAGGTGGCTCTCGGAGGCGGCCAGGCGAACGTCGAAATCCAGCGCCGCCAGGATCTGCTCGACCCCGCCGCGCAGCTGCTGGCCGTGCTGCAGCGTGCACGGCGGATGGAACACCAGCGGCGTGCCCGGTGCGAATTCGGGCGCCTCGGCGCCGCGCCGCTGGCGCACGCCGCCCCAATGCGCCAGCAGCGCCGGCATCAGGCCGTCCACCAGTTCGCTCAGGTCGCGTGTCAGCGCGCTGACGCGCGCCGCCTTGTCGGCGTAGTCGGGATCGTGGGCCAGCGCCCGGGCGTAGTCCTTGACGGCCACGCCGCAGCCCGAGGCGTTCATCACGATCGCCTCCACCGCGCCGGCATCGGTCAGGCCGGCCACCCAGGGCCACCAGGCGTCGATGTTGCGGCGCATGTCAGCCAGGCCGCCTTCGTGGTCGCCGCCGTGGCTGCGCACCGCGCCGCAGCAGCCGGCGGCGTCGGGCGCGATCGTCTGCACGCCCGCCAGGTCGAGCACGCGCGCGGTGGCGGCGTTGATGTTGGGCTTCATCGCCGGCTGCACGCAGCCCATCAGCATCAGCACCTTGCGGGCGTGGGTGCGTTGCGGCCACAGGCCCTCGCGGGTGGCGGCCGCGCCGGTGGCCGGCAGCGGTACCTTGGCCTTGAGCGCCTTGCCCAGCAGCGGCCGCACCGCCTGGCCCAGCTTCAGCGCGGGGGCGAACAGCTGCGAGGTGAGGCCCTCGCGCAGCAGCCAGCGCGTGGCGCGCTCGCCCGCCGGGCGCGCGACCTTGGCGTCGACGATGCGGCGGCCGATGTCCACCAGCGCGCCGTACTCGACGCCCGACGGACAGGTGCTCTCGCAGTTGCGGCACGTCAGGCAGCGGTCCAGGTGCAGCTGCGTGGCGCGCGTCGGCGGCACGCCCTCGAGCACCTGCTTCATCAGGTAGATGCGCCCGCGCGGGCCGTCGAGCTCGTCGCCCAGGAGCTGGTAGGTTGGGCAGGTGGCCGTGCAGAAGCCGCAGTGCACGCACTTGCGCAGGATGGCCTCCGCCTCGGTGCCATCGGGCGTGCCGGCGAATTCGGGAGCGAGCGTGGTCTGCATGCGATGGGGGTCGGCTTCTTCTCAAAAGCGCATCGGGCGGCCGGGCACGAACACGCCCTGGGGATCGAACGATTCTCGCAGCCGGCGGTGGATGGCCAGCAACGCGGGTGCAAGCGGGGTGGCGTAGCCGGCGCCGTCGCCCACGCCGCCGCTGACGCGGAACGCGCTGCCGCCGGCGCGCTCGGCCCGGTGCATGACGAGCGCATCGTCGGCGCCCGCCACGACCCAGCGCTGGGCGCCGCCCCATTCGACCAGGGTGTCGACGAACGAGGGCAGCACCGGCGTGGCGGCCGGCAGCGACAACCGCCACAGCGCGCTCTTGTCGCGCTCGGCGGCCTGGCGGGCCTCGATGAAGAACTCGTCGCGCTGGTCGCGCAGCCCTTCCCAGAACGCGTTGCCCAGGTCGTCCGGGATCAGCTCGCCGCCCATGCGCTGCACCGCGGCCGCCACCGCCGCGCTGGCGCCGCGCAGACGTACGGCCAGCGTGTCGCGCCACCAGACGCTGGCGTTGAGCGGCAGCGGCTGGCCGGCCCACGCGTGCAGGTGCTCCAGCGCCTCGGCCTGGCGCATGTCGAAGCGCAGCGTGACCGAAGCCACCGGCAGGGGCAGCACCTTCAGCGAGACCTCGCAGATGGCGCCCAGCGCTCCCCAGGAGCCGGCGACCAGGCGCGAGACATCGTAGCCGGCCACGTTCTTCATCACCTGGCCACCGAAGTGCATCAGGTCGCCGCGGCCGTTGAGCAGCAGCACGCCCAGCACGTAGTCGCGCACGCCGCCGACGGCGGCGCGGCCGGGGCCGGCCAGGCCGGAGGCCACCATGCCGCCGACGGTGCCGCACAGCACGCCGTCGGGGTCGGCGAAGCGCGGCGGCTCGAACGGCAGGCACTGGCCGCGCTCGGCCAGCACGCGCTCGAGCTCCACCAGCGGCGTGCCTGCGCGCGCCGTGATCACCAGCTCGCTGGGGGCGTAGTCGACGATGCCGGCGTAGCCGCGCATGTCCAGCGTCGCGGCGTCGGAGATCACGCCGGCCATGGAGACCTTGGTTCCGCCGCCGCGGATGCGCAATATGGCCTTGGCGGCGGCGGCCTGGCGCACGCGCTCGGCCAGGCCGATCAGGATGTCGTTCATTGGCGGATCAGAATCGTTCCAGCTCGGGGAAGGCGAGCGCGCCGCGCTTGACGTGCATGCGGCCGTACTCGGCGCAGCGCGACAGCGTCGGGATGACCTTGCCGGGGTTGAGCAGTCCGCGCGGATCGAAGGCGGCCTTCAGGGCCAGCATCTGCGCGCGTTCGGTTTCGGAGAACTGCACGCACATCGAGTTGAGCTTCTCGGCACCCACGCCGTGCTCGCCGCTGATGGTGCCGCCCATGGCCACGCTCAGCTCGAGGATCTCGGCGCCGAAGGCCTCGGCGCGCTCGAGCTGGCCGGGCTGGTTGGCATCGAACAGGATCAGCGGGTGCAGGTTGCCGTCGCCGGCGTGGAAGACGTTGCAGCAGCGCAGGTCGAACTTCTTCTCCATGTCGACGATGGCCAGCAGCATGTCGGCCAGCCGCGCGCGCGGGATCGTGGAGTCCATGCACATGTAGTCGGGGCTCAGCCGGCCCGAGGCCGGGAATGCGTTCTTGCGCCCGCTCCAGAACTTCAGCCGCTGCGCCTCGTTGGCGCTGGTCTCCAGGCGCGTGGCACCGGCGCCCAGCAGCACGGCCTCCATGCGGCCGATCTCCTCCTGCACCTCTTCGGGCGTGCCGTCGCTCTCGCACAGCAGGATGGCGGCGGCGTCGAGGTCGTAGCCGGCGTGCACGAAGGCCTCCACCGCGGCGGTCATCGGCTTGTCCATCATCTCGAGGCCGGCCGGGATCAGGCCGTTGGCGATGATGGCGGCGACGGCGTCGCCCGCGCGCCGCACGTCGTCGAAGCTGGCCATGATGCAGCGCGCGACCTGCGGCTTGGGCGTGAGCTTGACCACCACTTCGGTGACGACGGCCAGCATGCCCTCGCTGCCGACCACCACGGACAGCAGGTCCAGCCCCGGCGCGTCCAGCGCCAGCGAGCCGAAGGTGGCCGGCGTGCCGTCGGCCAGGAAGCCGCGCACCTGCAGCACGTTGTGCAGCGTCAGGCCGTACTTCAGGCAGTGCACGCCGCCGGAGTTCTCGGCCACGTTGCCGCCGATCGTGCAGGCGATCTGGCTGGACGGATCGGGTGCGTAGTAGAAGCCGTGCGGCGCCACCGCCTCGCTGATGGCCAGGTTGCGCACGCCCGACTGCACGGTGGCCGTGCGGGCGCGGGTGTCGACCTTGACGATCTTGTTGAACTTGGCCAGCGACAGCGTCAGCCCGTGCGCGTGCGGCATCGCCCCGCCGGACAGGCCGGTGCCGGCGCCGCGCGCCACCACCGGCACGCCCAGCCGGTGGCAGGCCGCCAGGATCGCCGCCACCTGCTCCTCGGTCTCGGGCAGCGCCACGGCCAGCGGCCGCGCGCGGTAGGCGGTCAAGCCGTCGCACTCGTAGGGCGTGGTGTCCTCGTTGCGCCACAGCAGCGCGTGGGCCGGCAGCAACGCGCGCAGCGCGCCGACCACCGCGGCCTGGGCGACCGGCGGCGGCACCGGGGCCGGGGCCGCCGCGGCGGCGGGGCGCGGCGGCTCGACGCGCAACGGCGCGGCCGCGGCGTCGGTCTCGGGGGCGGGCGGCAGCGTGTTGGCCCAGCCCGGGTCGGCCAGCGTGGACGGCACGTCGCCGAAGACCGGCTCAGTTCGCACGGGGCTTGGCCGCGCGGGCGGCGGTCTGGCGGGCCGGGGACTTGGTGGCCGGGCGCTTCTTCGCGGCCGCGGCCTTCTTCGCCGCCGCGGCCGTCTGCTTCTTCGCGGCGGCCTTGGCGCCGGTGGCGCTGGCGGCCTGGGTGGCCGCCGACATGGCCTTGGCGGCCACGCCGGCCGGCACCGAGACGGCCTTCTTCAGGGTCCCGCCGGCGGCGTCCATGCCCTGCTTCATCATCGCGCCGGCCAGGTTCTTCGCGGCGTCGGTGGCGCTGTCCTTCATCGCGGTGGCGGCCAGTTGCGTGAACTGCTTGGTGAGGGCGCCCCACCACTGCATCGGGTCGACGACGCCCGCGGTGGCGACCGCGGGCGCCTCGACCGCCTCGGCCTTCGGGGCCGGCGCAGGCTCGGGGGCCGGCGCGGGCGCCGGGGGCGGTTCGGCGGCCGGCGTGGCGGCCTTGGCCAGGCCGGCGATGCCGCCCATCGCATTGCGCGCCGCCTGCATCAGCGCGTCGGCGCCGAAGCTGCTGGCCATCGAGCCCACGGCCGCCGACGCGGCGGAGCCGGCCGAGGCCACCGGGGCCACCTTCATCGCGTCGCGCAGGTCGGTCATCTGCACGTTCATCGTCTTCAGCGTGGACAGCGTCATGCGCTGCACCTCCAGCGCCTGGATGGTGGTGCCCAGCATCCGGGCGTTCTGCTCGAGCCAGAACTGCACCGTCTTCAACTCGTCGATGCGCTTCTGCAGTTCCTCGGGGTTCAAGGTCGGCGCCACCCACTGGCCCATGCTGGGCAACGCGGAGCCGGCATTCTTCACCAGCCCCTGCAGGAAATCGAATCCGGGAACGAGCTTGGCGAAATTCGGGATGTCGGACATGGAAACCTCGTCGGTGACGGCAACGCTGATGATCCTACGCCTTGCGACGCGTGACGTTGATCGGGCTCGGCCCAGGGCCGGCCCGGCCCCTAGCGGGGATCGGCGAACGCGACGCGTTCGACCTGGAAGCCGCGCGACGCCAGCAGCGCCGGCAGGCCTGCGGGACCGATCAGGTGCAGCGTGCCGACCGCGACGAACAGCGACCGGCCCTCGGCATGCCACTGCACCACCTTGTCGGCCATCAGCGGATTGCGGTCGTCGACCAGCTTGACGAAGTCGGCGCGTTCGCTCGCCGTCTCCAGACATTCGCACCAGCTCGCATAGGCGCCCAGGTCGGCCAGGTCGCCGCGCTGCCAGTCGCCGGCCAGGCGCTGCAGCATCGCGGTGCCCTTGCCCGCCTCGAGCTCGTCGAGCAGTTCGCCGACGCTGCGCGCGGTCTCGGCCGCGTCGTTGCTGACCAGCAGGGCGGCCTGCGACTCGGGCGTCTCCAGCGAGCGGATGGGCTTGCGCAGGCCGCGCGCCATGCCGGCCAGGAACACGTCGATGCCGTAGTCCGGATAGAGCCCCAGCCGGCGGCCCTGGAGGACGTCGAGCGAGACGGCCTGCATCTCGGGCCGCAGCGCCGCCAGCGTGTCGGGCGCGACGCAGGCCGCGGCCATCTGGGCCAGCAGGCGGCGCTGCAGGGCCTCGGGCAGCGCCGGCGCGCCCGGCCCGCGGCGGATCGCCTTCTGCAGGCGCGCCACGATGTCGGGATCGGTGGGATCGAGCTCCAGCGCCAGGGTGTCGCTGGCCAGCAGGGCCTGCAGCACGTGCGGGCCGGGATACATCCACGCGCGCTGCGCCACGTGGATCGTGCCGTACAGCCAGACGCTGCGGCCGCCCTTGGTGGCCTTCCACAGCAGGCCGCTGTCGACCGCCTCGCGCATGCCCGCCAGCACGTCGTCCTGGGTCGGCGCGGCGGCGGCCGGCGGGCAGCGCGCGTCGTCGTCGACGGCGCGCGGCGCCTGCACGTCGTCCGGAACGGCGACCGCCGCCGCGCGGGCCGCGGGCACGGCCAGCGCAGTCAGGAGCACCAGCGCCGCGAGGATGCGGCCGAGGTTCAATCGCATTCCAGCACCTGCTGCTCGATCGCCCCGAACACCGACTGGTTGTCGCGCTTCATCTCGATGCGGATGACGTCGCCGTACTGCATGAAGCCGGTCTTCGGCTCGCCGTGCTCGATGGTCTCGATCGCGCGCTGTTCCGCGATGCAGCTCCAGCCCTTGGCCCAGTCCTTGTTGCTGACCGTGCCGCTGCCCACGACGCTGCCGGCGCGCACGTTGCGCGTCTTCGCGAGGTGGGCGATCAACTGGCCGAAGTGGAAGGTCATCTCCGGGCCGGCGTCGCACGCGCCCACCTGCCGGCCGTTCCAGGTGCACTGCAGCGGCAGGTGCACGCGGCCGCCCTGCCAGGCGTCGCCGAGTTCGTCCGGCGTCACCGCCACCGGGCTGAAGGCGGTGGCGGGCTTGCCCTGCAGGAAGCCGAAGCCCTTGGCCAGTTCGGCCGGGATCAGGTGGCGCAGGCTCCAGTCGTTGGCCAGCATCACCAGGCGCACGCCCTCGAGCGCCTGCTCGGGCGAGCTGCCGCACGCGACGTCGCCGGTGACGACCGCCACCTCGGCCTCGAAGTCGATGCCCCAGGCCGGGTCGGCGAAGGTCGCCGGGTCGCACGGGCCGAGGAAGTCGTCGCTGCCGCCCTGGTACATCAGCGGGTCGCCGAAGAAGCTTTCCGGCATGTCCGCCCCGCGCGCCCGGCGCACGAGCTCGACATGGTTGAGGTACGCGGAGCCGTCGGCCCACTGGAACGCGCGCGGCAGCGGCGCCATGCACTGTTCGGGCACGAACGGGAACGCGTGGCGGGTCTTGCCGTGGTTGAGCGCCACCGACAGGTCCTGCAGCAGCGGGGCGATGAAGTTCCAGTCGTCGAGCGCCTGCTGCAGGCGCGTCGCGATGCCGGTCGCGAAATGGGCCGTGGCGAGGTCGCGCGAGACGACGACCAGCTGGCCGTCGCGCGAGCCGTCCTTGTAAGTGGCAAGTTTCATGGAAATGCCCGGTTCGGCGCCGGGTGTTCAGGAAGGGGCGATGGCAGTATTGTCCGATGCGAACGCGACGTCTCTGCGGATTGACTCTGGCGGTGCTGGCGATCCACGCGATCGGCTGGCAACTGGCCCGCGGCGGCCCACCGGCCTTCGCCCCCGCGCGCGCCGGCGTGCACCGCGTCGCGCTGGTGAGTGTGCCGCAGCGCGCGCAAGTTCCCGCGGTGGCGGCGGCCGGGCCCGTCGGCGCCGCGGTCGACAGGCCGCCGGCCGGGCCAGCCGCCGCGCGGGCCGCCGGCCCCGTG
>CAYQMX010000065.1:0-10790 GCA_964418745.1 uncultured Vitreoscilla sp.
AGGTGCAGGCGATCACGCTGCCCGCGCCGCCGCGCGCCGAGCCGGCCCCGCCGGTGGCTGCGGCCGAAACGCCGGCGTCGTCGCCGAAGAGCGATCTCGCCTTCCTGGACAGCGCCGCCACGCGCGACGCGATCCGCGCCGTCGCCCGCGGCGACACGCTGCGCCGCAAGGGCAACGCCCTCACCGAGGAGGCGCCCGGCAGCGAACTGCTGGCCGCCGACGGCACGCACCAGGGCCAGCGGCGCAACCTGCCGCCGCCCCCGCCCGCCGTGGCGCTGGCCCAGGGCATCGACGCCGCGCACAAGGGCGACTGTTCCAGGGGCGAGTACCTGGGTGGCGGCATGGGCCTGCTCAGCGCGCCCTTCCTGCTGGCCGCCGAGGCCCTGGGCCACTGCGCCCACAAACTCTGAAGCGACACCGCCCCCATGCTCAAGATCCTGCTGCTCGCCCTGGCCCTGTCCGCGCCACCCGCCATCGCCGCCGCCGGCGACGAGTTCGCCGTGCCGCATCGGCTGGTCGACATCGGCGGCCGCAGGCTGAACCTGTTCTGCAGCGGCAGCGGCTCGCCGACCGTGGTGTTCGAGGCGCCGTCGGGCGGCGCGGGCTGGGAATGGTGGGCCGTGCAGCCCCAGGTCGCCGCGCACACGCGCGCCTGCGTCCACGACCGCGCCGGCTACGGCTTCAGCGATCCGTCGCCGCGCGCCGCCGATGTCGAGAACGCCGTCGACGACCTGCACGCGTTGCTGCGCGCCGCGGGCATCGCGCCGCCCTACGTGCTGGTGGGCAATTCGTTCGGCGGCGGCGCCGCGGAGGTGTTTGCGTGGCACTTCCCGGACGAGGTGAGCGGCCTCGTGCTGGTGGAGCCGATGCACGAGGACGAGAACGTCCGCCCCGACGCGCTCACCCACGGCGCGATCACCGAGTCCGAAGGCGACATCATCGCCTTCGGCAACGGCTGCGCGGCGCAGGCGGCCCGGGGGTTCGACCCGAAGTCGCCGGCCTATGAGGACTGCATAGGCGGCGCCAATCCGGCCCTGCCGCCGACGGTTGGCCAGGTCGGACTGCGCCACCGCCTTACGCCGGCGTACTGGCGCGTCCGCCAGGCCGAGCGCCAGGCGATCCCCGCGGATCGCGCGCAACTGCGGGCGGCGCGCCAGCCGCTCGGAGACCTGCCGCTGGTCGTGCTCGTGCGTGGCGTCAGCCCGTACCTGATCCCCGGCAAGCCGCAGAGCGACACCAACAAGGCCATCGAGGCCGCGAACCTGGCACTGCTGACCGAGGTCGCGCACGCATCGACGCAAGGCCAGGTGCGCGTCGTCGCCGGCGCGGAGCACGTGATCCAGGAGTCGCACCCCGAGGCGGTCGTGGCCGCGGTGGTCGACGTCCTCGCGAAGATCAGGCGCTGACGCGTCCGGCCGCGCGATCCACTTCGAGCTGCCGGAGCACGTTGCGCTGCAGCTTGCCGGTGGCCGTCATCGGCAGCGCCTGCACGAACTCGATGTCCTTGGGCGTCTCGTAGGGCGCCAGCCGGCTGCGCACCAGCTGCTGCAGTTCCTCCACCAGCGCGGCGTCGGGCACGACGCCGGCGGCCGCGATGACGAAGGCCTTGACCACGGCGCCGCGCTCGGCGTCCGGCTTGGGCACCACGGCCACCTGGGCGACCGCCGGATGGCGCGCGAGGCAGTCCTCGATCTCGGTGGGCCCGATGCGGTAGCCCGAGGACTTGAACTGGTCGTCGCTGCGGCCCTGGTACCAGAGGTAGCCGTCGGCATCCATCACGGCGCGATCGCCGGTGCGGCACCAGGACTCGAACGGCGCGCCGGTGAACTTCGCGTGCGTGGCGCGCTCGTTGTTCCAGTAGCCGAGGAAGAAGACCGGGTCGCGCTGGCCGTGGATGTCGCGCGCGTGCACCGCGATGTCGCCCGCCACGCCCGGCGCGCACGGTCGGCCCTCGTCGTCGATCACCGCCACGCGGTGGCCGGGATAGGCCCGACCCATGCTGCCGGGGCGCGCCGGCCAGCCCGCGGCCGCGCGGCCGCGGCGCGTGCGATAGCGGCTGCAGTTGCCGACGACGTAATTCATCTCGGTCTGGCCGAACATCTCGTTGACGACCACGCCCAGCTTGTCGCGGCAGTACGCGAACACGCCCTCGCCCACCGCCTCGCCGGCGCTCATCACGCACCGGAGCACGAGCCCCGGGTGGCTCGCGCGCGGCTCGGGTGCGACGCGCATCATCGCCTTCAGCGCGGTGGGAAACAGGAAGGCGTGGGTGACCCGGTGGCGCGCCATCAGCGCCAGCGCGAGGTCGGCGTCGAAGCGGGCGCGCGAGGCGACGATGGTGCGGCCGAAGTACAGCGTGGGCAGCAGCGCGTCCCACAGGCCGCCCGTCCAGGCCCAGTCGGCCGGGCTCCAGAACGGGCCGTCGCCCTCGAACCAGTCCTGGCTGGCGACGAAGCCGCTCAGGTTGCCGACCAGCGCGCGGTGCGGGATCACGGCGCCCTTGGCCGGGCCGGTGGTGCCGCTGGTGTAGATCAGCAGCGCGGGGTCGTCGGCACGGGTGTCGGTGGGCTCGAACTCGGCGCGCGCGGCGGCCAGCGAGGCGCTCCAGGAGACGTCGGCGCGGCCGTCGGCCGCGCCGACGCCCATCACCCGGGCCAGCGCCGGGCAGGCCTCGCGCAGCCCGGCGACGACGTCGACCGAGCCCTCGTCGACGATGGCCACCTTGGCCCCGCTGTCGGCCAGGCGCGACTGCAGCGCCTCGGCGCCGAACAGCGTGGACAGCGGCACCGCCAGCGCGCCCATCTGGAACACGGCCATCAGCGCGACCGCGGTCTGCGGGCGCTGCGGCATGACGATGGCGACGCGGTCGCCGCGCGCCACGCCCAGCGAGCCGAGCGCGTTCGACAGCCGGCGCGCGTCGTCCTGCAGCGCCGCGTAGGTGAACGGCACGGGCGGCCGGTCGCCGGCGTCCTGCAGGATGGCCACCGCGCCGGGCGTGTCGCGCGCCCAGCGGTGCAGGCACATCTCGGCGATGTTGAAGCGCTCGGGCACGCTCCAGGCGAACTCGCCGTGCAGCGTGGCGTAGTTGTCTTGGCTGGGCATGGTGCGAGCTTACGTCGTCGGGGCGCCGAGCGCCTGCAGCGCCTCGCCGGTGACGCGGCAGATGCGCCAGTCGGGCAGCATCGTCGCGCCCATGCGCTGGTAGAAGGCCTGGGCGTCGACGTTCCAGTCGAGCACCGACCACTCGAAGCGGCCGCACTCGCGCTCGACGGCGATCTGCGCCAGGCGCTGCAGCAGCCGCTTGCCCAGGCCGGTCCCGCGCGCCGCCGGGCGCACGAACAGGTCTTCCAGGTACAGGCCCTTGCGGCACAGGAAGGTCGAGAAATTGTGGAAGAACAGCGCGAAGCCGGCCGGCTCGCCGTCCAGGTCGCCGATCAGGCATTCGCAGCTGGGACGCTCGCCGAACAGCTCGGCCTCGAGCCGCTCGGGCGTGGCGGTGGCCAGGTGCTCGAGGCGCTCGTAGACGGCGAGCTCGCGGATCAGCGCGACGATGACGGGGACGTCCTCGCGCGTGGCGAAGCGGATGGTGGCGAAGGGGGTGGTGCTCATGAGGGCATTGTCGCGCGCGGGTCAGCGCCGGGCGCCGATCTCCTCTACAGTGCGCCGCATGCCCGTCGACACCCCCTATCCGGAACTGCGCCCCGCGCGCACCCGCCTGCTGCCCGTGCGCAACGTGCGCTACCAGTTGCGCGAATGGGGCGACGCCTCGCTCGTCACCCCGGAGCGGCCGCTGCTGCTGCTCACGCACGGCTGGATGGACGTCGGCGCGTCCTACCAGTTCATCGTCGACGAGCTGGCCCGCATCGAGGGCGCGGTGCGCCACGTCGTCGCGCTGGACTGGCGCGGCTTCGGCGGCAGCAGTGGCGGCGGCGTCGACGCCTACTGGTTCCACGACTACCTGGGCGACCTCGACACCGTGCTGGACGCGCTGTCCCCGGCGGCGACCGTGGACCTGGTCGGCCACAGCATGGGCGGCAACATCGCGATGAGCTATGCCGGCGTGCGTCCGGCGCGCATCCGCCGCCTCGTCAACCTGGAGGGCTTCGGCCTGCCGGACTCGAAGCCGGAGCACGCGCCGCGGCGGCTGGCGACCTGGCTGGACGAGTTGAAGGCGCCGGCCGTGCTGCGCTCGTACGAGTCGGTGGCCGAGGTCGCGGCGCGGCTGCGCAAGAACAATCCGCGCCTGCCGTCGGACAAGGCCGACTGGCTCGCCCCCCACTGGTCGGAACAGCGCGCCGACGGCCGCTGGCACATCCTGGGCGATCCGGCGCACAAGCTCGTCAACCCGGTGCTGTACCGCGCCGAGGAAGTGCTGGCCGGCTGGCGCCGCATTGCCGCGCCGGTGCTGTGGGTGGAGGGCGCCGACACCGACGTCACCAAGTACTGGGGCGACCGCTACCCGCGCGCCGAGTTCGAGGCCCGGCTGGCGCAGGTGCCGCGCGTCGAGCGCCTGGTGCTGGCCGACTGCGGCCACATGCTGCACCACGACCAGCCGGCCGCCGTCGCGGCGCGGCTGCAGGATTTCCTCGCCTGAATCGGGAACGGCGGTTGCCACGACGAGCCGACGCGGCCCTTCGCGCCGCCCAGGAGTCCGTCATGGCACGTATCGTCCCGCTCGATCCCGTTCCCGCCCCGCCGCCCGAGGCCGACACCGGCGCCAACCGCGACCCGCTGTCGGGCGAGGTCGGCGCCCATCCGGTGGGCGTGGGCCTGGGCGCGGCCGCCGGCGGCATGGCCTTCGGCGCCGCGGTCGGCACCGTCGCCGGCCCGATCGGCATGGCCGTGGGGGCGCTGGTGGGCGCCGTGGCCGGCGGCCTGGCCGGCAAGGGCGCGGCCGAGCTCGTCGACCCGACGTCCGCTGACGCGTACTGGCGCGCCAACTACGCCTCGCGCGCCTACGCGACCCCGCGCGACGCGTGGGACGACTGGGGCCCGGCCTACGCGTACGGCACGGCGCACTACAACCGCAACGTGGGCAGCCGCTTCGAGGACGTCGAGGGCGAACTCGAACGCGGCTGGGACCACGCCCGTGGCGCGTCCAGCATGGAATGGACGCGGGCCCGGCTGGCCGCGTCCGACGCGTGGGAACACGCGCGGGCGGAGCGCGACGCGACCGTCTGAAGGCCGCCGCTACGGCAGCCGCACGCGCTCCACCATCTCGAGCGCGGCACGGCTGGGCCGCGGCGTGACCAGGCTCACCGCGACCAGTACCGCGAACCCCACCGGCACGCCGAACAGGCCGGCCGCGATGGGCTGGATGCCCCACCAGAGCCGGATCGGCCCGGCGATGCCGAAGGTCTCGCGCACGCCCGGCTGGTTGACCAGCACGTAGTACAGCGTCAGCCCCAGGCCCGCGACCATGCCCGCGGCGGCGCCCCAGCGGTTGGCGCGCTTCCAGAACACGCCCATCACCAGCGCCGGGAAGAACGCCGACGCGGCGATCGAGAACGCGGCCGACACCAGCAGCAGGATGTCGCCCGGCTTCTGCGCCGTGACGTAGGCGGCACCCAGCGCCACCATCAGCAGCAGCACCTTGGACACGGTCACGCGCCGCGTGGCCGGCGCGTCGGGATCGACGATGCGGAACCACAGGTCGTGCGAGAGCGAGTTGGCGATCGTCAGCAGCAGGCCGTCGGCCGTCGACAGCGCCGCCGCGAGCCCGCCCGCGGCCACCAGCCCCGAGATGACGTAGGGCAGGCCGGCGATCTCCGGCGTGGCCAGCACGACGATGTCGCCGCCGATGCGGATCTCGCCCAGCTGCAGGATGCCGTCGCCGTTGACGTCGGCCACCTGCAGCAGCGCACCGTCGACGCGCGACCAGTTGTTGATCCAGGCCGGCAGTTGGTCGAAGCGGGTGCCCACCAGTGCGCCGAACACCTCCACCTTGACCAGCACCGCCAGCGCGGGCGCCGTCACGTACAGCAGCAGGATGAAGAACAGCGACCACGCCACCGACGTGCGCGCCTGCGCCACCGAGGGCGTGGTGTAGAAGCGCGTGAGCACGTGCGGCAGCGACGCAGTGCCCACCATCAGGCAGAACACCAGCGCGAGGAAGTTGCGCCGCGAGTCGTCGAAGGCCTTGCGGGCGGCGGCGTCGCCGTGCGGGTCGCCGGCGAACTGCTGCGCGTGCGGCGGCATGCCCGCGAGCGGGCGAGCCCGCTCCAGGTTGGCGTCGCGGGCGCGCGTCCACTCGTCGCGCGCGGCGCCGGCGTCGCGCGGCACGCGCGCCAGGTCGCGCTCGGCGGCCTGGATGTCGCCCTGCGGCGCATTGGCGGCCTTGAGGATGCTGATGCGCCGCATCGCCGCGCTGCGCTCGGCGGCCAGCGCCGCGGGAATGTCGGCCAGCTGCGCGTCGAACTGGTCGGCGCGCGCCTGGAAGACGGCGATCACCTGCCGCTCGGCGGGGTCGTCCTGCAGGCGCTTCTCCGCCGCGATGACCTTGCGCAGCTCGTAGCCGTAGGTGGCCTGGGGCACCGGCGCGGCGTGGTGCTTGACCGACAGCCACGCCACCGGCACCAGGTAGGCCACCAGCAGCACGATGTACTGCGCCACCTGCGTCCAGGTGACGGCCCGCATGCCGCCGAGGAACGAGCACACGAGGATGCCGCCCAGGCCCAGGAACACGCCGACCTCGAACGCGACGCCGGTCATGCGGCTGGTGATCAGGCCCACGCCGTAGATCTGCGCCACCACGTAGACGAACGAGCAGGCGATGGCCGCGACCACGCCGATCACGCGTGTGAGGTTGCCGTCGTAGCGCGCGGCCAGGAAGTCGGGGATCGTGAACTGGCCGAACTTGCGCAGGTAGGGCGCGATCAGCAGCGCCACCAGCACGAAGCCGCCGGTCCAGCCCAGGATGTAGGCCAGGCCGCCGTAGCCGCTCAGGTAGAGCGTGCCGGCCATGCCGATGAACGAGGCCGCCGACATCCAGTCGGCCCCTGTGGCCATGCCGTTGTACAGCGCCGGCACCCGGCGCCCGGCCACGTAGTACTCGGCCGGATCGGTGGTGCGCGCCAGGATGCCGATGCCGGCGTAGAAGACGATCGGGCCGACCAGGAACAGGAAGCCGATCCAGCGCCGCGGCAGGCCCATCTGCTCGAGCAGCGCCATCACGCCGACGAAGCCCAGGAAGGCGAGCGCGAAGGCCAGGTAGATCCAGTGCAGGCGGCGGCTGAACGCGGCCCCGCCCAGCGGCACGAGGCGGGCGCGCGCCGGCGCGAAGGTGCGGGTGCGGAGCGACATCAGCGCGGTGCCCGGGTGTCGGCGCCGGCCTCGGCCGCGCCGCCCTCGGCCTGCAGCCGGCAGTCGATGCGCGCCATGGCCCGCGCGTAGGCGACCAGCAGCGCCACGAACACGATCACGCCGCCCTGCGCGGCCACCCAGAAGCTGAACGGCCAGCCGAAGAACGGAAAGTCGAGGTCGCGGGCGAACCAGGTCACGACGAAGGCGACCACGAACCAGGCGAGCAGGAGCGCGGCGGTCAGGCGCCGGGTGCGCCGCCAGTGGCGGGCGCGCGCGTCTCGCGCGGGGTCGGAGGCGACGACGAGTTCGGACAGGGGCATCGAGCGCACATCATGCCTGCGCGACCGGGCCGGCCCAAGCGGGCGAACCCGACAGGACGCCGGCTCGGCGCCGCCCCCGGCATGGAAGAATCGCCCCATGAACAGCGTTCCCACCCCGCCGCCGATGCCGCGCCAGCGCCTGCCGATCGCCACCGGCGTCCTCATCGCCCTGAACGTGGGTGTCTGGCTGCTGCAGCTGGCCAGCGGCGTGTCGCCGACGAGCCCGTCGTCGCTGACGCTGATCGCCTGGGGCGGCGACCTGCCGCTGTACACGCTGACCGGCGACACCTGGCGCCTGCTGACGGCCATGTTCCTGCACATCGGCATCGTCCACCTGGCGCTCAACATGTACGTGCTGGCGTTCACCGCGCCGCAGGTGGAGTACGAATTCGGCACCGCCCGCATGCTGGGCATCTACCTGGGCGGCGGCCTGCTGGCCAGCTGCGCCAGCGTGCTGTGGGGCGAACTGCGCTCGACCCCTGCCGACCCGATCGGACTGCTGACCGTGGGCGTCGGCGCCTCCGGGGCGGTGATGGCGCTGTTCGGCGCCCTGCTGGCCGGGCTGGTGCTGCCCACGCCGCGCTTCGCGCACCTGCCCCAGTCGCTGCGGCCGGGCATCAACAAGGGCCTGATCCAGGCGATCGCGATCAACGTGGGCATGGGCTTCATGATCAAGGGCGTGGACAACGCGGCCCACGTGGGCGGCCTGCTGGGCGGCGTCGCGCTGGGCATCGTGATGGCGATCGCGCCGGCGGCCGTCGGCGGGCGCGCCACGCTGGTGCGCGGGCTGGCCGCGGCCGCGCTGGTGGCCGGCTGCGTGGGCGGGCTGCTGCACGGCGCCGACCGCGCGAACCTGCAGGTGCTGCGCGCCGAGCTGGACGCCCAGCAGCCCGCGGACCGCTAGCGGCGTGCCGCCGGGCAGGCGCGCGGCGCCGGCGGCCCGGGTCCATGCGAAAATCGCCCACGTGCGCGCAGCCTGCGCGCTCCATCTCCACCCCGCGCCGCCGCCCCGCCCGGCCGCGCCACGAGCAAGATCCCGATCATGGACATCGAACGCATCAACGCCATCGGCAACCTCATTGCCGACCTCAGCGAGCGCACCAATGCGCTCAGGGGGTATCTTTGACTACGACCGCAAGTCGCATCGACTGACGGAAGTCAACGCCACGATGGAGAACCCGGCCATCTGGAACGATCCCAAGCGGGCCCAGGAACTCGGCCGCGAGAAGCGCTCGCTGGAGGAAGTGGTCAACACCATCGACCACCTCACCAGCAACCTCTCGGACAACACCGAGCTCTACGAGATGACCAAGGCCGACGGCGACATGGACGGCCTGGCCGCCATCGAGGCCGACGCCGCCAAGCTGGGCGAGATCGTCGAGGGCCTCGAGTTCCGCCGCATGTTCTCCAACCCGGCCGACCCGCTCAACTGCTTCCTGGACATCCAGGCCGGCGCCGGCGGCACCGAGGCCTGCGACTGGGCCGCGATGCTGCTGCGCCAGTACCTGAAATACTGCGAACGCAAGGGCTTCAAGCCCGAGGTCATGGAAGAGTCCGAGGGCGACGTGGCCGGCATCAAGAGCGCCACGATCAAGATCGAGGGCGACTACGCGTTCGGCCACCTGCGCACCGAGACCGGGGTGCACCGCCTGGTGCGCAAGAGCCCGTTCGACTCCTCGGGCGGCCGCCACACCTCGTTCGCGTCGGTGTTCGTCTACCCCGAGGTCGACGACTCCATCGAGATCGAGATCAACCCGGCCGACGTGCGCGTGGACACCTACCGCGCGTCCGGCGCCGGTGGCCAGCACATCAACAAGACCGATTCGGCGGTGCGCCTGACGCACATCCCCACCGGCATCGTCGTGCAGTGCCAGAACGACCGCTCGCAGCACCGCAACCGCGACGAGGCCTGGCAGATGCTGCGCTCGCGCATGTACGAGCACGAGATGCGCAAGCGCATGGAGCAGCAGCAGGCCCTGGAAGCCACCAAGACGGACGTGGGCTGGGGCCACCAGATCCGTTCGTACGTGCTCGACCAGAGCCGCATCAAGGACCTGCGCACCAACGTCGAGACATCGGCCACCCAGAAGGTGCTCGACGGCGACCTCGACCAGTTCATCGCCGCCAGCCTCAAGCAAGGCCTCTGACCTCTCGCGGGGCGCGGTCACGAGCCGTGCCCCGTCCCGCACTTGTCTCCCAGCCCATAGAAGGAAGAAGCCATGCGCGAAGGCTCTCCGCAACTCGTCCGTCGTGAAGACTACATGGCGCCCGCCTGGTGGGTGCGCACGGTCGACCTGACGTTCGACCTCGATCCCGCCAAGACCATCGTCCACAGCCGGCTGGAGATCGAGCGCAACACCGAGCGCGCGGCCGAGCCGCTGCGCCTGGACGGCGAAGGCCTGAACCTGCTGCGGGTCCTGGTGGACGGCCAGAGCGTGTCGTTCCGCCACGAGGACGGCCAGCTGGTGATCGACGCGCCGGCGGCCGATTCGTTCGTGCTCGAGATCCGCAACACGGTCTGCCCCGACAAGAACACCGAGCTGTCGGGCCTGTACACCTCCGGCGGCGGCTTCTTCACGCAGTGCGAGGCGCAGGGCTTCCGCCGCATCACCTACTTCTTCGATCGCCCCGACGTGATGGCGATCTACACCGTCACGCTGCGCGCCGACAAGGCCAGGTACCCGGTGCTGCTGTCCAACGGCAACCTCGCCGAGCAGGGCGGCCTGGACAACGGCCGCCACTTCGCGCGCTGGCACGACCCGTTCCCCAAGCCCTCGTACCTGTTCGCGCTGGTGGCCGCCGACCTCGTCGCGCGCGAGCAGCGCGTGACCAGCCGCGGCGGCAAGGATCACCTGCTGCAGGTGTTCGTGCGCCGCGGCGACCTCGACAAGACCGAGCACGCGATGAACTCGCTGGTGGCCTCGCTGGTGTGGGACGAGGCGCGCTTCGGCCTGCCGCTGGACCTCGAGCGCTTCATGATCGTGGCGGTCGAGGACTTCAACATGGGCGCGATGGAGAACAAGGGCCTGAACCTGTTCAACACCAAGTTCGTGCTGGCCAGCCCCGCCACCGCCACCGACACCGACTACGCGCTGATCGAGAGCGTCGTCGGCCACGAGTACTTCCACAACTGGACCGGCAACCGCATCACCTGCCGCGACTGGTTCC
>CAYQMX010000066.1:0-10436 GCA_964418745.1 uncultured Vitreoscilla sp.
CGGGGCGCCCGCGGCGGCACGCGGGCCGCCGTCCGGCTGGCGTGCGCTCGGCGGCGCGGAGCCGCCGCCGCCGCCGCCGTCCGGGCCGCTGGCCGGAAAGGCCATGAAGCGCAGCAGCACCATCACCAGGCCGGCGTATTCGTCGGGCGCCAGGCTCAGCTCGGCGCGACCGTGCACGGCGATGCTGTAGAGCAGCTGCGTCTCGTCGGGCGGCAGCGCGGCGGCCAGCGCGCGGGCGGCCTCGGTGTCGGAATCGCTGGCGTCCAGCGAGCCCGGCAGGGCCTGCTCGACGGCCATCTGCTGCAGCAGGCGCGCCACCTCTTCCAGCGTGCCGGCCGCCGACAGCCCCAGGCCGCGCAGGGCGTCGACCTCGGCCAGCATGGCGCCGGCGTCGCGGCGCGACAGCGACTCGACGATGCGGTTGGCGTGGCTGCGGTCCACCGTACCCAGCATCGCCCGCACCGCCGTCTCTTCCAGCGTGCCGGCGCCATAGGCGATGGCCTGGTCGGTCAGCGACAGCGCATCGCGCATCGAGCCGCGCGCCCCGCGCGACAGCAGGCGCAGCGAGCCGGCGTCGTGGGTGATGCCCTCTGCGGCCAGCACCTGCGCCAGGTGGGCGGCGACCGTCTCGGGCGCCATCGGGCGCAGGTTGAACTGCAGGCAGCGGCTCAGCACCGTGGGCAGCATCTTTTCCGGGTCGGTCGTGGCCAGCACGAACTTCAGGTACTCGGGCGGCTCTTCCAGCGTCTTCAGCAGCGCGTTGAAGGCGTCCTTGGTGAGCTGGTGCGCCTCGTCGATCATGAAGACCTTGTAGCGGCCCACGCTCGGCTTGTAGGCGGCGCGTTCGATCAGGTCCCGGATCTCGTCGATCGAGCGGTTGGAGGCCGCGTCGAGCTCGATGTAGTCGATGAAGCGGTCGCCGTCGATCTCGGTGCAGGCGGTGCAGACGCCGCACGGGTGCGCGGTGATGCCGCCCTGGCCGTCGGCACCGGTGCAGTTCAGGCTCTTGGCCAGGATGCGCGAGACAGTTGTCTTGCCGATGCCCCGGGTGCCGGTGAACAGGTAGGCGTGGTGCAGCCGGCCCTGCTCGAGCGCATGGGTAAGCGCGCGCACGACGTGATCCTGCCCCACCATCTGTTCGAAGGTGCGCGGCCGGTACTTGCGTGCGAGGACGACATAGCTCATTGAATCGATTCTAGATGACTGACTGACCGCCCCACGGTCGCTGGCTGCCCGGGTGCATGCGGCTCGCAGGCCGGATGACGTTCCGGTGGGGTCTCGCCGTGCGAGCCCTTTGCCGCCTGCATGCCCCGAGGAGCCGGCCGCGTGCGGCCCGGCAAAGGCGGTTCCGCCGCTCCCCTGGATTTCGTGCACATGATTGAGCGCCGGCGGCGGGGGCTGGGGCTGGATGGTCTCGCGCCGCAGGAGCAGCGATAATCAGGGGATGTCCTCGCACACCCCCTCCAATCCGGACACGCTCTCCTATGAGCAAGCCGGCGTCAATTACGACCTGATCGACCCGCTGAAGGTGGCCGCCCAGCGCGCCGCCGCGGCCACCGCCACGCACCTGTCGGGCCACGGCTTCACCGAGGTCGCCGCGTCGCGCGGCGAATCGGCCTATGTCGTCGACGTCGGCCCGTTCTACCTCGCCAGCATCGTCGAATGCCTCGGCTCCAAGGCCCTGGTGGCCGACGAGATGGCCGAGCTCACCGGCCAGAGCTACTACGCCGGCATCGCCCAGGACACCATCGCGATGTCCATCAACGACCTGATCACCGTCGGCGCCACGCCGCTGGTGGTCCAGGCCTACTGGGCCGCCGGCGGCAGCGACTGGTTCGCCGACAAGGCCCGCGCCAAGGCGCTCGTGGACGGCTGGAAGGCCGCCTGCGACGCCTGCGGCGTGGCCTGGGGCGGCGGCGAGACGCCGGCGCTGGCCGGCATCGTCGAGAGCGGGCGCATCGACCTGGCCTCGTCGTGCACCGGCATCGTCAGCCCGAAGACCCGCCTGTCCGTGGGCGACCACCTGGCCGCCGGCGACGCCATCGTGCTGCTGAGCTCCAGCGGCATCCACGCCAACGGCCTGAGCCTGGCCCGCAAGCTCGTCGAGCGCCTGCCCAACGGCTACATGACCCCGGTCGAGCCGGGCCTGTCCTACGGCGAGGCCCTGCTGGCCCCGACCGCGCTGTACTCGCCCGTCACCGAAGCCCTGGCCGCCGCCGGCCTGACGGTGCACTACAGCGCCAACATCACCGGCCACGGCTGGCGCAAGCTGCTGCGCCACCCCAAGCCCTTCACCTACCGCATCACGAAGGTGCCCGCGGTGCCGCCGATCCTGAAATTCATCCAGCAGCACGCAAAGCACGACGACCGCGAGGCCTACAGCACGCTCAACATGGGCGCCGGCTTCGCCCTGTTCATGCCCGCGGACCAAGCCACCCGGGCCTGCCAGATCGCCGAGGACCTCGGCATCGGCGCCTGCATCGCCGGCACCGTCGAGGACGGCCCGAAGCAGCTCCTCATCGAGCCGCTGAACATCCGCTTCGGGGACGACGACCTGCAGCTGCGCTGAACGCGCCCCGCGCCCTCGATCGCCTCGTGCGGACGCGCCCTCGGGCGCGAACTTCACGCGGCGTTTTCATTGGCGCGGCCGTTTCAACCTCCGGCGTCGCATACAATCGTCCGTGACGGGCCTCCCCGCATGGAAGCACGGCCAACCGGGTCAGGTCGGGAACGAAGCAGCCCTAACTGTTGTGACCAGTGCCGGGGTCAGGCTCGTCACCTATTCCACCCCCTTGAAGACCGCCCGCGTGGCGGTCTTTTCGTTGGCGAGTCCGCACCGCGCGAGTCGGCGCAGGCTCAGCCCGCGTCCCGCGATCGCAGCCACTTCTCCAGCGTCACTCCGTCCAGCCGACCGCTGTACATGCGTCGCACGATCCGGCTTTCCTGGTAGCCGTGCTCGTTGTAGAAGCTGCGCGCAGCGTCGTTGTCCAGGCGCGCCTCGACGCGGATGCGCTGCGCGCCGGCCGCGTGGGCGGCTTGCTCCAGCCAGTGCAGCAGCGCGCTGCCGATGCCCTGGCGCCGGCGCGACCGGCGCACCGCGAACAGCAGCAGGTGGGCGTCGTCGTCGGCGTGGTACATCAGGCCGAAGCCATGCACCTCGCCCGGCGCGCCGGCGACGACGGCGTTGGTGTCGGGGTCGGCGATCGCATGGCGCACGCGCGGCACGCGCCACGTCCAGGGCAGGCCGTCCTCGATCTCGGCGCGCGACAGCGCCGCGATGGCGGGCGCATCGGCGGGGGTGGCGAAGCGGATGGCGAGGTGGGCGAGCATCGGCGGGTCGGCGGCGCAAGGCGCAGCCCCATCATGCCGCGATCGCGCCCGACCCGGAACGGGCTTTGCCCGCGTCCGCGGCGTGCCGGTGGCGGAGCGCCTATGCTCCGGTGCCCGCCCACCGGAGTCGCCCCTGAACCCCACGATCCACCCCGACGGACTGCCCGCCCCGCAACGCCAGTGGGCGATGCTCGCGATCGCCGTCGCGGTGACGATGGCGGTGCTGGACTCCACGCTGGCCAACATCGCGCTGCCCGCCATCGCCCGCCAGCTGGGGGTCAGCCCGGCCGAGTCGGTGTGGGTGATCAACGCCTACCAGCTGGCCATCGTCGTCCTGCTGCTGCCGCTCGCCGCGCTCGGCGAGCGCATCGGCTATCGGCGCGTGTACATCGCCGGGCTGGGCCTGTTCACGGCCGGCTCGCTCGCCTGCGCGCTGTCGCCCACGCTGGCCACGCTGGTGGCCGCGCGCATCGCGCAGGGCCTGGGCGCCGCCGGCATCATGGCGGTCAACGGCGCGCTGGTGCGCTTCACCTATCCGCGCCAGTCGCTGGGCCACGGCGTGGGGCTGAACGCGCTGGTGGTGTCGGTGGCCGCGGCAATCGCGCCGACGGTCGCCTCGGGCATCCTCGCCATCGGGCCGTGGCAGTGGCTGTTCGCCGTCAACGTGCCGATCGGGCTGGTCAACATCGTGTTCGCGGCGCGGGTGCTGCCGTGGTCCACGCTGGGCGACCGCGCGCTCGACTGGGGCAGCGCGGCGCTCAGCGCGCTCGCGTTCGGCCTGCTGTTCATCGGGGTCGACACCTTGACGCATGCGCGCGGCGAAGGCCTGCTCGGCGCCGCGGAGCTGGTGCTGGCCGTCGTCGCCGGCGCCGCGCTGTACCGTCGCGAGCGCCACGAGGCGCGCCCGCTGATCCCGATCGACCTGCTGCGCATCCCCGTGTTCGGGCTGTCGTCGGCCACCTCCGTGTGCTCGTTCGCCGCCTACACGCTGACCTTCCTGGCGCTGCCGTTCTGGTTCGAGTCGGCGCTGCACCGCGACCAGGTGCAGACCGGGCTGCTCATGACGCCCTGGCCCGTCGGCGTCGGCCTGGTGGCGCCCCTGGCCGGACGCCTGGCCGACCGCATCCCCGCCGCCGTCCTGGGCAGCGCCGGCCTGCTGGTGCTGGCCACCGGCCTGTTGCTGGTCGCGCAGCTGACCGCCGACGCGTCGACGCCCGACATCCTCTGGCGCATGGCGCTGTGCGGGCTCGGCTTCGGCTTCTTCCAGGCGCCCAACAACCGCACGATGCTGGGCAGCGCCCCGCGCGACCGCGCCGGCGCCGCCGGCGGCATGCTGGCCACGTCGCGGCTGACGGGCATGACGGTGGGCGCGACGATCGCCGCGCTGGTGTTCCGCACCGTGCCGCAGGACGCGGAGCACGTGGCGCTGCTGATCGCGGTGGCGCTGGCGGTGGGCGGCGGCGTGGCGAGCCTGTCGCGGCTGCGCGCGCGCGGCGCGCCGTCGGCCGCCTGAAGGGCGCTCAGCCCCGCTGCCGCGCCCGGTGCAGCATGTCCAGCGTGATGTGGCGCACCTCGAGCTTGCTCTGCTCCACGTGCGCCTTCAGCAGGCTCACCGCGTCGTCCGCGCGCCGGCGGGTGATGGCGCGCAGGATGCGGGCGTGCTCGTCGTAGGTGGCCTCCACGCGCGCCGGCTTGGTGAAGTCCAGGCGGCGGATGATGCGGATGCGTTCGGTGATCTCGTGGTGAACGCGCGCCATCTCGCGGTTCCCGCCGGCGGCCACCAGCTGGGCGTGGAACTGCTCGTCGAGCGCGCCCACCGCGTCGCTGTCGACCAGGCGCTCGGTCGCGGGCACCAGCCACACGTCGGCGAGCGCGGCCAGGCCCGGGCGCTGTTCCGCGGTGGCCAGCTGGCGCGCCGAATGGCATTCGATCAGCACGCGCAGGTCGTAGAGCTCGTCGAACACGTCGAAGTCCAGCGGCGCCACCTGCCAGCCGATCTTGGGCATCACGCGCAGGAAGCCCTCGCGCTCGAGGCGCTGCAGGGCCTGGCGCAGCGGCGTGCGGCTGACCGCGACGCTCAGCGCCAGCTCGCTCTCGCTGAAGCGGTCGCCCGGCATCAGCGCGAAGTCGAAGATCATCTTCTTGACCTGGGCGTAGGCCTGGTCGGCGAGGGTCAGGGGTTCGAGGGCGGACACGCGAGGGATCATAGACGGCGCGACGGCGGCCCGCCCGGCGCGCGCACGACCGGGGACGGGCGCCATGTCACGCGAACGGGATCATGCTGACGTGGGCCGAGACGATCTTCCACATCGGTGAAGCCGCGCCCGGCTCGGACAGGCGCACCCAGGTCTGGCTCTGGAAGCCGCGCAGCGGCGTGTCGCTGCGCACGAACTCGCAGAACGCCACCGCCATCGCGTCGCCGAAGGCCGTCACGCGCAGGTTCTCGATGCGGCGCGTGAAGTCGGGCGCCGGACTCGCGCGGCGGAACGCGCGCATCTCGGCGATGCCGAGCTGGCGATCGGCGATGCCGTAGCGCGTCAGGCGCGCATCGGCCCAGAAGAAGCCGACCAGCGTCTGCACGTCGTTGGCCATGAAGGCCTGTTCGTAGGCCTCGAACTGGCGCAGGACGTCGGCGACGACGTCCGGCCGGTCGATGTCGTGCGGGCTCATCGAGAGGCCAGCCAGGCGCGCCAGCCGCCATGCGTGCTGATGTCGCGCGCGCCGGCCAGCGCGTGCGGCTCGCAGATGAAGCCCTTGACCCAGCGGCCGTCGGCCAGCTCCACCGAGCCCAGCCCCAGGGGCGGCGGGATCAGCGCCAGGAAGCTGCCGACCGCGCTCATGGGCATGTCGTAGACCTCGACCTCGATCGCGAAGCCCGCGGTCGCGGCGGCGGTGCGCGCGAGGCCGGGCTTGGGCGGCACCGTGTCCGGCAGCGCGTGGAGCCGATAGGCCGCGGCGGTGCGCGTGCGCGCCACCAGCCGGCAGCCGCGCTCGACGAGCTGGCCGTGCAGCGGCATGCCTTCCAGGTGGGCGCCGACGACCGCCAGCCGCAGCACCGGTGCCGACAGCGGCATCCGCGTGGGCGCGCGGTCGGCGGCGCGCGTCTCGCGCAGGCGCGCGCCCAGCGTGCGTGGGCCGGCGCGCTCCCACTCGAAGCCCCAGCGCACCAGTGCCGCGTCGCTGCCGCCCGGGGCAATGAACGTCACGCCGAATGGAATGCCCTCGCTTGACACCCGCGACGGCAGCGCGAGCGCGGCCAGGCCCAGCAGGTTGACGAAGTTGGTGTACAGGCCCAGCTCGGCGTTGCGCTTCAGGGGCTCGGCGGCGACCGCGGCCCGGGTCGGGCAGGTGACGGCCGTGGGCACCATCAGCGCATCGACCTGCCGCCACAGCGGCGCGATCTGCGCACGCAGTTCCTCCAACCGGTAGCGGCCGCTGAAGACGGCGTCGCCGTCGAACCAGTCGGCCGACTCCATGATGCCGCGCACGACGGGGTCGATCGCGTCGGGGTCGGACGCGAGCAAGGCCTCGGCCACCAGGTGGCGCTCGGCCACCCACGGGCCTTCGTACAGCAGCCGCGCCACCTCGAACAGCGGCGCGAAGTCGACCGCCACCACCTCGGCGCCGAGCGCGCGCGCACGCTCGCAGGCCTTGTCGAACGCGCGATCCCAGCCGAGCGCGACGTCGCAGCCCGGCAACGCCGGGATGCCCAGGCGCGGCGCCGCGGCGCCCTGCCCCAGCCAGTCGGGTCGGCGCACCGGCTCGTTGAAGCGGGCCTCGCCCTCGGCGCCCTCGAACAGCGCCATCACGTGCGCGGCGTCGGCCACGGTCAGCGCCAGCACCGACACCACGTCCAGCGAGCGGCACGCGGGCAGCACGCCCGTCATCGGCACCGTGCCGGGCGTGGGCTTGAGGCCGACGAGGTTGTTGAAACCGGCCGGCACGCGGCCCGAGCCGGCCGTGTCGGTGCCGAGCGCGAACGGCACCAGGCCGCGCGCCACCACCGAGGCCGAGCCCGAGCTGGAGCCGCCGCTGACGTAGGCCGGGTCGAACGTGTTGGGCACCGCGCCATACGGGGACCGGGTACCGACCAGCCCGGTGGCGAACTGGTCGAGGTTGGTCTTGCCCACCAGGATCGCGCCGGCCGCGCGCAACCGCTCCACGGCGACCGCCGAGCGCTCGGGCAGGTAGGCGAACGCGGGACACGCGCCGGTCGTGGGCACGCCGGCGACGTCGATGTTGTCCTTGACCGCGAACGGCACGCCCCACAGCGGCGTCGAGGCGTCCGGGCGCGCCGGCAGCGCGGCGACCTGCGCCAGCACGAATGCCGGCGGCGCGCGCCAGATCCAGGCGGTGTCGTCGGCGGCGAAGGTCGCCACCAGCGCCGGCAGCACGTCGGCCGGACGCAGGCCGTCGGCGTAGGCCTGGCGCCAGTCGGCGAGCGTGTGCAGCGCCGTCACGACGACAGTCCCTCGAGCAGCACCGCGGCCGGCGCCGTCCAGCCGACGATCGCGCCCTGGGCGGTGATCATGGCCAGCGTGGCGGCCTTGAACTCGGGGAAGTAGCTCTCGGTGCCGTCCTCGACCAGCAGGCAGTCGTAGCCGCGGTCGTTGGCCTCGCGCATCGAGGTCTGCACGCACACCTCGGTGGTCACGCCCATGAAGACGAGGTGCGTGATGCCGAACTCCTGCAGCGTCTCGTGCAGGCCGGTGTCGTGGAATGCGCCCTTGCCCGGCTTGTCGATCACGATCTCGCCGTCGACCGGCGCCAGCTCGGGCACGATCTGGTTGCCGGGCTCGCCCACGACCAGCACCCGCCCCATCGGCCCGCGGTCGCCGATGCGCAGCGTGGGCGCGCCGCGCAGGCGCTTGGCCGGCGGGCAGTCCGACAGGTCCGGCAGGTGCGACTCGCGCGTGTGGATCACCAGCCCGTCGACCGCGCGCCAGGCGTCGAGCACGCGGCGCACCGTGGGAATGATGGCCTGCAGCCGGGTGACGTCGTTGCCCAGGCTGGCGCCGAAGCCGCCGGGCTCGACGAAGTCGCGCTGCATGTCGATGATCACCAGCGCGGTGCGGGCGACGTCGAACTCGAACGCGAACGGCGTGGCGGCGAGCGTGGTCATGAGGCAACCTCCGCCCTGCGGGCTGCGGCGCGAGCGCACTTCGGAGCGGCCGGGCGTGCGCTCATAGGGAAACCTCCGCCCTGCGGACTGCGGCGCGAGCGCACTTCGGAGCGGCCGGGCGTGCGCTCATGCCGCCTCCTTCACCGCGACGGGCTCGGCCTCGTGCGAGTGCGCCTTGCCGCCCATGAACGCGCCCAGCGAACGCCGGTCGGCGGCCGCGGCGGGTACGTCGTGCACGATGCGGCCCTCGCTCATGACGACGATGCGGTCGGCCAGCAGCAGCAGCTCGTCCAGGTCCTCGCTGACCAGCAGCACCGCGGCGCCCGCGTTGCGCGCCTTCATCAGGCGGCCGTGGATCTCGGCGACGGCCGCGAAGTCGAGGCCGAAGACCGGGTTGCTGACCAGCAGCAGCTGCACCTCGCCCGCGAGCTCGCGCGCGAGCACGGCGCGCTGCACGTTGCCGCCCGACAGGCTGCGGATGGCCGCGCGATCGCCCTGCGTCTTGACGCCGTACTCGGCGATCCAGGCGCGGGCGCGCTCGCGCAACGCGCCCCAGCGCACCACGCCGGCGCGCGCCCACGGGCGCTCGTCGTAGTCGCGCAGCGCCATGTTGGCGGCCACGCTCAGGTCGCCGACGCAGGCGTTGGCCAGCGGCTCCTCGGGCAGGCTGCGCACCTTGCGCGCCCGGTTCTCGGCGCGGCGCGCGTGGAAGGGCCGGTCGTCGACCCGCACCGTGCCGGACTCGACGGCGCGCTGGCCGCCGAGCGACTGCATCATCTCGCGCTGGCCGTTGCCGCTGACGCCGGCCACGCCGACGATCTCGCCGGCGCGCACGTCGAGGTCCAGCGCGCGCACCGCGGGCTCGCCGCGGTCGCCCAGCACCTGCATCCCACGGATGGACAGCTTCACGGCGCCGGGCGCGGTGGCCGCGCGCTGCGGTGCGTCGGCCGCCGCCTTCGCATCGCCCACCATCGCGACGGCCAGCGTCTCGGGCGTGCGCTGCGCCACCGGCCCGCTCTCGATCAGGCGGCCGCGGCGCAGCACGCTGACGTCGTCAGCGTAGGCCATCACCTCGCGGAACTTGTGCGTGATCAGGATCACCGAACAGGCGCCGCCGTGGGCGCGCGCGGCGAGCGCCCCCAGCACCTCGTCGGCTTCCTGCGGCGTGAGCACCGAGGTGGGCTCGTCCAGGATCAGCAGGCGCGGCTTCAGGAACAGCTGCTTGAGGATCTCCAGCTTCTGCTTTTCGCCGGCGGACAGGTCCACCGGCGTCGCGTCCAGCGGCAGCGCGAACGGCGCGCCGGCCATGAATTCGACGAGCTCGGCCCGGGCGGCCTTCCACGGGATGGCCAGCGGCAGGCGGCCGCGCGCGAGCAGCAGGTTCTCGGCCACCGTCATGCCGGGGACGACGGTGAAGTGCTGGTAGACCATGCCCAGCCCGAGGTCGCGCGCGACCGTGGGCGAATGGATGTCCTGCTCGCGCTCGTCCACCAGCACGGCGCCGTCGTCGGGCCGGTAGTAGCCGACGATGCACTTGACCAGCGTGCTCTTGCCCGCGCCGTTCTCGCCCAGCAGCGCGTGCACGGTGCCGGGGCGCACCTTCAGCGTCACGGCGTCGAGCGCGGTGAAGGCGCCGAAGCGCTTGGTGAGCTGGTAGGTTTCGAGCGTCAACGCCGTCATGTCACAGCGTCCTGAGCACGTCGATGATGGCCAGCGAGTCGGACACCGCGCCGAACACGCCGCCCTGCATGCGGATCATCTTCAGCGCGGCCTCGTGGTTGCCGCTGTCGGTGGCGCCGGTGCAGTCGGACAGCAGCACGCACTCGAAGCCGCGGTCGTTGGCGTCGCGCATGGTGGTGTGCACGCACACGTCGGTGGTGATGCCGGTCAGGATCAGGTTGCGGATGCCGCGCGTGTGCAGCAGCAGCTCCAGGTCGGTGGCGTAGAACGAGCCCTTGCCCGGCTTGTCGATGACGGGCTCGCC
>CAYQMX010000067.1:0-10246 GCA_964418745.1 uncultured Vitreoscilla sp.
ACATCAGCGCCATGGCAAGCCGGGTCTGGGATTGCGGCGGCAGCGTCTTGTCCAGGATCGACAGGTCCTCCAGCGCCGCATCGCGCTCGCTGCGGAATCGGCGGATCTGCGCGCGCTGGAAGCGGGCCTCGGCTTGGCCCGGATCCAGGCGCAACGCGGTGTCGAAATCGGCCAGAGCCTTGTCCGGCTCGTTCTGTTCCAGGTGCACCGAGGCGCGCGTGGTGAAGAATGCCGCGTTTCCAGGCTCCAGTGTGCAGGCGCGATCGAGATCGGCCAGCGCGGCGGCGGTGTCCTTGCGCGCAAGCGACGCCGCGCCGCGCCGTGCGTACCCATCGGCACTCAGCGTCTCGCTCGCTCCGGCATCCGCGGCCGAAGCGGCGGGATCGGGCGAGGCGCTCGTGTTGAGGTCGAACACAGGACCGCCGTTGTACGTGAAATACATGCGCGACTGCTTGCGGGACACGTAGACGTGGTGCGACAGGAAGAAGTCGATGCCCACCAGCATATCGATGCCGCGCAGCTCGAAGTCGCCGATCTCCAGGCGGTCGTAGTTGACGGTCTCGCCGCCGAGTTCGACGCTCTTGAACGACGCGCTCCACGCGTCCGCCTTGCCGCGGCCGGCGCCGGTCATGCGGCCCAGGGGCTTCATGTCGGCATCCTTCACGCCGGCGTCGTGCGCGGCGTCGAGCGAGACGGTCGTCGTGGCGCCGGTGTCGAACAGCGCCGTGACCTTGTGTCCGTTCAGCAGCAGGTAGGCGCGGATGTCCGGTGTCCTCGCACGGTCGTCTCGCAGCAGTTCGAGCATGGACACCGGCGTGTCGCCCGCCCAGTAGGCCATGTTGGCGTTCTCGCACTCGTCATTCGGCACGACGAAGCGGATGAGGCCGTGCGCCAAGTCGTACTCGGTGTCCGCGAAGCCCAGGATGTTGCGTCCCAGCAGGCCCATCGCGCCGGCGCCGGCCTCGTTGCCGCCGACGATGAAATCGACGCCGGGCAGATCGCCATGAAGCATCTGAAGATGCTTCACGGTCGTCAGGCGGGCCGTGACGCCGCCCGTCAATCCTTCGATGCGAAGGCCTTCTGGCAACATGCGTGTGAACAGGTTCAACTGCTGCGCTGCGGCCTCGGTCAGGAAGCTGAAGAACGCGCCGCTGTCGACGAGCAGCGGCACCTTGGTCCCGTTGATGTCGACGGTGGCGATCGCCCGATGGCCCACCATCCGCACAGGCAGCTCCAGCGTCTTCACATGGCACCCTGCCTGGCTGACGGCGGGCAGTTGCAGTCCCAGCGCGACCAGCGCGCCCGTCGCGATCCGAAGCGTGATGGCACGTCGCGCGTTGTTCCTACAAGTGTTCACGAGGCCTCCCAGCTCCATCGGTTTCCGATGCCGGAGGCGAGTTCGGCTCGGGGTGTCCCGGGCCGACTGTATGACATTTGCGCGGAGACGATCGCGCGGCCGTGCCGTAGACCGGTAGTGGCCTGAGCCTCCCGGCACGTGACCGTTGCGCCCCCCCGAAGCCGACCACTCTAGTCGTCGGCTTGTGGCCGCCACCGGCGATCACGGCCACCACATGGATGCCAGGTCGCGACCGCCTCGCCTATGGCTGGCTGATAGCATCATTGGAACAAAGCATGAAGGGAATCTGGTGATGGAGCGTCGGTGGCTGGGTCAGCGGGACTTGTCGGTGCCGGTATTGACGTTGGGGACGGCCAGTTTCGCGCCCGGCCCATGGTCGGGCACGGATGCCGCGCAGGCACGCCGGCTGGTCGACCTTTGGCTCGAGCTGGGCGTGAACATGTTCGACACCGCCAACGTCTACGCCAACGGCAACGCGGAGGTCACGCTGGGCTGTGCGATCCAGGGACGGCGCGACAAAGTGCTGATCTCGACGACGGACGGCTTGCGCAGTGGGCCCGGCGAGCACGACGTCGGATGCTCGCGCCGGCATCTGCTCGAAGCGGTGGATGGGAGCCTCCGTCGTCTACCAGACCTGCTTCCGGGGTGCCTGCGAGTGGCAGAGCGGTACAGTTGCGTCGAGCAACTTGCTACGGGCGGAGGAGCCGCGCGGGACATCGAGGCGTGACAGGCAGTTGCCGCCATCAGCGGTCAGTCGTGACGGGCAGCTGCGAGGCGGTTGGCCAGCGCTACCATTGGGCCTATGGCTGCTCTCCATGAAAGCGACGAATTCTCCGACGAGTCCTCACTCGGCTACGCGGAACGCGAAGACGTGTTCCGTTATTGCAACTTCGATGGCCTCGACGTCGACGGACAGGGCTTTGAAGGCGTTGCCGTTGGCTGCACGTTCACGAACTCGTCCTGGTACTGGAGCTTGTTCAACACTGCGCGGTTTGTAGAGGTCGAATTTCGAGGGTGTGTCTTTCGGGGCTGTGGCTTCGCCGGGTGCATCTTCACTCTCTGCCGCTTCGTGGGCTGCACATTCACCAAAGGCAACATGGGTGGCGACTGCACTTTCGACGACTGCGCTTGGTACGACTGCGCCCAGACAGGGTGCGAAGGGTTGCCCGAGAAGTTTGTTCCTCGCGGCAAGCGAGAGGACGCGAGCCAGCGGCCGTAGCCGGCCAGTACCGGTCCTTCGCCAACGACCGGCATCGGACAGGCCAGCTCGAACCGAGACGAGAGGTCCCGTCAGAGCACTGAGGGCACGGCTTCGCCCGCTTCGACCGGCTTCGCGAAAGGCGACTCCGGCGACGTCACCACGGCATCCGCCGTCGCATGCACCCCCAGGTGGGTGCGCACGACGAACGTCGCCGCAACACGGCGGGAAATGAGGAAGTACCAGCTCCAGAGCGCGCCGCTGACCATGTCGCGGATCAGTGTGACCCAGTCGGCGCGGGCGACGCTGCCCGCGTCCACGGTCATCATCGACGCGAGGCTCAGGTCCAGCGCGCGCACAACGAGCGACACCGCGAAGAAGCCGATGTAGGCCCTCGGCAGGCTGCTGCGGCGGCCAAAGAACAGCCGGGCCAAGAGCAGCGAGAACGCGACCAGCAAGATGTTGACGGCCAACGAGCCCAGCAGGTACGGTGCCCACAACGCGCTGTAGCGGGCGCCGCCGCTGACCGTCAATTCCGCCCAATTGCTCGCGCTATAGGACGGCAGGGTGTCGAAGATGTCCTTGGCCATGCGCAGCGGCGACAAGACGACGGCGATCATCGGCAGGATCAGCCAGCCGCGCAGGCCGTGCGGCGAGCCGGCCGGGGCGGGTCGCGGTGCGGGATCCCAGCGCCACGCGCGCCGCACTAGCCAGACCGCGCCGCCGGCGATGAACACGGCCAGCATCGCAATGGGCCAGTTCACGCCGCCGCCGGCCGACGGCGACGGCGCGGCGTCGGGCATATACAGGCTCAGGCCGAGCGAGTCGCGCACGTTGCGAACGTGCTCCACGTAGCCCGCGACGCGATCGGCGGGCACCTCGTCGGCCAGCATGTCCAGGCGCTCAGTCGTCTTCACGACCGGGCCTACGGCGCTACTGTCGAAGCTGTACTTGAATGCCGGATCCTCGACCAAAACAGGTTTGATGTCGAGCGTCCAGTCCTTGTGCAGCCTGATTTCGGTGACGCTCGTGACCGCGAGCGGATAGTGCAGCGCGAGTGGCCCGGTGCGCACCTTGCGTCCCGGCGTGTGCAGGTGCGAGTCGATCTCGGGGCTGTCGACCAAGAACGTCCAGCGCTTCTTGTTCTCGTCCCGCTTCCAGTGGTCGCCGACGACGTAGAACTCGCTGATCGTCAGCCGGTTGGCCGCGTCGTCGTCGCTGACGATGAACGGCTTCTGGATGGTGACTTCCGGGTAGTAGCCGGCGTAGAAGTTCTGGTAGCGGCGCTGCAAATCGTCGCGACTCTGGCCGGCGAGCTCGTTGCGCATCGCGTCCGCGCTCTCGCCCTCGTAGATGGTGGTCACCTGCATGCCCACCGGTTTGCCGCGGCCTGCCGTGGCGTCGAACACCGTGTGGACGTCGTGCCGATGCACGCTAGCGGAAGGGGCTGGCATCGACGCCAGGCCGGCGGTAGCAGCGTCAACCACCAGGGCGCGGCCGAAGCTCGCCTGCGACGCGTTGGCGAGCGTGCCCTTCTGTTCGCTGCGGGTCGGATCCAACCAGTACTCGTGGCCGTCGACGCGCGCATGCACCACGACATGGTCGAACAGGCCCGAGCCGGGCTCGTATTGGTCGAGGCCGCGCGTCAGTCGCGTGTTCACGAGCGCCGGTTGCGCCTCGATACCAAGAGCTCGCAGCATCCATACTGTCAACAGCGCCTTGTCCTTGCAGTCGCCAAAGCGATGGTCCATCACCTGGCGCGGCGGGCGTGGCGCGAACGAGCCGACACCCACCTCGATGCCGAGATAGCGCACCTCGCGCTGAACGAAGCGCAGCGTCGCGATCAGGCGTTCGCCGGGGTTGGCGCTGGCGCGCGCGATGGACTGGACCTGCGCCCGCAGCTCAGGGCCCTGGTCGGCGTCGACGCGGTACAAGGGCAGCGCCCAGGCGGCGACGGACGCCCAGTTCGGGAACTCGCTCCACTGCACGATGGCCAACGGGTCGTACCACCCAGGCTCGTCGTCGTCTTGCGGAAATGCAGGCACGCCCTGTGCGCGCCAGACGTAGTCGACCCAGCCGCCGCGGTGCTGCACCTCGGGCTGCAGCGTCGTGTTGCGCGGAACGATGCGCAGGTCGCGCCCTTCGGCCACCAAGAGCCGCGCGTACATCGATTGCAGCGGCACGCGCCATTGCAGGTCGTAGCTGCCGGCGTGCCTGTCGCTCAGCGCCGGGTTCACGCCGCGGACTGTGTAGTCGTATTCGACGACATCACCGATGCGTACATCCTCCACCATGACGTCGGCCGTCTTGCGGCCGTCGTAGATGCGCGCCTCGAGGTCCTTCTCGCGCTGCAGCAACTTGACCCGCGCCGCGCCGAGGCGCGAGAAGACCTGACGGCCGCGGTGCACTTTTATCGAGTGCAGCGTGAGCGTCTCGTAAGTCGGATCGAACGAGACCTGTACGTGCGCCGCGTCCTCCACGCCGTCGCCGGTGATGGCGCGCATCGCGTAGTGGTTGTAAGCGATGCGGTCATGCGCCTCGAGGCGCGTCTGGCGATCTGACAACAGGTACTCGACGCCGCCGCTGCTGGTGCCCGGCGCGGCCATCGCGTCCAACGGCACGGCGATCGCGTTGACCCAGGCAGGCGGCGGCTCGACCGGCACCTCGCGTCCCGTCGCCGGCATTGCCGCCGCGACCGCCAACGCCATCGCCGCCGCCATCCGATGCCATGCCGCCGCCCAGCGGCCGCTTGCGACGGCGCGCGCGATGCTCCCCATTCAGCCTCCCTCGTTTTTCCGGTTCGCCGCCTTGGTGACAGCCTTGTCGATGCCCCGAGTGTAGCGATCCGACCAGGTAGAAACGCCGCAGACAGGTCCGGGAGAGTGCGGATCGGGTGCTCTGGCGAATTTCGGGCACCATCGCCAGAGCGTCCGCCGCCAGCATGCCGCGCGCCAGCAGTCGGCGCGGGCGGAGAATACCGCGACGCGTGCGATGCGCGGCGCGCCCTGGTCTTGCGCTGGCGAATCCCGGGATTCGTGCCTCACCGTTGGGTCGATCGCGTTACGATTGGTCTGGCCGCAATGCGGCAACACCCGCCAATTGCTGCCGGTCGTGAACGGCAGCTTCGGAGCAGCCTAGCAACACGCAATGGCCCCGGTGCGGGCACAGAATTGAGCCATGACGAAGCGTTCTCCTCGACTCGTGAAGAAGCTGCATAGGCGCTCGCTGCCCGACTGCGGCATCGACGCAACCCAAGCGTCGTACTGGCGGGGGCGCCTGCTGGATTCAACACCCGGCGAGATGTTTGAACTGTCGCGGGATGACTTGTCAGGGCTTTCGCGAGGTGCTGCGCTCGCAGTTACAAAGTTCGGCTTGCGCATCTCCGCTACTGTCGTTGATGCGAGAGATGCAGAGCCGTGGCTGAGCGAGAACGGTTCCGTCGTGTTCAAGTTCTGGGCGACCGACTTCCCGACGGTCAGCTTCTTCACCGGGAACAACCCGGCAATCCGGTAGCATCGAACTGGACTGACGCGGAAGTCGCTGACCGGCCAGGTGCGGTCGTTCGCCAACGGCCGGTTTCGGGGAGGCTAGTTCAGCGCCCTGGAGGCCGCCAGCGGCGCATTCGGTGAGAATTCCTACATGCCCAAACGCGCCGTCTACATCGACTCATATTTCTTCATCCCGACCGACCTGGCGGCAGAGATGCGCTCGTGGGAAGAGTTCGTGACGGGACGCGAATACAACGTCAGCCTCGTTGCTGCTCGCGCAGCATCGGACCCGTCGGGACGCGCGTAAGAGGCGATCGTTTGATGCCAGGTCGGGCGCCCGCTGGACGTGCGCACGCTCGTCGCAGAAACGACTTCTGGACGCGTCTGGAGGTCATCGGGAAGCCTCAGGCTCCAAACCAAGCCGAGACGACGTAGGCCTGAAAGCGCCCACCAGCCCGGATCCCATTCGCCGGGCAGCAGTCCAAGGCGCGCCGATCCCGGAAAGGCGTGATGATTGTTGTGCCAGCACTCGCCCATCGTCAGGAGCGAGGCGAATCGTACATTCCGCCCCTGGACGGCGGCGCCGCACACCGTGTGGTTCATGGAGCCGTGGTTGTGGGCAAGATAGCCAATCATCCAGTGACCAAACACCCCTGCGGTAACCCGCGCGCAGACGCCCCAGAATACGAATCCCCAACCACCGTATAGAAAGAGCAGCGCCGCCGGGAGAAGTTGCTGTGCCATCCAGGTTCGCTCCAGGAAGCGGTAGAACGGATCATCGGCAATGCGCGACTCCAGCGCCAGGCTCGGCGGCTGCCGCAATTCCAGGGAGCAGTGGAGTTGCCACCACGCGTCTCGCCAGAAGGAGCGTCCGTGGCGCAGGTAGTCGTGACAGTTCGGGAGGCGCTGTGCATAGTCTCGCAGCTCGTGCTGCCGCAGCAGACCGATGGGTCCAGCCAGGCCGACTTGAACGCCGAGGTAGACCAGCACGTATTCGAGCCACCTCGGGCACTGAAAGCTGTCGTGTATGAGCTTGCGGTGGCTTCCCAACGAATGGCCAAACAACAGTACGACAGCCGTGGCACCCAAGAAGACAGCGAACGCCATCCACGTGAATGTCGCCGCCCCGCCAACCGCGGCCCCAGCGGCCATGGCAACGAGCCAGGCCGATTTGACAGGGTCGTAGCGAACCTCGCCGTCGCACACACATTCGGTATGTCCTGCTGCCATCCTATGCGTCAGCAGGCTGTCGGGCAGGACGGGCAGGCTGGTTCGCATTGACGGCAATCAGGCCGACTTACGCTTCTTGGCGATGGCGCTCGACTCGCGCTTGAGCGGGCGGCCGACGGGACAGAGCTCAAGGGCATAGCCCGTCAGACTGTTGACCAGACTCTCCCGAACTAGTTTGTAGAGAACGAACTGCCCGCGTCGCTCCCTGCTGACCAGACCAGCGTTCTCCAGCACCGACAGATGCCGGGAAATCGCCGGCGCACTCATCGAGAAGCGCTCAACAAGCTCGGTCGTGCTGAGCTCAGCTTCGGAGAGGTAGGCCAGGATCTGTCGGCGCGGCGCCGAGGCCAAGGCTTCAAAAATCTTGTCGAGAGACGTTGCCATTAGCCGCTTAACTTATTTGTTAATACTCTATGCCGTACAGGCGATGGAGTCAAGCGGCGATGGAACCGCATCGCGAGCGCGCACCTCGATCTCAGACGCAGTTTTCCGCTCGCGCGTGTGACGCACGACTCTGCGCAGGCGCTCGCGCCGAGGGTGGCGGTGGAGGCGATGTTGAAGTCGTCAGCGTTGCTGGACTGACACACGGCTTGCGCGCTTGGCGCGACCTCACTAGACTCCGCAACCTTCCCAATCCTCTTGCCACCACGGAGCTTCAAGTGTCCTGCCGCATCGCCGCCCTCTAAGCCGTCGACCGCTCTCCCGCTCATGCCTGCCATGAGCCGGGCCGCTGCAGCCACTCTCCGTGCCATCCCCGCCCACGCCATGCCGGCGGGACGCACCTAGCCCGCCAAGCACCGCGCACGCCACGTCGTCGGTTCGTTCACTCGAACCAGGAAACGACTATGTCTGCGCACAACGGGTCGACGAGTTCCGTCGCCCAAACCACCCAATCCCTCGCGATCCTGAAGTACCCCAGGACGCCGCATCTCGAAGGCTCGCGCCTGCAACCCGGCGACGAAGGGCACGAGCACGTGCCACTCGCGTCGCTGCGGGGTCAGCACGCCGTCGTCGAGGAGAAGCTCGACGGCGCCAACGTCGGCATCTCGTTCACCGAGGGCGGTGAGCTGCTGCTGCAGTCGCGCGGCCACTACCTTGGGGGCGGCCGCGAGCGTCACTTCGCAGTGTTCAAGCAATGGGCCTCGGCGCACGAGACTCGCTTGCTGGAGCGGCTGGAGGATCGCTACGTCATGTACGGCGAGTGGCTGCACGCGAAGCACTCGGTCAGCTACGACGTGCTGCCGCATTGGTTCTGCGAGTTCGACGTCTACGACCGGCGCGACGGCGTCTTCCTGAGCACGCCGAGGCGCCAATCGCTGCTGGCCGGCTCGCCGGTGCTCAGCGTTCCCGTCGTGCACGAGGGCGAGCTGCCAGCCAGTGTGAAGGCTCTGCGCGCGCTGGTGCGGCCATCGCTGGCCAAGAGCGTGCGCTGGAGGCAGGCGTTCGAGGAGAGCGTCGAGCGCCAGGGCCTCGACCTCGCGCTGGCATGGAAGCAGACCGACAAGTCGGTGCTTTCCGAGGGGTTGTACGTCAAGGTAGAGAACGAGGGCGAGGTGCTGGGCCGCTTCAAGTGGGTGCGTCCGGACTTCGTCCAGACCATCCTCGACTCGGGGTCACACCACAGCACCAGACCACTGATCCCCAACGGGTTAGCCGCGGGCGCCGACATCTACGCGCCGCTGCCAACTGCCCACTGGGGCGCGAATGACGCGGGCGCCTGAGCGCGCCCGCCAAGGAGAAGAACATGGACTATCAAGACATCCGCGCGCTTTGCCCCACCGGGCCCGGCGGCGGCTACGACTGGGCCGACTGCTGCGAGGTCTTCCCGCGCCTGCGAGCGCTGGAGACCACGCCGCAGAGCCCGCGCTACCACGCCGAGGGTAACGTTGGCATCCACACGCGGATGGTGTTGGACGCGCTGCTGGCGTCGTCCGAGTTCCAGGCGGCCAACGGCGAGCGCCGCGAGCTGCTATTCCTCGCGGCGCTGCTGCACGACCTGTGCAAGCCCGAGACGACCGTCGTCGACCCGGTGACCGGCGAAATCGGCCAGCCGGGCCATTCGCGCCGCGGCGCGGTGGACGTGCGCGCGCTGTTGTGGCGCGCTGGCGTGCCCTTCGCGCTGCGCGAGTCGGTATGCCGCATCGTCGCGGCTCACCAGGTGCCGTTCTTCGCGTTCGACTCGCGGCGCGCCGAGACGCCCGAGTTCATCGCCCGCCGGCTGTCGTGGGGTGGGGACGTACGCGACCTGGTCTGTGTGGCGCGCGCCGACATGGAGGGTCGCATCTGCGTCGACCAGCAGGCCCGGCTTGACGACATCGCGCTGTTCGAGCAGCTCGCGCGCGAGGACGGCTGCTGGGATCGCCCGCGCGCGTCCGCATCCCCTCACACCCGCCTGGCCTATGCGCGCGGAGCCGCAGTGCACCTGGACACGCCGCTGTTCCAGCCGCCCGGCTCCGCTGTGACGGTGCTCAGTGGCCTGCCGGCCTCGGGTAAGGACACTTGGGTGGCGCGTCACGCGCCCAGCCTGCCGGTAGTGTCGTTCGACGACGCGAAGACCGAGCTGGGCCTGCGGCACGGCGAGAACGACGGCATGGCCGCGCATCACGCGGTCGACAAGGCCAAGGCCCTGCTTCGCCGCCTCGAGCCCTTCGTCTGGAACGCGACGCATCTCAGCGACCAGATGCGCAGCAAGACGCTGGACCTGCTGTTCGCCTACGACGCGCACGTGACGCTGGTCTACCTGGAGGTGCCGGCGACGCAGCTCTTCCAGCGCAATGCCAAGCGCGACACCACGCTGCGGCAGAAAGACCTAGAGCGAATGCTGCACCGCTGGGGGGCACCACTGCCGTGGGAGGCGCATCAGGTGCACTACGATATGGTGGCAGGCTAGCCCGCTGTCGGCCTGGAGCCGACAGTCGACTGAGCCGGCCCCCTGAATGACCAGACACGGTCTATCGCTTATCTTTGAGGATA
>CAYQMX010000068.1:0-6871 GCA_964418745.1 uncultured Vitreoscilla sp.
TACGAGAACGGGCTGCCGGAAGCGGGCGTCACCGTCACGGTGATCGTGCTGGACGGTTCGCCCGTGCCGACCAGGATCGGCGTCGTGTTGCTCGTGAGGTCGTCGGTGGCGGAGGTGCCGGTATCGTCGGCCGCATCGTGCTTCAGGCCGACGGTCGGGGCGACGATCGTATGGTCCTCGACGAACGAGCCGGTGCCCGGCGCCGACGTGTTGCCGGCGGCATCCACCGCGACGACCTGCAGGCCCACCGTGCCGTCCGGCAGGCCGGCCGCGGGCATCGTGCCGGTGGTGGGGGTGGCGGTGGCCGTGTCGACGGACCACTGGCCCGAGGCATCGGTGGTGGTCGTGTAGGTGATCGGGCCGCCGGAAGCCGGGGTCACCGTCACGGTGACGGTGCTCGACGCCTCGCCCGTGCCGACCAGGGTCGGCTGCGTGTTGTTGGTGAGGTTGTCGGTCGCGGAGCTGCCGGTGTCGTCGGCCGCGTCGTGCAGCAGGCCGATGGTGGGCGCTGCGATGGTGTGGTCTTCGGTGAACGAACCGGAGGCGGTCGTCGACGTGTTGCCGGCGCCGTCGATGGCGACGACCGTCAGGCCGACCGTGCCGTCGGGCAGGCCGGCGGCGGGCAGCGCGCCCGCAGTCGGCGTGGCGGTGGCCGTGTCGATGGACCAGTGGCCCGAGGCGTCGGCCGTGGTCGTGTACGTGATCGGGCCGCCGGCGGCCGGGGTCACGGTGATGGTGACCGTGCTCGATGCTTCGGCCGTGCCGACCAGGATCGGATGCGTGTTGCTGGTGAGGTCGTCCGTCGCGGACGCGCCCGTGTCGTCGGCCGCGTCGTGCAGCAGGCCGACGGTGGGCGCGGCGATGGTGCGATCCTCGACGAACGAGCCGGTGCCTGTCGTCGACGTGTTGCCGGCGGCGTCGACGGCCACGACCTGCAGGCCGACCGTGCCGTCGGGCAGGCCGGCGGCGGGCAGCGTGCCGGTGCTCGGCGTGGCGGTGGCGGTGTCGACGGACCAGTGGCCCGAGGCGTCGGCGGTGGTCGTGTAGGTGACCGGGCCCCCGCTGGCCGGCGTCACGGTGATCGTGACCGTGCTCGCGGCTTCGGCCGTGCCGACCAGGATCGGCGTCGCGTTGCGCGTGAGGTCGTCGGCGGCCGAGGCGCCGGTGTCGTCGTCCGCGTCGTGCTTCAGGCCCACGGTCGGCGCCGCGATCGTGTGATCCTCGACGAACGACCCGGTGGCCGTCGCGCTGTTGCCCGCGGCGTCGGTGGAGACGGTCGCCAGGCCGACCGTGCCGTCCGGCAGGCCCGCGGCGGGCAGCGTGCCGGTCGTCGGGGTGGTGGTGGCGGTGTCGATGGACCAGTGGCCGGAGGCGTCGGTGGTCGTCGTGTACGTGATCGGGCCGCCGGAGGCGGGCGTGACCGTCACGGTGACGGTGCTCGAGGCCTCGCCGGTGCCGACCAGCACGGGCCGCGGGGTGGCGGTGAGCCCGTCGGTCGTCGACGCGCCGGTGTCGTCGGCCGCGTCGTGGCGCAGGTCGATGGCGACGGCCGGCGGCGTGCGGTCGATGGTGAAGCCACCGGTGGCGGTGGCGACGTTGCCGGCAGTGTCGGTGGACACCACCTGCAGCGCGACCGCCCCTTCGGCGAGGCCGCCGGCCGGCAGCGTGCCCGTGGTCGGCACGGCGGTGGCGGTGTCGATGGACCAGTGGCCGCCGGCGTCGGTGGTCGGCGCATAGGTGAGCACGTGGCCCGCCGCGTCGGTGACCGTCACCTGGACGACGCTGTTCTCCTTGCCGGTGCCGGCGATGACCGGCGCCGCGTTGGCGGTGACGCCGTCGGTGGCCGAAGCGCCGGTGTCGTCCGCGGCGTCGTGCTGCAGGTCGATCGTCGCGGCCGGCAGGGTGTGGCTGACAGTGAACGAGCCGGTCGCCGTGGCGGTATTGCCCGCGGCATCGGTCGAACTCACCTGCAGGCCCACCGGGCCGTCGGGCAGGCCGGCGGCCGGCAGCGTGCCGGAGGTCGGCACGGCGGTGGCCAGGTCCAGCGACCAGGCGCCGGCGCCGTTCGTCGCCACGGTGTAGGTCAGGGGGCCGCCGGAGGCGGGCGTCACGGTGACGGTGACCGTGCTGGACGGCTCGCCCTGGCCGTCGAGGATCGGCCGGGTGTTGGCGGTGATGCCGTCGGTGGGCGAACTGCCGGTGTCGTCGCTGCCGTCGTGGCGCAGGTCCACCGCCGCGGCCGGCGCGGTGTGGTCTTCGGTGAACGAGCCGGTGGCGGTGCTGCTGTTGCCGGCCGCGTCCGTGGACACCACCTGCAGCGAGACGGCGCCGTCCGGCAGCCCGCCGGCGGGCAGCGCGCCCGTGGCGGGCGTGGCAGTGGCGGTGTCGATGGACCACGCGCCGCTGGCATCGGTGGCGACCGTGTAGGTGACCGGGCCACCCGAGGCCGGCGTGACGGTGACGGTGACCGTGCTGGACGGCTCACCGGTGCCCGTGAGCACCGGCTGCGCATTGTTGGTCAGGCCGTCGGTGGACGCGGCGCCGGTGTCGCTGGCGGCGTCGTGCTGCAGGTCGACCGACGCGGTCGGCGGCGTGCGGTCCTCGGTGAACGATCCGGTGGCGACCGTCGTGTTGCCGGCGCCGTCGACGGTGGCGACCTGCAGCCCGACCGGGCCGTCGGCCAGGCCGGCGGCCGGCAGCGTGCCCGTGGTCGGCGTGGCGGTGGCGAGGTCCAGCGACCAGTGGCCGGTGGCATCGGTGGTCGCGGTGTAGGTGATCGGGCCGCCGCTGCTCGGGGTCAGCGTGACGGTCACCGTGCCGGACGGCGCGCCGGTGCCCTCGAGCACCGGGTGCGGGTTGTTGGTGAGGCCGTCGGCGGACGAACTGCCGGTGTCGTCGGCGGCGTCGTGGCGCAGGCCGATGGTGGCGGCTGCCGGCGTGCGATCTTCGGTGAACGAACCGGTGGCCGTGGTGGTGTTGCCGGCGGCGTCGGTGGACGTGACCTGCAGCGAGACGGTGCCGTCGGGCAGGCCCGCGGCGGGCATCGCGCCGCTGGTCGGCGTGGCGGTGGCGGTGTCCAGCGTCCAGTGGCCGTTGGCGTCGGTGGTCGCGGTCCAGGTGATCGGGCTGCCGCCCGGCGGGGTGACCGTCACCGTGACGGTGCTCGAGGGCTCGCCCGTGCCCGCCAGCACGGGGTGCGGGTTGGCGGTGACGCCGTCGGCGGCCGACGCGCCGGTGTCGTTGGCCGCGTCGTGCTGCAGGTCGATGGTGGCGATGGGCGGCGTCGTGTCGACGTGCAGGCTGCCGCTGGCCGTCGTCGGGATGCCGGCGGCGTTGGTGGTGGTGACCGCCAGGGCGACGTCGCCGTCGGGCAGGCCGGCGGCCGGCAGGGCGCCCGAGACCGGCACTGCGGTGGCCAGGTCCAGGCTCCAGTGGCCGGTGGCGTCGGTGGGGGCCGTGTAGGTGACGGGCGCGCCGCCGGCCGGCGTCACGGTGACCTGCACCGTGGCGTCGGCCCGGCCGATGCCGTCGAGCACCGGGTGTGTGTTGTCGGTCACGCTGTCGCTGGCCGAGCTGCCGGTGTCGTTGGCGGTGTCATGGCGCAGGCCGATGGACGCGGGCGCGAGCGGGTCGGCGGCGACGTCGACGTGCACGCTGGCGGTGGCCTGGGAGCCGTCGGCCGCGGTGATCGTGTACGTGAACGAATCCGGGCCGCTGTAGTTGGCGGCCGGGACGTAGCTGTAGGTGCCGTCCGGGTTGACGGTGACGCTGCCGTGGGCCGGCGCGCCGGCCAGGGCCCAGGTGTTGGCCTCGCCGGCGGCGGGCGTGTCGTTGGCGGCCAGGCTGCCGGTGGCGACGGTGTTCTGCTTGGCGGCGATCGTGTCGTCGGCGGCCAGGGGCACCGGGGCGACGACCAGCGTGACGGTGGCCGTCGACGCGGAGCCGTCGACGTCGGTCACGGTGTAGGTGAACGAGTCGGTGCCGCTGAAATTGGCGGCCGGCGTGTAGCTGAAGCTGCCGTCGGCGTTCAGCGCCACGCTGCCGTGGGCGGTGCCGCTGGCCAGGGTCCAGGTGTTGCCGCCGTCCAGGGACGGGGTGTCGTTGGCGGCGACGTTGCCGGTGAGCACGGCGTTCTCGTGCCCCGAGAACGTGTCGGCGACAGCCGTGGGCACGTGGCCGGGCGGGGCGACCACGGCGATCGTGACCGTGGACGTGGCGGCCGTGCTGCTGCCGTTGCTCTCGGTGTAGGTGAAGCTGATCGAGCCCGACACGTCGTGGTTGGGTGTGAACGTGAGCGAGCCGTCGGCGTTCATCGTGACCGTGCCTTGCGGCAGCGTCACGGGCGTGTGCACGTCGATCGGATGGCCGGCGACGGCGACGATGGTCAGCGCGGAGGTCGAGGCGTCGTTGGCACGCGGGTCGAACACCAGCGGCGTGTTGGCGGCGGTGGTCTCGGCGTCGGGGTTGGCCACCGGGGGCGTGACCAGCGGTGCGACCGCCTGGGCCTGGGGCGCGGCGGTCGGGGCCGCCAGCGCATTGAAGGCGAGGGCGGCCGGATTCACGGATTCCGAGTCGCGGCCCACGCGCAGGCCTTCCTCGAGGCTGCCGGCGGCGCCGCCGCCATTGGGGCCGGCGGCCGGCACGACGTCGGCGTCGCCCTGGCCGACCTGCGTGATCACGCGTTCGACATCGTCGCCGGCGGTGGCCAGGCGCGTGTGCGAGTCCTCGATCTGGACGATGCCGTCCTGCGCGGTGAGCACCACCTCGCCCTTGCGCACCACGTCGCCGACGTGCAGCGGGGCCACGGTGCCGTCGAGCAGGCGGACGTGCGCGTCGCCCCAGACGCCGACCACCTTGCCGGTGAGCTGGCGCACCGGCACGTAGCCCCGCTCGATCAGGTGCTGCTCCGCGTGCCGGGTCCCGGCCGCGTGCTGCAGCGCGCCGATGCCGGACTTGGCATCATGGCCGGCGACGGCGTCTTGGGGATGGGGATTGCGCGGGGTGGACGACGACATGCCTGGATACTCCGAATGGGACGGGGTCACGGAAACCGACTCAACGTCCTATTCGGCCAGGAACCTGGATTCCTGAGCCTCATTTTGCGGACGCATCTCGAAAACGCGGTTCTGTAACAGCTCGCAGGAATTATCCCGGCAATGGCGATTTCTTATAAGGCGCGTTCCGGTTGATTTCCGTGAATGTCATCACAGGTCACGAGCAGCGCGGCGCCTTAGCGCAGATGCGACGAAAGCGTGAAAAAGTTACACCTCCCGCCCGCTGATATCGGGCAGGCGCCGGCTGCGCATTAATTGGCAATATCTCAACGCTCGCGCAATGCGTACGACTTGACTTTGAGAACGGGCTTGAGCAAATACGAAAGCACCGTCTTGCGGCCGGTGAGAATATCGACCTCCGCCGTCATGCCCGGAATGATGGGCAGCTTCTCGTTGAAACTCGCCAGGTGGGTGCGCACGCGAACCACGTAGTAGGCATTGCCCTTCTCGTCGATGACGGTGTCGGGGCTGATGTTCTCCACGTCGGCGTCCAGTCCGCCGTAGATCGAGAAGTCGTAGGCGGTGAACTTCACGTTGGCCTTCTGGCCGGGGTGGATGAACGCGATGTCGCGCGGCTGCACGCGCGCGTCGAGCACCAGCGAATCGTCCAGCGGCACGATCTCGACGATGTCCTTGCCCGGCTGCACCACGCCGCCCACGGTGTTGGCCAGCAGCCGCTGGACGCGGCCGCGCACCGGGGACCTCACCTGGGCCTTGTCGACCTTGTCGGCCAGGCCCGCCTGGCCCTGGTTGAGCGCGTTGAGCTTGCCCATCGCCTCGGCCAGGTCACGCCCGGCCTCGTTGCGGAACGCGAGCTCGGTTTCCTGGATCTTGCGGGTCGATTCCTGGATCGAGGCCTGCACGCGGCCGATCTGCGCGCCGGCCTGCTCGACGTCGCCCTTGTTCTTGGTGGCGTCGCGCTCCAGGCGCAGGATGTCCACCTCCGACACCGCGCCGGTGGCCAGCAGCGGCCGGGTCTGGTTGAGCTCCTGGGTGGACAGCTCCAGTGCGCGCGCGGCGGCGGCGCGCTTGGCCTGCATCTCGGCCAGTTCGTGTTCGTGCTGCGAGAGCTGCTGGCGCACGATGGACACCTGCGTCGACAGCTCGGTCACGCGCGCGTCGTAGAGCTTGCGTTCGCCGTCGACGATGGCGCGCTCCTGGTCGTTGCCCGGCGTCGGCGGCAGGAAGGTGGTGCCCTGGGCCAGCGCGCGCAGGCGCGCGACGCGGGCCTCCAGCGCGATGCCCTGCGCGGCGCTGTCAGCCACGGCGGCGTTGGCGCGCGTCGGGTCGATCATCAGCAGCACCTGGCCGGCCTCGACCTTCTCGCCCTCACGCACCAGGATCTGCTCGACCACGCCGCCGTCGAGCGACTGCAGCACCTGCAACTGCCGGGACGGCACCACGCGGCCCTCGCCGCGCGTGACCTCGTCGACGCGGGCGAACGCCGCCCAGACGATCAGCGCCACGATGACGAACACGGCGATGCGGGCGATCTTCTTCGCGCGCAGCGTGTGCTGGCGCGACATCACCTCGACGGCCTCGCGTTCGAACACCGCCATGCCGGGGATCTCGCCGGGGTGCAGCGGCGCGCCGGCCAGCCAGTCGTCGAGGGTGGCGCGCCAGACGCGCAGGCGCGCGCGCAGCGACGGCCTGGCCGCGGGTGCCGCGGCGACGGGCGCCGCGCCGACGACGATGCGCGGCTGGGCGGCCGGCGTCGCCACGGCCTCCGGGGGGGCGATGTTGTCGTGTTCGCCGCTCATCTGGAAGCCTCCGGCCTGCGGCCTGCGGTGCGAGCGCTCTTCGGAGCGGCCGTGCGT
>CAYQMX010000069.1:0-6754 GCA_964418745.1 uncultured Vitreoscilla sp.
GGTGTCGATCTAGGTCGCCCGGAAGGAGCCGGTCACGAGTGCCCGCTTCTGACCGACATGGGCCTTCATGGCTGGCGGCCTGGCGACGCGATGTGCGGAAGCCGCGCTGACCGACCGACGCGGGCAGCATACCTGTCGCTCGAGGTCGATCGCTACGCCGCAGGGGTTGATCAGGGCTCAGCGGCAGCGAGCGCAGCACGCATCTCGCCCATCTCCTCAGCCAGCCACGCCTGCAGCAGTTGAACCTTTGCCGAATCCCGAGCGTGCGCAGCAACAAGCAGGCGATACCCGAATCCATTCGGCCGCGCCGGCGCACGTACACGCAGGAGTGCGGCCGCAGCAAGATCGCTGTGCACCATCGCGTAGGGCACCAGCGCCGCTCCTTGCCCGGCAACGGCCGCTTGGGCGAGCAGGCCGGCGTGGCTGAAGCCACGAACGAAAGCCGCTTCATGCACGTCCAAGCGCGCATCGGCAAAGAAGCGCCTCCATCCCGTCGGCGAGCCCTCGTATAGCAGAGGTAGCCGCACCAGTTCACGCGGCCGCGGTGCTCCGCGCGGCGCGAGCACCGGCGACACCACTGCGACCAGGTGCTCGTGCCACAGCACGGTCGGATCGTCAGACTCCACCGGCCCGTAGCGCACGGCGACTTCCACACCGCCTGCGGCGAGATCCACCGCCACGTCCGTCGCCGCAAGGCGCACGTCGAAGCCGGGATGACGCACCGTGAAGCGGCCGATGCGCGGGGCGAGCCATTTCAGCGCGAAGGAGTGTGTCGTACTGATGCGCAGCAGCGCGGCGTCATCGGACTCGCGCAGTGACTGCGCGTGGCCCCTCAGTTCGGTGAGCGCGCGCTCCACCGTCGCAGCAAAGGCCCGCCCGTGCTCCGTCAGCGCTATGCGACGGGGATGGCGCTCAAACAGGGCGAAGCCTAGTGACTCCTCGAGATTGCGCACCTGCAGGCTCACGGCCGCGGGGGTTTTGTGCAGCGCCGCTGCGGCCAACTTGAAGCTGGCAAGCCGCGCAGCGCAGTCGAAGTCGACCAGTCCCGAGAGGTTGCGCAGCGGTGGTGCGGCCTCCTTATGAATAAGTATTTCTGTTGTCATTGCATCGCAAAAGACTCGTTTGCCGCTTGCCTACACCGCATTGAGAATCCGAGATCTCATCGAAGGCGACTATATGGCAAAGAAAGTCTTGATTATCGGCGGCACGCGCTTTTTCGGCCGCCTCCTCGTGAGTGGACTTCTCGAGGCCGGAGATCAGGTCACGCTGGCCACCCGCGGACATGCCGCGGACGACTTCGGCGACCGCGTCGGACGCATCGTCGTCGACCGCCGCGACGCTGCTGCTCTGCGCGCGGCGTTGGCGGGACGGACGTTTGACGTTGTCTTCGACCAGGTCTGCTACACGCCGCTGGATGCCCGAACCGCCGTCGATGCGTTCGCCGGCCGAGCCGGGCGCTATGTGATGGCCTCGACGATCGAAGTCTACCGCCCACTGATCGGGCTCGGCATCGCGCCCTTCTCGGAGGACGCGCTCGCGCTGCCCGACGAGGAGGCGCTCGACTGCGACCAGCGCTGGCGCGAGCCGGATTGGGCCGGGGCGCGCTACGGCGACGGCAAGCGCCGCGCCGAGGCCGTGTTCGCGCGCGACGACCGCTTGGCCGTTGTGGCCGTGCGCATCGCACACGTGTTGGGCGGCCCGGAGGACTTCACAGGTCGCCTTGCTGCGCATGTACGGGCTGCACGCGCGGGACGCTCGCTCGCAAGGTCCGGCGCACGCCGCGGCGCAAGCTCTTTCATCACGCCCGAGGGGATAGCGGAATTCCTGCAATGGATAGCGCACCGCGAGTTCACGGGCCCTGTCAACGCCGCCAGCGAAGGCGGCCTCGACGCAACGGCGCTGCACCAGAGAATCTTCGAGACGCTGCGCATACCCATTCCAGATGACGCTGCCCACAGCGCATTCGAAAGCCCGTTCGACTACCCTGCACCATTCGAGATGGATATCGCCCGAGCCCTCTCGCTGGGCCATGACTTTCAGCCGGTCGACGCCTGGCTGGCGGACACGATCCGTGCACACGCTGCGGCGCAGTCAGCATGATGGACGAGTTCGTTCACCTGCCGGCCTTTCTCGTGGCGGCAGCGACCGTGATTGTTGTGCCCGGGCCGGCCACTCTGCTCGTGGCCGCGCGTGCCGGCGCGTCCCGCCGCGTGGCCGTGCTGGCCACGGCGGGGATCGTTGCCGGTGACGTGCTCGCGATCACCCTCGCTGGAGCCGGACTCTCGCGCATGGCTGCGGAGGCTCCTGGGCTGATACACGCACTGCGCCTTCTGGGTGCCGCTTGGGTCGCTTACCTGGGAGTCGGCATGTTGCAGGCATCGAGGGCGGCGCAGGGGATGGCACCTGCGGCCACAACGCTGTCTCGGCACGCGTTCTTACAGGCGCTCGCGATGACGCTGGCAAACCCCAAGCCGATGCTGTTCTTCGCCGCGTTCTTTCCGTTGTTTATGGCGCCCGGCACCGGTCCGACGCTCCTCGCGTTCTGGCGCCTGGGCTCCCTGTTCGAGGCGCTCAACCTGGCCTGGTTCACCGCAGTCATCACGCTGGCAGGCCTGTTCGCGCGGCGGCAACGACGTGGCGCGCGCGGCCTGCAGCGACTCGGCGGGGTGGCGCTGCTCGGGTGCGCGGCGCTGGTGCTGCTCGCGTGAAGCGGATCGGCGAACAATGCAACGACCTCCGGCACGCCTCTGTTTCGCCGGGTCACGTTGAACGCTGCGCAGGAGCGCTTCGTGTTGGAAGTCGCCTACCAGGAAGCCGTCATCGGCGAGCGTCCGGTTATGGCCGGTGCTGCCAGGCGCGACCCGCGTTGGACTCCTCCGAAGCGGACGTCTGTAACCGTCGGCTGTTGGCCGACTGCAGGCCCTGAGCCTACCCCAAAGCCGATCCTCGCCAACGGTCGCTTTCGGCCGACACGAGCCCACGAGTCCGCCGTCGAGACGGGGCAGTGAACCACCGAAAGATCGAAGCCTGGCGATTGATCAGTTGGCCCAGCGTCTACTTGCTCGGCAGCGGCCGTGCCTCTAAGAATTCTCCAGCGCAGCCATGCACGCGCTCGGCAGCGGAGGCCGTCAGATAAACGGCTCGTGCAACACCACCAGGTCGTCTCGCCGCCGCACCCATTGGATGCAACACCCGAAAGAAGGCGAACGGCGGATCAAATGCTGCGGGAAAGGCTTCAACTGTAAACAGGTTACCTCCAGGAGCAGGCGTGAATTTCGCCCGAGCATCGACGGGCAGTTCCACAGTCGCGACGACATGGAGAATGAAGAAGACTCCGTGCCCCCGAACGTCGACAGGTAGGAACTCCAACTCAGGAAACATTGAAAGCTCGTCGCGAACGCCTTCCGAGACCACGATGGCGTTCGGGTTGAAGAGAACCGAGGTGGCCCGGCGTCCGGCTTGCACAAGTGAAAGGTGCGGCATTTGCCAGCTGCTGCCTATCTCTGCACCAAGTCGGAGCCGAGGGTCGTCCCACAAGCATGCTTCGTCGTCAATGAGTGCCGCAGCAAACATTCCGTTCGAGCGGGACTTGGGATGAAGCAAGAAAAAGGGCATGGGTTGCAAGCATAGCCGGCGTCGGAGCGGTCGCTGGCCGCACGGCACTCATGGCCTACTTGAACCTGCCGAGCCGGCGCCCTGGCTGGCTGCCGGGCTTCCGGTTTAGCCTACCCCAGAGCAGACGGTCGCGACCGTCTGCAAGTGGCCGGCTGGAGCCGGTGGTCCGTGGCATCAGCGAGGAGCCGGGTCAGGCCGACGGCGGATTTTCCGCCCAGTACAGCACGTCTCGATAGTCCTGGAGCGCGACTGCAACGTTGTGAGAAAGCTTGCCAACGTCGCCGCCACTCAGCGTGAGTATCGCTCGCTGCACTCGCTCGGGCTCCGGCCCGGTGTAACTGTCAAGCGCCGCAAAGACGACAGCAAGCTGATCCTCCGCGAACGAACGTCGCGCAAGATCCGCCAGCGGCTTAGGTTTGCCTTGCATAGCTCTCCTCTTAGCTGTCGTTCGTGACCGGCCGGTTATGGCCGACAACGGGCCTCAGGACCCGGCGCATGGTACTCGGCAAACGCGAGTAGATCGTCGCAGTGGTGGTGAAGGGCCGGCCCCTGTGCCGGCAAGTTCTTTATCCGCGATCGCGGCAGCGGTTTGCAGTGGATACACCTGGCTTAACCACACAAGCCGAGTCTCAAGTCGCAGAGCCGCGCCGAGCACGGGCAGGTGTACGGGGACTCGTAAAGGCCCCATTTGGATCATCGACTGGGATTCATGGATATGCCGCATGTCACGCTCTGCCGATACGGTGCTTCCGTGTCATAGCGACACGCAAGAGATTAAACCAACAGGGAGCATCATGAACCATCATCGTCTCGCGGCCCTCTCAGCCGCGCTCTTTCTCGGCGCGATCGCGTCGACCCCGGCCCTCGCGCAGAACTACACCATCACCAATCTGGGATCGCTCAAGACGGGTCGCACCGCCGGCGACTCGGCCGGCGGACTCAACGCCTCCGGAATGGCAACAGGCCAGAGTTCCGTTGGCAACGGGGTGCTACTGGCCACGTCCTGGAACCCCTCTGGCGGCGTGACCGCTCTGCCAGGGCCAGCCGGTGCCAACAGTGACGGCCTGGCCATTAACAGCGCCGGGCAGATCGCCGGGTACGACACCTTGGCCACCGGCGCGACGAACGCGGTGATCTGGAGCGGCGCGGCCCCGACCGTGCTGGCCGGGCCATCCGGCAGCACGGGTAGCGCTGCGACGGCCATCAACGACGCGGGACAGGTCGCCGGCTACGCGAAGACCGCGTCGGGCCAACAGGCGGTCGTCTGGAACGGCAGCGCGCCTGGTGTGCTCGTCGGGTTGGGCGGCAGCAACGACGCCGCGAGCGGGCTCAACAATGCCGGGCAGGTCGTCGGCTACAGCGCCACTGCTGCAGGCGCGAAGGACGCCGTTGTCTGGAACGGCATGACGATCACGACATTGACTGGTCTCGGCGGTACTGACAGCGCGGCCAACGCCATCAATGCCAGCGGGCAGATCGCCGGCTACAGCAGCAACGGCACGTACAAGCAAGCCGTGATCTGGAACGGTACGACGCCGACCGTTCTTGCCTCGCTGGGCAAGACGGACAGCGTGGCACTGGCCATCAACGACCTTGGCCAGGCCGTGGGCTACAGCATCACCGCCTCGGGCGTCGAACACGCAACGCTCTGGAGCGGCGGCACGGTCACGGACCTGAGCGCCCTGGTCTTTCCCAACTACCAGTTTCCGGGCTCGCAGCTTCTCCTGGCCAGCGGCATCAACGACAACGGCTCCATCCTCGCTCTCGTCGGCAACCCCCTCCTGGGCGTCAATGCCGTCGAGCTGACGGTTGCTGCAGTTCCGGAACCCGCGGGCCTCGGCCTGGTGTTTACCGGTCTGGCATTCGCCACCCTCGTTGGTCGCAGAAGACGGTCCACGCTTTGAGCAGCCTCGATCGCGGCTTGTCCGCTGCTGGCCTGCTTGACTGAAAGAGTAGTTCAAGCACAAGTAGGCGGGGCGAGCCTCATGTCATAGAGCGGCGTACCCGCATCCGAGTAGTCGGGACCCCGAAGCATTGCCGCGCTGAGCGGGTGGTTCGGCATTCCGGTTGCACGATTGGGCCGTTTCCGGCTCGGTGAGAAGCCTGAAACCTGCCGCTCGCGACCGTCCGGTTGTGGCCGACAAGAGCCTCACGACGCACCCGGCCAGGCTAGACGAGGGGTTGTCGGCAAGCCTCGCTAAGGCGAATGTCTGCTGTGCGCAGCATACCTGCCCTTCGAGGCCGATCGGGGGCGGCAGAGGCCGACCGCTCGCGTCGATCTGGTCGCCTGAAAGCGGACGCCGGGGTGTCTCACAACGTTCAGTTCGGCTTCCGACCCGCGAAGGTTTGGCAAAAGCAGAATTTGCGGCCGCAAAGAGTCGTGGGCATTGGCTAGTATGTGATCCCAAAAACGAATCGCACCTGGCCGTACTGTTCCGCCAACCGCCGCACTTCGACGAAGAAGTCGCGCATGACGCGCAGGCCACCTTCAGCGTATCGCACTTCATTTGGGTCGAGTGCCCTAGCTTCGTCGAGAAACCGCTGCTGCTCGACGACCGCAGCCTCTTCGCGTTGAAGAATTTCGCCAGCGCTTAACCACGAGTGGGTGTGGTCGCCGAGCATCACTTTTCGATGCAGGAAGTGCCAGGAGGGGTATTGTCGACTTCGATCTTCAGGTGAGCGCAGGCTGTCGTCTGCAATTGGGTGGCATGTATCGTCGACAACCTCGAAGTCAGCTGGAAATCCGCGGTGTGGCTGCTGGACGTCAAGCCAATATCGCAGTGGAGCGTCGTCCGGGTCGATCTCCGATCCAATGTCGATCCACCGACCATCCACGTTCGCCTGAAATATGCCGAAAGCGATCAGTCCCATTTGGTCCTCGCCTGATTCCCGATAGGTCTTGTCAGTGCAGGATTGTCGTAGCGCAACCGGTTCCCATGAACGGCTCGCGATCCCCGTTGTCTAGACGCATCGTCCGGCTTGCTCGTTAGAAGGGCAGGCGTCGGACAAGCCTGTGGCCGGTATCGCTGGGCACGGGACGTGAAGCGGACTCCTCCGAAGCCGACCAATGTAACCGTCAGGTATTGGCCGGCAGCAGCCCGTGGCGCGCGAGCGCGCGCTCACGGGACACGCGCCAATC
>CAYQMX010000070.1:0-3849 GCA_964418745.1 uncultured Vitreoscilla sp.
CCCAGGACAAGACGGTCACGGAAGATCCCGCCGTGGTCCTCAAGCGGCTGCAGCAAAAAGACAAGCACTGACAATCGAATTCCGAGGTGAACTTCATGACGAAATATTTCGCAAGAATGGTCGGGGCCTTCTTGTTGTTGGCCGCCGGCGGGGCTTGTGCCCAAGGCGCAACGGCAAGCACGGCAACGCCCGGCTACAAACCTACCGTCGATGACTGGGTGGGGGTGAACGCGGCGGTCGAAAACTATACGCTGGGGCTGGAGCTTCACGACTCGGCGCGCTTCGACAAGGCATTCTGGCCCGAGGCCACCATCGTTGCGCAGCCCGAACCCGGCAAGAGCTTCACCATGCCCTACAAGCAGGCTGAAGCCGGACCGCCCAAGCCGCCCCCGGGTGTACCGATGCCGAAAGCCAACGCGATCGGCGGCGACAATCCGCCCTGGCATCTGGCGCTGAATCATCACTTCGAGTTCCAGAGCCCTACCCGGGCCACTCACTACGGATACTTCCTCAGTGTCTATCCGGACCTGAAGACGAAGACGACCATCGTGGGTCTTCCCGGGCATTACGAGGACATTCTGGAACAGCGCAAAGGCGAGTGGCGAATCCTCCAGCGCACGACGGTGATCGGGGCCAAGTAGGCCACGGGCCGGCACCCGGACGCCAAGATCTCCCAGGCGGCCAGGGGCCCGGCTTTCAAGGTCGGCACCGCCTGGATTCCCGCTCGGGCCGGGGGCGATCATCGCAGCGCCTTCCCGGCGCGGCGATGACCCGGCGCTCAGCGGGTCACGTTCGTACGCGGCTCACGCGCCGGCTTCGCTGCGGAAGCCTTCCCGGCCACGGGGGTCTTCGCGGCGCCCGCCTTGCGCACGGTGATCAGCGTGGCGGCAGCGCTGCGCCTGGCCGGGGCGTGGGCGGCGGTCTGGAACGCCTCGCGCTCGCTCAAGGCGCGGATGATGAATTCGGTCGTGCGGTTGATGTGGCTGTGCATCAGCCGGGTGGCCCGAGGAATGTCGCGGGCGATCACGGCTTCGGCCAGCACGCGATGCTCGTCGTCGGCGTCGCGATCGTGCGGGATGCTCAATTCAAGGCGGCGGTGGCGCTCGCTCTGCTCGTACAGACTGTTCCGGATCTGCAATAGCCGCGGGCTGCCGCAGCCGCCCACGAGCGCCGCGTGGTAGTCGGAATGCGCCTGGTTCCAGCTCGCCGGGCGTGCCCCCTGGTCGAGCTCGCGCGCGGAGTTCACCAGCCGATGCGTGGTCGCCACGATGTTCGACTCCCACTCGAGGGTGCCGTTCTCGATCGCCCAGACGAGACATTGGGTCTCGATGGCAGTGCGCACCCGCGCGAGATCTTCGACGTCCTCCGCCGAGATCGGCGTCACCACGTAGCCGCGATGCGCCTCGGCCTGGGTCAGCCCTTCCGCCGAGAGCCGCGACAGCGCCTCGCGCAAGGCGCCGAGGCTGATGTCGTACTCCTTCGTGAGCACGTTGGTGCGAAGACGAGAGCCTGCCGGCAACACGCCGCACAGGATCGCGTTGCGCAGCACCTGGTAGGTCTCGTTCGTCTTGCTGATCACTTTGCCGTCGCTGGGTACTTTCACGTCTTCTCCGCGTGACGGCAGGGGAAACCCTGCCTTTTGTCTATTCTAGGGCTGCGGCGCAGAAGCTGGGCGCTCGAGTTGATGGTCTCGTAAATAAACTATAACACTGTCAATTATAGATTTTCTCGCGGAAAGCAGGTAGAGTGATCCATCGCTCCGGTCCGTGACCGGCGCCAGAGACAACCGGCGGGCCACCGCCGCGGACCCAAGAAGAGATGAAACTCGCAACATTCCGTCATGAGGGCAAGACGTCCGTCGGGCTGGTCGTCGATGGCCGGATTCTCGACCTGTCCGCCGCGCAGCCCGACCTGCCGCGGGACATGATCGGCCTGCTCTCGGCCGGCGAAGGCGCGCTGCAGGCCGCCGCGCAGGCGCCGCGCGCGCCTGCGCATCTGCATGCGCTCGAGTCCGTCGTGCTCCTCGCGCCCGTTCCGCGCCCGCCCAAGTACCTGGCGATCGGCTTCAACTTCCAGGCCCACATCGACGAGCTGCGCCATGCCGTGCCCGCCATGCGCGACTTCCAGCCGCCGCAAGTGCCGGTCTTCTTCTGCAAGCTGCCCACCTGCGTGCAGGGCCCCTACGGCCACATCGAGCTGCCGAAGGCGTCGACCCAGCTCGACTACGAAGTGGAGCTCGTGGTCGTGATCGGCAAGCGCTGCCGCCACGTCAACCAGGCGGACGCCGCCGGTGTGATCGCCGGCTACTGCATCGGCAACGACGTCAGCGTGCGCGACTGGCAGATCGCATCGCCCACCCTCATGATGGGCAAGAGTTTCGACACGCACGGCCCGATCGGCCCGTGGATCACGACGCCCGACGAGTTCTCGCCGGAGCGCGGCATGGGCATGACCACGCACGTCAACGGCGAGCTGCGCCAGCGGGGCAGCACGCGCGAGCTGCTGCACTCCATCGCGCGCCAGATCGAATACCTGAGCACGGCGTTCACGCTCGAGGTCGGCGACCTGATCGCCACCGGCACGCCCGCCGGCGTCGGGGTCCTGATGCAGCCGCCGCGGTTCCTGAAGGCGGGCGACGTGGTGCGCTGCGAGATCGAGGGCCTGGGCCACATCGAGAACATCGTCCGGCCGGAATCGCCCGGCCGAAGCCTGAGCTGAACCGCGCCAGGCGCGACTTCTGAAGAGAGACATTCAATGCACGACCTGTTGACGAACCTGGCGAACTGGATCGGCTCGACCCGGCTGAGCCTGCTGTTCCAGACCACCAACGGCCTGATCGCGACCTCGCAGTCGATCCACATCCTGGCCATCTCGGTGGTCTTCGGCAGCGGCCTGATGATCAGCCTGCGCCTGCTGGGCGTCGGGGCCTCGGGGCGCAGCGTGTCGCGCCTGGCGTCGACCGTCCTGCCCTGGATGTGGTGGTCCCTGGTCGCGCTGCTGCTCACCGGCCTGCTGCAGACCGTGGCGGAGCCTGTTCGCGAACTCGGCACCACGGCCTTCTGGCTGAAGATGGGCATGCTCGTGTGCGTGCTGGCGCTGAACGTCTGGTTCGGCCGAACCGTGCGCGCCCACGCCGCGGCCTGGGACAGCGCCGCCACCCGGCCGGCCAGCGCGCGCGTGTTCGCCGTCGTCTCGTTGCTGCTGTGGGTGGCGATCATCTTCTGCGGTCGACTCATCGCCTACACCTGGCAGGCGCAGTGAGCGCTTTTCGAACGCCCTCGGAAACCCATTGAAATGACCATCGATCAATTGCTCAATCTCATCGAGCACACCGACATCGCCACCTTCGTCCGCGAAGGCGACTGGTGGTTCCCGCTCGACGAATGCCTGCACGTGCTGTCCATCGTGACCGTCTTCGGCTCCATCCTCATGATGGACCTGCGACTCCTGGGCCTGGCCTCGCGCGACAGCGCCGTCTCCCGGCTTTCCAGGGAAGTGCTGCCCTACACCTGGGTCGCCTTCGCCGGCGCGGTGATCACCGGCTCGGTCATGTTCATCTCGAAGGCGCAGGTGTACTGGCACAACCCGCAGTTCCAGCTCAAGTTCCTGTTCATGGCCCTGGCCGCCGCGAACATGCTCGTCTTCCACTTCGGCGCCTTCCGCCGCGTCGCCGACTGGGACGACGTCCTGCCGCCGCCCCCGGCCGCGCGCCTGGCGGGCGCCCTGTCGCTCTCGCTGTGGATCGTCGTCGTCTTCTTCGGGCGCTGGATCGGCTTCACGACCTGAACGCGCTCGGCAACGACATGCCGGCCAGCGCCAGGACAACAACAGGAGACACGAACACCATGA
>CAYQMX010000071.1:0-3519 GCA_964418745.1 uncultured Vitreoscilla sp.
GCAACCTCCTACGCTACCCGAAACCCGCCCTTCGCGAACGGCAGCTGCTGGCCGATCAGCGACATGGCGGACATTCGCTGAGCTGGCGAGCCATCCTGGGCGACCGTCTCGTCAGCCCCAACCGTCGAGTGTGCGTGACAATTGCCCGTGCGAATCGTCTGGCCATACCCGCGGTCGGATTGTCGTGGCGGACAGCTGCGCGCCTTGGCTCAAGGAAGCCTTCCGACGCCGAGCGTACGCAAACTGAACCTCCTGCGATTGCCTTGCAGCCTAGCTCGGAGGCGCGCCGATCAGGCCTTTGGACGCCACCCCTCGGAGGTGAGCGTCCAGTACTGGCGGCCGTCCGAGATCTCCAGGCCGACCTCGTTGCCGAAAGTGTGGTCGAACGCGTTGTTCTGACTCGCGACTAACGCGAGCAGTTTGGCGACGGCCTCGTCGTCAGGCACGTGCTCGGGAAGTTCGTCCCATTCCTCAGCATAGCGGATCACGTCGTAGTGCGAAACGCCACTCAATTCGGCCATGGACGGCAGCGAGAAGATAGCGAAGAAATCCTGAACCAGTTCCTGGTCCCACAGCGACAAGGCGGCGGCCAGGCGTAGGCGGCTCGTCAGGCTCCAGGCGAAGTCCAGCTTGGAACAGTGTGAGGGCGCGTCGTCCAGCAGTCCGGCGATGAGTGGCACGGTGCCGTAGTACCAGGCGGCAGCATCGCTGGCCTTGAGCGAGTTGGGGGCGGGCAACGGGAAGGGCAGAGCGTCGGTGTTCATGGTGATGGTGTGCGTGTTCGATTCGGCTTCGGGCAGGTTGGCAAATCTCGCTGGGTTATTTCGATCTCCAGGAACTTGAGGACTGCCTACCTGAAAGCGGACGGCCGCGACAGACAGCTTCTGTTTAGGGTTGTCGGATGCCTGCCTCGCGCCGAGACTACCTCGGAACAGCACAGGTCTGAAGGGCAGGCGTCGGACAAGCCTCAAGGGACGAAACCGCGGGCCCAGCTGAGGCCCCAGTCCGGAGGCTACAAGCGTATGGCGAATAGACCGCTGGCGCGCTGACCGGCGATGCCGAAGCCAGGGTCATGACGGTGCTGCCGATGGCGCCCGGCGCAGTGGACGCCGGGATGAAGCGCGCCCGCAGGGCGATGGGTCGGGCGTGGCGTGCCCAAGTCTCTCTCGATGGAGAGCCAGGCGCGCAGTCGCCCTGCCGATGCACGAGAAGTTCGAGTCGGCGGGTGGAACCGATGCAGTTGAATGTCAGCTCTCATGCTGGCCTGCACCTGGTGGCCCGCGGATCGCCTGGCCGCGCTCGAACGTGTCGATGATGGTCATGGCGGCGCCGCAGTGCCGGCAGACGAACGTCGGGCGAAGCGGTGCGGGCTCGGGCGCCGCGGTCTGAGCGCCAGGCGACGCGTCTGTCGTGGGCTGCAGGAGCTGGCGCGCCTGGGCGATGTTGTCCTTCGGCTGGCGTTGGCCAGCAGCCCGTAGTGGCGGATGCGGTGGAACCGCGACGGCAGCACGTGCAACAGGAAGCGGCGCATGAACTCGCCGGCCTCGAGCGTCATCGTCTTGTGACGGGTGGGACCCTCGACGCGATAGTCCTTCCTGCGGAAGGTGACGCCGCGATCGTCGAGAGAGACGAGGCGGCTGTTGGAGATGGCCACGCGGTGCGTGTAGCGCGACAGATAGGCCAGCACGGCCTCGGGCCCGGCAAACGGCCGCTTGGCGTAGACGACCCACTCGCACTGGCGCAAGGGCTTGAGCCACTCGGCGAATGCCGCGGCGTTGGCCAGCGCAGCGTGCTCGCCGAAGAAGCGCAAGAGCTTGGCGGCATGGGCGTTGGCGAGCTCTTCGAGGAAGCGGCGCCGGAACAGGCGCGAGAGCACGCGAACCGGCAGGAAGAAGCCCGGCCGACACGCCACCCAGGACTTGCCGTCGGGCGACAGCCCACCACCAGGCACGATGCCGTGGACGTGGGGATGGTGCGTCAACGCCGAGCCCCACGTGTGGAGCACGAGGGTTGCGCCGATGCGCGCGCCCAGGTGCTTGGGGTTGGCGGCGATGGTCTGCAGGACCTCGGCGGCGACGTCGAACAACAGCCCGTAGACGACGGCCTTGTTGGTGTAGGCGATGTCGCTGACCGGGGCCGGCAACGTGAAGACCACGTGGAAATACTCCACCGGCAGCAGATCGTCCTGGCGCGCCTCGAGCCAGCGCTGGGCGGCGGTGGACTGGCACTTGGGACAGTGCCGGTTGCGACACGAGTTGTAGGAGATCTCCTGCGTGCTGCAGCTGTCGCAGCGCAAAACGTGTCCCCCCAGCGCCGCGGTGCGGCACTGTTCGATGGCTGACATGACCTTGAGCTGGCCCAGGCTCAGGTGCGCGCGTTGCGCCCAGCGCCAGGCCGGCCCGAGGGTGCGGAAGATGTCAGCGACTTCCTGGGCGGGCCGAGCCACGCCCGCGGCCCTACGAGGGCTGCAACGTGTCGAGCGGGCTCACAACCTCGCGCAGGATCTCGGTGGCCACCTGGGCGTAGAGCGAGGTGGTCTCCAGCTTCTTGTGGCCCAGCAGCACCTGGATGACGCGGATGTCGGTCTTGCGTTCGAGCAGATGAGTGGCGAAGCTGTGTCGCAGCGTGTGCATCGACACGCGCTTGTCGATGTGGGCGGCCTCGGCGGCCTCGTGGATGGCGCGATTCAGTTGGCGCGTGCTCAGCGGGTCGATGGGGCTCTGGCCCGGAAACAGCCACCCGTTGGGCAGCATCTTGCCGAGCCCGTGCGCGTGGCGCCACCAGCAGCGCAACAGCTCCAGCAGCACGGGCGAGAGCATCGCGTAGCGGTCCTTCTGGCCCTTGCCCTGCTCGATGCGCAGGACCATGCGCTGGCCGTCGATGTCGGTGACCTTGAGCGAGGCGACCTCGCTGGCGCGCAGGCCCGCGCCGTAGGCCAGCGACAACGCGGCCCGGTACTTGAGGTTGGGCGCCGCGGCGATAAGCCGCGCGACCTCGTCGCGGCTGAGCACGACGGGCAGCACGTGCGGCACCTGCAAGGGCTGCATCTTGCGCATGAGCTCGGCGCGATCGAGCGTCACGCCGAAGAAGAAATTGAGGCCTGTGATGGTGGCGTTGACGGTGATCGGCGACGTGCCGCCGTCGACCATGTCCAACTGGAAGCGCCGCAGGTCCTCAGCGCTGGCGGTGTCGGGCGAGCGTTGGAGGAAGGCGGCCAGACGGTAGACGGCGCGAACGTAGGCGGCCTGGGTCTTGCCACCGAGCTTGCGCATGCGCATGTCGTCGAGCATGCGTTGGCGCAGTGGAGAAACTGCTTGGGCCAAGGGGATCATGATGCTGCTCCTGTTGAAGAGCGAGGCGGCTTGCCTCGCCCGTCAACACTGGCAGATCACGTATGCACGGGGCGCCGCCCATGCCGCGCCGTTGAACGCGCAGCGCATCACCGCGCGAGCGGTTTAGTCCGATGGCCGGACTGTGACGTTCAGGTGAGCCTGGTCGACCTGCGGATTCGGCTACCTG
>CAYQMX010000072.1:0-2881 GCA_964418745.1 uncultured Vitreoscilla sp.
ACATCAGCGCCATGGCAAGCCGGGTCTGGGATTGCGGCGGCAGCGTCTTGTCCAGTATCGACAGGTCCTCCAGCGCCGCATCGCGCTCGCTGCGGAATCGGCGGATCTGTGCGCGCTGGATGCGGGCCTCGGCTTGGCCCGGATCCAGGCGCAACGCGGTGTCGAAGTCGGCCAGAGCCTTGTCCGGCTCCTTCTGTGCCAGGTGCACTGAGGCGCGCGTGGTGAAGAATGCCGCGTTGCCGGGCTCCAGTGCGCAGGCGCGATCGAGATCGGCCAGCGCGGCGGCGGTGTCGTTGCGCGCAAGCGAAGCCGCGCCGCGCCGTGCGTACCCGTCGGCACTCAGCGTCTCGCTCGCGCCGGCATCCGCGTCCGAGGCGGCCGAGGCGCCGGGATCGGGCGAGGCGCTCGTGTTGAGGTCGAACACAGGACCGCCGTTGTACGTGAAATACATGCGCGACTGCTTGCGGGACACGTAGACGTGGTGCGACAGGAAGAAGTCGATGCCCACCAGCATATCGATGCCGCGCAGCTCGAAGTCGCCGATCTCCAGGCGGTCGTAGTTGACGGTCTCGCCGCCGAGTTCGACGCTCTTGAACGACGCGCTCCACGCGTCCGCCTTGCCGCGGCCGGCGCCGGTCATGCGGCCCAGGGGCTTCATGTCGGCATCCTTCACGCCGGCGTCGTGCGCGGCGTCGAGCGAGACGGTCGTCGTGGCGCCGGTGTCGAACAGCGCCGTGACCTTGTGTCCGTTCAGCAGCAGGTAGGCGCGGATGTCCGGTGTCCTCGCACGGTCGTCTCGCAGCAGTTCGAGCATGGACACCGGCGTGTCGCCCGCCCAGTAGGCCATGTTGGCGTTCTCGCACTCGTCATTCGGCACGACGAAGCGGATGAGGCCGTGCGCCAAGTCGTACTCGGTGTCCGCGAAGCCCAGGATGTTGCGTCCCAGCAGGCCCATCGCGCCGGCGCCGGCCTCGTTGCCGCCGACGATGAAATCGACGCCGGGCAGATCGCCATGAAGCATCTGAAGATGCTTCACGGTCGTCAGGCGGGCCGTGACGCCGCCCGTCAATCCTTCGATGCGAAGGCCTTCTGGCAACATGCGTGTGAACAGGTTCAACTGCTGCGCTGCGGCCTCGGTCAGGAAGCTGAAGAACGCGCCGCTGTCGACGAGCAGCGGCACCTTGGTCCCGTTGATGTCGACGGTGGCGATCGCCCGATGGCCCACCATCCGCACAGGCAGCTCCAGCGTCTTCACATGGCACCCTGCCTGGCTGACGGCGGGCAGTTGCAGTCCCAGCGCGACCAGCGCGCCCGTCGCGATCCGAAGCGTGATGGCACGTCGCGCGTTGTTCCTACAAGTGTTCACGAGGCCTCCCAGCTCCATCGGTTTCCGATGCCGGAGGCGAGTTCGGCTCGGGGTGTCCCGGGCCGACTGTATGACATTTGCGCGGAGACGATCGCGCGGCCGTGCCGTAGACCGGTAGTGGCCGGCGCCTCCCGGCACGAGACCGTTGCGCCAGTCGTTCGAGCAAGACGCACTGGCCCTCAGCGGCTACCACCTATCGCCGGGCGGAGCCGCGTGGTACCCCTTTGGGGGGCAAGCCGGGCCCCGACCATTCTTCGGGCATGATCCCGAAGGAGTCCTCAGCGCATTCAAAGGCCTCCTCCTACGTTCGAAATCCGAACGACCTGCCATCCGCAGTGTTTGGCCAACCTCGGCCCATTCCTTAAGCGCGGCGGCCATGCGGCAGGGCAGCAAGCGTGCAGACATCCGTTCTGGGTACCGGCTACACGCTGCCACGCTGAAGCTCGATTGAGCCATGCCGGAACGGCGGAAAGTCGATGCCCACATCCCAAAGAGCGAGCGCCCCGGGGAGAACTGGGCGACTGCCCAACTTCGCCACGGCCCTCTTTCTGATCTCACGATTCAGCCGGGAAGAGAAAGATGAGATTCGTTTGAAATCCCAATCGTCGACCTGTGAGGGGTGCCCGCCTATGCCTTCCCATGACTCCGCTCGCTTTTGGGAGTTGTGATTGGTATGCGAGTTCTCCAACGCCCCCCGCCAGACAGTGCCTAAGTAGAGTTGCACCAGGCCCCACCCTTCCGCCGCGTATCGAAACGTGGCCCCATTGCACGCTCTTGGATCGAGCGAAATTCGACTCGGCTCGAACTGTGGGCCGGCCCCCAAGACATTGAGCTGCAGATGGACGGTTCTGGCCTTCTCGCCTGTGGAGTAACGCTCCTCGAACAACGCGAGGGTTTCTTGGGCCGAACAGAAACGTCTGAGCGGTTGCTCGAACCGGGACGCGAGCTCATAGACATGGCACGTCTGTTCCGCAAACAGCCAAGTCAGCAACCCCTCGTGATCCTCTGGGGTGGCATAAAAATCACAGTTCGGCACGCAGCGCCTTTCGGACGTGGCTGTTCAAAGGCAACGGAGGGACATTGGGGCAAAGCTACCGTCGGTGCGCGGCGCCAGCTAGCGTTAGATGAGCTCGATCCGGACGTTCTGCGATTCATTCGCAATGTCACGAAGCGCCCGCAGGAAGGCTCCGTCGCGCAGCGGCTCGACGGTAGCCGTGTTCGTGAACCTCAGCGTGCACTCGCCCGGCCATCCGGGGCCACCCTGGAGCGCATCCCTGAACGCATCGAGGTTGCGTCCAAGAAAGCCGGCCCCCTCAGGGCGCGACGCAGAGAGGTAGGCCTTCCAGAACTCGGACTCGCTGCCGACTCCGAGACAATCGATCGTGACGATGCGCATAGGCATCGAGTCTACGACGGCAGGGCCCCGCTCTAAAGCCGACACACGCGACCGTCTGCTCCTGGCCGACAGCGCGCATTCAGGGGGAACGCCAACGAGCTCTGAGCCAGTTGCGCGAA
>CAYQMX010000073.1:0-2643 GCA_964418745.1 uncultured Vitreoscilla sp.
GACATGCAGCTTAAAGCCGTAAAACCAGCCCATCGACGTTTTGCCCCGTTCGGCACAGCCTTTGAAGACGTTGTGCCGCGGAATGCGCTTGTTGTCGCAGACCGCAAGGGCAGTCGCATCGGCGATAGAGATCCCGTCGCATTGACCCTTGAGAAGATCGAACAAAGCCGCTAGCGGTACCACACAGCGGGGCAGGAGTTCCACGCAACGTGGGTAACTCGGCAGCTTGGGAAATTCGGCACGCAGATGGCGGCAGACATAACCCAGGTAAAAGGGCTTGAACTGGCGGTAGCGCAACTGATGGAACAGGATGGCGAGCGTCATCAGCTCCGCTAGGCTCAACAGGCCGGGCCGTTGGCGCCGTTTCTTCCCCATCGCCAGCAAATGCCGTTCCCATGCCGGCTCAAACGCACGGCAAAAATCGTCGATCAGGCAATAAAGTTCGGTTAAACTGTCCATGAGTGCCTCCCGGTTAGGTTGATATTTGTTTGCGGAAACAAAATCTTACACCAAAAGGGCGGCGCTCATTCTCAGTTTTCTTATCCCGAATTCAGGTTAAAGTTAACACTGGCTGCCGGGAGCAGGAGGTTTGTTCCTTACGTTGGGAATGGGAAGAGTATATACCGGAGCTTAAGGCCAGTGTGTTTGTTATTCCTGCCCATGTTGTTAAAAACCGAATGGCACGGGTGGTGGTTCTAAACAGCGAGGCTAAGGGAGTGATAGAGCAATTGCGAGGCAGGCATCCTGAGTTTGTGTTTACCTACAAAGGCGATCGTGTTTTGACCATGAATAACACGGCCTGGCAAAAGGCAAGAAAACGCGTAGGATTAACGCAGGTGAGGATTCATGATTTAAAGCATACCTTTGGACGGCGCTTAAGAGCAGCAAATGTCTCGTTCGAGGACAGGCAGGACTTATTGGGGCACAAATCGAGCCGGATCACAGATCATTATTCGTCTGCAGAATTAGGGAATTTGATTGCGGCGGCGGAAAAGGTCTGTGTGAGTGAGTCACGCAAAAGTCACGCAACGATTTAGAATCGGACATAAAAAAGGGAATCAAGACATTGTATGTCATTGATTCCCTTTGGGATTCTTGGAGCTGGCGATGGGAATCGAACCCGCGACCGGCTGATTACAAATCAGCTGCTCTACCGACTGAGCTACACCAGCGAAGAAGCGGGTATTATACACAACATTTATTTCTTGGCTAGTATTTTTATCGATTATTTCGGTCTTTTTCCTAACTTGTTCTTGTTAACCGGGTGATGCTTGGTTTTCCCGGAACGAGTATTGTCCAGTCCGGTGTATTTGGTTTTAAAACGCTGAATTTTATCGGGCGTTTCAACCGTACCTTTGGGTTGAAAGCTGGGAACCAAATGCTGCTTGCCATTGCCGATCAAATCGCTACGGCTCATGTCTTTTAAGGCTTCGCGTAACAACGGCCAGTTTTTGGGGTCGTGATAACGCAGGAATGCTTTGTGCAGGCGGCGCTGTTTGACGCTTTTAGGGATCGGAATGTCGTCCACGGTACGGCTGACTTTATGCAAAGTATCTTTGCCGGAATGATACATCGCTGTAGCGATCGACATCGGCGAAGGCAAAAATGCCTGCACTTGGTCGGCCCTGAAACCGTTACGTTTTAGCCATAACGCGAGATTGAGCATGTCTTTGTCAGTGGTGCCGGGATGTGCGGCGATAAAGTACGGGATCAGGTATTGCTCTTTACCGGCTTCCTTTGAATATTTATCGAACATTTCCTTGAAACGGTCGTATGTGCCCATGCCCGGCTTCATCATCTTGGACAGCACGTTTTGCTCGGTATGTTCCGGGGCGATTTTAAGGTAGCCGCCGACATGGTGGGTGACCAGCTCCTTGACATATTCTGGTGATTCAACGGCCAGATCGTAACGCAATCCGGACGCAATAAAGATTTTCTTGATACCGGGCAAGGCGCGGGCTCTGCGGTAGAGTTTAATCAGCGGGGTATGATCGGTATCCAGATTAGGGCAAATGCCGGGATAAACGCAGGACGGTTTGCGGCAAGCAGCCTCGATTTTCGGGTCTTTACAGGCCAGCCGGTACATGTTGGCGGTCGGGCCGCCCAGGTCGGAAATATGGCCGGTAAATGCCGGCGAAGTGTCGCGGATTGCTTCGATTTCCTTGATGATCGAATTTTCCGAACGGCTTTGGATGATGCGGCCTTCATGTTCGGTGATCGAGCAGAATGTACAGCCGCCAAAACAGCCGCGCATGATGTTGACCGAATGCTGGATCATTTCAAATGCGGGCACGTTGGCGTTGCCGTATTCTTTATGCGGTACGCGGGAATAGGGCAGGTCGAACACGCCGTCCATTTCCTTGGTGGTTAGCGGAATCGGGGGCGGATTGATCCATACCTGCCGCGTTCCGTGCAGTTGGATCAGCGGGCGCGCATTGCCGGGATTGGTTTCGCCGTGCATGACTCGCGAAGCGTGGGCATACAGTATCGGGTCGTCTTTTACCGTTTCATAAGCGGGCAGGCGGATGACGGTTTTTGCCCTTTGATCCTTAATGAGTTGCCTGTCGAAGCGAAGCACTTTTTCGCCGCTATTATCATCGGGCTTTTTATCGCGGTGGCCATCGGGGCGGCGCTGCTGGTATT
>CAYQMX010000074.1:0-2611 GCA_964418745.1 uncultured Vitreoscilla sp.
TGTTGGCGCCGGGAGAAAATTGACCACCCGTACCGGTTGAAGTTTGACCAGGGGGCGGAGCCGGTTTTTGGAATCACCGGCTGTGGATAAGTGTAAAGGAAACGGATGGACATGGGTAGCATGCCTCCATTTCCAAGATGGCTTTTTTAAAACGGATTCTCCTCGTACAAAATATCTTCCGGTGTTTTTCCGCTGCGTTGAGCCTTCTCTCTGGCTTGTATACGTGCCTTGGCTTGTTCGGTGCTTTGTCGGAAGCGATAGGATTCGTTGCCCGTTTCGATGATGTAGCAATGGTGGGTCAATCTATCCAGTAAGGCCGTGGTCATTTTGGCATCGCTGAATACGCTGGACCATTCGGAAAAGGTCAAATTGGTGGTGATGATCACGCTGGTTCGCTCATACAGCTTTGATAGCAGGTGAAACAGCAAGGCGCCGCCGTCCTTGGAAAAGGGTAAGTAGCCCAGCTCATCCAGAACGACCAAATCGACTTGCATCAGGCGGTAGGCTAGCTTGCCTTGGTTGCCTACGGCCTTTTCCCGTTCCAGTTGCGTGACCAGATCGATGGTGGAATAAAACCGTACTCGCTTGCCGCGGTCGGTAATGGCCTTGACACCCAAAGCGGTGGCCAGATGAGTTTTGCCGGTCCCGGTGCCGCCCACCAACACCACGTTATGTGCGGCATCGATAAAGGCACCACCGGCTAGTTGCTCCACCAATGCACGGTCCGCCTTGGCCTGTTCAAAGTCGAAGCCAGCTAAGTCACGATGCACCGGAAAACGCGCACTCTGAAGTTGATAACGGATAGAACGAATATGCCTGTCCTCGATCTCCGCTTTCAGCAAATGCCACAGCAGCCACTCCGAGGCTTGCAACGCCGCACCACCTTGACTGGCGACTTCGGCATAACCCGTGGCCATACCGAACAGCTTGAGTGATTTCAGTTCTGCTTCAAGATCACGCATCGCCGCTCTCCTCATTAATCATGGCGATATCGAACGCTGCGCGTAATTGCTCATAACGGGCGATATCGGCTATTGGGGCTTCCTTGACCTGTAAGACATCGGGGGTGACAATCGTCTGCGCTTCGGCAGGGAGTTGACTGCCCCCGACGAGCCTGGATACGAGATGTTTGACCTGCTCGATACTGACCACCTCGGATGCCTGCAAAGACTCAACCGCTGCCAGTAACGCATCCAATCCTTGCCTGGGTACGCAAGCCAAAAGGTCGACCATGACCCGATTACCGTCAGGATGTTTATTTAACACGCGTTGCAAAGACAGCAAAGGCGCCGGCATCTCTGCAAAGGGGGCGCCATTGCGTAACGCGCCCGGCTTACGTTCCAATAACGGAAGATAGTGTTGCCAATCGTAGCTGACCTGATCGCGATCGAATAGCCGCGCATGGCCGGTAATCCAGGCATCATCGGCATAGAGCTCAAGCCGTTCAGGATATAGCCGGACACTGACCCGGCGGCTGGCCCAGCGGCACGGCACCGAATAGCGGTTGCGCTTCACCGTGACCAAACAGGTGCTGGAAACGCGGGCGACAAATTCAATGTAACCGTCGAACACACCCGGCATCGGCATTAGCTGCGGTTGCTCGATTTGAAAAGCCTCTTGCACCGTCATCCCTTGGCCCTCAGGCCAGGGCAATTCAAGCCAGAGTGCCCGACAACGGGTTTCTAGCCAATCATTCAGCTCGGCAAAGCTGGCAAAGCAGTGTTGGCTGGCATCCAGCCAAATGCGTCGCCGACTATCCTGCACGTTCTTTTCGACGATGCCTTTCTCCCAACCGGATGCCACATTGCAGAAATCAGCATCGAACAGGTAGTAAGCCGTCATCGCCGCAAACCGGGTGTTGACGATGCGTTCCTTGCCTTTCTGGACCTTATCGACCGCCGTCTTCATGTTGTCATAGATCCCGCGCAACGGCACGCCACCAAAGACCCGAAAGGCCCTGCTATGTGCATCGAACAGCATCTCATGACTTTGGCTGGGATAGGCGACCAGCAAAAACACCCGACTGGCACACAACTTGATGTGGGCGACATTCAGACGCCGACAGATCCCGCCGACCACCAGCGACTCTTCACTCCAATCGAATTGAAACGCTTCTCCCCAGCGGAATTTTAACGGTATGAACGCTTGTTTACCGGCATCGCTGCCGCCCTCTTGGCGCCAAGCGCGGATGTAATCGGTCAATTGCGTATAGCCCCCGTCATAGCCGGCTGCCTGTAACTCTTCCAGTAGCTTCAGTGCCGTACGTCGTTCGCGCTTAGGGCGGTAACTGTCGGCTATCAGGGCTTGTTTGAGCTGATCCTCAAACGGTGTCAGCTTGGTCGGCATGACTCGGCGCCGATAGATCGGTTCGGTGCCGTTCGGCATTCTCAGCCATTTTTTGACGGTATTGCGAGACAGACTGGTACGTCTGGCTATTTCATTAATGGACAACTGGTCGCGGAAATACATCCGGCGAATTTTTGCATATAAGATCACGGTCATCACCTTCTAAGTTCCTGTCTAATTTTTGGACAGGACAGGTTAATAACCCTGATCAATTTTCGTCCGGAATTTACCGGTTTACATGGTCAATTTTCAACCGGCGCCAACA
>CAYQMX010000075.1:0-2523 GCA_964418745.1 uncultured Vitreoscilla sp.
CCCGCGCCGGCGCCCACGCCGCCCACGCCGCCCGCGCCGCCCGCGCCGCCGCCGGCCGACCCGCCGGCGCTGATGCCCTACGACGACCTGTTCGGCGCCGAGGAGCGCGCGCCGGAAGCGCCGCCGAACCTGACCTTCAACGTGGCGGCCGCGCCGTTGCCGCCGCCCCCGCCACCGCGCGCCGGGGGGCCGGCCCGGCCGCCGGCGGCGATCGACGTGCCGGGCATCGTCGTCAGCGACGACCGGCCGGCCTGGATCCCGCCGCTGCCCGCCGACGAGCCGCCCGATCCGATCCTGAAATCGCCCGTGGCCGCGGCGCCGCCGGCCAAGCCGTTCGTGCCCGCGCCGCCGCCGCCGCGCCCGCCCCGGTCGATCTCCGAGTTGATGGAGACCGTGGGCAAGGCCAAGACGCCGGAGCAGGACAGCCGCCCGCCCGAGCCGCAGATGTGGTCGGCCCAGGACGCCCAGGCCGGCAAGGCCGCGTCGGTGCCCAAGCCGCCGGCGCCCGTGCCGCGCACGCCGGCGCCGGCGCCGCAGTTGCCGCTGCCGCCCCAGCCGCCGGCGCGCCCGCCGTCGTTCGACCGCATCGCCCCGGCGCCGGTGCGCACGCCGCCGCCGTCGGCCGCCGACCACCGCGCCTCGCGGCCGATGCCGCTGACGGCGCTGAGCCCCGACGACGAGCACGACTACGCGCGCGCGTTCGCCTCCGACGACGAGGACACCGTGATCGCCAGCGGCCTGCACTCGGCTTCGCCCGAGGCCGACACCGTCATCGCGGTGGCCGCACCGATGCGCCGCGCCTACGGCTCGCAGCCGTCGGCGCGCCTGCTGGGCGTGCTGGTGACGGTGCTGCTGGCGCTGTGGATCGCGCGCCTGGGCGCGGCACCGCTGTTCGACGTCGACGAGGGCGCGTTCGCCGAGGCCACGCGCGAGCTGACCGTGGGCCACGACTGGGGCAGCACCACGCTCAACGGCGTCGACCGCTTCGACAAGCCCATCCTGATCTACTGGTTCCAGGCGATCAGCCTGAAGGTGTTCGGCCTGAACGAGTTCGCGGCGCGCCTGCCGTCGGCGCTGTCGGCGTTCCTGTGGTGCCTGGCCATCGGCCAGTTCGCCTGGCGGCGCTTCGGCCCGCCGGTGGCCATCGCCGCCGCCGGCATCCTGGCGACCAGCCTCGGGCCGATGCTGATCGGCCGCGCCGCCACCGCCGACTCGCTGCTGAACCTGCTGCTGACCCTGGCCACGCTGGACCTGTGGCGCCACCTCGAGAACGGCCGCGACGGGCCGCGCCGGCGGGCGTTCGCCTGGATCGGCCTGGGCCTGCTGGCCAAGGGCCCGGTCGCGCTGCTCGTCCCGGCGGCGGCCGCCGGCCTGTGGCTGTTCTCCAACCGCGACCGCTCGCGCCTGCAGCGCCTGGTGAGCGACCCCAAGGCCTGGGCCCTGATGGTGGGCATCGCCGCGCCCTGGTACGTCTACGCCACTGCGCGTCACGGCATGGCGTTCGTCAACGGCTTCCTGCTGCACCACAACGTCGAACGCTTCACCGGCTCGCTGGAGGGCCACGCGGGCAGCCTGTTCTACTACCTCGAGGTGCTGCCGCTGGCGATGATGCCGTGGACGCCGCTGCTGGTGCCCATGGCGATGCACCTGCGCGCGCGCTGGAAGGAGCCGCTCGGCCGCTTCCTGCTGCTGTGGCTCGGCTTCGTGGTCGTGTTCTTCTCGTTGTCGGGCACCAAGCTGCCGCACTACGTGCTGTACGGCTTCACGCCGCTGGTGCTGCTGGCCGCGCAGGAGCTGGTGGGTGCCAAGCTGGCGGTGCGGCTCGCGCTGTGCGCCACCATCGTCGCCATCGTCGCCTTCGGCGCCGCCAGCCCGTGGATCGCCCACACGCTGGCGCAGGGCACGCACGACCCGCTGTACCAGGCGCTGCTGTCCAGCGCCCCGGCCGCCCCCTGGACCTGGATGGCCGTGCCCCTCGGCCTGCTCGTGTTCGGGCTGACGATCTGGGTGCCCAACGTGCGCAACTACCTCAGCGAGGCCGACGGCGCGGTGTTCGCCGCGCTGCTGGCGGCTGGCTGGATGGTGCTGGCGGTGCTGCCGTGGTGGGGCCAGACGGTGCAGGATCCGATCCGCACGCTCGCCCGTACCGTGCCCATCGCGCAGATGACGCTGCTCGATCGCCAGCGCGTCGTGCAGTGGCGCCTGCACCAGCCCAGCGTCGCGTTCTACCTGAACCAGACCGCCGAGCGCACCGATCCGGTCAACGGCGACTGGGCGCTGACGCGCCTGGATCGCGTCAAGGCCGACGAACTCGCCAAGCTGGAAGTGGTGCAGCAGGTGCGTGGCTACGCGCTGGTTCGGCCGGCGCCGGCGGCGTCGGAGCCGCTGTCGCGCATCGGTGCCGAGCAGAACGCGGCCGAGGCCGCCAGCGAGGCAGCGTCCGCCCAGGCTCTGGCCGTCGCCGCCGCCCGCGCCGCGGCAGCCGCGGCCGCGGCGGCGAGCGCGGCCGCGGCCGCCGCGGCG
>CAYQMX010000076.1:0-2153 GCA_964418745.1 uncultured Vitreoscilla sp.
AGCCCGGCGACGCCGCCCACCGTTCCGACAAGGTACACAGCGGCAGAGTAGGTTGAACCTGGCATCGGCTTGCCGAGGGCAATGCGCTGGGCGCCATAGAACGTCGGACCTTGATAGTGATCGTAGTTGGCCGGCGTCGAGGCCATGGTGGTCAGCTTCGTCCAGCTCACGCCCGAATTGGTCGAGTGATACACGTTGTCGCCGTTGGTCAGCCACACATCGCCTTCGGCATTGGGATTCACCGCCAGCCAGGTGAGCCCGAACTGCTGGAAACTCAGCGCATTGAGCGTGGGGTCGGTCGACATGGTGAAAGTCTTCCCACCGTCGGTCGAGTAGTAGAACTTGCCATTGGTGTTCGACCATCGGGCACCACCGCTGTCGTACGCATAGACCTTGTTAGGATTCTTGCGGTCGGCAGCCAGGTGGTAAGCGCTGTTGATCGACGTCTGGGTGGGCGGCGGCAAGTTCGTTGCCATCCAGGTCACCCCGTTGTTGGTCGTGTAGTAGGGCACCCCGTTGGAGGTGACATTGCCACTGTTGGTCGACGGCGCCCACACCAGTTTCCCTTGGGCGATCACCGCGATGTTGGCTTCACCCGAGCCGCCTTGATCGATATTGGCTCCCGCAGGGGCGAAGGGCGGCTGACTCGGGAAGGCCGTCCAGTGCACCCCGGAGTCGGTCGAATAGACGCCCACGGTTGAGGTGTTTCCACTGTTGCCGTTCGTGGACCCGATGGCCGCGATGTACGCCGGATTGGTCCATGCCGTGTCAGTGCCGTTCCCGTTTCCGAACGAAGTGTTGCCCGGTATGTTCGTGGTCGGTTTCGCGTTCACGTTCGTATGGACCTGGGTGCCGACGTCCCAGTACCCGGCAACGAAGAGATACGACGCACCCGGCGGAGGCGTCATGAGGGAACGGGTCGCCAACTCTTCGATGCCGTCCACGATCGAGGTCCAGCTGGGCGTGGTGGCGGACGCATTGGAGGTCGACCACACGCCGCCGCCAAAGACGTGAAGGACATTGTCAGGGTTGAACGGGTTGATCTCCACATCGTCGATCCAACCCGAGGACGTCCGGTTGTCGGCAATTTCATTCCAGGTGGCGCCGCCGTCCTTCGAATAGGTGACGACAGGCATTCCTGACCAGCCGCCCCATGAATTGGTCTCGCCCAGGGCAATCCTCGTCGAATTTCCCGTTCCGTAGACCGACACGCCGCCATAGCCGGGTGAAGTCCATTGGGTCATCATGGGGCCCGTGCTCTTCAAGGCACTCCAGTTCGTGCCATCGAAGCGATAGAGCCAGGCGGGCCCCCCGGCACCGGGTCCCTCGTCCTTCTCGAAGACCACGTAGAACTTTCGGTTGCCGGTGGTATCGGTGTCGCGAACCATATGGGGAATGTAGGGCTTGATCGCGGCGGTGTAGGCATTGGTGTATGTGGTCACCTCCGTCGGAATCGGAACGCCTGTCCAGGTCGTCCCCCCGTTGGTCGACTTGTAGAGGTAGTACCCCACCGACGGCGAATAGCCCGGCAAGTCCGTCGCCACGGACGCGTAGTCTGGCGCGACGGTGACATAGATGGTCTGCGTCGCGGTTCCCGAGGCAGCGAAGCCCGAGGTCGGGACTGCCGTGTCGAAGATCACGCCCTCGATGCCGGCGGGACTGCCCCCGGCGTTGCTGATGTCCGTCCCGGTCATCTTGTAGGACGACAGGCTTGTCACCTGATTCCACGTCGTTCCACTGTCGGTACTCTTCCAGAGTCCCTGCGTCCGCGAGGCGTAGAAGAGGATCGACGGGTTGTTGGGATCGACCATGAGCCTTTCGCCGATGGCTCGTCCGCCATTGTTTCCGCCCGTCGGGAACGGCAGGTCCACGTAGGTCCAGGTGGCCCCCTGGTTCGATGACTTGTAGAGCCTTGCGTTGCCACCGTTCACGTACATGCCACCGACGAGGTACACCTTGTTGGCGTTGGTGGGATCGAGGGCGAGACTCTCGACTCCCTGAAACCGCCCCTCGTTGAAGTTGAACATGTCGGTGATGGGGATCCACCTGTTGTTGGTGCTGTCCCACCGATAGGCGCCGGCAACGTCGGTTCGCGCATAGAGAACATTGGGCACGGTCGGATGAAAGATGAGGCCGGGAACATACCCGCCACC
>CAYQMX010000077.1:0-2076 GCA_964418745.1 uncultured Vitreoscilla sp.
GTTGCCCACTCGCCTTCGCGGCGAGTGCAGTCTCCCGGTCGATGCGCGAGCCCGCTGGGCAGGTCGTGCCGTCGATAGTGACCGGAACAGCGATGCGGACCGGGTAATGGAGCGGGACGGCAGGCCGTGGCGCCGTGAGCGGACGTATCCCAAGAGCATCCCACTTGGCGTGCAGGTACTTGGTGATCTCGGTCGTCCGAGCGATAGCGTGAGCGGCGAGCGACGGTCCGTGGTATCGGTAGTCGAACGCTGGGGTGTCGAGTGTGACTATCGGGAACCCGGCGTGGGCCAGTCGCACCCACCAGTCCCAGTCCTCGAAGCCGTCGCGCATCTCCTCGTCGTACCCGCCGAGCGCGTTCCAAACCCGGCGTGCAAACAGGCCGGTCGCTGCCGCCCGCCCGTGTCTCGTTAGGAAGGCGGCGAGCGTCGTTCCCGTCGGTAGCTGGTGCGTCTTGTTCCCGCGGACCCACGTACAACGCACGGCGACTCGCCCCGCGTTCAGCATCGCTTCCACGGCGCCGGGCAGCAGCGTGTCGTCCGCATCGAGCGGGATGAAGTGTGAACCATTGGATGCGGCGACGCCGGCGTTACGTGCCGCGGGCAGCCCCCTGTTGTCTTGGCGTACGACCTTCACGCCGTGATAGCTCCGGGCCACATCCGCGCTGCCGTCAGTGGATCCGTCATCGACTACGACGACCTCGCATGGAATGGACTGCGCCAGTGCTGATTCTATGGCGTCGGGAAGGTAGTTCGCGTAGTTGTGGCAGGGGATGACGACCGACACCGTCGGCCTCTCGGTGTACTCCTGCCACGGGATGGCTATCGGTGGCAGCGCGGTGATGGTGTGGCATGCGTGGTTGTCGCTGGCCGCGTTCCAGTTGGCGACCCGGAGGTGTCTGCACTCGCGGTCCCGCAGCAGCTTCATTTCGATGCCAGCAGCGCGTAACCTCTCCCCGAACGACAGGTCATGCCCGCCCCGATGGCCGACCGTTCCTGGGATGGCGGTAAAGTACGTGAGTCCGCCGCGCTCCACGGGCTGCATGTTCTTGTCGCAGGTGAACCACGGGCGCGGGACCCGCGCGAACACCGAAGCCTCAATCAGTGTGCAGCCGAGTCCAGTAGACGAGAGAGCCGGCGGATCTGTACTCAGATCGAAGCACGCGCAAGTATGCCCGTGCCAAACGTCGTAGTCGCACGCGACGTAATCGGCCCGCTCGGCAAGCATCTCATCAAGCACACCGCGGGGCGGGACCGTGTCCTCTTCGACGATCCAGACCCACTCAGCACCGGAGGCCAGGGCTCGTTCAACGCATCCGTTGACTGAATCCGGGAGCCCCTCGTCAGTGGAGGTGAACAGACGCCAGTCCCGACCCACGCAGTTATCGACGACCGCCTGCATGACCTCTGTGAACACGATGCCTCGGGTCGGAATGCAGACGGCGATCACGGATACAGCACCTCGTCCCGTGTGATGTGCCCGCAGACGCACTCCCAGTCCACAACGAGTGGGCGGATGCGCGTGGTGAGTTCGCGGTCAGCGGATCCCGGCCCGTTTCCTAGCATGGGGCGCCGGTATGCTTCGCCGGTCGTGAGAAGGCAGCCGAAGCCGCAGCCGTCGATGGCTTCGATGCCCGTCCCCATGCGCCGCTTGCCGTAGATGACCGGCCGGCGCGATTCGTGGCGAGCGATCTGGACGCCGGTGGCGTTCGGCCCAGCGGCAGAGAGCCGCGCGTAGATGTCGGGAGGCACGATGATGTCGTCCTCGAGACAGAGCAGCGGACCGAACGGTACGAGCGTCTGTGCGAGCTTCACGACCTCACGCGCGCGGGGCCTGCGGTCTACTCGTCCCTCGGGCGGGTACTCGTTGCCGGTCGGGTGAGCGGTGACGTCGAAGCCGATGCGATCGAGGTCGCGCTGCCACTCCCAGCACCCCGGCGCGTCGAGGATGAGCAGCAGATATTCACGCGGGATGTCCGATGCTTCGATCGATGCGATAACCCGTTCCCGCGTCCAGTCCCGGATGACCGGCAGGAGCACAGTCAGCACGCGCGCACTCCCCGGTTCTCGCGCATCATG
>CAYQMX010000078.1:0-2051 GCA_964418745.1 uncultured Vitreoscilla sp.
GTCGAGCGCTCGATGCGCGTGCTCGACGGCGCGTGCATGGTCTATTGCGCGGTCGGCGGCGTGCAGCCGCAGTCGGAAACCGTCTGGCGCCAGGCCAACAAGTACAAGGTGCCCCGCCTCGCGTTCGTCAACAAGATGGACCGCACCGGCGCGAACTTCTACAAGGTCTACGACCAGATGAAGGTCCGCCTGAAGGCGAACCCGGTGCCTATCGTCATTCCCATCGGCGCCGAGGAAAACTTCCAGGGCGTGATCGACCTCATCAAGATGAAGGCGATCTTCTGGGACGAGGCCTCGCAGGGCATGAAGTTCGACTACCGCGAGATCCCGGCCGAGCTGCAGGCCGAGGCCGTCAAGTGGCGCGAGAACATGCTCGAAGCCGCCGCCGAGTCGAGCGAAGAGATGATGAACAAGTACCTCGAGATCGGTGACCTCACCGAAGACGAGATCAAGCTCGCCATCCGCACGCGCACGATCGCCGCCGAAATCCAGCCGATGCTGTGCGGCACCGCGTTCAAGAACAAGGGCGTGCAGCGCATGCTCGACGCCGTGATCGAATTCATGCCGTCGCCCATCGACGTGCCGCCTGTTCCCGGCCTCGATGAAGACGAGAAGCCGGTCGTGCGTCACGCTGACGACAACGAGAAGTTCGCCGCCCTCGCGTTCAAGCTGATGACCGACCCGTACGTCGGCCAGCTGACGTTCGTGCGCGTGTACTCGGGCGTCCTGAAGTCAGGCGACTCGGTCTACAACCCGATCCGCGGCAAGAAGGAACGCATCGGCCGTATCCTGCAGATGCACGCCAACCAGCGCGAGGAAATCAAGGAAATCCTGGCCGGCGACATCGCCGCCTGCGTGGGCCTGCGCGAAGTGACCACCGGCGAGACGCTGTGCGATCCGGACGCGATCGTGACGCTCGAGCGCATGATCTTCCCGGAGCCCGTGATCTCGCAGGCCGTCGAGCCCAAGACCAAGGCCGACCAGGAAAAGATGGGCATCGCCCTCGGCCGCCTGGCCGCGGAAGATCCGTCGTTCCGCCTGCGCACCGACGAGGAATCGGGCCAGACCATCATTTCCGGCATGGGCGAGCTCCACCTGGAAATCATCGTCGACCGCATGAAGCGCGAATTCGGCGTGGAAGCCAACGTCGGCAAGCCGCAGGTGGCCTACCGCGAGACGATCCGCAAGATCGCCAAGGATGTCGAAGGCAAGTTCGTGCGCCAGTCCGGCGGCAAGGGCCAGTACGGCCACGTCGTGCTGACGGTCGAGCCGCAGGAGCCGGGCAAGGGCTTCGAGTTCGTCGACGCGACCAAGGGCGGCGTGGTTCCGAAGGAATTCATCCCCGCGGTGCGCAAGGGCGTCGAAGACACCCTGCCCGCAGGCGTGCTGGCCGGCTACCCGGTCGTCGACGTCAAGGTCACGCTGACCTTCGGTTCGTACCACGAAGTCGACTCGAACGAAAACGCGTTCAAGATGGCCGCCTCGATGGGCTTCAAGGACGCCTGCCGCAAGGCCTCGCCGGTCATCCTCGAGCCGATGATGGCCGTCGAAGTCGAGACCCCGGAAGACTACGCCGGCTCCGTGATGGGCGACCTGTCGTCGCGTCGCGGCATGGTCCAGGGCATGGACGACATGCCTGGCGGCGGCAAGGTCATCAAGGCCGAAGTGCCGCTGTCGGAAATGTTCGGCTACTCGACCACGCTGCGTTCGATGTCGCAAGGTCGCGCCACGTACACGATGGAGTTCAAGCACTATTCGGAAGCCCCGAAGAACGTCGCCGACGCCATCATCACGCAGCGCGGCAAGAACTAAGCGCAATCCAAGCCGGTCTTCATCGGGACACGACGGGTGCCAGTGACCGTCGATTCATATCCCCGGTGGAGACCTTAAACCGTTCACTGGCACTGTTCTTTGATACTCAGGAGTTCTGAAAATGGCAAAAGGTAAATTCGAGCGGACCAAGCCGCACGTCAACGTCGGCACCATCGGTCACGTCGACCATGGCAAGACCACGCTGACGGCTGCGATCACCACGGTCCTGTCCAAGAAGT
>CAYQMX010000079.1:0-2034 GCA_964418745.1 uncultured Vitreoscilla sp.
TGTTAATCACCATGCAAAACTTACCAGGGAATCGGGGAAATCAACATTGAAAAGTTGCCACCCCGATAGTGTGCAATCATCCGGTATTTTTACCGGAGTTACCCTGGGTGTTATCGATGGAATTTATAGCCGAAATCAGACGGCGTCATTTTGTGAGCGGCGAGAGCATTAGCTCAATTGCTCGCAGTCTTAAACTTTCTCGCCCTACGGTTCGCAAAGCGTTAAAAGCTGAAGCGGAACCAAATTATCAGCGTCAGCATCAACCCACGCCCAAGTTAGGCGAGTTTCAAGCGCAATTAATCGATTGGCTGGAACTTGATGCAAAACTGCCGAAACGCCAACGTCGGACTGCACAACGGTTGTTTGAATGCCTGCAGGTCGAAGGTTATCAAGGCTCGTATGGTCCCGTGCAACGGTTTGTGCTGAGCTGGAAACAGCAAGCTGGCCACCGTCCCGCCATGACACAAGTCTTTGTGCCGCTGGCTTTCCCCGCCGGAGAGACTTGCCAGTTTGATTGGAGCCATGAGGTCGTAGTGCTAGGCGGCGTGTCGCAAACCATCAAGGTTGCTCATTTTCGGCTGACTTACAGTCGGCAGATGTTTGTTGCCGCCTATCCGCGCGAAACTCAGGAAATGGTGTTGGATGCCCATGTCAGGGCCTTTGCATTTTTTGGCGGTGTCCCCAAGCGTATGATCTATGACAACCTGAAAACGGTAGTCGATGCTATTTTTGTCGGCAAGGAGCGTCGATTTAACCGCCGTTTTTTAACCCTGGCCAATCACTATCTGTTTGAACCTGTCGCTTGTACACCCGAGTCAGGCTGGGAAAAAGGCCAGGTGGAAAACCAGGTCGGCAATATCCGTGAATGGCTATTTACGCCCACACCGAAGTTTCAGGATTTTACCGCACTCAATGAGTGGCTGGCGACACGTTGCCTGGAGTTGGCAGGCCGACGACATCCTCAACAAACTGCCCGTACCATTGCCGAGTGTTTTGCCGAAGAACAGCCGCTGCTGAAAGCGGTGACTGCTGACTTTGATGGCTATGTGGAGAAAACCCTGAGAGTTTCGAGCACGTGCCTGATCAGGGTTGATCACAACCGTTACAGTGTGCCTGCCGAGTGGGCAAACCGTGTGGTTTCTGTACGGGTGACGGCGGATCGGCTACGGATCGTTGCCGACAGTCAGATTGTTGCCGAACACCCGCGCCGCTTGGGGCGCGATCAACTGATCTGTGATCCTTGGCACACTCTGCCGGTATTGGAGAAAAAGCCGGGAGCCTTGCGACATGGTGCTCCGTTTCAACAATGGGATTTGCCGGTTTCTATTCGGGTGGTTCGAGATAGGGTTCTCAAGCAGGACAAAGGTGATCGCGCCTTTGTTGAGCTGCTGTTAATGGCCAGAGCCTTGGGGGATGGCGGCCTGGACACATTGGAAATCGCTTGTGACCTGACCTTACAAACCGGTGTGGTCGCCGCTGCCGTGGTGCTGAACGAGATGCGGCGCTTAACCGAAACGACACGCCCGAAAGCCCTGAAAGACATTAAGCTATCGATGCCCACCTTGCAACTTGAACCGGTGGCCGATTGCAGCCGTTACGACCGCTTACGGAGTCTGCAACATGAACATTGATCGTCATGCCCAACTCAAAGCACTGCATCTCTACGGCATGGCCGCAGCCTGGAACGAGTGGCGAGCGGAGTCTTCTGCACAACAAAAAACAGTGATGCCCGAAGTCTGGCTGGATCGGTTGATTACCGCCGAACAGGCGGATCGTCAGGCACGCAGCTTAAATTACCAACTCAAAGCTGCACGTTTTCCTCATCATCGCGACTTGATTCACTTTGACTGGAGCGAAACGCCCTTGGAGCAATCCCGCATTGAACAACTGGCGACGGCCAGTTTCATGGATCAGGCGCATAACCTGATTCTGGTCGGCGGTACCGGCACAGGAAAAACCCATCTGGCGACCGCTTTGGCCGTATCGGCTATCCATCAAGGCAAGCGAGTTCGCTTCTACAACGCGGTTGATCTC
>CAYQMX010000080.1:0-1936 GCA_964418745.1 uncultured Vitreoscilla sp.
CTGGCCGAACAGCGACTCAGGCCGGTCCCGCCGTTGTCAGCGACGGGTCTTCCCAGGCGCCCAAAATATGTCCCGGGGGAGACCGACAACACCGTATCAAGGCCAGGCCGGATTACGCAGGTTGATTCGCGCGTCTACTGGCGCTCCCCGTCGTTTCCGCGTGCGTCGTTGAGCAGCAGAAAGCGCGCGCCACTGCCCGACGCGGCGGCCTTGTCGTTCGGGTTGTACAGCGCGCAGCGCTTGAGCGACAGGCAGCCGCAGCCAATGCACGCGTCGAGCTGATCGCGCAGTTGGGTCAACGCGGCGATGCGCACATCGAGCAGCGGCCGCCAGTTGCGCGACAGCCGGGACCAGTCGGCCGGTGTCGGCGTGCGCTCGCCAGGCAGCGTCGCGAGCGCAGCGCGAATCTGCTCCAGCGTCAGTCCGATTGATTGCGCGACGCGGATGAACGCTACGCGTCGCAATGTCGACCGAGGGTAACGCCGCCGGCCCGACTCGCTGCGGCCGCCGCGCAGCAGGCCTTCAGCCTCGTAGTAGCGCAGCGTGCTGGCCGGCACACCGGCCCGGCGTGCAAACGGGCCGATCGCAATCCAGTCGCTGTCGTCGGGCTTCGCGTCGGGGGCGGGCATAGCAGTCTCGCGAGCAGAGGAATCGGTTGGCAAGCGACGGCAGCGTACCGGCGATGCGCCATGCGCTGTTGCGTGGTCGCACGAAGAATCGCTTGACTTCAAGTTAACTTTAACTTGTAAGGTGCACTCACACAACCACTTCCGGATGCCCGCCATGACCCTCGTTGCCGTCGCGCCGACCGCAGTCGAACGCCGCCTCGCCGTCCTGCACCACCTGCTCGACGAAAGCCTGCAGTTCGGTCCCGAATACGAGGAGGGAATGGCAAGCCACCTGCCAATGGCTCTCGCCGCGCTCGACGGACTCGGCGCCGACGAGGCGCAGATGCGCGCTTTCTACGCGCACTACGTGCCGCGCCTTGAGGACGCACGGACGACCAGGGCGCTCGACGTGGTCGACAGCCCGACCGCTGACTGGAGGTCGATGCGCGGCCGCATCGACGCGTACGCCTCGTTGCGCCGGTACTTCGGCGCGGCGCTCGCGCGCGACGGCCGCGATACAGTGCTGCGCGGCGCTCTGCCTGCGCTGATCGACGGCGCGGCCGGTGCCGCATTCCATGGCCCGATCCGCGTCGCGCATGCGGTCGAATCGGCACACCCAGGCGAACTGGCAGCAGCGCTCGCGTACTGCACGGCGCGCTGGAATCCTCTGCCCGATACGGCCCAACTCGAGAAGGTCTTCACCGACCCGGCCACATGGCTCGATGCACTCGATGAGCACCAGCGCCGCAGCGCGCCTGGCTGGCGCTCCACGGCGTCACTGATCAGCGAACGGATGCAGCAGGCCGCGCGCACGCTCGCATGGGTCGAATTGGCTGGTGCGCTTGTGCCGGCCGATGGCGACGTCGTCGCACTCCTGCACGCGCTCGCGAAGGCCGTCACTGCGCGCTACGCGGCGACCGGCAACTTCACCGTGCTGCACATGGCGACCGCGTCGCGTGCCGCGCAGGTGCTCGCGCCGTGGCTGCCGACGCATGCCGCCGCATGGATGCCTTTGCTGCACGCGGTCGCCGCGGCGAGCATCGCCTCGCGCGCAACGCCGCTGCGGCGCGATGTTTCTGACGCACTCACTTGGGCCGACGTGCGCAGCGCCGCTTGCACGAGCGACGACGACCACGTGATCAAGCTCGTTCATGCGATGGCGATGCAGCACGCCCTCGCGCCTGATCCCGTCTGGCTGGACGCGGCGCGCACCGCTGTGGCGGCTTGAACCTTCGAGATCACGGCTGCGGTCGGTGCGCGTTCTGGGCAGGTGCCGCGCCGGTGGACAGCAGGAAAGCCGACGTCTGTAACAGTCAGGTTATGGCCGA
>CAYQMX010000081.1:0-1813 GCA_964418745.1 uncultured Vitreoscilla sp.
CTGCTCTCGTTTGCCGAGCACAACGCGTAGCGTCGGGATCGCCCGTTGTCGGCCACTACCGGCCAGTCACGAACGTCCGCTTCGGAACAGTACAGTCTGACCAGTGCCCGGCCAGCGTACTATTCTGCGATCATCACGTTCCATATACGTCAACCGCCCCTCCTCCACTTGGCGGGCAGACTTTGAGTTGTCAGCACATGGAGACACGGGCACGATGGAAGAATCGCTGAGGAGTCTGCTGAATGACGTGTCTTGGTCATTTTCAGAGCCTGTTCCGTCGTCGCCGACCGAGCTAGTCGAGGCTGCCTGTGCTTACGCCGCGGAAGTGGGTGTTGAAGACCCCGGGAAGCGCCTCCTGCATCGGCTTCCGTTCTCCGACGTACGCCTCAAATACGAACATGCCGTCCAAGCGCCGAGCGGTAGCTGGCAGGACGCCGAGGAAGAAGTTCGAGTAGTGGGTGCGCAGTTGGCGCGATTGACGGGTGCAGATTTGCTGTGGGAACTGCACGTTGCATGTGCCTCAACTGTGGGTGGGAGCGATCGTCACTTCTTTGAAGGTCTCGAACTTGTAGATGGAGGCGCGGAGCGTGGGCCACCCACGTATCGTGTCGTTCTCGGAAGCTAGATGTGGCCCCGGGAGTCAGCGTTCGGCCAATACCGGCCTGTTACACAGGTCGGCTTAGGAGAAGCCCAGCGCGGGCCCATGACCGGTGCCGGCCATGAGCCAACCTTCACAAATGGCCTCTTACGAAAGGTCTAGTCTGCAGCTACCATGTCTCGTGGCTCGGTATGTCCACTGCTCAATTTCGGCGCAAGCGAGAAATCAAGCAGGGATGCGCGGCCCCGCTTCGTTCACGTCAAATGCCGTCACCCATGCGCAGCATCTTTTCCCTCATTGGCTCGCTATTCTTTGCGTTTGCAGCCCAAGGTGCTGACCTCAAGTTTCCGACTGATGTCAAAGAGTGGCAGGCGATTGCGATTCCCTCCGAAGACGATCGCAGCGCACGGATGGCGTGGTTTTACGCCGCCAACTACTCGACCTATGAGTGGAATGTATTTGCCGATCGTGACCGCGTTCAGGTCAAACTTGACAGCACCCGGCACCAATCGACGGAGCAGCGCCCAGCATTCGATCCACATGTCGGCACGCTCCATGGTGCGTCTTCTTTTTCGCGTGTGGGGGATGGTTGGCTCGTAGGTTTCAACCACGGCGAATGGGGCGGAGCGCTCTACTGGTTCAGTAGCGATGGGAAGCAGAACTACAAGGTTTCTGACCACCAAATCGTGCGGTTCTTCGGCCTGGCGGATGGGCTCTACGCGATCGAGGGTTTGGCCCACATGACGATGAGCGAGGGCTCCATCATCCGCATATCCCGGGGCTCGGAGCGTCTCCGCTGGCGCGCCGACACGTTCACCAAGCTCCCTTTTGCGCCATACGCCGTGTCTGTACGCCAGGACAACACGATGCTCGTCACGCTTTCGGATGCGTTGGTTTCGATCGACAGTCGCGGGAAACTCAAGACGCTGTTGACCAATCCTCCATGGATCGGCCTCTACCCGAATTCCTCTGTCGTTTCGGCAGATGGGCAAAAACTTTATATTGGCATGCGCCAATTTGTCGAAGAAATTGATCTGCAGACCACGAAATCCCGACTTCTCATCCCTTCTGTGGACTTCCTCAACAAGCTGCCCGCCGAAGATGAGCAGCGAATCCGCAGTCAATACGGAAGCTAGCGCGCTACCTTCGCACAGCAGCTACCGGCCGAGGCTGTGTGGAAACGTCTCGTTCGATGCTTCATCGACCAGCGTTGGC
>CAYQMX010000082.1:0-1612 GCA_964418745.1 uncultured Vitreoscilla sp.
TGACGATCCCCGCAACGCCTTGGTGCCGGAGTTGTTCGAGGCGCAGGCTAAGCGCACGCCATTACTCGCCGAATCCGAGCGTCAGCAGCTTCTGGTGGCATGGAACGACACGACCCGAAATTATGGCGATCAAGCACGACTGCACCGCCTGATTGAAAAGCAAGCGGCGCTGACTCCGGATTCTGTTGCCCTTGAGTTCGACGGAAAAAAACTCACTTATGTGGAACTGAACTGCCGAGCCAATCAGCTGGCTCGACTCCTGCGTCAAAAAGGAGTGGGGCCGGATGTTCTTGTCGGCGTTTTTGCCGAGCGTTCCTTCGAAATGGTGCTGTCGCTGCTGGCGGTGCTGAAAGCGGGCGGCGCCTATGTACCCTTGGATCCTTCCTATCCGGCCGAGCGCCTGGCCCACATGATTGAGGATGCCCGGACTTCTCTGGTGCTCGCGCAACCGCACTTGGCAAATCAGCTGCCAAAGGCAGCTAAGGAAGTACACCTGCTTGATGCCACATGGAAGTCCTATGGAGAAGAATCAGGCGACGATCTCGACGACAATGGTACGCCAGAAAATCTGGCCTATGTGATTTTTACGTCAGGCTCGACCGGCAGGCCCAAAGGTGCGATGAACGAGCACCGTGGCATCTGCAATCGACTGCTGTGGATGCAGGAGGAATACGGGCTCACCGATAAGGACCGCGTACTGCAGAAGACCCCGTACAGTTTTGACGTGTCGGTATGGGAGTTCTTCTGGCCGCTGCTGACCGGCGCGCGGCTGGTGATCGCGCACCCCGAGGGGCACCGCGACAGTCCCTATCTGGTGAAGCTGATCCGCGACAGCGGAATTACGACGCTACACTTTGTGCCGTCGATGCTGCGGTTGTTCCTGGAAGAGGAAGGGCTGGAAGCCCTCACCTCGCTTAGGCGCGTCTTCTGCAGCGGGGAGGCGTTGCCCCACGAGTTGCAGGAGCGCTTCTTTGCGCGGCTACCTGACGTGGAGTTGCACAACCTCTACGGGCCGACCGAAGCGGCGGTGGACGTCACCTATTGGGCGTGCCGACGCGGCGATGAGCGGCTCACGGTGCCGATCGGGCGACCGGTGGCCAACACACAAATATATGTGCTCGATAACCGGATGGAGCCAGTACCGGTTGGTGTGGCAGGGGAACTATATATTGGTGGCGTACAAGTGGGGCGAGGCTATGCGGGCAGGGACGATTTGACAGTAGAACGCTTTGTGCCGGATCTATTCTCGTCCACACCTGGGGCACGCCTGTACAAGACTGGAGATCTGGCGCGGTATCTCCCTGATGGGGCAATCGAATATCTCGGTCGGATCGACCACCAAGTGAAGATGCGCGGCCAGCGTATCGAATTGGGCGAAATCGAGGCGACGCTGGATCAGTATGCCGACGTAGCTCAGAGCGTAGTAACGATGCGGGAAGACAAGCCGGGAGATCAGCACCTGGTCGCCTATGTAGTACCGCGACGAGCGGATCTCTCTGCCAAAGAGTTAAAGGAGCACCTGTCGAAGCAATTACCCTCGTACATGGTACCCAGCGCTTTTGTGTTTCTGGATGTGCTGCCGCTGACATCAAGCGGTAAAATCGATCGCAAG
>CAYQMX010000083.1:0-1603 GCA_964418745.1 uncultured Vitreoscilla sp.
GGCAAACCGGGCCGCCTAGGGCGGCCTTCGCCATGTCCAAGGGAGGCACCATGTCGACACGCGCTGACCAGTTCCGCGCCAACGCGCTACATGAGGTGGGCGAGGACTACCAGTGGGGCAAGGAGGGCACCGGGGGCGTCGCCGGAAACGACGAGTACGACTGCTCCGGCTTCACGTGGGCGATGCTCAATGACGTGGGCGTGAAGATGGCCCGCACCACCGCCGAGGGCTTTCGCAAGCGCGGAAAGGCGATCATCGCCCCGTCCATGGTCGGGGCGGACTTCGGCGTATTGCTGCGCCCGGACGGCACCGCGCACCACATCGCGCCGTTCATCGGCAAGGATGAGGTTGTGGAGGCGAAGGGCGAGGCGTACGGAGTCGTGAAGACGACCGTGGCTGCGTTCCACAAGCGCGGCGCGAGGTGGTACCGCTTCCCGGACGTGAACCTCGGCTCGCTGACGGGTGCGAACCCGGTGCCAAGCCCGCGCGCCTACCCAGGCCACCTCATCACGTGGGGCAGCAAGGACAACACATCCACGCGCTGGATCCAGAAGCGGCTCAACGCTCACGGCATCCACGTCGCGGTCAATGGCGTGTTCGCTCGGGAGACGTACGCGGCCACCACCGCGTTCCGGCACCGCTACGGCTGGCATGGCGGCACCGTCGGGCCGCAGACGTGGAAGGCGCTGGCGTCGTGACTCCCGAAGACCCGTCCACCGAGAGAGTCACGCTTAAAGTCGTCTACGACGAAGTCGGAAGACTGCGTGCTGAGTTCAACGGTGGACTCGAATCGCTGCGATGCAAGATAGACGAGCAGGCGGGCGTCTTCGTCACGCAAGCGCAGTTCGACGAGCGCGGCAGGCGATTCGACGGCGACTTCGCTCAGGTGACAACGGACGTGGCGCTTGCCAAGAAGACGGCGGACCAGGCGATCGACCGCGTGAATGGACGCATCGACCGCATGAACATCCTCGCCATCACGCAACTCGCGTCGTTCCTGCTCACGGTCGTCGGCGGCGTCATCTACATCATGCTGACGCACGCGATCCGCTAGGTCCTGCTCCCTCACGGAAGGGCTGACGTATGCCCGCACCCGTACCGTATTACCTCACGGAAGAGTTCTGCCGCGCGAACGGGCACCTGAACGCGGCCGAGCTGTTCCGCACGTTCCACGACGTGGCGAAGCCCACGTGGCGCAGCAGAAGGGGTGCGATGCGCGACGCGTTCCCCGATCTTGTGCCGCGCGTGGGCCGGGACGGCAAGGTGCTGCCGATTACCGCCCCCGACGCGACTCCGCAACCGGAGCCGTTGAGCATGCACGACCAGGTGGAGCTCGACCGCGAAGCGATCGAAGCGGCGGAACAGGCCCGGCGCGAGAAAGCCGAGTACGCGCGCGCGCTCAAGGCGCACAGCGTGTACCGCAAGCTCGTCGCTCATGGCCAGGACGTGCTCGCGCCGCTGACGCCGATCTGCTGCCCGCCAAAGGTCCAGAAGGCGCCGGCGCTCATCCGTGAGGGCCTCGTGCTGAATCTCGCGGACTGGCATCTCGACGAGATCGTGGACGAGGGCATCATGGAGGGCCTGAACGTCTACAATCCCGCCG
>CAYQMX010000084.1:0-1563 GCA_964418745.1 uncultured Vitreoscilla sp.
AGTATGGCAGCTTGCTCCGAAGCCGCCACTCGTGACCGTCAGCACTTGGCCGACAACAGCAGGTCATTCTGCATTCACCGCATCTTCCAGTACAGACCACGGCGTCCCTTGAGCCAGGGCAACGGTGAAGCTCGATGCAATGCACTCGAACGTCGTGTCATGGAAGGAGAAAACCCAATGCTTGAGATGGTCGAAGCGCTCGGCCTTGTGGTACGGATGAACCGAGTTCATCCGTATCAGGTCTTGCAGCCAGGAAGAACCCTCAATCTCAAAAACTGAGTACGGCTCCAAGCCTCGAGCGGCGAGCGGGTGACCGGCAAATGCTTCATCGTTGGGTGGGCCGAACATGTGCGCGTAGCTGCGAACGAACGAAACTACAGCGCAGAGCTCGTCAGATCCGGCTGGCCTCGGCGGCAGTACCTGGACAGCCTTCCATTCGGGGGCAAGCCGTCCGGGTTCGAGGTAATACGCCAGCCGCAGCGTATGTTCCCCACCGATCACGACTGGGCAAGGAGCGCCCACGGAACTCTGCGGCGCGGTGGAAACTCGCCTGGGCTTGTCTGAACTGACGCTGTACATGGCGCTTGAGGTACCGGACGCAGGGTGCCAGCCGAGATGGCGGCGCTCAGGTGCGTAGCAGGTAGCCTACCCGAAAGGCGTCGTTCACGACCGGCAGCAAATGGCCGAAACTTCGCCTCGGTCGATGCAGGCTTGGCCTTCAAATGGGCCGCCTAGAGAAAGCGCCGAACTAGCAGCGCAACGATGGCTCCAATAGTGGCTGCGACCCAGATGGTGTAGGCAAGGCGTGCGCCTTTGCTCATCTTCTTCCACGTCTCTTCGTCTGGACCACCCGTCGCCATCGTCAGTTCCTTGCGTAGCTTTGACTTCCCAAGAGCCGACCACTGTAACCGTCAGCTCATGGCCGCGTGCCGCCCGAAAGCGGCTTGGCGAATCGTAACGCTGCCGACCCGTTGCGGACAACGCATGCTTCGAATTCGTCGTCCGAAAGGAGACTTTCAGAGCCGTGAGTCAACGAAGGTCTGAAGATCCGCCTTTCCCGACGCGATGTCGCCGAGCACTCCCGAGCAAGTCTCCGGATTCGCGTCTATCTCCGCTAGCTTCTGTGCAGTCGCATGTGCATTGAGGTCTTGCACGCTTTGCTTAAATCGAGTTCGGTCGGTCGGGCTCTGACTTGCTGCAAAGACATCGCAACGCTTCTTTAGTTCTGCACTTGGCGCATCGTTCCTACGGTGCCAATCGCTCCGAAGGCTTGCGTACGATGCGCGTAAGTCCGGCTTCACGCTCATGCAGCGATCGATGACGGCATCGGTCATCGGAACCGGATCGCAAAGGTACGCTGCCATGTACGGCAGGCCCTCTGATGGCTGCGAGACTGCCGGCAAGAGCATCAAAAGCGCCACGAACGGAAAACGGCTGCGATACACCATGCGGGCTCTCCTCTTCACAGTTGGACTACCGGAAACCAGCCGCTCGTCAAAGACCGCTTGTGGCCGCGTGCCGCCCCAAGGAGGCACGGCCAATCGTAACCTTGCCGACCCGCCG
>CAYQMX010000085.1:0-1549 GCA_964418745.1 uncultured Vitreoscilla sp.
CTGCTTCTATGAGGACTCTTCTGTCAAGCGCCGGCATTCAGGGCGGCACCTGAAGGTGACATCCGATCGAAGTACCGAGGGTCTTCGGCTGCAAAGCTGATCCGAGGTCGAGGACGTTCGAGAGCTCGAGCAAGCGCTCGGCAAAACTTCTATCCGTGCAGGACGCTGAGGTCCAACACCACATGCTGCATGCGCGCCAGGCGCACTGGCAATCCTCGGTTACCAACGCGCCCCTTCTATTGGGACGGTCACGACGAGGTGACCCGCAGTCGCTACGGGCGCGTTGACCTTTGATCATGATTCAATCGTCTCTAGCAGCTTGGAAGACTGGGTGAATTGCTCAGGCTGCGGTGGACTTGAGCTGTGCTCCTGCCGGGATCTCGCCGTCTTTGAGGTATCGCCACAGGGCGACAGCCAGGCGCCTGGCCAGGGCCACGATGCCCACACGCCGCATGTGTCCTCCCGATGCAGCGAAGCGCCGGTTGAACCAGCGCGTCATCTCACTGTCTGGCTGCAAGCGCAGCCAACTCCATGCCTGTTCCACCAGCAGCGCTCGGACTCGTCGGTTGCCCGCCTTGCTGATGCCTTGCTCGCGTTCGATGCTGCCGCTCGCGTGCGGCGTCGGCACCAACCCCAGGCTGCTCGCCAGCTCACGTCTGTTAGCGAAGTGCCGCCAGCCGAAGACCTCCTTGACCAGGATCCAGGCCCCCTTGGGCCCGATGGCCCGCAGTCGCACCAATTGGTCTACCAAGGGCTGCCTGCCCTCGGCTAGTTCCACACGATGCGCGCTCTCGATAGCACGGACCTGGTCCTTGACCAGCCTCAGGCGCTCGCACTCCCGCTCAAGCTCGGCGCGCAGCAACGTGGGTACCTGGTCGCGATGGGCAGCCCACCACTTGGCCCAGTCCCGACCACCGATCACGACGCCGGGACGCAGGTTGTGCAGCACCAGCAGCGAGCTGATTCGGTTCGCGTGCGCGATGCGCTCGTGCGCCAGGCGCTGCAACTCCCGGTGCTCGCGACGTGCATCCTCGTCTTCGCGGCTGGGCTCGCGCAACACTGACCAGACGCGCTCGCCGGCGTGGTGCCGGATGAGCATTGCCAGCAGTTTGTCTGCGTCGAGGCGATCGGTCTTGGCCTGTCGTGCGCGGCGGTTGACTTCGATGCTCGCCGGATCCACGACGATGTTGCCCACGCCGAGCTCGCACAACCAGCGGTGGAACCACCAGCCGTCCCGACCCGCCTCGTAGACGCTGTACACCTCCGACCGACCGCTGACCTTGAACCGTGCGGCGGCCTTGAGGATGTGGGAGGCAACGGCTGCCGTGTCGCCGGCGGCAACGGTGTGGCGACTCACGTGGAAGCGGTCATCGCCAAGGCTGATCTGCCAGCTCTTGTCGCCCAGGTCGAAGCTGATGTACAGGGCGCTGTTGGAGGTCGTATCCTTGCGCTGTAGGACTGTTTGGGACTTGGCCATTTCCGTACTCCTTGAGAAACAGAGATGTGGAAGTCTGGTTGTAGCTCAGGGTGTATTCCGGAGCAGTCCTAC
>CAYQMX010000086.1:0-1549 GCA_964418745.1 uncultured Vitreoscilla sp.
CGCGTGGGCCCCGGCCGACGGCGCCAGCCGCCCGACCCGCTGGCACGACGGCGCCAGCGCGCCGGCGGGCGCCGCGTCGTGGGTGCCGGGCGACGCCGCCAGCCGGCCGCACCGCCGGCGCGCGAGCGAGGCGCAATCGTGATCGACGCCCGCGCCGTCTCTGCCACGCCGGACGCCGCCCGCCGATGAGTCCGTCCAGACCCTTCATCCAGCGGCCCGTCGCCACGTCGCTGCTGATGCTGGCGATCGTCCTCGCGGGCATCGTCGGCTTCCGCTTCCTGCCCCTGTCAGCGCTGCCGCAGGTGGACTATCCGACCATCCAGGTGCAGACGCTGTACCCGGGCGGCAGCCCCGAGGTGATGAGCCGCACGGTCACCGCGCCGCTCGAGAAGCAGTTCGGCAACATGTCGGGCCTCGCGCGCATGGGCTCGACCAGCGCGGCCGGCGTGTCCCTGATCACGCTGCAGTTCAACCTCGGCCTGTCGCTGGACATCGCCGAGCAGGAGGTGCAGGCAGCGATCAACGCCGGCAACTCGCTGCTGCCGGCCGACCTGCCGGCGCCGCCGGTCTACGCCAAGGTCAACCCGGCCGACGCGCCGGTGATGACGCTGGCGGTCAGCTCGAAGTCCATGCCGCTGCCCGACGTGCAGAACCTCGTCAACACGCGGCTCGCGCAGAAGATCAGCCAGGTCGCGGGCGTGGGCCTGGTCACGCTGGCGGGCGGCCAGCGCCCGGCCATGCGCATCCAGGCCGATACGCGGGCGATGGCCTCCTACGGCATCGACCTGTCGGCGGTGCGCAGCGCCATCACCAACGCCAACGCCAACAGCGCCAAGGGCAGCTTCGACGGCGCCTCGCGCTCGTACTCGATCAACGCCAACGACCAGCTGGTCTCGGTCGACGACTACCGGTCGCTGATCGTCAGCTACAGGAACGGCGCGCCGGTCCGCCTGGCCGACATCGCCCAGGTGGTCGACAGCGCCGAGAACCTGCGCCTGGCCGCCTGGGCCGACGACACGCCGGCGATCATCGTCAACGTGCAGCGCCAGCCGGGCGCCAACGTGATCCAGACGGTGGACGCGATCAAGAAGCAGCTGCCCGAGCTGCAGGCGGCGCTGCCGGCCGCGCTCGAGGTGCGCGTGCTCAGCGACCGCACCGCGGGCATCCGCGCGTCGGTCGAGCACGTGGAGTTCGAGCTGGTGCTGGCCGTGCTGCTGGTCACGCTGGTGATCTTCGCGTTCCTGCACAGCTGGCGCGCGACAGTCATCGCCAGCCTGTCGGTGCCGATCTCGCTGGTGGGCACCTGCGGCGCGATGTACCTGCTGGGCTACAGCCTGAACAACCTCAGCCTGATGTCGCTGACCATCGCCACCGGCTTCGTCGTCGACGACGCGATCGTGATGATCGAGAACATCTCGCGCTACCTCGAGCAGGGCGAGCGGCCGATGCAGGCCGCGCTCAAGGGCGCCTCGCAGATCGGCTTCACCATCGTGTCGCTGACGGTGTCGCTGATCGCGGTGCTGATCCCGCTGCTGTTCATGGGCGACGT
>CAYQMX010000087.1:0-1532 GCA_964418745.1 uncultured Vitreoscilla sp.
TAGCCGCTCTTATTCACGGCATGGCAGGGATTCGGCTGGCGGGTGTCGCGTAAGCTGTTGATTGTGTTTATGGATTGGGTGTCGAAACCATCCTGTCCACACGATCATGCCGAGCCACACCCGCCATGCACGACGATACGATTGAGGCGTTCGGCTTTCCAGCCATCGGACGCAAGAAGCTCACCGCTGCGTTCGACGGCGGACGCATCACCTCGGACGGCGGGGTCCTGCTGCTGGCAGCCGCCGAGCGGCGCCTGGGGATCGCCGAGAAGCTCGCGGGGCTGATCGCCGATCCGCGTAATCCCCTGTTCGTCACGCATAGCGTCGCCGACATCCTGCGCGCCCGCATGCTCGCCATCGCCTGCGGCTACGAGGATGCCGACGACCTCGATCATCTGCGCAGCGATCCCGGCTTTAAGCTGGCCTGCGGGCGACTTCCGGACAGCGGCCGCGACCTGTGCTCGCAGCCGACCGTGTCGCGCTGGGAGAACGCGCCCGACCTGCGCGAGGTGGTGCGCATGACCTACGCCATGGTCGACCTCTACTGCGCCAGCTATCGCCGTCCGCCCGGCGCCGTCACGCTGGACATCGACGACACCGTCGACGTCGTGCATGGGCATCAGCAGCTCTCGCTGTTCAATGCGCACTACGACGAGCGCTGCTTCTTGCCGATCCATGTCTACGACACCGCGACCGCACGCCCGGTGGCGATCCTGCTGCGTCCGGGCAAGACGCCGTCCGGGCAGGAAGTGCGCGGCCATGTTCGACGCCTGGTGCGCCGCATCCGCAGCCATTGGCCGGCCACCCGGCTGACCCTGCGCGGCGATGGTCACTACGCCCGCCCCGAAGTGATGGCATGGTGCGAGGCCAATGCGGTGGACTTCATCTTCGGCCTGCCGGGCAACGCCGTGCTGAGCCGCCTGGTGGAGGCCACCGCCGACGATGTCCGGGTGCGCCGCGCCGAGACCGCGGCCCCGGTGCTGCGTCGCTATGCCGAGACCCGCTACGGCGCCAAATCCTGGACCTGCGAGCGGCGCGTGGCGGCCCGGATCGAGGCCAGCACGCGAGGGTTGGACATCCGCTTCGTGGTGACCAACTTGGCAGGAGGCAGCGCCGAATGGCTCTACGACACGCTCTACTGCGCCCGCGGACAGGCCGAGAATCTCATCAAGCTGCACAAGAGCCAGTTGGCCTCCGACCGCACCAGCTGCCGCTCGGCGCTCGCCAACCAAGTGCGCCTCGTGCTGCACACCGCCGCCTACTGGCTGATGCTGACGGTGCGCGACGCCATTCCCAAACCGCAGGCGCTGGCCATCGCCGAGTTCACCACGCTGCGGATGCGCCTGCTCAAGATCGCCGCCCGCATCACCGAGACCGCGACACGGGTCCGCATCGCCTTTGCCGCCGCCTGCCCCGAAGCAGCCCTGTTCCGTGGCGTCGCGCTCGGCTTTCAACCCACCGGACCGTGACGCACGGGGCGAGTGCCCCGAATGCACCAGATCCCGAAACCCCAACGCCCATCACGTCCAGAC
>CAYQMX010000088.1:0-1483 GCA_964418745.1 uncultured Vitreoscilla sp.
AGCTGGGCCGAGCCGAAGGCGTCGACCGCGGCGGTGCCGAGGGCGCGCAGGTCGGTGGTCGACAGCGACGCGACCTGGTCGGTGGTGATCGCGGCGATCTGTGCGGTCGTCAGCGCGTTGGCCTGGGTGGTCGACAGGGCGGCGACCTCGGTGGTCGTCAGGGCCTGGATGTCGGCGGAGCCGAGGGCGCGGATCTGGCTGGTGGTCAGCGCGGCGAGGTCGGCCGTCGTCAGGTTGGCCACCTGGTCGGTGGTCAGGCTGGCGACCTGCGCGGTGGTCAGCGCGGCGACCTGCGAGGTCGTCAGGGCGTCGAGGTTGGTGGTCGTGAGCGCGGCGACCTGGGTCGTGGTCAGGCCGGCGACCTGGGCGGTCGTCAGCGCGGCCATCTGCGCGGTCGACAGGGCATTGAGCTGGGCGGTCGTCAGCGCGTCGATGGCGGCGGTGCCGAAGGCACGCAGGTCGGTGGTCGACAGCGCGGCGAGTTCATCGGTGGTCAGCACCGCGACCTCGGCGGTCTTGAGCGCGGCGGCCTGCGCCGTGGTCAGCGCACCGATCTCGGTCGTGGTCAGGCCGACGACCTGGGCGGTCGTCAGGGCACCGATCTGCGCGGTCGTCAGCGAAGCGAACTGCGCGGTGGTCAGCGCGTCGAGCGTGGCGGTGGCCAGGCTGGCGACCTGCGCGGTGGTCAGGGCGGCCACTTGCGCGGTCGTGAAGGCGGCGACCTGGTCCGTGGTCAGGGCGTTGAGCTGGTTGGAGCTCAGCGCATCGACGGCGGCGGTGCCGAGGGCGCGCAGGTCGGCCGACGACAGCGAGGTGATCTGGTCGGTGGTGATCGCGGCGACCTGGCTGGTCGTCAGCGCGTTGGCCTGGGTGCTGGTCAGGGCGGCGACCTCGGTGGTCGTCAGGGCCTGGATGTCGGCGGTGCCGAGGGCGCGGATCTGGCTTGTGGTCAGGGCGGCCAGGTCGGCCGTCGTCAGGTTGGCCACCTGGTCGGTGGTCAGGCTGGCGACCTGCGCGGTGGTCAGGGCGGCGACCTGGGCGGTGCCCAGGGCGTCGAGGTTGGTCGTGCTCAGGGCGGCGACCTGGGTCGTGGTCAGGCCGGCGACCTGGGCGGTCGTCAGCGCGGCCATCTGCGCGGTCGACAGGGCGTCGAGCTGGGCGGTCGTCAGCGCGTCGATGGCGGCGGTGCCGAAGGCACGCAGGTCGGTGGTCGACAGCGCGGCGAGTTCATCGGTGGTCAGCACCGCGACCTCGGCGGTCTTGAGCGCGGCGGCCTGCGCGGTGGTCAGCGCAGCGATCTCGGTGGTGGTCAGGCCGACGACCTGGGCGGTGGTCAGCGCACCGACCTGGGCCGTGGTCAGCGCGGCGAACTGCGCGGTGGTCAGCGCATCGAGCGTGGCGGTGGCCAGGCTGGCGATCTGCGCAGTGGTCAGGGCGGCCACTTGCGCGGTCGTGAAGGCGGCGACCTGGTCCGTGGTCAGGG
>CAYQMX010000089.1:0-1395 GCA_964418745.1 uncultured Vitreoscilla sp.
AGACGCCCGGCGGGTCGTCCGCGAGCGCGGGACCGGGCTTGGGTGCGTCCTCGGGTGTGGGATGCTCCGGGAGTGGTGCCGTGACCGTGGCGTCGGATGCCGCTTCAGGCTGCACGTCTTCCTCCTCGGGCTGTGGCGCTACCGGGGGGGGCGTCCTGTGCGACTGGTGACCACGGCCGCCTCCGAGGCTCACGCCGAGCTTGCTGGCGCGCTGCAGCACGCACTTTGCCGTCGTGCCGCCGAGCATCTCCGCGATCGCGGCGGATCCTTCGAGCGCATGCGTGCAGATCAATGCATCGTCCTCCTTGGACCACTTCCTGCGTGTGCCGTTTGGTGTTGCAGGCACCGCTGCCTCCTTTCGTTGCGGCTGCGTCTTGGCAGCCGGCTTCTTCAGGCCCGTGCGTGTGGCGAACGTGGTGTTGCTGACGATCCGGCGGCAGTCGTCGCAGTACAGGACGCCGGGGCGTCGGTCGCTCAGGTCGACGGACCGGCAGCGCAGGCACAGCCGCTTGTGAGCGGGTCGATCGGACGGCTCGGGCCGCGGGCGGAGCTTGCGATCGCCGCACGCCTTCGAGTAGCTGCACTTGTGCGCGCCCGTGCGGGTGCAGGTGAAGTGCGTCTCGATGGGCTCCGGGCAGCCTTCGCAGTCACGGCAGCGGACGCATTCGCATACGCCGATGACCGACTGCCCCAGCTTCACGGGGGCGTTGTGCGTCCCCTGGCGGTCGCCGATGCTCACGGCCGCGTCTCCGTTTCGAAGGCGGCGCACCCCGCGGCGTCCGGTGAGTCGAACCAGCCGGACCGCTCGACAGATTCCGTCCAGCGCCGGCGATACTGCACGTGGCCGCACCAAGCGCACCGCCTCGAGTCACCATCCGCGGACCAGCGAGTGTCGCCCTGGAAGTTCACCCTGTGCTCTGGGTCGATCGCGCAGCGTCCGCGCTCTTGGTAGGCCTCCCAGAAACCGTCGACGCGCTTGAGCTTCTGAGCCACGAACGGGGGCGCGTACGCTCCGATGTCTGCCCGGACCCCGTTGCACAGCACGGTGTTGAGCAGAGCGCCGCTGAACCAGCCGTCGTCGTGCACTATGCCGATGTAGAGCAGCCCATCGGTGTTCCGAAAGACTTCGGGCGCGCTCTCCGCTCCCCGATACGGCCAGTGCTTCAGCCACCGATGGAGGTTCGGGCTGTACTTGTCGCCCGCCTTGGCGGAGATCGCGCCCAGATCGAGGTCTGCGCTCATGACGCCTCGCCCGGGTAGGCGGCGACGTAGGCGGCCGCGCAGTCGAACGTGGCGCTCATGACGCCGACCGCGCTTCCGATGCCCTCACGGTGTGGAATCCCTGCGCATTGCAGAGGGTGAGCGCGTCGCCATTGACGCTGGTGATCGTGCCGG
>CAYQMX010000090.1:0-1386 GCA_964418745.1 uncultured Vitreoscilla sp.
GTTATACGCCGGCTCTCAACGACAGTTTTACGGTGATCGATAATGACGCCAGCGACGCCATTACCGGTACTTTCACCAGCTTGGCCGAAGGCGCCCGGACGGGGACGCTTCAAGCCAGTTATGTCGGTGACACGGGCAATGATTTTACGCTGACCATGAGCAACGCTTCTCCAATATTGGGCGGCACTTTCACGACGGCCGGTACCGTCAACGACAATGCTACTATTACGCCGTTCAGCGGCGTGACCGTGACCGACGCTGAAAACGATAATGTCAGTATCACTATCACCTACATCGCTGCAAACGGAACTTTGTCCGGCACCGGGCTGACCGGCACCGCGGGCAATTACACCTTGACTTCGGCCGCACCGGCTACGATACAAAGCAATTTGCGGGCCTTGGTATTTACGCCGACTGAAAATCAGGTTGCGCCTAACGCTACGGTCGCAACTACTTTTACCTTGACGCCGAATGACGGTACTTCCAGCGGTACAGCCAATGCGACCACTGTAGTGACGGCGAATTCGATCAATGATGCCCCCAGTTTTACCAAGGGCGCGGACCAAACTGTGAACGAAGATGCGGGAGCACAAACAGTAACCGGCTGGGCGACCGGCCTCAGCAAAGGCCCGGCCAATGAGAGCGGTCAAACTTTGAGTTTTACCTCAAGTAATGACAATAACGGATTATTCAGCGTTCAGCCGACAATCGACAGTAGCGGCAACCTGAGCTACACACCTGCGGCCAATGCCAGCGGCACGGCGACAGTCACAGTGTCGATCACAGATAACGGCGGCACCGCTAATGGCGGCGTCGATACCAGCGTCAGCCAGACCTTCACAATTACCGTGAACCCGGTCAACGACGCCCCGGTCGCCAGCGGCGGCGCGACCTTGAGCGCGATCAACGAAGATACCGCCAGCCCGGCCGGCGCAACCGTCGCGACCCTGTTCGGCGGCAACTTCTCCGATACCACCGACGGCGGTGCGGCAGGCAGCCTGATCGGTGTCGCGATCGGCGGCTATAGCGCCGATGCGGCCAAGGGCGCCTGGGAATACCAAGTCAACGGAACCGGCGCCTGGACCGCGCTAGGCAATGCGACCGCGTCGACAGCGATCACACTGGCGGCGACCGATGTCTTGCGCTTTGTACCGGCGGCGAACTACAACGGTTCGGCAACCGCGTTGAGCGTCAACCTGATCGAAACCGGGGCGGACGCGATCACCAGCGGCGGCACGATTGACTTGAGCGCCGGCGGCGCCACCGGGGGTACGACGCATTATTCCTCGGCCACGGTCGCGTTGGCGCACACCGTCACGGCGGTCAACGATGCCCCGGTCGCCAGCGGCGGCGCGACCTTGAGCGCGATCAACGAAGATACCGCCA
>CAYQMX010000091.1:0-1199 GCA_964418745.1 uncultured Vitreoscilla sp.
GGCAACGACATGCCGGCCAGCGCCAGGACAACAACAGGAGACACGAACACCATGACCGCGAATTCCTCACGCAAGGCCGGCACGCTGCAGGGCTTGCTGCTGCTGCTCCCGATCACGATGGCCGTCATGGGACTGATCGTGCTGGTGCCGGTGGTGCCGCGCATGATGGAACACTTCGCCGCCGTGCCCGGCGTGCAGTTCCTGATCCCGCTGATGCTGACCTTGCCCGCCCTGTGCGTGGCGCTGCTCGCGCCGGTGGCGGGCTTCGTGGTCGATCGCTTCGGCCGCCGCCGCGCGCTGATGGGGGCGCTGGTGCTCTACGCCATCGCCGGCATCATGCCGATGTTCCTCGACGACCTCGGCGCCATCATCGCCAGCCGCGTCTTCGTCGGCGCGATGGAGGCGGTGGTGGTCACGGCCAGCACGACGCTCATCGGCGACTACTTCCACGGCGCGGAGCGCGAGAAGTGGCTCGCCAACCAGACCGCGCTGGCGTCGATCTCCTCGATCTTCCTGGCGGTGCTGGGGGGCGCGCTCGGCAACATCAGCTGGCGCGCACCGTTCGCCGCCTACGCCATCAGCGCCGTGTACGCCATCGGGCTGCTGCTGTGGACCTGGGAGCCGGTGAAGTCCGAACAGCCCACCGACGAGATCGCCGGCGACGCCGGCCGCTTCCCGTGGGGCACCATGATGCCGCTGGCGGCCATCTCGATGTTCGGCGGCGTCATGTTCTTCCTGATGCAGATCCAGGTGACCAACGTGCTGGCCGAGACCTACGACATCAAGACGCCGTCGCAGCTCGGGCTGTTCACCGGCGCTGCCGGCCTGTCGGTGGCCGTGGGCTCCGCGCTGCTGTTTCGCCGCCTCGCCCGCGCCCGCGCGGCGACGCAGCTGACCATCGCGTTCGGGCTGATCGGCGCCAGCTACGTGATGATGAACCACTCGCCCGCCGTCCAGTTCTTCACGGCCTGGCTGGTGATCAACCAGCTCGGCTGCGGGATCCTGCTGCCGTCGCTGGCGGTGCTGGTGATGGCGGCCCTGCCGTTCGAGTTCCGCGGACGCGGCACCGGCCTGTTCATGACCGCCTGGTGGCTGGGCCAGCCCCTGAGCGCGCAGCTCGTGCCCTGGGTGCGTGGCCTGCAGGGCGGCAGCCTGCCCGCGGTGCTCCAGGTGTTCGGCATGGTCTGCCTCGTCGCGGC
>CAYQMX010000092.1:0-1128 GCA_964418745.1 uncultured Vitreoscilla sp.
GACCATGGCAAGACCACGCTGACGGCTGCGATCACCACGGTCCTGTCCAAGAAGTTCGGCGGCGAAGCCAAGGCGTACGACCAGATCGACGCGGCGCCGGAAGAAAAGGCACGCGGCATCACGATCAACACCGCGCACGTCGAGTACGAGACGGCCAACCGCCACTACGCGCACGTCGACTGCCCGGGCCACGCCGACTACGTCAAGAACATGATCACCGGTGCCGCCCAGATGGACGGCGCCATCCTGGTGTGCTCGGCCGCCGACGGCCCGATGCCCCAGACGCGCGAGCACATCCTGCTGTCGCGCCAGGTGGGCGTGCCCTACATCATCGTGTTCCTGAACAAGGCCGACATGGTGGACGACGCCGAGCTGCTCGAGCTCGTCGAGATGGAAGTGCGCGAGCTGCTGTCGAAGTACGACTTCCCCGGCGACGACACCCCGATCATCAAGGGCTCGGCCAAGCTGGCGCTCGAAGGTGACAAGGGCGAGCTGGGCGAAGAAGCCATCATGAAGCTGGCCGACGCGCTCGACACCTACATCCCGACGCCGGAACGTGCCGTCGACGGCGCCTTCCTGATGCCGGTCGAAGACGTGTTCTCGATCTCGGGTCGCGGCACCGTGGTGACCGGCCGTATCGAACGCGGCATCGTCAAGGTCGGCGAGGAAATCGAGATCGTCGGTATCGCCGCCACGCAGAAGACCACCTGCACGGGCGTGGAAATGTTCCGCAAGCTGCTCGACCAGGGCCAGGCTGGCGACAACGTCGGCATCCTGCTGCGCGGCACCAAGCGTGAAGACGTCCAGCGCGGCCAGGTGCTGTGCAAGCCGGGTTCGGTCAAGCCGCACACGCACTTCACGGGCGAGATCTACGTCCTGTCCAAGGACGAAGGCGGCCGTCACACGCCGTTCTTCAACAACTATCGTCCCCAGTTCTACTTCCGCACGACGGACGTGACGGGCGCGATCGAGCTGCCCAAGGACAAGGAAATGGTCATGCCGGGCGACAACGTGTCGATCACGGTCAAGCTGATCGCCCCGATCGCGATGGAAGAAGGCCTGCGCTTCGCCATCCGTGAAGGCGGCCGCACCGTCGGCGCCGGCGTCGTCGCCAAGATCATCGAGTAA
>CAYQMX010000093.1:0-1123 GCA_964418745.1 uncultured Vitreoscilla sp.
GACAAGATGAAACGCCTGAAAATCTGGAAGCTTGTCGTCGCGTGCGCGATGGGCGCGGGCCTGGCCATGTCGGCCCACGCCGCCACGTACACGCCGCAGGAAGAAGCCAACGTCAAGCTGGTGGCCGACTTCTACGCGGCCCTCGACAACGCCGACGCGCACGGCGGCATGAAGCAGAACATCCGGTCCATCGTCGAGAAGTACATGCAGGCCGACTACATCCAGCACATGGAAGCCGGCAAGAAGTTCGGCCCGGGCCGCGAAGGCCTCATCCGCATGTTCGAGGCCATGCCGGCGCCGCCGGCCGGCGTGCCGCCCACGGGCTCGATGCCCGCGCTGCCGCCGGCGCAGGTGCTCTCGCTGATCGCCAACGGCGACATCGTGATCCGCGTGTCCTCGCGCACGATGCCTGCGGCTCCGGGCGCCGAAGCCAGCCCCAGCTACATCTTCAACATGTTCCGGATCCAGAACGGCAAGCTCGCCGAGCACTGGGACGCCTCGTCGGGCGCCCCCATGGGCCCGGCGCCGGCCGCTCCCCCGCCGGCACACTGACCCGTCTCCCGTCCGACCCAGCATCGTTGCCAACGAGGAACAACATGAAATTCCCCCAGCCAGTCGCCACCGCCCTCTTCCTGGCCCTGTCGGCTTTCACCATGACGCCAGCCCTGGCGCACCATTCGTTCGCGGCCTATGACCAGGCCGTCACCAAGTCCGTCACCGGCACGCTCAAGGAATTCGACTGGAACGCGCCGCACTCGTCGATGACCGTCGCCTTCACCGACGCCAACGGCAAGGCCGACGAGGTCTCGGTCACCACCGGCGCGCCCGCCACGATCTCCAGCCAGGGCTTCAAGCCGCGCGACTTCAAGGTCGGCCAGAAGGCCACCGTGACCTGGCACCCGAACCGCAACGGCGTGCCGGGCGGCGAACTGGTCGATTTCACCCTCGAGGACGGGCGTGTCCTGCACGGTGGCTTCGGCGCCCCGCCGCCGGGCGCCCCCGGCTATGCCCCGGCGCCGGGCTCGGCGCCCGCGACGAAGTAATTGCCGATGCCGTCACGGCATTGCCCGGAACAAGGAACAGGAACCATGATGACGAAGCATCGTCTCGCAACGAATGCGGC
>CAYQMX010000094.1:0-1082 GCA_964418745.1 uncultured Vitreoscilla sp.
GCCCACGCGGTCGACTGGACCGGCTACATGCGCGGCGGCCCCGCCGCCACCACCGTCTCGGGCGAATCGCGCCAGTGCTACGGCCTGAACAGCCCCGGCCTGAAGTACCGTCTCGGCAACGAGTGCGACTTCTACGGCGAGTTCCAGCTCGCCCAGGCCGTCAAGGCCGACGGGGTGGACTTCAACGCCGTGCTGATGACCAACTACTACAGCCCGCAGACCGAGTCCAACCACGACTACGGCATCGAGCAGGCCTACGTCGAGATGAAGGGCGTGGACATCGCCCCGCAGGCGCTGTTCTGGATGGGCAAGCGCCGCGACCGCGACGACGTGCACATCGTCGACACCTTCTTCACCAACATGTCGGGCGTGGGCGCCGGCGTCGAGAACATCGACGTGGGCATGGGCAAGTTCGGCTTCTCCGGCTACAAGACCGACACCAACGGCGGCGGCAACGGCATCGCCCGCCTGCATGCCCAGCTCTACGACATCGTCGTCAATCCGGACGGCAAGCTGCGCCTGGTGGGCACCTTCTCCAAGGCCGACTCGCAGGGCGGGGTCAAGGGCAAGGACGGCTTCGGCTTCACCGCCGAGCACGTGCAGGACAAGTTCTTCGGCGGCGGCAACCACATCTGGGTGCAGTACGCGCAGGGCTCGACCAACATCAACCAGGGCTTCGGCAACGCCGTCGCCGACTCGGGCACCAAGACCTGGCGCATCGTCGAGAGCCCGTCGTGGCAGGTGGGCGCCTTCGGCGGCCAGGCCATCGCGCTGTACCAGCACGACAAGACCGATACCGGCAGCTGGAACTCGTATACGCTGGGCGGTCGCGGCTCCATCGGCATCACCAAGAACCTGAAGTGGCTGACGGAGATCGGCTACTCCAACCGCAAGCCCAGCGGCGGCAAGTCGGAGAACCTGACCAAGCTCACGCTCGGCCCGGCCCTGTCGACCGGCCCGGACTTCTGGAAGCGTCCGGAGCTGCGCCTGTACGTGACCTACGCCGACTTCAACAAGGCGGCGGCGCAGGATGCGCAGAACGGCCTGCCCACCAACAAGACCAACGCGGTGTCGTACGGCGC
>CAYQMX010000095.1:0-1067 GCA_964418745.1 uncultured Vitreoscilla sp.
CGCTGAGATGTTCAGCGAATCTGTTGCGTTGACCAGTTGAATCCGCCGCCGACAGGCGCCCCTGACGCCAGCGACCAGGCCAGGCCAGGCGCCGCGCCATGGGTCTTCGGCTGACCGCCATGCGCAGCATACCTGCCCGTCGACGCTGGCGGCCGAGCAGCAGGGCCCGACCCGTTGCTGTGCTTCGCCGAGGCGAAATCGACGCCCCTCAGGCTGTCCGCTTCCGCGCTGACGGCAGCGTTGGGCGGGGAGCACCGACCCATATCTCCGGGTACGCAGTTCGATGGCGCCGATGCATCAGCGTGAGAAGCCGTTTAACTTCGTCGGACGCCGCACGTTTCGCGGAGCGCAAGAAATCATGCCCGTTCTTGGCAAGCTTGCGGTTGTTGCACAGCCCGCACGTTAGGACGATATTCGTGATGCCATCGTGCCCACCGCGGGCAAGTGGGACGAAGTGGTCGCGGGCTACGTCCCATTCGTAGTTGTCGATCCGCAGCGGTTGGTAGCAGTAGAAGCAGTGGCCGCCCTGCAACTCGTAGAGCGCGCGGATCTCTTCCTCCGTATGCCGTACCCCGCCAGCCTCTATCTGTTGCTTGCGCTGTCGATACTGGGCGCGACCTTTTTCGTTGAGGTGCTCGCGTCGCCGCTGGCGCCGGACGGGATCGGCTTCGCGCTCCACTTCTGCCACGAACGCGTCCGGCACGTTGAGCACCACGCGGTCGCCGAACCACACCTCCCCTGGCGCGCACCTCACGTGGTCGGCAAATACGTCAACCGCCGCACCGCACCGCCGGCACGGGCAGTGCATCTGCAGCAGGGTTTCAAGGTCGGACGACATGGGTGGCCATCCACTTGCGGAGAGATCGGCCAGCATCGCGAAGTGGCCCGCGTCACCGTCGGGGTATAGGTGCTGTACGAGGTACGGCTGCTGAGCGAGGCGTCGATGCACGGAACTCATCGACAAATCGTAGCGTAACTGTCAGCCGGCTACCCACCCACAATGTTGTCCTCGAGCCGTGCCCCAGCCTATCCGAAACCTGCCCTTCGCGACCGGCTGGTATTGGCCG